>NZ_JAPZPQ010000009.1:0-124014 GCF_040407505.1 Sphingomonas faeni | reverse complement strand
CCACCAGCCTCACCCCATTCAGCTTTTGGTTTCCCCCCTCGGGGGTGGGGGGGGGGGGGCCCCCCCCCCCCCCGCCCCCCCCCCCCCCCCCGGCGGGGGGGGGGGGGGGGGGGGGGGCGCCCCCGTACCGGGCGCTGCGCTGCTTGGCTGCCCCTCACCCTGGCCCTCTCCCCGGAGGGGAGAGGGAACGGCACCCGCCTCGGGCCAGCCGAGTGTGGCGAAGGGCCAGAGGGCCGAGGAGAACCAGGTGTCGAGGACGTCGGGGTCGCGCGTGAGGCTCACCCCTTCGCCCGCGAGAGCCTGCGCTTCCGCCTCGGTCTCCGCCACATACGGCGTTCCGTCCGGGCCAAACCATGCCGGGATCTGGTGTCCCCACCAAAGCTGCCGCGACACACACCAAGGCTGGATGTTGTCCATCCAGTTGAAGAACGTCTTCTCCCAGGTCTTCGGGACGATATCGATCGCGCCGGTCTGGACCGCCTCGATCGCGGGCTGGGCGAGCGTCTTCGCGTCGACATACCATTGGTCGGTCAGCCACGGCTCGATCACCACGCCCGAGCGATCGCCATACGGGGTCTGGATCGTCCGCGGCTCGGCGTCGTGCTCCTCGCCGTCCTTGTCGAGGTGCGCGATCAGGAAGCCTTCGTCCTTCAGCCGCGCGACGACGGCTTTCCGCGCTTCGGCAGTGGTCAGCCCGAGCAGGTCGGCGGGGATCAACCCGTCGGACACCTGGACGACACGCGCCTTCGCATCGAGCATGTTGAGCATCGACCCGGCGGCCATCCCTGCCCGCTTGCCGACCTCGAAATCGTTGAAGTCGTGTCCCGGCGTGATTTTGACAGCGCCAGATCCCAACTCAGGATCGGCATGGTCGTCGGCGATGATCGGGATCAGCCGGCCGGTGATCGGCAGCTTCACCTGCTTGCCGATCAGCGCGGTGTAGCGCTCGTCCGCGCCATTCACCGCCACCGCCATGTCGGCCAGCATAGTCTCGGGCCGCGTGGTCGCGACTTCGATGAAGCCCGATCCGTCTTCGAGCGGATAGCGCAGGTGCCAGAAGCTGCCCTTGATCTCGCGCGTCTCGACCTCAAGGTCGCTGATCGCGGTGCCGAGGCCCGGATCCCAGTTCACCAGGCGCTTGTCGCGGTACAGCAGGTCCTGCTTGTGAAGGTCGACGAACACTTTCAGGACGGCCTTCGAAAAGCCCTCGTCCATCGTGAAGCGCTCGTTCGCCCAATCCATCGAGCAGCCGAGCCGGCGGAGCTGCTGCGTGATCTCGCCGCCGCTCTCTTCCTTCCACGCCCAGACCTTCGCGACAAACTCCTCGCGCGTCATGTCGGTGCGCTTCTGCGGCGGGCTTAGCGCGCCCATCTGACGCTCGACCACCATCTGCGTCGCGATGCCCGCGTGATCGGTGCCGACCACCCACAGCGCATCCTTGCCCTTCAGGCGGGCGTGGCGCGTGAGGATGTCCTGCAGCGTGTTGTCGAGCGCATGGCCGATGTGCAGCGAACCCGTGACGTTGGGCGGCGGGTTGACGATCGTCCACGGCTCGGCGTTCGGCCGATCGGGGCGGAACTGGCCGCTCGCCTCCCAATGCGCATACCAGCGCGATTCGATGGAGGCCGGGTCGAAGGTTTTGGGAAGCTCGCTCATGCGCCGAGCCTTAGCGAGCGCGACGCGAGGAAACCAGCCTCGCGTCCGTGCCCGTCACTTCAGAGCCTAGGGCTGCTGGTTCATGATCTTGGCGATCTCACGCGAGACCATATCCTCGACCATGTTGGGAAGGTTGGCGTCGATCCACTCGCGCAGCATCGGGCGGAGCATTTCGCGCACCAGGCCCTCGAGCGTGCCGTCATTGCCGGTTTCGGGTTTTACCATCATCCGCGTCAACGCCTCGAGCGGCGCGCGCGTTGCAGCGGCGGTGTGGCGCGAGACGATCGGCTCCGCCGCGGCATCGGTGGCCGGCTGCGGCTTGGCACTAGGGGCGGGCTTTGGCGATGTCATCTGGGGGGTCATTTGCGGCGCGACGTGGCGTGGTTCGGGCGGGGTATCGGCGGCGCTGAGCACCGGAGACTTGGGCGGACGCGGCGTACGATCGGGCATGGGGTCGCTCAGTTCGAGAATCTCGTCGTCGTCATGGTCGCCGTCGAAATAGGCCGGATCCAGATCGACCGGCGCGTACGTCGCGCGCGTTGGGCGACGCGACCGGCCGGGCGTATCGCCCTCTTCCGCGATGATGCGTTTGATCGACGAGAGGATTTCCTCCATCGACGGCTCGCCGTTGACATCCCCCATCCGGACCATCCCAAACCCCGTAGCCCCGCGCGCCCCTATTGGCGGCTCGGCGCGTCCTTACCTGTCGTCAAGGCGGGGTTCCTGTCAACCGGCGTATCGAGCAACGGGTCGTACTGCGCCTGGACCGTGGCGTTCTGCGCGGGCGACTGCGCGGTGCGGGTGGCGAC
The DNA here is from genome assembly GCF_040407505.1 of Sphingomonas faeni. Classification (GTDB taxonomy): domain Bacteria; phylum Pseudomonadota; class Alphaproteobacteria; order Sphingomonadales; family Sphingomonadaceae; genus Sphingomonas; species Sphingomonas faeni_E. The sequence continues at coordinate 121,549 of NZ_JAPZPQ010000009.1, read as the reverse complement.
CGGCACCGGCTCGCCGTCGCCGCCGAAATCCCAGATCTTGTGGCGGACGCGGTTGTAGTTGGCGACCGGATCGTAGAGCACGCCGCCGTCCAACCCGAGATCGCGCGCCTCGGCCTGGCCCATCGCGGCTAGCAGCGCGAAGCCCGCGACATACGCATCGCGCCGCGCGGTCACGAGCGTGACCTGGCTGTTGAGCAATTCCTGCTCGGCGTTGAGGATGTCGAGGATCGTGCGCGTCCCGACGCTGTTCTCCGCACGCACGCCTTCGAGGCTGAGCTTGTTCGCGTTGACCGCGGTTTCGGACGACTGGATCACCTGCTCGGACGAGCGCCAGACGGCGTAGGCGGAGCGCGCCTGCGCGATGACGTTGCGCTCGGTCGCGGTGACGTTCTCGATCGCGCGCGACTGGAACGCCTCGGCCTGACGAACCTGCGCGGCGGGGCGCCCGCCCTGGAACAGCGGCAGCGTCAGCGACAGCCCGGCCTGCACCGACTTGTTGACGTTGGGGAAGGTGATGGCGCTGCCGTCGGCATTCGACGCGGAGCCGAGATAGTTGGTGTAGCTGGCGCCCCCGACCGCACTGATCTGCGGCAGGCGGCTCGCGCGGGCGACGCCGACGTCGTAGCGGGTCGCGTCCCGCTCCTTGGCGGCGGCGATCAGCACCGGGTTGTTGTCGATCGCCACGGTGACGGCCGAGGCCGGGCTGTCGGGGAGATGCGGCAGCGTCGGGGGGGCATCGAGCGAGCCGGGTGGCGTCCCGACGAACTGGATATAGCTTTCGCGGCTCGATATCAGATTGGCTTGCGCGGACTGGAGCTGTGCGCGGGCCAGTGCGAGCCGCGCCTCGGACTGCGCCACGTCGGTGCGCGTCAGGTCGCCGACCTGGAAACGATCGCGGCTAGCCTGGAGGTTGACGTCGAGCACGCGGACGTTCTGCGTATTCAAGCCGACGATCGCCTCGTCCCGGATCACGTCCATGTACGCAGCGACGACGTTGGTGAACAGGTCGGCTTCGGTGCTTCGCAGCGTCGCGCGGCCTGCCTCGACGCGGGTCTTTGCCGCGGCGACCGAATTGCGGACCTGCCCGCCCTGGTACAGCGGCACCGAGACGTTCGCGCGCGCCGCGACCTGACGCGGCAAGGCGGTGAAGCTGTTCGCCGCGGTAACGACGAATTCGGTATAGTCGCCGGTGGCGTTGACTGACGGAAGTCCGGACGCGCGCGCAATCGGGACGTTCTCGTCGGTGGCACGCAGGGTTGCCCGCTGTGCCGTGATCGTCGGGTTGGTGTTGTACGCCTTGACCAGCGCCTCTCGCAGCGTCTCCGCATGGAGTGGTGCAGCGCTATACGTCAGCGCAACACTCAGGAGCAGACTGCGGAGAAGTGCGGCGCGGGCCATGGTTTTCTGCTCAGAACCGGAAGGGTTTGGGGGCGTCGAAGCCAGGCAGGCTCACGCATTCGACATCGACGAACGCCGAGAGCGCGAACCCGCCATCGGTCTTGCGGCCCGATGCGAGCCGGGTCAGTCCGCGCTCGGCGATCCCTGCCGTCACACGACCACCCGACTTGACCTGCGCGATCAGCGCGTCGGGCACGGTCTCGATCGCCCCATCGACGATCAGCACGTCATAGGGCGCGCCGGTGGCATGGCCGTCCTGCATCGGTGCCTCGACGAGTTCGACGTTACCGGTTCCGGCAAGTGCCTCGCGGGCGATCGCCAGCAAGGCAGGATCGCTCTCGACCGCGACGACCGAGCCGACGATCTCGGCCAGCACAGCCGCGGTGTAGCCGGTCGCGGCACCGATCAGCAGGACACGGTCGGTCGCGGTCAGATAGGCTTCGGTGAGCAAACGGCCGGTCGCCATCGGCAGATTGGCATAGCGTCCGCCACCCAGCGGGATCGTCGCGTCGCGGTATGCGAGTGCGCGGACGTCGGCGGGCATGAACGCCTCGCGCGGCACGCGTGCCATCGCCGCGACGACGCGCTGGTCGTTGACTGCGTTGGTGCGCAACTGGCTCGCCACCATCGCGTGACGCATCGTGTCGAACGTTGCGGGAGCCATGGACACGGTAGTCCCGCCGATCTCATGGGTATCGGCTGCGAGCGAAGGAGTATCGAGAGTCGTCGTCGTCATGGCGCATCCTGTCGCACAACTGTTTTAGCCACGCAATACACTTGTTTCGGATCGCTCCGATATCGCGCGGCCGGATATGGTGTGTCTGTTATCGCGTGGGCGCGGCGACGCCAAGCATCGGTTGGTCGGATTTCGCCACGATTCACACGGGCGTCGGCAGCGCGCCTGCGGGGACCGGGAGACGCCCCGCCCGCCCGTGTGACACCGAGATGCCGCGAACGGGGCGTCGAGGGCGCACGAGAAATCCCGGCAACACCTCTGCGCCTGTCCTTAGCACCCGATCGCGGAACCGTCCCGCGAAATGACCCGCTGTTGCGTCGCGCGGGTCGAGTCGCGCGGCTGCGCATCGCGGGCCGGCGCCTTTTCGATGTCGTGCAGCACCTGCGTCGGCGATCCCAGCACTGCATTCCGCGCCCGCAGGCTCGCTTTCAGGAACGGCTTGGTCAGCGCCATGAAACGCCGCGGGGTCATTCCCAGGAACGTCGCCGAATCGCGGAGGAAATGCGACGCATCGAAATAGGAGCGGTCGATCGTCGTATAATCCGCCTCGCCGCCGGCCATCATCAGCCGGACGAACGACCGAAGGAACCGCGCGCGCAAGAGAAGCATCTTGGGCGGAAACCCGAAGTGGCGCACCGACAATCGCCGCAGCGCGTGCGTCGGTATGTCGAGCTGTGCGGCGACGGATGCGATGTCGGTCGGTCCGTCGCTCGCGAGTATCTCCATCAATTGCCGGATCTGCGACGCATCGGCATGCGGCGCCCCCAGCCGCGCCAGCAGCATCGCATCGAGGATCGGCGCGACGGCCGCATCGTCCGGCGCGCCCTGCAAGGCCGCTACGAGATCGCGCGTGAAGGCCTTCCCGAGCACGTCTTCCAGCGGCACGATGCGGTTGCGGAAGTCGCCGGCCGATCGCCGAAACAATCGCGCCCATCCCAGCGCGCTGATCCCGAAGCCGATCATCACGCCGCCATGCGTCACCGCCTTCAACGCCTGGTTCGTCGGCCCGAACAGGCTCGCCACGGGCAACGGATCATAGGTTCGCCGACCGATCGAGACCGCGATCGGTCCGGCATCGATCGCGATCCGCACGTTGGCCGTCGCCGGCAGGAACCAGTCGACCTGCCCTGCCTCGGTACCCGTGTCGGTTCGATAGACGTGATAGCCGGTGATATAGTCGGCGAGCGCGGCGGCGGGCCGGTCATACCGGATTGCCATGCCCGACGGCATCGCGAACACCTCGTCATCGACCCCCGACGTATTCGTGCCGCCCGCAATCCTGTCCGTCCTCAAGCGCCGCCCCCAAGCCGTTCTCGTCGTTGCACTTAACCCTAAGCAAAGACGCTGACGTGTGCGAGTCACGAAAGAGCTGTCCTCGCGCCATTCCGTACCCGATTCCGCCGGCCGCGGTGGCGGCGGGCCTGGTCGGACACGATTATTCCACCGCAGGCCACAAACTGCGGTTGACCGCAGTGAAAAAACGAAGCATTTGCGCCGCCTTCACGCAATCGGGGCCCGATGGCGGAGTGGTGACGTAGAGGACTGCAAATCCTCGCACCCGGGTTCGATTCCCGGTCGGGCCTCCAGTTGCTAAGCCGCTGATTTACGGCGCTTTAGTGGAACGATTTTACCCACTGCTTCGACAGCGCTTTTTACGGGCGTGTGTAATTCCTGTGTAACTGCGTCGGGAATTGGTCGGCTCAGCGCGTCGATCGCTGCGTCGATGTGCAGGCCGTGTACGTGCGTGTAGCGCAGGACCATCGCCAGCGTCTTATGCCCGCTGATACGCTGGATCGTCGGCAGATCGACACCAGCCTTCACCAGTCGCGTTATCGCCGTGTGACGCATGGTGTGCGGCGTCACCTTGTCGGGATCGAGCCCCGCCCGGATGACCGATCGCAGGAACGGACGCGCCATGTTCGTGCGGTGCCCATCGTTGGACTGCTTTGCGTTCAGTGTCGGGAACACCCAGTCGTCGGGCTTGTCTTCCATCTTGCGCTGCTTCTCGAGCGCGCTTGCGAGGGCGGCCGTTATCGGCTGCTCGCGCTCGCCCGCCTTCGCCTCGGGGATGAAGATGCGCCGATTCGCGAAGTCGATCTGGTCATAGCGAACGGACAGGATCTCGCGGTGGCGCATTGCGGCATTGAGGCCGAACGCCACGAACAGCCACACGCGGGCATCCTGGTCGCCGATCGCGCCTTGCATGAGCGCTTCGCTTTGATCGTCAGTTAGGATCGTGATTGTCTTGCGGCGCTCCGGTGCCTTCGGGATCGCCGGCACGTCGTCGCGCTTGATCCATTTCCATTCCGCGGCCGATCGCAAGAAGTGAGAGAGGGTCGCCAGCTCGCGGTTCACGGTTGCTTCGCTGGCGCCGTCCGCTGTGCGCTTCTTCCGGTACTTCTTCAGGCCAAACTCAGTCAGCTTGTCCAGGCGCTCCCGGCCTAGTTCGGGCTTCAGGTACATGCGGAACTGCCGCGCCTTTATCTTGACGTTCTTGCCCCCGCTCTCCTCCAGCCGCTTTATGTATTCGTCGGCGGCGTCGGCTAGTAGCTGATGGGCCTTGCGTGCGGCGGGCAGGTCTAGCCGCCCTTCCCTCGCCTTCGTGCGGAACGATTCAATAGCGCGCTCCGCCTGCTCGCGCGTGACACCCTCGCTCTCTCGACCGACGACGCGGTGGATACGCTGGCTGTCGACCATGATGTTGACCGTATAGCGAACGTCGCCGTTCGCCTGCCGCTCGGCCGTTATGCCGTGCTCCGCCAGCTTACCGCCTGCGGGTAGCGCCCGGATCGCTGGGCGCGTGAGGCGTGCGAATTTAAGAGCCATCAACCTTCCTTGTTGGTCCGACCTCCTCAAAAGTCAAAGCTGCGGCGCTGGCGCCAATCTTCTCCGCCGCGTCGGTCCGCTGGAACAATCCTTTACTGTCCCGCTCGAACCGATCGCTTGCGGCCACTTCGGCAGCGAGGGCGGCTGAGACGTTACGCTCCAGCTCGGCCGCGCGCTTCTGGTCATCCTCACTCCCTCGTGTGCCCTTAGGCGCGCCCGGTGTCCCTGCTGCGATCAGTGCGCCCAGCGGCGACATCGCGCCGGTACGCTCCTGGAACTGCGCCAACTCGGCCTGCGCTGCCATGCGTTGCCCCTTGGCCTCCTGCCACTCGTGATAGGCTGCGCCCGGATCAATACGCGGGCTGTCCCAGTCCAATAGCCGGAAAGTCGCCGCCTTTACCGCGGCGAAGGTCTCGGGGTCGTCCACCCACCGCTTGCCGAACCGTACCTCCAAACGGTGGATGGTTGAGGAAAGCATATTTGCAAAGGCATTGATGTGCTGCCCGCCGCGCACCTCGTCAAAGATGAACGACGTCATCAGCCGGCGCTCTACCTCCTGGGTAAGCGAACGCCCGTTGTCATCGGCTGCTTTCTCGATCTGCGCACGTAGCTGGGGGCTGGTCCGCATGTTCAGGGGCGCGAGCTTCGCGGACTCCCGCTCCGCAGGTCTGCCTACTCTCGCCATCGTCACCGTCTCCGTTCGAATTAGTGCGTAATAGGAAAACACGTGAGTTCTTGCAAGGTCCGATGGGTTCCCATACTTACCACGCAGCAAGCAAGCGCGTGCAGGAGTAATACAATGGACGAAGTCAGGGTGATGGTTCTTCCCGATGGACGGGTCGACCGTATCAATGCGGCGCGGTTCCTCGGACTCGCGCCAAAGACGCTCGCGGAATATCATCGATTGGGTAAGGGCCCTGCGTCGCGCAAGGTAGGTGGTCGTCGCTTCTATCAGCTGGACGACCTGAAGGCGTTCGTAGCTGGCGTGGCTGCGTGATTGGCTATGGCAATCGCAACGGCAAGGGCGCCGCAGCCCAGAAATGAGAAAGGCCGCCTGGCAGGGCGACCCTCTCGGAAACTACAAAACAACAGCAGCACCGCAGATATTACCTCCGCCCTCCGATTGCAACGGCTTCATTTCGCCGGGTTGCACGGTTGCACCGCGGCGCTCGTCGCTTCCCTTGTATGGGGGGAGGTCCAGCATGGTTGAGCATCAGCGTGCAGCAATGTCCCTGCTCACCGCGGGCAAGCCGCTCAAGCCTCGCGAAGGCCAGTCCCTAGGGGGCATCGCCTTCGACGCGAACCCGCTCAGCGAGAAGCAACACAACTGGTTGGTGATCCTGCTTAACAAGCACGGCTTTCCCCCTCTTGCCGATGGAGGCGACGCATGAGCTACCCGAACGAAGCCGGACACCGCGGCGTAGATACCTCGATCGCAGCGGCGGAAGCCATCAACGGCGATCTCCCCCAGCTACAACGTATGGTGCGCAGCGTCATTGCGGACGCTGGCCCCAAAGGGATCACATGCGACGAGATTGCCGCGGTTCTCGGCTGGAACCGGTTCCGCGTCCGTCCTCGCACCAGCGAACTTCGCACCGCCAAGCGCATCGCAGACAGCGGCCGGCGCAGGAAGAACGCCGCTAGCGGCGTCGCCGCGATTGTCTGGGTCCTCCCCAAGTACAAGCAGGAGCAGACAGCATGAACCACGTACCGAACCCCGGCGCGACTGCGTTCCTGGTTGAAGTCGCGACCGATGGCAGCGAGCAACATATCCCGAGCGCGACCCTGCTCCTTATGGATGCAGCCGCCTCGATCATCACGACGCAGCTTATGCACTCGCACCCGCGTGAAGTGGCTCAGGCGCTCAGCACATACCTGATTGAAACGGTAGACGCTGCGGTGGCTGCGAAGCGTGAAGTATGACCCCCACCCCCGATCTGTTCGTCGTGCTGCAACAGCTCGAGCGCTCAACGTGGTGTGTCGTTCGTCGCCGTCTTCAGGACGGGCGCCCCACGTTCGCCAGCCGGGTTGCGACGTCCCGCCCGTACAACGCAGCATGCAAGATCGCCGTGGAGAGTGCGAAGGCGGAAAACTTGCGCCTCGGTATCCAGGCTATCGGCGCGGCAACGCGTCCGTTCGATCCGCAGTACGACATGCGCGAGCCCAAGCCATGAGTGGCCTTGTTCTCTCCATAGCCGACCGCCAGCCTTACGACGTCCAGCGTCGGGCGGTTGCCGCAGTGAACCTCCAGCGCGAGCGCGAGCGGGATCATGTGCGCAGCATGAGGAAGACGGGCAACCCGGTCGATGTCGAGTACCGCGACAAGCCCGCCACCCTCGACGCTTGGTATCGCGCGCAGCCGGTCAAGCCCGGTCGCATCAGTCCGCGCCTCGTCCTGACTACGGACAAGAAGCGCTTGTATGGCCTCCCGGCATCGGCGCGGCTGGTCGACCTGCGGGGGATGGGCGACGAGGTGGATCATTGGTCTATCGCCGTCTTCCCCGTGCTGCACGGCTACGTCGTGGGCGTGAAGGCTCCAGCTGGCGGCGGTGGCGTCGGCGTCATGTGGCGAAAATCCTACAAGGCGTCGGACTATGCCATGCGCCTGTCTGTCGAGCACGGTTTCCCAATTCAGGAGCGCTACGCATGAACGAGCGCATGGATAGCGCCGCGTTTGCGGCAATCACACAGCAAATCCGCGACCGCTTCCCGGTGTCGGGTGTCGCTAGCAAGGCAGGCGTCAAGCTCGCTCGCGCTGGCCGAGAGTGGAAGGGTTGCTGCCCGTTTCACCCGGACAAGTCGCCATCGCTGACGATCTACGCCGACGACCGGCGGTTCCAGTGCTTCGGCTGCGGCGCCCAGGGCGACGTGATCGACTTCGTCATACGTGCCTACAACGTGAAGACGCGGGAGGCGATCGGGATGCTCGATGGCGGCGCGTTGCGCGAGCTGGAGCAACAGCGCGCACCCGCCAAGCCCAAGGCCGATATGCGTCCGATTGCGCAGCGCATCGTCAAGGAGTCGGTGCCGATCGAAGGAACCCCGGCTGCGATCTACCTGCGGTCGCGCGGTATAACGATCGACCTGCCACACACGTTGCGGTTCGCTCGCCTTCAGCCACCCAAGATTGAGGGGAACGGTGTGCTGGCTGCGAATGGGCCGGGATTGTTACCGACCCTCGTTGCGATCGTCACAGACGCGGCCGGCGAGCTCGTCGCACTGCAACGCACGTATCTGACGGAGGACGGGCGTAAGGCGGCGACGAAGGCGACGGACACCGATCGCAAGCCGAAGGTGAAATACTCCCTCGGCAACGTCATAGGCGGCTCGATCCAGCTCGGGCCACCGTCGGCGAGCATTCTCGTCTGCGAGGGGCTGGAAGACGGTCTGACGCTCGTGCAGGGTTTGGGCCGTTCGGTCTGGGTCGCGGCGGGTACGTCGATGATGCCGGCCATGACCTTCCCCGATGTCGTGCGGTCGGTCGTGATCGGTGCGGACGGTAACGCACCTGGCGAGGTGGCAGCGCAGAAGGCTGCCGAAGCGTACGCCGCGTCAGGTCTGTCGGTTCGTATCATGCGTCCGACATCGCCGTTCGTCGACTTCAACGCCGAGTTGATGGGGGTGCGGCCATGAACGCCACCGCGATCCAGGCGAGTTACGAAGACGCCCGGCCCTTTGCTCCAGTACCCCTCAACGGGAACGATAGCCCGCCGGTGTGGGGCGTCCCCGATATGGCGATCGTCCGCGCGAACCGTATGCCCCCTGCCCCCTTCCCTGGTGAGACGATGGGCACGCTTTGGCCGCTGATGAAGGATCTGGCTGAAGGCGCCGGCGCACCTGTCGATTATGTCGCGACCAGTATCCTTGCCGTTGCGGCCTCGCTGATTGGCGGCAAGCGGTGGGTAAAGCCTTGGGATGGCTGGGTTGAACCCTGCATCTTCTGGAACGCAATCGTCGGTAGCCCGTCGTCGGCGAAGTCGCCGGCACTCGACGCCGCGATTCTTCCCCTGCGCCAGATGGACGTCGACATAGCGGAGCGGCACAAGGCGGCGCTTATGAGCTACGCCGCGGTTGCAGAACGCGCGAGCGCCGAAAGCAAGCTGTGGCAGGAGAAGGTGAAGCAGGCCGCAAAGGATGGCGTGGCTACGCCTTGCAAGCCGGACGGGGCAGAAGCGCCCGACGCTCCACAGCGCAAACGCCTATACGTCCAGGATTCGACGCCGGAGGAAATGGCGGCGATCCTGTCGGGTAACCCGAGCGGTACGCTGCACCTACGCGACGAGCTGGCCGGGTGGATTGAGAGTTTCGAACGGTACACGGCAGGCGGTCGCCCGTTCTGGCTTGAAGCCTATGGTGGTCGCCAGTTCGTGGTCGACCGCAAGGGCCTGCCGAAGCCGATCGTCGTTCCCTTCAACGGGGTTAGCGTCCTCGGCGGCATCCAGCCCGACAAGCTGCGCGACGCGCTGCTGAACTCAAGCGACGACGGACTGGCGGCGCGGTTCATGTGGGTATGGCCTGACCCGATCGAATACCGCCGCCCGAAGTCTGTTGCCGATCGCGCCAAGCTCGACGAGATTTACCGCAGGCTCGAGCGTTTGTCTTGGATAAGCGAGGACGCGCGCGATCTGCCGTTCTCGACGCAAGCGGCCGCGATCTTCGAAGAGTGGATAAAGACCAACACGAAGGACACAGACGAGACGGTCGGGCTTTATGCCGCCCTCCTCGGCAAGATGCGCGGACGTGCCGCTCGCCTGGCGCTTATCCTCGAAATGCTCACATGGGCGGCGGACGGTGGACCCGAGCCTAGCCGGGTCTCGGAACAGTCGCTTGCCCGCTCGCTCCTGCTGGTTGACGACTATTTCAAGCCACACGCCCGCCGCACGTTCGGGGACGCGGCGTTGCCTCAGGTCGACAAGGATGCGCGCGCGGTCGCACGCATGATCGTCAAGGACGGGTCTCAGCGGATCAATGCGCGTGAGGTCTATACCGATCCCCGGATCCACTTCGGCGACGCGGCCAGCATGGATGCAGCGGCCGAGCTGCTGATAGACATCAACTGGCTGCGCGCTGCCCCTAGTCGGGCGGGCTCCACACCCGGCCGCGCCAAGAAAGACTATCTGGTCAATCCGGCGGTGCATGGAGGCGCGCATGTCTAGCTGGCGTGAGATGGCGGCAAGGGTGCTCGCAATGGATGCGGACGAGCGCCCGCCTGCCGAATATGGCCTGTCGCCAGAACTGACCGCGGACCTGCGGCAACTCCAGGCGCTATTGCCCCCGGCGAAGATCGCGAACGCTGCTCACTGGCGCCCTGTGGTTGCCGATGCGCTGCGGGTAGCGCGTGAAGGATGGGCGGCGAAGGCGATAGGGGTAGGCTGGTCCGTGCATGACCTATTCGGCGTAGGCCCGCGCGACGAATGGGAGTTTTCAGGGCTGGCGGTTTGGTTAGCCGGTCGTCCGCTTGTCACTATCAACGCCGACTATGCGCTGGCGGGGGGCGATGACACGCTCTGCTCTACGTTCATCCGGGGTGGCATGGGGCACGGGACGCACCCGAATATCGCGCCCGTGCTGCTCTGGGATTTTGGCCGGTGACGAAAGCTATTGTCCCTATTGTAGCTATTGTTTCGGTGTCCGTGTCTCAATCTCTCTGCCTCCGTTGGCCCTCGCGTCGTACCGAAAAAAAGACCTATCTATCTATCTATCTACGCAGGCTGAGATTGAGAGAGAGCCGGGAAACAATAGCTACAATAGGGACAATAGGTCGGCGCGGTGGCCTGTTTGCGGCTGTTCTGTATGACGCATTAGCCCTGTTTCTACAGGGATCAACAGGCGCGTAGGCGGTCGACATAGTGCTGGCGGAGTGCCGAGCGGGGGCGCGTAAAATAGGCTCGGATAGGCGAGCGGCCGCAAACCAAAGTGGTATCGAGTAGGTAGGAGCGCAGGCGGTGGCAAAGTTCGAACCCGGCAAGTCCGGCAATCCTGCAGGTCGCCCCGCCGGTGCGCGCGCCAAGTTGGGCGAGGCGTTCGTTGCTGAGCTGCTGGCGGACTTCCTGAAGTACGGCCGGGACGCGATTGAGCGGGTACGGGCGGAGAAGCCCGACCAATACCTCAAGGTGATCGCCTCGCTACTCCCGAAGGACATCAACCTGTCGACCGCGCCAAGCGACGAGGATCTGACCGACGATGAGCTAAGGCAGCGCATTCGCGAACTAGATGCCTCAATATCGAAGTGGATGCACTGACGCGGCCCGATTTAATCCCGATCGTATTGCGAGCCGATTTAATCGGGATCATTACGCGAGCCGAAGGGGTTTCTTGACGCCTCCACGCGCGGGGTTTTCTGACACCTCTATGCGCGAGGTTCTGCACAGTTCCGCGCACGCGCGCGAGGGTTTCGTCAGCAATACGCGCATGCGCGCGAGGCAGTCATGAATTTTGCGACCCCTTAAAGTCGCAATTCCTGACAGGTAAACGAGCGCGAGGGCAGGTTTTCCGACACCTCTACGCGCAAAGCGGAGATTGGTTTTTGACTGCCTCTACGCGCGTGAGGCCGCACCGCGGACCAGTACGCGCACGCACGCGAGGCGGGTAGTTTTCCGAAGCCTCTACGCGCACGCGGGACCGGGTTTATGGAAGCCTCTACGCGCGAAGGGCGGCGGAGTTTTCGGAAGCCGTGCATGGGCAGGCGCGATTGTTCTCAACGTTCAGCCTCGGCGGGTTTTGTCATGCCCTAAAGAGTCAGCAGCCTAGCAAAATAGACGGCGGATAGACGCCGGGAACCCGGCGCGAATAGGGACTTATAAGCCCCGGCGATGGCCTAAAATACCTTGAACCTATGCTTATTCAGGGACCAGGTAAGTGGCAGCTGTCAACGTAACTTTCCCCGGCAATCTTGCGCAGGTTGAAACTGCGAACGATCTGCGGCGTATCCCCACGACGTTGATACCGGGCGGCACGCTGTACCTGGTCGTGGGACTGGAGGGGGTGTTCCGCTTCGATCCGGGTTCGTCCGCTGCAGACGACGGCGCCACGGTTCTCCGTCCGAGCGACCGCACTCCCATGCAGGTAGGCCGGTGGCTGAAGTCTGCTAGCGGTTTGGCATCCGGCCCAGCCGGGGCGACCGGACCGGCTGACAACACCTATACCAGCTATACCGCCATGCAGCAGTCCGATCCGACGCGGCAATCGGCGCGTCTCGTCGGAGATACCGATGTACCGCCGCACGCTGACGGGCCCTACAATAACCCGACCGAGACTGTCGGCGGATGGGTGCCGCAGGGCGCGACGGGTATCTCGACCAAGCCGAGTTGGACCGTTGCCCCGACGCGTGATCAGGGTAGCAAGAACAACGACATCGCCAGCATCTTCGACGTGATCCCGGCGGCAAAGCACGCCGCAATCCAGGCGCGTACGACGGATTACGAGTCGACCGCGGATCTGCGCAAAGCGATCATCGACAGCGCTGCGCAGCGGTTGCGGCTGGTGCTGCCGGCCGGTGTCTACAACGTCCGACCCGATACCATCTTCGCATCGGAAGCCGGGGACTGTTTGAACGCGCTTCCCCTTGTTCCTTTCATGAACCTCTCGGGCCCCGGTGCTACATTGCGGGTAGTCGACGGCATATCGACCGACCTCGCGCCGCGCCTCATGAGCCTGTTCGGCACGAACGGCACGCCACACGACGTGCCTGTTCGGCACGAACGGCACGCCACACGACGTGACGATCGAGGACGTCGTGCTGGACATGAACGGCGCAAATAACCGCATCAGTCCGCGGCGCGCAGAACATATCTTCAACCGGTTTCCGCAAGCCGCGATCTACGTATCGGGAACCCCGCTAGTCGATGGCGTGCGTGTCGCTGCTCGCATGGACGACGTGCAGCTTCGGCGCCTCACCATTCGGAACGGCCCCGGTGTGTCGTGCATCGTCATGGCGCAGTCCAACACGGACGGCGTGACGCTCGGTAAGCGTTGGAAGCTCGAAAACTGCCTGTTGCAGAACACCGGCAACGACACCGACGATTGCTCATTCATCTTCGCGTGGGCCGATGATGTCACCGCGTCCGGCTGCACGTTCCGCAACGACATCCAGGTCGATGACTATGGAACCGGCGGACTCGTCGGCTACGAGGTCCACGGTAGCAATCACAAGTTCATCAACAACACCGTCGACAATTTTATGCAGGGAATGTGGATCGGAGAGAACCGCACCGACGACGTGAACAACACCCTGATCAGCGGCAACACGTTCAAGCGTATCAAGGCGATCGGTATCGCGACGTTCGGTAACGACTCTGCGTTCGTCACGTACAATCACAATATCGTAGACAACACGATCATCTTCGACAGCCTGCTTCATCCTGGCTACCCGCTAAAGCAGGGCGTTTCGGTTACTTCCCTATATCCGCGGCGGGATGTGACGGTCGACGGGCTGCGGGTCATCTCGCCGCCTGGCAACCCTGTAGCCTCGACCGCAACGGCCGTGAATGCGCCGACGATGCCGGGGATCCACGACCAGCTCACGTTCCGCAACGTCCGAGCCTGGGGCACGACGTTCCGCCATTATGGACGCACTAACGCGCTGCGCGGTATCGGTACGCTCACACTCGATGGTGGCGAGGGCATCAACTTGACGCCAGCTGGCGTGTTCAGTGTCGCGGCCAACATCAGCATGGACGCGAGCGGCGCCCAGATCGATCACCTGATCATCGACCGCCCTAATGCGATCGACTTCCGCCTGCCCCCTCAGTGCGGCTACGCGTCATTCCTTCAGGGAAAGTTTGGCCGGCTAACGCTTAAACCCGGTGATCGCCGCGGCATGACCCTGGGTGGCCATGTCGAAAGCGCCACGACTGTAGCGTCTCGCGGCGGCTCGTTCGAGAAAACGGTCCCTATCGCCCCGCCCACGATCGCGGCCGGCGCAAGCTTCACGACGACGGTTGCATTCCCGGCGGTGTCTTTCGGCGACAATGTCTCGGTCGGGTTCAGCGCATCGCTAGGCGGGTTGATTGCTCAGATGCCAACAGCCGGCGCGGGAGTGGTCGATCAGACGTTCACCAACCCCACAGCCGCAACGATCAATCTGGCGTCGCTCAACGCAACCTACATCACGAGGAAGCCGGCATGACGAAGGACCAAACCAACGTTCTCGAGCTGATGCCGTGCAGTTACGAGGGATGGGCGCCGTTCAATGAGGGCGAGCGGCCCAAGCCTCGCTCGCTCATCATCGACCAGCTGGTAGCGCTGGGTAAGGCCGAGGTCCGCGACGGCATGGCCTGGCCTAAGCCCTCAGTGGCACCAACCCCATGATGCGGCATTTGGCCAAAAAAGTTTTGTATCGTTGCCGGATAACGACTATATGCACTCGTGGCGAGCATGCGTCGGAATAAGCCCGAGTTGCCTTAGGGTGGCAGCGTCGAAAGACGTGGTATCAGGGTCCGGGGGCTCGCCAACTTCCTACCAGATCGTCCACGAATTTCGCTTGGCGCTCGTCCAGAGGGCACCGGTTGCGTTGCGGCACCAGTGTGAAACCGCAGTCTAAGATTGAATGGCTGCGGGGTATGAACCGTTTGGCGAGTGTAAGGGCATAGCGCGGCTCATAGTTGCCGTACATGTTCCGCTCTAGGGATGAGAAGACGGCGGACGTCGCGCAATCTGCCAACTGGAGGCCCGCCCACTTAGAATGGTTCTCGACACGGATGTCAGATGGATCGAAAACTGACCAATCGATACTCCGGACTGGCCTCATCTTTTCTTTGCCGTCGCGCATCATTTCCAGATACTCGCGCATGACTGCGTAATCGGTATTTGCGCGCCGAGAGAAAACGATGCTTAAACGGGCGGTCTCACCCTGCCTCCTTGCGGTAGCAGCTACCGAAGCTGTTAAACGCTCCAGAAGAAAACGGGTAAGATAATTGTAAAGATGCCCCTTCTTGCCATAAAGCGCCTCGTACCTTCCGCCGTCCAATAGCGTTTCTTTGTTCGAGCAAATGCAACAAATGCCCATACGTTTAGTTGCCAAAACTTCCGAAGTCGCGACTTTTTGGTCATGTTTTAGGTAGCGAAAATGTAGATCGCGCTTTTGCTTTTTGGGAAATAGGTCCAACACTTCGTCACGCCAGCTTGGAAGCAACCGATCGTTTTCCGCTGATACCAGTATACCGCCTAACATAAGCCATCGAGACTGGCCGCTGTCTGGGTCGCGTAGCTTGTTGATGCCCTCGTCACCGGCTTCGTCTATGTAGGCGATAAACTGCAATGTCATACCGTTAGGTTGAAACGGCGCACCGCAAGAGTCGAGTCATTGCTCAGCCCGGTTTAACCCGGCGCGTTTTATTATCTCACCAAACCGTAGCCCCCATCTCCTCCAGCCAGTCCGACGACCGCTCATCGCGGAGCGTGTCGATCATCATCAGATCTTCGGTCCCTGGGACGGCCTTGTTGAGCGGTACCTGTCCGAACGCGGAGGCATAATCAGCGATGACGCGGTTTCGGTACTGTGTGGCGACTCCCTCAATCTGCTCGATCTTGAGACGCCCTTCGATCACTGCCAGGTAGAGGTCACTGGCCGCGTCATCAACGGTTGCCCAATCTCCGCGGAGTGACCGCCGGATACGAGCATAAAGCTGATCGCGGTCTGTGCGGATCGCCTGGAACGGGACGGACGGCGCACGTCGGCGTCCTGGCACCCGGCGTCTCCGAGCGTTGGGCCTCAACGAATACGCAGCTCGCCAATCGCCTATCTGTTGCGAACGAAGACTCATCGTCGCCGCTATCATTACGTCGCTATGCCCCAAGGCGTATAGCTCGAAAGCCTCTCTCAGGCGTTCCGGCGGCAGCCGCGAATGCAGTCGGCCGTTCGTGGCCCGAGGGCGCATTTTCTGCGCGGTACTTGGCCGTCTGAGGTCCGGCTCTGCCCGCAGCACCTCGCTGCGCCAGCGCTGTACCGTGGAGACTGCGAGCTTGAATATTGCGGAGACCACCTTCGTAGTAACATTCCGCCGGAGCAGGCGTTCACACGTAGCACGGGTCTCAGGCGTTGGGACAGCAACTAGCGGATCTTTGATCTGCACGCGATCCGAGTTTGAGGCCAACCCTGACCGGCGCCGCCATTTCCAAACTGCCCGTGGTGTCATTCCAAGTGCCGCAGCGAGTGACTGATCGTCAAAGCCCTGTTCGTACAGATCGCGACGCTTCCTATCCTCCTGCTGGTCTAGGGGTTTATTCCGGCCAACGCTGGGCGGGAGACCATGCCGTGTGCGCCACTGGGCCACCGAGCACCTGCTCACTCCGCTGCTTTTCGCAATCGCACCATCTGTCATGCCGCTGGCGAGCATCGCAAGACGAGCCCTGTGCATATCCGGGCGGGCGCCAGTCACTTTCTACCTACCCGGTTCCCATTGGGCGGGCCTGGGAGATGCGATGGGCCGTGCTCATCATGGCTCCCTCTATAGTCGCGACTCACCTGAAGCCCTCCGAACTGAGAACAGCTAATGCGCACCTCTTCTGATCTGCTTACAAGGGCTGCTGCTCCAGCACGCGACGGAGCGCCTACCATGGCCGGCAGGGTGCTCTAACGGCGGAGGCTTAGTGGACCGACACGCCAGCCAGATCGTCGTCACCGGCCGCACAACAATCCTCGTCGGGCTCCAGGTCGGGGTCGCCGTCCAGCTCGTCCATCCGATTGATCATGCGGGCGGTGAGGCGGGACAGTAGTGCGCGGGGCAGGCTGGGAACGGAAGCCAGCAACATGTCCAGCGGGGGCGCCTCAAAGGCTGGTGCGCGACTTGCCATTACAGCGTCCCTCCATTCTGGCGGCGCTCGATCGCGGTCCGCACCGCCTCGACGCGATCAGGGTGGCCGATCAACGGGCGCATCAAGTCTTCAATGTCGATGGCCGCGCATTCCTCGACCACCAGCCAGAGCTTGCGACCGGATGCGAGGGCATAGCCTCCGCCGATCGACACGAGCACGCTGAGCCAAGCCGCAGGGTCGAAGGTCGGGGCAGCCCGCGCCGCCCCCTGGTTGAATTGGGTTGCCATGTCAGCGAGCTCCCTTCGGTGTGCGGCCGACCTGAAATGCGATGTGGATGCCGAGCCATTGCAGTTCGAAATACCGCACCTCGCCGTCTGTGATGCTCTTGCCTGGGCGTAGCGTCTCCATGCGCTGCACGCTGATTTTGCCCCAGTCATACCAGGGCTCGATCGCGTCGATGACGGCGCGGGTTACTGTACCGATAGCGGTACGGTTGATCGTGTGAGCCATCTCAGCGGACCTCCCTTGTCAGAAGCTGGCGAACGTCGGCCTGAATCGTGTCGAACAGATCGTCGTCTTGGTCGGTCCTGTTCTCCAGGAGGTGCGCCATCTTCGCATTAAGGTCCGCGACGGTTGCAACGGGGAACGCAGCGATGCCGGCCACCGCAGCCTTATACGGCACGAACAACGCTGTTTCCCGGGCGTTGATCGCGTCCATTCGGCAGGTGCGCCGGATGCTCGCAAACGCCCGCTCTCGGCGGAGGTGGGCTGCGTAGAATGCGCGGGCGCGCTCTCGCTTCGTAGGCCACGCCGGGTGCTGGCATTCGGCGCTGCTTTTGGACTTCGCGATGTGGCGCGCCTGGGCGATGTCCATCGGTTTGGCGGTTGTGAATGTCTGCACGTTCCCGCTGGTCGTAGGGATCGCATGTTCGATGTGGGGATAAGCCTCGCGCATCGCAGCCTCACGCTCGACCGCCGGGTTGTGCGCCGTCTCGTAGAAGTGGTTCAGCGCGTCATCGGCGGCGGTGTAGTCGCGCAGCAACTTGGCGAGTTGTGGGGTGACGGCCGGGGCCGCGCCCTTCGCCTGCGAAGCTAGAGCGATGCCCCCGGTGACGATCGACGCGCCGGCAGCGTAGGCGGCTGCGGTGGTGCCGAAGCGCAGGAGGTTGCGGCGGGTGGTGTTGGTGTCCATGCTCATGCCTCCTTGCTCAGGAGGCGGCGCACGTCCGCGAAGATGGCTTTAGTGACATAGCTGTCCATATCCCCGCCCTCGTACGATCGTTCCACCAACTGCATTTTGAAGTGGAGGGCGTCGGCGTTCGGGGATGGCTCTTCAAAGAGCGCATGCGCGGCCTTGTCCTGGACGTCGACAGCAGTCTCCCACCGCGCGTCAACGTCACCAGCTACCTCGGCTTCCAGGGTGGCGGCTGCGGCCTTCCAGTCAGCAAGGGCAGCTTCATACGCGGCGTATTTTGGTGACTTCGTGGATGACGCAAAACTGAGTTCGCCGATCGTCATCTGGCCGATTGGCACGAGGTAGGCTTTATCAGAATAGTCGGGCGCCTGCGGGCGCGGTCCCAGCTTAGCGAGCGCGAGGCTATACCGCTTGTAAGCCTCGTCATGCTCTGCGCCGATCGCCTTCATGTTCGCGTCGGCTTTGTGGAAGACCGTAACGAGGGCATCCCATTGCGTGGTAGCGACAGCGGGTGTGCGAACCGAAGCAACAGCCGGGACGATCGCGACGGCAGCGGCGAGGCCAGCACCCCCTAAGAGGGCGCGGCGCGTGGTTTGGGTGCTCATGTCAGTTCGCCCCGTTGATGCTGCGGTGAGCGCGGTACATCTGACTGCGAAAGGTTAGCGTGTCGTCGGCTTCGAGCATCGCGACCGCGGCCTCAGCCCGGCGCACCTCATCATGCCAATAATCGCGCATCGGGATTGAGCAGGCTGCGCGCACACGTTCGCGAGTATCGGGTGAATTGATGTCGTCGTTTTCGATGTTGCGTTCGCAGCGCTCAAGCTGTCGGCGTGCCTCGCGAAGATCCGCGCGCAAGGACACATCGCGCGGAAACTCGAACACTTTAGCTGTCTCGGCGGGTGCCTGCTCGACTTCAAACGTCGGGATGAAAGGGAACTTTGCCATGATTCAGGCCTCCTGCTTCGGGGCAAGGCGTGCTTCGTCGCGGAGGATCGCTGCGGCGACATCCTCCCCATCGCGAATGTGAGACAGCAAGCGCTTCTTCCACCGAAGCTCCTTCGCAGTCGGCGCCGGGATCAGGCACTGCTCGGCTTGCGCCTCCTGCCAGTTCTTGCACATCTGATCAGCCACCCGCTGGCAGTGACCTACAATGCCCAGCCGACGCCCTGTCGCCTCATAGAAATGGCCGTATTCGGCGTACCGCACGTCCTCCATCCCCTTGTTCCAGTCTTGGGACAGGTCACGGGTAAAGGCGGCGGATTGGACCTCTGCCGTTGGCAGCGGTGCGAGCAGCTTTGCCGTAAACGCGGCCGCGTTGAGTGTCTTCGTAGCCATCGCTCAATGCTCCGTGCTGGAGGAGAGGACATCGGCGACGGCATCGCTTGCGGTCGGCTGGTCGCACCACTGGCGGAAGGGCTCATAGGCCGCGTCACCGTGCTGCATGTGGGCTTGAAGCAGGCGGTCGCCCACCTCCATGCGGATCGTCTCAAGGGCCTCAACGCGGTAGCCAGCGAAGGCCGTCCAGCGATCGACCGCGTTGCCGAAGCGGCTGCGGTGTTCGAGGATGACGGGAGGAAGCGCGGCGCACGATGCCAGCAGCTTCACGGCGCGGGGGTCTGCGGTCCAGCAGGCCGGGGCAGTCAGCGCGACGAGCGCCAAGTGCGGGGTAGCAGCGGCGGGCGTGCCGATGCTAAGGGCGTGTGTAGCCATATTCGATCCTTCCGTGATCGTTTGCGGTAAGATCGGGCGGGAGGGTCCTACGCCTCTCGTCCGGTCGCTCCTGCTTAGGAGTGATAGAGTATCTATCAGCGATGTAGGATTGCCACAAGCCCCTTGGTGAGATAATCTCTATCACATGACATCAGAACAATGCCGCATGGCTAGGGCCGCCTTGAAGTGGTCAGCCCACGACCTCGCGCGCGAAGCCTCAATTGGATACGCCACCGTCGCGCGGTTCGAGTCTGGTCAGATCGTCCAAGCTGAAAGCATCAGTTTGATGAGGGGCGCGCTGGAACGCGGCGGCGTCGAGTTCATCTCCGCAGGCGCGACAATGAAGGACGGAAAAGGGTCGGCCGGTGTCGGGGTTCGCTTGAGCGAGCGCGCTTAGCGTGAGCACCCCTCACATTGAGACGCTTCGTAGCACGGCAAATGCGGAGCGGTTGGCCGCGGCGAGTGCTGTGTTGCCCTTGGTGCGCGACCGCCATCTAAGAGCTGCGGAGGCATGGGAGGCTATGGCCGAACATGCCGAGGTGGCTGAGGAACGATCGAAGACGAACGCCGAGGGCTACGTCAAATACGCGTACCAGCAGAAGCGTAAGGACGGATCGAGCCGCTGACGGTCGAGCTACCGCCCAACCTTCGGGCAACCCTTCTCGGCTAGGTCGCTCGCGATCGAATACACGTCGTCGGACTCACCGTTAAACTCGTCCTCCTCCGCGATCTGCGAGATTGCCAGCGCTCGGTCTTTCGCCTGGCCGCACATTGCCCGGACGGTCGTGCGGGTGACGTGATCCGGCTTTGCTTCCTCGGCCTTCGCCGGTTGCGCTGGTGCGCGTGGGGCCTCCCCGCATCCCGTCATCATGGCGACGACGAGTAGCGCAGCGGCGCGAGGTAGCGGGATTCCCATCGCCCTGTAATGCCACGCCTACCGCTCGTACTCAACAAGCGACGCCCTGGATGGGCCATCCAGTAAAGCGCTCAATTATTTACACACCGGCACGCATAAAAGCAGTCTTCCCGGTTGAACCTTGGTTCAACCAAGGCGAAAATACGCAGGTTATGCCTATACAGACAGCCAAGTCAGACCGCCCCAACTGTGCGAACAACCGCCGTGTAGGGTTGCGCCTCCCCTCCACCTTGCATGCTTCATTAGAGGACGTCGCGGTAAAGCGCGGTGTTCCTTTGTCGTTGCTTGTTCGAACCGCGTTGGAGCGCGAGGTGACATTCCATCAGGAGCGGGCGGCGGAGGCGCGGGCCAAGCTCGCGATGATCGGCAACAGGCGTGGCGTGACGGCAATGCAGGAGGCGATCTAATGGCGATTGATTGGGACATCCCGTACAAGGCGATGGCGGCTTACGACGCTGAGCGCAGGACCGACGCTTCGGTAGAGGCGCAGGGCATCCAGAACCGCGAGGCGCTGCAAAAGCTTCAGGACCTCGGGAAGCAGCGGATGGCTCGCCCTGGGATCCAGCAGCAGGTCCAGGCCGGGGACTATCAGGGTGCGCAAGCCGCCGCGATCGGGACGGGTGACTACGACCTGGCCGGTAAAATCGGTGGGTTGCACGATGACCACCGCAAGCAACTGGCCGTCGAGGCTGATTGGATGGGGCGCGCCGCCAACACGCTCAAGAAGTTACCGCCCGAGCAGCGCGGCACCGTGTTCGCCGGCATGGCTCCGACGCTCATGCGATACGGATTCAGCGCGGACGAGCTGCGCGCGGCCGACCTGTCCGACGAAGGGCTCGATAGCCACATCGGCTTTTCGCAGTCGATCAAGGATCAGCTAGGCTCCGCGTTGACGCAGCGGCGGATTGACGACGTCGGGCAGGACAACCAGCGCTCAGACCTTCTCGCCGGTAATACGATCCGCAACACCGACAACGTGATCGAGGACCGCGGCGCGCGGCGCGATCTGACTGCACGCGGTCAGAACATGACGGACGCGCGTGGGCGGTACGGGATCGGCGTGGCCTCTGGTGATCGTCGGCGCGGGCAGGACATCAGCGCAACCACGTCAACCCGCGGACAGGATCTGACCGACAGGCGGACGCGTGAGATTGCAGCAACCCGTCCCGCGAGCGGTGGCCGGGGGAGCGGTCGGCGCATCACGCCAAACAACCCCGCCAGCATGGTCCCCGGCACGCTGGCTTTCCCCGTGACCGTCACGACCCCGGAACAGGCGAGGATGCTTCCGCCTGGGACCTATTTCAAAAATGCTGACGGTAGGGTGATGAAGCGATGAATACTGAACTGAGCAACGCTCGCGCGAAGGTCGACGAGTTTCTCGGATATTGCCAGCACCCGCTCCTAGGACGGTCGATGCATGTCGCGGCAGTATGGGTCGCAGAGGATGCCGAGCGGATCGGTGAGGAGTACGACACGCGCAAGCTTGCTGCGGTCCTCACGCTCGCGCTCCAGCGAGCCTGCGAGGCCGGCGACGCGAGCGGTGTCGACCTGTACGCGGCTAAGCTGCTGGCCGTTCTCTCCGATCTTGCCGATCTAGGAGACGAGGACCAAGCGGCGGACGTGAACGCGTGTGTCGCGGCGCTCCCGTTGTACCGCGTGCGGCTTGCACAGGCTTGTTCGGCTGCTCGGCGGGAGGCGGCGCATGTCTGATCCTTGGTCGCAGTTCCAGGAGGTCACGCCAACCGCCGCGCCGGTAGCCGTTGCCCCGCCCGCCGACGAATGGGCGGAGTTCAACGAGGTGAAGCCTACCCGCGAAGCTCGCCGTGTGCGTGGCCGGTACAAGAGCGGTCCGCCCGTCGCCGCGGACGATATGAAGGCAACAGGGCAAGTCCACGACGGCGACACGTTCCGGTTGAACACGGGCCAGAACGGACGGCTCTACGGTGCCGATGCGTTCGAACTGGACCAGACCGGCAAGAGCAAGAACGGTGAGTTAATCCGGCTCGGCCAGCAGGCGCGCGGGCGGTTCGCCTCCTTTGCCGATCCTGCCGCAACGATCCTGAACACTGGCGCGTCGACTTACGGGCGCCCGGTGGTGAGTGTCGAGAATGGCGGCGATGCGGCGTCTGCCCTGCTGCGGCAGGGGTTAGCTATCACCACGCCTGAGTACCTGAAGGCGGACCCGGTGCGGCTCAATACCTACATGGAGGACGAGCGCGACGCCCGGTTGAACCGTCGCGGCGCGTGGGCCGGGGCATTCGAGCAGCCGTCGTCTTACCGGCACGGCACGCCCGACCCTTGGGCCAAGCCGGTCCCTGGCAAGGAAGGCGAAAGCGAAGCTGTATTCTGGGACGAGCAGCTACCAGCGCAGGGTGTGCGGCCTGGGATCGCCGACGAATACATCCGCATCTGGCAGGATCCGACATCGAAGCCCGCCGATCTGTTGGCGTTCGCCAAGACCAGCGGCTTCACGCTTGATCCTTCGGAGGTGGAGAAGGCGTACAAGGGCCGCGAGACGCGGGGCGCTGGCAGCGAAGTCACATACCGCAACCCGCCGCGCGTGCTGACCGATCATAAGGACGGTGCAACGGGCGCGGCTCTGCGCGGTGTGGCCGATCCCTTTAACGTGTTGGACGAGACCGGCGCGCTGGCGGACTCCCTTCTGCCTGGCGACCGCGAAAACGTGTGGTCCTCGGATCGCCGGTTCGGTGACGTCTACGGCAACAACCTCGATCAGAACCGCTCTATCCTCGCGTTCGATGACGCCAAGCATCCTTATGCGCGGTTCGGCGGGCAGCTCGTCGGCGGACTCATTGCTCCGGGTGCGTCGATCGAGGGCGTGGGGTTCGGTGCTGCGCGCTCGGTCCTGGAGGCGGGCGGCACGCGCTTTGCCGCTGAGCAGGCGGCGCGACGAGCTGTGACAGCCCGCCTCGGGACTGCGGGCATGGTCGAGGGCGCTGCTGCCGGTATCGGGCAGGGTGAGGACTGGCAGGGCCGCATTCAGGGCGGGCTCGTCGGTGCGCCGGTAGGCCTCGGGCTAGGCGTCGGCACGGGGTTGCTCGCCCCGCATATAGCTAAACTAATCGGGCGCCCCTTCAGCGGCATGGCTGGAACGGAGGCGGAGCGTTCGGCACAAGATCTGACGGACGGCGCGCTGGATGCAGCTAAGGCCGGCACGCAGAACGGTGCGACGCCCAATAGCGTCGGGATTGCTGGCGATGTTGCGGAGGACGCCGCCACGCGCTCGGCTGGCGACCTGGTGCCGCCTGCCCCTGCCCCTGCCCCGCGCCCTCGTGATCCGGTCGAGCCGAACACGCCGGCTATGGACGAGGAAAGCGGCCTTGGTCCTAAGAGCGTCTTGTCGTTCGTGCCGCGCACTGGTGAACCCGGCGTATTGGTCATCAACGAGGACGGGCAGCTCGCGATTGCGGTCTATCGCGATAGCGATGGCGTCGCGCGCGGTGCGGCTCAAATCCCGCTGACGCCAGAGGCCCGCGAGACGTTCGATGGTGCGTCGGTCTATGTCGCACCCGAGTTGCGCCGGCAGGGCGTCGCCTCACGCCTGTACAACGCGCTAGAGCGTGAAGGCCACCCAATAGGGGAACAGTCGGGCAGCGGTGATTTGACGCCAGATGGCGCCGGGTTCGTGTCGTCCTGGCGCCGTGCTGCACCAATGGAGAACGAGACGCAGACGCCAACGATCATGGGGCCTGCCGATGAATGGGCTGAGTTCACGCCGGTTGACGGCCCCGCCGGTCCTTCGGCTGAGCGTCTTGCCCAGGCTGAAGACGTGCGGTCGTCCGACATGCTGCCGCTACCGTCGAACGCGGTTGGCAGTCTTGAGGAGGCGGAAGGCATCGCAGCCGGCCGTATCGCACCAGTGCGCGCACCGAATGAAGCCGACGTGCTGGAGCGCCGCAATATCCCGAACGCCAACACGGGAACGCCTATGGCGAAGCGCGGCCCGCTCGATCTGGTGACGTGGCTCCGATCGCAGGGCGGCATCCGTGCGCAGGGTGGCGAACTGGAGCGCTACGGCATCGACAACGCGCCGCGTAAAGGCGTGGACTTTGCCGGCGGGGAGAATCGCTTCGGTCCTCTCGTCGCTAACGAGGGCATGAATTACGACGACGCAGCGCAACGCGCATGGGAAGCCGGGTTCTTCCCCGACCATGTCGAGCGCCCGACCGTTGCCGAGTTTCTGGACACGCTCAACGCTACGCACACCGGCAACAACCGCGCATTCCGTACCGACGATCTGGCGGAGGTCGACGCGTTCGAACAAGCCCGATCGCAGCGCTATCAGGTCGAGGCGGCTAGGCAGGAAGGTGCGCCGCTGGTGCAGGATCGCGGCGAGCCCGTCACGGCTGACGATCTGGACCGCAATGCGCCTCCGGTAGAAGCCTATGAGGAGTGGGGCGAGAACGCGCCCAAGCTCGCCGGCAACATCCGTCTCGACAAGCTGGACAGTCCGCAGTCGATCGCCCGCGCGCTGGCGAATACTCACGCCCGCGTCGGTGGGTTCGATGAAGCCACCCGCGGACGTATCACCAACGCCGAAACCAAGAGCCTCGCTGAAGACCTCGGGATGACTGCCGACGATCTGTTGAAGCGGCGCAAGGGGCAGGCGTTCAACGCGGAGGAGGCTCTAGCCGCTCGCCAGATCCTCGCCCGTTCGGGTGCCGATCTGGTGAACATGGCGAAGCGCCTTAGCCGGGTCGAGAACCCCGGCGACGAGCTGGAGGCGGCGTTTCGTGGTGCGTGGCTGCGCCATGCAGCCATTCAGGAGCAGGTCGCAGGCATGACGGCGGAGGCTGGGCGCTTGCTCCAGCAGTTCCGCATGACGGCTGATAGTCGCGATGCGAACCGCGTGCTTTCGTCGCTGGGTGACGCCCTGGGTGGGCCGGGTCGCATGAAGGAAGTTGCCGAGCGAATCGTCGACCTTGAGAACGTCGGTGTCACGCCTGCGGGCATCAACAAGTTTGCGCTTCGCTCGCTTCTTCCGAAGTGGCGTGACAAGGCGATTGAGCTCTACATCAACAGCCTGTTGTCGGGGCCACAGACGCACGCGGTTAACATCCTGTCCAACACGCTGACGTCGATCGCTCAGCTGCCAGAACATGCGGTGGCGGCGGGTATCGGTGCGATCCGCAAGACGTTGCCGGGGCAGGCAGAAACCGAACGCGTGTTGTTCTCGGAGCTTGGCACGCGCGCGGCCGGCATGGTGTCGGGCGCTCGCGAAGGGATGAAGGCCGCGGCCCGGTCGTTCCTCACGGGCGAGTCTGACGACGCAATTTCGAAGGTCGAGCAGCAGCAGGCCAATGCGATCGGCGGCAAGCTCGGCACGGTGATCCGCACCCCTACCCGCCTTCTCTCGGCGGAGGATGAGCTATTTAAGGGTATCGCTCGCCGCATGGAGCTGAACGGGATCGCCATGCGTCGTGCCCGGAACGAGGGCCTAAAGGGCAAGGCGGCGCGCGATCGTGCTGCCGACCTGGTGCTGAACCCCGACGACACGATGCTGCGCGGGTCGTTCGAGTATGCGCGCTATCTGACGTTCCAGACGCCGTTGCGCCATGACAGCTTTGCGGCCGGTGTCTCGCGGGCAACGCAGGGGCGCCCGATCGCGAAGCTGCTCCTGCCGTTTGTCCGCACTCCGGTTAACCTCCTGAAGTTCGCAGCGGAGCGCTCGCCAGCCGCAGTCCTGATGAAGTCGTGGAAGGCCGAGATACAGGCGGGCGGCGCTCGACGGGATATGGCAATGGCACGCGCGCTGGTCGGGACCGGTATGGGTGCCGCGATGTATGAGGCGGCTATGGGCGGTCACATCACTGGCGGCGGTCCTGCTGATGATAGCGCCAAGCGTCTGCTCCAGGCGGGCGGGTGGCAACCGTACAGCTTCAAGATCGGGGATCGCTACTACAGCTACTCGCGCCTCGACCCGTTCTCGACCACCATCGGCACGGTTGCGGATATGGTCGAGATGTCCTCGCACATGACCGAGAAGCAGCAGGAAAAGTCGTTCACGCTGGTTGCGGCCGCGATCGTCAACAACCTGTCGTCAAAGACCTGGATGTCGGGGCTTAGCTCGGCGCTGGAGGCCATCAACGATCCCGACCGATACCTCGACGGGTTCGTTTCACGGACTGCCGGCGCCATCGCCGTGCCTAGTCTCGTCGCCCAGATTGCCAAGTCGAACGATCCGCTAGTGCGAGAAGCGCGGGCACCAATGGAACGCATCAAGTCGCGCATCCCCGGTATGTCGGCCAACCTCTACCCTCGCCGCGACGTGTTCGGAAAGGCGATGACGCAGCAGGAAGCGCTAGGCCCCGATCTGGTATCGCCGCTCTACTCGGGCCGCGACAAGATGGATCCGACCATCAAATCCCTGCTCGACATCGGCGCGACGGTCACAAAGCCGCAGCGCACGCACAAGGTGGGCGGCAAGTCGATTGATTGGACACCTGCGCAGTACGATCGCCTGCAAGATCTCACCGGTGGGCAGGCCAAGCCAGAGCTAGACGCGCTGGTCGCAAGCCAGGAGTGGCGCAAGATGGACGAGGACGATCAGAAGGCGGCTGTCGCCAGGGTGCTGAAGGAAGCACGGAAGGACGCGAAAGCGATAGTCCTGGCGGGCGACACGGCAAAGGCTGCCGGCGTTGCGGATGGGTGGCGCGAGTTTACTGCGGTCCAATGAACACGGGGCATCGCAGCGGAGAGGCGTCTTGGGAATGCTCAATCCGCTGCGATGTCATGATACTGTCACTTCCCTATACGGTAAGCAATCCTCAGCGAGTCCCAGATTGAAGCACTGCCGCGACGAGCGCGTGTGACGAGCACGATTGATAGAAGCTCGCCGCGACGAGCGCGACGTAGCCTCTCGTGTTTAAGAAGGCACTATGGGTTATCTCCCTAGCACCACCTGAACGCCTCCAGCCGTTCCGCCCTAGCCGTGAGGCGACGCCGCGCCTTGAAGGCGGGCACGACTCCGTGCCTCCCCTGGATCAGGCAGGCGCTGTGATCCGTCATTTGACCAGCTAGAATTGGCGAGACGTCATTCCTCAGGCCCGCTCTGCGATGTATCGAGGTCTTTACCGGGACTTGCGGACGTTCGATCGCCGCCTTCCGCAGTCGTGTTCTTGGTACCTGCGTCGGGCTCGGTCGGTACGTCACTAGTGTTGAGTTCCGGCCCCTCGGGCGTGCCGTAGGAATTGCTGGGATCTACGTCTGGCATACTGCTCTCCTGTTGGTTCGACGGGTCAACGCGCTGACTGCTCAGTCGCCTCGTGCAATCAGCTTTCTCCCCTTCAGCTTATCATTCCTCGGGGCCGCTCCGCGACGTGTCGAGATCGATGTCTTCACCAGCGTTGCCACCGCCAGCGCGCGATCCGCTGCCGTGAACCTCGCCGGTTTTGTTATCGATGTAGGCCCGCTTGCCGGCTTCCGGCGGGATGTCGCGACCATCGGCGGCTTCATCTGCGCCGGCGTTGTGAGCACCGTCACGATTCTGCAGGTGGCGTTCCGCTGCGTGGTCCGAGCTGTCGTATTCGTCGCCGGAGTAGCCTTTACCCTTGCCGAAGCCATCCGCGGCTTGATCCGCATCGCCGGACTTGATGCTGACGTTGTCGACGGGCTCCGGTGTGTTGCGCTCAGTCATCAAAATCTCCTTTGGTCCGGCACGTCCAACGCACAAGCTGACTTGCCGGGCGCGGATCCGCTAGCCGGCCAACAACCACTCCCTTGGTTCCGCGGGGTCGCCGCTGAAGTATTGAACGTCTCGGCGATATGGGGGCGTCGCGCGACGCCGATAGCAGACCACCCCGTCGCGTTTGGAGAGCCTATCGTTCGGTTCTCGATTTACGCCACTGGCGAAGTGCGGTGTCATACACTCGACGTTCGTCCTCGACGGCGGTTTCAGCTTTTCCAACGTCATCGGACTTTCGTTTTTCCAGATCCCGCCGCTCTCGCGCTAGTTTCGCCTCCTGATCCGCCAAAGCCTTCATCCTTCCGGCGTAATCGGACTTCACCGTTTCTAACTTTGCCTCCGCCGCCTCGAGCTTTTCGCTACTGGGCTTTGGCTTGGGTGCCGGCTTTGGTGGCGCGGGTTGTTTCAATTTGGTCGGCTGTTTGGAAAGTTTAGGGCGGTCCGAGTTATCTTCCTGCGGTGTCCGCGGCTCTGGGTCCGGCAGCGCCTTGATCTGTTCGGCGGTCGTGCCCCGGGAATGCTTCACGACGACACCCGGTGAGGCCAAGGGCTCCGCGGTAAAGGCGGGATCCGTTACGAGCTCTGCTATGCCCCGCGCGAACAGGTCTCGGTCGCTGCCCCAAGCCTCTAATGCCGCCTTCTGGCTCGGCGCCGCGACATAGGCGTCATTGAAGCCTGCAACCGTCCTATAAACTTTCAGCTTTTGCGCACGGGCCATGACGATCGATACCGCGCTGTTCCGACGAGGGGAAGTTAGCGGCACTCCCCCATGCGATACTGCCGCCAGTACCGATCCCATCGGACCGCCGCGCCTGACGCAATCGCCGCACAGGACAGTG
The DNA here is from genome assembly GCF_040407505.1 of Sphingomonas faeni. Lineage (GTDB taxonomy): Bacteria > Pseudomonadota > Alphaproteobacteria > Sphingomonadales > Sphingomonadaceae > Sphingomonas > Sphingomonas faeni_E. The sequence goes on along the minus strand of NZ_JAPZPQ010000009.1, from coordinate 92,470 downwards.
AGCGGCCGTCCGGAAGCGTGCACCGAGCGACAACACGAGCGTAGCTTTTGCCAGTCGGTTCGCATCGCAGGGTCTGGCGCATCACCAGACGCTCGACGATCTGTTGGCTGCGCTTCGCGGCGGCGTCATCGCACCGGTAGTTTACCCGGCGCGGGTCTGCCGCCCGGCACGGCGAAGCACTTTCGAAGTCCGGCGCCTGCACCCCTGCGATCCGAACCTTGATACCGCTCGAGCACCATAGCGGACCGTCACCGTCATGAACGCGGGTTACCGTGCATGAGAACGTCGTCGCGGGGGCCGCTGCGGCAAGGGCCAGAATGAAGACCGGCACCGTCTAGACCGCCAGCCAATCGCTCTCGGCATCGTCAATCGCGGCGAAAGCGTCGCCATCGGCCTGTTGCTTGCGCAGATGGGCCCGAACTGCTTCCGGGTCACCGTTCTTCGGGAACGTGCGATCGGCACGCGCAGCGTCAGCTATCCCGTCAACCCAGTCACCGCGGTCCCTTTGGGCAAGCAGCCACTTGCCAAACGCGGGCTTCGGCTCCTGCTGGTCGTCGTCGTAATCGGTCATTCTTGCGTCCCTCGAATCGTTGAGCCGCCCATCGCATCGGATTGATGTTCTTGCAATGTTCTTGCGAATCAGCAGGGATCGCGCCTAGCTAGGGACACGCCACGACCGGCGACTCGATACTGACGGAGCAACGAAATGCAGCACGATCTGCGGCTGAGAGCGGCTGCCCGCGTGATATACGACAACGTCTATCCGCCTGTTGATGCGGTGCAATTCAGCTTCGACGAGGCCGAACGGTTCGGAACCGTGGAGTACCGGCAAGCCGTCGGCGCTGCCCAGGACGCACGGTCGGTTTTGGCTGCGCAGCACGACCAGCTCCTCTTTGCCGCGATCCTATAGCTCATGCGCTCGACCAACTCAGGCCGCCCGGTCGTCGTTGCGCTAAACCGTCGTGACGATGCGCTACGGCTTCACGACGTCCCGTTCGAACTGGTGCCGTGTGAGGTGCCTTTCTTCCTGGTCCACACGCCGGCAGGGTTCCCGTCGCCTGCGCAGGACGACATGCAGGAGCCGATCGACTTGAGCGCGTGGCTGATCGAGCACCCAGCCGCCAGCTATGTCATGCGCGTCGAGGGGCGGTCGATGGCGGGAGCCGGGATTATCGACGGTGATCTGCTCGTTGTGAACCGGGCCAAGGCGCCAAGGACGGGTGCCATCGTAGTCGCACTGGTGCACGGCGAGCGGACCTTGAAGCGTCTGCGCTATGTCGACGGCCGCCACTGGCTCGTCCCTGAGGCCGAAGGGTTCGCGGACATTCTGGTCGACGAGCATGTCGAGATCTGGGGCACGGTCGTCGGCGTCGCGCGCAAGATGGCATGAGCACGCCGATCGCCCTGATCGACTGCAACAACTACTATGTCTCCTGCGAGCGTGCCTTCGATGCCAGCTTGGTCGGAGTCCCGGTCATTGTACTGTCGAACAACGACGGGTGTGCCATTGCACGATCGGCGGAAGCCAAGGCGCTCGGGATTAAGATGGGCGATCCGATCCACCACCTGCGCGACAAGGTGCGGCAACACGGCATTCAGGTCCGATCGTCGAACTATGCGCTCTATGGTGACATGCAGCGCCGCGTGATCGCAGCCTGCGAGTCCTTCGCCCGCGACTTCGAGATATACTCCATCGACGAGACGTTCTTGGATCTGGCAGGGTTCGAGGGGCGTGATCTTGTGGCGCACGCGAACGCGATGCGCGCCCAGGTACAGCTATGGACGACGATCCCCACCTGCGTTGGCATCGCGGAGACCAAGACGCTAGCGAAGCTGGCGAACGCTGCGGCCAAGAAAGACCCAAAGTTCGCCGGCGTGGCGGATCTCCGTGACGACGACGTGCGACGTGATGTGATGCACGCCTTTGCGGTTGGTGACGTGTGGGGCGTTGGCGGCGCCACTGCGCGCAAGCTAACCGACCTGGGGATCCATACCGCTGGAGCGCTGCGTGAGATGCCCATGAAGCAGGCGCGTGCTGTGGGAACCGTCGTGCTCGAGCGGCTTGTCGCCGAGCTGCGCGGCGTCCCCTCCAACGCGGTCGAGGCTGTCGAACCCCGGCGTAAGGGCATGGCCGTCACCCGCTCGTTCGGGACGCCGATCTGCGACTTTGAGCGGATGATGGGAGCGCTGTCGCAATACGCGCTGCGAGCTGGCGAGAAACTGCGATCGCACGGGCTCGTCGCGGCCCGGCTGACCGCGTTCTTCCATACGAACAAGCACAAGCCCGACCGGCCTCAGTACGGCGCATCGCGCATGGTGACGCTGCATCCGATGACGAATGACAGCCTCGAACTGATCGCGGCTGCCAGGCGCGGCGCCGAGAAGGCGTGGCGCGACGGATACGCCTACACGAAAGCCGGCATCATGCTCGACGATCTGCTTCCCGAGGAGGAACGCTCCCGTACGCTGTTCGAAGCCGACACGGCGAAGCGGGACCGGTTGATGGGCGCACTCGACTCGATCAACGGCAAGTTCGGCACGTGGACGGCGGTGACGGCATCGCAGGGGTTCAAGCGCGAATGGAAGATGCGGTCGGAGATGCGGTCACCGGCATGGACGACGGACATTGCCCAGGTGCCGAGGGTTCGGGCCTCATAGCCTACGCCGCTACCATTGAACGTAGGAATGTGGGCAGTGGGCAACCATCAGCCCGCCGGCTCTTCAGCACCGACCGTGGCAGAGTGGAGGCGAAAGCCGAAGCCGTTTTCTTTTGTCCAGACCATAGTGACAGGCGCTTTGGTGCTGCGGTTGTCGGCATACCGAAAAATCATTCCCTCGATCCTCACTCGATCGGCCGCTTCCCCTACTATTTGTAAGGGATGGATGGACGCGTTTTCCAGTCGGCTCGACCAAAGTTTAGCGGCTGCTTCCGAACCTTCGGCGATTGTTCCTGCCCAATTCAGCTGGGCCCGGTCGAAAAATAGCTGACGAATTGCGTATTCCGTACGATCACCGCGGGTGGTGGCAAACCAATCACTCCCATAGGCGTTGCGCGCGAGAGCGGCGGCGGCGCGGTCGCCTTTCAGCAACGTGCAGCCGGCGAGCAGACTGACGTTATTACGGTATTGTTCGGCATGGAGCAGCGCGCACGCTGGCAATGCCGCCACCGCTTCACGCGCAACCTCGAACGCAAGCGGCACTGCCAGCCCCACATCGCAGGAGGACTGGGCGGCTGTGCGGACCGCGGCGGGGCGGCCGGGCCTAGCAGGGTCAACCACTTCCACGGACACCGACCAAGGATGGAGGCAAATCGACGGGACGTCCGGGCCCGACGCGGGTGCGAGCTTGCGGTCGAAAAGCGCCGCCGCGGCCCGCACCCGCTCCCAGGTGTCGAGTGGCACGACCGTCACCAGCGCGCCGCCGCTGGCGGTGCGTACCTCTACCCGTGGTTCCTCGCCGCGAGGCCGCATGAAAGCGACGGATCCCGCCTGGTTGCCGTAGCCATCGACGAAGAACGCGCGAACAACTTCGCCACCGCTACTTGCGACGCTCTGTGCCGTAGGCAGGTGGTAGAGCTCCGGTCCCGGTGTGCTTGTTGCACTGGCGGCGAGAAGAGGCGCGAGGACATTGGCGAAGGCTTGGATCATTTGCAGATTCCCCTGACCATTAGGTCCTTAGCACGGAAACTTGTTCTGCCAGATCGGCGCACACAAACCCTGCCATGCTTGCTCCTCAAGAAAAGTGAGGAAGTAGACCTGAAAAGCAGGCGAGGACAGCAACCAAGTGCACTGTCGTCAACGGAAGGAAGTACGAATTTCCCCGCACCGCTACGGCCCGGCCAGCCACTGCCCCGTATAAGGGAAACTGGAGCACCCCCACAGCCATTCCAATAAGACCGATCGATCCCTCAAGCCTCGTGAGCAGCATTGAAAAAGGGAACAGCACGCGTGCCGCGATGTAGGTGCCGTGCCCGGCGCCACCTGAGACAATCGCTGCAAAAATCGCGGGAATTGCGATGATTGCCCCTATTCCCGCCCCTAACCACGCCCCAGCCTTGAACCGCGGCGTCGTTGAGGTGGAATGATGCATCGGCGGTACATGCCTTGCCGCGCCGATGTCTGCAAATAAACAACTTTGGAATGGCCGGTATGGGCAGGAAAGCGGACGAACGTTGGCCTCGGGCTAGCGCGACAAAATCGCGATTGCTGGCGCGAGTAAAGCGTAAACCGCAACGATTACCCTCGTACTGTTCGCGTATCCCCTACGAGCTAGAAACCAGCCGAACAAGAGCGGGATGGTTAAAAGCCCAAGCATCAGGGGACCACTTACATGGCGGTCTACAGGGCCAACTTGATGAACCCCATTTGGTGTTGTCGGATCAGGCACGCCACCTTCTAAGCGTTAAGCTCCGACGTCCGCAATGGAGAGGGAAGCGGACATTGCTGTGGAGCCAACAACGGGCCATCATCCCCGCATGAAAGAATATCAATGTTGGTTTTGCGGGGTAGGCATCGACCGGACTGCCGATGCCCACGCCGTGATGATTGTGGTCGAGAACCTCTGGCGCTGGGACGCGGGATCAAAGAGCGACGATGACCCGTGGCAGGCAGTCTATGCCCACTCGGCCTGTGCGAGGACACGCCTTAAAGGCTCGACTATGGAACTAGAACCCGATCTTCTCGGAGACGACAGCTAAACGACCCGGATTGGTGGTTAGCCGACGTTCCGTCCCAGCAGCACTGCTTCGGCTCGCTGCCGATCCATCAATGCCTTTAGTTCGACGGCGAAGTTCGCCGTGTTGGAATAATTTGTTCGGAACACTGCCTGACATTGCCGTCGCGTATCGTGATGATACGCTATGCGAACGATCACATCAAGGTCGCCGGTTTTGTTCGCGGGCAAAATCGAAATGCCGATGATGACTTCATAATTAGAGCCGTCGCCGTTGCACTGCCCCCATTCCTCGACGAATGGGTTCGCGGGCGAAAACGGATAGGCATCCAGCTTCGGAGCCATCTCTTTGACGTTTTGCCATTGCACCCAGAACCCACCACGACCGGTGAACGTATCCGTCTGGACTGATACCGCTAGCCAACCGAAGTCGTCGTCGGGATCAGAACTAAACTCGTAACGCAATGTCAGTTCCGCGGTCATGATGCCCTTCTACGCGACGCGAGCCATGTCCGCTATTGGGCGAAAGCGGAATGGCCGGAATGGGAAGGAAAGCGGACCGTCCTCTTATCGTGAGGCAGGCGGCGATAACGGACATTAAACCGCTTAACGCCGAACCTTGGGCGTTAGGGTATCTAGTGCCTGAACAATGTAGAGGGCGAGAACACCACGCCCTTCCATTTTGTCGGCTATGACCAGCGCTTCCAGCAGGAGCGCTTTCAATTTTTCCTGTTGGTCGAACGTCATCCCCGGCCTCCTATCTAGTATTCCGACATGTACCGTGAGCACCGGAAATAACCTAGATTAAGAAAGCGAGATGACCCTACCAATATAGGATTAATCTGGATCAAGTCGGTTGACTATGGCGCCGTCTTCGATGGGTCCAGGGACCGGCCGAACGCAGTTAACACATTACTGGCGTTTTTTCGTCGAACGTCGGCCATCATGGTATCCACCACATGGCAAATTAATGAGGCAAATCATCGACCAAAAGAAACCTTTCCGAGAATTGACCAGCTTGCCTAAAGCCGTCGAGATCAATTATTTCGTATTTTCGGTTGGCGTGATTGATTAAGCCACTTTCGACTAGCGACCTGATAGACCTATTAACGTGGACAGGTGTGATTCCGACGCTATCCCCCATCTGCTCCTGCGACATAGGTAAGGAAAAACGCAACCCATCACTTAAGCCCCGTAACCTAGTCCTGGCGGCAAATTCGTTCAAAAAATGAGCTACACGAGTCCGTGCGGAACGCCCACCAATATTCAACAACCACTCCCGCAGTTGTCGCGACTCCGCAATTGTTCTTAGATCCAAAGCCAACCGAATGGATGGGTGTGAATCTATTAATTCTTCAAACTCGGATCTTTGAACGTAGATGATGCTCGATTTTTCTGCACAAACCACATTGTAGTCCAAACTATTCACAAATCTGCTTTCCGGATTAATCATGTCTCCGGGAATTATCAGCGATACAATTTGTCGATAACCGTCCAATGTTTGCTTTTGACGAAATAGATAGCCCGATATTACAAACACATAGTCGGAAGATGACAAGCCTTCCCTGAATACGTAGCTTCCCGACTCAAACGTTTTTGTTCGAGCTTTCAGACGGCCTAAAGCTTCGCTGTCAAAAACTTGTATCCGCGAATACGCCGATAGGCTTTTCGCAATCAGACCATGAGGGTCAATTTCCGAGATCAAAACAGGGTTCCCGTAACATTGGCGGGAGCATTGCGTCTCTCAGTTGCCAAGGGCCGCGATCGGTCAGCAATTTGTGATTTATACCATAGGTTGCCGAACATAACTTGATTTAAGTTAGTTTGCACGACGACTTTCATGGGACAGTGAAAGTTGGGGCAGCAGGTTGGGGCATATTGGGCAACTCCAAACCGAGAAAGATGTGCTGAACGAGTGGCTTTTATAGGGAGCTTGGATCGCATGCCCGGGTGTCCGGATATGGGCGAATCCGGTCATCAGGCCAGCGCATCCCAACCTGTCATGCCGAGTTGATACTTCGCGTCGGAAACACTGGCCCCCGCACTGACATTCGGTCGGAAGTATATGGCCGCTGCAACGCTAGCACGTCATCATAGCTGCCGGTCAGCCACTCGACCGACCGAGCACTGATCGCCGACGACATCATCGACTTCTTCGCGCTGTCGATAGCGTCGGTGATCCAGAACGATACGAACCTGACCACCCCGCAGTTGCAGCGCAAAGGCGTCGAGGCGGCAGGCAAGCACATCGCGCACTGGTCCGCCTATTGAAGCTGGATCACGAACAGCGTGGCGCGTTGCTGCTGGCGATGACGATGGGTGCGGTTGCCTAGGATGAGACGCGGCAATAGTTGACCTACGCCACTTTCATCATGTGTGTGATGTCAACAGCGTCTTGGCATTTGGTCAGGTTTCTTGCCCCGAAGGATCCTCGACTTCCTCTTCGGTCTTCGTTTCAAGGGTCGATGCGTACGACTGACAGCCCTCGACGAATGACTGGCTATCTCCACCGCATTCTGACGGATCGGTCACACCATGCTCCTTGGCCCACTCGAAACCGGCGTCGTGCCCTTCGCACCCCTCCGTGCAGTCCGCTGAACCCGAAACTTCTTGATCGGTCTGATCAGCTAGTTGCTCGGAAGCACGCTCCGACGCTGCGTCGTAATCGTGCGCCTCAGCGGGCTGGGACGCCGAGCTGCTGCTGGATCCACAAGCTGGGAGCATTAGGATGCCTATTGCTACCAGAGTTTGCCTGAACGTTGCCGCCATTGACCGCTATCCTATCTCACGACAGTTTCACTTGCCCGGTCCTCGGGCAGGAGAATGCCAGATGCGTAAACTGCTGTTCGCTGCCGCCTCGCTGTCCTTGCTCGTCGGTGCGCCCTCGATGGCCGCGCCGTGCAAGGACGCCAAGGGGCGCTTCACCAAATGTCCGAAGGCGCCGGCCAAGACGGTTCGGTGCAAAAGTGCGAATGGCAAATTCGCGAAGTGTGGCACGGCCGGCGCCAAGCCAGTCTGAGGCGAAACGAGCGCGGGTGTGATTGCCCGCGCTCGCTCCGTTAGTTTTTCGCCGGTGCGGTGACCACCATCGGTGCACCCGCAGGAACGACAGCAACCGAGACGTCCTCGTCGATGAATGCGGTTACCGGTGAACCGAGAGGGATGTCAGCACTCGTCCCGGTCATGAAGAAACCCGCGACCGGGATCAGGACCGCGGCACCGACTACGCCGGCTGTTCCAGTCTTTCCTTTATCATCGATCGACCCGCTCATACGAATCTGGCGACCATTCGCACGCACGTACAGGACGCGGCCATTGATGCGGCCGGACTTGCCCCACATGCCCTTATTCCTGACTTCGGTGATCTCACCCGTCGCGGGGCTGCCTGCAGGGATCACGACGTTGCCGTCGATAGTGACAGCCTCCGCGGTCTCCATCTGGAAGCGTTGCCCAACCTTGAGCTTCTTACCCTTCGTGGTCAGCCCTTCGGCCATCTTCAGCGGGACTGAGGTTCCAGCACGAAGCGTTCCCGACGTGGTAGCCGCGGTCGCGATTGGACCGGTCTGCGCCTGAACCGCAGGCACAGCGATAGTAAGCGCGCACGCGAGCGCGCCAATTGTAAATTTCATAAGATAACCCCTCCTGATTCGGCCTCCCCAGGCCAATGTTCAAAGCGTGTCGTGCAAGTCATTCGCGGTCAACGACAAATACATATTCAAAATGGATGCAACAGGCATTGCCGATTGACATCGGACGCGCGCACCCCGCTTACGCAATCCAAGCGGATGCTTGATAAAAATAGGGGCGGTGGATGCGCGGTATTATGAGATGCTTGGTGATCGTCGCCGGCCTAATTTCCGGAACCGCGAGCGCGACGACTGTGACGAGCAACGTCAACTGCCGGAACCAGCCCAAAGCCACTGCGCGAATCGTCGCACGAATCCCTGCCGGTACCGACGTGTCCGTAGAACGGCGCCAGAATGATTGGTCGTTGATCCGCCATGCGCCGCGAAGCTGCTGGGTAGCATCGCGTTATCTCGGTGAGCAGAGCACCGCGGACGCCAACCGCGCGAGCCTGCGTCAAACTCGCGCTGTGAGCCGTAGCGCCTACACGAACAGGGAGCGCATCAGCCGGCCCAGCCGCCGCTCCTCGTTCTGGTCCAGCACGCCACACCGTTCGACCCGGCGACAGAGCCGCGCTCGTAGTGCACCCAGCTACAACTATGGCGGCGGATCTTGCCCTTGCTCCGGTCGCAACATTTGCGTCGGCCCGCGCGGTGGACGGTATTGCATCACCAGCGGCGGTAACAAGCGGTACGGGGTTTAGAGGAGTCGGCTGGGCTAGAGTATGCGCACAACGCGTGGCGTAATTCCTGTGTAATCGTGCCCGGAATTACACGGGGGTTCCGGGAATGTCCCAAGCCGGAACAGGAGATGAAAATAGCGCCCATTCAATGACTTGGGAACCCCTCGGAATGTTTAGGAATTCCAAGTATCAAGACTGCAAATCCTCGCACCCGGGTTCGATTCCCGGTCGGGCCTCCAGTGAATGCTTAAGCGCTAAGCAGATGCGTGAGCGCCAGCAGATGCATACGCTCCTTGCTAGCGCCGCGAACTGCCCATCTTTCAATGGAAACGGCTCGCTCGAGAAAAGGGAATAACGCGTGCGAGCCGCAGTCCGGTGGCCGGATACGGTCTTGGGACGTAGCCAGCGCTGAATCAATGCGCTCGCAAGCGTCCGGGATCAAGAGATTTTTGAACAGGGAGTATGCCGACCCGCCTTGGTGACGAGCCAAAGGTTGATGACGTGCCGACATACCCGCGGATCAACCAACGAACTGACGTAACGGGCGCACATTACCATGCGCCTCGAGCAGCATAGGCTCGACAATGCTGCCCAGTGTGCCGATCAGATCAGCGCGTCCAGCAGCCCGATCAATGGGCGATCCGCGGGCGGCATCGGCAAAGCGTGCATATCCGCAGGCCGGACCCATCGTAGCGCAGTCGCCTCGATCGCACGGGGCACACCACCCCATTTCCGCGTGATGTAAAGCAACATCAGCAGATGCCGGTCGCCAAGCGGCGCACTGGCGAATGCCGCCGGTGCCAAGCAGGCATGAGGCACCGCGATTGCCAGTTCCTCCTCAAGCTCGCGTATCAAAGCCCCCTCGGGGGTTTCACCGGGCTCGATCTTACCACCTGGAAACTCCCATAAGCCGGCAAGCGATTTGCCCTCCGGACGCTGCTGGAGGAGCACCCTTCCCTCGATATCGACGAGCGCCGCCGCGACGACGGGCAGGAGGTGCGAGGTGGCAGCGACCACGGTGTGCACAGGCGAACTCGCCGCTTTCGCCAGATCGTTGGTCATTCCTTAATTTCCCCAAAAGTAGAGACTGCTCATGGATCCCATATGCTTCGCGACGACCGTCGTCATTCGAACGATCGCGCGCGCGATGCGTAACAAAAGAGGAGCGAGCGCGGTCGAATACGGGATGATCCTTGCCTTCGTCGTGATCGCGATGATCGCAGGCCTGACGGCTTTCGGGCGCGCGACGACGAGTCTGTGGAGCAGCATCGATACCAAGATTACGGCCGCTCGGTGATCCTCAAAAGAATTGGCCGCTACCTTAAACCTTTCTCAACCAACCACTTGTATCCCTTGGGTCGCTGATCCGGCCCGTCCGGTGCAGCCGGGTGACACTGAAGCAATCGAAATGATGGAGACCGGAATGACGACGATCCGCAAGTTTTTCAAGAACAGCAAGGGTGCGACCGCAATCGAGTACGGCCTGATCGCCGCGCTGATCGCCGTCGCCGCGATTGCTGCGATGCAGGGGCTTGGTGCCAGCCTCAACAAGACGTTCACCAACGTCTCGACCAAGCTCAACTCTTCGTCCAAGTAACAGCCGACGCGGAGGGACGCGCCGCTCGCGGACCGTCCCTCCACCGGACATTGATATGAATAAGGCGGCGGAACCTCGGTTCTGCCGCCTTATTCATATCCGCGGATTAGCGGAACGTGGTCAGAGACGTCCCATCTTCAGGAACTTGGCCTGACGATCCTTACGCAGATCGGCGGGTGCTAGCGTCGACAGATCGTTCAAGGCGGACGACAGCGCATCAGCAAGCGACTCGATCGCAGCCGCGCGGTCGCGGTGCGCCCCGCCAAGCGGTTCCGGCACGATGTCGTCGATCACGCCGAACGACTTCAGGTCCTGCGCGGTAATGCGCATCGCTTCGGCGGCCTCAGGGGCTTTGTCAGCAGTGCGCCAGAGGATCGACGCGCAGCCTTCGGGGCTGATCACCGAATAGATCGCGTGTTCGAACATCAGCACGCGGTTACCCGCGGCGAGCGCGACCGCGCCGCCCGAGCCGCCTTCGCCGACGATCGCCGAGACGATCGGCACGCCGGCATTGAGGCAGGCTTCGGTCGAGCGGGCGATCGCCTCGGCTTGCCCGCGCTCCTCGGCCTGGATGCCGGGGAACGCGCCGGAAGTGTCGACCAGCGTAACGATCGGCAGGCCGAATCGGTTGGCGAGTTCGATCAGGCGGATCGCTTTCCGATAGCCCTCGGGCTTGCCCATGCCGAAATTGTGGCGGAGACGGCTGGCGGTGTCGTCGCCCTTTTCATGGCCGAGCACCATGATTTTCCGCCCGCGGAACGTCGCGAAGCCACCGATGATCGCCTGGTCGTCGCCGAAGGCGCGGTCGCCAGCGAGCGGGACGAATTCGTCGAACAATGCGGCGACGTAATCCTTGAAGTGCGGACGCTCGGGATGGCGGGCAACCTGTGTCTTCTGCCACGGGGTCAGGCGCGCGAACGTGTCCTTCAACAGCTTGTCGGACTTCGCCTGCAAACGGGCGATGTCGGTGGCTAGGTCGACGCTGCCTTCGGCGGCGGTGTCGCGGAGTTCGTCGATCCGGCCCTGGAGTTCGGCGATCGGTTTCTCGAAGTCGAGGAAGCTTGGCATCAGCGGCGGTTACGGCGCGGGATCGCTCGCGTCAACGCGGCGGCATATCCGCCAGAGGGTGACGCGTGTTGACGAGCTCGACGAGGCGGCTCGAATCGACGTGCGTGTAGATCTCGGTGGTGGCAATATCGGCGTGGCCGAGCATCGATTGCAGCGCGCGCAGGTCCGCACCGCCGGCGAGCAGATGGGTGGCGAAGGCGTGGCGCAGCACATGCGGGCTGACGCGGTCGGGGGGGATGCCTGCCTCGACGGCGATCGCCTTCACGAGTTGATACAGGCGGATGCGCGAGAGATGGCCCTTGCCCGAGGGGAACAGCCAGAGTCGGTCGGTCGCGACATGGATGCGCCAGATCGCGACGGCAGCTCGTGCTCGGTCGGAGATGGGGACGAGCCGCTCGCGCCCGCCCTTGCCGCGCAGGATCAGGAACGGTCGATCGGGATGGACGGCGTTACGCGGCAGGCTGACGAGCTCGGTCGCGCGCAGGCCGGACCCGTAGAGAAGCTCGAACAGAGCTGAGAGACGGAGATCGTTGGGGTCGAGCGGATCGCGTGCGGCGCGTTCGGCGATCGCCGCGAAGAGCCGGTCGACATCGGCGTGGCTGAGAATCTTCGGCAAGGTGCGTGCTGTGCCCGGCCGCGGGAGCGCCTTGCCGGGATCGTCGGCTCGGTGGCCTTCGTCGGCAAGGAACGCGAAGAAGCGGCGGAGCGAGGCGGACTTTCGGCCGACGGTCGAGCGGGACAAGGCCGACCACCCACTCGCGAGCTTGGCCAACGCATCCGCGTCCGCGTCGACCAGTCCACCTTCCAGCGCTTGCGAGGCAAGCGTCAGATCGCTCCGGTAGGCGGCGACGGTGTTGGCCGCAGCACCGACCTCCGCGGTCATCATTTCCAGGAACCGATCGATCAGCGCACGATCGCTGGCGTTGCTCACGCGCGCGCGATCGCCTCGGCCGCGATCATCCGCGCCTCGCCGTCGAGACCGACGCCGCGCAGGGCGCCGACGATGCGGTACAGCGCCTCCGGAGGGATGTCCTTCCAGCTCGCCGCCTGCATGCCGACGGCTGCGAGCAGGACGACCGTCCCGGCTTGACCGTCACGGGCGGCACGATCGAGCGCACGGGTCCACGCATTGTCCGCGCCGATCCGAACGCCGAGCGACTGTGCCGCGCGCTCGATATCGCCCTGGTTGAGGCGACCGAGGCCTGCCAACCCTGCGAACAACATGCGCTGCTTCAACGCCGAATCGCCTTCGCCACCGGTGTAGGACGCAAGGTCGGAATAGCTGAGGCGGCGATAGGCGTCGGGATCGCTGAGCATTATCATCGCCCAGGCGTCGCTGCCGGCGGGTACCGAGCCCAGCCAGCGCGCTGCGGTGCGGTCGAGCCCGGCGGACAGCATCGAAGCGACCAGCAAATCGGCGTCGGCCTTGGCGAGATTGGGGTTCAACCGGGAAGCCGCCCTCGCGGTCAGCACGAGCCGCGCATAGCTCGGACGCGCGTTTGCCCCGCCCCACAACTGACGCAGCGCGTTGAGACGCGAGTCCGGGTTGCGGTCGGCATAGGCCGTCTGGAGATCATTGGCGGTCGCGGTCGCACCACTCTGCGTATCGTCGTCGGTCGCTGCCGCAGCGTAGAGATCGACGAGCGCGGCGCTGGACAGCACCCCCTGCCCCGCAGCAGCCTCCGCCGGGGCCAGCCGATCGCCAAGCGCAACGGAGGGCGACAGCGCCTGCCAGTATTTCACCTGCGGACCCGCCGTGCCGTACAGCTCGTCGGGCACGGTGACGCCGGTCGCCATCGCGAGCCCGAACCGCCACGCGGTCAACCGGTCGACGCCGTCCCATTCGATCGTCACGGCCTGACGCCCCTGCGCGCCGGCACCGACAACCTTCTGTGCGAGCAACAGGTCGACGCCGCTCGCGACGTTGCGACGCTTTGCGGTCGCGATCAGCGGGGTCGCCTGTGCGGGATTGCCCGACAGGCCGGCACACATCGCCTGCGCCATCGTCCAGCCGCGCGCCGGGGCATAGCGCATCGCGCCCGTGACCAGCGGACACAGGCCCGCCGGATCGCCGGTCGCCAGCGCGGTGTTCATCGCGACCTGATAAAGCTTCGGCGTGTAATTACCGGTGTCGACGTTTTGCGCGACCGCCCGCGCCGCGACCGATTCGCCCATGCGCAGCAACAGCCACGCGCGCTCGGCAGCGAAGTCCGCGCCGTTCGTGCGGCTGGGCGTATCGACATGCGATACCAGCGCACGCCGCAACAGGATCGACATCCAGCGTGACGGCAGCGGCGCACTTAGGCGGCGCATCAGCGTTTCGACATATTGGCCGTCTGCTTCACCGAAGGCATCGGTATCGAGACCGCCTTCGCTAGCCGCGACCGGACCAACCGTCGCAAGCGAGCGCCGCGCGGACGCCGGCATCTCGTACTGCGCGAGCACGGCCGGATCGACCGGCACAGGTGTCGCGACAGGGGGCACTAGCGGCGCGTCGCCCGGCGTCGTGAGCGGCAAAGGCTGGATCATCGCGCCCGGTTGCGCGGGTGCCGGAGCCGGAGCGCTTGGCTGCGTCGGACCAGCCGGACGGGTCGGCTGCGTACCGGCAGGCGGCGCCGGTCGTGGTGCAGGAGCGGGCGTCGGTTCGCCGAACCCCGGCGGCAGGATCGATTCAGGCCGATCCTGCCCGATCGCCGGTGCCAGCGCGACCAAGGCTCCGACGGCAACCGCCGCCGCTAAGGATGCCTTAAGAGAGGTTCGCAAGCGTCACGGCCTTTTCGACGTGGCTCTGCGGACGCTCGGTCGCGCGCCCTGCCAGCAGGAACAGGCCGCCGACCACGACCACAAGAACGACGACGACCGAGACGATGAAACGGGACATACGACGTAACCTTGTAGTGAACGGGGCAATGGACGATCGGCGAAATATCGCGCGCCAAGAGCTTTTGCCCTCGCGCGGAGCCGCTGTATAGCGCGGGCTACGATGTTGCAAAGCCACAACCCTTCCGGCGGCCCCTCGGGCGGTCGCCGCCCTGCCCCGATCGATCGCCCGATCGTGCTTGTCGGGCTGATGGGCGTCGGCAAGACCACCGTCGGCCGCCGTCTCGCGCTGCGCATGAACCTGCCGTTCGTCGATGCCGACCATGAGATCGAGGCCGCGTCGGGCATGACGGTCGCGGAGATCTTCGCCAAATACGGCGAGGACTATTTCCGCGATGGCGAACGCCGTGTGATCGCGCGGCTGATCGACGGCACGCCGAAGGTCATCGCGACCGGCGGCGGCGCGTTCATCAACGACGACACGCGCGCGCTGATCCTGCGCGATGCGGTGTCGGTGTGGCTCAGCGCGCATCCCGACATCCTGGTCGAGCGCGTCGGCCGGCGCGACACCCGCCCGCTGCTCCGCAACCGCGACGCGGGCAAAGTGCTCGCCGAACTGGCGCGTGTCCGCAACCCGATCTACGCGCAGGCGCACATCCATATTGTCAGCAACAAGACGCCGCACGAAGCGACCGTCGCCGCTATCCTGAGGGCGCTTGGCCGATGAAGACCGTTACCGTCGAACTGGGTGCGCGGACCTATCCGATCCATATCGAAGCAGGGCTTCTTGCCCGAGCCGGCGAGTTCCTCGCGCCGCTCGCGAAGGGCCGGCGCGTGGCGATCGTCACCGACGAGAATTTGTCGGTCCACTTAGCGACATTACAGGCTTCGCTGACTGCGGCGGGGATCGCGTCGGAGGCGATCGTGCTTCCGCCGGGCGAGGGCAGCAAGAGCTGGGCGACGCTGGAGATGCTGTGCGACCGGCTGCTCGAACTCGGCGTCGAGCGCGGCGATCACGTCATTGCGCTAGGTGGCGGCGTGATGGGGGATCTGGTCGGGTTCGCCTGCTCGATCCTGAAGCGCGGGTGCAACTTTGTGCAGATCCCGACGAGCCTGCTCGCGCAGGTCGACAGCTCGGTCGGCGGCAAGACCGCGATCAACACGAAGGCCGGCAAGAATTTGATCGGCGCATTCCATCAGCCCGTGATGGTGCTGATCGATCCGCAGGTGCTCGACACACTGCCGATCCGCGAACTCCGCGCAGGCTATGCCGAGGTCGTCAAATACGGGCTGATCGACGACTTCGCGTTCTTCGAATGGTGCGAGGCGAATGGCGCCGCGTTGCTGGCGGGCGACATCGGCCTGCGCGAATACGCGATCGCGCATAGCGTCTCGGCGAAGGCACGGATCGTTGCGGCGGACGAGCATGAGACGAACGGCATCCGGGCGTTGCTCAATCTCGGGCATACGTTCGGCCATGCGCTGGAGGCGGAGACCGGGTTCTCGCAGGCGCTGATCCATGGCGAGGGAGTCGCGGCAGGCTGTTCGCTGGCGTTTGGGTTCTCGGCATCGCGAGGGATTTGCTCGGGACAGGATGCCGAGCGCGTTGCGGCGCATTGGCGCGATGTAGGGCTTCCGGATGGTCTCGCGGCCGCGAAGATCGGCGCGAGCGGTGCGCGGCTGGTCGATCACATGCGCCACGACAAGAAGATGGCGGCCGGCACGCTCCCCTTTCTACTCGCGAGCGGGATCGGCCAGACGTATCTCGACAAGACGGTCGACCTCGCCGACGTCGAGACCTTCCTCGACGCGCAGCCCCGCTGATGCCGAACGGTGTCGCCAAGCAGAACCTGCCGACCAAGGTCTGTCCGGCGTGCGAGCGGCCGTTCACGTGGCGCAAGAAATGGGCGCGCGACTGGGACAGCGTGATCTACTGCTCCGATGCGTGCCGGAAGAAGCGTTAGCGCCCGAGAACCAGAAACAAGTTTGTTCACCCGCGAAGGCGGGTGCCCAGACTGGGTCCCCGCCTTCGCGGGGAAACAAGCTTGTTAGTTATCCCCGGGCGCTCCAAGCCAGCCACAACCAGCCGCCGATCAACAGCGCGCCACCGATCGGCGTGATCGCGCCGAACCAGCGCGGCGCGCCCAGGGCCATCGCATAGAGCGTCAACGCGAAGATCGCCGCGCCAACCACGAACAACCAAGCCGGCCCCCGCGCCTCCATCCTGATCGCGACCAGCGCCGCGACGACATGGACAAGCTGATACTGCGCGCCGGTCTTCAACCACTCCGCCGCCAATACGCTCGCGCCATGCGCGCCGAAAGCGCCCGCAGCCACCGCGATCGCGCCTGACAGCGCTGCCAAGATAGCGATAATCATTGCGTATCATTCCCCCAGGGAAAGCGTTTGGCGGTCTCGGCACGCGCCGCGCGCATGTCGCCGGAATCGATCTGCAACTGCAACCGCTCCTTGTCCCGCGCCCGGTATTGCTCCTCCGCGCGGTCGATATCGGCCGGTGCGATCTCCAGCCCGCGCATGACCAGGCGCGCCATCTTCACCGCGGACTCCATCACTTCGCGCACCACCGCGGTCGCCGACGTGTTCTTCAACTTCACCAGCGCGCGGCGATCGAACGCGCGGACGTAGATCGCAGCGTCCGGGAATGCCTCATGCACACCCTCGATCGTGTCAGGATCGAGCTGATCGCCGTCCATGCAGAAGCAGATGATCTCCGCCTCGGCCGCGCCTGCCTGCCGCAACAGGTCGAGCCGCGTGCCGTCGCCGTAATAGACCTTCGCGCCGAACTCGCCGGCGATGTCGATCATCTCGATATCGGTGTCGATCAGCGTCACCGGGATATCTTGCGCAAGCAGCATCTGGCCGACCGTCTGGCCGAACCGCCCATAGCCGACGATGATCGCGTTCGCGCCGTCGACCTTCGGGCCGTCGCGCTCCTGCCCCTCGGCGATCGGCTCGGTCCGGAAACGCCGCGTGATCCCCATCAGGAACGGCGTCGTCGCCATCGACAGCGTGATGATCGCGCCGAACAGGCTGGCCGCCCGCGGTTCGATCAGCAGCCCCGCCTGCGCCTGCGCGAACAGCACGAAGCCGAACTCGCCGCCCTGGCTGAGCAACAGCCCGAGCGCGAACGCCTGCCGCCACGTCATCTTGAACGCCATGCCGATCAGCATGATGACGCTGGTCTTGGTCGCGATCAGCGCCGCCGCCATCGCCATCACGAAGAAAGGCCGCTCGGCGATCGCGTTGAGGTCCAGCACCATGCCGACCGCGAGGAAGAACAACCCGAGCAGGATCGAGCGGAACGGCTCGACGTCCGCTTCGAGCTCATGCCGATACGGACTGTCCGCCAGCATCACGCCAGCGATGAACGCGCCGAGCGCTGTCGACAACCCCAGCCATTCCATGATCGCCGCGCTGGCGATGACGGTGAAGAGGCCGGCGAACACGAACATCTCGCGCTCGCCAAGATTGCCGATCAGGCGGAAGAACGGGCGCAACAGGAAGCGCCCTGCGACGACAAGGCCGACGACCGCGAGCACGGTGTAGATCGCGAGCAGCCACCCGGGAGGTGCGTTGGCGTCGGCGGGATTGCGGCTCATCGCGGCGACGATCGTGATCAGGGGGACGATCGAGAGGTCCTGGAACAGCAGGATCGAGAACGCGCGCTCCCCGAACGGCGTCCGCATCCGCCCCGACGAGCGAAGCATCGGCAGCACCTGCGCGGTCGACGACAGCGCGAGCGGCAGGCCAAGCGCGAGCGCGGCGGGAAGCGAGAACTTCGCCCCGACCCAGACGATCGCCGTGATTGCCAAGCCGCAGATCGCGACCTGAAGGAGCCCCAATCCGAAGATCTCCTCCTTCATCTTCCACAGCCGTGACGGGTTCAGTTCGAGCCCGACGATGAACAGCAGCAGCGTGATGCCGAGTTCGGCGAACCCGAGCTTCGATTCCGCATCGCCGACCAAGCCAAGCACATGCGGCCCGACGACGGCACCCGCGACCAGATACCCCAGCGTCGCACCAAGCCCGAGCCGGCGGAACAGCAGCACGAACATCAGCCCGAACCCGAGCAATACGACGCCATCGCGGAGCAGCGACGGGGCCGTACCCTCCGCCATCAGACCTTCGCCTTTGCAGCGGTATCGGCAGCCTCGGCCGCTGCTTCCGACGCCGCTTCGAACGCGAGCCGGATCGAGGGGTGCCGCGCGGTGTAGTCGAGCGCGGGGGTGAAGATGTCCATCCCGGGCCAATCGGGCGCATCACCCTCGCGCGCAAGCCACGCCGTCAGCGCGTCGCGCGCGGCGGCGAGTTCGGCGGGGGTGCGGCCGAGAATATTCGACGCGAGAAGAGACGACGATGCCTGGCCTAGGGCACAGGCGCGGACCAGCAGGCCGACCTCGCTGACCTTGCCCTCGTCGTCGACCGCAACGTCGATCGTCACGCGGCTGCCGCAGATCGGCGAGCGTTTCTCCGCGGTCGCCATCGGCTCGGGCAGGCGTTCGTGATGCGGGATCGTCGCGGCAAGGCGCAGGATCTCGGCATTGTAGAGGGGCGCGCTCATGATTTCGGCTCGCTTGCGTTATCGGATCTGGAAGGCGGCGTGGTTGCGCCGAAAACGGGTTTGCCGCGGCGGCGGCGGTCGACGAAATCGGCGATCCCCGCGCTGGTCGCGTTGAGCAGCGGATAGGTCCGCGACGTCGTCATCCAGCCAGGCCGGCGCGACGGGCCGCCGCTCATCGTGTCGATGACGAGCGTCGCGAGCAGGAAGACGAGGCTGGCGAGGATCAGCCCCTTCAGTGCGCCGAATCCGAAGCCGAGCGCGCGGTCGACCGGGCCGAGGATCGACGTCCGCGTCCGCGCCCCGATCGCGTTGGCGACCAGTCGACCGCCGATATAGGTGACCCCGGTGATGATCGCGAAGGCGAGGACCGCGGCACCACCGACGGTCCCGACCATCGGCGACAGCGCGGCGGCGAGCGGGATGTGGAACAGCTTCAACATCGCCACCATCGCCACCCAGGCGAACATCGACAGCACTTCGGTGACGAACCCGCGCACGAGCCCCAGCACCGCGGACCCGGCGACGGCGATCAGGACGACGATGTCTAGGGCGGTGAGGTTCATGGTCTCTGGAATAGGGACGCGCGGCGCGAACCGCTAGTGCGCGCGGCGACCGACGCGCTCTAGTGGTTCAACCGAACATACCGTAGCGCTCGCGCCACGCGGCTACTTCGTCCTGCAGCTGCGCGGGTGCAGCCTCGCCCGATAGGACGAAGCGAGCGACGTCGGTGTCTGGATGCATCAGCATTTTCCTCGATCCGTCGCTGAACCAGACCGGGACCAGCTGGTCGCAGACGCTGTCGAGCACGATGGCGGCCATGCCGTTCGCGATCGCGTCGCTGCCGGCGAGCACGCGGACGTTGATCGAGACGCCTTCGAGGCAGTTCTGTGGTTCCTTGACGAAATTCAGCGAGACGAGAAGCCCGGACCTGTCGGGCCGCGCCTCGTCGGGCAAGCTCGCAACCCGTCGCCACGCGCAGAACCAGGTGCGACAGATGCGCGGGCGAACCGCATGAATCCCGCACCCCTTATCGGAGAGGTGGATGCACGGCGTGCCCGCGGGCTTGGCGAACTCGGGGGTGTCCACGGTCAGTTCGGTGCAGCACGCAGTACAATCGCCGCACTCTCGATCGGGCAGGATCGGCCCCAGCAGCGCGGTCTCCACGTCGGTATGGGGCTGCATCCGCCTGCGCGGGTCCGTCGGGGTCGGGGTTTCACGCCGATCCACGGTTCAATTTCCTTCGGAATCCACCGTAAAGACCACCGGCTTGCCCCGCGACATCGGCTCCCATCCCGCGGCCAACGCCGCCCGTACGCCGCGCGCGATCGTCGCGTCGTCAATCTGAAGCCGCCCGCGCGGCAAGCCCTTCAACAGGCGTTTCGGCGCGGGGAATTCGAGCAGGGCTTCACGTTTGGCGTCGTCCTGCAACAACGAGATCGTCATGCCCTTCCAGCCTTCGGCATCCGTGTGTTGCGGTTCGCGCTGGAGGTGCCAGTCGTATCGGGTGCCGTCGACCTCGACGGTACCGGTATTGCTTTTCGTGTTCGCCATGCGGGCGGCCATAGCATGGCTGTCGCGAGAGGCCATGCGTTCGCCGCTTGGCCGAACCTGCCCGCCGCGACGACGTCGTGTGCAGCTCGATCGACCGATGACCGACAACGACCCTCACTACACCACCCCGGCGGAGGCCGGGGCCCAATTGGAGAGGTCGTGGTAACGAAGCGCAGCGGTCGCCGGTAGCGTTTCCAAATTGGGCCCCGACCTCCGCCGGAGTGGTGACTAGCCGGGACGTTAATAACGAACCGGAGCTATCCCCGTCGTAAACGTACTTCTGACCCAACACCGTCACTAACGCTGCCTTGTTCTCCCGCGAAGGCGGGAGTCCAGTCTGGTCCCCGCCTTCGCGGGGAAATAAACTGCCTTCCTTGGCCGCCTACCCCCGCCCCATCATGTGATCGACGAACGACGCCAACGTTTTAAACCCCGACAGCTTCATCCCGCCTTTCTCCCCCGTCATCGACGCCGGCACCAGCGCGCGTTCGAAGCCAAGCTTGCTCGCTTCCTTCAAGCGCAGCGGGCCATGTGCGACCGGGCGGATCTCTCCCGACAGCGCAACCTCGCCAAACGCCACCGCGTCGACAGGGACCGGACGCTCCGACATCGCCGAGATCAGCGCCGCCGCCACCGCCAGATCCGCCGCAGGATCCTGCACCCGGTAACCGCCAGCGATGTTGAGATACACTTCCGCGTTGGAGAAACTCAGCCCGCACCGCGCCTCCAGCACCGCCAGGATCATCGCAAGACGACCCGAATCCCAGCCGACCACCGCACGTCTCGGCGTTGCGCCAGACGCCAGCCGGACCGTCAGCGCCTGGATCTCGACCAGCACCGGACGCGTCCCCTCCAGCGCCGGAAACACCGTCGCCCCCGTCATCGCGTCATCGCGGTGCGTGAGAAACAGGGAAGACGGATTACCGACCTCCGCCAACCCCTCAGTCTGCATCGAGAACACGCCGATCTCATCGGTCCCGCCGAAGCGGTTCTTGATCGCACGGAGGATGCGGTACTGGTGGCTGCGCTCGCCTTCGAAGCTCAGTACCGTGTCGACCATGTGCTCCAGCACGCGCGGCCCGGCGATCGAGCCGTCCTTCGTCACGTGTCCGACTAGAACGACAGCCGTACCGCGCTCCTTGGCAAACCGGATCAGCTCCTGCGCCGACGCACGGACCTGGCTGACGGTTCCGGGCGCGCCCTCGATCAGGTCGGAGTGCATCGTCTGGATTGAATCGATCACCAGCATCGCGGGCGGCTTGGTCTGCAACGTCGTCAGGATGTCGCGCGTCGAGGTCGCCGCCGCCAACTGCACCGGCGCATTGCCCAAGCCCAGCCGCCGCGCGCGCAGGCGGACCTGATCCGCCGCCTCTTCGCCAGACACGTATGCGACCGACTGGCCGGCGTGCGCCATCTTCGCCGCTGCCTGTAACAGCAGCGTCGACTTGCCAATGCCGGGGTCACCGCCGATCAGCGTCGCCGAACCCTCGACGAACCCACCGCCCAGCGCCCGATCGAGTTCGGCGATACCGGTCGCCATCCGGTCGGGCAGCTTAATCTCCGCATCGAGCCCGACAAGCTGGATCGCGCGGCCGCCGGTCTGAAGATTATGCTTCGAATGGAACGGCGTAGCGGCGGTGTTCGCCTCTTCGACCAGCGTGTTCCACTCGCTGCAATCGCTGCATTGCCCCGCCCAGCGGTGCGATACCGATCCGCAGGCCTGACATACGTAACGCTTCTGGGGTTTCGCCATACCGCCGATGTACGAGAACGATACGGGAACATCAATGGGTGGCGGCCGGCCTATGTTGCGGATTTAGTGGCGCTTGGCGGCGCACGGCGTTATCCGCGCGACGATGCACGCCACCGACCTGCGCATCGCCCTGTTCAGCGGCAACTATAATTACGTACGCGATGGCGCAAACCAGGCGCTGAACCTGCTCGTCGGCCATCTGCTGGCGAAGGGCGTGACGGTGCGTGTCTATTCGCCGACCAACGCCAGGCCGGCCTTCCCGCCGACCGGCGATCTGGTCGCGGTGCCGTCGCTGCCGCTGCCGGCCGGGCGTGGTGAATACAAGATGGCGCGCGGGCTGCCTGCTGCGATCCGCCGCGACCTGGAT
Organism: Sphingomonas faeni; assembly: GCF_040407505.1. Lineage (GTDB taxonomy): Bacteria > Pseudomonadota > Alphaproteobacteria > Sphingomonadales > Sphingomonadaceae > Sphingomonas > Sphingomonas faeni_E. The sequence goes on along the minus strand of NZ_JAPZPQ010000009.1, from coordinate 69,755 downwards.
GCGTTCGCGCCGAACATCGTCCATGTGTCGGCGCCCGATTTCCTGGGGCATCGCGCAATCAGCTATGGCCGGCGCAACGGCATCGCCACGGTCGCCTCGCTGCACACGCGGTTCGAGACGTATTTCCGCTATTACAAGATGGCGTTCTTCGAGCCGATCATGGTGAAGATCCTCAAGCGCTTCTACAACCGCGTGGACGAGGTGCTGGTGCCGGGGCGCGGCATGGCGGAGATCGTCCGCGACTGGGGCGTGACGACGCCGACCGCGATCTGGTCGCGCGGCGTGAACCACGACCGCTTCACACCGACGCGTCGCGATCTCGATTGGCGGCGCGCGCGCGGGATTGCCGACGGCGAGGTCGCGGTCGGGTTTCTCGGGCGGCTGGTGAAGGAGAAGGGGCTCGACGTCTTCGCCGACGTGATCCGCGAACTGGAACAGCGCGGCGTGCCGCACAAGGTGCTGGTGATCGGCGAAGGTCCGGCGCGCGAGTGGTTTGCGAGCCGCGTCCCGGGCGCGGTGTTCGCGGGGTTCCAGTCGGGCGACGATCTGGGACGCGCGGTCGCGTCGATGGACGTGTTCTTCAATCCAAGCGTGACCGAGACATTCGGCAACGTGACGCTGGAGGCCATGGCGGCCGGCGTGCCGGTCGTCGCCGCGCGAGCATCGGGCGCGGTCGGGCTGGTGGACGACGGCGTGACCGGATTCCTGGTGCCGCCGACGGATATCGGCGGGTATGCGGATGCGATCGGGCGGATCGTGTCGGAGCCGGGCCTGCGCGAGACCATGGGGTGGGCCGGGCATGACAAGGCTGCCGGGTATCTGTGGGATACGATCAACCAGACCGTGCTGGATACGTATCTCGAGGTGATGGCGCGGCGGGGAAGCTAGCTCCGCCCAGGCTCCGTCATCCTGGGCTCGACCCAGGATCCAGAGTTATTGACGCTGACGCCCGTGGCTCTGGATCCTGACTTTCGTCAGGATGACGAGGTCCAGTCGAACGTCAGCGGAGCCTCGCGAAACGCGAACCGGTCGAGATGGCTGGACACTACCTCGCGCATCCGGTCGACGTCGTCGCCCTCCGGGACCGTCAGCGCGACGTCGAGCGTTTCGCTGTCCGCACGCATCTCCAACACGGCGCCGTTCGGGAAGGCGATACGACCCTCTTCCTCCGAGAAGGCGACCTCCATCTTGTGGCTCCAGTGCTTGGCAAGCTGCTGAAGATACTTGCTGGCCGAATGCGTCGGCACCCTTGCGACCGAGACGCTCACTTGAGGCGCTCGATCTTCTGGGCGACCTCGTCGATTAGCGCGACGATCTCGTAGATTGTTTCGTCGTCGGTCTCGCCCTTTGGCACGCGACCCTGGATCGCCTCGCGCAGATTACCCATTGCACGACGGACCGGCGACCGATTCCACGCCACCCGATCCTGCTCGGCGGCAAGCCCGGTCAGGCGTTCGATCAGCATCGCGACGGCGCCGGCGTTCTCCCCGAGAAGTGCCCGGCCCTCGTCCGTCGCGGCAAAGCGCTTCTTGGCGCCTTCCGACTGCTGCTCGCCGATCAGGTTCATTTCGTCGAGCAGCGTGAGCGTCGGATAGACCACGCCCGGGCTCGGCGCATAGGCACCGCCGGTCATCGCCTCGATCTCGCGGATCAGGTCGTAGCCGTGACGCGGGGCGTCGGCGATCAGCTTCAGGAGCACGAGCTTCAACTCGCCGCCGTCGAACATCCGGCGACTGCGCCCCCCGCCGCCGCCGCCGCCGCCGCCGCCGCGACCATGATGCCGGTGGGCACCGTGCACCGCCTCGCGGATCTGATCGCGCATCGTGTGGAAATCGCGCTGCCAATCCGCACCGTCCCTTGGGCCGCCTCCGCGGCCGTTCATGTCAAACATCAATGTTCCCATCTATATTGCGATAGCGCTAAGATATATCTTCGATGTAAGTAGTCAAGATGCGCCCGAGATATATCTTGATATTTTTACTTACCATGAGCGGGGGCGGCTTCACCGGAGCCATGACACCGTGACCTGACGAGCGCCGCTGTCCCCATCCAATCCGGGGACAGCGGCGTATGGATGGGCAAACCGGCCCCCCGCCCCTATCTTCCCGAAATGGCCGATCTCTTCGCGGGCTTCGAACCCGCAGCCCCCACCGAAACGCATGCCGAAAACGCGCCGCTCGCCGACCGCCTGCGCCCGCGTACGCTGGACGAGGTGGTCGGGCAGGATCACATCACCGGTCCCGAAGGCGCGATCGGCCGTATGGTGTCGGCCGGCCGCCTGTCCTCGATCATCCTCTGGGGCCCGCCCGGCACCGGCAAGACGACGATCGCGCGGTTGCTTGCCGATGCGGTCGACCTGCGGTTCGTCGCGATCTCGGCGGTGTTCTCCGGCGTTGCAGACCTCAAGAAGTCGTTCGCCGAAGCACGCGAGCACGCCAAGATCGGCAAGCGCACCTTATTGTTCGTGGACGAGATCCACCGCTTCAACCGCGCGCAGCAGGACGGTTTCCTGCCCTATGTCGAGGACGGCACGGTGACGTTGGTCGGCGCCACCACCGAGAACCCGTCGTTCGAACTCAACGCCGCGTTGCTCAGCCGCGCGCAGGTGCTGATCCTCGAACGGCTTGGCCGCGGTGCGCTCGAACAGTTGCTCGACCGCGCCGAGACGGAGATGGAGCGCCCCCTGCCCCTGACTCCGCCCGCCAAGGATGCACTTATCGCCAGCGCCGACGGCGATGGTCGCTTCCTGCTAAACCAGGCGGAGACGTTGTTCTCGGTGAATCTCCCCGAACCGCTCGATCCTGCCGGCCTGTCGAACTTCCTGCAACGCCGCGTCGCGGTGTACGACAAGGATCGCGAGGGGCATTACAACCTCATTTCCGCGCTCCACAAATCGATCCGCGGCTCGGACCCGCAGGCGGCGCTCTATTATCTCGCGAGGATGCTGACCGCGGGCGAGGAACCGCTGTTCCTGCTCCGTCGCCTGACCCGCGCCGCGGTCGAGGATATCGGCCTCGCCGACCCTCAGGCGCTCGTCCAGTGCATCGCCGCGAAGGACACGTACGACTTTCTCGGCAGCCCCGAGGGAGAACTGGCAATCGCCCAGGCCTGCGTCTATCTCGCCACCGCGCCCAAATCGAATGCGGTCTACAAGGCGCAAAAGGCGGCATGGAAATCGGCGCGCGAGACGGGCTCGCTGATGCCGCCCGCATCGATCCGCAACGCGCCGACCAAGCTCATGCGCGATATCGGTTACGGCAAAGGCTACGCATACGATCACGATACCGAGGATGCGTTCTCGGGCTCGGATTACTGGCCCGACGAGATGAGCGCGCAGACCTTCTATACGCCCACCGAACGCGGGTTCGAGAAGCGGCTGTCGGAACGACTCGCCTATTGGGATGGCTTGCGCGCCGAGAAGAATGGCTGAACTACGCTTCACGCGGTTTGCGGCGATCGACTGGTCCGGCGCGCAGGGGCATCGGCACAAGGGCATCGCAGTCGCGGTCTGCGAGACGGGCGATGCAGCGCCGGCGCTGGTTGTCCCACCAAGCGCCAGTGCATGGTCGCGCGACGACGTCCTCGACTGGTTGCTCGACCAGGATGTGCCGACGCTGATCGGGCTCGACCTCTCCCCCGCCTTTCCGTTCGTTGACGAAGGCGGATACTTTCCCGGCGCGCCCGACAGTCCATCCGACGCCCGCGCCCTATGGAAAATGGTCGACGATGCCTCCGCAGCCGACCCGCACCTTGCCGTCTCCAGCCTGCTCACCGATCCCGAAATCCGCCGCCACTTCCGCCAGCACCGCGATTGCGGCGACCTGTTCCCCGGAGGCGCAGGGCGGATGCGCGTCTGCGAACACGGGCAACGCGCGATGGGCCTTTCCCCCACGAGTTGCTTCAACCTCGTCGGCGCGGCGCAGGTCGGCAAGTCGAGCCTCACCGGCATGCGCGTGCTCCACCGCCTCGCCGACCGCGTACCGATCTGGCCATTCGATCCGCTGCCACCGCATGGTCCCGTAATCGTCGAGATCTACACCACCATCGCCGCCCGCGCCGCCGGTATCCGCAAGGGTTTCAGCAAGATGCGCGACGGCAACTCGCTCGACACGGCACTCGCCAATCTCGGCAGCCAGCCGCACCAGCCGCTCCCTCGCTACGACGACCACGCCACCGACGCGATCCTCACCGCCGCGTGGCTCCGCGCCAACGCCGATCGCCCCGAACTCTGGCACCCGGCGGCGATGACATCGCATATCGCGCAAACCGAGGGCTGGACCTTCGGCGTATCTTGAAGCATGGGGCGATTACGCCTGACGCGAACGGGCCGGTTTAGCTCAGTTGGTAGAGCGCCAGTTTTGTAAACTGGATGTCGCGGGTTCGATTCCTGCAACCGGCACCACGACCTTCGTGCAACACCGTGTGCCGCTATCGGCGTTTCGCCACTGTGGGGATAACGCTCAGCTATTCTAACGCCAAGGGTTGACCGTCGACGTCCGACAGCGCGTTGGGAAGCCCGCGTTACGGGTCCCGCTGATCGACAGGAAAACTGCGATCGACTACTCAACAACGCACATCCCGGTTCGGGCTGCTCGATTACGGCATGGTGGTTTTGCCCCATCACTTCACCAGCAGCCGCCCAGCGGTCTCGGCAGAACGCCAATGCCGCAGCGATGACTCTAGACGGTGTTGAAACCGGCGATACCGATCGACAGCGTATCTGCGTCGATCGCGTCGACCACTAGCATTCCCGCACTATGACCCGCGGACCATCGTCGTTCGATAGTCGGTCCTGAAAAATCTAGCGCCTTACCCGCCACCTCGTCCTCTTGCTCGGTATAAGCGAGCCGGACGAGCGACAGTGCGAAGTCCTGGCGGCCAGCGTGCGCGGCTTGCCACCGTTCGATCGTGCGGCGGGATTGCGCGGCGAAGATGAGATCCTGCATGCGGCTCGTCGCCTCGCCCAATGTCGTCGGGCGTGGACCGTGGAGCGGCAACAGGTCGACCGCGATGCAGAGTGTTGGTCGCGGTGGCGGTTCGCTGAGGACCGGATCGAGCGGCAGGTTCGCGGACAGGCCGCCGTCGACCAGCCAGCGGCCGTCGATCTCGACCGGCGGGAAGGCGACGGGCAGTGCTGCGCTCGCGCGAACGTGATCAGGTCCGATCTGCATCGCGGCGCTGTCGAACACGACGTCGTCGCCGGTTTCGAGATCGACCGCAGTCGCGGTGTAGCGGCATGGGCCGTCATTGAGGCGATCGTAGTCGACCAGCGTTTCCAGCGTCGTGGCGAGCTGGTCGGTTTCGAAGATCGACGTCTGGCTGTCGCTCCACGGCGTGAAGGCGGAGAGCATGGGGCCGAAGATGCCGGGGCGACCGAGCGTTGCGGACCAGCCGACCGCGTTCGTCCGGCGGCTGGTTTCGAGGGCACTCAACCAAGGGAGCGCCGCGGCGCCAGACGGTGCGGGTCGCCAGAACGTTCGCAACGTCTCGATCCGGCGATCAGGCGCGGAACCAGCGATGAGGGCACCGTTGATCGCACCGATCGAGGCGCCGATGATCCAGTCGGGCTGGAGGCCGTGCGCGTGCAGCGCTTCGTAGACGCCCGCTTCGAACGCCCCGAGCGCGTTGCCGCCGCTGAGGACGAGCGCAACGTCGAAATCACGCGCGGCCCCTGCCCGTTCGGCGTCCGGTGTCACCGGCTGGTATCCTTCGGCCGGCTGAGGGCAACCGCGATCCCGGCTCCGACGACACCGAGCAACAGAATGGCGGGATGAAGTTTCTGGGCCTGCAACACGGTGCTCGATTTCCGCGCGTGGACGTCCTGGCTGCCGCGCAGCGCATCGACGCGCGGCTCATAGAGGTTGTCGCGGCGCGCCGGGTCGCCGGGATCGTCCGGCTTCTGCTGCGCGACGGTGCCGACCAGTTCCATGATCTTGTCGCTCAACCGTGGCGCGGCGCGCGATAGGAGCGAGGACAACAGCCCCCCGCCCCCCGCATACAGTGTGCGTCGCGGGGTCTCGCAGGCGAACAGCACCGCGTCGGCGACGACCGAGGGTGCGTAGAGCGGCGGGGGCAGGCGTGGTGGCTGGTCCATGAAGTTCCGCGCATGCTCGGGGAACGGCGTGTCGATCGCGCCGGGCTTGATCAGCGTGACCGAGATGCCGACCCCTTCCTGCTCCAACTCCATCCGCAGCGTGTCTGTCAGCGCCTGCACCGCATGCTTGGTCGCGCAATACGGGCCCTGCTCGACGATCGCACGATCGCTGAGGATCGAGCCGACGTTGATGATGGCCCCGCCACCGCGGCCGCGCAGATGCCGCGCCGCGACCAGCGATCCGTGCAGCACGCCGAAATAATTGACGTCGAATACGCGGCGGTGATCGGCGACCGGCACCTGCTCGATCGTGCCATAGGTTCCCGTGCCGGCGTTGTTGACCCAGCTGTCGAACCCGCCGAACGCTTCGATCGCGACGGCGGCGACACGCTCGACCGCGGCCATGTCGCTGACGTCCGCAACGCAGATCGCGATACGTCCGCTGTCGACCGACAGGCGATCGCGGAGTGCCTCGAGCGCTGCTTCGTTCCGCGCGGTGGCCACGACGGCGGCACCGCGTTTCACGGCCTCTTCGACGATCGCGAGACCGTTGCCGCTGGTTGCACCGGTGACGACGATGATCTGGTCGCGGAGGGGTTTCAGGGTGATGGCCATGGCGATCAGCGCCCCAGTGGCGAGGTTGCGTAGCCGGCGAGCAAGGCCGCCACGTCGTCGTAGATCGCGATCGCGCCTGCCGAATGGAGTTGCTCGTCCTTGAACTTGCCCGACCGGACGGCGACGGCGGCGATGCCGCATTGGGCCGCAGCCTCGATATCATAAGGCGTATCGCCGACGACGATCACCTCGGTGGGATCGATGTTCGGCAGTTTCTTGAGCGCGGTCGCGAAGATGTCGGGTGCGGGCTTGGTCTTCTCGACGTCGTCGCTGCTCGTCGTCGCGGCGATCAGGTCGCGTGCGTCGAGCAAGTCTATATAGTGGTCCAGTTCAGCCTCGGAGGCGGACGATGCCAGTACGACCTGCTGCCCGAGGCCGTGCGCGTGTGCCAGCAGGTCGTGCGCCTGCGCGAATGGCTTGGCGGTCTCCAAGTATTTCGCCTTGAAGATCGCACCGTGCGTGTCGCCGAGCTTTTCCTGCTGCGCCTCGTCCGCGTCGGGCAGCAGCGTTGGCACGAGCATGTCGGTCCCCTTGCCGATCTGGTCGTGGATCACCTGGCGGTCGAACGACGCGCCGACAGTCGCGAACGCTGCCTCCCAGGCCAGGACGTGCATGTCGTTGGTGTCGACCAGCGTACCGTCGATATCGAAGAGAATGGCTTTGATCTGCATGAGGCTATCCCGGATCTGAAATCGTGCACCCGCCCGTCCCAACGCCGCGGCGGCGTGCAAGGCGTGGCGGGCGAACGGCGTCGGCAGACTGCGATAGCGTCCTAACGGTCCACACTCCGAATTGGCCCCGGCGTCCGCAAACTTGGTAGGGCAATCGCCGTCGCGCAGAGGAAGCCGCAGCATCAATGTCGCAACCGCAACGATGTCGCAGAGCGATCAGGCCAGACAAGTCCTTACGATCTATGGACTTTCATTGTGGTATCTCAATTTAGTTTAAGTTCATCGATATTGATCATAATCAACATGAAATTTTTACTACGGATATTGGCGTGAAGCAGGAACGATGACGCCACTTTGATCGCTATACTCCCCAGGATATGTTCACGCTGACGGCGGCGACGCAGAAACGTTGCGGTCGAGACTTCGTGGCGACGGTTCAAAGTGTTGATGATGATCAGGCGGCGTTTGCGCCATTGCCGAGTCATGTCTGACGCGATGTAGTGTCGTGCGTGAGCACTAGGCTGCAATTCTATGACGGAGATCTTCTGATGCGCGCACTTGTTTGGCATGGAAAAGGCGATGTTCGGGTCGATACTGTTGCAGACCCCGAGATCAAGCATCCGCGCGATGCCATCATCAAGGTTACGGCCTGCGCGATCTGCGGGTCCGATCTTCACTTGCTCGACGGATACCAGCCGACGATGCAGGCGGGCGACATCCTCGGCCACGAGAATATGGGCGTGGTCGTCGCGCTTGGCTCCGAAGTTACCAATCTGAAGATCGGCGACCGCGTCGTCGTGCCGTTCACGATCAGCTGCGGCGATTGCTTCTTCTGTCGCAAGGGGCTGTTTTCGGCGTGCGAGCGGACCAATCCAAACTCTGAGATGGCGATCAAGGCGATGGGCCACTCCCCCGCCGGCCTGTTCGGGTTCAGCCACATGCTGGGCGGCTATTGCGGCGGTCAGGCCGAGTATCTCCGCGTGCCGATGGCCGATATCGGCCCGATCAAGGTGCCCGACAGCGTCACCGACGAGCAGGCGCTGTTCCTCTCCGACATCTTCCCGACCGGCTACATGGCCGCCGAGAATGCGCAGATCGAGCCGGGCGATACCGTCGCGATCTGGGGCTGCGGCCCGGTCGGCCAGTTCGCGATCCGCTCGGCGCTGATGCTCGGTGCCGGCCGCGTGATCGCGATCGACGAGGTGCCCGAGCGTCTCGCGATGGCCGAGGCCGGCGGCGCTGAGACGATCAACTTCGCCGAGGTCGACAGCGTCTATGACGAGCTGCAATTCCGCACCAAGGGCCGTGGCCCCGACAGCTGCATCGATGCGGTCGGCGCCGAGGCTTCGGGTCATGGCGCGATGGATGCGGTGATCGACAAGGTGAAGGCGGCGACGTTCCTCGCCACCGACCGCGTGCACGTGCTGCGCGAGGCGATCATGAGCTGCCGGATGGGCGGCACCGTATCGATTCCCGGCGTCTATGTCGGGATGGGCGACAAGATCCCGATCGGCGCGATGATGAACAAGGGGCTGACGATCAAGACCGGCCAGACGCACGTCCAGGCCTATACCAAGCCGCTGCTGGCACGGATCGAGGCGGGCGATATCGACCCGAGCTTCGTCGTGACGCACCCGGCCAGCCTCGAGGATGCGCCCGAGATGTACCAGAAGTTCCGCGACAAGCAGGACGGCGTCATCAAGGTCGTGCTCCGGCCGTAACCCCTTCCCGGCCCGGTCCGCTCCCGATGAGCGGACCGGGCCGGTTTTTGATCCGCTACATTCAGAAGGACGTACCGATGAGTGACAAGGTTCAGACCCCCGTTCCCGGCAACCCTGCGAGCGAGGGCGTACCGGACGGCGTCTCGGACTCGCCCCGTGGCAAGGACGGCGCCGACGTTCACGGTCGGAGCGAAGGCGGTGAGAGCGGCGGCGGGTTCTATCCCAACCCGCATGCCGGCAAGACCGAGACGAACACCGGTTTCATGGCGCATGGCGGCCAGACCGACATCGCCTATCACGGCGGCGGTCAGGCCGGCGAAGACGGCGGCAGCGCAGCCAACGGTGTCGCAGGCTCGGACGGCGGTGACCGTACGACCATCGCCGCCGACCCGGATGCCGACCGCGAACCCCATACGATCTCGGCCGAAGGTCACACGATCGAGGTCGTCGAGACGTCGGGCATCGCCGAAGCCGAGGCCAACGGCAAGATCGGTACCGATGCCGACTACGAGGACGAGCAGAAGCAGCCCGGCGCCGGCTGAGGTCGCCGCGCCTAAGTCTGCATTTCCCGCAATTCAAAACCAGCCGCCGCGCATCCCGCCCGGTGGAGCCACGAGGATGATCCCATGTCTGCACCCGAAGATCTCCAGGAAATCTACACCGACGAGCTGAAGGATCTGTGGTCCGCGAACGACCAGATGAAGAAGGTCCTCAAGAAGATAACGTCAAAGGCGAGCGACGCATCGCTGAAGGACATGCTGACCAAGTCGCAGGCGGATATCGAGAAGCATACCGACCTGCTCAAGGACCTGATCGCGTCGAACGACGAGAAAGTCTCGAAAGAGCATTGCAAGGGCATGGAAGGCCTCGTCGCCGAAGCCACCAAGCATGTCCTTGAGGAAGGCCCGGAGAAGGGTCCGCTGCTCGATGTGATGATCATCGCACAGTATCAGCGGATGACGCATTACGGGATCGCCGGGTTCGGCACGGCGACGGCGTACGCCAAGGCGCTGGGTCTCAAGGACGACCACAAGAAGCTTAGCGCAGCCACCAAGGACATCTACGGTGGCGACGAATATATGACGAAGCTCGCCGAGACGACCGTCAACATCGACGCCGAAGACGAATGACGTTCGATCGCCCGCCGGCATCATGTCGGCGGGCGACGATCCGATCCAGGCCAACGACGGAAGTGACGACGATGACGACGATGACGACCTACCCCCTGAGCGAGCCGGCAACGATATACCTCGAAAACACGCCCGGCGACGCGACGTCGGCGGCGATTGGACAAGGGACGCTGGAAGAGTGCGCCGAGATCGTTGCCGCCCTGCCAGCAGACAGGCAGCGTTCGATCGCCATTCAAATGGACAACCTCGATCTCAAGTTCGACGCGCACGATATCAGCGAACTCCTGAGGTTCCTGCACGAGGAAACTCCCGGCTTATCGAACACCGAAATTACAGAAATCAGAAGCCCCGATTCATGACTTCATAGGGCGCTGGCGATCGCTAACTTGCGAAGAGTTGCCGCTAAAATGGTATGGGATTTGCCCATAGCGGATCAACCATGGGGTCCTGCTACATGCGCATGAAGATGGAGAGCGCGTTGCGGACGCTATCTGCAAAACGGTCATAGATCACGCGTGCAACCTCGGCGATGACTGGCTGGCGATCACGTCCGCCCCGCGCGAACACCGCGACCGCCACGCGGCGACCGTCGGGCATGGTGATGAACCCGACATCGTTGGTGATGCCGTCCAAGGTGCCGGTCTTGTCCTCTACCCGAGTGCCTGCCGGAAGCAGGGCGCGGATACGGCGCGTCCCCGTCGCGCATCGGCTCATCAGTTCGAGCAGGAAGACGCGGCTCTGGGCCGTCAGCACGGTGCCGTTGTCGAGCTTGTGCAACAGCGTCACCATCGCAATCGGCGTGGCGACGTCCTTGTAGTCGGCAAGGTGGCCGCGTTCCCGAAGCAGCTGCGCTATGGTCCGGTCCATCCGGATGCCGGGTATCTTCTGCGTCCACAGCCACTGCTGGATAGCGACGGGGCCGCCAAGCGCGGCCAGCAACTGGTCGGTTGCCTGGTTGTCGCTGCGGATGATCATCAATTCCATGACTTTCGCGGCGGGCCGGCCAACGATCATGTCGCTTAGGCTGCGCCGGCCCTGATCGACATCGGCCAGGTAGGCGGCCGCGATCGCGAGCTTGACCGTACTCGCCATCGGAAACGGGATGTCGCCGTTGACGGCAACCGTCGAGCCATCGCTGAGGTCGAGAGCAGCGATCCCGTAGTCGCCGGGGCGTTCCGCGACCAGCTTAGCCAGCTGGCGCTCGAGCCCGACGAGATCTGCAGTGCTGGCGACCGCCGGTGCCGGCGCGAGGACGCCTGTCGCGATACCGAGAAGAAGCAGGCGGGGAAACAGGGGTGCGCGCATCGATCGTCCTCGAACCTTGTCTTTCAGCGACGTGTCCACGCTACACCGAAAAACCTGAACACATCGTGTTGCATGACGGCGGGGTGCGGCCAACGGCAAATTGCGCGAGCCGAGTTGGTCCGTGGGCGTGAGCAGGCTCACATCTCGGTCCCCGACCAATTCGAGACGTGCCAGCGCCCCCTCGTCTTCTCGCCAAGCGGCCCCCGCATACGTCCGATGACGTATGACGCCGCCCTGCATTTTCAGGCATCTTCCTCGTAGAAACTTGGCATCGCGGGGATAGTATGAGCGGAGTTCGCGTCGGCAAGAGAGTGATCGGGGCACAGGCACCCGTCATCGTGGGCTGGGAGAATATCCCCAAAGTACAGGGCGGCCCTGCGAAGCAGTTCTTCTTCACCTGGTTCCAGCCGACGATGCTGTTCGCGCTGATCGCCTTCTGGTTCTACGCACCCAATTCCATCGCGAAGGCATCGACCGCGATCGGCATCGGTATCGGCTTCAAAATGTTGCTGCTGGGCCTCGAATGGCTGGCACCCCGACACGACAGCTGGCGACTGACCTGGAAGGAACTGACCACCGACCTGTTCTATGTCGGCCTCGGTTACACCGTCCTGCGCATGATCGACGGCTATATCGGCGACGGTGCGATGATCGAGGCGATCCAGCATTCGTTCGACTGGGAAAAGTTCGCCTGGTTCACAGGACTGCCGCTACTGGTGCAGGCGCTGATGATCTCGCTCGTGTTCGACTTCGGGCAATACTGGATGCACCGCGGGATGCATAACTGGCATCCGCTATGGCTGGCACACGCGCCGCATCACTACATTACCCAGCTCAACATCAACAAAGGCGCGGTTGGCAATCCGGTCGAGCTGTTCCTGATCGGTCTCGGCGTCGGCGGGTTCTTCGACTTCGTGCCGCGGGCTGCCCTGCTCGCCGGGTCCTTCGGCCTTGCCGTCGGCACCTACCAACACATCAACGTCCGCTTCAACTCGCCGCGCTGGTGGCGCTTCCTGTTCAACACGACCGAGCATCACAGCGTACATCATTCGCAGGACTATGAGGCGAGCCGGAGCAATTATTCCAACACCTGGGTGATCATCGATCGCGTGTTCGGGACGTGCGTCGACGGTGAAGCCGAACTGCTCGGGATGGAGGGTGGCCGCCCCATGTCGGTCCGCGAGACGATGACCTACACCTTCACGGAAGGGTGGAAGTCGATCAAGGAACGGTTCGGTCGGCGGCTGAGCGGCAACATGGCGTCGGCGCCGATGGTACCGGCAGAATGACCGGAGCCGCTTCGACCGCAGGCCAAGCCACGGGGTTCGACGCGACCACCCCACGCGCGGCTCTGGGATATTCGGTGTATCGACGCTTTGTCGACGGGATCTGGCACGTCGAGGGCAGCCTCCCGCTGGCGCCGGGACAATCTGTCGACGACGCCTTCGAGCGGCTCGACCCCCTGTTCCTCGAAACCGGGACGACCCACGAACGGACGGGCGACACGCTGTCGTTCCAAAAGGAAGGCCAGGCTGCCCAGGACAAGATGGCCGTTTTCGATCGCGGCACCCTGCGCGTCGAACACGGAGCGACCGGGCTGGTGTTACGATACCGTCTGGCCAGCCGAGCCTTGCTGTTCTGCTTCCTCGCGCCGCTGCTGTTTCTCGCCTTCGCGCAAGCCACGATCGTTCTCGGCAAGTTCGAAAAGGCGAGGACCGAGGCCAAGGGCAAGAAGCCCGAGGTGAAGAAGCCACCGGTTGTGTTGAACCCGATCGACAAGGCGTTGGGTGCTCCCGAGCCCGACCCACCCAAGAAGAAAAGCAAGAAGGACGAGGACGACAAGAAGCCGTCGCCGACACCGGGGTATGTCTTTGCGGGCATTTTTGCCGCGCTGTATGCCGTGGGGCGCGTTCTCGAAGACCGTCGCATCAAGAGGGTGTTCCGGAAACGCCTGCTGAGCGCTTAGCGGCTTCGCAACGCCAGCGACGCATTCCGCACGCGTTGCGCAAGAACGACACGCAGCTAAAGGTGCCCCCGGACAATCCGGGAGCCGAGTGTTTGGACGACAACGCGATCCTGCCTGACAAGACCTTTGCGAGCCGGGTAGACTGGAACCTGTTGCGCACCTTCGTGGAAATCGTTCGGGCGGGTGGCATCGGCGCCGCCGCGCGCAAATTGAACAAGCAGCAACCGAGCATCAGCGCAGCGCTGAAACGGCTGGAGGACCAGGTCGGCGTCGAGCTGCTCAAGCGATCGTCTTCGGGTGTCGAGATGACGCCAGCCGGCACCGCGCTTCTTGGACTGTGCGAGGAGATGCTCGAAGCAGCGAGGATGGTCCCGCATCAGGTCGCGCAGGCCACCAAGCGCGTCGAGGGCATCGTCCGCATCCAACTGATCTCGGCGGTGACCTCGACCGAATTCGACGAGGCGATCGTCAGCTTCCACCGTCGCAACCCAAACATTCATATCGAGATTCGCGTCTCGCCCTGGCGCGCGGTCCTCAACGCGCTGGAGCAGGGCGATGCCGAGATCGGCGTCGGCTACGACAGCAACCCGCGAAGCAGCCTGGTCTACGAACCGCTGTTCGTCGAACGCCAGCAACTCTATTGCGCGCGCAGCCACCCCCTTTTCGGACACCGCGTCGACCGACTGGGCGAACTGAAAGACGAGGGCTTCGTCCTTACCGGTGATGACGAACTCGATACCATCACGCGTCTGCGCCGTCGTTATCGCCTCGGCACCAAGGCAACCGGGCATGCGGAGGATATCAACGAGGCCGCCCGACTGATTACCCTCGGCGTCGGCATCGGCTTCCTACCCGTGCTTGCCGCTGCGGATGCCGTCGCCAAGGGCCGGTTGTGGCCACTGCTCCACGCCGATGCCGAACCCGCCTACGACATATTCCTGCTCGCGCGGGCCGATCCGTCGCGCGACACTGCAACCCAGTTGTTCCTCGACGAAGTCACCCGGCGCCACCGGGCGCAACGCAGGGCATAGATACAGCCTATGCCTTTCATCAGTATTTTACCTCTTCATTGATGATCCCCGGCACGGCAACCTTGTTCCAAGGATGATGCCTTCGTCCGCCGCGTCTGTTCCCGATCATACGGGAGACGGCGGCGCACTGGTATCATCGGGTGGCTAAGGGGTGTGCTTGATGGTGTTTCGACCTTGGCTGAATAGCGTTGCAGCCGTCGCCGTGCTGCTGTCGCTGGGCGGTTGCGGCAGCAAGCCGTCGGGGTCCGCGACCGGCGCAGGCGTCGTGAAGAAGGACTTCACGATCGGCTGGTCGATCTACACCGGGTGGATGCCATGGGCGTATGCGCAGCAGTCCGGCATCGTGAAGAAATGGGCCGACAAATACGGCATCGATATCCGGCTGGTGCAGGTCAACGACTATGTCGAGTCCGTAAACCAGTACGCCGCGGGCAAGCTCGATGGCGTGGTCTGTACGACGATGGATGCGCTGACCATTCCGGCGGCGGGTGGCAAGGACACTACTGTATTGCTGATCGGCGATTATTCCGACGGCAATGACGGGGTGGTGCTCAAGAACGGCCGGACGATGGCCGACATCAAGGGTCGCTCGGTCAAGCTCGTCGAACTGTCCGTGTCGCATTTCCTGCTCGCGCGCGGCCTGGAACTGAGCGGCATGAAGCTCGCGGACGTGAAGACGGTGAATACCGGCGACGCCGACATCGTCGGGGCCTTTGCCTCGCCAACGGTGAACGCGGTCGTGACCTGGAACCCGCAGCTATCGACGATCCGCGCGACGCCGGGCGCGACGCAGGTCTTCGACAGCTCGAAGATCCCCAACGAGATCCTCGACACGCTCAACGTCAGCACCGCGACGCTCAAGGCCAACCCGAACCTCGGCAAGGCGCTCGCCGGCATCTGGTACGAGACGATGGCGATCATGACCCGCAACGACGCCGCGGGCCGCGCCGCGCGCGCGACCATGGCGAAGGCCGCGGGCACGACCGAGGCGAGTTTCGACGAACAGCTCAAGACGACGCACCTGTACGCGAAGCCGCAGGACGCGGTCGCCTATGCGGAGAACCCGGACCTGATCACCGTGACCGATCGGGTCCGTCAGTTCAGTTTCGCCCACGGCCTGTTCGGGCCGAGCGCGAAGTCCGTCGACACGATCGGCATCACCTTCGCCGGCGGCAAGACGCTCGGCGACACCAAGAATGTGAAGCTGCGGTTCGATCCGAGCTTCATGAAGCTGGCGGCGGACGGCAAGCTGTAGCCTCGCGTCGACTGAACAGAAGAGCGACGTCGGGACAGCAGTTCCGACGGTTCTCACGCCGTGCCGTCGGCATGCATGAAATCCGGGGATGAGATGAGCGTACTGCCACAACATTCCAGCAAGACGACTGACCGGCGCAACCGCACCGACGCAAGGCATCGGCGTTGACGCGGCTTGTCGATATCCGCCTCGGCCGCGCGGCGCAGCTTCTGCTGGGCGCGCTGCCGATCGTGGCGCTGCTGTTCGTCTACCTGCTCGCCTCCGAAGCGCGCCACCTCGACAATCCCGCCGACAAGGTGCTGCCGACCTTCGAGGCGATGGCGCAGGCCATTCGCGGGTTCACCACCGATCGCGATCCCTCGACCGATCGCGTCATCCTCGTCGCCGACACGCTGGCGAGCCTCTATCGCCTCGGCATCGGCCTCGCCATCGCGACCGCGAGCGCGCTGGTCCTCGGCCTGCTGCTCGGCGTCATGCCGCTCGCGCGTGCGGTGCTCGGCCCGACGGTCGCGGTGATCGCGGTCATCCCGCCGGTCGCGGTGCTGCCGATCCTGTTCATCGTACTAGGGCTCGACGAAGCCTCGAAGATCGCGCTGATCGCGATCGGCATCGCACCGTTCATGACGCGCGACCTGACGAACTTCGTCGCGACCCTCCCGGTCGAGCAGACCGTCAAGGCGCAGACGCTCGGCGCCAACAGCTGGCAATTGGCGATCCGCGTTGCCCTGCCGCAGTTGATGCCGCGCCTGATCGAGGCCCTGCGGTTGTCGATGGGCCCGGCCTGGGTGTTCCTGATCGCGTCCGAGGCGGTCGCCTCCGATGTCGGGCTCGGCTACCGGATCTTCCTGGTCCGGCGCTATTTCGCGATGGACATCATCCTGCCCTACGTCGCCTGGATCTCGCTGCTCGCGATCGCTGCCGACGCGCTGCTGCTGTTCATCAGCCGCCGCGGCTTCCCCTGGGCACATGGGGGCGGCCGGTGACTCCGCTTCTGGAACTCCGCAACATCTGGGTCGAATATGGCGACAAGATCGTGCTCGAACGCGTCTCGCTCGAGATCGCCGAGCGCAGCTTCGTCGCGGTGGTCGGCCCGTCGGGTGCCGGCAAGAGCACCTTCCTCCGCCTGATCCTCGGTCAGGAAGCGCCGACCCGCGGCGAAGTATTGCTCGATGGCAAGCCGATGCGCGCCGAATGCGGCCCCGATCGCGGCGTCGTGTTCCAGCGCTATTCGGTGTTCCCGCACCTCACCGCGCTGCGCAACGTGATGTTCGGGCTCGAATGCGCACACGCCCCCTTCGCCGCGCGACTGTTCGGGGCGCAACGGCGTGCCGCCCGCGACACCGCGATCGAGATGCTCGCCGCGGTCGGCCTCGATCACAGCCTTGACGTCTATCCCGCGCAGATGTCGGGCGGCATGCAGCAGAGGCTGGCGATTGCGCAGGCGCTGGTCAAGCATCCCCGCATCCTCCTGCTCGACGAGCCGTTCGGCGCGCTCGATCCGGGCATCCGCCTCGACATGCACGCGCTCATCACCCGGCTCTGGCAGGAGCGCGGGCTTACCATCGTGATGGTGACGCACGACATCGGCGAGGCGTTCAAACTCGGTACGCGCGTACTCGCCTTCGACAAGCGCCGCCACGATCCGCACGCGCCGCACCGCTTCGGCGCCACCACCACCTACGACCTGCCACTCGATCGCAAGACCCTGCCGCCACAGGCGCTCGTCGACGCGATCGGTGGCGGCGATCTTGCACGGAGACCCTTCGCATGACGACCACCACCGCCGATCCGTACGGCGCCCGCGACCACGCCCGCGCGATGACGGGCACCTGGGTGGAGGCGATGCCCACCCTCCCAGCCGCCGCCGTCGACGCGCCCGGGGAAGCCGTCTGGGAAGAGACGATTGCGCCTGCGGGCTACGCGTCGCGCCGGATCGCGCGCGGCACACGCCTGCGATTGATCGACCTCGTCGGCGACGCCTGCGCCTCGATGCTGGTGTTCAATGCCGAGACGCCGACCGAGCGGCTGAATGTGGCCGATACGCTGAAGGTGCAGTGGAACGGGTATCTGGGCGCGGGCCGGCTGCTGCTGTCGGACATGGGCCGGGTGATGATGACCATCCTAGAGGATGACGCCGGCACGCACGACGCGTTCTGCGGCGCATCGAACGAAGCATCCAACGCGCGCGCTTACGGCGACGGCAAGAATTACGGCGCGCATCCGAACGCACGCGACCGCTTCATGCTGGGCGTCGCCAGGCACGGGCTCGGTCGCAAGGACGTCCACCCCTGCATCAACTGGTTCAAGGGCGTCCGGATCGCCGAGGACGGCGCCACCCTGCCCGAGATAGGCCCCTTCCCGCCCGGCCGGACGCTCGTCCTGCGCGCCGAAATGGACCTGATCGTCGTGCTCGCGAACTGCCCGCATGTGCTCGACACCCGCGCCGATTTCACGGTGACGCCGCTGCGCGCGACGGCGTGGCGCGGCGAACCGGCGGCCGAGGATGACCCGATCCGCACCGCGACGCCGGAAGGGCTCCGCGCCTTCCTCAACACCGAAGATCTCTACGCGCGCTGAAGGACCGACATGACCATTGCCCCCCTCCCCGGTACCATCCGCCACGACGAGACCGTCCCCGCCCGCGCACCGTGGATGCACCGCGTCGCCGCTGGTGAAACGCTGCGCATCGTCGATCTCGAAGGCAATCAGGCAGTTGATTTCCTGATGTATGCCGCCGCCGACGATTCCGAGCGGTACAGCGCGCAGGATACGATCGTGGCGCAGCGCAACCTGTTCCTGCGCGAGGGCGCGGTGCTGCTCTCGAACGAAGGTCGGCCGATGATGACGATTACCGGCACCAGCGTCGCCTATCACGACACGATCGGCGGCGCCTGCTCGTGCGAGTCCAACACCTTGCGCTACGGCCACCATACCAAGGCCCAGCATAGCTGCGTCGACAATTTCCTCGACGCCAACATTCGCGCCGGCCGCGGCAAGCGCGACATGGTGTCGAACATCAACTTCTTCATGAACGTGCCGGTCGAGGCGGACGGTACGCTCGGCATCGTCGACGGCATTTCCGCGCCCGGACTGACCGTCGACCTGCGCGCGGAGATGGACGTGATCGTGGTCGTGTCCAACTGCCCCCAGGTCAACAATCCCTGCAACGGCTTCAACCCAACCCCCGTACGCATGCTGGTGTCGGGCTGATGTTCACCAAGGTCCTGATCGCCAATCGCGGCGCGATCGCCTGCCGCATCATTCGTACGTTGAAGACGATGGGCGTCGGTTCGGTCGCGGTGTTCAGCGACGCCGACGCCGGGTCCGCGCACGTTGCCCAGGCTGACGAGGCGGTCCGGATCGGTCCATCGCCAGCGGCAGAGAGCTATCTCAATGTCGAGGCGATCCTCGCCGCCGCCGAAGCGACCGGCGCCGAAGCGATCCACCCCGGCTACGGCTTCCTGTCCGAGAACACCGCGTTCGCCGAGGCATGCGCCGCGCGCGGCATCGCGTTCATCGGTCCGACCCCCGACAACATTCGCGCCTTCGGCCTGAAGCACACCGCACGCGATCTCGCCGCCGCGCAGGGCGTGCCGCTCGCGCCCGGCACCGACCTGCTCCGCGACGAAACTGCAGCGGTCGAGGCGGCAGCGCAGATCGGTTATCCAGTGATCCTCAAGGCGACCGCCGGCGGCGGCGGCATCGGCATGAAGGTCTGCGCCGACGAGGCCGATATCCGCGAGGGCTTCGCCACCGTAGCCCGCCTCGGTGCAGGCAATTTCGGCGACGGCGGCGTGTTCCTCGAACGCTACGTCGCCCGCGCGCGGCATATCGAGGTCCAGGTGTTCGGCGACGGCGCCGGTAATGTCGTCGCGCTCGGCGAGCGCGATTGCTCGCTCCAGCGGCGCAACCAGAAGGTCGTCGAGGAAACTCCCGCTCCGCTGCTCCCCGCCGCCACGCGTCAGGCGCTGATCGACGCCGCCGTCCGGCTCACCGCCGCCGCCGATTACCGGTCCGCGGGGACGGTCGAGTTCCTCTACGACGCCGAACGCGACGACTTCTTTTTTCTTGAGGTCAACACCAGGCTCCAGGTGGAACACGGCATCACCGAACAGGTCACCGGTGTCGATCTGGTCGAATGGATGGTCCGCGGCGCCGCCGGCGACCTTGCCTTCCTCGACGGTTTCGAGGCGAAGCCAGTCGGCGCGTCGATTCAGGTTCGTCTCTATGCCGAGGATCCCGCGCAGGATTACCGGCCAAGCTCGGGCCGGCTGGTCGGCGTCTCGTTCCCCGAAGGCCCGCGTGTCGACAGCTGGATCGCCGCCGGCACCGAGGTATCGAGCTGGTACGATCCGATGCTCGCCAAGCTGATCGTCACCGCACCCACCCGCGACGCCGCGGTGCAAGCAATGCAGGACGCGCTCGACGCCACGTCAATCGCCGGGATCGAGACCAATCTCGACTGGCTGCGTACCGTCGTGCGCTCGCCGGTGTTCACCAGCGGAGAGGTCTCGACCCGCGCGCTTGCGGACATCGCCTACACGCCGCGGTCGATCCGCGTGCTGGCGGGCGGCGCGTCCACCACGGTCCAGGATTACCCCGGCCGGCTAGGCCTGTGGGATGTGGGCGTACCGCCCTCTGGGCCGATGGACGCACTCGCGTTTCGCCTTGGCAACCGGCTGCTCGGCAACGCGGAAGACACGGCAGGGCTCGAGATCACCGCCGCCGGGCCGACGCTGCTCTTCAACGTCGCCACCCGGATCTGCCTGACCGGCGCCGATTTCGGTGCGGCCGTCGATGGCACGCCAGTGTCCTCCTACGAGCCGATCGACATTGCGGCCGGCCAGATCCTCAAGATCGGGCGCGTCACGGGTGGCGGCATGCGCGGGTACATCGCGATCGCCGGCGGACTCGACGTGCCGCTGTTCCTGGGCAGCCGAAGCGCCTTCACGCTTGGCGAGTTCGGCGGCCATGCCGGGCGTGCGGTGATGACCGGCGACACGCTGCATCTGGCCCGAACCGATCCGCCCAGCGCGCCGGCAGCAACGCTCACGCTCGCCGACCGACCGACGATCACCCGCGAATGGACGCTTTCCGTCCTCTACGGCCCGCACGGCGCCCCCGATTTCTTCACCTCCGACGACATCGCGATGCTGCGCAGCACGGCGTGGAAAGTCCACTACAACTCCAACCGCACCGGCATCCGCCTGCTCGGCCCCAAGCCGCACTGGGCGCGGAAAGACGGCGGCGAGGCCGGGCTTCACCCGTCGAACATCCACGACAATGCCTATGCGATCGGCGCGGTCGACTTCACCGGCGACATGCCGATCATCCTCGGTCCCGACGGTCCCTCGCTCGGCGGCTTCGTCTGTCCGTTCGTCGTGGCTCAGGCGGATCTGTGGAAGGTCGGGCAGCTCGCCCCGGGCGACAGTGTCCGCTTCGTACCGATCGACAATGCGACAGCGGTCGCGGCCGAGCAGGCGCAGGACCAACTCGTCGCTACGCTATCGGCTCCGACGGCTGAACCAGCGGAGTCCGACAACGCGCTCGGTTCGCCGATCCTGCGCGCGATCGAGGCACAAGGCGTACGCCCCGCCGTCACCTATCGTCAGCAGGGCGATCGCAACCTGCTGGTCGAATACGGCCCAATCATGCTCGATCTCGAACTACGGCTCCGCGTTCACGCGTTGATGCTCGAAGTCGAAAAGGCCGCGCTTCTCGGCATCATTGACGTGACCCCGGGCATCCGTTCGCTGCAGATCCACTACGACAGCCGGCAGCTTTCGCAGGCGTCGCTGCTCCATGCGCTCGCCGCGGCCGAGGAGCGGCTCGGTGGCCTCGACGATTTCGAAATCCCGTCGCGCGTGATCTACCTGCCGCTGTCGTGGAAAGACCCGGCGATCTACCAGACGATCGACAAATACATGGAATCGGTGCGCGACGATGCGCCGTGGTGCCCGGACAACATCGAGTTCATCCGCCGCGTGAACGGGCTCGACAGCATCGACGACGTGCAGCGGATCGTGTTCGATGCCGAGTATCTCGTGATGGGCCTCGGCGACGTCTATCTCGGCGCACCGGTGGCGACGCCGATCGACCCGCGGCACCGGCTCGTCACCACCAAATACAACCCCGCACGCACCTGGACGCCGCCCAACGTGGTCGGCATCGGCGGCGCGTACATGTGCATCTACGGCATGGAAGGTCCCGGCGGATACCAGTTGTTCGGCCGCACCATTCAGGTGTGGAATGCGTGGCGCCAGACCGAAGCGTTCCGGGATGGCAAGCCCTGGCTGCTGCGCTTCTTCGACCGCATCCGATTCTTCCCGGTCAGCCACGACGAACTGACCGAGTGGCGCCGCGACTTCCCGCTCGGCCGGCGCGCCATCCGGATCGAGGAGGAAGTGTTCCGCCTCTCGGAATACCGCGCCTTCCTTGCCGACAACGCGCCGTCGATCACCGCATTCCAGATGCAGCGCCAAGCGGCGTTCGACGAGGAGCGCGCGGACTGGGAGCGCAACGGCGAATTCGACCGCGTCGCGGCGTTGACCGAGGAAGCGGACGCTGGCGCAGCAACAGCCGAGATCGACGTGCCCGAAGGCTGCGAGCTGGTGGAGGCACCGTTCGGCGGTAGCTTGTGGAAGCTGATGGTCGCCGTAGGGGCGGAAGTGACGGAAGGCGACACGATCGGCATCATCGAGGCGATGAAGATGGAATCCCCCGTGATCAGCCCCGTCACGGGTACGATACGCCGCATCTACGTCCAGGAGCGACAACCGCTCTCGCCCGGCGGGGCGATGCTCGCGGTGGAGGTGGCGTGATGGACGTCGCCTTCCAGATCGGTGACATCTCCGCCGCGGTTACGTCTGGGCGTACCGATGCGGTCAGCATCGCCCGAGCCGCACTGGCACGTATCGACGCCTATGCGGCGATCCAGCCCGCGGTGTGGATCACGCGCATCGCCGATGCCGATGTCCTGGCGTACGCACGCCGCGTCGACGCACGGATCGCCGCAGGAGAGGTACTGCCGCTTGCCGGGGTGCCGTTCGCGATCAAGGACAATATCGACTTGGCGGGCGTACCAACCACCGCCGCGTGCCCAGACTTCGCTTACACGCCGACCGTCTCTGCCGAGGTGGTCGAACGCCTAATCACGGCCGGTGCGATCCCGATGGGCAAGACCAACCTCGACCAGTTCGCGACGGGCCTCAACGGCACCCGCAGCCCCTACGGCGCACCCGCCTGCGTGTTCAACCGTGCCTATGTCAGTGGCGGATCCAGTTCCGGCTCGGCAGTCGCGGTCGCGGCCGGACTGGTGGCGTTCGCGCTCGGCACCGACACCGCCGGATCGGGTCGCGTCCCCGCCGCGTTCAACGGCCTGATCGGCATGAAGCCTACCAAAGGCCGCTGGAGCACCACCGGGCTGGTGCCGGCGTGTCGCACGCTCGACTGCATCACCGTGCTGGCTCACACCATCACCGACGCGCGCGCGGTCGACGAGGTAGTCACCGGCTTCGACCGCACCGACGCCTATTCCCGCCCGCGCGAGGACCGTCCCGTCGCCATGCGCCGGATCGGCGTACCAGCGCCCGACCAGCGTATCTTCCTCGGCGACTCCACCGCCGCCCGCCTGTACGAACAAGCGCTAGCGACATTGGCCGCGGACGGCGCCGAACTGGTCGAGGTGGACATGGCGCCCCTCCGCGAGGCGGCGATGCTACTCTATGGCGGCCCCTGGGTGGCGGAACGCACCGCCGCAGCCCTGCCTCTGTTGGATACACGCCCCGAAGCGATCGACCCGACCGTGCGCGCGATCATGGAAGCCGGACGTTCCGTCAGCGGCGTAGACGTGTTCGAAGGCCAGTATCGGCTCGCCGCGCTGCAGCGGATCGCGGACACGATGTGGCAGGATATCGACCTGCTCGCGCTGCCGACCACGCCGACGATCTACCGCATCGCCGAGATGCGCGCGGCGCCGATCGCGCTCAACAGCAACCTCGGTCTCTACACCAACTTCGTCAACCTGCTCGACATGGCCGCTCTCGCCCTTCCCGCCGGCTGGCGCGACAACGGGACCGGCTTCGGCATCACGCTGATCGCGCCCGCCTGGACCGACCAGGGCCTGCTCGACGCCGGCGAGGCCTATCTCGCCGCCGCCGCGCTTCCCCCACCCCCGCCCCTGAACATCGAGGATACTATGGAAACCGTGAAACTCGCCGTCGTCGGCGCGCATCTCGAAGGCATGCCACTCCACTGGCAACTGACATCCCGCGAGGCGCGGCTGATCAGTGCCACCACGACCGCGCCAACCTATCGACTGTACGCGATGGCCAATTCCACACCGCCCAAGCCTGCGCTGATCCATGTCGGCGAAGACGACGGCGCCGCGATCGCAGTGGAAGTCTACGAACTCGACGTCGCCGCATTCGGCAGCTTCGTCGTGGAGGTCCCGGCGCCTCTTGCGATCGGCTCGGTGACGCTCGCCGACGGATCGACCGTCAAGGGCTTCGTCGCCGAGCCGCGCGCGATCGTCGGCGCCGAGGACATCACCGCGCTCGGCGGCTGGCGCGCCTATATCGCTACGCTGCCGCGTCCAGGCGGGTCATGACCGCGGCGAACGCATCCCATGCGGCGACCCTGGCCGAGCTTGAGCGCGCCAAGGTCTCGGCCGAGGCTGCCAACGAGGCGAAGACCCGCTACCTCGTCGCGGTCAGCCATGAGATCCGTTCGCCCCTCAACGTCATCTACGGCTATGCGCAGCTGCTGGAACGCGACGACACGCTGTCGGGCGCAGAAGTCGGGACGATCATCCGCCGCTCCGCCGAACACGTCACCAACCTCGTCGAGGGACTGCTCGAAATCTCGCGGATCGAGAGCGGCGTCCTGACGATCCGCTCGGACCTGATCGACATCCGCGGACTGCTCGACCACATCGTCGACATGTTCCGGATGCAGGCCGCCGCCAAGGGTCTGACGCTGACGCTCGACGTCGACGATCGGCTGCCCGCGCAGGTGAAGGCGGACGAGAAGCGCCTGCGCCAGATCCTCATCAACCTCGTCTCCAACGCGATCAAATACACCCAATCGGGCAGCGTCGCCGTCAAGGTCCGCTACCGCAGCCAGGTCGCCGATATCGAGGTTCGCGACACCGGCATCGGGATTGCCGCGGGCGACCTGGACCGCGTGTTCGAACCGTTCGAACGCGGCAACTCGGCGGAGGCGCAAAGTCAGCCGGGCATCGGCCTGGGCCTCGCCATCACACGCGTACTTGCCAGCGTGCTCGGCGGCGACATTGCGGTGGAGAGTACGCCAGGCGTCGGGAGCAGTTTCCGCTTCCGCATCATGCTGCCCGCCCCGATGGTCGCATCGCGCGCGTCCGTGCAGGGTGCGAGGATCACCGGCTATGCGGGACCGCCGCGGACCGTACTCGTGATCGACGACGATCCTGCGCAGCGTGCCATCCTCCAGTCGCTGCTCGCCGCGCTGGGTTTCGTGGTGCATACCGCAGCGAATGGAACGGACGGGCTCCTGCTGGCCGAGCGTACGCCCGCCGATATCGTCTTGCTCGACATCCAGATGCCCGGGATGAGCGGGTGGGACGTTGCTGCCCGGTTACGCGCGAGCCACGGCGCTTCGCTGCGGATCGTGATGGTGTCCGCCGACGTGCATGAACTCAACATCGGTGGGGAAGACCGCAGCAACCACGATGCGTTCGTGACGAAGCCGGTCGAACTCGACGCGCTGATCTCGCTGATCGGCACGCAGCTCGATTTGCGCTGGGACGAGGCAGCGGTGCCCGACCTAACCGATACGCCCGCCGCATTGCCCCCCTTGCCAGCGGCCGCCCTGCCCTTCCTCGATCGCTTGCGACATCTTGCACAGATCGGCCACGTCCGCGGCCTCGAAGACGCACTCGATGTGTTCGAGCAGACGATACCGACCGCCGCGCCCCTGGTCATGGTGCTCCGACGCCAGTTGGTCGACCTCGATCTCGCCTCGCTACAGAAGACGCTCGACGATGCGCGTTGAACCCGCAGAGGCGGCACGGCCGGTCATCCTGGTCGTCGACGATACGCCCGAAGCGTTGCGGTTCCTGACCACGACGATCGAGAGCGCCGGGATGACCGTCCTGATCGCGATCGACGGTCTCGCCGCGCTCGCGCTGTTGAAGAACATCACGCCCGACCTGATCCTGATGGACGCGGTGATGCCCAATCTCGATGGGTTCGAAACGACCCTGCGGATCAAGGCCATTCCGGCGTTCCAACATTTGCCGATCATCTTCATGACCGGACTGACCGAGACCGAGCATGTCGTCCGCGGGCTCAACGCCGGCGGCATCGACTTCGTCAGCAAGCCGATCGTGATCGAAGAGCTGCTGGCCCGCATCCGGGTGCACCTGGCCACCGCACGCGTCGCGCATGGCAGCCAGCTCGCACTCGACATGAGCGGCCGGCCAGCGCTCGCGGTCGATGGTGCCGGGGAGCCGCAATGGCTGACCCCGGCCGCGAGCGCGATGCTCGAACGGCTATTCCCCGGCTGGTCCTGCGCATCCGGCGGGCTACCCATGCCTTTCCTGGCGGCGCTGCGCGTTTTGCAAGCCAGTCCGCCGATGCCGGGAGCACGCGTCACCGTGGCAGCCGGTGATCGTACGCTGGAAGCCGGCCTGTTGCGCAACACCGCCGCGAATCAATGGGTGTTCCGCCTGACCGAACGCCACGAAGGGGAGGAGCAGGCGATGCTCGCCGCCCAGCACGGGCTCACCTCGCGCGAGGCCGAAGTCCTGCTTTGGATCAGCCGCGGCAAGCAGAACCGCGAGGTCAGCGAAATCCTGGAGATCAGTCCGCGCACCGTGAACAAGCATCTCGAACAGATTTTCGAGAAGATGGGCGTGGAGAACCGTGCATCGGCGACCGCGATCGCCGTCACCACGCTGACGCGCTAGGCCGAGGGCGCATGGATCGAACCGCAGACACGGCCACCCGCGCCTCCGCTATCCGAGCGGCGCTAGCGCGTGGCGACAACGAGGGCGCGCTCGCCGCCGCAGCCCGCTGGCGCACGGAAGCGCCGGACGCAGCCGAGGCGCATTTTCTCGCCGGGATCGGCGCGGCCGCACTCGGCAAGATACGCAGCGCGATCGATCTGATCGAAACCGCCGTCACGCTTGACGCGCACGGCGAATATCACGCCCAACTCGCCCGCCTCTACACGCTCGTCCGGCGGGATGCGGACGCCGCATCGGCGCTCGCTGCCGCCGAGCTGTCACCGCCGACCGACGCGCTCGGGCGCGACACGATGGGCTGCGTCTATGCGCGGCTGGGCGATCATGCCGCCTCGCTTCCCCATTTTGTCGAGGCCGTGAGGCTCGCGCCGATGAACACCGCGTTCCGCTACAACCAAGCCGCGGCGCTGAGCTTCCTCGGGCGGCAGGAGGCGGCGGAGCAGGCACTGGAAGGCCTGCTCGCCTTGGCCCCGGAGGACGCCCGCGCACATCATCTTCTGGCCGGGTTGCGCCGCCAGACACCGGATCGCAATCATGTCGACCGGCTCTCGGCCGCACGAGAGGCTGCGCGGGCACCGCGGGATCGCCTGCTGCTCGGCTATGCGCTCGCAAAGGAGATCGACGACCTCGCCGATCCGCGCGCCGCGTTCGCCGTTCTAGCCGAAACCAATGCCGAACACCGCGCCACGCTGCCGTATCGCTTCGCCGACGATGACGCCAATTTCGATGCGGTCGAGGCGTGCTGGCCGACGATCGCGAAGGCCCGGGTCGCGAACCCGTCACCCGCATCGCCGATCTTCATCATCGGCATGCCGCGCACGGGCACGACGCTGGTCGACCGCATCCTGTCGTCGCACCCCGACGTCGAGAGCGCCGGCGAACTCCAGGCGATGCCGCTCGCGGTAAAAGCCGCGGCGGGAACGCGCAGCCGAACCGTGCTCGATCCCGAGACGATCCGCGCCGCCGCCAGCGCAGACCTCGGCGCGATCGGTCGAGACTATATCGCTCGCGCTGCGTCCCACGCCTCCGGGACAAAGCCGCATGTCATCGACAAATTCCCGGGCAATTTCCTGTATGTCGGCGTCATCGCCCGCGCCCTGCCCAACGCGACGATCGTCTGCCTCCGCCGCAACCCGATGGACACGATCCTCGCCAACTTCCGCAACCTGTTCGCGGTCGGATCGCGCTATTACGACTATAGCTACGACCTGCTCGACATCGCCGCCTATTACGGGCGCTTCGACCGCATGATGGCATTGTGGCGCGAGGCGCTGCCCGGTCGCGTGCTCGAACTCCAGTACGAGACGCTCGTCGACAACCAGCGCGAGCAGACCGCCCGCCTGCTCGCACATTGCGGGCTGGATTGGTCAGATTCCTGTCTCGATTTCCATACCAACGCCGCGCCGGTCTCGACGCCGAGCGCCGCGCAGGTCCGCCGGCCGCTCTACCGGAACTCGATCGATCGCTGGCGTCTCCACGCCGATGCGCTGGGGCCCGCGCGCGACTTCCTGGGGCGTCACGGAATCACAATCGACTAGCCCGCGCAGTACGTCATTCGCACACCTACGGCCGCTGCCGTCTCCTACTATCGTCTCGGCGCACGGCGACCGTTTTTGCCGCCGATCCAATCAGGTGCGATCCAATGCAGAAAGTAGCGATGCAGAAACTGCTTCTGAGTTACGTGCAGCCGGTGATGGTCGCGGCCGTCCTGCTGTTCTGGGCGTTCGGCCCGGCGGACTGGATCGCCAACCCCTGGTCGATCGTGATCGCCACGCTGACGACGACCGCGCTGATCCAGGCGCTGGAATGGGTCAACGAGCGGCATTCGAGCTGGCGCCTGACGAGGCGCGAGTTCTTCACGGACGTCTTCTACGTCGTGCTCAGCTACACCGTGATCGCCTGGGCGACGAAGACCTTCGCCGACGAACCGATGATGGCCGCCAAGCAGGCGCTCGGCATCGCGACGCCGTGGGCGATGCATTTGCCGTTCGTGGTGCAGGTCGCGCTGGTCGTAGTGCTGATCGAGTTCGGCCAATATTGGCTGCACCGCCTGATGCACAACCAGTCGTTCTTCTGGTCGACGCATGCGCCGCATCATCACCTGACGCAGCTCAACGCGATGAAGGGTGCGGTCGGCAATCCGATCGAGCTGTTCCTGATAAGCCTCAGCGTGATCGCGTTGCTCGATCTTCCGCAGGCCGCGATCTTCTGTGCGCTCAACATCCTCGCGGTGGTCTCGACCTTCGCGCATGCCAACACGCGGTTCGATCCGCCACGCTGGTACGCGTTCGCCTTCACGACGATCCAGCATCACAGCCTCCACCATTCGGTGACCTACGAGGACACGCGCTGCAATTACGGCAATTCGCTGATCCTGCTCGATCGCATCTTCGGCACGTACCGCAGCGGCGAAGCCGAACTGGTGGGCCAGGACGAGCGTCGACGGCTGACGATCCCGGAACAGTTTTTGTTTCCGGCACGACCGCTGATCGACAGAATCAGGACGCGGCAGCCCAATCCCGACACGGAAGCGGCTGCGTGATCGGCACTATCGAACGAATACGGGGGCGACACGGATTGAAAAAGACAGTGGCAACGACATGGGCCGCCGCGGTGTTCGGCATCGGCACTGCCGTCACGCCCGCATTCGCAGCGAAACCACGCGAGCAGGTCATCCCCGTGCCCGGCTTCGCGGACTTCCTCGCGGTCGACGGCAAGACGGTATGGGCCACCAACAGCGGCCGCGTCGAGCGCTGGTCGCGCAAGGGCAAGCGCGCCGAAGTCCCGATGGCGCATCCGTGCGGCGCGATGACGATTGCGTTCAAGTCGTTGTGGGTCGCGGACTGCAAGGATTTCACGCTCACCCGGATCGACCTGAAGACCGCAAAGATCACCGCCGTCATCGCGACCGGGATCGCCAATCCGAAGGGCGAACTCAACGTCGTCGCTGGCGCCGGATCGATCTGGGTGGCGAGCGACGCCAAGGGTGTGATCGCGCGCGTCGATCCTGCCACCAACGCCGTCACCGCGTCGATCGCGACCAATCCCGACAGCTATTACCTGACCTTCGGCATGGGGTCGCTCTGGGCGGTCAGTGGTACGCAGCAGAGCGTGCAGAAGATCGACCCGACTACCAATAACGTCGTCGCCACGACGCCGTTGGGTCGCGAGCCCGGCTTCCTGGCGGCAGGCGAAGGATCGATATGGGTCCAGGAACAGGGTGACGGCACCGTCGCCCGGATCGATCCGGTGACCGCCGCGGTATCGGGCCGCATCAAGGTGGACGAGACGCTGAAATACGGCGACATCGACACCGGCGGGGGCAAGGTGTGGCTGCGCACCACAGCCGGGCAGACCTTCGTGGTGATCGATCCCACGTCGCTCGCGATCACCGCGCGGATGGGCGCGCCCGCCGGTAGCGGCGCGCTCCGCTATACGCGCGCTGGCGTTTGGACGACCGCGCACGACGCCCACACCATGTCGTGGTGGCGCAAACCCAAGACGATCGGAAACTGATCTACCGCATCATGATCGATGCATCCTGAACGTCAAACCGGCTTGGGCGCGACCGGATAGACGATAAAGTCGGGATGGCGGTCGATCTCCGGCGGTGACTTGGCGCCGGCGGCGGCCTTCTCCAATTCGTCGATCGCCGACGGCGGCAGCGCAAGGCCGTGCTCGGACGGATGGGAGGCCGCTTCCATCGGATAGTCCTTACCGGGCGTCGTCGTCATCTCAATATGCGCGCCGAGCAGCGCGCGGACCGGATGGGTTTTGGCAAAGCCCGCCAGCCGAACCGCGCTCGCACGAAACACGTCGAACCGGTCACTCGGTACATAGAGCCTGCCAGGATACAGCATGTCGCCAGAAAAGATCAGCCGCGTACGCGCATCATAGATCATGATGTGCGCGGGCTCGTGTCCGGGGGTCGGCACGATATCGAGCACGCGATGCCCGAGGTCGAAACGGCCGGTCGTGTTCGGCCAATCGCGGATGCCGAAAAAGGCAGCAACCTGCTGGGGCTGGAGCCCGACCAGTTGGGTATCCGGCCGATCGCGAAACTCGTCGTCGCCGCCATGATGATCGCCATGCCCATGCGAATGCGCGACGACCAGTCGGATCGGGCGATTGCGGTGACGCCTCCGCCATTCGGCGATCACACGGTCGACCGTCGGGCGGATCTTCAGCCCACCCGCGCCGCTGTCGATCAGCAGTGCGCGATCGGTGCCGAACAGCAAATAGAGGAAAGGTGCCTCGAAATTGGTTATTACCGACTGGCGAATGACGAAACTATCGTCATCGATACGCTGCATCTGAGTCTCGGGCTCGGTCGAAGTCGTACCATCGATCCAGCGTGCGAAGCGCGGTCCTACGTTGTTCGACGTCGCCCCCACCGACAGCGCCGCAATGACGACAGGCGCGATCACCCGCAGGACCGAGTTGCGGGTACCACGCACCAGGATAGCTTGCTTCATGCCCGAACCGTAGGCACCGGGATCGCGGCGGCCATACGCTATTTGACGGAGCGACAACCGGGGCACACATACCCCGGCGCGCCCCGTTTAATCGGTCAGCGCGACGCCAACTGCGTCCGACCCGAGACATCCCGCGACGCTGTTGCCGTTGCGATGCGGCTCCGCATATCAGCAAT
The DNA here is from genome assembly GCF_040407505.1 of Sphingomonas faeni. Taxonomy (GTDB): domain Bacteria; phylum Pseudomonadota; class Alphaproteobacteria; order Sphingomonadales; family Sphingomonadaceae; genus Sphingomonas; species Sphingomonas faeni_E. The sequence continues at coordinate 38,314 of NZ_JAPZPQ010000009.1, read as the reverse complement.
CACGTCCGCGCGGCAGCCACGCGCCTGTGCGCCGAGCGCCAGATGGATCGAGCTCAGCCCTTGGCCACACACCGCGTTCGCGACGTTGTCCATCCGGATTGCAAGGCGCTGCTGTCCGTCGACGCTCGCGAGGTCGATCCCGCTGAGGTTCAAGACGGCGCTGTCGGCCGAGAAGGGATTTCCACCAGGTGCGGCAATGGCAGGCGTCGCCATCACGAGTGCGGCACATGCCGCCAGGCCAATCTTCATCATCATCTCCTGCGTTCGCGGGCCCATCGCTCTCCGGCGATCAGGTGACGATAATGTAGGGCCGACCGGGTGTGATCACAAGCGCGGGACGAAGGACAGGTTTGCCGGCGTCAGCGCGCGCTGACGATGAGCGAGGCGATTTGGGTGCGAGCGCCAAGCGACCCCGGCGGCAGCATGACCGTTTCAACCCTCTCCGTCCCCGCGTCGGGATCGACGAAGGCCACGCGCAGTGCATAATTGCGGGCGATTGGCCACGCGCGCGCGATATCCAGCGGCACCGTCGCCTGCCATGCACGGTCGCCCTCGACCGAAAGGTCATGCTCCCCGACCCTGACGACCATGGTCGCTAGCGCCCGATATCCTGACAGCCGCAGGCAGCTGTTCTCGCCGCAGGATACCAGTCGAGCCCGCGTCTGCCGCTCCGCGTGCGCCGGCGCGATCATGGTCAGCGCGCAAACCAGGCTGAGCGCCATGCGTATCGCGCGCGAGGTGGCGTGACGAACCATGGCGACCAGATATCGCGCCGAGTCCCCGCCGGGCATGCGCCGTTTGACGTAGGTCGTTGCAGCTCGCCGGTCCCGATGCGCGACCGGCTTACGTCAAACGCCCCATGTTGGTCCGCCGATAATATCCACACTCTGCTCATAAGCGATTGGCCCCGAGCGAGGCGCCGACGCCGACAGGAAGAACATGGAGAGGCGATAGCGTTTTACGTACCAAGGGGGCTTAAATGGCAGGACGATTCTCGCGCGCGGGTTTATTGTGCGCGACGGCGCTGGCAAGCGTGGCCGGGGTTCCGGCGCTGGCGCAGGATGCCACACAGGCACCGACCGCGGCCACCGCGGGGCAAACCGCAGAGTCCGTCTCCAACGAGATCATCGTGACCGGCAGCCGCCGGCGGACCACGTTGCAGGACGCGCCAATCAACATCAGCGCGGTCTCCGCCGAAGCGATCGAATCGCTGCGGCTCGACGACGTGCGCTCGCTCGCCTCCTTCATTCCCGGCGTTACCGTGGCCGATACCGGGCCAGCCTCGACCGGCGGCATCATCCTGCGCGGAATCGCGTCGGGCGATACCAGCGTGTTCGGCGCCAACAGCGGCAACTCGGTCGGCGTGTATCTCGGCGAAGTCCCGCTCTACCTCGATTTCAAGCTGATCGACGTCAACCGGGTCGAGGTCCTGCAAGGACCGCAGGGCACGCTCTACGGCCTCGGCACCCTCGCCGGCGCGGTCCGCTACATTCCCAACCGCCCCGAGACCGATCGCCTTTCGATCGACGTCCATGGCCGCGGCTATGCGCAGTCGCATTCTGACGATTTCGGCGGGGTCGGCGACGTCGCGATCAACGTGCCGATCATCACTGATCACGTCGCCTTCCGCACGTCGACCGGCTATTACGACAATGCCGGCTTCATCGATTACAATTACCTGCTGCAGCAGCCGGGCGTGTCGAACCCGCAGCCTGGCCGCGCGACGGCCACCTCGACCGGTTCGCTCGGGACGACCGCCGATTACGCCGCGAACTTCAAGCGTAAGGAGGATGTGAACTACGAGCACACCTTCACCACGCGCAACCAGCTGCTCCTCGAGTACAACCCCAACATCAAGGCATACCTGACCTACGCGCACCAGACGACCAAGACCGGCGGCCGCCAGGCGAACGGTGCCGGCGTGCTGGGCACCGGCAAGTACGAAGCGCCGTTCCGCTACCTTGAGCCGGTCGATCGCAGCGCCGACCTCTTCTCGGCGGAGTTCAACATCAACCTGGGCAGCATCGCCCAGCTGGTGAGCACCACCGCCTATACCAAGCAGCATATCAGCAGCGTCGACGACAATACCGATCTGCTGCTTGATCTCGACTATGGCTACGAGGCGTTCCCCGCGTTCTCGTCCTTTGCCAACAACGAACGCAAATATAAACAGCTCAACCAGGAAGTGCGCCTGGTCTCTACGCATGGCGGCCCCTTGAGCTGGGTGATCGGCGGATTCTACAACCGGCAGAAATACGCGAGCGACCGGCATGAATACACGCCGGGCTTCTCGGACTTTGCCGGCGCCGGGCGGCCCGACGACCTCGAATATGTCTCGAAGCTCAACAGCAAGAACGTCGAAAAGGCGCTCTACGGCGAGGCCTCGCTTCACCTGACCGACGCGTGGCAGGTGACGGGCGGCATCCGCTACTTCAAGTACGACGCGACGATCGTCGGCGGGTCGGCGCTGCCGCTGATCGGCGTGGGCATCGGCGCGTTTCCGTCCACGACGATCAACGCGAACCGGTTCAAGCCCGGCTCGACCGGCAAGGACGGCATCGTCTGGAAGGCCAACACCTCGTACAAGTTCAGCGACAATTTGCTCGCCTATGCCACCTATTCGACGGGCTACCGCGTCGGCGGCGTCAACCAGGTCATCGCCTGCACGCCGGAGGATCTGGCCAGAGCCGCCGCCGGTGGGCAGGTGCTGTGCGCGCTCCCCAACGAAGTGGGCTACGGCCCGGACCGCACGCGCAACATAGAATTGGGGGTCCGCGCCAGCCTGTTCGACAAGCGCCTCCTGCTCACGCTCGACGGCTATCACGTCAAATGGTCGGGCGTGCAGGTGCCGAGCCAGACGGTCAACGGCGCGATCGGGATCACCGTCAACGGCGCAGAGGCGGTGTCGCAAGGGTTCGACTTCCAGGGCACGGTCAAGATCACTCCCAACCTAGCGCTGACGGGCACATATTCGTACGTCGACGCACATCTGACGGAGGATGTGATCGGGCTGGTGGTGAGCCAGGGCGTGCGCGACAATGCGTTCTCCGGTGACAGGCTCCCGGGCTCGGCCAAGAACTCGGGGAGTGCGCGGCTCATCTACAGCTACCCGCTGGGCGACGGCAGGAAGATCGAGGCGAATTGGGCGACCATCTACCGTGGCGAGATCTATTCGCGCGTAGGTCTGCGCGGCAATGGCGAGGCAATCCCAGGCTATGTGACGCACAGCGCCTCGCTGACCTACGTCACCAAGCCGTTCGAGGTCGGGCTGTTCGCCGACAACATCTTCGACAAATACGCGGTGACGGCGATCAGCAACGACAGGTCGTCGTTCAACCAGGTCCGCAGCGACGTGGTCGAACGCTATTATTCACGGGGTGTCCTGACGCCCCGCCGGGTCGGCGTCGAGTTCAGGTTCCACTATTGAGCGATCTCCGGGGCACACCCTGTCGGGTGCGCCTCGGGAACCGACTGTCGTCATGCGTCACCGGATATGACAAGGCCGAAGCGCGCCGTCGCGGCAGTTCCGCGCTTTGGACTGACGACCGCTGGCGTCAGCCATGAGCGTTTTAGACAATTCTACGCGTCCTCCGGCTTTTTACCGGAAGCGCAGTACGCTTACCAAGAGGACGAGACATGGCCAATCTGATCGTAACGACGCGCGAAGGTGATATCCGGACGCTGGCAGCAACCGAGGGACTATCCATGATGGAGGTCATTCGAGAGGGCGGTGTCGACGAACTCCTGGCCTTGTGCGGGGGCAGCCTTTCCTGTGCCACCTGTCACGTCATCGTCGATCCGGCACAGGCGGCGCAGCTGCCACCAGCAGCCGATGACGAGAAGGACCTGCTTGAAAGCCTGGATACTTTTGCCGCCACCTCTCGACTGTCGTGCCAGATACCGTTTCACGACACCTTCGACGGATTACGCGTGACGATCGCCCCCGAAAGCTGAAGCAATCGGCGTTAGCGCATGCATGCCCTTGGCTTAGGGCAGCAAAAGTCGCTGCGCCGTAGCAGCGAAACTAGAACGGCAGTTCACCGGACGCGAAAATGCCCCGCACTCGAAAGTGCGAGGCATTTTTGTTCGGCGTCCGTGGCTCGCGTCGACCGACACAAGCCACCACTACGTCGGGATCAGAACCTGACGGTCGCACCCACTGCCAGGTTGCGGCCCAGCGAGTCGTAACGCTGCGGAATCGTGTTCGTGCGCGCGAGGGCGACGTTGTACGAGTCCGGAACGATCGGCGCGCTCTTGTCGAGCAGGTTATTCGCGATCAGGCGCAGCGAGAACTGCTTGTCGATCGCGAAGTTGAGCGCGAGGTCGAAGTAGCTCTTCGGCGAAACCCGGTAGTAGCTGGTCCGCGCGCGTGCGTCCGTGCCACCGATCGCCGGATCACCCGAATTGTCCGCGTTGGTCAGCGACCCGACATAGCGCCAGTTGAACGAGGCGCTGAAGCCGCGGTCGACCGTCGTGTAGGTTGCGCGCAGGCCGTGCGACCATTTCGGGAGCAGCTGTCCGCAGCCATTACCATAGTATCCAGCGCAGTTGCGCTCAGGCTGGAGCGGCGAGTCCTGGCCACCCGCGAAGGTCGCCAGCGACCCGTTGAAGTTCCAATCGATCTTGCCCGCGCCGGCAAGGTCAAGCGTGTACTGCGCCTGGAAGTCATAACCGCGGGCGATCGACGTGAAGTAGTTGGTTGTGCCCTGGCGGATGAAGCCGGTGGTCGGGTTGCTCCCGGCCGTCGAATACAGCGTGCCGGTGCCGGGATTCCGGACGATCCCCTGGCAGAAGAACGCGTCGCCGTTCGAACGCTGGCAGCCATCGGTGTAATAGCTGAAATCGTTATAGCCGAGCGAGTCGTTGATCTTGATCTGGTAGCGATCGACCGAGAACACCAAGCCCTTCACGAACCGCGGCTTCACGATCAGGCCATAGGTCTGCGTGTAGGCGGTTTCCGGATCGGCGGTGAAGCCGCCCGAGCGTACCGTGCATGCCGCCGAGCCGTTCGGGGTGGTGCCGTTGCTGCACAGCAGGGTCTGGCTGCCGTAGAGCGCGTCGGACAGGCCGGTTGCACGACACACGTCGCGCGATGCGATCGGCGCGCCGTAGGTCACGCCATTGGCGCCGTTGACGACGGTCGGTGCGCAGAAATCGTTGAACGTGCCCGCGCCGCCCGACGCGAAATCGATGTTCGTCGCTTGGCGGATCTCGGTGACCGTCGGTGCGCGCTGCGCCTTGTTGAACGAGGCGCGGAACGTCAGGTCGCTGACGGGGGCGTAGATGCCCTCGACCTTCCAGGTGTTGAACGTGCTCGGGTTGCTGCTGTACTTCGACACGCGGTAGCCGCCGTTCACCTGCAACAGGTCGGCGAAGCGCTTGTGCTCGACCAGCGGCGCCTGGACCTCGATATTGGCCTCCCAGACGTCCTGCTTAAGGTAGCTGTCGGTGCCGCCCAGACCTGCGCGATACACGCTGTCGGCGGTCGATTTGAGCGTATCCTTGCGATATTCCGTTCCCAGCGCGATCGCGACGCCCTGCTCGGCGAACGGCGATGTGATGCCGTATTTGCCGAGATCGCCGGTGACGTTGGCCTGTACGTCGTACAGCGTGCCGGTGGTCGCCGACGTGCCCTGATCATACAGATAGTCGATCAATGCCGGGTTGGTATTACCCGCGCTGAACGCATCGAAGGGAACGCAGGCGGCGTCCGTGGTGGTGGCGCAGGTTGGTGCGGCGCGCGTGCCACCGACGTTGATCGAGTTCCGCAGGTTGGTCGCGTTGACGAAGCTCGGCGTGTAATCCTGGTGGTTGCGGGCATAGACGCCGCCGACGTCATACGTCCACGCGCTGCCGACCTTGCCGCGGACGCCGCCGGTCAGGCGAACGCCGGTGTTCAGATACGCGTCGGGCTGATCGTTGCCCTCACCAAGACGATAGCGCAGGTCGATCGGTGCCGTCGCCGCGGTGCCAGCCGCAGCGCCGCAGATCGCGGTTGCCTGCGCACCCGACAAGAACGGGTTGTTGCAGTTCACCTGCACGCTGCCGCCGGCGATCGCCGGGTAGTTGTTGTACGACTTGTCGCGGAACCAGATGCCCGACGCATACAGCTCGGCGTCGGGTGCGATGTCGAGGCTGACGAAGCCGCCGGCGTTCACGCGCTCGGATGGGCGCTGATACGCATAGTTGCTGAAATAGTTCGAGGCGTTGCCGGCACCCGGACCGAACGGCACGAAAGTACGCGTGCCGTTCGGGTTGTTGACGAGCTGCGCGTTGGCGTTCGCACCGCTGAGCGGCGTGATGAGGCCGCTGGTCGAGCTGCTCGGGGTCAGGCCGCACGACAGCGGTGCGTTCAGGCTGGTCTGCGTCAGGTAGCAGCCCGAGTTCGAGCGGGCCGACAGCAGGACTTCGTCGGTATGCTTGTAGTTGACGAAGCCGTTGATCCGCAGCGCGCCGTCGAACAGCTTCTTGCCCGCGGTCAGCGTGACGTCGGTACGACCGCCGTCGTTGGTCAGGCCGCGCGGGCTGCTGAAGCCCGACGAACGCGCCAGCGACGACGCGACCGTGTCCTTGTTGTTATGGTTGTAGAAATTATAGTTGCCGTCGAGCTGGATGCCTTCGAAATCCTTCTTCAGGACGAAGTTGACGACGCCCGCGACCGCGTCCGACCCGTACACCGACGAGGCACCACCGGTCAGCACGTCGACCCGCTCGAGCAGCGACGGCGGGATGATGCCGACGTCCTGGCCGTTCTGCGTGCCGAGGCGCTTGCCGTCGATCAGGACCAGCGTGCGCTCGAACCCGAGGCTGCGCAGCTTGATGCGCTGGCGACCGTCGGAGTCGTTATAGGTCTGCTGGCTGTCCGGCGCGATCTGCGGCAGGCGGTTCAGCACGTCCTCGACGTTGACCGCAGCCTGCGCGCGAATGTCCTGCGCGGTGACCGACGTGATCGGCGCCGCCGACGTCATGTTCGGGCGCTGGATGCGCGATCCGGTGACGACGATCGTGTCGTCCTTCGGCGTGTCGCGATCAACGGCGGTGGTTGCGGTGGTGGCATCCGCCTCGACCTTGGCTTCGGCGGGCGTGCTCGCGGCAGCCTGTGCGGGCGTCACGGCCTGCGCGGGCACATCCTGTGCGAATGCCGTGGTAGCGGAAAACACGAGAGATCCGACGAGCGCGATCCGCGAAACAGAATGGCCGAAGTTCATACCTACCCCTAAAAAAGCCCGGTTGCGTGATAGCGCTATACCGGTTGTCCTTACTGGTTTGGTCAAAATGCGGTTTCAGTCAATGCCGAAACAATACCGGTCTAGAACTTTTGCGTCGGAATGTTGCAAATCGGCGTCACTACTGGCGGTCGCCACCTCCTTGCGATAGCGTGCACATAAGAACGCAAGGGGGATCTGATGCAGAACACGCGACGGTCGTTGCTCGCCGGTTTGGGCGGCCTGGGCATGATACCATTCGTAGCGACTCGGGCACACGCTCGATCGGGTGCCGCGACGGACGCTCCGGCGACGGGCGCGATGGTCCTGTCGACGTGGGACTTCGGCGCCGCCGCCAACGCGGTGGCCTTCGCGGAACTCGCCAAGGGCGGCTCCCTGATCGACGCGGTCGAGGCCGGCGCGATGGTGCCCGAGGCGGATCCGACCAATCATAGCGTCGGCTATTCCGGCTATCCCGACCGCGACGGCCACGTCACGCTGGACGCGGTCATCATGGACGATGTCGGCGGGGTCGGGGCCGTCGCCGCGCTGGAGAACACGGTGCATGCGATCTCCGTCGCGCGCCGCGTCATGGAGCGGACGCCACACACCTTCCTCGTCGGCGAGGGCGCGACACGGTTCGCGCGCGACCAGGGGTTCCCGCAACAGTCGCTGCTCACCACGGAATCGGAAAAGGCATGGCGCGACTGGCTCAAGACCGCGAAATACCAACCCGAAGCCAATAGCGAGAACCGCATCACCCGCACGCCGGGCGGCGCGCTCGACCATGACACGATCGGCCTGCTCGCGCGCACGGCCGACGGGCGGATGGCGGGTGCCTGCACGACCTCCGGCATGGCGTTCAAGATGCGTGGCCGGGTCGGCGATTCGCCGCAGGTCGGTTCGGGACTGTACGTCGAGGCAGGCGTCGGCGGGGCCACCTCGACCGGGCTAGGCGAGGAAGTGACCCGCGTCGCTGGCTCGGCGCGCGTCGTCGCGTCGATGCGCGGCGGATCGACGCCGCAACAGGCGTGCGAAGAGGTCGTCCGCCATATCGCCAAGCTGCGCGGCGATGCGATCCGCGGTGTCCAGGTTGGCTTCCTCGCGCTCGACACGAAGGGCAATGTCGGCGCGTTCTGCCTGTTGCCGGGCTTTACCTATGCGGTCACCGACGCGCGCGGCAAGACGACGGTGCTGAAGGCGCGGTCGCTGTTCCAGGCGTGAGCGTGCCGGAAGACATGGTGCGCGGTACCCGAAGGATGCTCGAGGTCTGCGTCGAGGATCTGCACGGTATCGACGCAGCGATCGCTGGCGGTGCGGACCGCATCGAACTGTGCGCGGCGCTTGGCGTCGGCGGGCTCACCCCGCCAGCGTCGCTGATCCGGGCAGCGGCGGCTTCATCGGAGGCCTCCGGCGTACCCGTTCACCTCCTGGCCCGGCCACGCGAAAGCGGCTTCGTCTATACGCCGCGTGAGCAGGCGCTGATCGCCCACGACATTCGCACCGCGGCCGAAGCCGGATTGGCGGGGATCGTCATCGGTGCGCTCGATGCCGACCACCGGCTCGACGTGCCCGCCCTCGCCGCTTGGGTCGCCCATGCCCGATCGCTGGGCGATACTCGCGGACATCCACTCTCGCTGACGCTGCACCGCGCCTTCGATCTGTGCCGCGGCATGCCCGACGCGCTCGAGTCCGCCGTCACGCTCGGCTTCGACCGGATCCTGACCTCGGGCGGCGCCCCGAAGGCGGTCGATGGCGTTGAGATGCTGACGGCATTGCACCGACAAGCCGCCGGTCGGATCATCGTGCTCGCGGGAAGCGGGGTCTCGCCGGAGACGTTGCCTGCGATCCTCGCGACCGGTGTCCGCGAAGTCCACGCCTCGTGTCGCGCGCCCATGACGACCGCCGCCGATCCAGCCGAACTACGCTTCGGCTTCGCCTCGCCGGGACGCGCAGCGACGAACCGCGACGCGGTAGAGCGACTGGCGAACATGGTGGCCGAACATCCGGCGCTTGAATAATACCAATCCATAACTTACTCAAACCGGTCTGGGTCGGGGGGCCTCTCGCTCCTCGCCGAACGCCAATCGAAGCGAGCCGCCATGCACGACGCCACCCCGCCTCCGCTAACACCGCCTCCCATCGCGGAAACCGCGACGCTGATGTTCCGCGAGGCTGCCGAATCGTCCGAGGCCGTCGCACGGATGCTCGCGACCAACGCCGCGGCGTTCGCGGCGCTCGGTGCGCGCCTTCGTAGCGCCCCGCCCGCAGTCGTCGTGACTTGCGCGCGCGGCTCCTCCGATCATTCGGCGGTGTACGGCAAGTATCTGATCTGGACGAAGACCGGCATCCCGGTCGCCGCCGCGGCGCCCTCGGTCGTGTCGATCTACGACGCACCGCTCGGCGCGCGGAACACGCTGTGCATCGCGGTGTCGCAGAGCGGTCGCAGCCCCGACCTGCTCGCCGCAGTCGCCGCGCAGAAAGCCGCCGGCGCGCATGTCGTCGCGTTCGTCAACGACGAGACTTCGCCGCTCGCCGAAACCGCCGATACGCTGATCCCGCTGTGCGCCGGACCGGAAAAGTCGGTCGCGGCGACCAAATCCTATATCTGCTCGCTCGCCGCCTTCGCCGCTTTGACCGCGGAATGGGCCGACGACGACGCATTGCGTAGCGCCGTTGCGTCCATCCCCGCCGACCTCGCACGGGCTTGGGCGCTCGACTGGTCGGCGGCCGTCGCACCGCTGCGCACCGCGACCAATTTGTTCGTGATCGCGCGCGGCATGGGCTTCGGCATCGCCAACGAGGCGGCGCTGAAGATGAAGGAAACCTGCGCGCTGCATGCCGAATCGTTCAGCTCGGCCGAGGTCCGTCACGGCCCGATGCAGCTGGTCGAGGACGGCTTCCCGTTGCTGGCGCTCGCGACCTCCGACGCGGCCGGGGACGGCGTGCGCGATGCGGCGCGCGAGTTCGCCGAGCGTGGCGCAGGCGTGTTGCTCGCCGATGCCGGGCTCGATGGCAGCAGCGACGACGGCGTCCTGCCCGCGTTGAAAGCGCACCCGGCGATCGAGCCGATCCTGATGATCCAGAGCTTCTATCGCATGGTCAACGCCCTCTCGCTTGCTCGCGGGTTCAACCCCGACGCTCCGTCGCATCTCAGCAAGGTGACGCGCACGTTATGACGATCTTCCGGTTTTCGAATGGCCATGTGGTCACCCCCACGGGCGTCCTGAACGACGCGACGATCGTCGTCGAGGACGGGCGGATTGCCCGGATCGACGACGCAACCACCGATCAGGCCGTGGATCACGCGATCGATCTCGATGGCGGCTGGCTGATGCCGGGCTTCGTCGATACGCAGGTCAACGGCGGCGGCGGCGTGCTGTTCAACGATACCCCTACGGTCGAGGGTATCGCCGCGATCGGCGCGGCGCACCGCCCGTTCGGCACCACCGCGTTCCTGCCGACGCTGATCAGCGACACGCCCGACGTAATCGCGCTCGCGCTCGACGCGGTCGACGCGGCGATCCTAGCGGGCGTCCCCGGCGTGCTCGGCATCCATATCGAGGGCCCGGTGATCAGCCCGGCGCGCAAGGGCATTCACGACCCGACGCGCTTCCAGGATCTCGACGACGCGCTGCTCGCGCTGCTGACCCGCCCCCGTCTCGGCCGGGTCATGGTGACGCTCGCACCCGAGCGCGTGACCGCGGCACAGATCGCGACGCTGACCGCGGCAGGCGTGCTCATCAGCATCGGTCATAGCGACGCGGATCACGCCACCGCGAGCGCCGGGATGGCCGCCGGAATTACCGGGGTGACGCATCTGTTCAACGCGATGTCGCCGCTGGTCCACCGCGCCCCGGGCGTGGTCGGCGCGGTGCTCGACGACCAGGCGGTGTATTGCGGGATCATCGTTGACGGCTTCCATGTCGACGACGCGGTGCTGCGGATCGCGTTGCGCGCACGGCCGCACGACCGGTTCATGCTTGTATCCGACGCGATGCCCTGCGTCGGCGCAGCGGAGAAGTCGTTCGTGCTGCAGGGCCGTGAAATCCATGTCGAGAATGGCCGCTGCGTCGGCGCCAACGGCACGCTGGCGGGCTCCGATCTCGACATGGCGGGCGCGGTCCGCAACACCGTCGACCGGCTCGGCGTCGCCCCCGAGATCGCCGCGGCGATGGCGGCAACCTATCCGGCGGCGTTCCTGCGCCTGTCGCAGGAGCGCGGCACGTTGCAGGTCGGCCGCACCGCCGACTGGGTCGTGCTCACCCGCGACCTGCATCCGGTCGGCACATGGATCGGCGGGGCGAGCGCGGCCTGACCGCCTCCACCCTGCTTTTGCGCCCATTCCTTCTGGTATCGAGAACGCACTCATGGCCTCCATCCTCCTGACCGCGCCGATGCAGGGCTGGGCAACGCCGATCGATGAAGTGCCGGACGCGGTGTTCTCGGAGAGGATGCTGGGTGACGGCGTCGCGATCGATCCGACCGGCGACTGCCTCTACGCTCCCTGCGCCGGCACCGTGCTGACGCTGTTGCCGAGCCGCCACGCGATCACGCTGGCCACGCCCGAGGGTGCGGAGATCCTGATTCACATCGGGCTCGACACCGTCGCGCTCGGCGGACGCGGGTTCACCCCGTGCGTCGCGGTCGGCGACCCGGTCGAGCGCGGGACACCGCTGATCCGCTTCGACCTAGACCTGCTGGTCCGCGAGGCTCGTGCGGTCGTCACGCCGATCGTCATCGTGAACCCCGACCGGTTCAGAATCGTCCACGCAGTCTCCAGCGAACTGGTCGCGGTCGGCGATCCACTGATGACGCTCGAACCCAGCGACGCGGTCGCACACCGCGAGACGAGCCAGGACGGCGCGACGCACACACGCACGGTCGTCGTTCCGCTCCCCCACGGTATCCACGCCCGCCCCGCCGCGCGCCTTGCCGCGACAGCCAAGCGCTTCGACGCCGACGTGACGCTCACATCCGGCGACAAGACCGCCAACGTCCGCAGCCCGATAGCCCTGCTAGCCCTGGCAATCCGCCACAACGAGACGCTCATCGTGACTGCGGCAGGTGCAGACGCCGCGGTCGCGCTTGCCGCGATTTGCGACCTGATCGAAAGCGGCATGGACGAGCCGGCCGAAGCCCCCGTCCGCGCACCCGCCATCGTCCCCTCGCCAGCCCGCCCCGCAGTCGACGGCGCGCTGATCGGCGTCACCGCGGCACCCGGCCTGGCAATCGGCCGAGCACGCTGGTTTCGCCCCGCCGACATCTCGGTCCCCGAACAGGGCGAAGGCATCGCCGTCGAGGAGGCTCGCTTCGATGCGGCCGTCACGACGCTGTCGACCCGTTTCGCGGAGCGCGCCCGCAGCGCAACCGGCCCCGAACGCGCGATCGTCGAGGCGCATGCAGCAATGCTCGACGATCCCATGCTCCACGAAACGACACGCGGCGGCATCGCCCGCGGCGAGAGTGCGGGTCATGCTTGGCGCAGCGCTATCCGTCCGCAGGCTGACGCGCTGCGCACCAGCACCGATCCGCGGCTCGCCGAGCGCGCCGACGACATGCTCGATCTCGAACGCCAGTTGCTCGCGCTGATCGCCGGGGTGGAGACCACGCCACTGTCGTTCCCACCCGACACGATCCTGCTCGCGGACGATCTGCTGCCGTCCCACGTCCTGTCGCTCGACCGCGCGAACATCGTCGGCTTCTGCGTCGAGCGCGGCGGCCCGACCTCGCACGTCGCGATCCTCGCCGCGACGATGGGCCTGCCCGCGTTGGTCGCGATCGGGTCGCCGTTGAACGCCATCAGCGACGATACGCCCGTGATCCTCGACGCAGGCGAAGGCCTGTTACGGATCGACCCCGACGCCGACACGCTCGTCGCCACGCAGGTCCGGATCGTCCAGGCGCAGGTCCGCCGCACCGAAGCCCTCGCGCGGGCGAGCGAACCCTGCCGCATGGCCGACGGTACCCGGATCGAGGCGTTCGCCAATCTCGGCGCGCTCGGCGACGCGCATCTCGCGGTCGAGAACGGCGCGGAAGGGTCGGGCCTGTTGCGCACCGAATTCCTGTTCCTCGAACGCGATGCCGCACCGACGGTCGCCGAACAGACCGCCGATTATCAGGCGATCGCCGACGCGCTCGACGGCCGCCCGCTGATCGTCCGACTGCTCGACATCGGCGGCGACAAGCCCGCGCCGTATCTGCCGATGGCGCCTGAAGAGAACCCCGCACTAGGCTTGCGCGGCATCCGCGTCGGCCTCGCGCACCCGCAGATACTGGAGGACCAGGTCCGCGCGATCCTGTCGGTAAAGCCCGCCGGGCAATGCCGGATCATGGTCCCGATGATCGCCAGTCTCGACGAACTGCGCGCCGTCCGCGCGGTGGTCGACCGCGTTGCTGCCGAGATCGGCATCGTCGACCACGTGCCCGTAGGCGTGATGATCGAAACGCCCGCCGCCGCCGTCACCGCCGATTTGATCGCCGCCGAAGCCGACTTCCTGTCGGTCGGCACCAACGACCTCACGCAATACACGCTGGCAATGGACCGCGGCAACGCAGCCGTCGCGAGCGGGATCGACGGATTGCACCCCGCCGTGCTCCGGCTGATCGCGCAGACCTGCAAGGGCGGCGTGGCGCATGGCCGCTGGACCGGTGTGTGCGGCGGGCTCGCGTCAGACCCGCTCGCCGTCCCCATCCTGATCGGGCTCGGCGTCACCGAACTTTCGTCCGCACCGACGCTGGTGCCCGAGATCAAGGCGCTGGTCGCCACGCTGACGATGGAGGCGTGCCGCGCGCATGCCGCCGCCGCGCTGCAATGCGGGTCCGCCGCCGACGTCCGCTCGCTCGCCCGGGAGTTCACCGCATGAAATCGATCCTCGAAGCCCTCCAGCCGCTCGGCCGCGCGCTGATGCTGCCGATCGCGGTGCTGCCGATCGCGGGCCTGCTGCTCCGCCTCGGCCAGCCCGACCTGCTCGACATCGCCTTCCTGAGTGCGGCGGGCGACGCGATCTTCTCGCATCTCGGTCTTCTCTTCGCGATCGGCGTGGCAACTGGCTTCGCGCGCGACGGCAACGGCGCGGCGTGTCTCGCCGGGGTCGTCTGCTTCCTCGTCGCGACCGAGGGCGCCAAGGTCCTGCTGGTCATCCCGCCCGAAACGACCGCCGGATTGACCGGCGCCGGCGCGGACCTCGCGATCGCGGCATGGCGCGCCAAGTCCATCGCCCGGCTCGACGTGCCGATCGGCATCCTGTCGGGATTGGTGGGAGGCCTGTTCTACAATCGCTTCTCGACGATCAAGCTGCCGGAATATCTGGCGTTTTTCGGTGGCAGACGGTTCGTCCCGATCGCCAGCGGCGTTGCCGGCCTGGTGCTGGGTGGCGTGATCGGCTGGGGCTATGGCACGATCGGCACCGCGATCGACACGATGAGCCTGTCGATTGCCGGATCGGGATACGTCGGGCTGTTCCTGTTCGGACTGCTCAACCGCCTGCTGCTCGTGACCGGGCTGCATCACCTGATCAACAACATCATCTATTTCGTGATCGGCGACTTTCACGGCGTGAACGGCGACCTGCGGCGTTTCTTCGCGGGCGATCCGAGCGCAGGATCGTTTATGGCCGGCTTCTTCCCCGTCATGATGTTCGGCCTGCCCGCCGCCTGCCTCGCCATGTACCACGAAGCGCTCCCCGAACGCCGTCGCGCGGTCGGCGGGATGCTCGCCAGCCTCGCCCTTACCTCGGCCTTGACCGGCGTTACCGAGCCGATCGAATTCAGCTTCATGTTCCTGGCGCCGGTCCTGTATGCGATCCATTCGGTTCTGACCGGGTTGTCCGAAGTCATCATGGCGCTGCTTGGCGTGAAGCTCGGTTACGGCTTCTCGGCCGGGCTGCTCGATTACGTCCTGAACTACGGCAAGGCGACGCGGCCGTTGCTGCTGATCCCGGTCGGTCTGGCCTATGCCGCGATCTATTACGTCGTGTTCCGCTTCTTCATCCGTCGCTTCGACCTGAAGACGCCGGGTCGCGAGACCGACGTTGTCGCGGCGCCGACGACCGCAGCGCAGCCCGGCAGTCGTGGTGCGGCGTTCGCCCGTGCGCTCGGCGGTCCGGCGAACCTGACCACGGTCAGCGCCTGCACGACGCGGCTTCGCCTGATCGTGGTGGACCAGTCCGCGGTCGACGACGCCGCCCTGAAGGCACTGGGCGCACGCGGTATCCTGCGGCCGTCGAACTCCGCGCTCCAGGTCGTGCTCGGGCCGATCGCGGATGTGGTGTCGGTCGAGATCCGCGACGCGCTGGCCTTGGGCGAAGACCTCACCGTCGAACCGGCAGCGCAGGTCGCGGCGGATGCGATCACGCTGTCTTCGGCGACCGAAGCTGCGCTCGGCGGTGCAGCGAACGTCCTTGCCGCCAGCCGCCATACCGGGCGACTGCGCGTCGAGCTGGGCGATATCGCGCTGGCAGACGATGCGGCACTGGCGAAGCTCGGTATCCGCGCGATAGCCCGCCCCGCCCCCGGCCAGCTTCACGTGCTGGCGACCGACGCGGTCCTGACGGCGCTGGCCCGGTAGGCTTTGAAATTGATCCTCCCCCGCCAGGGGGAGGTGGCTGGCACTTGCCAGACGGAGGGGGAGGAAAGGGAAACGCCTGTTCCGTGCCCTCCCCCTCCGTCACCTTCGGCGACACCTCCCCCTGGCGGGGGAGGATTGTATAGACCTCAGCGCGCTGCAGGTTCCAGCGACACAGGGCCGAGTATCCCCGAAACCCCCTCCGCGGTGGCTTCCACCACCAGCACGATCTGGCGCACGCCACCGCCCGCCGGCAACGCCGCCTCAAGCGGCCCGGCCTCAGCACCCCCCTTCGACGCGAGGCGCCGGCCATCGACCCACAGCTCGGCCTTCCCCACGATCGCGGCGAAGCGGATCGTGCCGCCCTCCGCACCGATCCGCCGCCACGGCGTCACGCTCGCCCGATACAGTCGCCAACGGCCCTCCGCCGCCGGCTGAACCGGCGTACCGCTACGCACGAACGCCCAGCTATTATTGTCCCCATCGATCGGCGCCAGCGCAGGATCGGGGCGCGCGGCGAACGCCGGCGAGCGACGCCACTCGCGGATAGCCTGCCCACCATAGGTCGCGGCCATTTGTGCGCGCGGTGCGATCGCCGCCCGGTCGATCACCAGCCGCGCCGGCTTCAATCCTGGTGCAGTCGCGGTCATCACGATCCGCCCTCGGCCCGTGCCCGCCTGCACGATCACCTGCGCCAGCCCGTTGAACAACGACCGCGCATCGCCCTTCTCCGGCTCATGGCTGTTCGGATCGCCATTACCGACACCGATGATCGCCGCGCCGTCGACCGAGAACCGCGTCGGCAGGTTCGCGGTCGGAACATGCCGTCCAGCCGCATCGATCGCGTCGATCGTCACCGGCTGCGTATCCTCGTCGTCGCCCGCCATCACGGTCCGCGCCGGCGTCAGCCGCAACGCAACCGGCTTGCCAACGGTCTCGTGCGCGGCCGTCGCGACGACCTTACCGCCGCGCATCGCGACAACCTCGATCCGCCCCGGCGCATAGGCCACGCTGAACTCGTTGCCCATGATCCGGTCGACCGCCTGCTCGCCGACCTTCCGCCCGTTGAGCCGCAACTCGACGCGCTCGGCATTGCTCATCACCAGCACGACGACCGGCTGGCCCTCGCGTCCCGGCCACGTCCAGTGCGGCGTCAAACTGACGACCGGCACGTCATCAACCCAGTGCGCGCGATGAATATCGAACGCAGTCTTCGGGAACCCGCACAGGTCGAGGATGCCGAAGAAACTGGAGATCGTCGGCCATTCGTGCGGCGTCGGTTCGCCATGATAATCGAACCCGGTCCATACGAACCCGCCCGCGACGAACGGGCGATCGGCGATCTTCTTCCACGTCGCTCGGTGCGTATCGCCCCAGCTCGCCGCCTCGACGTCGTAAGACGACTGGACATGCGCGGCCGGATCGCTCGCGAACGCGCCGCGCGTTTCATAAGCGCTGGTATCCTCCGAACTCGTCATCGGCTTGGTCGGGTTGAGCTGGTGGAAGCGGTCGTAGTCGCCCTGGTAATAGTTGAAGCCGACCACGTCGAAAATGCTCGACACGTTGATCGGATCGAAGAACGCGCCGTTCATTGCGCCCGTGACCGGCCGGCTGTCGTCGAGCGCGTGCGCCGCGTGCGCCATTCGCCGGAGCATCTCGACACCCGCCTCGGTGCCCTGCATCGGCTCCTCGTTGAACACCGACCACAGGATCACGCTCGGGTGGTTGCGATCGCGGCGGACCATCCATTCGAGCTGCGCCATGTAATCGGGCGCGGGATTGAACTGGCGGTTCTCGTCCATCACGACGAAGCCCATTGCGTCGCACAGGTCGAGCAGTTCGGCGGCCGGCGCATTGTGCGAACAGCGGATCGCATTGCAGCCCATCGCCTTCAGTCGCTCCAGCCGCCAGCGCAACAGCGCATCGGGGATCGCGGTGCCGACCCCGGCATGATCCTGGTGCAGGCACACGCCCTTCAGCTTCACCGACTTGTCGTTGAGCAGGAAGCCACGGTCCGCATCGAACCGGATCGTGCGGAAGCCGACCGGAATCCGTCGCTCGTCGACGATCGCCCCGTCGCGCAGGACGTGCGTCACCACGGTATAGAGCGTCGGAGTCTCGATCGACCACAGGCGCAGCGCAGGCACGGCCAGCGTCAATGCCGCAGTCGCGTGCTCCAGAGGCAGGACCGTCGCAGCCGCCTGCGCCCCCGCCACGCGCTTGCCCTCGGGATCGAGCAGCGCGACATCCACCGTGACGCCGACCGACGCGCGATCGATGCTACCGAGCTTCACTTCGACCGGCACGCTCCACCCGCCATTCGCGGCGGGCCTCGGATCGCAGTGCACGCCGTCGGTCACGATCGCCACCGGCGCGCGGCGGATCAGCCACGCATGGCGATAGATCCCCGCGCCTTCGTACCACCAGCCCTCCATCGCCTGCGCATCGACGCGCACGGCGATGACGTTGAGGTCGTCGCCGAACCGCGCGAACGGCGTCAGGTCGATCTCGACGCTGGTATACGCCGACCAGTTGTGCGCGACGACGCTGCCGTTGACCCAGACCGTCGCGTTGGTCGCGATTCCGTCGAACTGCAGCCCGATCGTCTTGCCGCGGTCCGCCGGATCGAGCCGCAGCGTCCGCCGGTACCAGCCGATACCGCGTGCACGGAAGCCTTGCGAGATGCTTGCGGTCTTCACGAACGGCTGGGCCGACGCCCAGTCATGCGGCAGGCGGACCGACTGCCAGTCCGAATCATCATACGCTATCGCCGCGGCGCCCAGCGCGTTGCCGGCCTTCACACTTAGATACGTCGCGTTGTGGCCGTCGGGCGCGGGCGCGATCACGTCGCCCTCGTGGAACAGCCACCCGCGCTCGATCAGCGTCCGCGACGGATCCTGCACCAGCGCGCGCGACGGCAGGGTTCGCGACGGCTGCGGCATGGGGAGCGCGCCGGCACTGCCCTGCGCCTTGACGCTAGCCGCAAACCCGACCTCGATCGGCCCCACGACCAGAGAAGCACCGGCGCCCGCCGTGCCAACAAGAAGCTCACGTCGGTTCATCGGTACTCTCGGTAGTGGAGGTCAGATATCGGCGAGTTCGGCGACGAAGTCGTACGCATCGCCGCGGTAATAGGAGCGCGTGAACTCCGCGGCCCGGCCATCGCGCAGGAAGCCGCGACGCTCGATCAGCAGCCCGGCATGGCCCGCGTCGACGCCCAGCATCCGCGCATGCTCGCCGCCGAACGGTACCGCACGCAGGCGTTGCAGCGCGCGTACCGGGCGGCTGCCAGCGTTCTCGAGCGCGGTGTAGAGCGAGTCATCGACCACCTCGACCGACGGCAGGCAATATCCCGCGATCGTCGAGAATTCGAGCGCCATCGCCTCTTCGTCGGCATAGCGGATGCGGTTGAAGCGGAACACTGCCGCCCCCGGCGACAACCCCAGCGCCATCGCCTCCTCAGGGTTCACCTGCCCCGCCGAGCGCGAGATCCAGCTGCTGCTCGACGTCCGGCCCCGCGCCGCCATGTCTTCGCTGAACGACGACAGCTTCGAGAAGCTCTTCTCGACGCGCCCGGCGACGAACGTCCCCGCCCCGCGCCTGCGCGTGAGAAGCCCTTCCTCGACCAGTCCGCCGATCGCCTTGCGCACGGTGATCCGCGATACGTCGTACTCGATCGCGAGATCGCGCTCGGCCGGGATCGCATTGCCTTGCACCAACAGCTTTTCGCCGATCGCGTTGCGGATCAGTTCCTGCAACTGGAGGTAGAGCGGCGATGGATTTCCCTTGCGAAAGCGTCCGATGTCATCGGAAAACGCCATGTATTCCCCCTCCGACCGGCAGCTCAAAGCGAGCCTTGCCGCGTCCCTTATGGTAGCGTAGCCAAGGACCGCCTGGTCGGCAACCAGACTAAATCCATGGGCCATATTGGTATGTCCCCTGACCGCCCCACGTCCGATCTCTTGTCAGATCAGGACAAGCTTGCTGTCAAATGACGGGGTTGTGTCTGGACTTATATTGGTTACATTCCTCGACCAGCGGCCGTCAGGAGCCGATACAGGGAGCAGTCGACATGCGTGCAACCGCGAACCGAAATGCCGGGCGCTGGCTGACGGCGACGGCGCTGCTTCCTGCCGCTCTCTGCGCGATCCCTGCCCAGGCGCAGGACCGCCTGCCACTGGTACCGCAACCTTCGGCAATCACTCGCACCGCCGGCAGCTTTACGGTCGCCAACGGTGCAATGGTTGCGGCTGATCCATCCGACGCGGGTGCCGACGCAGCCGCGCGCCTGCTCATCGCGCATGTGAAGACCGAGCGCGGGCTCGCTCTCCAGACGTCGCCGAACGGCAATATCCGCTTCGTCCGCGATGCCGCGATCAAGGGCGCTGAGGCATACCGGCTGACCGTCGACGCGTCCGGCGCAAAGATCACCGCGTCGGGCGACGCCGGGCTTCTCTACGGCGCGATGACGCTCGCCCAACTCATCAGCCCCGATCGCGCGTTCGGCCAGCCCGTGCGCATCCCCGCGGTGACGATCGACGACGCCCCCCGCTTCGGCTGGCGTGGGCTGATGGTCGACACCGCACGGCATTTCCAGTCGCTGCCGTCGATCTATGCGATCGTCGACCAGATGGCGTCGGTTAAGCTCAACACGCTCCACCTGCACCTGTCGGACGACCAGGGCTGGCGGTTCGAAGTGAAGGCCTATCCCAAGCTCACCGAGATCGGCAGCATCCGTACCAGCCCCTCGACCGGTGAAGCGCCCGGCGCGCGCGTCGGCGGTTTCTACACGCAGGACGAACTGCGCAAACTGGTCGCCTACGCCGCCGAGCGCGGCATCGTGATCGTCCCCGAGATCGACCTCCCCGGCCATGCGCAGGCGCTCGTCGCGGCCTATCCAGAGCTCGGCGTGACCGGCGACACGCCTGCGGTCAGCAACGCGTGGGGCGTCAACCCGTACCTCTTCAACCCCGGCCCCAAGGGCATCGCGTTCGTCAAGACGGTGCTCGACGAACTGATGGCGGTGTTCCCCGGCACCTATATTCATCTCGGCGGCGACGAGGCGGTGAAGGACCAGTGGGAACGCAGCCCCGAGGTCCAGGCGCAGATGGCGAAGCTCGGCATCAAGGACGAGAACGGCCTGCAAAGCTGGATGATCGACCAGTTCGGCACCTATCTCGCTAGCAAGAAACGTCGCCTGATCGGCTGGGACGAGATCCTCGAGGGCGGCCTGCCCCCGTCGGCTTCGGTGATGTCGTGGCGTGGTGAAAAGGGCGCGGTCGATGCCGCCAACCAGAACCACGACGTCGTGCTGTCGCCCGCACCGACGCTCTATTTCGACAACCTGCAAAGCGACCGGCGCGACGAACCGCCCGGCCGCCTCGCAATCCAGTCGCTCGCGACGGTCTATAACTACGAGCCGATGCCGACGGGCATCTCGGCGGACAAGGCGCAGCACGTGCTCGGCGCACAGGCCAATCTGTGGAGCGAGTACATCGTCACCCCGTACCAGATGCAGCACCTGATCTTCCCGCGCGCCGCCGCGCTCGCGGAGATCACGTGGTCGGGCAAGGACAAGCGCGACTTCGCCGGCTTCCTCGACCGGGTCCAGCCGCAGATCCGGCGTTGGCGGAAGTCGGGGCTGGAGGTCGCGGACAGCGCGTTCGCGGTCGGCTACACGCTCGACGGCACGCGCGGCGATGCGCTCCGTACCAATCGCACGAAAGTCGTGCTCGCCACGCAGGCGCCTGACGGCACGATCCGCTACACGCTCGACGGCAAGATGCCGACCGCGCGGTCGCCTGCCTACACCGCGCCGCTTTCGGTAAAGCCCGGTGTGTCGATCCGCGCCGCCGCCTTCGATGCGAGCGGCCAGTCGGTCGCCGAGCCGCGGCTGTTCGAGACCGGGCGCCAGGCGCTGCTGACCCGCACGGCGTCGGACATGATCGCCTGCCCTGCCGGTTCGCTCATCCTCCGCCTACCGCTGACCTCCGAGGCACAGACCAACGCCCCGGTGTTCAACGCCGACATCTTCGATACCTGCACCGCCTACCCGGCCGCGCCGATGGGTGTCGCCAAGGGGTTCACGATCGATATCGCTCGCCTGCCGCGCAACTGGGGCCTCGCGCACGACGTCACCAAGGTGCGCCAGCATTACAACGTGACGCCACACGGCGAGCTAATGGTGCTGGTCGGCTGCACCGTAAAGGGCGCGAAACCGGTGATCGCCGGTACCTTCCCGCTGCCCGATCCGAAGACCGCGCCGACCCGCTTCAGCGTGAACGGGACGTTGCCGACGATCACCGGAGACCGCGACATCTGCCTGCAATTCACCTCCCCCACGTCCGACCCATTCTACGCGGTCGAGCGCATGACCCTGTCGGAGACACGCTGATGCGTCGCTGGTTCGTCCTTCCCCTGATCGCGCTCGCCGCGCCCGCGTTCGCCTCGCCCAAGACCATCGTGCCGCTCGACGGTGCGTGGCAGGTGCGGATCGATCCGACCGACACCGCCGCGATCACCGCGCACAAGCGCGAGGCCACGTGGCTGCCGGCGGCCGTCCCCGGATCGGTGCAGCAGGACCTGATCGCGGCGCACCGCGTGCCCGATCCGTTCAAGGGCACCAACGAGGCAGCGATCCAGTGGGCCGGGCTGACCAAATGGCAGTTCCGCCGCGTGTTCGACGTCACCCCGGCGATGCTCCAGCGCAATCACCTCGATCTCGTGTTCGACGGTCTCGACACGTTCGCGACGGTCAGCGTCAACGGCACGGTGCTGCTGACCACCGACAACGCGCACCGGCGCTGGCGTGTGGATGCACAGCCCGTGCTCAAGGTCGGACGCAACGAGGTGCTGGTGACGATCGCCTCGCCGATCCGCACGCTCCAGCCGATGGTGCTCGCCGAGAAGAACCCGCTGCCGGGCGAATATGACAGCGCGTTCGGCGACGAACCCAAGGGCAAGCAGACCTCGCCCTATATCCGCAAACCCAAATATAATTACGGCTGGGACTGGGGTCCCCGCATCGTCAACACCGGCATCTGGCGGCCGGTCCGGCTGGAGATCTGGGACGACGCGCGGATCGACACGCTCCGCGTCGACCAGGAGGCGCTGACGCCGACCGAAGCACGGCTGTCCGCCAAGCTCGACATCGCCGTCGAGACGCCCGGCGTCGCGACGATCCGCGCCGCGGTCACCGGGCCGGACGGCAAGACGGTCTCGGTCGACCGGACGGTGACGCTCGTCAAGGGCATCAACGCGGTCTCGATCCCGCTGGCGATTGCGGATCCGAAGCGTTGGCAGCCGGTCGGTTACGGCGCGCAGCCGCTCTACACCGTCACCGCATCGCTGGGCGGCGCGGAGCCGACGCCCGAGGACAGCGTGACGAAGCGGATCGGCCTGCGCACGGTCGAGCTGATCCGCAAGGACGGCAGCTTCGGGTTCAAGGTCAACGGCACGCCGATCTTCGCCAAGGGCGCGAACATCATCCCGTTCGACAGTTTCCCGGCGCGCGTCACGCCTGCCTATATGGAGACCATCCTGAAGGGCGCGCGCGACGCCAACATGAACATGGTCCGCATCTGGGGCGGCGGGACCTATCTGGACGACGCGTTCTACGACATCGCCGACCGGATGGGCCTGATGGTGTGGCAGGACTTCATGTTCGGCGGCAGCGTCACGCCGCCCGACGCCGCCTTCCGCGAGAACGTCAGGATCGAGGCCGAGGAACAGGTCGCGCGGATCGGATCGCACCCCTCCGTCGTGCTGTGGGCCGGCGGCAACGAGGTCCTGTCGGGCTGGGAGAACTGGTCGGATCGGAAGGCCTTCAAGAAGGCGGTCGGCGCCGACGAGCAGGAGCGCATCGGCGCCGGCATGGCCGTGCTGTTCGACCGCGTCCTGCGCGAAGCCGTCACGCGCAACGCCCCCGGCACGCCCTATTGGCCGGGCTCGCCCTCGACCAATTACGAGGGGCCGGTCGACACCGACAAGGACGGCGACCGTCACTTTTGGGACGTATGGTCGGGCTCCAAGCCGGTCGAGAACTATCTCGACAGTTGCCCGCGCTTCATGTCCGAATACGGGTTCCAGTCGATGCCGGACCTGTCGACGATCCGCGAATTCGCCGGCAAGGGCACGCTCACGGCGGACAGCCCGGTGATGAAGGCGCACCAGAAGTTCCTCGCCAGCGAAGGCAATGAGCGGCTGATGATGTACCTGCGCGATCGGTTGCGCCCCGCGCGCGACTTTGCCGATCTCGTCTACCTGACGCAGGTCAACCAGGCCGAGGCGATCCGCATCGCCGCATCGCATCACCGCGCCTGCCGACCGGTGACGATGGGCTCGCTTTACTGGCAGCTCAACGACGTCTGGCCCTCGATCAGCTGGGCGAGCATCGATCATGCCGGCCGTTGGAAGCTGCTCAACTACGCCGCCCGGCGGTTCTTCGCGCCCCAGGCGATCGTCGCCGAGCGGAAAGACGGCGCGACGCGCATCTCGCTAATCTCCGACGCGACCACGCTGGTCGACTCCCGCTGGCGGGTGCGGACGATGACGATGGACGGCAAGGTGTTGAAGGACACCACCGCCGCGCTGATGCTCGAGCCGCTCTCGTCGAGACTGGTCGCGACGCTGTCCGACGATGCGCTGTTCGGTACCGCCGCGCCGACCGGCAGCTACGCGGTCGCCGATCTGCAGCTCGATAACGGCGGCACGAGCCGGGCGATCATCGAACGCGCCCTGCCCAAGGACATGGCGTACCCCGACCCCGGCCTGAGCGTTCGCTGGACCGGCAACGACGTGAAGATCACCGCGACCAACCTGGCCCGCGCGATAATGCTCGATTTCGGCGCGGTCGCGGCCCAGCCGTCCGACGACGGCTTCGACCTGTTGCCGGGCGAGAGCGTCACCATCCATGTCGTCTCCGACGCCTCCGCCGCCACCTTGCGGAAAGCGCTTACCCTGAGGACCCTCGCCCGATGATCTGGCTCCTGCTCGCCTCCGCCGATCCCGTTGCCACCGCGGTCGCGCAAATGTCGCTCGAACAAAAGGCGGCGCAGTTGCAGAGCACCGTGCCCGCCGATCCGAAAGCCGGCCTGCCCGCCTACGACTGGTGGAACGAGGGGCTGCACGGCCTCGCGCGCAACGGCCACGCCACCGTCTTCCCGCAGGCGATCGGCATGGCCGCGACCTGGGACACCGCGCTGGTCGCGAAGATCGGCGACGTCGTCGCGACCGAGGCCCGCGCGCGCTTCAACGCGCAGGACGTCGGCGCGAACCGCAAGATCTACGAGGGGCTGACGATCTGGTCGCCCAACATCAACATCTTCCGCGATCCACGCTGGGGCCGCGGCCAGGAAACCTACGGCGAGGACCCGTATCTCACCGGTCGCCTCGGCGTCGCGTTCATCGGCGGGTTGCAGGGTCCCGACCCGCTCCATCCCAAGGTCATCGCCACCCCCAAGCATTTCGCGGTGCACAGCGGCCCCGAAGCCGGCCGCGACAGCTTCGACGTCGATCCCAGCCCCTATGACCTGGAGGCGACCTACTTCCCCGCATTCCGACTCGCGGTCACCGAGGGCAAGGCGCAGTCGCTGATGTGCGCGTACAACTCGATCCACGGCGTCCCGGCCTGCGCGTCATCGGCGTTGATGGTCGACCGGCTTCGGCGCGACTGGGGGTTCAAGGGCTTCACCGTGTCGGACTGCGACGCGGTGTCGAACATCAGCCTCTACCACCATTACCGCCTCGACGCCGCGGGCGCCGCCGCCGCCGCGATCCGGGGCGGCACCGACCTCAATTGCGGCAGCGCCTACGCCGCCCTCCCCGCCGCGGTCCGCCAGGGTCTCGTCACCGAAGCCGAGGTCGACACCGCGCTGATTCGCGCGCTCGAAGCCCGCCGCGCGCTCGGCACCGTGTTCGGCGCCGCCAACCCGTGGCGCAGCATCGGCACCGACCAGGTCGACACCCCCGCCCACCGTGCACTCGCACTCGACGCGGCACGGAAATCGATCGTCCTGCTCAAGAACGATGCGAACCGCCTGCCATTGAAACCCGGCAGCCGGATCGCGGTGATCGGCGCGGACGCGGACGATCTCGGCGTGCTGCAAGGCAATTATCACGGCACCGCGGTCGCGCCCGTCACCCCGCTGCAGGGCATCCGCAAGCAGTTCGGCGGCGCCAACGTCCGCTACGCGCAAGGCTCATCGCTCGCCGATGGCGCAGCCGTGCCCGTCCCCGAAACCGTCTTCGTCGGCGGCCTGAAGACCGAATATTTCGCCGCGCAGGCCGGCGTCGGCGCACCGACTCTGACCCGCATCGATCGCCACATCGACATCGACCACAACCGCGCGAGCCCCGCTCCCGGTCTCGCCAGGACCTTCGGCGTCCGCTGGACCGGGACCTTCACGCCCCCCGCCGCCGGCACCTATCCGCTGGTCGTCGACGTCCCCGCCTGCTGGAAGGATTGCGCGACGCACGACGCGGTCCGGCTCTGGATCGGCGATCGCCAGATCTCCGCCGGCGAGGTCAAGAAAGGCCGCGTCGAGGTCACGCTCACCAGCGACGGCAAGCCCGTCCCGTTCCGCCTCGAACTCGATCACCGCAGCGACGACGAAGGCGTCCGCCTGCTCTGGAGCCCCCCCGCACAGCCGTTGCTCGACCAGGCGGTCGCCACCGCGCGCGACGCCGACGTGATCGTCGCGGTGATGGGCCTGTCGCCCGATCTCGAAGGCGAAGCGCTCTCGGTCAGCGTCCCCGGCTTCGTCGGCGGCGACCGCACCGACATCGGCCTGCCTCCAGCGCAGGTCCGCCTGCTCGAAGCACTGAAGGCGACCGGCAAGCCCATCGTCCTCGTCCTCACCAGCGGCAGCGCGGTCGCGGTCGATCCGGCATGGGCCGACGCGATCCTCGCCGCCTGGTATCCGGGCCAGGCCGGTGGCACCGCGATCGCCGAGACGCTGGCGGGGCTCAACAACCCGTCGGGCCGCCTTCCCGTCACCTTCTACAAGACCACCGGCGACCTGCCCGCGTTCACCGACTACACGATGAAGGAGCGCACCTATCGCTACTTCACCGGCACGCCGCTCTGGGGCTTCGGCCACGGCCTGAGCTACACCAGCTTCGCCTATGCCGCGACGAAGCCGGCGCTCAGCGTCGCCGCCGGACAGCCGCTGACCGTCACCGCGAAGCTGTCGAACGCCGGCGACCGTGCAGGCGAAGAAGTCGTCCAGGCGTACCTCGTCGCGCCCGCAGCCAAAGCCGGAGGATCGACCACCCCCGTCCTCCAGCGCCAGCTCGTCGGCTTCGGCCGCGTCGCGCTGAAGCCCGGCCAGTCGCGCACCGTGCCGATCACGATCGATCCCCGGTCGATGAGCAGCGTCGCGCGCGACGGCACGCGGACGATCGTCCCCGGCGCCTACCGTCTCTATATCGGTGGCGGCCAGCCCGGCGACGGCGCGGGCCAGTGGAGCGACCTGACGATCACCGGCGCCACGGTGGAGTTGCCCAAGTGAGCGCCACGAACATGGACCGCCGCACCGTGATGGCCGGCGGCGTCGCCGGGGGCCTGGCGCTCGTCGGCACGTCCGCCTTCGCCGCCCGCCCCTCGCTCCCCAGCAAGCGCCCCGCGCTCGCCGACCGCAACTTCACCAGCCGCTCGGTCGAACGCGAGATCGCGCGTGTCTCCGCCCGGATCGGCGACCCAAAGCTCCGCTGGATGTTCGGCAACTGCTATCCGAACACGCTCGACACCACGGTTCGCATGTCGACGATCGGCGGCGCCCCCGATGCGTTCGTCATCACCGGCGACATCCCCTGCCTCTGGCTCCGCGATAGCTCCGCGCAGCTTCGCCCCTATCTCCATCTCGTCCGCGAGGACCCGGCGTTGCGCACGCTCTTCCGCGGGCTCATCGCGCGCCAGTCGCGCTCGATCCTGATCGACCCCTACGCCAACGCGTTCATGGAAAGCCCGACGGCGAAGACCGATCTCAGCTGGGCCCTCAAGGACCAGACCGAGATGAAACCCGGCGTCGCGGAGCGCAAATGGGAGATCGACTCGCTCTGCTATCCGATGCGCCTCGCCTACGGCTATTGGCAGGCGACGCGCGACGCGACACCGTTCGACGCGACCTGGGCCGAGGCCGCCCGCGCGAGCATCCGCACCTACCGCGAGCAACAGCGCAAGGACGGTCGCGGCCCCTACAGCTTCCTGCGATCCTCGAACCGCAACACCGAGACGATGGCGCTCGAAGGCTGGGGCAATCCCGCCAAGCCCAACGGCCTGATCCAGTGCGGCTTCCGCCCCTCCGACGATGCCTGCGTCTACCCGTATCTGATCCCGTCGAACCTGTTCGCGGTCACCACCCTGCGCGAACTCGCGGTCGTCGCGAACGAAGCGCGTCACGACACGGCGCTCGCCGCCGACGCGACCGCGCTCGCGAACGAAGTCGAGGCGGCCCTCGTCGCGCACGGCCGGATGCGCTTGCGCGACGGCAGCGAAGTCTGGGCTTTCGAAGTCGACGGTTTCGGCAACGCCGTCTTCATGGACGACGCCAACGTGCCGTCGCTCTCCGCGCTCGCCTATATGGGCTGCGTCCCCGCCACCGATCCGCTCTGGCGTCGCACCGCCGATGCCGCCTGGAGCGACGCCAACCCCTACTTCTTCAAGGGCACCAAGGCCGAGGGCATCGGCGGACCGCATGTCGGGCTCGGCCAGATCTGGCCGATGTCGCTGATCGTCCGCGCGCTGGCGGGCGCAGATGACGCGACCGTCCGCGCGTGCCTGCGGATGCTGCGCGACACTGATGCCGACACCGGCTTCATCCACGAGGCGTTCGACAAGGACGATCCCGCCAAGTTCACGCGCTCCTGGTTCGCCTGGGCCAACGGGCTGTTCGGCGAACTGATCGTTCAGCTTGCGAACACCCGCCCCGCATTATTGGCGAGCGCACTATGAAGATCACCCGACGCGCCCTGCTTGGCTCAAGCGGTGCGCTGGCCATCACCGGCGCGATCCCCGCAGCCGCGCGCTCGGTGAAGGCCGCGCCCAATCTGTGGATCGGCACCGGCGGCGACGGCCACACCTATCCCGGCGCGACGATGCCGTTCGGGATGGTCCAGGTCAGTCCCGACACCGATACCGAGAATTGGGCCAACTGCTCGGGCTATCATCACGGCGACCCGACCATGATGGGCTTCTCGCACACGCATCTGTCGGGCACCGGCATCGCCGACCTGATGGACGTGCTCGTCGTCCCCGGCCGCGGCGCGGTCAAGCTGCTGCCCGGCTCACCCGACAAGCCCGGCGAAGGCTATCGCCAGACCTATGCGCAGGAGGTCACCGAGCCCGGCTATTACGCCGTCACGCTCGGCAACGGCGTTCGCTCCGAACTGACCGCCGAGACACGCGTCGGCTGGCAGCGTCACCACTTCCCCGCCGGCCCCGGCCACCTCCTGATCGACCTCGGCAATTACCGCGACAGCCGCCCCGGCGAAGGTCCGCTGATCGACGAGAGCCGGATCGAACTCGATACCGACGGCACGCTCACCGGCAGCCGCCGGACGTTCCGCTGGGCGAAGGGCCGCCGCATCCACTTCGCGATGCACGTGTCGCCAAAGCCCGATCGGATCACGCTCTACGCCGACACACAGAGCGTCAACGGCGCGATCGTCACCGCCGACCGCGTCCGCGCGGTGCTGCATTACGACAACGCAGGCGCCGCACCGATCGTCGTCCGCACCGCCGTCTCCGCGGTCGACATGGCGGGCGCGCGCACCAACCTCGCCGCGTCCTATTTCCGCGAGTTCGACGTCGCGCGACGCCAGGCGATCCGGAACTGGGCCGACACGTTGAAGGTCGTGAAGGTCGAGGGCGCCACCGACGACGCCCGCGTCATCATGACCACCGCGCTCTACCACGCGATGATCGCGCCGACGCTCTTCTCCGACGTCGACGGCCGCTATGTCGGGCTCGATCGCGAGGTTCACAGCGTCCCCGCCGGCGAGCAGGCGTACAGCACCTATTCGACCTGGGACACGTATCGCACGCTCCACCCGCTGCTGACTTTGGTCGCACCCGATCGCGCGAAGTCGCTGGTCCGCGACCTGATCCGCCAGACGCAGCAAAGCGCGTACGGCCCACCCTGCTGGCCGCTCCAGGGGGTCGAGACCGGCACGATGATCGGCTGGCACTCGGTCGCAATCATGGCCGAGGCCGCGGCAAAGGGCATCGACGCCGACTATGCCGCTGCATGGCCCGCGATTCGAACCCGCGCATTCGATCCCGCCGCCCCCGACCTCGTCAACAGCCGCGCGCGCGGCACCTATATCGAGCGTGGCTACCTCCCCGCGGACGTCGTCGACGAGTCGGTCAGCCGGACTCAGGAATACGCCTATGACGACTGGGCAATGGCGACGCTCGCGCAGAAGGCCGGCGCGAAAGAAGACGCCGATCGCCTGCGTCTCCGCAGCCGCAACTACCGTAACGTGCTCGATCCCGCGATCGGCCTCGCCCGGCCCAAGCTCTCCGACGGCAGCTGGCTGAAGCCGTACGATCCGATCCAGCTCGGCCACACCAAGCGCTACCGCGACTTCACCGAGGCGAATGGCTGGCAGACGACGTTCCTGAACCAGCACGATCTCTACGGCCAGATCGCGCATTTCGGCGGCGACGCGAAGTTCGCGAGCCGGCTCGACGCGCTGTTCGCCGCGCCGTCGACACTACCCAAGGATGCGCCGCCCGACATCTCCGGGCTGCTCGGCCAATATGCTCACGGCAACGAGCCCGACCAGCATGTGCCGTATCTCTACGCCTATGTCGGGCAGCCGTGGAAGACGCAGGCGTTGGTCCGCAAGCTGCTCGACACGATGTACCGCAACGCGCCCGACGGGATCATCGGCAACGACGACTGCGGCCAGATGAGCGCATGGTTCGCGATGTCGGCGCTCGGCTTCTACCCGGTCGATCCGGTCGCGGCGGTCTACGTGTTCGGCTCGCCGCTGTTCACCCACGCCGAGGTCCGCGTCGGCAAGGGCCGCAAGCTGGTCGTCGACGCACCCGGCAACCGCGCCGACACGCCCTATGTCGCGGCGGTCCAGTGGAACGGCAAACCGTGGACGAAAAGCTGGATATCCCACGCCGATCTCGCGGCTGGCGGTACGCTCCGCTTCACCATGTCCGCCACGCCGAACCCTGCATTCGGCGCGAAGCTCGCCGACCGACCGCCCTCGTTCGGCCAGCCCGCTGCCTGATACCTCCCGGAGACGATGATGACCGAAGTTTCCCGCCGCCTGCTGCTAGCCTCGGGTCTTGCCGCCACTGCCACCCACGCGATCGGTGCCGGCCGCGACACCGCGCCGAAACCCTGGGGTGCGACGCCCTCGAAGCGCCAACTCGCTTGGCACGCGCGTGAGCAATACGCGTTCGTCCATTTCTCGATCAACACCTTCACCGATCGCGAATGGGGCTATGGCGACGAAGATCCGAAGCTCTTCAACCCGACCGACTTCTCGCCCGACCAGATCGTCGCGGCAGCCAAGGCCGGCGGCATGCGCGGCATCATCCTGACCGCCAAGCATCATGATGGCTTCTGCCTGTGGCCGACGATGCTGACCGAACACTGCATCCGCAACAGCCCCTACAAGGACGGCAAGGGCGACATCGTCGGCGAGATGGAGCGCGCCACGCGCCGTGCAGGGCTCGATTTCGGCCTGTATCTCTCGCCCTGGGATCGCAACCACGCCGAATACGGCCGCCCCGCCTATGTCGAGTATTTCCGCAAGCAGGTGGTCGAACTCTGCACCCGCTACGGCACGCTGTTCGAATTCTGGTTCGACGGCGCGAACGGCGGCGACGGCTATTACGGCGGCGCGCGCGACACGCGGAAGATCGACGCGCCAAAATATTATAACTGGCCGTCGATCGTCGCGCTGGTCCACGAGCATCAGCCGATGGCCTGCACCTTCGACCCGCTCGGCGCG
Source organism: Sphingomonas faeni (assembly GCF_040407505.1). GTDB lineage: Bacteria > Pseudomonadota > Alphaproteobacteria > Sphingomonadales > Sphingomonadaceae > Sphingomonas > Sphingomonas faeni_E. Next base: position 6,568 of record NZ_JAPZPQ010000009.1, on the reverse strand, counting down.
GACCTGCGCTGGGTCGGGAACGAGGACGGCATCGCGGGCGATCCGTGCTGGCCGACGATGCCGAACCATCCCTATGTCCAGTCCGAGGGCAATTCTGGCGTGCGCGGCGCGCCGCTCTGGTGGCCCGCCGAGACCGACGTCTCGATCCGCCCCGGCTGGTTCTACCACGCCGACGAGGATTCGAAGGTCAAGACGCCCGCGCGCCTGATCAAGCTGCACGACGAGTCGGTCGGTCGCGGCACCAACCTCAACCTCAACCTGCCGCCGGACCGGCGCGGCCGCCTCGCCGACATCGACGTCGAGACACTGAAGTCGTTCGGCACGGCCCAAACCGCGACCTTCGCAACCGATCTCGCCAAGGGCGCCGTCGCATCCGCCAGCCACGTCCGCGGGAAGACCTATGCGGCCAGCACAGTGCTCGACTGCAACCGCGACACCTATTGGTCGACGCCCGACGCCATCACCACGCCGACGCTGACGTTGGACCTCCCGCCGGGCCGATCGTTCGACCTCATCCGCCTCCGCGAATACCTCCCACTCGGCATCCGCGTGACCCGGTTCGCGATCGACGCCGAGATCGGCGGACAATGGCGCAAGCTCGCCGAGCATTCGGGCATCGGCCCCCAGCGCATCGTCCGTCTGGAAAAACCGATAGCCCCCCGCCGCCTCCGCCTGCGCATCCTCGAAGGCACCGCCTGCCCAGCAATCAGCGAAGTCGCGCTGTTCCGTCAGGTCGCACCCGCCCCCGTCGCGCCGGTCCGGAACACCGACACGACCACCGTCGTCACCACCCGCTGGTCGATCGTCACCGCGACCGCGCCGGGTGCCAAGGCGCTGCTCGACGACGACAGCGCGACCGCCTGGACCCTGCCCGCGCCTGCGCCCGGCACACCCGCCTCGGTCACGATCGACCTCGCCGCGACCGAGACCCTCGCCGGCTTCGTCCTGATCCCGTCGCGCGCGGTAATGGCGAACACCGCCCCGCCGAAAGGCTACCGGGTCGAGGCGAGCACCGACGGCAAGAGCTGGCAGGATATCGCCAAGGGCGAACTCCCCAACATCGCCTACGCGCTCGCCGCCCAGCGCATCGCCTTCGCCCGACCGACCACCGCGCGCTACCTGCGCTTCTCGTTCGCCGAAACAGCGATCCCCGCCCAACGACTGGCGATCGCGGGCCTCGGTGCGTTCAGGCCGAAACCAGGCGCATCTTGACGGGCATAGGTATATTCGCTGCCACCCTGCCGCCGCAGAAGGAGAATGTTGATGACCGCCTATGTCGTATTCGTGCGCAACGAAGTCACCGATGCCGAAGAGATGAAGCAATACCAGGCCAAGGCGCCCCTGGCCCGCGAAGGTCGCACGCTGAAGCCACTGGCGTTCTACGGTGCGGTCGAGACGCTCGAAGGTCAGGCTGTCGAGGGCGCCGTGATCCTCGAATTCCCGGACGTGGCCGAGGCGCACGCCTGGTATGACAGCCCGGCCTATCAGGACGCGCTGCAGCACCGCCTTAAGGGTGCCGACTACCGCGTATTCGTGATCGAGGGGCTCCCCGGCTAACATAGGGCCGCCTGATCCCCGGCTGGCGCACCCAACCTGTACGCCAGCCAACAACCCCGTTCAGGAACGATGTCTCTCGATAGCCGTATCAACGGCACATCCCGATTGTCGGGTTCGAGAGGACATCTCATGAAGTTTACGCATCTCATCGCTGCCGGGTTGGCCTTCGCGACACTCGGCCTCGGCGCCGCCGCTCCCGCAGAGGCACAGCGCGGGTACAGCCAGCAGTATCGCGACAACGATCATCGCGGCGACCACCGCGACCATCGGGGCGACCGCCGCGACTATCGCCACAACGATCACCGCGGCGATCGTCACGACGACCGTCGCTATCGTGGTCGCGATCATGATCGTCGCAACTGGAACAACAGCCGCCGCTGCCGCACCGAATGGCGCCACAACCGCCGCGTGCAGATCTGCCGCTGATAAGTCTTGAAATCGAGTGGGCGGTGGCGCGATGCTGCCGCCCACTCTCGTTGTGACCTTTTAGAAGGATCCGGATCATGAAGCGTTTTCTCGGTACGGCTGCACTGATCGCCGCTACCTGCCTCTCCGCCGCCACCCCCGCGCTCGCGCAGTCGCAGGCCGACGACGCGCGCTTCGCCGCCGCCCAATCGCGCCTCGACAGCGAATTGCAGATCTTCCGCCAGGAATTCGATCGCTACCAGTCGGTCCGCGGCAACCGCGGCGGCTATGCGCCACAGGGCGGCTATCGCACCGCGCCAGATCGCAGCGGCGGCTACCAGGAAGCGTATCCGGACGAGCGCGACGAGGGTAACTACGACCCCTCGCGCTACTATCGCGCCGGCCCGAACTACCAGGAGCGCACGCTGGCAACCAACGACCGCGTCTATGCGGGGCAGGACGGCAAATATTACTGCAAGCGCAATGACGGCACGACCGGGCTGATCATCGGCGCGGCCGGCGGCGGCATCCTCGGCAACGTCATCGACGGCGGCCGTTCGCGGATCGTCGGCTCGCTGCTCGGTGCAGCGGCGGGTGGTCTCGCCGGGCGCGCGGTCGAGCAAAGCAACAGCCAGGTCCGCTGCCGCTGAGGCGCGCCCCGTCATCCTGACGAAAGTCAGGATCCAGAGCCACGTGCGGAATGCCTCGTGGCTCTGGATCCTGGATCAAGTCCAGGATGACGGGGTTCTTCGGGCCGCCCCCTACTTCGCCACCCCCACCAGCTTCTGCGTGAAGTACGTCATCTGCAAAGCCTGCAACCGAGCCCCCTGCTCGATATCCGCATCGCCCGAATGGCCACCCGCCGTGTCCTCATAATACAGATACGGCAGCCCATATTCCTTCAACCGCGCCGCGAACTTCCGCGCGTGCTGCGGCCCGACGCGGTCATCCTTGGTCGTCGTCCAGATATACGGCTCCGGATACGCGACGCCCTTCTTGATGTTCTGATACGGCGAGATCTTCTCAAGGAACGCCTTCTCCGCTGGCACCGTCACCGAGCCATATTCGTCGACCCACGACGCCCCTGCCGCAATCCCCTCATACCGGATCATGTCGAGCAACGGCACCTGGATCGTCACTGCCTTCCAAAGGTCGGGATGCTGGTTGAACTCGACCCCCATCAGCAACCCGCCATTCGACCCGCCATAGATTCCCAGCTTGGCCGGGCTCGTCAGCTTCCGCGCAAACAGGTCCTTCGCGACCGCCGCGAAGTCGTCGTAAATCACCTGCCGCTTGGTCTTCCGCCCCGCGTCATGCCATTTCGGCCCGAACTCCCCGCCCCCGCGGATGTTCGCGAGCACGTACGAGCCGCCCCGTTCCAACCAAAGCTTGCCGGTGCTCCCCGAATAGCTCGGCGTCATCGACACCTGGAAACCACCATACGCCGTCATGATCGTCGGCGTCGTCCCGTCGAGCACGATGCCCTTCTTGTGGACGACGAAATACGGCACCTTCGTCCCGTCGGTCGACGTCGCCTCGAACTGCTCGACCACATCGTTCGACGCATCGAACTTGGCCGGCAAAGTCTTGATCGGCTTTGGCGCAGCCCCCGTCGCCGCATCCAGCGAATAGAGCGACGTCGGCGTCAGGAACCCCGTCACCGTCAGATACGCATCGTCGCTACGATCGGTCGTGCTCGCGACGTCGATCGAGGCATTGTCGGGCAACGCGATCGGCTTGGCGGTCCAGCCGCCCGCCCCATGCGTATAGACCGACGCCCGGCCACGAACATTGTCCGACACCACCAGCAACAGCTTCGACTTGGTCAGCGCCATCCCGTCGACCGACTGGCGCGGCCCCGGTGCGAACACGATCGTAGGATTGATCGCGCCCTTCTCCACCTCGGCAAGCGGCGCGGAGGCAACCGCCCCCTCGGGGATCTTGCCCCAGGGATCGCTGGTCGAGAAGATCACCTGTCCGTCGATCATGCCAACCGGAAACGTCCGGTCGGGCAACGCCAACGGCCGCGTCCCCGCCGGCGTCCACACCAGCTTGTCCGCACCGAAGAACGTCTTCCGCCGCTGGATCACCACCAGCCGGTTGCCCTTCTCGTCGGTCAGCACATCCGCACCGGTCGGCCCCTGGTCGGTCGCCGCGCCGCGATACACCTCGGTCGCGGCGGTCAGCGGCTGGCCGCGCTTCACCTGCTTCAACACGAACGCATAGCCCGACTGAGTCGTCGTCCCCGCGCCCCAGTCGCGCGCGACCAGCAGCGTATCCTTGTCGACCCAGCTCGCATCCTGCTTCGACTTCGGCAGCATGAAGCCGCCCTCGACGAACGCGCCGGTCGACAGGTCGAACTCGCGATACGTCACCGCGTCCTCGCCACCCTCCGACAGCGCGACGAGGCACAGCCGCTCCTCGGGCTGAAGACAAGTAGACCCCTTCCACACCCACTGCTTGCCCTCGGCCTTGCCCAGCGCATCGAGATCGAGCGCGGTCGTCCATTTCGGCGTCGCGCTCGCGTAATCGGCAGCACTCGTCCAACGCCACAGCCCATGCGGATGCTCGGCATCGCGCCAGAAATTATAGATCCGCCCGAACATCTGGTTCGGCATCGGGATGCGATCCTTGGCCGACGCGATCGCGAGCGCCTCGGAATAGAAGGTCTTGTAGCGCGGATCGTTCTGCAGCCGCGGCAACGTCTTGGCGTTCTCCGCCTCGACCCAGGCGAGCGGCTTTGCGCCATCCTTGTCCTCGAGCCAGATATACGGGTCGGCGGCAGTGTTCGTTTTGGTCATCGGTGCGACTTGGGCGATGGCTGCGGTCCCCGCAAGCAATGTCGCCGCCGTCGCAAACAAGATACCACGCATATACAACTCCCTACCGTCACCCCGGGCTTGTTCCGGGGTCCACCGATCCGCATAACAAATCCTGTCGATTGTGCGGCACGGTGGTCCCCGGAACAAGTCCGGGGTGACGAAGCGAGTTCAAGAAAATGCAGGACGGCCTGCCCAAACCCCGCCGCTTCGTCGCGATCGCCGCAATCTCGGCGGGCACGGCGCTGACGATCATCGACGGCGGCATCGCCACCGTCGCGCTCCCGACGATTGCGCGCGACCTGCACGTCGGCAGCAGCGCGGTGGTGACCGTCGTCACCGTGTACCAGCTGATCCTGGCGATGGCGCTGCTCCCCTTCTCCGGGCTCGGCGATCGCATCGGCCTGAAACGCATGTACCAATACGGCCAGCTGCTCTTCACCGTCGCGACGTTGCTCTGCTTCTTCGCCAAGAGCCTGCCCTTCCTGCTCGTCGTCCGCGCCGCACAAGCCTTGGGTGCCGCGGCGGCACTGAGCGTCTCATCCGCACTGATCCGCTCGATCTACCCGACCAAGCAACTTGGCCGCGGGCTAGGCATCAACTCGGTCGTCGTCTCCAGTTCCGCGGCACTCGCCCCGACGATCGGCGGCCTCGTCCTCGCCATCGCCCCCTGGCCCTGGGTGTTCGCCAGCGCAGTCCCGTTCGCGATCGCGTCGCTCCTACTCGGCCGCGCGCTACCCGAACCGCGCAAACACGACGAACCCTTCGACGTCCTCGGCGCAGTCATGTGCGCAGCGATGATCGGCCTCGTCATCGGCGGCGCGGAGAGCGCGGTCCACGGCGACAGCCCGATCGTCTCCGCCGCCATCGTGCTGACCGGCGCAGTGATCGGCTGGTTCTTCGTGAAACGCGAACAAGGCGAGACCAAGCCGATCCTGCCGATCGACCTGCTCGCGCGGCCAGTGCTCGCGCTGTCGGCGATCGGTGCCTACACCGCGTTCATCGCACAGATGACACTGCTGCTCTCGACCCCGTTCCGCCTGACGCACGCCTACGGGTTCAGCGCGGCGGAAGTCGGCGCCGCGATCGCACCGTGGCCGCTGGCGAACATGTTCGTCGCGCCGCTCTCCGGCTGGTTGTCCGATCGCTACCCGGCGGGGCTGCTCGGCGGGATCGGCATGGGCGTCTCGATCTGCGCGCTTCTGCTGATCGCGTACATGCCGGCCGACCCCGGGTATTTCGACATCGCCTGGCGGATGGCGTTGTGCGGCTCGGGGTTCGGGATGTTCATGGCCCCGAACGCGCGCCTCATCATCGGCAGCGCCCCCCGCGAACGCGCCGCTGCGGCTGGCGGCCTGGTCTCGACGGTGCGCTTGGTAGGCCAGACCACCGGCGCCACCCTGGTCGCCGCCCTCCTGGCCATGGGCGTAGGCGCGGGCATTACCCCGCCCCTGGTCGCAGCAGGCCTGGCGCTAGTGGCAGGCCTATGCAGCCTGAGCCGCCTCCGCCCCTCGATCCGCAACCCGCCGACCGAAGAAACGCAAGACGTCCAACCCGCCCAACAAACGCGGTGACCGCTGCTCCCTCTCCCCTTGGGGGAGAGGGTCGGGGTGAGGGGCCGCCAAGCAGTGCTCCACCCGGAACAGGGGGGGGCCCCCCCCCCCCCCCCCCCCCCCCCCGGGGGGGGCCCCCCCCCCCCCCCCCCCCCCCCCGGCACCCAGGTGAGGAGAAAACCCGGGAAAAAAAGCCCCCCCGGGCAAACCACACTGCCCACACCCCAAAAGGGG
>NZ_JAPZPQ010000008.1:0-140564 GCF_040407505.1 Sphingomonas faeni | reverse complement strand
ATATACGCCATGCCACTAGCATACGCCGATCTGCAGCCCGGCGGAATCACAGACGCGACTTTTCGCACAGTCTGGATGGTGAATCGGGAATCTGAGATAAAAGGGGAAAACCAGCCTAGCGCCATCCTCTGCCACCTTCGACATTGTGCATCACTGAGTGGGCTTCTAGACGCATCCAATGAAACGCCGGGCTCGCCCACTCTCCAAGATATTGCATTCCATGGCGTTTTTCGTCCTGGCGGTGATGTTGCTGGTCCGGCTTGGCCCGCTCTGCGAGACGATGGCGATGGCCGCGCCTCCGGCTGCGTCCGCTATGATGGACTGCGCCAGCAAATCAGCAGGCGCTCCCATCAAAAAGGCCCCTGCGTCGGCCTGCGCCATACCGTGCGTTGCGGTTGCCGGCGAAACCGTAGAGCATGTCGGGCTGGTTCCGTCCTCCCGTCTATCGCCTTGGCCGGCTCCACAGACCGGCCTTTTGGGCATGGCATACGCTCCGGCCACACCCCCTCCGCAAACCGTGTGACGTCGAACACCATCACACGTAAATTTCGGAGAATATCATGACCAAGTTCAAGCTCATCAGCGCTGCCTTCGCCCTCACCCTGTCGACTGGCGCATTCGCCGCTGTCGCCAATTGCTGCGCCGACATGGCGTGCTGCAAGGACGGTGCGGACTGCTGCAAGGATGGCGCAAAAGCCAAGGCTGCTGACTGCTGCGATCATGCCAAGGGCGGCATGAAGCACGGCTAAAAGCTAGATAGGGGCGGGCAACCGCCCCTATCTATTAGCCGGCTGCGATACGCCGCCACGCCACGGCTACTGATCGACTACATAGCTATCCAAGAATGGAACGGGCCGCTTACCAGCGCGTCCGTAAACGATTAAAAAATGGGAACACCCAAGCATCCCAAGCCGCGTCGCACGCGTCATGAGAGAAATATTTATCCTCGTTCAACCGTGGCATTAGTTGGGCACGGCAGTAATCGCTTCCATTACCCGGCAGTCGGCGATGCGTCCGCCATCGCAGGATCGTGTTGCAGCACTCAATGCGTCGCGAAGCGCGACAAGGCGTGTGATACGATCCTCCACGCTGGCGAGATGCCGACGGGCGATGGCGCCGGCCTGGTTGCAGTCCTGATCGGGATCGGCAGACAGGGCAATAAGCGATCGGATTTCATCTACTGAAAATCCTAGTTCCCGGGCATGGCGGATGAAGCCAAGCTGGCGAACCTGCCCCTCTCCATAGGTGCGACGGCCTCCAGACGTGCGGAGCGCTTCGGGCATGAGGCCGATTTCCTCATAGAATCGGATGGTGTTGATTTTGGTCCCTGTCCGCTTTGCCAAATCGCCGATCATCAACACGTTGCCACTCCACTAGAAACCGCTTGCTCCTACAGTGACTGTAGATCGTAGAGGCACGATATGAGTGCAAGTGAATCCTCTTCATGCGGTTGTTCCGGTGATACCAAACGAGCGGAGCGCGATCCCGCATATCGGCGCGCATTGTGGATCGTCGTTCTGCTTAATCTGGGCTTTGGTCTGGCTGAAATCGTCGGGGGGTTCCTTGCCGACAGCCAGGCATTGAAGGCCGATGCCCTCGATTTCATCGGGGACGGCAGCATCTCGCTCCTCGGATTGATTGCGCTGGGATGGACCGCTCGTGCCCGTTCTCAGGTTGCGCTTACACAGGGCATATTCCTTGGCGCGCTCGGGATAGGTGTCATCGCCTTCGCCCTTTGGCGTGCGATGAATGCAATTGCGCCAGAAGCCGAATTGATGGGCGCTATCGGGATCGTTGCGCTCATAGTGAACGTGACGGCTGCACTAGTTCTATCGCGATTTCGCGAAGGGGATGCGAACGTCACCGCTATTTGGTTGTTCAGCCGTAACGACGCGATTGCCAATGTTGCGGTGATCATCGCAGCCGCCCTTGTTGGCTGGACCGGTGCGGCTTGGCCCGATCTGGTCGTTGCCGGCGTCATCGCGCTCCTGTTCCTGCATTCGGCCTACGAAATTATCCGCAATGCGCGGCGCGAAATCCAATCAACGGCAAGGCCGTCGTCATAATGACTTACCCTATGAAGCTCCGGCACCGGTTGCCCTTCGTCCTGATCGCGGTCGTCGCCGTCGTTCCGTGCGTAGCGCACGCCCAATCGCAAACCGGTTCCGAAGCGACGGTCACCCCGGTACTGACGCTAGAAAAAATACTGGCGTTGGCGGAAGCGTCAGCACCGTCGCTAGAAGCAGCGCAGGCCGGCGTTCGGGCAACAGGTGCGGCGCGCGATGTAGCGGGGCTGCGCCCTAACCCTACGCTGAATGGCGGTCTGGAATATTTTGGGGGTTCGGGGGCATATCGCGGTCTTCGTAGCGCGGAAGCTACAGTCGGTGTTGCTCTACCTATCGAGCTTGGCGGCAAGCGTTCCGCGCGGGTCGGTGTTGCCAACGCACAAGGGGAGCAAGCTCGGCTCGCCCTGGTTATTGCTACGGCCGATATTCGGCTCGCTGTAACACAGGCGTATATCGAAGCCGTAGCAGCCGAGCGTCGCATCACGACTGCGCGCGAGCAAGCCGGCATTGCCGGGGAGGCGGCCCGCGCGGCGGGCATTCGGGTACGCGCGGGCAGGGCATCGCCGCTAGAGCAACAGCGTGCCGACGTGTTGCGCATCAATGCCGAAGCTGCGGTTGAACGTGCGCAGCGCCTGACGGAAGTCGCGCGGGGCAATCTCGCCCGGCGTATTGGTCAGCCCGTAACCGGCCCGCTCGACGTTGCCTGGTTCGATCGCGTGCAAGGTTACGGCCCCTCGATCGCGGCCAGTCCGGGCGGCACGCTGGCATTGTCTGCGGCGCGAGCCGCAGTGACGACGGCAGATGCGCAAGTGCGGCTTGCTCGCTCCCAACGCATCCCCGACGTGACCGTCAATGCCGGCGCACGCCGGCTCGATGCGTCGAACGATATGGCTGCGGTCGTCGGCCTCTCGATACCGCTTCCACTGTTCAACAACGGCCGGGCGTCGGTCGTTCAGGCGCGGGCGCAACGCGATCAGGCGGACGCGATGCGACGCGCGGCTGAGCTGGATGCGGGGCAGTCGATAGCCAGCGCGGAAGCGGAAGTGGCAAATGCCGCGACGACCGCTAGAACCACGGGTGGGCCGGTCCTGGCAGCAGCGACGGAAGCCGCGCGCATTGCCCGCATCGGCTACCGTGAAGGCAAGTTCGGCCAACTCGATCTTCTCGACGCCGAACGCACCCTGTCTGAAACCCGCACGGCCGCGATCGATGCGCTGGCGACCTACCATGATGCAAAGGCCCGGCTTGAGCGGCTGACCGCTGCCGCTCCCGAACTGGCGAAGGACCAATGATGACGAAGACCGGCGCGCGGGTCGTACTATCCGCTCTGCTTCCCCTGACGCTGCTTGCCTGTGGCGGGGGCGGGGAAAAGAAGGCCGACAACATGGCCGGCATGGAAGGGATGGAAAAGGGCGAAGGCGAGAAAGGCGAAGCCGGCAAACCTGCCGATAAAGACGCCGTAAGCCTTTCGGCCCAGCAAATCGCGGATGCCGGGATCGAAGTTGGTCGGCCTGCGATTGGCGGCGTTGCCGGCGCAATCGAGCTGCCGGCCTTGGTTCAGGGTGATCCGCAAGGGGTGCAGGTCGTATCCGCGACGATCGGCGGTCGTGTCGTCTCCCTTACCCGTAACCTCGGGCAATCGGTGCGCCGTGGCGATGCGCTTGCGATCATTGAAAGTCGCGAGGCCGCCTCATTAAACGCCGAGATTGAAGCCGCGCGCGCGCGCTCTGCGCTCGCACAATCGAACCTGCGCCGTGAGCAACGTCTGTTTGCTGAACGCGTCTCGCCGGAACAGGATCTCATCGCCGCTCGAACTGCTGCCACCGAAGCCAACATTGCGGTCCGCCTCGCCCAACAGCAGCTCTCGGCCACAGGCGGGAGCGGGGGTGCGCTGAACCGTGTGGCGATCCGCTCGCCCCTTTCCGGTCAGATCATCGCTCGATCGGCGACGCTCGGTCAGACGGTTGCGGCAGACGGCGAGCTGTACCGGGTCGCCAACCTCTCGCGCGTGACCATCGCTGCGTCACTCTCACCGGCTGACGCCGGCAAGGTAAAGCCTGGAACACGCGTTGAAGTCACCTCGGCCGGCCGCAGGCAGGAAGGTCGCGTGACCTTCGTGTCGCCCGCTCTCGATGAAACCACGCGGCTTGTTCAGGTTATCGCTTCCCTCGATAATGCGGGCGGCACTTGGCGGGTAGGGGAGCCCGTCACGGCCTCGATCCTGCTGCCCTCGATCGGGGATCACAGTATCACTGTGCCGTCCACGGCGGTCCAATCGGTAGAGAATAAGATGGTCGTGTTCGTGCGCACGCCTAGCGGCTTCAAGGCCGTTCCGGTGCAGGCAGGGCGTCGCAACGGCGATCAGGTCGTCATCACCTCTGGCCTGACCGGCAGCGAGCGTATCGCAACCACCAATAGCTTCACGCTCAAAGCCGAACTCGGCAAGGGCGGCGAAATGGACATGGATTGATCCAATGATCGGCCGTCTTGTAACTTTCGCGGTCGAGCGCCGCTGGCTCGTCCTGCTTTTCACCGGGATCGCGGCCCTGGTGGGTGCTCTGGCGCTGCAACGCCTTCCGATCGATGCCGTCCCTGACATCACGAACAATCAGGTTCAGGTCAACGTGATGGCCCCCTCTCTGTCGCCCGATCAGATCGAGCGGCAAGTATCATTTACGATCGAAACCTCGCTCGCTGGCATACCGGGTCTGGAATATACGCGCTCGCTCAACCGGAACGGCTTTGCGCAAATTACCGCCGTATTTTCCGATGCCACTGATATCTATTTTGCCCGCCAACAGGTGGCCGAACGGCTGCGTTCAGCGGAGGAACGCCTACCCCAAGGCATCATGCCGGAAATGGGGCCTATCGCTACCGGCCTTGGCGATATTTTCATGTGGACGGTCGAGCTTCGCGAGTTGGACAAGGTCCGGCATCGCGACGGGGAACCGGGGCTGCAACGTGATGGCAGCTATATCACGCCGGAAGGCGAGCACTTGGTCAGCGAAGATGACAAGGCCACTTACCTGCATACGGTTCAGGAATGGATCGTTGCTCCCCAACTTCGGGGTACGGCCGGCGTCGCCGGCATCGACTCCCTTGGGGGGTTCGATCGCCAGTATCTCGTCATGCCCGACCTTCAACGCCTAGCCGCGCTGCGCCTCACGATACAGGACCTCGCGACCGCATTGGAGCGCAGCAATAGCAGCATCGGCGCGGGCATCGTGGACAGTAACGGCGCGGGCCTTTTCGTCCGCTCCGACGCGCGCGTGCGAACCGCGAACGAACTGGCGCGGACGGTCGTGGCGACCCGCGAAAACGTCCCCATCACGCTCGATCAGGTCGCGACCGTCAAAGCAGGCCACGGCATTCGCACCGGCTCCGCTTCCGAAAACGGTCACGAGGTCGTGGTCGGCACAGCTGTCATGCGCATCGGCGAGAATAGCCGCACCGTCGCCACGGCTGTGTCCGATCGCCTGAAAACAATCAGCCGCTCGCTTCCGGCCGATATCATCGTGAAGCCGGTGCTGGATCGCACCAACCTCGTGAACTCCACGATCGCGACTGTCGGCCGCAACCTTGCGGAGGGCGCGGTGCTGGTCATCGTCGTGCTGTTCCTGCTGCTCGGCAATATCCGGGCGGCATTGATCGCGGCCCTGGTTATTCCTGTCACGGTGCTGCTGACCAGCGCCGGCATGCTACGTGCCGGGGTGTCGGCCAATCTAATGAGCCTCGGCGCGCTCGATTTCGGCCTGATTGTCGATGGCGCAGTCATCATTGTAGAAAATGCCCTGCGCCGCTTAGCGGAACGCCAACACGAGCTGGGCGAACGCCTTTCGCTAGAGGAGCGGCTTGCGATCGTCGCCGCGTCCGCGCGCGAAATGATCCGCCCATCGGTGTACGGGCAGGCGATCATCATCCTTGTCTATGCCCCGCTGCTCACCTTCTCGGGCGTCGAAGGCAAGATGTTCGAGCCGATGGCGCTTACCGTCATCATCGCGCTCGTGTTCGCCTTCATCCTGTCCCTGACATTCGTCCCTGCCGCCATCGCGGCATGGATTGGCGGACGCGTGGATGAGAAGGAAAGCCGGGTCATCGCAGTGCTGAAACAGCGCTACGAACCCGGCCTGGATGCCGCCATGCGACGCCCGAGCATAACGATCGGCGCTGCGGTTGTGGCTGTGGTAGCAGCTGTCCTGGCCTTCTCGACGCTGGGCCAAGAGTTTTTGCCTCAGCTTGATGAAGGCAACATCCTTGTTCAGGCGTGGCGGCCTGCGGGCACCTCTGTCAATCAGAGCCAGAAGATGCAGTTTGCAGTCGAGAAGATGATCGCTCGCGAGCCGGAAATTCGCTTCGCGTTCTCGCGTACCGGCACGTCCGAAATCGCCTCCGATCCGATGCCGCCCAATGCGACGGACACGTTCGTGATCCTCAAGCCACGCGACGAATGGCCTGATCCCAGCCTGCCTAAGACTGAGCTGGTCGAGCGCCTTGAAAAGAAGCTCAAGACCATTCCCGGCAATGGCTACGAGATCACGCAGCCTATCCAGATGCGCTTCAACGAGCTGATCGCGGGCGTCCGTGGAGACTTGGCGGTCAAGGTGTTTGGGGATGACTTCGGGCAGATGAACGCGACCGCCAATCAAATTGCGGCAGTCCTCCGCAAGATCCGTGGTGCGGCTGATGTGCAAGTTGAGCAAACCGAGGGCCTGCCGCTGCTCGATATTCGGCCGAACCGCGATGCGATGGCGCGTGTTGGTGTCACTGCCGGCGACGTGCAAGATACCGTTGCCGCGACGATTGGCGGTCGTGAGGCGGGCATGATCTTCGAGGGCGATCGGCGCTTCCCGGTCGTGATCCGCCTGGCGGAAACCGCACGGGCTGACCTACAGGCGATCGGGCAGATACCTATTCCTACGCCCAACGGCTCCTACGTCCCTCTGGGGAGCGTCGCGGACGTTGCTGTCGGGGATGGTCCAAACCAAATCAGCCGCGAGAACGGCAAGCGCCGCGTCGTGGTGCAGGCCAATGTCCGCGGTCGCGACGTTGCTGGCGTGGTGGCTGACGCGCAGGCCGCGATCGACGCGCAAGTCACGCTCCCTCCCGGCACCTACCTCCAGTGGGGTGGTCAGTTTCAGAATCTGGCTGCGGCGCGCGAGCGGCTGACGATCGTCGTCCCGATCTGCTTCGCGGTCATCATGTTGCTGCTCTATGGTGCTCTCGGCAGCGTCCGCGACGCGGCCCTGGTGTTTACCGGCGTTCCTCTGGCGCTGGTGGGCGGCATTCTCGCGCTCGTGTTACGCGGCATGCCGTTCTCAATCTCGGCCGCTGTCGGGTTCATTGCGCTGTCGGGTGTGGCTGTGCTGAACGGGCTGGTGATGGTTAGCTCGATTCAGGAGTTGATGCGGCAGGGTATGGCGCGGGCGCAGGCGGCGAGGGAGGGTGCTCTGACCCGTTTCCGCCCCGTCGCCATGACAGCGCTCGTTGCATCCTTGGGGTTCGTCCCAATGGCGCTCGGGCACGGCGCGGGGGCGGAAGTGCAAAAGCCGCTTGCTACGGTCGTGATAGGCGGCTTGATCTCCGCAACGTTGCTGACTCTATTCGTGCTGCCAACACTCTATGCGCGCTTTGGACAGGCACGGGCTGATCCGGTCCCACAAACCACCTGACGGACGTATTGCTTTTACGGATCGTCTCCCAACGGCTTTTCTAAGACGATGGTATTTCGGGATTATGGAAGTAGATCGGTTAGCCTGTTCCACCTGAGACACCGGGAGCCGCCTTGGGGTCGGGATCCTGCGCCTTGCCTGTCGCGGGTGCCGCCTTCTGGCTCGGCATAGCGATGAGATAGGCGACGATCGCGTCGACGTCCTTCTCGGCCACCGGGGCCTTGTACACCTTGCGCATCTTGGTGACGGTCGCCTTCCACTGATCCGCCGATAGCGATGGCTGGGTCAGCGCCATGCTGGCCGAGTGGCACGAAGTGCAGTTGGCGTTGATGACGTTGGCGTGCGGACCATCGGGATAGGTCGCTTCGTCGACCGGCAGGTCGACGCTGGTCGAGGCGAGCGAAAAGCCGCGGGCTGAGACGCTGGTGGGCGGTGCCGGCTCGGATGTCTCGGAGATCGGGGCAGGCGCCTTGCGGCTGCTCGGCGCCCCGATCGAGACGAGGATAATGCCGGTCAGGCCGATCAGGCCAGCGGCCATGATACCGGGAGACGGGGTCTTCATGCTACTCGCTCCTCAGGCCGCGATGATGGTGGTGGTCTCGATATTGCCGCGCATGAACCCGCCTGGGTTCCAGATCGGCTTCATCGGCTGAGCGACACCGTTGGCGTTCCAGCAGCGCACCATGATGGGGTTGGGACCGCGCCTAAGCGGCACGCGACCATCCCAGCGCCGGAAGCTATACTTGCCCTCGTCCGCTCCGAGCGTCGTCCTGTACCAGGTGCGGCCACCATCGGATGAGACATCGACCTTGGCGACGCCGCAGTCGCCGCCCATCGCGATCCCGCCAACCGGGATGGACGCTTCATAGGCGATCGCCTGGCCATCCGGCAGGCTGGTCATCCAGCTGCGCGGGATCATGCGATTGATCGGCACGGTCGGGAAGTCCTTGGCACCGGGCGCGACATTCGCGCCGGGTGTCGCCGGTATCTTGTAGGCCTTGGCCATCCAATACTGGTCGTCAGGGCCGGGCAGCACCTCGATCGCGTTCAGCATCTTGACCCAGTAGGTCGAATACCAGCCCGGGACGATCAGCCGGCAGGGAAAGCCGTTGAGGAGCGGCAGCTGCTCGCCGTTCATGCCGAAGGCGATCATCACTTCGCCGTCGCGGGCATGGTCGATGTCGAGCGCCTTCTCGAAGTCAGGGGCGCCCGCCACAACCGGCTGATCGAGCGCGCCGAAGCGCACCTGTACCGCGCCTGCCTTGACCCCCGCGAGGTTCAGCACGTCGCGCAGGCGCACGCCGAGCCATTTGGCATTGCCCATCGCGCCGTTGCCCCATTGCGCGCCGGCGACCCGGGGCTGGAACAGCCCACGGCTGTTGCCCGAACACTGGTTGATCGCCGCCATCTCGACCCGCGGCAGGCGCAGCAGTTGGGCAAGGCTGATCGACAGCGGTCGGTTGACGTGGCCGAAGACGTTGAGGCGGAAGCTCTCGACGTCGATCGAGGTTGGAATGTCGGCCCAGTGCCAGCGAACGAAGAACTGGTCGTTGGGCGTGAACACCGACTTGTCGAACACGTCCATCGGCGTCTCCAACAGCGGAGGATGGATGCGTTGAAGGATCATGCTGCCCTTGCCAGGAAAGGCGCTGGTCATCGGCCGCTCGGCATTGCCGCCAGGCAGCTTCAGGTCGACGAGCTGCTGCGCCAGCGCAGGTGCTGCGGCAAGGCCGGCGGTGCCGAGCGCCGTACGCCTGAGAAAGCGGCGACGGCTGGTTTTACTCGCCAGCGCGGCGTCAAAATTGTCCATGACAAGGCTCTCCTGTGGCCAGCCACGCTGGCGGATCGAAGCGGCGTTCTGCAAGTGATCGGACCGACTGATCCGATCATCAGGGTGGATCAGTTCGGGGTAGCGATGCAGGGCGAGACGAACAGGTTGCCGCGCCATGCTCCGGCGAGCGTCTTGGCACCGACCAGCAGCCACATCGCCGCGAGCGCGATCGTCAGCACCGTGCCGACGATACCGAAGAAGCCGAGGTTCAGCGTCGTACCGAGGCGGAAGGTGGCGACGGTGTAGACGCCGAGCGGGAAGGTATAGCCCCACCAGCCAAGGTTGAATGGGACGCCGGCGCGCCAGTAGCGGATGGTGATGAGCGTCGCGAGCGCCAGCCACCACAGGCCGAAACCCCACAGGCAGAGCCCGACGACGACGCCGATCCCTTGCGCGACGGTACCGACATCGACCAGCCCGTGCGCCGCGAGGATCGCCGGCGCATCCGCCCCAAGCACCAGCATACCCAGCGCCCCGGTGCCGATCGGCCCCAGCGCGAGCCAGGATGATGCCGCCATGCTCTCGTGCGGGAGCTTGTGGAGCGCCATGCGCAGGATCAGGATAGCGAGGATGCCAAACGCGACCGGCACCGAATAGGCCCACAGCACATACGAGGTCGCGAGCGTCACGATCTGCGCGTGGGGATCGACCAGATGCGGCGCGAGCAGCCCGCCGCTGGCACCCGCCACTTCCGCTGCGACGACCGGCAGCAGCCATACCGCGGTCATGCCGTCCAGGCTGTGCTCGTGGCGGGTAAACATCAGGTAGGGGATCAACACGCCGCAGGCGAGCGACATGGCGACGTCGATCCACCACAGGACGTGTGCGACCGGCACGATGCCGTTACCGAACCGCACGATCCCGAAGGCGAGGCATCCGTTGATGATCGTCGCCAAGCCCATCGGAATGGTCCCGATGAACATCGACACGGTGTTGTGGCCGAAGATGCGCCGTGCCTCATGCCCGAACATCGCCCAGCGCGCGCCATAGAGACCGGCGAACAGGATGAAGAGCGCGATGTTGAAGAACCACAACACCTCGCCAATCGGTTTGAGCGCGGGGCCGATGCCGGGCACCTGCGGCAGCGCGAGAGCGAGGATGCCGGTGCCCATGGTCGCGGCGAACCAGTTGGGCGTGAACTGGCGGATCATCTCGCGCGGATGGTCGAGCCGGCTGAGCGGCTTGAGGCCGGTCAGGACCGGAGGTGTTTTGGCAGTCATGCGACCTGCTCCTTGATAAGGTCCGTCAGCGCGTCCGCCGCGCGGGTGCGATAGCGTTCCTTGTGGCGCAGCGCGTGGAAGGCGCGATCGGGCAGCCCCAGCGGCAGCTCGACCAGATCGCCCGCCTTCAACGCACGAGCGACGACCAATCGCGACAATACGGCGACGCCGGCACCGGCCTCGACCGCGGTACGCACCGCCTCGTTGGACGGCAGCGTCATCGCTACCGTCAGCTGGGCCGGATCAAACCCGCGCGTTCGCAGCACGTCCTCGAAGGTCGAGCGCGTGCCCGAACCCTGCTCGCGGACGATCCAGCGTTCAGCGCGAAGCCAGTCCTCGTCGACGCGCCCGGCGTCCTCACGGCCGACCAGCACCATCGGGTCACGCCCGACATTCCAGAGGGCGAGCGCCGGTTCGTCCACCTCGCCCTCGACGAAACCGAGCTCCGCCGCGCCGCTCAGGATCTGCGCTGCCGCACCTTCGGTGTTGTCGATCGCCAGTTCGACCGCGATCTGCGGGTGGCGTTCGTGGAAGGCGGCGAGCTTTGCCGGCAACCAGTAGCTCGCGATCGTCTGGCTTGCGACGATCCGCAACGAACCACGGGCAAGCCCGGCATAGTCCGCCAGCATCGTCTCGGCATGCGCTGCCCGCCCCAGCACCGCGCGCGCTTCCTCCAGAAAGCCGCGGCCTGCTTCGGTCAGCTGGATGCCACGCCCGACACGGTGAAACAGAGGAACCCCGTAGCGCGCCTCCAGAGCCGCGACCGCGCCGGACGCAGCAGACTGCGTGACGTTCAGCGCCTCCGCTGCCTTGGTGACGTGTTCGCGCTCGGCGACACCGACAAAGATTCTGAGCTGCTCCAAGGTCATGCAGCTTATATCGCGCACTCTGATCGATACGACCAACCGTTTGATCTGTTTATTTCAATCTGGATACCGGAACGATCGGTAATCCTTCGTCTGCGATAGTCTTGAAGACTTGAAGCGATCCGCGCGCTTGCGGCGTTGGTTCGTCCATGACTGATATGATCGAGCGCAAATCCGAGCCCTACAACGCCGAGCCGACGCCCGGCGCGCTGATCGAGCGGTTCCTGACGCCGCAGGCGCTGTTCTACGTGCGCAGCCATGGTGCGGTGCCTGATCTGCCTGCCGATCACCGGATCGAGGTCAGCGGGATGAGCATGGAAAGACGCTCCTTCTCGGTGGAGGAATTGAAGAGCGCGTTGGCCACGCGGACGGTGACGGCAGTTCTCCAGTGCGCCGGCAACCGGCGCACGGATCTCCAGCCGGTCGCAAAAACGTCCGGCGACCCCTGGGACGTGGGAGCGATCGGCAATGCGGAATGGACCGGCGTACGACTGTCCGACCTACTGGATGCCGTCGGTGCGCCGGATGCGTCCGACCTGTTTGTGGCGTTCACCGGCGCGGACGAGGTGGACGTCGAAGGCGAGGAAGCATTGTTCGGGGTCTCGATCGCCATGGACAAGGCGCGGCAACCCGACGTCCTCATTGCCTGGGCGATGAACGGCGAGCCGCTGACGCCCGAACACGGCGCACCGCTCCGCATGGTGGTGCCGGGCTATGCCGGGGTGCGGAGCGCCAAATGGCTGACACGGATCGAGGTGCGCGACACGCCATCCGACGCACCGATCCAGGCGCACGACTACAAGCTCTTTCCTGCCGATGTGACGAGCGACACCGTCGACTGGAGCCAGGGTCTGACCATCAATGCCATGCCGCTCAACGCCGCGATCTGCGTGCCCGGCTCTGGCGAAAGCCTGCCGGCCGGGGAGGTGCGGATCGAGGGCTATGCCATCGCCTATGATCGCCGCGTCTCTCGGGTCGAAGTGTCGATAAACGGTGGTCGCGACTGGCAACAGGCGACGTTCACCGATGATCCGGAGGCGCACTGGGGTTGGCGGCGCTGGACCCTCGACGCCACGCTCGTCAAGGGGCGCCAGCACCTTGTCGTGCGCGCCTTCGACGAGACTGGACAGGGTCAGCCCGAGCGGCCGGATACGATGTGGAACTTCGCCGGCTATCTGTGCACCGCCTGGCATCATGTGCACGTGCTGGTCGAATGATCGAAGCATCAGCGGCATCGGACCTCGGCTTTTGGATCGACGCGATCGGGCGGCTGGTGGTGGCGACCGCGGCTGGGATGGTGCTCGGCTGGGAACGCTCGCGCGAGAACCGGCAGATCATGGGCTTGCGGACGCTGGGCCTCGTCGGTCTGGCGAGCTGCATCGCCGTGCAGGCGATCGTGCACAGTGGCTTGCCGAATGTGAACGCCGATGCCGCAGGGCGGGCGATGCAGGGCATTTTGTCTGGCGTCGGTTTCATCGGTGCCGGTGCGGTGCTGCGGGTCGGCCAAGGTCAGGAAGTGCATGGACTGGCGACCGCCGCGTGCATCTGGGTGACAGCCACGATCGGCGCGGCAGCAGGGTTGGCGGTGTGGCCGCTCATCATCGGCGGGTTGAGCCTTGCGATGCTCGTACTGTTCGTCGGCGCTCCGCTCGAACGTCGCATTCGCGAGCGGGCCAGGCTGACTCCGGCAGAGGCCGACCGGAAGGATGCCGAGCGCAAGCCGTGATCCCGCTGGTCCGCCCAGTGCCTGTCGCGCTGAGAACCGGCCACGCGCTATCAGGACACAAGCGCCGCATCGGCCTGGCGCCGGACCTCGTTGGCGATCGGATGCAGCTCGGCAGCGGGGCGCTCCCCCACCACACTATAGCCGATCCCGTCGACCGCCCATGTGACCCGGCCCATGGTCCCGCTGGACGTGCTGGTCATGCTTGCGCTCTTGTCGATTTGCATGGGCCTCGTCAGCACCGCGAGCTTCGACGCTTGCGGTCCATCATAGAGGAGCAGCGCCGCAGGGCCGTGGGGCGTCGCGACCAATCGCCCCCCGCCATAGCGGTAACCCGCTGTGCTAAGGTCCGGGATGGTCACGCGCTCACCCAATCGGCTGGAGGTCCACCGGATCAGCATGGCGCGCTGGTCGGGGCCGATTTCCGCCGGTCGGATCCGGTCGGCGGCATAGACACGGAAATTGTCGCTCGCCTCATTGGCCAGCGCCGCGATGCCCGCGTGGGGTTCGCCGCTCCACCGCGCGCTCGACCAACCACCGCCAAATCCGACCGCCAGCAGAAGCGACGCGGCGATGGCGAGTTGCCAAGGCGGTTGGCGTTGCCGTCCCCTGATGGCTGCGACGCGCATCGTCGCCGGGATCGGTTCCTCCGCGATGGGAGCGAACAGGGACGCAAGGGCTCGCGCCTGCTCCGCCTGCTCCCGCAAACGGGCATGCACGTCCGGCTGGCCTTCAAGGTAAGCGTCGACCAGACGCTGCCGCTCGGGCGACAGCCTGCCATCGATCCACGCGGCCAGATCGTCTTCTCCGATCGGGCTGGTCATCGAATACTCCTTAATCGTGGCCGTTCATCCTCCTGGAGGAGCGTCGCCAGACGGTCGCGCCCCCGCGATATGCGCGACATCACCGTTCCCAGCGGCACGCCGACGACGGCAGCGACTTCCCCATATGACAGACCTTCGACGGAAATGAGGAGCAGCACCGTCCGCTGCTCCTCGGGCAACGCATCAAGTGCGCGCAACAGGTCTCGGTGGTGCAGGCCTGCGTCCTGATCGGCCGGGTGGCCGAGCGCAGCGTCGTCCACGAGGTGGAGCGGAACCGCCGTACCTCGCCGGCTATGCTGCCGCTGATGGTCGACCAACAGATTGTGCAGGATCGCATAGATCCAGGGGCGAACCTCCGTCCCGCGTCGTTGCCGCCAGCGCCCGACCGCGCGCTCAAGGCAATCCTGCACCACGTCATCCGCCATCGCCCGATCGCGCAACCACGACCGGGCATAACGGCGCAGACCGGGGACCAGGGGCTCGATCGCGGCGGCAAGCGGGTCCATCTCAGTCGCGCTGCACCTGCACGATGCGGCCCGGTGCGCCATTCACTACCTCGGCGACCGCCAGAAAGCGCCGGGGGGCCGCTGCACTGCCCTGAACGATCTGCCGGATCGGACCCGATGCGTTGACGATCGCCGCACCTGCCGGATTGCTCATGAAGTTCGCAAGCGGCTCTACCGCACCGCTGCCGTCCGCGTTGGCGGTGAGCACGAGCATATAAGGCTTCTTGGGCTGCAAACCGGTAACGGCACTCTGCACGACCTGAATGATGCCCTGGTCGAAGAGGGTAATGCTGCTTGCCGCACCATTGCCTCCAACTGGCCCCATGTTCAGATGCACCGCCTTGCCTGCCGTACCGAGCGGTTGGAGATTGTCGGTGCCGGGGCCTGTCGGAATAGCGTTCGGCACATAGGCGATCGCCTGCGGTGCCTGTCCGACCGGCACGGTGGCAACGACCTTGTTGCCGGCGGTGTCGATCGCGGCAAGTTCATCGGCATTCTCCAGCCCGACATAGATGCGCCGGCCGTCGCCCGATGGCCAGACGCCGTGCGGCATCTTGCCGACCGGGATGGTAGCGACAAGCGCGAAGTCGGACGTGCGGAACACCTTCACCGCGTTTTCCCCGCCCACCGTGACATAGGCGAACTGTCCCCTGACCGTGCGGGCGAAGTTGACGTGATTGGTGATCGGTCCGGTATCCAGCACCTTGAGGATCGCGAAAGGCGGCCTGGCATCGAATGCGACCGTCTTGCCGATGTCCTTCAGCGTGAACCACACCTGCTTGCCGTCCGGCGTCGCGGCGATGTTGGGACAGAACGGACTCGGCTGCGCCACCTGTCCGACCTGCGCGTGGGTCGAGACATCGAACACGGCCAGCACCGGATTGAACGAGGAACAGACATAGCCGTATCGGCCATCGGGAGAGAAGATCGTCATGCCCGGACCACCGGGCGTCTTGATGCGACCGGTCTCCTTGTACGTCGTGGGGTCGAGCACGGCGATGTAATCCTCGCCGCGTACCGTAACCCACACCTCCTTGCCGTCCGGCGTGAAGAACGCCTCATGCGGGCTGCGCCCGACATAGGTCGTGTGCTTGACGGTGTTGGTGGCGGTGTCGATCCACGACACGGCGTTGGATCCGATCGACACGACCGCCAGTGTTTTCCCGTCCGGCGAGAAGCCGAGGCCGTGAACCAGCACCTGCCCCTTGTAGAGCGGGGAAAAATTCATCGGCTGCGGATCGCCGAGCTTGATGACGCCGAGCAACCTGTTGTCGGCCGGGTCCGTCACCGACACCGTGTTGGAGAATTGTTCGGATGCATAGACGCGGTCGCGGTGGCTGACAGGCACGTCCTTGTCGTTCCACGGCGCCTGCTGGGCCATGGCAATGCCCGGTGCGGCGCTCATCAGCAAGGCGGCCGAGCGCAGGAAGGTCGGGATCATGTCAGTGCTCCATATGGCTGTGGTGGTCGCCGCCCTGCGTCGGGGCTGGCGTCGAAGGGGGTAGCGGCTGACCGATCGCCAACTTCATGGCGGCGATCTCCTGCTGCTGATCGATGATGATCTCCTGCGCAATGCGCTTGAGCTGCTCGTTATGGCCGTAGCGCAGCTCTGCCACCGCCATATCAATGGCGCCCTGGTGATGCGGAAGCATCATTGCGACGAAGTCGCGGTCGACTTCGCCGGACGGCTTGACCATCATGCCCGCCATCATCCGGTCCATCGCGGCAGATACCATGCTGGCGTAGCCATCGGCGGGGGCGGCCGCGACTGCGCCGGTGAGCATGGCCGAAGCAGTCAGACCCAGCATCCAATTTCGTCTACGCATAAGCCTCCGGCGCATCAGTCTCGAAAGCGTAGACGACGCCCGTCGGGGTTTATTCCATGGGTGCAGTCATTTTATCGATCTTCACCAAGACATATGGTCCCTTCGCAACCCTGCGGTTGGTTGACCAGGTCGCCGTCGGACATCATATGCTCGGGCACGGCGATGGATTTCCGCCGGGCCATTCGGCCGAACCGCCCTCGCAAGGGCCGATGATTCCTACCAAGCGCCGCAAGGCAGCAAGGAGGAATCGTGCGCGCGACATTTCGCAATCTCTACGACCAGTTCAACATGGCAGCGTTCATTCGCGATCGCCGCACCCATGCCATGTCGGTGCTGCGGTGGGCTTTGATCCTGGTCCCGATGGCCGCAACGGTGGGAACGCTCTGCGCGGCCTTCTTGTGGAGCCTCGATGCCGTGACCCGGCTTCGCTTTGCCTTTCCCTGGCTGCTCTACCTGCTGCCGATCGGCGGGTTCATGGTCGGACTGCTCTACCATCTGACAGGGCGCTCGGTCGAAGGCGGTAACAACCTCATCGTCGAGCAAATCCATGAACCGGGGGGCGGTGTGCCGCTGCGCATGGCCCCGCTCATCTTCTTCGGCACGGTCGTGACGCACCTGTTCGGGGGATCGGCGGGGCGTGAAGGCACCGCCGTGCAATTGGGCGGCAGCCTTTCCAGCGGCTTCGGCCGCGCACTCAAGCTGGATGCGGAAGCGACACGCATCCTGCTGATGACCGGAATCGCGGCGGGCTTTGGCGCGGTCTTCGGGACGCCGATCGCGGGCGCGGTCTTCGCGCTGGAGGTCCTGGCGATCGGCCGGGTCGAGTATCGTGCGCTAGTACCATGCTTGGTCGCGGCACTGGTGGGTGACTGGACCTGTCTTTCCTGGGGCATTCATCACGGCGCCTACCATGTCGATGCGATGGTGCCGGTCGACGCGTCGCTCGTCTCAAAAGCCAGCCTCGCGGGCGTCGTATTCGGATTGGTCGGGCTGGCCTTTGCAGAGGCCAACCATGCGCTCGGCGGATGGCTGAAGCGCGTGATACCCTATGGCCCACTACGACCCGTTATCGGTGGTTTGGCCGTGATCGCGCTGGTCTGGCTATTTGGCACGCAAGATTATCTCGGCCTAGGCACGCTGGCGGCAACGCCGGGTGGCCTGACCATTGCCAGCTTCTTCGGCTCCAATACGTACCCGTGGAGCTGGGCGCTGAAGCTGCTTTTCACCGTCGTCACCCTAAGTGCCGGCTTCAAAGGCGGGGAGGTGACCCCGCTGTTCTTCATCGGCGCGGCGCTCGGCAATGCGCTCGCGCCCGTATTTGGAGTGCCGACGGGGGTGTTCGCGGCGATCGGCTTCGTCGCGCTGTTCGCGGGTGCAGCCAACACGCCGCTTGCCTGCACCTTCATGGGGATCGAATTGTTTGGCGCGACCTATGCCGTGCCGATCGCAGTCGCGTGCTTCGTCGCCTACCTCTGCTCAGGCCACAACGGCATCTACCTGTCGCAGCGCGTCGCTGTACCAAAGGTACCTGCCGCACACCTCACACCCGACGCGACCCTGCGCGATGCCCGCACGCACCGCGCTTCTCGCCGGCGCACGCGCGCCTGATCCTGTTTCCTGTCGAAAGCCCGTCATGCCCAACCGTTTCACTGTCCATCACCGCGAAGTCGGGATGCTGCGCATCTATCTAAAACCGTCCGACAAGATCGGCCCGCGTCGCTTCTGGGGGGCAAAGCCGCTCTATCGTGAGCTGATTCGCACCGCGAAGGCGGACTGCATCATCAACGCCGTCGCGCAAAATACCCATTACGGCTTCAGCAATCACGAATCGATCCGGGAGAACGGCTCGGAAATTGCCGATCCGCATCTGACGATCTGTGTCGAACTGGTCGGCGATCACGATCAGCTCGACCTTTTCTGTCGCCGGCATGGAGATCTGCTCGGCGACAAGGTGATCGTCTACAAACGACTGGAGCATTGGACTATCACGCGCAAAACTGAGCTAACCAGAGCCTGATTGGCGTTCCCGTAAAGGAACCCGACGCGGGAACAGGGGGCAACAGCGACGAGTGGACTGCCCTCACTTTAAGCCACTTTCCCAAAAACCGTTCCTAAAACGTTTTCTCAAAATGCCGCCAGCTTAACGGAGTAATGAGAATGACTGGCACACTCTCCAAGGCGACGCAAAACACATGATTTCCGAGGGTATCACTAAAGGGCTGGCCGCAGCTAATAATCGAGGGTCGGGGTACGCGACAAACCCTGTCGTATTGTCTTAGTAGGCGGAAACCAGATTTTGGAGGTTTTCCGTCACTCCCTATCGTTAGCGTATATTTGGATGCGTTCGATGTACCGCCCCCGAATTGCGCGATTTCAGCCGATCAGGTTTTCTCAACCGGGCCGTTACTCTGATACAAAGCTCGTCAGGCGGTTATCACCATCAAAGCTACCATAATCAGCGCCATAATAATCGTGAAAACAATCCTTATATTTCGGCTTGGAATGATGACGTACAGAAACGTAACAAAGCAGACCGTAGCTCCCCCAATCTCAAACAATGCTATGTCAATGGCATGAGACATACCGTTGCCTGCAGCGTCGCTATCATTGGTTGTTCCGTACCGGACGACCAACAGGATAATGACGTCAACCAATACCATAACCGAAAAGCCGAAGGTACGGCGTGATCGCATCCACCATCGACGTTTGTCTAGCGGCTTCTCACGCCGGGGAACCATGCGTCTGTCTATCGGATCGTTCAGAGGTCTGCTCATTCTCTAGATCTCTGCAGGTCCATCAGCATCCTCACAAGCAACCGGAATTAGCTGAGCCCATTGCTTCATAACGATTGATCCGCCAGCGCTTGGAATGGTCATGTCAGACATCTCCATGAGCTTCAAATGTGAGATAGGACGCAAGCCGCGTCATTGATGCTGCCGGTAAGCGTCCACCCAACCCGGCCGTTCCCGAAAATTCGATGATCGGCAGGCACAGTTATGGGCGCCCCGTATTTGTCAGAAAGGGTATACCCTGAGTGGGCATGGGCTTTGGTACACAAAACCCGTTCAAACAGGGTCGATAGCAGAGAAATCGGACACCTCATTATGAGGGTCTAGAGTCTGCCTGAACACATTAAGGGTGCGCGTCTGACATTGCTGCGTCAGCCTCTGCCTGACGACGGCGATCACGAGCAATCTTGGCTAGCAGCGTTCGACTGCACCCAGTCGCATCCATTATATCGCGCCAGCTTCGGCCATCGCGAAGAAGGCTCGAGATCGCAGCGTTGCGGGTCTTGTTCTCGGGACGTCCCTTATAAAGGCCCGCTGCCTTGGCTTTTGCGGTGCCTTCGGCTTGTCGACGACGGCGATCCTCATAGTCCTTACGGGCAACCGCGGCGAGTACGTCCAACATCATGGCGTTGACCGCTGCGAACATTCGGCCGGTGAACTCATCCGTCGGTGCCGTCAGGAT
Source organism: Sphingomonas faeni (assembly GCF_040407505.1). Lineage (GTDB taxonomy): Bacteria > Pseudomonadota > Alphaproteobacteria > Sphingomonadales > Sphingomonadaceae > Sphingomonas > Sphingomonas faeni_E. Next base: position 120,562 of record NZ_JAPZPQ010000008.1, on the reverse strand, counting down.
CCACGACGTCGGCAGGTCGAGTGCAACAACCCGGACCTGCTTGGCGTCGATTAGATTCCGCAGTTTGATCCAGTCTGGGGAGGTGAGGCGGGAAAGCCGATCAACCTGCTCGACCAAGAGCACGTCTCCCGGCTCGCAATCCGAAAGCAGGCGGAACAGCTCTGGCCGGTGAAGCTTGGCTCCACTTTCGTTTTCGACATAGCGGGCCGCAATCCGAAGCCCGTGCTCGGTCGCAAACACGTCGAGGGCGCTCTTGGCGCGCGACGCATCCTGTTCGGAGGTAGAAGCGCGAAGATAGGCTCGGATAAACATCCCGTAGTCTGCTATATGTGGTACTTATTAGTCTAGTCCTTTTTACGCCGTCAGGACGGGATTAAAGTACCAGCTATTGAGAGGTCTGCGAAAGGCATACTCTAAGAGTACCAAGCTTTTGCGCGCGTTGGGCGGCGTGGCGCTGATATGACATAGTCTGATAATAGTGTCATATAGCTGCTGGTGTGACACTCTGGCGGAAAAAGTTGCTGACACGCTGATGATGGCTGGCATGTTGATGGTGAGGCGGTCGGAAGATATAGAGGCTGTCATGACGCTTCAGATCAATATCACGCCGAACGGGCGCATGAGCCTTCCCGCCGACGTTCGTAAGCGCTTGGGTCTGACCGGTGGCGGTGCGGTATATCTCGACGAAACGGAAGATGGCCTCGTTCTGCGGACCGCCGATCAGGCGGTGGCAAGGGCACAGGCGCTGGCCAGGCGATATACCGGCGGTAATCCCGACGCCTCGGTTGACGCCTTCCTTCAGCGGCGTCGTGAGGACAGCGGCGAATGAGCGTCGTTCTCGACGCCTCAGCCCTTATCGCCATGATCAAGGGCGAGAAGGGGGCCGCCAAGGTTGCAGCCGGTATCGCCGGTGCGCGGGTGAGCAGCGTGAACTACGCCGAGGTGGTGACCCACTTCATCCATGCTGGGATGCCCGAGCGAGAAGTCGACGCCATGCTCGATCCGTTGCCACTGACGGTGGTGCCCGCTGACAAGGCTCTGGCGCAAATCGCTGGGCGGCTGCGCGCCGCCACGGCCGAGGCGGGCCTTAGCCTTGGAGATCGCTTCTGTCTGGCGCTAGCCCGACGGGACGGGCTGCCCGCCTGGACCAGCGACCTGAACTGGAAGAAGGTCGCAGATGCTGCCGAGGTCAAGGTCGTGACGATCCGCTAGCACGTGACGGGAAGGGTAGGGGCGACCGCCTACCGGTCCTCCGGAAGCGGAAGGTCTGCATTTTGAAAATACTGGTGGAATGGCGTCAGTCCGCTTTCGGGCGGCGATCGCGACAAAGCGGACGCTCCTTCAGGCGGCGGGCAGAGGCGCGAACGCTTGTCGTTGGTGTGGAGCGATCAATCCGCTTTCGGGTGGCAAGCGCGAAGAAGCGCTCGCTTGTTCAGGGGCGGCCAAAGGGGCTCGTCACCTGCCTACTCACGCCGAAAGGATACTGCCTGTTTTAAAAGCGATTTTTGCGCGCTGCCGTCCTTGTCAGTCGATTGACCTTCCCAGGGCCGAGACCCGAAGGGGCTTGGTGGAACGCATGCGAAATAAAGCGGCGGTCCCGGCCTCACCAAGAGACGTCCTGATAGCCTAACCTTATTTAAAATAGCGACCAGGCTGATCTCAGTCCTTGGAAGGACTAGATAAACGCCATGCGCATGTCCCGTTATCTCGATGCTAAGGCATTCCTCGACGAGGCAAAGGCCTTGAAGGTGACCCACGGCCACCTCTCCGACACCGTCCTCGAGCGATTGGAAAAGCAGCGGTCGCTGATCCCGCGTCTGCGCCTACATTATCCCGACCCCATCGAGCGCCGCTGGTGGGCGCAGGACCACGAAGGCTATGATGTCGGCGGCATCCATGAGCCGGAGGGACAGCTCTGGGAAGATGCCAACGCGCTTGAGCAGGCACGACAAAAGAGGCGTTGGGAGATCGATCCCACGGTCACACCGCATCCGCTTGACGATCCCGAGGCGCGGTTTCTGCCCTTCATCGAGCATCCGGCCGAGCTGCCGTTCGTGGCGTGGCGCGATTATCGGGTCTCGGTCAACGCGGAAGGCGCGAAACCCTTCTACGCGTCGCAGACAGTCGTAACTTATTATTCGTCGTGGCAGCTCCTTCAATATGCCGAAGTCGCGACCATGGGTGTAACGGCCCTGATGAACCTGTTAGAGTTCGACAACTGGCCGAGCGCGGAGGCGGTCGCTGCAGTCCGCGTGCCGCATGCGTCTTGCACGGTGCGCTGCCGGCTTCGCAGCCTTGGCTCTGCGAGATCGGCGTTGCCGTCTACGATTTCCAGACACCGATCGGCGGTGTGCTGGCGATCGGTGCGGCATATTATGCGGCGCGACCGGTATGGCGGCAGCTGAAGGACACCAACCTCAAGACCAAGATCCAGCATCGCGAGACGTTGGCGAGTTTGCTGCGCGAAGCGCAGGACCGCTTCGCCCGCGTCGCCAAGAGCATCGCGAATCCGATGAATGACCTCGTTCGGCTCACCACTAATCAATCGGGGGAGACCATCGCGATCGGCGCACACGACGCCTTCGCAATCGGACAGCGCCTTTGTGGTGAGCTCGACTGGTATCTGGTCGATTTCAACGCGACCGAGGCTGACGGCACCGAGACTCGAAGGCGGCGTTAAAGGCGGCGCTCGCCGAACTCCTGCGCACCCTCAACGACGTTCACTTGGTCGAACATAACGAGCAGCACGACGAGGACCACGGCATCTCCGATGACGAATGGGCGGCGATCCTCGTCCGCTCGCAAAAGGGGAGACGCTGGCGGCCGACAAGGCTGCGGCGGTGCGGCGAGCGATGAATGCCCTCCAGCAGGCTCAGGCGACTTGGTTGAATGCGCTGCGTGGCCGCATCGCCAAGCTTGACCTCGAAATCGCGGCAGCGTCTTGAGAGGTCTTTTCGACGCCGAACAGGGGCACGCGCCGAGGCTAGCGGCCGAGATTAACTTCGGAGATTATAGCAGAGGGCTCGTTTGCGCGTATTTAGGTGAAACTACCGAACCTGAACGGATGTCTGGTTGCGGGCGCCAGCTCAAGCCCTCGGAGCGTCCGCAAGTGGGTCTCACTGCGGGAGGGGGCCAGGTGAGTAGCTGCCAAAAGGCCAGACCGCCTCGTCGATGCTCTCGGGAAAAGTGATGGGCCGGTGGCGTGCTGCCGACCACCACCTGCTCGACCAACTGCAGATGCGGCTGGCCGATCGATCATCAGGCAACGCATCGTCAGTCTGCTGTGAGGCTGACTCACGGTGAGCAACACGGCAAGCACCGAGATAACTTAGGGGCAGCGTAGCGTGGGGGCCGACCGAAATGAACGGCCTTTCCGCTCATTAATTGCGAGCCGACTTGCCGCCGACCGCGCGTCGTGCTCGACTCTCAAGGACAGCGCGGAGACGCCGAGGGGAACTGCCGAAATGACCGACATCACATTGCATTCGCCGAACCTAGATAAGCTCGAAATCGGCAATCTCAGCGCCAAGTTTAGCGCGCGCGGCGACCGGATCCTGCGTTACTATATCGACATTCGGCACAAGACGATGAACCTGCACCGCGAGCTTGGTGCGCCGGAGCTGTTCATTCTTCAGAGCAAAGTTGACGCCCTGTTAGCCGACTGGGACGAGAAGCTGGTCGCGTTCGAGACGAAAAGGCTTTTCCAGACCGGCAAGGGCGCGGCCGACGACATGACCGCCGATGCCATCCGCGACCAGGAACGCATAAGCCGCATCCTCGCTCACACACTGACCATCGATGACGCCATTGACTGGGAGACGCTGAACGACCGCAGCCAATACCCGATGCCGTCCCGCTTCCCGGAACCGCAGCCTACCACAGTACCCCGCCCGGAACCCGCCTACGAGGCGTTGCAGATCGGCCTGCTTGATCGGTTGCTCGGCAAGCGCCGCCATCTCGAGGGGCAGGCCGAGACGCGCAACGCCCGCGCCGGCGAGGAGTGGCGGCGGTCGGAAATGGAGCGCGAGGCGCTGCACGCGGTCGCGATGACGAACTGGGAAGCGCGGGAGGCCGCTTTCTGGGCCGAGCACCATGGCGCCAAGGCCGAGCACCTGTCCGCGCAGGCCGCTTCCCACTCCAAGGTCGACGCGCTGCGCGACGCGGTCGCCGACCGCGATCCCGATGCTGTCATCGAACACGCATCGCTGGTGTTGGAGAACTCGGACTACGGTGGCCTGTTCGAGAAGTCCTATGAGGTTCAATATCGGCCGGACGACCGCCTGCTGCTGCTGGCCTACGACCTTCCCGCCCCAGACCGGCTGCCGCAAACGAAGTCGGTTAAATTCGTGAAGGCCACCGGCGAGCTGGTCGAGACGAAGATCGCCGAGCGCGACCGCAAGGCCAACTTCGACAGCGCCTGCCACCAGATATGCCTCAGAACCATCCACGAGCTCTTCGAGGCCGACGTCGACGGCAATGTCGATGCGGTTCTTTTCAACGGCATGGTCGAGTCCGTGGATCCGGCCACCGGGCTCCAGCGGCGATCATGCATCCTGTCGGTCCTCGCCAAGCGCGACGAATTCTGCCGCATCGACCTCGCCCGCGTCGATCCCAAGGCGTGCTTCAAGGCGCTCAAGGGCGTCTCTGCCGCCAGCCTCTCCGCGCTCGCGCCCGTCCCACCTGTCATTGAGATGGACCGCGAGGACCGCCGCTTCATCGAAGCCCGCGAGGTCGGCTCCACCCTCAGCCAGGGGACCAATCTCGCCTCCATATCGTGGGATGACTTCGAGCACCTCGTCCGCGAGCTGTTCGAGAAGGAATTTCTGAGCCGCGGCGGCGAGGTGAAGGTCACCCAGTCCTCCAGCGACGGCGGCGTCGACGCCATCGCCTTCGACCCCGACCCGATCAGCGGCGGCAAGATCGTCATCCAGGCCAAGCGCTACACCCGCACGGTTGGCGTCGCCGCGGTCCGCGACCTCTACGGCACGGTGATGAACGAGGGCGCGTCGCGCGGCATCTTGGTCACCACCTCCGATTATGGCCCCGACGCCTACCGCTTCGCCAGCGACAAGCCGCTGGCACTGCTTAACGGCGCTAACCTGCTGCACCTGCTTGAGAAGCACGGCTATCAGGCCAGCATCGACGTTGCCGGCGCACGCGCCGCGCGGTTTCAAAGAGGTAGCCGGCCGATGGGCGCGGCGAAGGACGACCGATCACACCAGCACCATGCCTGAACACTTCAACGGCGGTCCTTCACAAACCAGCTGTGAAGCAACGTGGGTCCTGCTTCAGCCGATGAACGAACGGCCGTAGCTGGGAGACGAAAAATGCGGCTTGAGTGTCGTCTTGTGGGTCAAAACGAAGCTTCGATACTAACGTATCGGCAACAAGGTTCTCAAACGCTTTGAAAAGCTCATTCTACTCTAAAATGACGATAGCGATAGACCGAAGCCGGCGGGGAAGCAGATAAGTAAAGATCGGGGGACAATTTAGGCGCAGTGGTTGCGAAATATTCATGATATGGTGAAGCTGGGACGAAAGATTGCGTTCAAAGTCAATGATATCAGAACTAGCGGCACTTCCGCATCTTGCGTTGTCGATAGCGTTCGCTCGTTGCCGCTCACAAAACAGAATGATTCTGCCCCACGGAAACCACGAATCCTTTCAACCGCGTTCGACGATCATCGCTATACCCTGCCCCCCGCCTATGCACATTGTCACGAGAGCGTAGCGGCCGCCGTTGCGGGCAAGTTCGTAGAGAGCCTTCACCGTCAGGATAGCCCCCGTCGCACCGACCGGATGGCCGAGCGATATACCCGATCCGTTCGGATTCACCTTGTCGGGGTCGAACCCAAGCGTTCGCGATACCGCACAGGCCTGTGCTGCAAAGGCTTCGTTGGACTCGATCACGTCGATCTGGTGAAGCGTCAGACCAGCGCGTTCGAGTGCAATCGGTACCGCCTGAATAGGCCCCAACCCCATGTGGCTGGGCGCAACGCCGGCATGACCCCAACCGAGAATCTTGCCGAGCGGCGTCAGGCCGCGCGCCTCCACCGCAGATGCCGACGCTAAAATCACGGCTGCGGCACCGTCGTTGATCCCCGACGCGTTGCCTGCCGTCACCGTGCCGGCCTTCTGAAAGGCAGGGCGTAAACTCGCCATCGAGTCGGCATTCGCGTCGCCGCGGACGTGTTCGTCGACCGCGAATTCGCGTGTGCCGCGACCTTGTTTGACGGTGATCGGCAGGATCTGGTCGTCGAACCGTCCTTCGGATTGCGCCTGCGCCGCCCGCCGGTGGCTCTCGACCGCGGCGGCATCCTGATCGACCCGCGAGACGTCGTGATCGCGCGCGATGTTTTCCGCAGTGATGCCCATGTGATAGCCGTCGATCGGATCGCTCAGGACCGCGATCATCGCATCAACCATCTGCACGTCGCCCATCTTCTGGCCGAACCGAACCGCGGGCACGTGGTGAGGCGACCGGCTCATTACCTCTGCACCGCCGGCTGCCGCGATCTCGACCTCGTCGAGTGCGATCATCTGCGCGGCCGAGATGATCGCTTGTAGGCCCGATCCGCATAGCCGGTTGAGTGTCAGGGCAGGGGCGCGGTCGGGAACCCCAGCCTTGAGCGCCGCGACCCGCGCCAGATACGCGTCTTGCGGTATCGTCTGGATCACCTGACCCATCACGACATGCTCGATATCGTTCGGCGTCAACCCGGCTCGCCGCACTGCTTCGGCGAGGACGCTCGCGCCCAGGTCCGCGGGCGCGTGATCCTTCAGGCTGCCCCCGAAATCACCGATCGCGGTCCGTACGCCCGACACGATATACACTGGCTTCACGCTCGACTCTCCGACGTTGTTCAATATTTGAAGCTTGCCTGCAGCAGGACTTCCCGGCCGCGCGCCACGACTCCGCGCTGCTCGCCCTGCGTGAGTGGAATGCTAGTGCCGCCGGTGCGATCACCCGCAAACAGCAGATAGTACTTGTTCGTCAGATTGCGACCAATCAGTGACATCTGCCACCGGCCGTCGGTCGGCCCGACGCGGGCGCTCGCGTTGAACCGCCAGAAGTCGTTCTGCTTGGAGGCGGGCGCAAAGGAGTCGCTCGCGAAGTATGCGGAGTTATAGAAGGTATCGCCGGTCACCCCGACTTCGAAATCATTGCTGGCCGGGATGGTCAGCTCGAAGCCTGCATTGCCGGTCAGGTTGGGCGAACGCGCTGGGGCTCGGCCGTCGAGCACCTGTTGCAGGATTGGCGTCCCTGCCGCGGTCAAAGTCCGCGTACCCGTCGCGTTGGTCACAAACGAACATCCGGACGGTGCAGCGGCGGTAAGCGCAACGGCCGCTGGAATCGTGTAGCCGTAGCACTGGCCGGTGTAATCGCGGAACCGGTTGTGCACGTATGCAACCGCGGCATGCAGTCGCAGCATCCGTGTGGCGTCGAAATTGGCCTCAAGCTCGCCACCACGCTGGCGTACCTGTCCGGCGTTGCTGATCTGGAATCGTATCGTGCTGGCGTCGTATTGCGTGACCTGCAGATTGCTAAAGTTGTATGCGAAGGCTGATGCAGTCAGTCGCAGCCGCCGGTCAAACAGCTCACCCTTGGCGCCCGCCTCAAAGCCTTTCACTGTTTCCGAATCGAAGTCGATGTCGGCGAGCGTCGTGTTGGTCTGGATCGGGCTGGTGATCCCGAACCCGCCCGATTTGAAACCGGTCTTGTAGGCGATGTACAGCGTCGAATTGGCCACCGGATGGTAGGACAACGTCGCCTCGGGCGAAATGTTGTCATCCTTGAAGGTCCCGGCGAGGATACCGGGAGTCTGGTCGGTCGAACTTGCGAACACGGTTGCGGCAGTATTAAACCGGCCTAGCGCCGAGTTTATGCCATAAAGGTTCTGGTTCCGCGTCTTCTTCTTCTCCGACGTGTAACGTGCGCCTGCGGCAAGTTCGAGCTTAGGCACAATCAGCCAAGTTGCCTGGCCGAACACCGAATAGGTGCGGCCGGTCAGGTACGCGTCCTTCTCGTACGTCTCGATCCTATCGTTGAGCGGATTGTAGCTGATGTCGGCGCGAAAATTGGTGTCGTTGTACAGTTCGTCGCGGGTGTCGCCGTAATACGCGCCGACGAGGAAGTTGACCGGCCCGTCAAGCTTGGTCAGCAAGCGGAATTCCTGGCTAAAGCTAGCGTAGCTGGTGTCTTCGTACGTGGTCAGCGCGTTGTCGACGGTGTGCGTCAGGCCCGATACGCTGCGATACCGGTTGTAGATTCGGCCGGTCAGTGACGACAGGTTGAAGTCGTCGGTATCGTATTTAAGCACCAGCGACGCCGTGTACGCCTTATTCAGCCCGCGCGAGCGGTTGTCACCATCTAGCGCGGGAATGCGGTTGGCGATCGCGGGGACGATGTTGCTGAAGCTGGTCTGGTTGTCGGCGCGGCAATCGCCGAACGGATCGGCGACCCCGAACGACCTTGGCCGGTCGCCCGTGCACGGACCGATATTCTGTGAGAACGAGCCGCCGCCCTGATCATGCGCGATCAGCCCGAACAGTTTTGCGCTTGCCGAAAATGCACTGGTCGGATTGTACTCGAGCGTCACGCGACCCATCGTCTCGTCGTCCCCGACCCTGCGACCCGGTGCGCCGGGTAGCGTTCCGGTCGACGCGGGCAGTGCGGCCGGAAAGAACGGGTTCGGCGCGACTTGCGCGTTGTTGTAGAGCCAGCCCTTCGCATCACGGTGCTTGATCGCCACGCGGCCGCCAAGTGTCTCGGTGATCGGGCCGGAGACATGCGCTTCGCCCGACACTTCGTCGGCGACGAATTCATAACCGACGCGTCCGCCGACCTCGAAGCGATCGGTCGGTCCTGCGGTGGTGATCGAGATGACGCCGGCCGGGCTGTTCTTACCAAAGAACAGCGCCTGCGGGCCCTTCAGCACTTCGACCTGCTGGATGTCAAAGAATCCGAGTGTCGCAACGCGCCCGGAGGACGACTGGATGCCGTCGATCGCAACCGAGACGGGCTGTTCATACCCAACCTGCGTCGGCGGCGAGCTGATCCCGCGGATCGCGATCGAACCGCCACCGATCGTGCGATAATTGCTGACGATCACGGTTGGGGTTAGTTCGCCGATCTTGGTAAGGTCGGTGGCGTTGTATTTGTTGATTTCTGCGGCCGACAGCACGGACACGGCGACGGGCACGTCGAGCAACCCTTCCTTCCGGAGACGCGCGGTGACAACGATGTCTGCGTCGCTGGCGACCGGGGCGGCATCCGTGGCCTGCTCAAGCGGCGTGGGGTTGCCTGGCGGGACGGCGACTGAAGCGGCGGGGGGGACCGGCGTGCCCTGGGCGGGTGCGAGCTGCGCGAGCGCGGTCCCCGCTATCAATGCTGAAGAACAGACGGCGGCAAGCGCGCCGATCCGGACCGAACGATATGAACGCACCTTCATGCCATCCTCCTCCTGTGTCGCGGTATGATTATCCGGCCGACCTCCAGTTTTGGATGGTCTGCCGAAGCCGCTGTGGTGGTCGGTGAGGGAAACTCCCCCCCCGACATGTCGAAAGCTAGGCGCGCCTTCCGTCGACTGTCAACAGAAACGTTGACAATAACTTGGGTGATCGGTTGGAGGCGTAATTACGCAACATCAAACAGGTCGTGCTGACAAACAGAAGCGCGCGTTACACTTTTTCAGCGGCTCGTTCTGCCTTCCGAGGAGTCGGGGACAGAGCAGTTAATCCACGCAGGCGTTGACGATATCTGCAACCCAAGCGGCTCAGGAATCGAGTATCGCCACCGCGCGTGTCCATCCGCCCGATGCCGCACGAATCTTTACGGGGAAGCAGGCGATCGTGAACCCGGTTGCCGGCAGGCTCTCCAAGTTGTGCAATTTCTCGATATGGCAGTAGCCGATGTCGCGCCCGGCCTTGTGACCCTCCCAGATCAGTCCTGCGTCACCGCTCTTCGCATATTCAGCCGCGGTATGGACGAACGGCGCGTCCCAACTCCAGCCGTCGGTGCCGGTCACGCGCACGCCGCGCTCCGTCAGGTACAGCGTCGCGTCGCGTCCCATGCCACAGCCCGAAGCGACATAATCGTCGTATCCGAACCGGTCGCCCGCGCTGGTGTTGACGACGACGATCTCCAGCGGGGACAGCGTATGTCCGATCCGCGCCAGTTCCGCCTCGACGTCCTCAGCGGTCGCAACGTAGCCGTCGGAGAAATGCCGAAAGTCGAGTTTGACGCCGGGCTGGAAGCACCAATCGAGCGGTACCTCGTCGATCGTGATCGCGCGCTTGCCGCCATCTCCAATCTTGGCATCCATGGTGGACGCATAGTGATACGGCGCATCGAGGTGCGTTCCATTGTGCGTGGTGAGCGCAACGCGTTCGATTGCCCAGGCCTCGCCGTCGGGAAGGTCGTTTGCTGCCAAACCCGGAAAAAAGCCGAGCAACCCCGGGACCGACGCCTTGTGATCGATGTATTCTATACTCGGGCCGTAGCCGGGCGGATCGGAGATCACGTCGTTTTCGAGGAACACCGATAGGTCGATGATCGTGCGTGCCATGCTCAGAACTCCACCCGGTCGCCACCCTTGAGGCCGAGCATCGCGCGCGCCTCGCTCGGCGTGGCAGGTTCATGCCCCATCTCGTGCAGAATGCGGACGATCTTCGCTACCTGCTGCGCGTTCGAGACCGCCAGTTCGCCGCGTTCAATGAAGAGGCTGTCCTCCAGCCCGACGCGGACATGCCCACCCATCAGCGCGGCCTGGGTCAGGAACGGCATCTGGTGCCTGCCCGCCGCCAGCACCGACCATTGATACGAGTCGCGCCCAAACAGCCGGTCCGCAGTCGCCTTCATGAACATCAGATTTTCGAGATCGGGACCTATCCCGCCCAGAATGCCGAAGATCATCTGGATGAAGAACGGCGGCTCGACGATCCCCGCAGCGACGAAATGCGCGAGGTTGTAGAGGTGGCCGACGTCGTAGCATTCATGCTCGAACTTGGTGCCGCCCTCGCGCATCGTCGTAATGATCCGGTCGATGTCGCGGAAGGTGTTGCGGAAGATATAGTCGTCGGAGTTGAGGACATAGTCCTTTTCCCACGCGTGCTTCCAGTCGGTGATCCGCCGCCCCGCGCCGTGGAACGCGAAGTTGATGCTGCCCATGTTGAGCGAGCACATCTCCGGCTTGAAGCGCGTCGCCGCCGCCAGCCGATCGTCGAGCGGCATCGTCGCCGAGCCACCCGTGGTCAGGTTGACGACCGCATCGGTACGCTGGCGGATCACCGGCAGGAATTGCGCGTAGACGTCCGGATCGCCGGTCGGCTGTCCCGTCTCGGGCACGCGCGCATGGAGATGCAGGATCGCAGCGCCCGCCTCTGCGGCAGCTATCGCCTGGTTGGCGATTTCCTCGGGCGTGATCGGCAGCGCGTCCGACATGCTCGGCGTATGCGCGCCGCCCGTCACCGCGCACGTGATGATGATCTTGGCCATGTTACCCTTTCCGCTCGCGTTGCAGGGCGAGCAGATGACGATGGAGCCCGAGCCGGTCGCCGGATACCTGCGCGCGTGAAACCGTGCCGTCGGCCACGTCGATAATCGCCGCCAGTCTGAGGATGACCGGTTCTCCGACCAATGCCCGGTCGATGTCGACGAACCCGCCCGCATAGCGTCCGTGGCTTTCGACATGCGCGGCCGCGCGGGGGCCGGCGGTGAACATGTGGGAGATCGTCAGCGTATCGATCTCGACCAACGCTGCAAAGTCCGGTCCGTCGACTAGCACGGGCTCGACTGCGGCAGCCCTTAACATTCCAGGCAACCAATCGCGCACAATCGCCTCGGTTGCGGGATCGGGCGGCAGTACCGGCTGATCCCACGGCGCGAGGGCAGGGGCGGCAACCGCGTCGGGCAGGCCGCTCTTCAACTGACGCTTGCGGGCGAAGTAATCCTCCTCCGCCCAGCCATGCGACAACCGCTCGCCAGCTAGACGGAATACCGTGATCCCGCGCCATGCTGCGACGCGACCGTCGTCGCGCACCGATGCGCCGTGCTCGGTAAAGCGCATCGCCACACCGTCGACGCCGAGGATCGTGTCGTGGACCGTTACCGTCAGTCCCGGAAACTGATCGAGTTGTGCCGCGGTCGCGGGAAGATACTGGTCGTCGCGCCCGTCGAACACGTGTCCACCGATCGACAGCTTATAGGCCGGGTCCATCACCCATTCGACAGCTTGCGGATCGTGCGAGGTCAAAAAATCGACTGCGAACCCGCGTAATGCGCGTGCCTGGGGGGACAACGTCATGCCACAATTTCCGACCGCGCGCGGTCGAGCGTGCGCAGATCCTTTTTCAGTATTTTCCCGGACGCGTTCTGCGGCAGTGCACCGACGAAGCGAACCGAGGTCGGGCATTTGTAATGCGCCAGATGCTCGCGCGTGTAGGCGATCATCGCCGCCTCGTCCGGGTCTGCACCGATCCGCGGCACCACGTACGCCCTCGGGGTCTCGCCCCATTTTGCGTGCGGCACGCCGATCACAGCGACCTGGCCGACATCCGGATGCGCGCCAAGGACGTTCTCGATCTCGGTCGGATAAACGTTCTCTCCACCTGACACGATCATGTCCTTGTAGCGATCGTGGATGAAGACGAACCCTTCGCCGTCGCAATAGGCGGCATCGCCGGTCCTGAGCCAGCCATCGGGCGTGACGGCCGCAGCCGTCTCGGCGGGTTTCCGCCAATAGCCGATCATCACCATCCCCGACCGGATCCGGACCTCGCCGACCTCGCCGGGTGCGACGCGCACCTCGGTGTCCGGATCAACCAGTTGCAACTCGACCCACGGCAAGGGCCGGCCGCACGATCGCAACCGCTCGGGCGTCGGGCCATCGGGATCATGCTCGTGCGGCGGCAGGCTTATGACGGTCCCGGCGGTCTCGGTCGCGCCATAGGCATGGCTGAACTCGCAGCCGAACAGCGCGATCGCGCGGCGCAGCAACGGTTCGCCGATCGGGGCCGCACCGTAAAGAATGCGTTGCAGTCTCTGCGGCGCAATGCCGCCTGTGTCGACATGGTCGACCAGCCTTTGCACCACGGTCGGGACGAAGAATGTGTGCGTCACCCCGTGCCGGTCGATCGTCGCCGCCACACTGGCCGGGTCGAGCTTTTCGAGCAGCACGGTATGCCCGCCCTGACTGAGCGCCATCATGCCGTAGCCGATCCCGCCGATATGGAAGAGCGGCATCGCCACCAGATTGACGCTGTCAGCGGTGAACGCCCATACCTCGCGTGCCATCCGCTCGACATAAGACAGGTTGGTCTGGCTGATCAGTACGCCTTTCGGCACGCCCGTGGTCCCCGACGTATAGAGGAGCAGGGTAGCCGCATCGGGATCGACCATGATCTTCGGTGGCACATCGGACGCTGCGTCGCGCAACGCATCGAGCGCCGTCAGATCGATCGTCTCGACCGCTACGCCGGTAAGGCGATCGGCCAGTACATCCTGCACCAGCACCAGCTGTGGTTCGCCATCCGCAATGATCGCCGCGATCTCGCCCGCCGCCAGTCGCCAGTTCAGCGGCATCATGATCGCTCCGATCTTCGCGCATGCGTAGGCAAGCTCGTAGAACACGCACGCCGCATGCGACAGCAGCGCCACCCGGCCCCCCGCACCCACGCCGCGCTCGCGCAGCACGTTGGCCAGCTGCGTACTGCGTCGATCGATATCCGCGAACGTCAGCAGCTCGTCGTCAAACGCGAGGCACTTCGCGTCCGGTGTCTCGGCCGCGAAATGCTGCATCAGCGTCAGCAGGGTCGGTTGCATCGTTCGCTCCTTAGTAGCTTTTCGGCAGGCCAAGGCTGTGTTGCGCAACGTGGTTCAGGATCATCTCGCGACTGACGGGCGCGGTCTTGTGCAACCGGGCGATGAACCACAGGTCGGCAAGCCCGTACTCGTAGCTCAGCCCATTGCCGCCATGCGTCTGGATCGCCTGGTCGAGTGCCTTCAGCGACGCCTCGGCGCCGGCGAACTTTGCCATGTTCGCGGCTTCGGCAGCATCCTCGCCCTGGTCGTACAGCTGCGCTGCACGCGCATTCAGCAGACGCGCCGCCTGGACGTTGATATACGCCTCGGCGAGGGGGTGCGCGACGCCCTGGTGCTGGCCGATCGGTGTCTTCCACACGCTGCGATCGCGCGCGTACTGCGCCGCCTTGTCGAGCGCAAACCGCGAAATGCCGTTGTTGATCGCCGCTGCTGCTACCCGCTCAGGGTTCAGTCCGACGAACACCTGTTTCAGGCCCGCACCGCGCGTGCCGATCAGCATCGATGCGTCGAGCTGGATGTCGTCGTAAAAGGTCGTGAACTGCTTCTCGGGCGTCATCACCGCGGCATCGATCGGCTGGTAGCTGAGCCCCGGTGCGCTGGTCGGCAGCAGGAACAGCGACAGTGCTGAGCGCCCGTCGCCCGTCTCCATCTCCGGATCGCGGGCGACGATCATTACCGCGTCCGACACGTCGATTCCCGACGTCCAGTATTTAGAGCCGTTGAGGACGAACCCGTCGCCGTTGGACACGATACCAGTCTTCACCTTGTGCGTGTTGGAGCCCGCATCCGGCTCGGTGATCGCGAAGCAGATCTTCTTGGTACCGTTGGCGATGCCCGGCAGCCATTCGGCCTTCATCTCGGGCGAACCATGCGCAGCGATGATCGGCGCCGTGATCGAATTGATGACCAGCGAAAGCAACGGGCATCCCTGCGCAGCACACTCCTCGATCACGACGTTATAGTCGCCGATCCCGCCGCCGCTGCCGCCATGCTCTTCTGAGATGTGCACGCCGAGAAACCCGGCCTCGCCCAGCGCACGCCAGAGTTCGACCGGTTCTTCACCGCTCTTGACGCATTGCTGATAATATTTGCGGCCGAACTTGCCGACCAGCTTGGCGACGCTTTCGCGCAGTTCGCGGTGGTGATCGGCGGTGTCGACTAGGGGGGAGAAGAACATTGGTTGAGCGGACATGCGGTGCGTTCCTTGTGGATCTTATGGAATGTCAGGCAGGCCAGTCGAAGAAACCGTGCCCAGATTTTGCGCCGAGCCGGCCCTCGGCGACCATTTTCGCAAGCATAGCTGGCGGTGCGAAGCGTGGCCCGTGCGCTGCCTCCAGCGCGCGTGCGACCTCCAGCCGAACGTCGAGGCCGACGATATCGCTCAGCCGCAACGGGCCGACCGGGTGGCGATAGGCGAGCACTGCGGCGCGATCGATATCGTCCGCGCTGGCGACGCCGTCCTCGAGCATCCGTATCGCTTCCAGAGACGCCGCGAAGTCGAGCCGGCTGGTCGCGAACCCCGGTACGTCGCGCACCGTGATTGTCTCTTTGCCGATCGCCTTGCCGAATGTACGGGCCTGCGCGAGCGCGTCCGAAGAGGTGGCGGCGCCCTGCACGATCTCGAGAAGCTTGATTGACCAGACCGGATTGAAGAAATGCAGCCCGAGGAACGTCGACGGATCCCGTACGCTTTCCGCCAGCACGTCGATCGACATCGCGCTGGTGTTGGTGGCGAGTAACTGGGGGGACCTGGCGGACGCGCTAGAGAGGACGTCACGCTTGAGATCCAGCCGCTCGGGTACGGATTCGACGATCAGCGCCAGGCCTTCGGGAATTGCCTTCATCGTCTCGACGCGAACGACGCGGGCGGCGGTAGCTTCGGCTGCATCGGCGTCCAACTTGCCACGCGACACTGCCCCCGCCAGCGTGGTCTCGACCGTTCGCGCCATAATCGCAGCGCGCGTCGCGTCTGGTTCGACGACGTGGACCCTTCGTCCGGCCAACGCTGCAACATAGGCGATACCCACGCCCATCGTGCCGCCGCCGATCACTGCGATATCGTCCGTCACGTCACATCCTCTCTTCCGTTGCAGCGGATTTGCGATTGTGGGTCATTCGCCGAGCCAGACCGGCGCGCGTTTGTCCGCAAAGGCCCGCGCGCCCTCTTGCGCATCGGCGGAAGCGAGCACGGTCTCGACCATGTCGCGTTGCAGGTCCCACCGTCGATCAAGCGGCCAGTCGGGCGACGCGGCCATGATCTGCTTGCTCGCCATCACCGACAGCGGTGCGTTCGCGGCAATCTCGTTCGCCAGCGCCAGAGCGGCTTCCAGCGCACTACCGGGCAGCGCGAGCCGGTTAACCAAGCCCCAGCGGTGTGCAGTGGCGGCGTCCATTCGCGCGCCGGTCAGCGCATATTCGAGCGCGATCGCTGGCGGGATGCGCTCGCGTAGCCGCACCAGCCCGCCCGATCCCGCGACCAGCCCACGCGAGACCTCCGGCAACCCGAACATCGCGGTATCGCCTGCGACGATCAGGTCGCACGCGAGCGCCAACTCGCACCCTCCCGCCAGCGCGTAGCCTTCGACGGCAGCGATCAATGGTTTTGCGGGCGGTTTTTCGGTGACGCCGGCAAACCCGCGACCTTCGAGTTCCGGTCGTTCGCCGTCTACGAACGCCTTCAGGTCCATTCCCGAACAGAAATTTCCGCCCATGCCGGTGACGATTCCAACGCGTAACGTCGGATCCGCATCCAGCACGTCGAGCGCCTCGGCCAGAGCGAGCGAAACGGCGCGGTTGACCGCGTTGCGCTGCGCCGGCCGATCGATCGTCATCACCATCACCGCGGCGCGGCGTTCGACCACCACGCTCATGCTGACACCCGTTCACGGGTCACGTGGTAGTCGTCTAGGTCTGCGGTATCGGTCATCCGCCACATGTCGAGGATGCGGAACGGGTTGTTGACGACGATCCGCCCCTTTGAATTGCGGACATAGCCATCGACGCCGGGATAGGTCCAGACGAGCCCGGCATGCGTCTCGTCGACCTTTGCGTTGTACGCGTCGTGGACATCCTGCCGCACATCGATCGTCGCGATCCCCTTTGCGAACATCTGGCGGAGCAAGGACATGACGTAGTGCATCTGCCGTTCGAGCACCGAGATCAGGCTTCCGCCATGCCCGTATTGCGTGTTCGGTCCGTACAGGCAGAAGAAGTTCGGGTAGCCCGGCACCGTTGTCCCGAGATACGCGCGCGCATCGTCGCCATCCCAGTCGCCATGCAGGTCGCGTCCGTCCAAGCCGACGACGCGCATCGGTGCCAGCAGGTTGACCACGTCGAACCCGGTCGCCCAGATGATCGCATCCGCCTCATGTGTCGTCCCGTCGCTGGTCACGATGGCGTGCGGCAGGACCTCGGTCACTGCACCGTTGACGTACTCGACATGCGGTTGGGCGAGCATCCGGTACCAGCCATTGTCGAGCAGCATGCGCTTGCCGAACGGAGGGTAAGACGGGATCATGTCGGGCAGCAGGTCCTGCCGCTCGCCCAGTTGCGCCGTCATATAAGCGGTCAGCCCGCGACGGTGGGAGTCGTTGATCGCGTTGATCGATTTGCCTTGGCCGTCCCAGTCAGGATCTTGCCGTAACGCCTCATACTGTTTGTCGTTGAACGCCCAGCTCAGTCGCAATCGGTACCAGAGCCGGTACAGCGGCATCGTCTGCATCAGATGCTGCAACGCTTCTGGGATCGCCTGCTTGAACTTCGGGAACGGCGCGACCCATTGAGGCGTACGGTTTACCACCGTCAACGACACGACACTGTCGACGATTGCCGGCCCGACTTGCATCGCGCTCGCGCCGTTGCCGACCAGCACGACCTTCTTGCCGGCGAGCTCGATCCCGTCCTCAGGGTAGCGTGCGGTATGCACGCTCGGCCCTTCGAACCGGTCCATTCCGGGAATGTCGGGCAATCGCGGCTTGTTGAACGCGCCCACGCCACTGAGGATCATGCTCGCGGTCAGCGTTTCCGAATTGCCATCGGCATCGATCACGTCGGCTTGCCACTCACCCGCGTCTGCATCCCAGCGCGCCTCGGTCACTTCAAGACCAAAGCGGATATGGCGGCGGATGTCGAAGCGGTCGGCGACATCCTGCAGATACGCGTGAATCTCACGACTTCCCGCGAAATAACGCGACCATTCATAGGGCGCATAGGAGAAGGAATAGAGGTGGCTCGGCACGTCGCAAGCTGCGCCCGGATAGCGGTTCTCGAACCAGACGCCTCCGAGGTCGGGTCGCCGCTCGAGGATGGTGTAAGGGATACCAGCCGCAGCGAATTGTACCGCGGCGCACATTCCCGAAATGCCGGCGCCGATGATCAGCGCGCGAAACCCCGGAGGCGGCGCTATATCCTGAGCGCCGTCGATTGCAGGCTGTCCCTCGGTTAGTTGAAGCTCATGCCTGATCATCGCTGCGTAGCTCGCGGGGATAGTCTCACCCAACGACACGCTCATCATCTCGACCAGCAACGCATCATCCGGATTGGCGAGGGCAGGAGGGCGTCCCTCGAACCACGCCGCGAACGCCGTCGTCGCTGCGGCTCGAATCTCGTCCTGTAGCGCGCCAGGCAGCCCGCCATCGTCGTTATCGTCCAGCCCACGCGTACGGGTCGGCACGAACCGGCCCTCGATCCATTCCCGGTCCCCGGTCAACTGCACCAGCACGCAGGCTAGCGTCGGAATGTTCGCCTGCGCGATGGCCTCTGCAAGCCAGAGGGGGGCATCCTGTCCAATTCTGTCGGCCATCGGCTCTATCTTCATTGGTGTCGCGCCGCGACGGAGCGGCATGGCACAGGGCAGGACAGGAATATGCGCACAGCCTCTTCCTCAGTCAACACTGTTGTTGACGAAAAGTTTGCGACTCATCTCGGTTATCGCGCGGTCGGCCATCGGCGTTAGCATCGGCAGACTTGCAAAGCCGTGGATCATCCCTTCGTAGCGCGTCATCGTCACCACCCCGCCGCTGGTACGAATTGCCGCGCCAAGCGCCTCGCCTTCGTCACGCAAGGGGTCGAAGGCCGCTGTGATGATGTGGGTCGGCGGCAAGCTGGCGAGATCTGCGCGCAGCAGGTCGACGTCGGCCGCCAACGAACCGGCATCGCCCAGATAGGACGCCCAGGCCCAACGCATCCAATCACGCGTCAGCATGTGATCGGCCCCCAGCGTTCGCCAGGACTCGGTCTCGCACGCCGGAGCGACCACGGGATAGAACAGGCCAAGCGCGTCTATGCGGATACCTTGGCGGGCCGCGTACAATGCGGTCATGGCAGCAAGATAGCCGCCCGCGCTGTCGCCACATACCGCCAGCTTCCCGATGTCACCTGGCTCGATGCCCGCCACTCGTTGCAGGGCAGAGCGGCAATCATCGCATGCGGCGGGAAAGGGGGCTTCGGGGGCAAGTCGATACTCGACGGCGACTACCGATGCACCGCTTGCTGCAGCCAGTGAGCGACACAGTGCGTCGTGGGTGTCGAGCGATCCAACAACGAAGCCACCGCCGTGGAAGAACAGGATCGTTCCGTGTGTTTGCGCAGTGGGGCGATAGATGCGGCGTCGGATGGCCTCGGTCTCGTCGGATCGAACCGACCAGATTGCGGGCCCTGCGACCGCCGCCATTGGCCGGTCGAGCCTTTGCCGATAATCCTTCATCGAGAGGCTTGGGGGCGGGGGGCGCAACGTTACCCTTGGATCGGCGAGCAGGGATACGAAAGTGGGATCTAGTTCGGTAGAAGCGCTCATATCAGAAGGATCACCTCTCACCGGCGCGATGTCAACGCTTGTGTTGATCCTGAGGCGGCGGTGTTTGATCTACCGCCCAGGCTGGTTCATGGAGCGACGATGGACGAAGATCATCAGGGCAAGCCCGAGGTACAGAGCGGCATCGGTCGCCGGCGCTCTGCGGCGCGTACCGATTCGAGTGCCTCCTACCAAACCAAGCGCAAGGAAATCGCGGAAGCCGCGGTGCGCGTCTTCAATCGCCTGGGGTTCGAACGGGCAAGCATTGCTGCGGTCGCTGAGGAGATGGGCGTCGACCGTGCCTCGCTCTATTATTATGTCTCCTCGAAAGAGGCGCTGTTCGACGAGGTGGTTCGCACCGTAGTCGAGCGAAATTGCGCGATCGCCAAGCAGATCGAAACGAGCGATCTCTCGCCCCGCCGCAAGCTTCGCGACCTGATCACGACGCTGATGACGTCGTATGGCGACCACTACCCGCTCTTCTATATCTACATTCGCGAGAATCTGGGTCATGTCAGCGACTCTCGCTCGGCGTGGTCGAACGACATGCGTGAGATCAATCGCCTGACGACGCAGAGCATGATTGCGATCATCGAGCAGGGTTATGCCGACAAGAGCCTACGCAACGTGGGCCCATCACGGATCGTGGCCAATGGCATATTCGGTGTGATCGGCTGGACTCACCGCTGGTTCCGGCCCGATACGAGCGATGTCAGCGCGGCAGATATCGGCCGTACTTACGCGGACATGATCTTGTCGGGATTGGAAGACCCTTATCGCTGACGGCTATCCGGACTATCCGTTGCGAAGAGCCATCATGGGGTCACGGAAGCGATAATCAATCTCGACGACGATCTTATAACGAGGCTCATTAAACTACATTTTGGCGATACGTGACTGTCCGCAATCCTCCCCATCACGACATTCGCGAGCGGA
Source organism: Sphingomonas faeni (assembly GCF_040407505.1). Taxonomy (GTDB): domain Bacteria; phylum Pseudomonadota; class Alphaproteobacteria; order Sphingomonadales; family Sphingomonadaceae; genus Sphingomonas; species Sphingomonas faeni_E. The sequence continues at coordinate 100,013 of NZ_JAPZPQ010000008.1, read as the reverse complement.
TAGCCGGGCGTCAAAATCGGTCATTCGCAAGGTGAACCAGCGTCCGAAGTTGGGAAGTGAGGGAAGGGGCCTGAACGTCTGTTTGTGGGTCGTATCGACACAGGGCGTCGAGGACCCAAGGAGGAAACTGTTTGGAGGTGGGTTTTACCGGCGAGACAACCGCTTCTCAAATCATCATGTTGCTGGCGTTCTGCCGCGCAATGCTTCGATCAAGCGCGTTGTCGTAACCTCTCCCCGGTCGCCCCCGCAGTTCGTTACCGCGGCATAACCTCGACCGGCGTGACGTTGGATGATTGCAGTCGCGAACCAGAAGCTGTTCGAGCCATTGTGCGCGAGCGTGTCGGCTGGCGATAGGGTGGGGCCCTCTAAACTCCAGCCTCCGGCATAACCGAGGCCGGGTTGTGCTGGCGTAAGAAGATGAGCAAGCGTATCGGGGCGCACCAGCGGCGATCCGGTGCGCAGAAAGATACTCATAAACTGCGCGTAGCTTGCAGGCGCGATATGCACGCCGCCTGATGGCCAAAGGATGGCTGGATTGTCCGCCACTCCCGCCGGGTCAATTGATGTTATAGCGCCGTCGCTTATCATTCTGCCCCACGGGCCGTTTCGGGGCGGGGCGCCAAAGCCGACTTCTTCGATGCGTAGCGGTTCGAACAGCTCGCTGCGCATGATCTTTTCCCAACTCGTGTCAGTCGCTTCCTCCATAGCGGCTCCAACGAGAACGTAGTTGAGGTTTCCATACCGGTAAACGCCATGTGTCTCAGGCGGCGGTGCGGACAGAATGCGCTGTGCCAGCGCGCGCCGCTGGTCGCGCGGTGAGGCTGGATCGGCTCGTCGCGCGTCTAGCCAATCTCCATTGATGAAGCTGTCGGTGAGCCCCGCCGCATGGCTCAGCAGATCCTCAACCGTCAGGGTGCCCCATGCCGGATGCACGCTCAACGAGGGAAAGAGACCGGGGATTGTGGCGTTCCAGCGGCACCGCTGCTGTTCGACAAGCCGAGCGTACACGGCCGCGGTCATTGCCTTCGTGTTGGACCCGATATGCCAACGAAACGCTGGATTGAGGACGGCTCCGTTCTCTCCCTCCAACAAAAGCCCGGAGATCCCTGCGCGCGAGCATATGAGTCCAAACGCACCGTTGGTTGACCTGCCTTCTGCCCGGACGATACTCGGCAGGCAGGCGCATGCACTAGCAGCGAGTAGTTCACGTCGTCTCAGTCGCAAGATGAGCTCCCGGAGCTAGCCGCCCTATAGCGACGGTCGGTAACGGTCCTACCAGTGGCTCGTCCGGCCAGCAAATATCGACACACGACGGCTGACGTTTGATGAAGAGCCAGGTGGGCTGTACATCCTCAAGAGCGATATTCCTGGCGTCAACGAAGCTCGAAACATCCCGCGTCAACAGGTGTAAGCGCTTAAGCATCTTCATAGCCACAGCCTGCATGCGAAATCGTCTCCGGGCAGTCTCGCCTCGATGGTCGTGTTCCGTTACCGTCATGCTATGACAATACGCGACGAGCCGGATAGAGCGCAGTTCTGGCGGCCGCGTTTCCTGCCCGGTGTCGAGCTTGTTTCCGTTGCCTATCGCGACCGCAGCTTCCCCGAGCACAGCCACGCAGAATATGTTATTGGGGCGGTGAGCGAAGGCGCGGAAGCTCTCAAAGTCGAGGGTGTGGCACACCACGTTTCCGCCGGTGCCGTCTTGCGACTTCATCCTGAGCAGACGCATGCGAATGCGACGATCGGTTCAGGAATACTGCGTTACAACGTGCTGTATCTGCCCGCTGCAGTGATCGCGCCCTATGCTGATCATGGAGCGCGGCTCACTTTTGCGGCGCCTGTCACAAACGATCCCGCGATTTATGAGGCGGTACAGCAGGCTCATGCATTGCTCGCTGCCGACACCGGGCGGCTCGAGCAGGAAAGTGCCTTAGCGGCGATCACGCGTACATTGGGGGCAGGGCAGGTGCGCCCGGTGCGTGCCAATGCAACCATAGCTGCGGCAATCGCACTCGCTCGAGATTACATCGATCGGCATTACTCGGAAGGCTTCGGGCTCGAGACATTGTCCGCTCTGACGGGGCTCAGCGTGTTCCACCTCGTGCGCAGTTTCAAGAAGGCGATAGGCTTGAGCCCTCTGGCCTATCGAAATCAGAAGCGCATCTTCGCTGCTCGAGCCATGTTGCTCGATGGTGAATCGATCGCTCACGTTGCATTGTCCGTCGGCTATGCGGATCAGAGCCATCTAACCCGACAGTTTCAGCGTATCGTGGGCTTGCCGCCAGGCCGCTACGCACAGCAATAACGTTCAAGCCGCAGCCGCAGAGTCGGCTAATTAGCACCGGTCATATTCAACGGGATCCGGCGCATGCAACACCTCCTCGATCGTCGTTTCCTTCTCGGTCGCGGAGCGGCCCTGGCAGCGGCCAGTGTTCTGCCCTTGTCGGCACTCACTGCGGCCGAGCCCGACCGCGACGTCACCTATGTCGAGGACTTCGACGAACTCTGGCGAACGCTTGGGGAGCGCTATTGCTATTTCGGCGAGAAGCGGACGGACTGGGTTGCGGTCCGCCGGATGTATCGAACGCAGGCACTGGCAGCTCAGTCCCTCGATGATTTTGTCGTGGTTGCAGGAAAAGTCATCGGCGAGCTGTATGACGCTCACACGCATCTCAGCGATCCGCCAGCGGACGCGCTGCGGGGCCCATATTTCGATATGTGGATCGATCCCGGCCGAGACGGTGCCGCTCTCATCACCAGCGTCCGAGACAGCTCTGCTGCGGCCGATGTCGGCGTCAGTCCCGGAGAGACGGTGATCGCAGTCGACGGCCGCCCGGTTCAGAACATCGCCGCGACGTTGATGCCCCGCTGTTTGTCCCGTCCGGATCCGGCAGCGACGGCCTTCGCGCTCAATGTCGCCGTCTCAGGCCAGCGAGGTCGCCCGCGCACCTTGGCGCTGCGCTCGGCCAGTGGGCAGGTTCGACAGTTCATGGTTCCGGTCAAGACACCCGTAAGCCTGGCGAACGTGGAGAGCCGGATGCTCGCCGGCAACATTGGTCTGATCGTGATCCGGAGCTTTGCCGATGACGCTGTGCTCGCAGCATTCGACGCCGCGCTGCTGCGTTTCAAGGATACTGCAGGCCTGATCATTGATGTGCGCGAGAATGGAGGTGGTGACACCGCGATCGCCCGCCCGATCATGGGACGCTTTATCAACGAAACGAGGCCTTACGCCCGTATGCGCCGTCGGGAGGGAAATGGGTTGAGTGCGCCGTGGACCGAGGTCGTCGAGCCGCGTGGCCCTTTCGTCTACCGCCAGCCGGTCGCGGTCCTGACCAGCCGCTGGAGCGCAAGTATGGCGGAGGGGTTCCCGATGGGGATGCGCGGGATCGGCCGCGCGATGATCATCGGCACACCGATGATGCGTGTCGGGGCCGCCGTGTTCCCGTTCAGGCTCGATCGAACAGGGCTGCAACTACAATATTCAGCCGAGCCGGTGTATGACGTTCACGACCAGCCGCGATGGTTGCTGGAACCAGACGTTCGTGTAGACGGCGGTGCAGATATCCTGGCGGCTGCGTTGGCCAAACTGGCGCAGGCGGCAGGACGACGGGACCTTCCGGCATGAAGCGTTACATCCTCTCACTCGCGATCTGCGCCGCGGGCGTCGCGCCATACTCGCCTGTGTGCGCTGGGCAGGCCTTCGATCCCAGGCGGGCGAAAGAACATTTGATCGCTCCCGCAACGCGGGTCATGGTGCTCGGAGTCTCGCACCTCGACAATGCGCCCGAAGCGTTCGACCCCGCATGGCTCGAGCCGGTCATGTGCCGCCTTCGTGCCTATGCGCCCGACGTTATCTTGACCGAGGCGATGTCAGGCGAACAGCTTGCCGCGATCGATGCCTACAAGGCGGTCCGCGGCGATGCCGGCAAATGGGCGGGACCAACGCTGGCGATCGCGCGTGATGCTCAGGCGACGTTGAAGATCAGCGCGGCGGACGCGCTGGCCCAGGCGAATACCCTTATGGCGCGGACCAAGCCGACAGCATCCGAGCGTCGCCGCCTTGCTGCCCTGTTCCTTGCAGCGGGGGAGCCATTTTCCGCAACGACGCAGTGGTTACAACTCGATCCCGCCGAGCGGCTTGCGCGCGATGGTGTCAGTGAGACGATGAAAACCAAGATTGAGCGGTTTGGCGTGGGTCGCGGCGAGATCGTCTCCATGGCCGTTGCTCTGGCTGTACGGCTCGGCCGTCCGCGCCTCTACGGGGCTGGCGACCATCTCAGCGATGTAGCGCTGCCCGACGATGAGGCCTTCGAAGAAGCTGTCAAAGCGTCGCCCGACGTGATCGCGCAGCTTAACAAGGCTACGCCCACGTTGAAGCCCTACAGCAGCAAGGCCTTGGCCATTGATGCCCCGGACCGCGTCATGCCTGTTTTCCGGGCGCTCAACTCCGCTCAATTTGGCCGACTGGATGCACAGGCGCAGTGGCTTACGTTGCAGCAGAGCTCCCCACTGGGAGCCCTGGGTCGCCAGCGTGTAGCGGCGTGGGAGGCGCAGAACCTGCGGATGGCAACGACCGTGCGCGAAGTGACCGCCGCGATCCCGGGCGGGAAGGCCCTGTTGATCGTGGGCGCTTCGCACAAGCCGTTCATCGAGGCGTACCTCCAAACGATGACCGATATCGAGGTTCTGTCCGTTCCCGCGTTGCTGGATCGCAGGCCGAGTGGGTGCTGACATCGATTTCGACATGAAAATGCAAATTCCGATGAGGAGAACACCGCCTGGTATGGATCGGTAAACTCGCTTCCGGTCCGAGGGCTTCGATCATCTAATCGCTGCGCGACGCATTGCCACCACAGGACGGCAACCTACCATCCAGCACACCTGCTTAAGCATTAGGCACGTGTCAAAGGGACTAGCTGACGGCGATAACGTGGCATATCGATGTGGCATATCGGAGGGACACACCGTGACGCCTAAGAAGCCAGTCAAGAAGAACGCCTCGATTGAGGTCCGGCTGTCCGATGAGGCGAAATCGGCTTTTATGGAGCGGTGCCGGGATCAGGGACGGACCGCGAGCGAAGCGATCCGTCTGTTCATTGACGATCAAATGGAGGTGCGAAACGCGCCTTCCCGACTTCCCCTTCGCTTCGGGCGCGTCGTGATCGCCGGACTCGTTGGCACGATCTTTGGGCTCGGAGTCGCCGCACCATCGATCGCTCGGTCGACCGCTGAAACTGGGATCGTTTTCCAGCAGCTTGATCGCAATCACGATGGCGTCATCGACCGCCGCGAGTTCGACGCCAGATAACGGCAAATCTCAGACTACGACCGTGTTCGTGCCGTCCGGACACGAATGTCGTGTCGTCCGGACAGGGCTTTGCTAGCCAGCGGCAGCGGTTTCTGCACGGACTTGCTGCATGACACATCCTTCCGAAACAGCATCGTCATGGCTTGCCGAAGTGCGAAGCCTGTTTTTCCTCGCCCTGATCGTTCTTGGCATCCACAGCCTGATAGCCAAGCCGTTCTATATCCCGTCAGAGTCGATGATGCCGGGACTGCTCGTCGGCGATCGGCTCATCGTCAGCAAATATCCCTATGGCTGGTCCTACGTCTCTCCAAGCTTCCACCTGCTGCCCTTCGCGCGTGGCAGGCTGTTCGGCCGCTATCCGATGCGAGGCGATATCGTCATCCTCACACCCCCTGTCGGCGGACGCAGAAGCGAGGATCTCATCAAGCGCGTCGTCGGCCTGCCCGGGGATACCGTCCAGATGATCCACGGGCGGTTGTGGCTGAACGGCAAGCCTGTCGAAACCCATGACATGGGCAGTCAGCTAATGCCGCTTGATGGCAACTTTCGCTGTGATCCCAATGATCCCGATGGCGAGCGGCGGTTCGCAGGCTATACTCGGGTTAGGGCTGCCGACGGAGCGTTGCGCTGCCGGCTACATGTGTTCCGTGAGACGCTGCCCGGAGGTGCCACCTACGATACCCTCGACTTCGGCGCGGGCCCGGAGGATGACACGCCGCCCTACCATGTTCTCACAGGTCAAATCTTCGTCCTTGGCGACAACCGTGACAACAGCGCCGACAGCAGGGTGCCGGCGGAATATGGTGGATTGGGTGGAGCGATCCCAAGCGAGAAAATTAGCGGCAGGGCAGAATTCACTACGTTCTCGCTTACTGGCGACGCCGGCTGGAATCCGATGACATGGGGTAGAGCATTTCGCACCGATCGTTTCATGACCTCATTACGCCCGACATGTGGCTTGCGGAAATGTGCGGACTGATATTTTCGAAATACCATCCAAATGGGAATGGTCCGACCGTCTCACTGGCCGTTCCTAATCGGGAAACAGGAAGCCGCACTATATCCGGAAGCGCAACGTCCCGCCGATCGTGCGCGGCTCGCTTGGAGACCCGAGGATCAGGCCGGAATTGCCCGCCTGGATCGTCAGGTTCTGGATGTAGTCGGCGTCAAGCAGGTTCCGTGCCCAGACGATCAGTTCAAGCCCATCGGCGAAGCGATAGCCGATATTGGCGTTGGTCAGATTGTAGCCACGGATATAGGTGAAGCGCGACAGGCTTGGGTCGCCGTTATAGCCGCTGCGCGACGCGGTATCGATGTGGGCGAACACCTCACCGCTTCCGATGGGGCGTGTGTAATCCAGTCCGGCCGTCAGCGCGAAGCGGGGTAGCGAGGCCAGACGGCGGCCGGTGAGGCTGCACTGCGTCGTCGCAGCGGTCTGCACCTCCAACGGGCAAGGGCCGGCGGGATAGTTGCTGTATTCGCCGTCCGAATACGCGAAGCTGGTGCGGGCGCTCAGGCCCGGCAGGATGATCGCAGTGATATCCGCCTCGATCCCCTTCACCGTCACCTCGGGGATATTCGACAGATAGCCGCGAAGCTGGACGGTCTGCGTCAGCGAGTTCTCGACAACCGTCGCCTGAAAGTCGCGGACCTTGGTGTAGAAGCCATCGAGGTTGAAGATCAGGCGTCGGTCGAACAGCGTGTTCTTGATCCCGACCTCATAGGTTTCGTTGCGCTCCGGCCGCACCACGGCGGTCGCCAGCACCGGGCGGTTGTTGTTGTCGAGCGGCAGGCCCGACATGTTGATCCCGCCCGATTTGAAGCCACGCGCATAGCTGGCATAGGCCATCGTGTTATCCGTGGCCTGCCACGCGATATTGCCGCGCCCGGACAGGCTGCCGTCGCTGTCGTGCGCTTCGTAGCTCTGCGGGCGTAGCACGCCGAGGCGCGCATTGATGAGGGCGGTGCTGGTCGTCACCGGGCCACCGGAGACGGTGGTGGTGTAATAGCCGTCCTTGTCCTCCTGCGTGTAGCGTAGCCCGACCGTGGCGGTGACGGTCGGGACGATCCGCCAGTTGACCTCGCCGAAGGCGGCATAGCTAAGGCTGCGGAAGTCGGTGCGGCCGTCCTGACCATAGCCGTCGAGCAGGTTCGACGGCACCGGCGTGTTCGCGGCCCCGGTGGTGGTGCCGATCAGGTAGCGCGCGGCAGCCGGGCCATAGATACTGATCGGCCGTCCCACGAGCTTCTGTCGGAACCCGTACAAGCCGGCGACCCAGGAGATCGGCCCGGTGCCGTTGGAGGCGAGGCGCAGTTCCTGACTGTACTGGTCCTGCCGCGAGGGGATGTGCTGCGAGAGCTGGACGGGCAAGCCGGTATAGTCGCGATCGTTCTCCGCATCCCAGTTCCAGAAGCGCCATGCGCTGACCGAGGTCAACGTCGCGAAGCCGAGGTTCCAGTCGGTAATCGCGCTGACGCCTCCCTCGTTGGTATCGACGCCGAGTGGTCCATCGATGTCGGTGACGCGATCGTAAGGGTTGGTGCTGGCGGGGGTGTAGCCAAACTGTGCAGCGAGGCCGGTTGGGCCTCCGAACTGGCGATTGGCGGCGCGCAACGACGTGCCGGTTCGCAAATAGACCTGTCCGCAGCAATAGGCCTGAAAGTTGGTGAAGTCGGCGATGACGCGCATCTGGATCGTGTCGTCGGGCTTGAACAGCAACTGCCCGCGCACCGCCTGCGTGCCGAGCGTGTTGGTGTCGCGACCGGTGCGGATGTTGTCGATCACGCCGTCGCGTCGCGTCGATACGCCCGAAATACGGTAGGCGATGCTGTCGGTGATCGGGCCGGACACCCAGCCCTTGGCCTGCACGAAATTGCGCGTCCCGTAGGACAGTTCGGCGAAGCCTTCCTGGGTAAAGGTCGGCGCGCGCGTGGTGATGTTGAGCGCGCCCGCCGTTGTGTTCTTGCCGAACAACGTGCCTTGCGGTCCACGCAATTCCTCGACCTGCGCGATGTCGGCGAAGTCGAACGCCGCCGTCGCGGGCCGCGCGTGGTAGACCTGATCGATATAGAAGCCGACGCCCGGCTCCAGCCCGTCGTTCGCCTGGCTGACCGCGACCACGCTCGATCCCAGGCCACGGATCGTGAAGGCGGTGTTGCGCGGATTGGCGGAGCTGTAGTTGAGGCTGGGGATCAGCGTCGTCAGCCCCTGCGTGTTGACCGTGTAGCTCTGGTCGATCAGGTCGCCGCCCACCACCGATAACGCGGCCGGCACCTTTTGCGCGTTCTCGGTCCGGCGCCGTGCGGTGACGATGACATCGGGCAGGCCGTCCTCGCTGGCCGCAGGTGCGTCCGCAGCAGTCGTGGCATCTGCGGATTGCGCGAAAGCGGAGGGTGTCAGGACAGGCATGGCAACAGCACACAGCAGCACTGCAAAACGCTTCGACATTGATGGAAACCCCTTTGGCGAGGGTATCCCCGCTCGTTATATTCGAGCGTATATCGAGCCTATATTCGGTCGTATATAGAGGATCGGCCGGGTCAGCCTGGTGGAAGGGGTTCGGAACGCAGGTTGGCGCGAAGGCGCGCATAGGCCGGCCGGTCGGCGATCATCGCCGCCTCCCGCTCCATCTCACGATAGGCTTCGAGGACATCGGTGCCGGTGGGAGTGATCCTCGCGCCCCGCTCCGACCCGCCGCCTCGCAGGGTTTCCACGAGCGGAGGGTCGAAGCAGCGGTTCATCTCATCGACCAACAGCCAAGCACGGCGATAGCTCATACCCAACGCGCGGGCGGCAGCGGAGATCGAGCCATGCGCCGTAATTGCGACGAGCAGATCGACCTTCCCCGGCCCCAGCGCCAGCGCGTCACCGCAGGCGATCTGCAGCTTCAGCCAGAGCGGCCCGATCTTCACGTTACTTGCCGATCATCACGTCGCTGGCCTTGACGATCACCGTCACCGTCTCGCCTGTTGCAAGACCAAGCTCCTGGATGGCCTCTTCGGTGATGTTCGCGGTGACGACGTTGCCGCCCCCGATATCGACTTTGATCGAGCCGTTCACGGCCCCGGGTGTGATCGAGACGATCGTACCGGAAATCTGGTTGCGGGCACTCAGTTTCATCGTAGCTCCTCAGGCATTGGCGGGCGATGTGGCATTCCCGCCTGTGTACCCTGATCGCAGCTTCATCGCCATGCAGTGTCATATCGCACGGCTATTCGGCCGCATGGTAATAGCCCATGCGCCTACACACAGTCTCTCGCGACGAAACTGAGGGTTTCTCGCTTCAATCAATCAACAGGTTCTGGGAAGGCTCTCGCATTCCCAGAACACCATCGATTCCGAGAACCCCCGTGCCGTCTCGATCGTCGTTCCTTCGCGGGAAACCGCAGTAGCCAGGTACAGCTCGTTGGACTCAACAACGCTTGATCAGTGAGGAGTGCCGGCCGCGCGCCGCGGCAGGATCGCCACCAGCAACACGATCGCAGCCGCGAGTACGATCGACGCCAATGGCCGGCTGAACGCCAGCCCGCCATGATCGACCGGCTTGTCGAGGAAGTCACCCACTGCGGCACCAAGCGGGCGGGTCAGGATGAAGGCGGCCCAGAACAGCGCGACGCGGCTGATGTCGGTCATTAAATAGAGGGCGACAAGCAGCGCCAGCCCGACCGCAAAGACGCCCGCCGCACCGATATAGCCGAGCCCGCCAGTGTCTGCGAGCCAGTCGCCCAGCGCCGTGCCCAGCGTTTGCGACAGCGTGATCGTGATCCAGTAGAAGAGTTCGGCCCGCGGTTCGTGGACGGTATCGACCGAGATCGATCCGAGCGCGCGATACCAGGCGAACAGCGATGCCAGCACGAGGGCCAGCAGCAGCGTCGATCCGCCGGTATAGCCGATCCCGAGCGACCGCGTGGCGAAGTCCGCCATCGTGGTGCCAGCGGTGGTGGAGGCGATGATCGTCGCCCAGTAGAGGAAGGGGCGATAGCGATCGGCCCTGATGTGCAATACGACGAGCAGCACCAGCAGGCTCAGGAAGATCGCGCTGCCGACGAGATAGCCGAGGTTCATCGACATGCTGACCGTGTCGCCGGCGGTCTCGCCCAGCGTCGTCGCGAGGATCTTGATGATCCAGAAGCCGAGCGTCACCGCCGGAACCTTGACCAGGGTGCTGCGCGCGTCGTCGGACAGGGTCATTGGTGGCATCTCTCAGGGTGGAAGCCCGATCTACTCCCGGTCCTGATCGCAGCGAAGCCTGCACCGTCACATTGGGGCATTGTATAGTTCCGCCAAGCTCACCCCAATGATGACGGGATAGACGGTCCGGATGATCCGATCGTCCCTGCTGGCCACGCTCCTGTTTTCCGCGCTTCTGCTGCAAGGCTGCGGTACCGACCCGGCTCCCTCGCCGAAGCCACCCGCCAAGGCGGAGGCGGTCGCGCATGAGGCCGATCTGCTGCGGCTGACACTGACTCCCGAAGCGGTGCAGCGGCTTGGTATCCGCGTCGCGGCGGTCGGTGACGGGACGACGGCGCAGGTCCGTGCCACCAGCGGCGAGATCGTCGTGCCACCGATCGGTGCGGCGGGGGTGCCGACCGGATCGACCAGCAACCTCGCTCAGATCGGGACCGCGCAGGCGGCAGCGGACGGCGAGGTCGCGCGGACGCGTGCGCTGGTGCGACTGGCGACGATCGCGCTGAACCGGGCGTCGGCGCTGGTTCGCGAAGAGGCCGGCAGCGTCCGCGCTCGCGACGAGGCAGCGGCAGCGCTCGCCACGGCACGGGCCGCAGCCGACGCGGCGGTCGCGGGGCGCCGCCTGCTCGGTCCGCCCGTTGCGGCGATGGCGACCCCTGCAAGCGTCTGGGTGCGTGTCCCGGTGTTCGGCAGCGACGTCGGCGACATCACGCGGGGCGCATCTGCGACCGTCCGGCCACTCGGCGATGACACCGCCGCACCCCGATCCGCGCGACCGGTGCAGGCCCCGCCTTCCGCCAACGCCGTCGCCGGCACCGTCGATCTGTTCTTCACGCTCGACAATCGTGAGCGGACGTGGCGCGTCGGCCAGCGGGTCGCGGTGTCGCTGCCGCTGGGTGGGACCGCCGAGGGGCTTGCTATCCCGGCTGCGGCGATCGTCCGGGACATCCATGGCGGCGAATGGGTCTATCGACGCACCGCGCCCGACACCTACGTCCGCCAGCGGATCGAGGTGGCCAGCATCGATAACGGCCGGGCGGTCCTGTCACGTGGGCTGGAGCGCGGCGCGGAGGTCGTGACGGACGGCGCGGCCGAGTTGTTCGGCACCGAGTTCGGGACACCGCACTGATGCTCGGCTGGCTTGTTCGTGCCGCGCTGACGCAGCGCGTGCTGGTGCTGGCCTGGGCGGCGCTGCTCGTCGTGCTGGGGCTTCGCGCCGGCGGCAATGTCCCGCTCGACGTGTTCCCCGAGTTCGCTCCGCCGATGGTGGAGGTGCAGACCGAGGCACCGGGCCTGTCGACTGAAGAGGTGGAAAGCCTCATCACCGTGCCGATCGAGACGCAGGTCAACGGCGTACCGGGCCTCGCCACACTCCGGTCGAAGTCGGTGCTGGGCCTGTCGTCGGTCCAGATCCTGTTCGACCGTGGCACCGATGTGATCCGTGCTCGCCAGCTGGTGCAGGAGCGTGTCGCGCAGGTGCAGGCGCGCCTGCCGACCGCCGCGCGCGCGCCGGTGATGCTACCCCCATTGTCGTCGACCAGCCGGGCGATGAAGATCGGCATCTCGTCGAAGAAGCTCGATCAGATGCAATTGTCCGAGCTGGCGCGCTGGACGATCCGGCCGCGGCTGATGGCGGTGCCGGGTGTCGCCAATGTCGCGATCTGGGGATTGCGCGACCGCCAGTTGCAGATCCTCGTCGATCCCGACCGGCTGCGCGCGGCGGGTGTGACGCTGGCCGAAGTCCGTGCCGCGGCGGGCGATGCCGTGCTGATCGGCGGGGGCGGTTTCGTCGATACCGCGCAGCAGCGGCTCGCCGTGCAACAGACCAGCGCGGTGCAGACCGCAGCCGACCTTGCCGCCATGATCGTCAAGCAGAGCGGCGAGGCACCGGTGCGGATCGGCGACGTCGCGCGCGTGGTGGACGGCTTCGCCGCGCCGATCGGCAATGCGATCATCGACGATGGCCCCGGCCTGATGCTGATCGTCGAGAAGCAGCCGACCGGCAACACGCTCCAGCTGACCCATGCCGTCGAGGCAGCCATTGCCGAGCTTAAGCCGGGCCTGCGCGACGTGAAGATCGACACGACGATCTTCCGTCCGGCGACCTTCATCGAACGCTCGATCGACAATCTCACCCGCGCGTTGATGATCGGCTGCCTGCTGGTGGCGATCGTGCTCTTCGCGTTCACCCGAGACTGGCGGCAGGCGGTCATCAGCCTCGTCGCGATCCCGTTATCGCTCGTGGGCGCAGGACTGGTGCTGCTGTGGAGCGGGGCGACGATCAATACGATGGTGATCGCCGGCCTCGTCATCGCGCTGGGCGAGGTGGTCGATGACGCGATCATCGATGTCGAGAATATCGCCCGCCGGCTGCGGCTCAACCGCGAGGCGGGCAATCCCCGATCGGCGTTCGACGTGGTGCTTTCCGCCTCGCTGGAGGTGCGATCGGCGGTGGTGTTCGCCTCGCTGATCGTCATGCTGGTGTTCCTGCCGATCTTCTTCCTCGGCGGGGTGGCGGGAACCTTCTTCCAGCCGCTGGCCGTCGCCTATGTGCTGGCGATCGGCGCGTCGCTGCTGGTGGCACTCGTCGTGACACCGGCGCTGTGCCTGTTCCTGCTGCCGAACGCGCCGCTGACCGACGAGCGCGACACGCGGCTCGTGGCGGGGCTGAAGCGTCGCTATGCCGGGGTGCTGCCGAAGCTGGTGTCGCGGCCTGCGCTGGCGATGGGGATCGTCGCGGGTGGGCTGATGCTCGCCGGCGTCGGCTATGCATCGTTCAAAGACCAGTTCCTCCCCGATTTCCGTGAAACCGACTTCCTGATGCACTTCGTCGAGAAGTCGGGGACGTCGATCGAGGCGATGGATCGGATCACGATCCGCGCGTCGAAGGAGCTGCGCAGCATCCCCGGCGTCCGCAACTTCGGCGCGCATATCGGCCGCGCCGAGGCGGCGGACGAGGTGGTGGGGCCGAACTTCACCGAACTTTGGATCAGCCTCGACGAGAATGCGCCCTATGACGCCAGCGTCGCGCGCATCAAGGCGGTGATCGACGGCTACCCCGGCCTGTACCGCGACGTGCTGACCTACCTGCGCGAGCGTATTAAGGAGGTGCTGAGCGGGGCCGGGGCGACCGTCGTCGTCCGCATCTTCGGACCCGATCAGGGCGAGCTGCGGGCCGCGGCCGAACGGGTGCGCGCGAAGGTCGCCGGCATCCCCGGCGTCGCCGACCTGAAGGTCGAGCAGCAGGTGCTGGTGCCGCAGATCCAGATCGTGCCGCGTGCCGCAGACCTCGCGACGATGGGCCTGACCGCCGGCGAGGTGCGGCGTCAGGCGCAGACGCTGGTGGCCGGGCAGAAGCTGGGCGAGATCTACCGCGACCAGAAGGCCTTCGACGTGGCGCTCTGGGGCGAGCCGAAGGTGCGCGGCGACCTGCACGCGCTGCGTGACCTGATGATCCAGACGCCGGCGAGTGCCCCCGTCCGCCTGCGCGATGTCGCCGATGTCCGCATCGTTCCCGCCCCCAACGAGGTGAAGCGCGAGAATGGCCAGCGTCGGATCGACGTGACGCTGAACGTGGCCGGCGCCGACCTCGGATCGGTCGCCCGCGGTGTCGAGGCGGCTGTGCGCCAAGTACCGTTCGCGACCGGGTATCACCCGAAGGTGATGGGTGAATATGCCTCGCTGAAGGAATCGCGCGAGCGGCTGTGGACCACGGGGTTGCTGTGCCTGATCGGTATCCTGCTGCTGGTTTGGATGGAGTTCCGCTCGACCCGCATCACTGCGCTGGTCGGCCTCAGCCTGCCGTTCGCGCTGGTCGGCGGGGTCGTCGGCGTCGCGCTGACCGGGGGCGTGCTGTCGCTCGGCTCGCTGGTCGGCTTCGTGACCGTCATCGGCATCTCCGCGCGCAACGGCATCATGCTGTTGTCGCACTACGATCATCTGCGCCGACACGAAGGCGAGGCGTTCGGTCCCGCGCTGATCCTGCGTGGTGCGGAGGAACGGCTGATCCCGATCCTGATGACCGCCGCGTGCGCAGGCCTCGCGCTCCTGCCACTGATCGTCGCCGGCAATGCGCCGGGCCATGAAATCGAGCATCCGATGGCGATCGTCATCCTGGGTGGTCTGGTGTCGTCGACCGCGCTCAACCTGTTTCTGATGCCTGCGCTTTACGCACGGTTCGGCAAGGAGAAACCGGTGCCGGATGCTGCCACGACGGAGGCCACGGCATGAAGCATTTCGCCCTCCTCGCCGCGTGCGGTCTGTCCGCCTGCATGACCGCGCCGCTGCCCTCGCCGACGGTTGCGCCGGCTACCGCGACCGGGCCGTTCGCAACGCTGCCGGTGGCCACGATCGCGCCGGTGCCCGACGACTGGTGGCGACTCTACGACGATCCCGCGCTCGATGCGCTGGTGCGGGCGAGCCTCGCCGCCAACGCCGATCTTCGCGTCGCCTATGCCAATCTCGACGGCGCGCGGGCGGCGCTGCGGCAGGCGCAAGCGGCGCGACTGCCGCAGACTACGATCGAGAGCGGGCTGACCGTCGATGGCACCGCGGCACAGCCCAGCGCCTCGTCGAACGTGCCGACGACCGATTATGATCTGGCGCTCACCGCCAGCTGGGATGCGGACCTGTTCGGCCGACTGCGCTCGTCCGCCCTTGCCGCCCGCGCCGATGCCGAGGTGCAGGCAGCAGCACTCGACGGCCTGCGTGTCGCAGTCGTCGCTGATACCGTCCTCGCCTATGTCGATCTGTGCGGCGCGACGCAGGCGCTGGCGGTCGCGAGCGAACAGGTCCGCGTGCAGGACCGGTCGGTGGCGCTGGCCCGGGATCAGCTCGCCGCGGGCGAAGTTTCGCCGCTGGAGGTGTCGCAGGCCGCCAGTCTGGCGGAGACGACCCGTGCGACGCTGGACCCGTTCGCTGCGGCGCAGGCCAATGCGCGCTACCGGCTGGCGACGTTGCAGGGTCGGCCGCCCGCCGAGGCACGCACCACGATTGTCACCTGTGCCCACCCGCCCGCGCTGCGTGCATCCGTCCCGGTGGGTGACGGACAGGCGCTGCTGCTGCGGCGTCCCGACATTCGTGAAGCCGAACGGCGGCTGGCTGCTGCCGCGGCACGGATCGGCGTCGCGCGGGCGGACCTGTATCCGCGCGTCAATCTGGGCGGCGCGATCGGTCTGCTGACGGGTGGCTTCGCGGCGACCGCGACGCCGCTGGTCAGCTGGGCTTTGCCCAATCAGGCACCGGCGCGCGCGCGGCTGGCACAGGCACGGGCGACTGAGCGCGCGGCGTTGGCCGGCTGGGACGTCGCGGTGCTGCGGGCGTTGCGGGAGGTGGAGACGGGGCTCGCCGCATATGATGCCGAGATGCGCCGCAACCGCGCGCTCGCCACTGCGCGGATACAGGCTGACCTCTATGCCCGGCGCGCCGCGGCACGTGTGCGGCTGGGGGATGCCGCCTTCTTGATTCAGCTCGACGCACAGCGAACCGCAACCTCCGCAGCGCTTTCGCAAACGCAATCCGATCTGGCCGTGGCACAATCGCAGGTCGCGTTGTTTCGCGCGCTCGGCGGAGGCTGGCGGACCGGTGCGCCTCAGGTAGAATGAGACCATGCGTATCCTGATCGTCGAGGACGATGCCGACACCGGCCGGTTCATCGGCAAGGGCTTTACCGAGCTGGGGCATCAGGTCGTCCTCAGCGCTGATGGTCGCGACGGCCTGTACCAGGCGACCGAAGGCGGCTTCGGCGCGCTGATCGTCGACCGGATGCTGCCCGGTCTCGACGGACTGTCGCTGGTCAGGGCGCTGCGCGCGGCCGGCGACATGACGCCGGTGCTGATGCTGACTGCGATCGGGGGATTGAGCGACCGGGTGGAAGGCATCGAGGGCGGCGCCGACGACTATCTGGTCAAGCCGTTCGCCTTTTCCGAACTGGCCGCTCGCGTGCAGGCGCTGGGGCGCCGGCAGACCGTCGCGGTCGAACCGGCGACGCTGATCGTCGGTGCCATCACGCTCGACCTGCATCGCCGCACCGTCACCCGCGCGGGCCGGCGGGTGACGCTCCAGCCGCGCGAATTTGCGCTCCTCGCAGAGCTGATGCGCAATCCCGGGCGGATCATGACCCGCACCATGCTGCTGGAGCGGGTCTGGGATTTCGATTTCGATCCGAAGACCAACATCGTCGAGACCCATCTGAGCCGGCTGCGCACCAAGCTGAACGCCGGGTTCGACGATGACGCGATCGAGACCGTGCGGGGTGCGGGCTATATGATCCGGGGCAGGTGATGCCAGTCGTGCTCAAGCGCTGGTGGCGCACGACCTTCGGCCTCGTCGCGATCGTCGCGCTGGGCTTCGCGCTGGCGACGCTGGCGATCGGCGTGGTCGCGTTCGAGACGACGCACGAGGCGCTGGAGCAACAGCTCGACCATCGGATCGCCACGGAAACGCAGGCGCTGATCGACGAGGGCGATGACGGGCCGGCGGGCGTTGCCGACGCGATCCGGCGACGCGAAACCGCGCGGGGTGCCGACAGTCTCGACTATCGTCTGGTTGCGCCGGACGGCGCCACCGTCGCCGGGCAATTGGACGCGGAGGTCCCCACGCAGGCCGGCTTCGTCGAGTTGCTGCCCTACGTCCACACTGGCGAGCGCCGGATCGCGCAGTCGCTGACCACGATCCTGCCGGGCGGGCACCGCCTGCTGGTCGCGGCCGATCGCGGGGTCATCGACGACATGGATGCGACGCTCCTGCGCTTGTTTGCCGGCGCTTTCGGGGCGATGCTCGTCCTCGGCATCGGCGCGGCGTGGATCGTCGGCTTGGTGACCCGACACCGCCTCGCGCAGATCGATCGCACCGCGCTGGCGATCATCGATGGCGACCTGTCACAGCGAATGCCTGTTAGTGGCACAGGCGACGAGTTCGACCGCGTCAGCGCAACGCTCAACCGGATGCTCGACCGGATCGGTACGCTGATGGATAATTTGCGACAGGTGTCGAGCGACGTGGCGCATGATTTGCGCACACCGCTGACGCGCCTGCACAACAGGCTGGAGGAGGCATTGGCCACCCAGGAGCGCGAGCGGCAGCACACAGCGATCACGGCTGCGGCCGATCAGTCGCGCGAATTGCTCGACATCTTTGCGGCCCTGCTCCGGATTGCGGAGGTCGAGGGACAGGCAGCCCAGTCCCATTTCCAGCGCCTGGACCTTAGTGCGCTGGTGGAAAATATCGTTGAGACATACCGTCCCGACATGGAGGCAAGCGACCATCTCCTGACCGCTACGATCGAGCCGGGACTGACGATCGACGGGGACCGGCGTCTGCTACAGCAGCTCGTCGCCAACCTGTTCGACAATGTGCTGACCCATACCCCGGCGGGAACGAACGTGAGTGTCGATCTTGCCCGGTCACCCCGAGGGGCAAGGCTTTGCCTGTCGGACGACGGCCCGGATGCATCGGCCGACGAATCCGATCATCTATTCAGGCGGTTTTCGCGAGGCGAAGCCAGCAGGTCCAGGCCCGGGCACGGGTTGGGCCTCGCTTTGGTACGGGCGATTGCTGACGCCCATCGTGGACGGGCCACGATAGATCGGACATCAGGCTTTGCGGTCATGATCGATCTGGAAGTCGCCAATCAGGCCGTCGAGACGAACGTCTGAAATGTCGCCTTCGACCCCGGAGTCGAAGATCATGCCATGTCGGATGCGCGCTGATGGCTTCCCAATACCATTTGCATCACGGCTTTCGGGAAAGCGCTCAAGTTCTCGCAATTCGATCCCAATCGGGACGCTTAACGGCGCGCTGACGAGGCTTTAGCGTATATCTGGGTCCGCTTTATGTGACGCCCCGATGGAGCTGCTGCGTGCAGTTTGATAGGGTGCCGTATGGTCTTCCTTGGCTAGGGCTCCAGGCGGACCGACGGGCTATTTGACCCAAAATCTCAGACGTTTGTTTTCGGCGCAAATCGGACCGGCCAGCGTAGGAACGCTGAGGGTATACCCTAAAAGCACTGTACTGAAGACGGACGTTTCGCACCGGCTTGGATCTCGGGCGGGGGGGGGGAGCGCGCGGTATCCCGTTAAAGTTCGTGCTATCAATGACACCGTTTCTGCAAGGCTGGTCGTGCGACGGCGTCAGCTAGGTGATCATGCCGTCCGAGGCATGTCGGTTATCGACGCCGTCACTGCCCTGACGTCCTGGATGTCCGATGCCTTCGTAACTGCTGCCATCAGATCGACGTCCGTCAGATCGCGGTGATCGATCCACCATTTGGCGTCAGTGACCCGAAGGCATGCGCTACAGTCGGCGTCGCTGTTTGAGTTGGTTAGCGCTGCGAGCCGCTTGGTCCTGATCGTCGACGCCCATCCGATTTGCCGATCGGTCCCCGCTAGCGGCGGAAGAACAAGGTGTGAGACAGCGGCGCTGCTCAACGCTGCCGCAGCGACCTCCTCAGCCCGCTTTTTCGCAACGAAGCAGTCTCGACAGGTAGTCGTCTTCAGCCACTTGGCCTTACGTTCCCGCTGGCTTTCAAAGCCGGTAAGATGATGAGCCTGCTCATGACCGCAGGCATGAATGATCCGCTGTTCCATGGCATGGATGATGCCCGTTCGTGGTTTGTGCGCAACGCCAATGAGTCAGGTTGAATCAGAATCGCGGCCAGTGGCTGACGACTGAACGGGAATGTCCAGCCAACTAAGCTGGCGCAACGCCGTCAGCGTTCACCAGATTTCGGCCAACCAGTGTGCCGATGAGCCGGACGCGCTTTTCTACCAGATCTACGGGGGTACGATGCAATTCCAGCTCGTAGCGGCCACCGACATCGCGGCGAAGATAGAAGGCTCCGCCATCGCGGACCAACGTGCCTATCTCGTTGATCCGCGTACCAATCGCTATCATCGCTATGTCGTCGCTCCGTTGATGATCATGCAAAATTGCGGGCGATCCTTGGGGCAGCCGATGCTCCTTGGTAGTCCCATGATCCTGCTAATTCATTCCTGACCGGTCTCTAAAGACTGATATTCCGCCGCGCCATTTCAACGAATGCCATATCCCCGATTGGTGAGCGGGGCTCGGCTTTAAAGATGTCAGCCAAATCGAGCAGATCCTCGTTGGAAAGGTCCGCGATCGAGGCTTCGATCTCGGCAAGGCGCCGCACGGCGTGATCGCCGCGATCGGCGACCCGCTTCATTCTTGTCTTGAGCATGCCGCCTTTTATCATAAACGTCGCGGGGGCGGCAGGGGCATTTACGGCCGGTTGGCTGAGGTAATTCGGCCAAAAATGCCTGCTATCTGCAGGCGGAAGAAGCTTGTTTGATGGAGAACCGCACCGCGTTCTGGCAGCAGATCCCAAAGCTGCAGGAACGCACAGCTTCAAAGAGCGAACGGCGCCATCGCGGTGCATGCGGACTGCCCGCATTTGCGGTAAAACTGGTGGATAGCGGCCTGGCGGCTTTCGGGGACCAATTGGCTGCAAATGGCCGTTCATTCATGTGGCAGCGAGTAGGACGCCGTTACTCGTCCGGCATGTGATCCAGCCTAGAGCTAGGAAGGTCGAGTCCCCAGCGACGATCGAGGTAGAAGGCGAGGGCAGCTCGCGTCTCGACGATCAGAACCTCGTCGTCTGCGAAGCCGTACTCATCCCGCGCTGTCCGCTGCTGTTCCGCCGAGAGGTCACCTCGTGGACGTAGCGCAACCCGGACCTTGGTTTCCCAATCTAAGTCGAGCGGCAGTGCTTCAGGTAACGGCTGGATCGCGAAGCTGCTCGCGTCCGACACCCGCACCGGCAAGTAGTCGCGCCACTCGTCGTGACGGTAGCTCCATGCTCGGAAGTGCAGGCGCTCGCCGTCGTATCCGATCCGCGCCGGCGCGATCCACTGCGACGTGGTCTTGCCGGAGCTCATCGATACATAGTCGATCTCAATCTTGAGGTTCCGATCCATTGCCTGGAATAGGTGCCGCATAATTCCGGCGGGGCACTGCCGCTTGGGCATCGGCAATTCATCGAACCGGTCGGCGGCGCCGTCTGCGATGACCTCGAGCATGGGCGGTAGTTCGCCCGGGTCCTCGAGACCGATATGCCGGTCCGATGCGACGTACGTCTTCCGCACCGTATCGTAGAACGGCAGCGGGTCCCGGCAGCGCGCGAAATACTCGCGGAAATCGACTGCGGCCTGGGCGGGCGAAATGCCGAACTTGCGGGTCAGGGCGCTGCGGTTCGCCTGCCCGCGCCACCGGAAGCACTGGTCCAGATACGCTAGACGCGATCTGACCGTTCGACGGAGATCCTGTGCTTCCATGCGCGACCGCTACTTGACGGAACCAACGGTGTCCATATAGCTTCTGCACGTATATCCACTATACGGAGACACAGGTGCGAATCCTCCACACCGGCGACTGGCATCTCGGGCGGCAGTTCCATGCGGTGTCGCTGGACGTGGACCACGACGTGGTGCTCGCGCAGGTAGAGGAGGCGATCGCGGCGCATGCGCCCAACGTCGTGATCATTGCCGGTGACATCTTCGATCGAGCGACGCCTCCGCAGACCGCGCTCAGGCGGTTCAACGACTTCGTGCGGCGAGTCGGGGCGACGAGCGCCACGGCAATCGTGCTGATCGCGGGCAATCACGACTCGGCGGCGCAGATCGGGATGATGGGCGTGCTGGCGGATGCCGACCGCTCCCTGGTGCGCGGCCCGCTCGATCCCGAGGAGAAACCGCTCCTGCTCTCCGACGAACACGGGCTGGTGGCGATCTCGGCCCTGCCATTCTCGTACGAGTTCGCCGCCCGCGCATGCTACGGCAACGACGACATCTCATGCCCCGCCGACGTGCTGCGCGAGCAGGTCGCGAGCGCCAGGCGTCACCTTCCCGAGGGCGCGCGCTGGGTGGTCGTTGCCCATGCCTTCGTCGAGGGAGCGTCTACCAGCGAGGGCGAGCGGCCGCTCACCCGCGCCGTCGGGGGCATCGAGACGGTGCCCTCGTCGGTGTTCGAAGGCGCCCACTACGTCGCGCTGGGACACCTCCACCGCCCGCAGGCGGTCGGCGCCGAGCACGTGCGCTATTCCGGAGCCCCGCTCGCCTTCGGCTTTGACGAGGAGGGGCACGAGAAATCGATGACCCTCGTCGATCTAGCCGCGGACGGCTCGGTGACGACCACGCCGATCCCTTTCGTGCCGCGGCGGCGCATCCGCACGCTTCGGGGAAGGCTCGCCGAACTGCTGGCCGCGCCGGAAGCGTCGGACGATCTGATCAGCGTCGTGCTGACGGACGACACGCCTCAAATCGATCCGATGAAGCGCATCCGCAGATTGTATCCGAATGCGGTCCAGCTCGCCTACGAGCGCAACGCCACGCCGGGCGAGCAGCGCTTGCGCGAGGGGAGGGCGGCGCTCGAGCGACCTCAGGAGGTGATCGCCAACTTCGTCGGCTTCGTCCGGGAGCAGGAGATCAGCGAGGCGGAGCGTGCGCTCGTCGAGACGGCGCTCGGCGACATGGCCGTGGCGGGAGAGGACGCATGAGGCCCGTCGTCCTTACCATGACGGCGTTCGGTCCCTACGCCGGCACCGAGCTCGTCGACTTCCGCGAGGCCACCGACTCCGGTCTCTTCGGCATCTACGGCGCGACGGGCTCGGGCAAGTCGTCGATCTTCAACGCCATGACGTTTGCGCTGTTCGGCGTCGGCGCCAAGCCGGAGCAGTCGATCGCCACGATGCGGTCCGGTCATGCAGAGGCGGACCGCCTGACGGAAGTGTCGCTTCTCTTCGAGCTCGGCGACAAGCGTTACTTCGTGCGACGTCAGCCGGATCAGTCGCGGCCCAAGATGCGGGGCGAGGGCGAGACGGTCAGCACTCACAAGGCGTGGCTCTTCGATGCGACCGCGATCGCCGTCGACGACGTGACCGCCGACAACTGCGGCGTCGTGCTCGCCGAGACTAAGGTCGGCGAGGTGCTGAAGCTGGTGAAGGAACTGCTCGGCTACGGCGTCGAGCAGTTTCGGCAGATCGTGTTGCTGCCGCAGGGTCGCTTCGAGCGGTTCTTGATCGCCGACAGCAACCAGCGGGTCGAAATCTTGCGCGACCTTTTCGACGTCAGCATCTATCGCCGCATGGCCGCACGGATGAAGGAGGACGCCGCGGCGGCGAAGCGCGACTTCGACGATGGTCACCGCCTTGTCGCCCAGCGCCTCGCAGACGCTGGCTACGCCAGCCCGGACGATCTCGCGGCTGGCATCTTCTCGGCTGCAGAGACGGCGCAGGCTCGTCACGACGAAGCGACGTCGGCCGAAGGTGTCGCCCGGACGGCCGAGCAGGCGCATCTTACGGCCGAGGCGGTGGAAAGTCGCTTCAAGGCCGCGGAAGATGCAGAGCGCCGCAGGCTCGAGCTGGAGCAGCAGCGGGCGGAGATTGAAGAGATTCATGTCGTCCTGACTTGTGCCGAGAAGGCCCAGCGCGCCGTCGATCTTGCATCCCGCCTGACCGAACTCGAGGCGGCGCGCGTGACAGCCGTGAAGTTGGAGAAGGACGCTCGGACAGCCGCGGAAAATGCCAACAGGCAACACCGCATCTGCGAGGAGGCCGCCACGCTCGCTCGAGGCAATGCCGAGCAGCTTGAAGGCCTCTCCGCACAGGCGGCGGAGGTCAAGCGTCGCACGGACCTTCTCATGGGTGCAGCGGACCTGAAGAAACAGTGGTTTGCCAAGCGAAGTGATCTGGATGGGACTGAGAAGGCGTTTGATCGCTCGGACGGCGAACGCGTCCGACTCGATGCGCTCCATGTCCGCCTCGGAGATGAAGTCGAGAGCGCACGCAAGGCCACGCTCAAGCAGGCGGAACTGAAGGCGCAGCTCGTCAACGCGACTGCAGAACATGCTGCAGCCAAGGCCTACGACGCAGTGGACCGGAAGGTCGTGGCCGCTCGGAGCGATGTCGAGCAAGCCAAGAAGGCGAGGGATGCCGCCACCGTTGAGGTCGAGCCGCACCGCATCGTTGCCACCGCCGCGGAGGGGGCCTTCATCGATGCGCAGGCCCAGGTTCTGGCAAGCATGCACCTGACCGATGGCGAACCCTGTCCCGTCTGCGGGAGCGCGGAGCATCCGTCTCCCGCACACGGCGACGGCGATCCTCGTGCGCTCGAGACGGAGATGCGCGCTGCCCGCGAGCGCCTCGATCGCGCCGTGCGGACGGCCGACCTCGCCGAAGCCGCGGTCAGAACCGCCGAGGCGACGTCAGAAGAGCGCGTTGCCGAACTCGCTGCGCTGACGGCGCCCAAGTCGTCCGTCGCTGACGCGGCCAGCGCAGTCGCGCGCGTCCAGGGCGAACTCGACGCCCTTGGCAAGATCGCCGCACCTGCCGAACTCGAGCAGCAGGCCGCACAGGCGAAGGCCTCGCTGAGCACTGCCGTCGCGGAGGCTGAGAAGACGCGGGAGATCCTGCAGAAGGCCCGCACCGAGGAGGCCGTTGCCGCCCGTTCGTACGAGGATGCGATTGCCGGCGTGCCGGAAGGGCTCAGGGCTGAGGGCGCGCTGGAGCGGGAAGGCGTGGCCATCGCCTCATCGATCAGGGTGTTGCGTGACGCGCTGGCGGGAGCGGAGGAGGCTCTACGGAACGCCGCAACGGCGAGGGACACCACCGCCGCCAAGGTGCTCGGCGCGATCGATGCCGTCGCGCAGGCCGAAACCGAGGTGGAGAAGGGGCGACTGACCTTTGAAGCTCGCCTTGCCGAAGTGGGGCTGGACGAGGCGGCCTATGAACTCGGATGCGTGGATATCCCTCAGATCGCTGCGCACGCGGAGCGGATCCGGGCCTATCGGAACGATGTGGCGATCGCCGAGGCACAGGCGACGGCCGCCGCCGAGGCGATCAGGGATGTGGAGCGGCCCGACCTCGCCGCTCTCGAGGTGGCGAGGGACGGCGCACGGGTCGAGTGTCTGAGGACCCGCAAGGCGGCTGCCGACGCCGATGCCGCGAGGAAGGTGCTGGACGATCTGCTCTCGTCCTTGCGCGATCAGCTGGAGCGTCTGGCCAGACTGGAGGAAGAGACGGGACCGCTACGCGGACTCGCCGACGCCTTCGCCGGCGACAACCTAATGAGGACGCCGCTCGAGACGTTCGCGATCGGCGCCATGTTCGACCACGTCCTCGACGCGGCGAACCTCCGGCTCGATCCGATGACCGGCGGTCGCTACCGGTTCGAGCGCGACCTGCAGGCGATCGGCGGCCGGACCAAGCGCGGCCTCGACATCCGCGTGCACGACATTCAGACCGGGCGGCCGCGCGAGATCAGCACGCTGTCCGGCGGCGAGACGTTCATTGCGGCGCTGTCGCTCGCGCTCGGCCTCTCCGACATCGTCGAGATGAGCCACGGGCGCATCCGGCTGGACACAATCTTCATCGACGAGGGCTTTGGCAGTCTGGACACCGAGAACGACAGCGGGACGCTCGAACTCGTCCTGCAGGTACTTCAGGAGATCGTTGGCAAGAGCCGCGCCGTCGGCCTGATCTCGCACGTGCCGCTAGTCCAACAGGCCGTGCCCAACGGCTTCTCCATCGTGAAGGGCGTCGACGGCAGCCGCGTCGAGCGGCGGGCGGCCTGACCGATGACGACCGGACACGATCAACCAGCTGACCGTCGGGAAGGGGCGGACTCGGACGGAGGAGAACGGCACAGGATGACCGGTTTCACGCAACTGGAGGATCAGATCCGCGAGTGCTTTGGTCGGGTCGTCTACACGCACAAGACCCACGAGAAGATGGGCGATCGTTGCGGACGGACGCTTCGGCGTTACAAGCTCGTCCAGATCGTTCTCACCGCGATCACGGCGTCGGGCGCCTTCTCGGTCATCTTCCTTGACGAGGTCGCGCTGAAGATCGCCACGGCCGTAGCATCGATCGCGAGCCTGATCATCTCGGGATACATGAAGGGCTTCGATCCGGGCGGGACTTCGCAGAAGCATCGGGATGCGGCGGCGAGCCTGTGGCCGATCAGGGAGTCGTACCTGTCGCTGCTGACCGACTTGCGTATGCGGCGAATCTCGGACGGCGACGCCGTGAAGCGACGCGACGATCTCCAAGCGAAGCTCGCCACCATCTACAAGGGTGCACCCCAGACGACCGCCGCCGCCTACTCGGACGCGCAGGACGCGCTGAAGAACCGGGAGGACCTGACCTTCTCAGATGGCGAGCTGGATCTGCTTCTCCCCTCGTCGCTGCGAAAGGCCCAAGCATGAGCCAGCGCAACGTGATCGGGGAAGCGCTGATCGAGGACCTGGCGGAGACGCTGCAGATCCCGCAGTCCCGCTACGAGGCAGCGGGCCGCAGCTACAGATCGGTCGCGGACTGGCTGGATCGGCCTGCCTCCGTCTTCGCCGGCGTCGATCTCGACGTCTACACCCAGGGCTCATTCCGGCTGGGAACGGCGATCAGGCCCGTGAGCGGGGAGGAGCATTACGACCTGGACGTCGTATGCGAGTTCGATCTCGACAAGTGGGATCGCACCCAAGCTCAGCTGCATGCGGACCTCGGCAGGGAACTGAAGCTCTACGCGGCTCGATACGGCATGGATGATCCCTCACCGTGGGATCGATGCTGGACACTCAATTATGCGGACGAAGCGCAATTCCACATGGATGTGCTCCCGTCCGTGCCGGATGGCCAACGGCGCAGGCTGATCCGCGAACAGGGGTTTCCGTCCTCCGATCTCGTGCAGGACGCGATTTCGATCACCGACGCGCAGCACCACAACTACCGTCGGTTGAGTGACGACTGGCCCGCTAGCAATCCCAATGGATATGCAGCATGGTTCCTCGGCCGGATGCGACCAGTGTTCGAGAGCCGGCGCAAAGCGATGGCCATCCAGGCCCGTGCCGACGTGGCCGACATTCCGACGTATCGGGTCCGCACGCCACTGCAGTCGGCGATCCAGATCCTGAAGCGTCACCGCGACATGAGGTTCGTCGACGAGCCCGAGGGAAGACCGAGCTCGATCGTGATCACCACATTGGCCGCGCACGCCTACGGGCAGGAGAGCACCATCGCCGGTGCGCTGCTCAGCATCCTCGATCGCATGGATGCCTACGTGGAATGCCGTTCCGGCGAGTGGTGGATAGCGAACCCCTCCGATCCGCGGGAGAACTTCGCCGACGCTTGGAACGACGACTCTTCGAAGCAGGTGGCGTTCGACGATTGGCTGCAGACCGCACGGGTGGATTTCGCCGCCGCGTCGAGGCTCGGCGACGCGATAGAGTTCGTCGACGTCCTCGCTCCCAGGATCGGTCGTGATCTCGTCGAGGCCGCCGTCGCGCGCCGTGGAGGCTCACGACGGCAGGCTGTCACGCTCGCGGCACGGGCGAACCGTGCGATGCGGCGGGTGCTCGATGCACCGCATCGCAGACCAGCCAGCTGGCCGACCTTCCGTGACGGCAGCGTCGATATCGTGGTCGCCAGCGCGATGCGCGACGGCTTCAGGCCTCAGGTCTTCGGAAGCGGCGAGCCGATCGCCCGCGGCTCGGAGCTGCGCTTCGACGCCAGAACGGACGTGAAGCGTCCATTCGACGTGTTCTGGCAGGTCGTGAACACCGGCGAAGCCGCGAAGCAGGCGCGCGACCTCCGCGGCGGCTTCGACGTGGGCGACATCACGCCCGGCGTCCTCTCCCGCGAAGAGACGGCGACGTATCCGGGCAGCCATAGCATCGAGTGCGTTATCGTGAAGGACGGGCTGCTTGCCGCAAGGAGCGGACCGTTCCTGGTCACGATCGCGTAATTAGGGCCGAGACCCACTAAGTACTGCCAAACGATAAGGGGTGCAGTAAAGGTCGTGGCCGAGAAGAAGGCGGTAAGGCATCAAACCTCATCCTACATTCAAGCGAGCCTTCATCAGACGGCATGCAAGCATCTGGTCACCCCATCGTGTGGCGAACGTCTCGGATATCTCGAACCAGCTGCCATCGTTGCCGGCTCCATGGTTGCGTCCCATACAAGAGCACTGGCACTCGTGGCCGACCGCATTCAGGCAAGCCGGGGAACAGTTCTCCTGTTCGCGGTAGGGTTGGATCACGTAGACCGCCCCAAAGGTGGCAAGCGCACGTTCCACGAAGTCGTTGAACCAGGCCTTCGGTATCTCCCAACAGCGTTTGCTTGCGATCCATGCGGGCGAGGTGCGTCTGTCGTTCTGCAGCCAGGACCGGTTAGTCTCAGCATATGGAAGCCGCAGCCGCAACAGCTCCCCCTTACCGGTCCTGCGAAGAATCACCGGGACCTCGCGCTGGTTCCAGATGCTTGTGAGTTGCTCGGCGTCCATCCCGATTGCCCCCAGGTTGATCGTGCAACCGCCGGCGACTGGCCGAGATCGAGGGCAGCTTCGGTCACGTCCCGTCCGGATCGGTTCCACATCACTCTCGCCGATCAACTACCGCTCGTCTATGCAGTATCGTTAGGATGGGGGAAGCGATGTTTCTCAAGCGCGTGAAGTTGGCTAACTTTCGTTCCTTCGATGATACGCATCTCGAACTGCAGAAGGACCTGACGGTCCTGGTTGGCGAGAACAACGGCGGAAAGAGCAATGCGATCGATGCGATCCGTCTGCTAACGCTCCCGCTGAGTGGTCGTCGGGAGATCTACTGCGAGCCCACCGATGTCCGCTTCCAGTGCGGCGCAACCCAATTCGATTTGGAGGCGCATTTCGCGGAACTCTCGTCGGGGCAGCAGGGGCGCCTGATCTCCGCCGCCACCGACGCCGGCTTGACGAATGCCTGCTTCGGATTGCGGTACGACGGCAATCGGCAAGGGGCGAGACCGCAGCTCTGGGCCGGTAGGGACGGAAACGCGCCCGAACCGAATTGCCACGACATGGTCCGACACGTTTATCTGCCGACGCTGCGCGATGCGAAGCGGGCGCTCGCATCCGGGAATCCGACCCGCATCATGGCCCTCCTCAACCACTTTCTCGAGGGGACGACCGCCTCCGACCTCGCAAAGGAGCTTGCAAGGACACGCAGGCACGATGTGCTGGTGAAGGTCGACGTTGCCGTCGAGAAGGGCCTCTCTGCATTGACGGGCGGCGTGCGCCGGCAGGCCGCTACGCTTGGCTTTGCATCGGACGAGGGGTTGATCGACATCGCCCGCGATCTGCGGTTCAAGCTTGCCGATCACGGCGTCGATCCAGAGGATCTGCGGTATTCCGGCCACGGCTATGCGAACCTACTCTTCATGGCGATCATCGCCGTTGAGCTGGAAAAGGTCCGGAGCACGGATTTGACCTTGTTCCTCGTCGAGGAACCGGAGGCGCATCTGCATCCGCAGCTGCAGGCTGCAGTC
Organism: Sphingomonas faeni; assembly: GCF_040407505.1. Taxonomy (GTDB): domain Bacteria; phylum Pseudomonadota; class Alphaproteobacteria; order Sphingomonadales; family Sphingomonadaceae; genus Sphingomonas; species Sphingomonas faeni_E. Next base: position 71,210 of record NZ_JAPZPQ010000008.1, on the reverse strand, counting down.
CTTTCGTTTCTGCGCGAGCAGGCGGAACAGTCGCGAATGAACCTTCCGACCGACCACGCTCCCGCTGGGGAACTACAGGTGGTGGTAGCCACCCATTCGCCGAACCTCTCGGCGTGGGTTAGCAGCGACAGGCTGGTGGTTTTCAAGTCGGTGATCACCTCGGTTGACGCCGCGAAGGCGGATGAGCTGCCTGAACCAGGATCTATCGACGCCAGCATCATAGAGGACGTCCTTGGTCACGCGGGCAATACGAATGGCGAGGCCGCCGCGGAGTCCGTCGCGGAGGCGATCTCGGCCGTCGTTCCGCGTCGAGCGACACGATGCCTGCCTTTAGCCAATATGCCGCTTAGGGATCTTGATCGCCGCAAGGTCGACCGCTACCTCGATGTTACGAAGGCGGCGCTGCTCTTCGGCGGTCGGGCACTGCTCATCGAAGGCATAGCTGAGGCGCTGCTGCTGCCGGCTATCGCGAAGCACCATGTCCTGAAAGACCACCCGGAGAAGCTCCGGCTCTTCAGATCCGCCCTGTTCATTCCAATCGATGGTGTCGATTTCCAGCCGTACGTGACCCTTCTTCTGACCGAAATGGAGGGGGCCAGGATCGCGGACCGCGTCGTGGTGATGACCGATGGCGACAAGGGGCTGAAAAAGGAGGAGGACGACGACGAGGTAGCGGGCGACGTTCTGAATGAACAGACTGAGGGACCCGCCGAGGAGGCTGGGGACCTCAACGCGATTGAGGATTCCAAGAAGGTCTCCGAAGTCGAGGCTGACACCGGCGATGAGGGGCTCACTCCGGGTGATCGAAGAAAGCGGGCCTTGGACAAGCTGATCGGCAGACTTGGCGCGAGCGCCTACTTTGCAGCGATCACGAGCACCTATTCGCTAGAATCGGAGCTGATTGAGGCGGGCAACGCGGACCTGCTTGAGAAGGCCTACCTTGAACTGCACCCACGCTCGAAGAAGAAGTGGCGCGACGCGATGAAGCTTGATGGTGACGATCGGGCCTCCGCGATTCACCGCATCTTCAAGAATGCCCGCAAGGGCGACTTCGCCCAGGTGCTGGCGCGACTGATTGAGGACGGCGAGAAGCTAGCAGTGCCACCCTACATCAAGCACGCCATCGAGCAGCTGGTGGCAACGTGAGCGGAGGATACGCTCCGACCAAGGAGCAGGCGGCGGTTATCAGCCATGACGGCTCGGCATTCGTGAGCGCCTGTCCAGGTGCCGGAAAGACGCGGACGATGGTCGAGCGAGCGAGACTTCTACTCTCGGACCGGCGGGATCGCCGTGGTGTCGCCTTCCTGTCTTTTACGAACGCGGCCGTCGACGAACTAGAAGTGCGGCTCCGCAGATTCGGGATCCTGCCGATGCCGCTCTTCCCGAGCTTCATCGGCACCTTCGACAGGTTCCTCTGGCAGTTCTTCGTGGCACCGTTCGGAATGGAGGGCTGCGACGTCTCGCCCCGGCTGATCCCGGACAAGGGCGACTGGGTCGTGCGGCCTCATGAGACGATGCAGGGGCTGCCCCTGAAGGCCTTCGACCGCGGGACGGGCAGATTGAACCGCACGATCGCCGCAGATGAGGGCTTCAATATGGATCGCGACGCCACGAGACACGAGGCTCTCGCACTCCGGATGCTCGCCTCCGCCCGCTCGAAAGGGCATGTCGATTTCGAGGACGTGCGCACCTGTGTGAAGAGGCGGCTTGCCGACGCGGCCTTCGCCGGGCGGCTAGGGAAGGCCCTTGCCGCTCGTTTTAAGGAGTTTTTCGTAGACGAAGCTCAGGACTGCAATCCCGACGACCTCGGGATCGTGCAGTGGCTTCGATCCTCAGGGCTAATCGTCAAGGTAATCTGCGATCCGAATCAGTCGATCTACCAGTTCCGCGGAGGTGTTACGGACCAGCTCCATAGTTTCGCCGAACGCTTCGAGGATGGCGACAGGCTTCCGATGAGCGGAAACTTCCGGTCAACGCCGGCGATATGCGCCGCGATAGTCCGATTGAGGCCGCCCTCGGCACGCGGCGTGCCGGACCGTGCACTCGGTAACAACAAGGACGATCCCACCGCCGTCCACGTAATCTCATACAGTGGAACATCGGTGCCGGCGGCGATCGGCGTAAAGTTCGGCGAACTCGTGAAGCCTCTTGGAATCGCGGTGGCGGACGCGCCCATATTGGCGTCGAGATTCCAAAGCGCGGCCCGGGCGATCGGGCATCCCGTGCCGAAGGATACGATGCACAAGACCCTGGTGCTGGCCAAGGCAGTGACGGATTTCCACTTCTCCTTGAACCTAGGCAACCGGCGCGAGGCGCTGTCCAATCTGCACCGCGCAATCCTGCTGGTTCAGGGTCGGATCGAGAATATGGGCGCCTATCACCGTTACATATTGACTGAAGATCTGGAGGACGGTCATTGGCGGCCAGCGATCATTGACGCTGCAGCGGCGCTGAAATTCTTACCCGGCATGTCCGCCGATGCGTGGCTCGACAAGGCCCGCAGCGCTTTGGAACCAGGACTCGTCGCATCCGGCGGCATCAGGCAGCGGCTAAAGTCGAACACTGATCTGCTGGCCGCCCTGGCCATTCCGTCCTTAAATGCGCATCCGGCTCGAACGATCCACTCAGTAAAGGGAATGGAGTTCCTAGCCGTGTGCGTCGTCATGACGAGCACGAAGGCGGGAGGTATCCTCGAACATCTGGAGGGGGCGGCTCGCCCCGAGTTTGCAGAGGACACCCGAAAGATCTACGTCGCAGCCTCTAGAGCGGAAAAGCTCCTCACGATTGCGATTCCAAAGAGTCGCGCCAAGCGACTCGAGGCTCTACTCCAAGGGAATGGCTGTCCGACAGTCCGCCATGACATCTGACAAGCTATCAACTCAAAAGCAGAATGCCGGCGTCTGATTAGAGCTCCTAAGAGTGCTTGCTGTTCTCGCCGAACTCACCTCCTCGGTTGTCGGATCCTTCGCTTCGAGCGCAACTCAGTGGCGGCACACGAATGGCATGCCCGTCTCGCCAGTTCGGCGAGCAGCGAGGATTCCCCGCCGCCCGTGCAGCCGGCCAGCACGACTTGATTTTGAAGCAGGTGCATCGTCATTCTCGTGCGATGATAGAGTGGCCGGATTTGGCTGGATTTGGCCGGATACTCTGATCGCCTCACTTCGCTGCGCGCGGGAAAAGCCTAGAAATGCGGGGGAATTGCAAAAACTGTGAGCGCCGATGACGGCACCGGATGACCCAATTCCATGGCCGAATTTGGCCGGATACGGTCGGATAGTCAGACCGTCCGCTCTGTCCGCCGATAGATCGTCGCCCGGGCCTGACCGGACCGGTTTAGGAAACCGGCGCTCTCCAGCTCGGCGAGATCGCGGCGGGCCTGCCGCTCCGATACCTCCGTCTGCTGCACATAGTCCAAAAGACGGATCGAGTCGCCGGGCCGCAATTGCTCCATGAGTTGGGCTTGGCGTGGCGACAGCGCGAAGTCGACTACGCCGTCCGCCGCATAGATCGTCAGGGTGACGCCGCTCGGCGCGTCCTTCCAGACCGGCGGCCGAGCGCCGAGTTCGTCGCATGCAGCTATGATCTTCTGCGTGCCGCGACCGACGCGCTCCATCAGCCGCCACAGATAGAGGACATGGGTGATGTCAGGGTTGGGCGGAATGGAAGGATGAAGGCGCTTCAGATCGATGACCCTGATGCCGCGCGGGAGGCGGCCCGAATTCCAGATTTCAATCCGGTCCGGATACACCGATACGGTCACGCCACCGGAGAAACCGGCATAGTCGCGATGGGCCAGCGCATTGACCAGACCTTCGCGGAGCGCTTCGAGCGAGTAGTTGGGACGGTCCTCGCGGCCACGATCGCCGGGGGCGAAGAAGGACTGGACGCGAACGTGTGCGCCGATCTTCTCCATGAGCTGCGTATAGACCTGGTGCAGCGGACCCTCGACCCAGCGGTCGTCGAGATAGGCGGCGGCGGTCTTGTCGCTCTCGAAATGGATGAAGCGCACCCGCGCTTGTGGATGCCGCTGCGCCGGCCGCCTAGCGAACAGGATGTCGCAGCCGTTGGTAAGCCCGTTCGATGCGATAAGGCCCAGTTCTCGAAGTACGCGCCGGACATCGTTGCCGTCCTCGAAAACGAAGCGGCCGGTTTCGGTCGCCGACGAGACAATCTCGGCGATATCGTGCCGCACGAGGTCATCCTCGGACAGCGTGACCGACGGCCGCCGTTCCCAGCGGTTGGCCTCGACCGATCGGCCTTGGACGATGTCGCGGATGGTTTCCGGATCGGCTGCCGCCGTCCGCTTGCCGCGGCGCGTGAAGATCTGGCCGTCAATCACATAAGGCACGTCGCGGCCTTCAGGCGCCTCGATTGAGATGATCGCACGATCGTCTTCGCTGTCGACGCTGACGGTGAACAGCGCCTTGGGCGTGATCACGTCCTGCAAATGGGTTTCGAGCCTGCGCCGGGTGGCCTCGGGATCGGCGCCGACGCCGACAATCTCGCCTGACGGATCGACGCCGACGAACACCACGCCGCCGCGCGCGTTGAGGAAGGCGCAAACGGTTGCGGCAACGATGCCGGCAAGCTCGGCCGAGCGGACGAACGCGGTCGAGCTGCTCTCACCCCCTTTGATCTGTGCGCGGATCTCTTCGGAGATCATGATCTATCCTCTTCGACGCGCTCCATGACCTGCCGGGGATTGGCAAGTTGCTCTTCAAGAAAGCGCTCGACCTCCTGGAAGCGATAGAATTGAGCGGTAGCATAGCGCAACGCATCTTCATCGCTCACGAACTTCTGGACCCAGTTGCCCGTGCGGTCGCGGAACCGCACCTCGTTCCGAATGGCGGTTTCGTACATGTCAATGACGCGCAGGTCGTCGAGCACAGCCGAAGCCTCGAATGGCAGGGCTGCGCGCTTCTCAGCATCGTCGTGTCCGAGCTTCTCCAGCAGCTTGCGTGCAAACACCACATGGTCGTGCGCGAGCAGCCAACGCGGCTTGTTAAGCTCGATCGCGGTGCTGAGCTCCTTGTGTGTGATGGAAATGTCGGCGCCGACGACGCCCGAACCATAATAGGGTGTGATCAGACCGAGGAAGAGATCGCAATCCTTCACCGCCTGGATGCAGTTGTCGAACGCGCTGATCGCCGAGTTGGTGGGCATGGTGCCGGCGTGCGAACTCCAAACCTCATAGCCGAACTGGGTCAGCACCGCGTAGATGCGATCCAGCAACTCCTCGATGCCATAGACGGTCGAGGACACCATGATGATCGGCTTCTTGCCCTTCGTCGTCGCCATTCCACCCCCGAGCCCCGCGCATCGACTCGATGCGGCGGTCTCCTCCTAGAACAGACAGCGACCGTGCGCGAACAGGTGCCGCCAAGCAAGTCCAGCTTGCATCAAGGCGAGCCCGTGCCGAGAAGAAGGAAGAACCTGTGGGTCGTCCGGCGGGTCGGGGGCGGATTGATCAATGTCGCTGGAGAAACTTCAAATGCCGCCGCGCGGCGAACCGCTAGTGCTGGCGTGGCCGCAGGACGGCAGAGCCGACGGGTTCTTGTACTTCGACGAGCCCGCCGCATGGCGGTCATTTGTCGAGGGCCTGGCTATTCATCCGGCGATCCCGCAGATCGTGACCAGCAAATTCGCGCGGGCGCAAACGCTTTACCTCCTTGGCTGGCTCGACTTCGGCCTGATCAAGGCCGGCGAGCTGGCTGCTTTGATAGCGCTCGAGCTGGCGCTGGTGGACCGCTATGGCGGCGCAGTCTCGAAGTCGAAGCGCAGTTTTGCGGCTCTGCTGCAGCATATGGTCACGGCCGACGGCCTGACTGACGCCGATATCCCGATGGTCGTGCGATGCAACGGCGCCGCTGTCGGCCAGCTCACCGGCGAGACCCGGCCGACGCTGGCAGAGCGGCGGAACCTCCTCGCTCACGGCGACCCGTTCGATGGGCTGCCGGCCGGTGGCTTGCTCGAACTCGTCCGCGACCTGATCAACTATGCCTATCACGGCTACATTGCGGAAGCACAGGCGCAGGGGATCGATTCGTGACCCCGTTCCGCTGGCGCAACTGCATGGCCGACGTCCACGCCTATCGGCACGACTATACCGTCCAGGCCTACGTTGAGGATGTGGTCGCTCCCGCCGTCGCGACGCTCGAAGCCAAGATCGAAGAGCTAGGCCGGAGTGACTGCGGGCCGTCGCCCTTCGCCCAGGCCGACCTGAAGAACATGTTGCGCGAGACGATGCTGGCCTTTGGCTTGTCGATCCAGTCGATCTGGGAACGCCAGCTTCGCACCTACCTGATGGGCTGTGCGAGCGAGTTGCGGCCCGGCGAGCCGGTGGCCGCGAAGCTCGAAAAGGCGGATTGGTCCGGCCTCTGCAAGTGGTTTCGCAAACTGCGCGGGATCGACCTGGAGGCCTTCCCCAGCTTCCCAACGCTCGACACCCTCCAGCTTCTCGGCAACGCCTGCCGGCATGGCGACGGCAAGTCCGCGACCGAACTATCGCTTCGCCATCCGGAGCTTTGGCCGGTGATCCCGCCGATGCCGGAAGGCTTCGGCGTCTCCCCGTCGCTGCCGCCGTCGGTCAGCCGCATGGAGGTCTCAGTGGAATGGCTGCGAGACTTCGCCAAAGCCATTGCTGCCTTCTGGCGCGATGCCGAATATATCTACAACGAGAGCATCGAGCGCAAAGACCCGCGTCTGGAAGCTAGGCTGATCCGCGAACGCGCGGAGCGGAGCTGGCTCCCGCAGGCGTCCACTTGATGCCGGCGAGCCAGGCCCTGATCGAAGCGGTCCAGGCCCTATGGCGCATTCCGCGTCCCGGCCCCGACAATCTCCTGTCGGCGCCGGAGTTCATGGCCTTGGCCGAGATCTGCAACGCCGAATATGGCGGGGGCCATCCGACCTTCGCGCTCTCCGGCGCGCTGCGCTCGCTTGGCCTGCCGTGCGATCTGCCGAAGCCGCAGGCGCATTTAGCGTTGCCCCCCTGTCAAGCGGCGGAGGCGCTCGCCGCCGCCTATCAACGCAAGAGGGCGCGGCGGCTGCATCTTTGTCCGCTAGACACGGCCGACGAGCTGCCGGCGCTCGCCTTCGGCAGCGCGCAGGTGCGTCAGTATTCGACCGAGGAACTTGCCGGTCTGTTCGACGCGACGCGGCTCGCGCGCAACTTCCCGACCCGGCCGCTGGAGGTGGATCGCCTCGCGCAGTTCCAGTGGCTCGTCGTCGAAGAGCGGGTCCAGCTCGACCATTCGCCCGAGCGGCGCGCCTTCCCCTGGCTCTATGAGAACCTCGCCCGGGACTATGGCGCGATCGATCCGCACCTCGGGAAGTTTCCGCCTGCCGTCGAAGGGGCGCTGGCGTTCCTGCTTCTGGCGCCGTGGGAGCAGTGGTCAACCATGCAGCAGGTTAGCTGGCGGGGCTTCCGAGTGCCATGGATACACACGGTCAGCGACGACCTCTTCATCCGGCCGAGTCCGCCGCCGAGCCCCGACACCTTGTCGCTCGAGCCGTGGATCGTGACCGACAACTGGGGCGAGGACGTTGAGCTGGAGCGGCCGACGACGATCCCGCTCGAAGACGAGGCGAAGCCCGAGCTGGAAAAGTTCGACGCGGCCGCCTGGCAGCAATTCGAGCACGGCCGCGCCTCGGCGCTGTTCGAGACACCGATCGTCCACTTCCTCGTCCGCGCCTTCCTCGCGGACGGCATGGATGAGGTGATGGCGCATATGACTGCGATCGAGGCGTCGCTGGGGCTCAAGGCTGATCATCGCAACAGGCCCAAGACGGACCCTCACAAGAACCTCGGCGCGACCAAGCGCGTAATGGCGCGGATCGCCGCGCTGCTCGGCGACGTGCAGGCCGCGGCGGACTACAAAGACCTGTTCGAGATGCGCAGCGCCTATGTCCACGGCCGCCGGAGTCTGGCCACGGTCGGGACAGCCAATCGCGTCCGCGCGCGCAGCCTCGCGCGGCGGATTGCGCGCGCGTTGATTGACGTTGCGACGCAGCCCGCGCAGCCGCGTGACGTAGTCATGGCGCAATTGCTCGATAAGGGAGCTCCGATGCTATGATGGAGGCCGTGTCATGGCAGTGACCGTCAAGGCCGTCCGCAAAGCCTTCGGGCTCTTGTATGAGTCGATCTTGGACCGAAACTTCCGCAAGACGCTCGACCTCAACAAGTGGAGCGAGAGCGAGTTGCTGCCGCTCGTTCGGACTTTCTTGTTGGGCTACTTCAAGCACTGCTATCCGGAGGAATGGGTGCGTCTGCCGAGCGCGCCCAGCAAATGGGGACGGATTGACTTCCAGATCGGCGATGTCGCCGTGGAGTTCGCGGTGCGGCGGCCGCGCGACCGCAAGGGCCCGCTGTCGGCCAAGGTCAATCAGACCGAGATGATCAAGCTCCTCATGTATGACGGGCCGGCCCTGCTGGTGCTGTTCGACTTCTCGCAGCACCCGTTTGAAGAGACCGACATCGAGCGCTTCCGGGACTATCCGTCTCTGGGTCGCGGCAACTTCAAACGATCGGCATTCAACGTCGCCTATTTTCACATCAAGTCAGCGCGCCCGCTCACCTGTGGGTGCATCTCGAAGAACGTCCGCATTGCGAAACGGTCCAAGCGATAGATGCCTGCCGATCCGGATCGGCAGGTATTTTTAGCCGGCCAGATAATCGTTCGTCAGGGCCCTACAGGTTGGCGGCTAATCGCTAGGACAGGCTTTGCAACCCGACTGCCAAGAAGGCGCCACCATGACGACACCCGACCCCGTACAGTTCTGCGAAGCGTTTCTCCGCAGCGAAATCGCCTACAACACTGAGAACAACATCCTCCCGAGCGAAAACGCGGTCGCCGAACGGCTGCTCGCCCGCCGCCTGGAGATGAAGCCCGTCTACGCTGAACTGCAGAAGAGGCTCGCGCCCGACGAACGCGCGATCCGCGTGTTCCTCGGCGTGATCCTCTCGGCAACATTCTGGGATCCCGAAGCGATTGCCGAGGCGCGCGCTGGGCGCGCGCGCCTGGAGGAGGTCAATGCCGAGATCGCCGAGAAGGCCAGCGCTTTGGTCTCACTTCTCCAGGAGCGTGAGGAACTGCACAACGAGTCCGGATTCTGGTCGAACACCGAATATCACCCGCTCAACCTGATCGACCGCGCCGGAGAGGACATCTACCTCTACAAATCCTATGTTCGAGAGCCCCTGAGCGCCACGCGCACCTACGACCTCAAATATTGGCCACGGATCGCCGATTGTATCGCCGTCCTGGCGCGCGATGCCGAGGAGGCTGAGATTGAGGCAAGTGACGAGATCACCGAGGCGGCTACGAGCGCAACGCGCAGGGGCCTTGCCGATTATGCCAAGGCGATCTTCGCCGGTATCGAAACCCGGCGCGAAGGTCTTCCGATCCTGATTCCTCTCGACTTCACGCTGAGCGACGCGAGCTTCGCTACCCTGGTCAATTGTTCGCTCGACCTTGGTCCCGACGACGGCGTCGGCGCCGAATTCGTGAAGGGGGTCCGTCAGCGTGAACGGAATCGAAAGGGCTAGAACGGCTCGAGCGAATAGAGCTAGATCTGGTTCGGCTAACCACGCTGGCCTTACCACTTGTCTGTTAAAAGTCAGCTTGGGCAGAGAAGTACTGACAGCGTTCTAAATTGACCAGAGGTACCGGTTTCGCGGAGATGTCCGTGTCCGCTTAGCAATGCATCTTTAGATATGGCCGGATATTCTCACGCCTGGACACCGGCCGCAAAAGTCATAGACGCCTACGGAGTAAGACCGAGTTCGCCTAGACTTGTTAATCCCCGGGGGGGGGCTGCCAAAGGGGTTTCGTTTCCAAACACACCTTTCATAATATAATCTGTCGGGATGAACGAACGGCCGAAACCAAGAAGCCTGAATGAGCCAGCCGACGTCCACTTGTGGGTCTAACGCTTCTGCGAAAAGTGGCGGCTCTCGACCAGACCCGGTCGTTCCCATAGCAACCTCCGAATGTCAGCTCCGGACGTAAGCGGCCACTAACCGGTCCCGGACCAGACAATCCGCCATTGCCCAATCAAACATGCTCGGCTGCTTGCCTTACCGTTCGGGTGCCGGTGGCGCTACGCCGCTCGGCAGTCCCGTTTCTCCATCTCCAGCGGACAGTTTTGGGAAATGGCAATCGTGAACAGATTTAGGGAAAACCGCGGAGTCTAGGCAGGGCAGCTTCGGTCGCACGCAGTTTGTCCCGTTGGAGGTTTCTTTGCGGGAACATACCCACACGGGTTCAATCAAGGCCGAAGCGGCCGATCAGCAAGTCGGCTAGGAAGTCGGCCTGTTGGAGGAGGCGATCCGTGGCCCCCAGTTCATCGGTGGCATGCTCGGTGAAGCTGGTGATGAGGATGGCCGTCGTCTCAACGGTGAAGTCGAGCGCCTCCGGGACGCGATCCCGCAACGCGTCAGCCAAGAACCGATGGAACAGCGCGGTCCCGCGTTCGAGCAGCGCCTTGAACTCGGGCGTCTCGCGCAGTTCCACCGAAGCCGCCCGAAGCCCACGACGCAGTTCCACCTCAGCGGCCTCGACGAGTATCAGCTCACGCACGAACGCTCGCAGCCGCTCTGCCGGGCTCGCGCCTCCATCGGTCAGAATGGGTTCTAGCCGCGCGAACTGCTCGGCCCATGTTTTGGTGACGATATGGAACAGCAGCGCCTCTTTGTTCGGGAAATACTGATAGAAGGACGCGACATTTACCCCAGCACGCTCGGCGACCTTATTGGACGTGAAATCGGCCAAGCCGCCACGGCTTAAAATGTAAGTAGCTGCCTCCACGATCGCCGCCACGGTCGCGACGGCGCGCGCCTGCCGAGGCTGCTTTTTCGAGGCAATGTTGGGCTTGCGCGCCATTAGCCGAACACCCTGATCCGTATGTGATTAGCGGATGCAAGCCATAGCTTATATTTTGGGGGCATCAAAATTGTCGAGGAACCTGACATGCCGACTACCGAAGAAATACCCGTCGTCATCATCGGCGCCGGGGCCGCCGGGCTGACGCTCGCGACGTTGCTGGACACTGCCAAGGTGCCGTGCATTGTCCTTGAGCGGCAGGACCGTACCTATATTGAGGGCCGCCAGCGGGCCGGTGTGGTGGACGCGCGCGGAGTTAGGATGTTCGAGCGCTGGGGGCTGGCGGATCAACTGCTCGCCGGACCGGTCGCGCAGACCATCGACTACCGCGTGAACGGCGTCGGCCGAGTGTTCGAGATTGCCGGCGACAATGGCAGCGAGGGCCGCTTCTGTACGCAGCAGATGCTCGTCAACAATCTGCTCCGCGAACTGATCGACATGAGAGGCGGCGACGTGCGGTTCGACGTGACGGACGTGACGATCACTGACGAGGACGGCCAGCGCCCCCAAGTCCGCTATACCCGCGAAGGGCAGGTGCACACGATCGCCTGCGACCACATCGCGGGCTGTGATGCGGATCGTGGTGTCAGCCGGGCTTCCATCCCTGCCAGTGTCCTGACGACGATTAGCCACGAGTTCGGCTACGCTTGGCTGGCGGTGCTGGTGGAAGCGCCGGTGGTGGCTCACCCCATCATGGCGGCGAGCGACCACGGCTTCGTCGCACAACTTCCACGCGGGCCTCAACGCAGCCGCTACTATCTGCAATGCCCTTTGAGCGACGGCACGCAGGACTGGCCGGACGCGCGCATTTGGGATGAGATCCGCTTGCGGCTCAACGATGACACGATCCCGGACGCGGTCGTACTCGACTGCGAGGTGGTGCCGCTCCGCTCCGTGGTCCACGCCCCGATGCAGCACCGCAACATCTACTTGGCGGGGGACGCGGCCCATCTGGTGCCGCCCACCGGTGCCAAGGGCATGAATATGGCGCTCTACGATGTGGATGTGCTCGCGCAGGCGCTGGTTGACGCGGTAAACAGTGATGATGGATCGACACTGGCGGGCTATTCGGCGACGGTTCTGCCCCGCGTCTGGAAATATCAGGAGTTCAGTGCCTGGATGACGGACATGATGCATGATGGCGGCGACCCCACGCAGAATGGCGCGTTCCGCCAGATGACGGCGCGCGCGCGTCTTGATGAATTGTTCAGTTCACCCGTGGCGGCGCGACTTCACAGCGACTTCCAACGCGGCGTCGCCTAACAATCCGGTGTCCCCCGCGTTTCAAGGCGAGGGCCATTCCCTAAATAGCATCCCAATGGGAATGCCGCCGGCCGTCTCGCTCGCAGTTCGTTTTTGAGAGGCCAGCTCCCTTCGCTTGACGCACAGTGTACACGGACTAAACTGTTAAGCGCCTAAAAAGACAGCGATGCAGGTATGGTGACAACCTGCGGTCTCTTGCGAGACAGTCACGCTTGAGCGGGTGATGCCGCTCTTGGCCATGGCCGGACACAACGAGGATTGCGCTCGTGCGTGGCCGGTCGTCGTTGTCTGACCACGATCGGCTCGTGTCCGTCTCACCAACGGAAAGGCACGACCATGAAGCTGAACCACATCAAACTTTACAGCCACGACACCGAAGCCGACCGCGCTATGTTCGAGCATTATTTCGGGCTGCGCACGCTAGTCGTGCGCGGCACGAAGATGGCGATCATGCAGGACGATGATGGCCTTGTGCTGATCGTCAACCATTTCGAAAACAAGCTCGACGGCTTCGACTACCCAAAGCAGCTCGACATTCTGCATGTCGGCTTCATCCAAGAGTCGCGCGATGCCGTCGATGCCCTGCATGCCCGCCTAAGCGGCGACGGCGGGGAAACGCAGGCGCCGCACGAGGCGCATGGTGCCTGGTCTTTCTATTTTCGGGCAAAGGGCGGCTACTGCATCAAAGTGACGACTCTGACGCCGATAGGCCCCGAAGAAGCGTATCCTGGTGACCGGCAGTAAGGTTCGTTTTGGGGTCGGCGGAGCCATCCGCCGGCCATTTCCGGCTGCGATGCCGTTCAAACGAACCGGCGTACAGCCCAGCCTGCAATCCCGTATGTCCGGTCTTATTCCTGGGATGACATATGTTCACGCACATCATGATTGGCAGCAACAACCTTGAGCGATCCAGAGCCTTCTATGACGCTACGTTCACGGCACTGGGCGGCAAGCCAGGCGAGAGGGATGAGAGAGGCCGGCTGATCTACGATCACGACGGTGGGCGGCTGATGATCACCCGGCCGATCGATGGCCACCCGGCGACTGTCGCCAATGGCGGAACCATCGGCATCGCCGCCATCAGCGCGGATCATGTTCGCGCTTGGCACGAGGCCGGCACCGCGCGTGGCGGCACATCGATCGAAACCCCACCGTGCGAGCGCCCGAATGGCGTTTTCGTCGCCTATCTCCGCGATCCCGATGGCCATAAGCTGACCGCGCGGACGAAGGCGACGCGGTAGCTTCATGGAACTCGACCATTCAGCTGGGCAAGGAGGCTCATGTCCATCGGCATCAGCCTGATCGTCCTTTTCGCGGCGGTTCTGCACGCGAGCTGGAACGCCCTTCTGCGCGGAGGCTGCGACCGGCTCTGGTCGATGACGATCATGTGCATCGCCATTGCACTCGCCTGTGCCCTGATGGCGCCCTTCGTGGCGGTTCCCGCAACAGCGAGTTGGGGCTGCATCGCTTTATCGGCGCTGCTGCACGTCGGATACAACCTCTTCCTCGTGCGCACCTACCGGCAAGGCGATCTCGGGCAAACCTACCCGATCGCCCGCGGCGCCTCGCCGCTTCTGGTGTCGCTCGGTGCCGCAGTCTTCGCGCGCGAGCTGCCAGACGCGCTCAGTCTGACGGGCGTGCTGCTGGTGTCGGGCGGCATCGTTGCGCTGGCCTTCCAAGGGCGGGCCATCGGGCGGCAGACATTACTTTTCGCGCTCGGCACCGGCGGCTTCATCGGTGCCTACAGCGTGACCGATGGCGTCGGGGTGCGGCTATCCGGCTCGCCTATCGGCTACACCGTCTGGATGTGCCTGTCGTGGGGCCTGCTCGCGCCGGCGACCTACATCGTGCTGCGGGATGCCCGTTCTCTGGTGCGCGGGCGCAGGGAAATGCTGGTGGCAGCCGGCGGCGGGCTCGCCTCGCTTCTGGCCTATGGCATCGTCATCTTTGCCATGGCGCACGGCACGATGGGACCGGTGTCGGCGCTGCGGGAGACAAGTGTCGTCTTCGCGGCCCTTATCGGACGCGTCTTCCTGCACGAAAGACTGAGCCGTTATCGGATCACGGCCTGCCTGGTTGTTGCCATGGGGGCTCTTCTGATCGGACATGCAGGCTGAAGAGAGGACAGATCGGAACGTTGCTGGGGCGAGCGACCGCTCGCGATCCGGATGAGCGCGTCTTACCGCGTGAGGCGGCGAGGTTTCGGGGATCAGAGCAGTTCATGCCCGGCGCTGCGCAAAATACTGTGCTGGCGTGCTGCCGAGCGCCTTGCGGAACATCGTGATGAACGCGTTGACCGAATCGTAGCCCAATTCGGCCGCGACCTGCTGGACGCTGGCGCCGCTCGCCAGCTCGCGTAACGCAACGACGAGGTGGAGCTGTTGGCGCCAGCGGCCGAAGGTCAGGCCGGTCTCGCGCAGCATCAGCCGCGCCAGCGACCGCTCGCTCATCGCGACGCGGACGGCCCAGCCGGCGAGCGTGCTGCGGTCCGACGGCGCGGCGGTCAGCGCGTCGGCGATAACGCGAATCCTGCTATCGCCTGACACCGGCAGGTTCAGGCGCTGGCGCGGCATTTCGGCCAGCTCGTCAAGCATCACCCGGGCCAGGCGGGCGGCATGTCCGTCCGGGGAATAGTCGCTGGGCTCGTGCGCCAGGCGATCGATCATCGCGCGGATCATCGCGGTCAACTCCAGTGCGCAGCAATGGTCGGGAAGCCTGCTCGCGCCGGGCTCGACGAACAGATAGTCGACCCGCGCATTTGCGGTCGCGCGCGCGCTGTGCGGCACCCCGCCCGGAATCCAGATGCCGCAGCCCGGCGGCACGATCCACACATCGTCCGCGGCGATACAGGTGACCGCGCCGTGCGACGCCAGGATCAACTGCGCCTTGCGATGGACATGGGTGGGCACTTCGGCGGCATGGTCGGTGAAGTCTAGCCGGTGCGCGATCGCGGTCGCGTCCGCCGCGTCCGGATCCAGGATGGCAGTGGCTAGCATAGGTCGTGACATCAAGATGGCAGTTTATAGGGATAGATTGGCTGGATAGCTAATATCATCGCTTGCTGAGAGTGACTATCAATAAGCGATGGGATATTGGCTTTTCTGGTATGGCGGGTGGATCGGACCCGAAATCGCGCTGCCCCAGTGGCAGTGGCCGCGATGGCGGAACCCGCTGCGCAATCCGGTCGTCAAGACGGATGTCGAGGCGCTACTGTTCGCCGCCAAGAGCTTCGTTGCCGCGCTGCTGGCCTATTATGTCGCGCTTCGCATCGGGCTGCCGCGCCCGTCCTGGGCGATCGTCACAGTCTACCTCGTGTCGCAGCCTAGCGCCGGAGCCTCGCTGGGGCGTGGCGTCTACCGGCTGGCGGGCACGCTGGTCGGTGTGATCGCGACGGTGGCGATCATCCCGATATTCGCGAACGAGCCGCTGGTGTGCAGCGTGGTGCTGGCCGGATGGATCGGCCTGTGCCTGTTCCTGTCGCTGCTCGACCGGACACCCCGCGCCTATGCCTTCGTGCTGTCCGGTTACACCGCCAGCCTGATCGGCTTCCCTGCCGTCGCGGCACCGGACACGATCTTCGATACCGCATCGGTGCGGGTGCAGGAGATCGCACTTGGGATCCTGTGTGCGGTGCTGGTCCATCGCTACGTGATGCCTCGACCGATGACCGGCCAATTCAAGGCGAAGCTGGCGGCGACGTTGCGCGATGCCCGCCAGCTCGCTGGCGACGCGCTGCGCGAGGTTTCAGAGAACGAGCGCCGCGAGGATCGCCACCGGCTGGCCCTGGACCTGCTCGCGCTGCGGGGGCTGGCGACGCACCTTCCTTATGATCCGGTCGCGGGAAGGCCGAGTGCTGCGTCGGTGCAGCTGATGCACGACCGACTGGCGCGGCTGCTGCCGCTCCTCGCCGACGTCGAGGAGCGGATCGATGCCCTTCGTGCCCGTCGCTTGGGCATGCCGGTGGAACTGGCGCAGCTCGTGCTTGACGTTCGCGCCTGGATCGCCTCGGACGAACTTGTCGAGCGGGAGGCGGGCGCGCTCTGGTTGATCCGTCATGCCCGTTCGCTCGCACACGGTGGATCCGACACCGGAGATGCGCTGTCGGCCAATGTCGCGGGGCACCTCGCCGACCTGGTCGGCCTGCTCCACGACGGCGACCGGCTTGGGCATGAGGTAATCACGGGGGCGTCGGCGTTCGCGGTAGAGCCGCTCTTCGTCAAGAAGCGGGTTAAAGGCTACGTTTTCCACCGCGATCCCGTCATGGCGGCACGCGCCGGGGCGGGCGCCATCGTCGGGATCACGCTCGGCTGTTTCGCCTGGATCTGGTCGGCATGGCCCGATGGCGGGCTGGCTGTATCGGTGCTGGGGGTCACCTGCGCGCTGTTCGGCAATGTCGACAACCCCGTTCCCTTCGTCCGAAAGTACATTGTCGGCTCGATCTACGGCGTCGCGATCAGCCTGGCCTACAGCTTCGTCATCCTGCCGCGCGTCTCCGACTTCCCAACCCTGCTCGCTGTGCTTGCACCCACCTTCCTGTTCGCCGGATCTTTGCAGGCGCGGCCCGCGACCGCCTTCATGGCGCTCGGCGTGACGTTGACAATTCCGATCCTGGTCGGGCTGGGGGCCGAATATGGCGGCGATTTCGCCGACGCCGTCAACAGCAGCATCGCCCTGTTCGTGGGCGTCGGCTTCGGCACGGTGAGTATGGCGCTGTTCCAGACCGTCGCCCCCGATGCCGCGATCCACCGCCTGCTGTGGCTCGGTCGCCGCGACGTGGCACGCCGCGCGCGAGGCGGTGGTCCGGCAGAGGCGGCATGGACCGGGCTGATGATCGACCGCGCCGCGCTGCTGATGCCGCGGCTCGCCCTGTCGGCGCGGCCGACGAAGGCGACGCTGGACGAGACCTTGCGCCACCTGCGCATCGGGCATGCGGCGGGACTGTTGCATCGTCGGCTCGGTCGGCAGGGCGGAGCGGTCGCGGACGACGCGCGGGCGGTGCTGGCGGACGTCGCTGCACATTTTGGGAGTGCCAGCGCGCCGAGCCTCGCCGAACTCAGCCGCAGTGTCGACGCGCTGGCTGTGAGGATCGCCGACGCGGCAGAGGCAGATCGCTCGCTGCTCGACCCACTCACTGACCTGCGGTTCGCGCTGGCTCCGGTGCCACAGGGCGAGGTCGCGGCATGATCTCCGACATCGTCATCGGTGGCGTGCTCATTCCCGGTCTGCTGGCAGTCGCCTGCTTGGCGCTGGTGCTGACAGTCGCGATTCTTCGTCTGCTTTCTGCCACCGGCGCATCTCGGCGGCTCGCCTTGCCGCCCGTCGTCGAGCTTGCCGTCCTCGTCATCGTCTTCGGCCTGCTCGTGCAGAGCCTGCCTGCCACTGGATTACTCCAATGAAGCCATATTTCGCCTTGCTCGGGCGCTACGCCGTTACGCTTTCGCTTGTCGCTATCGCCGCGCTGGTGGCGCTGCACCTGTGGGACCGTCACCAACGCACGCCGTGGACCCGCGACGGTCGTGTCCGCGCCGACGTGGTGCGCATCTCGACCGACGTCGGCGGTCTCGTCACCCAGGTGCCGGTCCGCGACAATCAGGTCGTCCGTCCCGGGCAGTTGCTAATCGTCCTCGACCGGCCACGCCTCACCGCCGCTATCGGCCGCGCCGATGCCGCCATCGCCGAGGCTCAAGCGCAGCTCGAACAAGCACGTAAGGAAGCGCGTCGCGATCTTGCGCTCGGAGATCTCGTCGCGACCGAGGCGCGCGAGCAGAATGTCGCCAAAGTCAGGACAGCCGAGGCGGCACTGGCGCGCGCGATCGCCGACCGCAACGTCGCGATGGTCGATATGCAGCGTACCGAAATCCGTGCCACTGTTGCCGGCACCGTCACCAACCTCGACATTCACCCCGGCGACTATCTCGCGGCGGGGGCGCAGGCGATGGCGCTTGTCGACACCGCCTCGCTGCGGATCGAAGGCTATTTCGAAGAGACGAAGCTGCACAACGTGGCCATCGGAGATCGCGCCCGCATTCGCCTGATGGGCGACGATGGCGAGATCCTCGGCCATGTCGAGAGCATCGCCGCTGCGATCGCCGACGACCAGCGCGACGATACCGGCAACCTCCTACCCAAAGTCGCGCCGACCTTCTCTTGGGTACGGCTCGCCCAGCGTATCCCGGTCCGCGTGCATATCGACCGGATGCCCGCGACGACGCGCCTGATCGCGGGGCGGACCGCAACGGTCGAGATCGTGCCCGCCGCGATCGCGGCGGGAGGCCGCCCGTGAGGCGCCTGCTCGCACCCCCCTTCGTGGCGAGCCTTGCGCTGCTGTCCGCCGGCTGCGTAGCGGGACCGGACTACCGCATGCCGCCCGCAGCCATCGTCAATCGACCACAGGCGTCCGCGCCGTTCTTGGGCAGTCGAGATCCTGCCGTGACCCAGGCAGACCTGCCACCGCATTGGTGGCGTCTCTACGGCGATCCCCGGCTCGATGCCTATGTGACCGAAGCACTTGGCGCCAACACCGATTTGCGCGTGGCCGATGCCAATCTGCGCCGGGCGAGCGCGATCGTGCGCGAGGCCGCGGCCGCGCGCACGGTCACGACAGGCATCAGCGGCCAGGCGGCGGGCGCCCGCATCGGCGGGCCGACCGGGACCTTGCCGGCGCCGCTCAGCTACGCGCTCGGCTTCGATCTCAACTATCCGCTCGATCTGGCGGGCGGCATCCGCCGGGGGATCGAGGCGGCGAACGCACAGGCAGAGGCGACACTTGCCGCGCGCGACCATGTGCGCGTGGTGGTGGCGGCGGCTGTCACCCGCAATTATGCGCGCGTCTGCGCCGACGGCGTCGCGCTCGCCGCTGCGCGGCACGTCGTCACGATCCAGCGTTCGACCCTCGACGTGGCGTTACGAATGGTGCGCGGCGGCCGCGGCACACGCTTCGACAGCGATCGCGCACGCGCGGCCGTCTTCGCCAGCGAAGCCACCATCCCCGACATCCTCGCCGACCGGCGTGCCGCGTTGTTCGCGCTGGCGGCGATGATGGGACGCGTTCCGGCCGACTATCCACGCGAGCTGGAAGGCTGCACGACAATACCGTCGCTCCGCCGCCCGCTGCCGATCGGCGACGGTGCGATGCTGCTCAAGCGCCGCCCCGACATCCGGCGAGCCGAACGGCTGCTGGCCGCCGCAACCGCCGGCATCGGAGTCGCCGAAGCCGATCTTTACCCCCGTATCAGCCTCGGCGGTTCGGCGGGAACCGCTACGTCAGTCGGCCGTGCGCTGGCGCCTTCGTCGTTCGGCTTCAGTCTCGGCCCGCTGGTCTCCTGGTCCTTTCCGAACCGCAAGGCGGTCCGTGCGAGGATCGATGAGGCCGGTGCTGATGGCGACGCCGCGCTCGCGGGCTTCGATGGTTCGGTGTTGCTGGCCCTTCAACAGACCGAAACCGCCCTGTCCGCTTATGCGCGGTCACGCGACCGACTGGACGCGCTGGAACGGGCGGCGGGAGCTGCCGACAAGGCAAGCGGGGACGCCGAAAAGCTGCAACGCTTCGGTCGCACACCGTTCCTCGACGTATTGAACGCGCAGGCCAGCTACGCCGACGCGCAAACAAGCCTGTCGTCCGCGCGCGCCAGCCTGGTCGATCGGCAGATTGACCTCTTCCTTGCACTCGGCGGCGGTTGGGAGTGAGGCCGATAAAACTTGTGGTTCAAGCGCTACATCCTGATTATCCGCGCTTGCCTGAGGCCAAGCGCCGTTGTTTGGGCGGTCGACACAGACTCAAGCAATGAATGGCCGTCATTCGGGAACGTTTATGAGAGCCGTTCCGCTTTCCCATAACTCGATTGACGTGACCCCGGTCTTTCATCCAACGGCAACCAGAGACCGACCGGTGTTGTCGCGCATGAGCGCGGGTGAAGCAACGGGCGGGGTTAACCCCGCCCGTTGCTGTTCGAGCCCGGCAGCGAAGGCTGCCGGGGTAGCGTAGCCGAGCGACGAGTGCGGCCGCTCGGTGTTGTAGTCGTCGACCCAGCGCGCCAGGATCGAGCGGGCCTGGCGAACCGTGAAGAACAGCGTCTCGTTGAGCAGCTCGTCGCGCATGCGACCGTTAAAGCTTTCGACGAACCCGTTCTGCGTGGGCTTGTCCGGCGCGATGTAGTGCCACTCGATGCGGGCATCGCCGGACCAGGCGAGCACCGCGTTCGACGTCAGTTCGGTCCCGTTGTCGCTGACGATCATCGTCGGTTTGCCACGCTCGGCGATCAGATCGGTCAACTCGCGAACGACCCGCCGGCCCGAGATCGAGGTGTCCACTACCGCCCGGAGGCACTCACGCGTGACGTCGTCGACGATATTGAGCACGCGGAACCGCCGGCCGGTGACGAGCTGGTCGTGCACGAAGTCCAGGCTCCAGCGCTGGTTGGGGAGCGCCAGCACCGGCGCGGGTGCGCCCCACGCGACAACACGCGGCTCACCGGACGCTTACGATAGGACAGATGTTTTATTGCACTGCGTTGCACCTGTGCGGGAAGCGACGCGCCGCCTCCCGTCGGATTGACAGCTTGCTCGGGAATACTGCGGAAATCGGACCTCCCGGCGCGACGGGAGCAAAGACGGGTGCAGGTTCGAACTTCGACCGAAACTGGAAAAGCGGCGGTGCGAAACGCCTAACTACGCCTCGCGGTGACCTGCCTCATCCGTTGCGCAAGTCATCGTGATACTCCGACAGATCCAGCGCACTGTGTTCTGGCCGCGCAGTATCGCCGTCGAGGGCAGACGTGCCAGCGATTTCCTTCAGACCCACGGCACGCTGTTCCAACTGCTCGGAAGTGGCTGGTATCATCCCGACCATGCCCTGCGCCACAGTCGCCTGGTTCACCTCGACGAACGGGCGGAGCTTTCGCTCGTAAGCCGTGAAGGCGTCCCGATGGTCGGGATGGCGGGCGAGCTCACTGGCCAGCACATAGGCGCCAGTGAGCGCCAGGCTCGATCCCTGCCCGGTCAGGAAAGACGGTGCGTAGGCTGCATCTCCGACCAGGGCGACCCGGCCGCGTGTCCATGCGGGCATTCTGATCTGTTCGACATGATCGAAATACAGATCATCCGCCGTTTGCATCGCCCTCAATAACTCGGGAACCTGCCAGCCCGCACCTGCAAACGCCTTGGCAGTGAGGTCACGCTGGAATGCCGGGTCCCGCGCGTCGCGCCCGAGCCGGTAAGGATGTGCGAACGCCATCAGCACGAACACCTTTTCTGGCAAACTTCCAGCTGCGTAGATCGCCACCATCCGGCCCGGTACGTTGGAGATGAGGGCCTCGCGGTCCAGACCAAGCGTGTTGGAGATAGAGAAGCCTGCGAAGCAGAAGCCGATAGGCTTGGAAAACTGGGCTTCGTCACCAAAGACCAGAGCGCGCGTGTTGGAATGTACGCCATCGGCACCGATCACGATGTCGAACCGTCCCCGCGACCCATCGTCGAAGGTGACTTCAACGCCTGTGCCATCCTCTTCCAGGGCCGCGATCGAGGTATTGAACCGCCGGGGAATCCGATCCTCGGTCAGGCCGGAAAGAAGCGAGGTCAACTCGCCGCGCGCGATTTCGACGTCGCGGCCGGGGACGCCACCATGGATCCACTTGGGATCGAGTGCGACAACCACATCGCCATCACCATCAAGGAAGGTGACTCGCTGCGAGTCTATATCGGCATCAAGCAGGGCGGGACGAAGGTCCATTTGCTCGGCGACGTCCATCGCGACAGCTCTCAAATCGATAGGATAGCCGCCCAGCCTGATTGTGGCTGCCTTTTCGACGAGGGTGACGTCGAACCCATACCGATCGAGCCAATAGGCGGTAGCCGGACCTGCGATGCTGGCACCGGAGACAAGGACGCGGCGCCCGTTTGCGGGGCGGGAGGGCGGGGTGGTACTAGCTTTGTTCACGTCGAAAGCCTTTCGTCACATGTTGCAAGATGGAACTGCTATCTCGAAGTTGGGCGCGATCTGATCTCACGGGGCCAAAGCAATGGCAGAACCGGAAGCAGGAATGTGCCCATCATCACGGCGGCGATTGCCGGGTCGCCAAGCACCGACCACAACCACACAAAGAACGCGATTCCCCCGCTGACGGGGACGCCCGCCAACACCGCGATGACCGCAAATCGTCGGGCGGCACCAAGGCTGAGGCGCGATCCGCGATAACTTCGCGCTTTGCGCATGGCTTGTGATCCGCGCCTGCGTCAGAAGGCGTAGCCGAAGCCGAGCACCGCCATGGGCGACCAGCCACGCTGATTGAACGGACTGTCGGCTACCCGATCGAGGTTGCGAACGAGCATGCCAACACCCACGAGGTTGACCCTTTGCGTCAGTCGGTAGCTGACGGCCAAGCGGGCATCGACATCCTTGAATCCGCTCGACGGGCGATAGATGGGCAGGCCCGATGCCGCCGACTGCTCCTCGTCGACGCCGAAATATCGCCGCAGATGCTTCGCGTCGGCCCAGCTCACGCCGATGCCCGGACTGATCGTCACTTTCTCGCTCAACCGGAAAGAGCGGGAAATGCGCGCGTTCACGATGACCCCTTTCGCATCGCCGCCGAACACTGGTGATGTCACGGACAGGTTGCCGGTGAAGCCTGCGACCTGCCCTGTCACGAAAGCCCGCCCACCGAAGGTATCGTTCAGCTTTCCGATACCATCGGGTACATCCTTTCGATCATAGCCGAGCATCCAGGTTACACTGACGCCCGCTTGTAGCTTCTCCTGATTGATCAGGTACAGACCGATGCCTTCCCCTGCCTTGGCGAAGAACCGGCCCTGTTCGACGTCTATGACCAGGGCGGGCTGAACCTGAAAATCGCGCGAACCCTGAAATTGCGGAAGGACCATCGTGCCCATGCCGACGACGACATGATCGCGATTATTCCGCTCGACTTCCGGCGCCGGCGAGATCGTCAACCCATCATCCGCCTGTTTAGCAGCCGCAGGCGAAGAAAGCCCGATCGTCAACACGCACGCGCTGGATGCGAAAAGGACGCGCGGCCACGGCCACGGAAGTGCGGCTATTGTCACACTGAAACTCCCGATATAAGATGCGACCCGGCATCTACGAGAATGTCTGCATTGGGTCAAGATGCATTAGCGCATCTTATATGGGGCGAGATGTGACTGAGCGAAGGCGGGGAGCAGACCTGGAACATGCATTGCTAGATGCAGCGTGGCTGGAATTGACGCTAAGTGGCTACACAGGGCTGACGATGGAAGCGGTCGCGGAACGTGCCGGTACCAGCCGTCCAGTGATCGCGCGTCGCTGGGACGGGAAGGCAGCGCTGGCGGTTGCGGCTATCCGCCAACAGATGTCGCGATACTCGCTCGATGTACCGGATTGCGGTGATGTCAGAACGGAATTACTTCAGTATCTTGCGCGCGCGTCGCAACGCGCGGAAGGTATTGCTGCGGCACTTTCGCTATTCACCAGCGAGTATTTCTCGGAAGATGGATCGAACCCCGAAAGCTTGCACAATGCGCTGATCCGTGGCGAACAGGAAATCGAGACGGCAATCCTGAAGCGGGCGGTTGCTCGGGGTGAAGTGTCTAAGGATAAACTGGTTCCACCGGTCTTGACATTGCTTGGTGATCTATTTCGGCATCACGTGATCATGAACTTCGCCGCGCCTTCGGAGATCCTGCGAGCAGCTTGGGTCGACTCGATCTTTCTTCCGCTGATCCGAGTAGACCGATAGGTGCAGACGCCGGTCGCAATAGCGTACTGAACACATAGCGTTGTCGGATCGCCCAAACTTGGCGTCGCGACCAAACGGTTGCGACGCCAATCATCGCCGTTCAAAGCGCTTAACCGGCGTCGATCGTATTCTCGATTGATGCTGTGCTGTGGTTTTGGGAAGCCTTAGGCATTCCCGGAACTCGATCCCAATGAGAACGCCCCAGCAGCCGTCTCGCTGGCCGTTCCCAAGTGGGAACGGCTACGCTAGCTTTGCAGATGCGCCGCAAACCCGGTCAGGGTAGGTGCGGCGGCCTCCTCCCGTAGTTCCATGGAGGGGATGGCATAGTCGCCCGCGTTCTGTCGGCGGTATGGAATAGGCTCGTCGGTGAACAGCGCGCGCATCCGGCCGCGCAACATGTCGGACGTGGCGCGAGGTCCGTCGTCGTCCATTCGATCAGCTTGGTAGACAACGAATGGCGGCAGCACGTCGTAGCCCGGATAGAACAGCACGCCGTGGTTGATCGGGAACACCAGATCGTCGATCGGGCTGTTGATGCCGCGGCCCGTCATGTGGCTCCCAACCACCGGCAGTGACGATCAGCATGGCGCGCTTGCCGGCCAGCTTCCCCTCACCATAGCGATCACCCCAGCGCTGGTCGCTATGCTCGCCCACCCCGTAGGCGAAGCTGTGGGAATAAACCCGGTCGATCCCGCCCTTCAGGATCGCCGGCATCGAGAACCACCAGAGCGGGAAGGTCAGGATCAGGGCGTCGGCCCACAGCAGCTTGTCCTGCTCCGCGACCACATCCTCCGTCGGCGTGCCGTGGGCGAACGCGTGGCCCGATGCGGCGGGCACGCGCCAACGCTCGCGTCGCTATCCAAGCGCTGGCCCCATCGCTCGGAACGCCATCTCGACCAATCGGGCTTCCCGCGCAGTGCCTTCCGGATCATCGGGAAGTTGAGTCAGCAGCGCGAGCAATTGCAGGAAATCGTCGGCATCTAGCGGCTGGGCCAAGGCGCCGGTTCCTGCACAAGCCTGCATCAATTCTCGCACCGCACTCGCCAAGGCCTGGTAAGTCGCTGCAAATTCCCGATCGGACATGACCGCGCGGACCATGTTCGCAATGCCGTGCTTCTTTCGGCTGTAGTCGCTGAAACGTCTCGTCCAAAGCCGGAGCGCATCGAGCGGCGGATGCTCGACAAGCAGCCTCGGCGCCAGCGCCGCCAGTTCGTCGATGCTGTCCTGATAAACGGCGAGGACCAGCGCTTCGCGGCTTGCGAAATGGCGATAGAGCGTACCTTGCCCCACCCCCGCCAGTTTGGCGATCGCATGCAGCGACACCAATGGATCATGGCCTAGCGCATCCCGCGCTATCGCAACCAGCCGTGCACGATTGTCTCTCGCATCGGCACGCATTTTATCATCGTTACGCATCGCATCCTTGCTAACCGGACAGCTGTCCGTTAAGCGCTAAGCGGACATCTGTCCGCATGTACTACAGGAGGCTGCGATGCTCTATCAAAAATTAGGCCGAACCGGGCTTGATGTGTCACCGATCTGCATCGGGAGCATGGGGTTTGGAGAGCCTGGGGAAGGTCATCCTGCCTGGTCGCTCGATGAGGACACGTCTCGTGGCATCATCCGGCACGCGCTGGAGGCGGGAATCAACTTCTTCGATACCGCGAACCTGTACTCGCGGGGCACGAGCGAGGCGTTTCTCGGTCGTGCGATTAAGGACTTCGTCAACCGGGATGCGGTGGTCATCGCCACCAAGCTGTCGGCGGGAATGCGAAACGGTCCCAACGCCGTCGGCCTGTCGCGCAAGGCGATCATGATCGAGGTGGACAACAGTCTCCGCCGGCTCGGCACCGACTATATCGATCTGTATCAGATCCATCGGCGCGATCAGATGACGCCGTGGGAAGAGACGCTCGAAGCCCTTCACGACATCGTCAAGGCCGGCAAGGTTCGCTATCTCGGCGCGTCGTCGATGAAGGCTTGGGAATTTGCCAAGGCGCTCCATCTGCAAAAGGCGCATGGCTGGACGCGCTTCGTCTCGATGCAGCACAATTACAATTTGCTGGCGCGGGAGGAGGAGCGCGAGATGATCCCGCTTTGCGCGGACGAGGGCGTGGCGACGCTGATCTACAGTCCGCTCGCACGCGGCAAGCTCGCCCGTCCCTGGGGAACGACGACCGAGCGTATGCAGACGGAACCCGCGGGTGCCGAACAGAACCCGGCCACGATCGAAAGCGACCGCGCTATCGTGGAGGCGGTGAACGCGATCGCCGCCGAACGCGGCGTTAGCGCGGCGCAAGTCTCGATGGCATGGCTATGCCGCAATCCCGTCGTCGCGGCACCGATTGTCGGCGCTCTCAAGCCCAAGCACATCGACGATGCGGTCGCGGCGCTGACACTCCGTCTCACGGACCTGGACGTAGAGCGGATCGAGAAACCCTATACGCCCAGGCGGGATGGTCAGGGCGTGTCGGATCCGGCGCTGATCCACCGCGCCATGGAAGCCGCCACAGGCTTCAAAGCCGACGCGCCGCTCATCTGAGATGATGTCGCGCCATCGTCCCGGGTGGCGCGACAGCGATCGACAGGAAGCGTCTATTGTCGCAAACGAATGGCACGTTGTGCAATCGCGCGGTAGGTAGGCCGAACGGCCGAAATCTGGCCGCGTCGCCGACTCGCGAGCCGCGACAACGGCCTTTCGACCTCCTGAATCTGTCCTTCCATTCAAGGCGTTCAGCAAATCAGCGCGACGTGCCCTAAGCAACCATTCGCATGGCTCCGTGGCCAGTCACGATGCGAAGCTCGTCGATCGGGAAAGCGCGTCCCACCGGTCGCGTTCTTCTTTCATCGCCTCCAGCTTCTGGTCGACCAGGCCAAGCGCGTCGGCGCCGAGGAACAGCCGCGTCGGCGGCGTTTCCGCGTCGATCAGGGTAAGCAGCGCCTGCGCGGCCTTGGCCGGATCGCCCGGCTGGTGGCCGCTCTTGGCCTGCCGTGCCGCGCGCAGGGGGTCCATGACCGCATCATAGTCGGCGATACTGCGCGGCGTGCGGTCCATCGAGCGCCCCGCCCAATCGGTGCGGAACTGACCGGGGGCGAGCGCGGTGACACGGATGCCGAAGCCGGCAACCTCCTTGCCGAGCGCTTCCGAGATACCCTCCAGCGCGAATTTGCTGCCGCAGTAGAAACCGATTCCCGGCATGGTGATGAACCCGCCCATCGAGGTCACGTTGACGATATGGCCCGCCCGGCGCGCGCGCATGCCGGGGAGCACCGCCTTTATCATCGCCACCGGCCCGAACACATTGGCGGCGAACTGGCGTTGGAGATCGTCGATCGACGATTCCTCGACCACGCCCTCGTGACCATAGCCGGCATTGTTGACCAGCACGTCGACCGCACCCGCCCTCCGCTCCGCGCGGGCGACGGCGTCAGGGATGGCGGCATAGTCGGTCACGTCCAGCACCAGCGGATGAGCGCGATCGGGATCGAGCGCCGCAAACGCATCGGCGTCGCTCTCGCGCCGGACGGTGCCGATGACCCGGTGCCCGGCATCGAGCGCCCCTTTCGCGAAGGCGCGGCCCAGGCCCGAGCTGACACCGGTGATGAGGAAGGTCTTTGGCGCGGCGGAGTTCATACGATAACCCTGTAAAACCGAATAACTATATCACGATATAGGTGCGTATGACGTTAAGCAAGCCCAACGGCTCCCCCGGCGAACGGGGAGAACCCGTCCGCCAGCGGGTGCTCGAAGCGGCGGAACGGCTGCTCCGCTCAGGCAAGGCCGAATTTTCGATGCGCGATCTGGCGGCCGAGGCGGGGGTCAGCTTTGCCACCCCCTTCAACCAGTTCGGCAGCAAGGCAGGGGTCATGCACGCCCTGTCCGGCCGACGGATCGAGACGATGGCGATGCGCTATACCGCTGCCACGCCGCCAGCGGATGCGGCAGGCCGCGTCAGGATGGCGGTCGAGATCGCGGTTGCCGTCATGCTGGAAGAGCCGGACGTGAATCGCGCCGTGATGGGATCGATCGGGACCGCTGGCCTGACTCAGACAGATGCCTTGGAACGATCCGCAGCCTTTTGGGCGCTTGCATTGACGGGCGAGGACAGTGTCAGAGTTTCGCGTCGGCAGTCACCAAACGACTTGCCTCGCCATCTCGCTCTCGCCTTCCGCGGTGCCCTATCGTTTTGGTGCGCTGGCGAGCTACCCGACGACGAACTTCGTCAGGCAGCCCTTGCCATCGCGGACGCGCTGATGCTCTCCGCTTAGGAGTAGCAACGGCCGTTAAGGGTGTAAGGTCAAGCCGCTAGGTTTATCCCTTCTGATGGACGAGGTTTCTCGTCACAAACGTACTGAAGGTGTTCATCCAGTTCTGGAAGAAAGCCTGACTTCCGTCGGCAAAGATGCCATCTTCGTTCACCAGATCGGCCTGCCATTGAATGTAAGTCTCAGGCTGCCCGAACATCGGCATGTCGAAAAACGTGAGGACGCTGCGCAGATGTTGTTGCGCGATAGCTGTGCCGGTGCCGCCGGGGGAAACGCCGACGATTCCTGCGGGACGACCCGACCACGAGTTGTTGCCATAGGGGCGTGAGCCATGATCGAGGGCGTTTTTCAGCGCGCCGGGTATGGAGCGGTTGTACTCCGGCGTGACAAAGAGGACACCACCCGAAGACTCGATGGCAGCCTTCATCCGGAGTACTGCCGCGCTTTGGTTCGCGTCATCGTCCTGATTGTAAAGCGGAAGGTCGCCGATCGACACGTCGATGAAATCGAAGTTCGACGGGGCGAGACGTATCAATGCGTCCGCGACGCGGCGGTTGATCGAGTCCGCGCGCAGGCTGCCGATGATGGTGGCAATGCGATAGGTCATGGATAGCCTCTCGGGTTGGATGGCGGCTCAGGCTTCGATGCGCCCGCGGTCGCTCTGGTAGACATTGGGGTCGAGGCCGAACGAGCTCTGGTTCTGGTCGAGCGCGGAGATGCGGGCCATGTCGTCCTCGGACAGCTCGAAGTCCCAGGCGGCGACGTTGTCGGCCAGATGCCTGGCGTCCGCCGCCTTCGGGATGACGACGAGGCCGCTCTGGATGTGCCAGCGAAGGACCACCTGCGCGGCCGACCGTCCAAGGCGCTGCGCGATCTCGATGATCGCTTCCTGCTTCAGGATCAGGCCATGTTCCAGCGGGCTCCAGGCTTGTGTCAAAATGCCCTTGGCGGCGTTGTAGGCGCGCAGTTCGCGCTGCTGGAAACGCGGGTGCAGTTCGACCTGGTTGATGACCGGCATCACACCGGTTTCGCCCGCGATCCGGTCGATCATGTCGGCGGTGAAGTTGGCGACGCCGATCGAGCGGACGCGGCCCTCTTCCTGCAAGCGCACCAATGCGCGCCAGCTTTCCGCATACAGGTCCTTGGCGGGCTGCGGCCAGTGGATGAGATAGAGGTCGATCGACCCGATCAGCTTCTCGCTGGCATCGAAGGCGCGCAGGGCATTGTCATAGCCGTGCATGCCGTCCTGCAACTTGGTGGTCACGAAGACCTCGCGGCGGTCGAGGTCGAGCGAGCGCAGGCCTTCGCCGACTTCCCCCTCGTTGCCATAGACGGTCGCGGTATCGAAGTGGCGGTAGCCGACCTTGGCCGCCTCGCGCATCAGCGCGGGCAGCGTGCCTTCGGGCACATACATGACGCCCAGGCCCATTTGCGGAATGGCGGCACCATCGCGCAACGGCAGCGTCCGTGCGGTATTATCCATGAAAGTCTCCGGTATGGCGCGCAGGGAATGGCACTGGTGGTTACACCAGCCCCAAAAGCCCTGAGCATATCGATGTTGGTATGGGCGGCGCTGGTGCCGCCCGGCTCGCATCACTTGTCCTGCTGAACTGCCGGCAGCTCGGTCTTGATGAGGGCGGCAACGTCGGTGACCGGAATACCCTGACGGTCGTTGAACGTGCCTGCCTTCGGCCATGACATGCCGCGTCCGATTGCGAAGGCGGCGCGGTACTTGCGCATCATGTTGTTCGGATCGTTCGCCAGCTCTTCCATCAGGAAGGGAACAGTCCAGACCGACCGCTTGAAGGGGCGGCCGAACGCTGCCTCCAGCTTGTCCGCGACCTCGCCGTAAGTGACGGTGTCGCCAGCGAGGAAGACGATCTCGTTGCGGATCGTCGGCTCGTAGAACACGATCTCGGCGGTCAGCACGCCGATGTCGTCGGGCGTCGTCAGCGTCACGGCAGTGTCGAAGCTGCCGAGCGCATGGACCTCGCTATTCTCCAGATCGACGACGCCGAAGTCCGGCTCGAACAGATAGCTCATGAACATGCCGGTGGAGATGATGACCCACTCGGTCTTGTCCTGCGCGCGCAGCAGCTCGCGCACGTCGAGCTGCGCATCGAAGATGTCCTGCGGTCCACCGCGACCGATCGCTTCGAAGTCGACGCCGAACTGCCACGGGAAGTAGCGTGGGATGCCCGATTGCAGCGCCGCCTTGGCGAGCTTCATCGGCGTGTTGATCCCCGCCGCATAGCCCGCACAGCCGATCACGGTGTCGTAGCATGCGAACAGCTCGGCAAGCTCGTCGATCGTGTCGTTGACCAGATCACCGAGGACGATTGCGATGCCCGCCGCACGGATTTCGGCAATGTCGCGTTGCTTGGCTGGATCGCCGGACTCGATGGCGCTTTCGCGCAGCAGGACGCTGATCTTCGCGCCGTCGATGTCCTTCGCGCGACGCCCCAGGTTGCGCAGCACTGGCATGCCAAGCTCGCCTGCACCCAGGACGAGGATGTTCAGTGACTTCACGGAAGAGGTTGTATCGTTCATCGTTCTTGCTCGTTTTCACCTTGGTTGCCCGCGATCTGGCAAGCCTCGGACAAGCGCGAAAGATGGGTACATGCGTGATACTGCTATTAATTCCCTGAGCCAGGAGGACATCCTTCGCTACTCGCAGACGGTTTGTGACGGCCTGCGCGACGATGACGACGGCGTGCGCCGTGAGGTGCTTGCTCATGCCGGTAACCGCTGGTCGCTCGGCGTCATTCACACGCTCGGCGTCTACGGCCAGCTTCGTCACGCGGAGATCGGGCGCCGCATGCACGGCATCACGCAACGGATGTTGACCCGTACCCTGCGGCACTTGGAACGCGACGGGCTGGTGATACGTCACGACTTCGATGAGATCGTGCCGCACGTCGAATATTCGCTGTCCGGCACAGGCCTAGAACTTTTGGTCAGGCTCGTTCCACTGTGGACGTGGATCGTCGGGAACGTCGATAGCTTCCGCGCCTCCCGAGAAACGTTCGACCGGCACCATCCAGTAGAAGAAGCTATCTGACTCGCAACCTCAGGCTTTGTCCCAAAATACCATGTTTTTAGGACGCTCGCGAACGGCAGCTCTCGGTTAAACCCGCCTTTCGGCTTAGCCTCTGCGGATGACGGATTTGTCCCACTTTTCGCTGATCCGCGTCCTCGACACGTCGCTTACGGCGAGCGGATCAGTCTACATGAATGAACGACCGAAGCTGTGAAGCGAGCAGGGTGCCTTGAACGTCCATTTGTGGGTCGTTTAACCTTGGTCCACCAGAGGTATACCTAAGAGGCACAATTGGAAATCGATCATAGCCGCTGTCTAATCGGGCGGGGCAGAGGGCTGCGAATGGGAGGTGCCCTTACGAAGTGTCGCCAGCCATCCAGCCGCCCTTCGTTTGCGGGAAAAGCTTAGAGCTCCCGGCTGTCACTTCACTCAGGACGGCATATCGAGCGTCGCTCTGCCTGAGATTGAATAGGCGTCAGCCTGACGGTCGATGATGCCGAGTTTCCCGGCTTCTTCGAATACCGATTGGAAATCGGGCGTGGAGAGGTGCGCGCTTAATGCCGCTTGATCTCGCCAAGCTTCAATCAGGCGGAACGTGCCGGCTGCGCCTACTTCCTCCGTGACGTCGAGAAATACGCAGCCGTCCCGCAGCCTGGCCGCGTGTGCCATGCGCAAAGCGACATCCCGGAATGCTTCCACGTCGCCGGGCTGGATGTGATATTTCGCATAGATTATGATGGTCGGCGTGTCGGTCATGTCTAGGCTCCATTGTTACGACGGAAAGGATGATCGATCCCATCGCGTACGTTCCCCGGATATGGACCGGCACTGCCAGTGGGGGTAGAACCTACCTTTAGGTAAGTACCAGAGAGACCGGATGAATGTTCCTCAATCTAATCCTCCAACTGACTGCGGCCTTGATGTCGCGCTGGCCATCATGGGCGGTAAATGGAAGCCGCTGATCCTGTATCACCTTCGCTCGGGTCCGCGTCGGTTCAGCGATCTCAGGCGGGCGGTCCGAGGCATCAGCGAGAAGGTGCTGATCCAGCAATTACGTGAACTCGCCTCGGCAGACGTAGTGGTTCGTCACGATTATGGCGAAGTGCCACCCAGGGTCGATTACACCGTCACGCCGTTCGGCATGACGCTGATCGAGGCTCTGCTGCCCCTATGCGAGTGGGGCGTGAGGAACCGCACCGCCACTTCGGCCTAGTTGATCGGAGTTTTCCAAAAAATTCGATCGATTCCGAGAACGCCCGCGTCGTCTCGCTGAGCGTTCCCAATCGGGAAGATCGTCATAACGCGAGAGCGCTATCGCTAGATGCACCGGAGTTGATGCTGATGCGCGGGCATTGCGTGTAGGTGGTATGACCTTGATGAAAAGGCATGCTCACATGCGTTCGCCACAGGCTCAAATCAGATCAACCTGCCCGACTATGGCAGGCAGACAGGCGACTGGTGTTCGGGTGGGCCTTCACCAGCTCGGGCGATGGCTACCACGCGGGGTCGAAACGGCCTGAAACGAGGAAGGCCAGATCCCAGAAGATCGTACCGCTTGCTGCCCTGCGCTCCTTCTCGATACGGTCCGCGAGCATGTCCAGATCGACCTCGCCCTCGCGAGCGATACCCCGCTCGATCATCCGCGGCAGCATGACGCGCATGAGCGTCGGTAAAAAGGAGTCTTCCCAAGGCTGGATGAGAACGCCTTCGCTTCGCGCATCCTCGATTGCGAAACCGGCAGCACGCACGAGGCCTGCTAGACGGTAACCGAGCGCTACGTCGCCTCCCTCGCGGCAACGGTGTCCCACGCCATTGTGTAGCACTGCCGATGCGCCGGAAGCTCACCTGCTCCGACTGGTAGGTCGGCGCGTGCATGCTCTTGAAAAGCCAGGATTGTGGCTGGCTTGGCCAGTCGTGCAAGTCGGGCCAGAGTGGCGGCAGCATCGGGAAGATACATCAGTACGTGGCGTCCAACGATCGCGTCGAAGTGGCCTAGGTCAGGCAGCGCCCCGCTCAGATCCGCAATCTGGTAGCGGATAGGCGCCATCTCCGCGGAGGGCGATACCGCGCGAGCCGATGCGAGCGCTTCGTTGCTCCTGTCGATACCAACGACCTCACCTCCAGGCCCGACCAGCGTGGCCACGACCCGGCTCAGATCGCCATTGCCGCATCCCACATCTAGCACGCGCATGTTTGCGGCCAGCCCGATGTGGGGGAAGAAGCGTGCACTCGGAACGTTGGCGGGATTAGCAGGCGCGAGCTTCTGATGTGACATCATAACATAGTAGAAAGCGAACGTCAGGCTGACAAGGCCGGAGCGCTGAACTTGTAATCCGTTCGCCTGCTAAGCCGGTCTCAAACCATAATCGTGTCCAAGAACGCCTGCGCCGTCTCCATCGCCGCTAGTTTGAGGGAAAGCCTTGAGGCCCGGCCGGCATTCCCGTCAGAGCGGCATGTCGGGTGTCGCTTTGTCGGAATGCGGATAGGCGTAAGCCTATCGGTCGATGGTGCCGAGTTATCCAGTTTCCACTTGGAAAGACCTTTTTTCCAGACTGCGGGGTGACCGGCCATTAGCGCGCTTGAACGCCGCACCAAACGCGCTTTCGGACTTATACCCGACCGATGCAGCAACGGCGGACAGGGACATGCCGCCCCCCGCTAGCCGGTCCGAAGCAATCGTCATCCTCCAGCGTGCTAGATAGCCGATCGGCGTCTCGCCCGTGACCTGCTCGAAATGCGCGGCGAAGCTTGACCGCGACATGCCCGCGCACTGCGCCAGCTCGCCCAGGGACCAACGATGCGCGACGTTTCCGTGCATCGCCTCCATCGCCCGCCGCAAATTGGGATGTGCGAGCGCGGCGAGCCAACCACGATGCACTTGACCGCTTTTAAGATGCGCACGCAGCGCCTCGATTAACAACGCCTGGGCGAGATGGCTGGCGAGTAGCGCGCCTCCCGGACGCGGCTCGCGCAGCTCGCGCATCAGGCGCCGTATGCCCGCCAGCAAGGCGTCCCTGCCTTCACCCTCTCCGACATGGACCAGGGGTGGCAAGGTTGCGAGCAGCGCTGCGGCCTGTCTGTCGCCGAGCTGGAAGAAGCCGCCTACCCCAATGCAATCCCCACCGCCGTTTAGCGTCACGAATGCGCCTGCGGAGACGCTCGACAACAGCGCCACGGCATCGACCGGCACGGCGGCATCGGACGCGCCGAGACGTGCTGCGCCCGACGTCATCAGCACGACGTCGCCTGCTTGAAGTGTCGTGGGCGCCGTGCAGCCTTCCAGCCATAAACGACAGGTTCCCGTCTCGATGGCGATGCACCGGATGCCTTGCGCGGAATCGTACGCCAAAGCCCAATCGCCAGCGGCGTCGAGGCCACGAAAACCGTAGCTCGTCGGCCGCATCATTGTCAGAACGTCTGAAAGTGGATCCATGGTTATTGGACGATCGCGATGAACTACAGGACATATGAAGATGGATGATCCAGCCGGCGAAGTCTAGTTGAGGGGCTCCCCTCCTTTTTTCCGTAGGCCCATGAGTAAAGAAGCGACCCTCTCCATATTCGCCGATCGAGACTCCCGACCGTCGATTAGTCGGCGTGTGATGTGGAGCGGCCTGGCCGCGCTAAGCAGCGTCGTCGCGCTCGCATCCTACCGCTATCTTGCCGGGGTCGGCCCGGTTCCGCCTAACATCACCGCCAACCGTCACCTCAGTCCGTGGATCGTTATACACGCGGCAGGTGCCGCCACCGCACTGCTTGTCGGACCTTGGCAGTTCGTCCCAGCATTGCGTGGACGCCGACCCGTGATCCACCGGACGCTTGGACGGGTTTATGTCGCCAGCTGTGCCGCGGGCGGCGTGTCGGCGCTAGTCTTAGCGACTGGCGTATCGGCGGGACCGATTGCTGGTGCCGGCTTCGCTGCATTGGGAACAGCGTGGCTCACCGCCACGACAATCGCAGTGCGGGAGATCCTGATGGGCCGCGTGCCGGCGCATCACCGCTGGATGATCCGCTCGTTTGCGCTGACGCTGTCGGCGGTGACGCTGCGGCTCTACCTGCCACTAACCAGCCTGATGGGGCTCGATTTCACAATATCCTACCGCGTTATCGCTTGGGCTTGCTGGCTGCCCAACATGATCGTCGCGGAGCTGTTCATCGGTGCCCCCGACACCTGACACATTTGCGAAAGAATATGAGAATGAGAGTATTCATTACGGGCGCAACCGGCTTTATAGGTCCCGCCCTCGCCACGAATTTAATTGCGCGCGGGCATGAGGTTGTAGGCCTTGCCCGGTCGGAAGCATCGGCAAAGGCATTGCGCGATGTGGGCGTCAGTTCCCTCAGCGGCAGCCTCACTGATCTGGCCGTACTGCGACAGGGCGCCGCGGAGGCGGACGGCGTGATCCACCTGGCCTACAGCTTCTCACCGGGCGACATGCCGCGTAGACGCCTGCTCGGCGCGGTGCTGGGCGGCTGGCCCGGCAACATGATCGCCCGCATGATGAGGGCAATCACCACAACCAACGACGCTGCGCTCGACGCGCTCGCAGGCGCGCTGCAGGGCTCGAACCGGCCGTTGGTCACCGCCTTTGCCACAATGGGCATCGCCGGCGCTTCGGGGGAACGCGCACCACGCGTTGCCACCGAGGCCGACGCGCCGAACCCTGGATCACCCGGCTATGTGCGCGCGGTGAGCGAAGCCCGTGTATTGCAGTGGGCGACACGCGGCGTGCGCGCCTCGATTGTCCGGCTGGCACCTTCCGTCCACGGAATGGGCGATAAGGGGTTGATCCCGCAGCTCGCGGCTGCCGCGCGCAAGCATGGCGAGGTGCTGTATGTCGGAGATGGCGCCAACCGCTGGACCGGGGTGCAAATCGACGACGCAGTGACTCTGTTTAGGCTCGCGCTGGAGCAAGGTGTTGCCGGGGGCGTGTACCACGGCGTCGGAGACGCCGGGCTGACCTACCGAGAGATCGCCGAAATCATGGGTCGGCGGCTGTGCCTCCCTGTACGATCGGGCACTAAGGCCGACGCCAAGCGCCAGCTGGGCTTTACCGCACCGTTCGTTTCCGTCGACAATCCGGTGGACAGCATGCGGACGCGAGAGCAGCTTGGCTGGGCACCAAAGGGAATGTCGCTGGCCGACGATCTTTATGGACCTGCTTATTTCGGCGACTGATTGCTGGTCGGCGCGGTAAAGTCGTGTTGACCGGCTGCGTCCTCGAGATGCCCTTAGAATTTTCTCTTATGATCACCCTTTGTGGGAAGGTCGATCAAGCCTCTAGGAGGCTGTCGCGCTCGGTAAAAGGTCACCCAGGCCGAACGCATCGAGCAGCAGCCGCTGCCGTGCGTCCTGCACGGTGGTGATCTCCTCCACCCCCTTGTGCTGACCGTCCACGAACACTCGGAACGGGCGGTTCCCACGAGGGCGAGCGAGCGCGTCGCGCAGCGCCTCCCCAACTGCAGACACGTCCAGCGAACCACCGTGCGCGGCGTCGATCTTGCGCAGCCGATCGCCCAGGGTTTCGGCACGCGACGGCAGATCGCCATATTGCGCCACGACGGCCGGTTGCGCCGGCCTGCCGGCATGGGCGAAGTGGTCGGTGCCGCTCGTAAACGCGCCTGGCACGAGGATGACCGTCTCGATCCCGAACGGCCGTGCCTCCATGGCCATGACCTCGGCCAGCGCCTCGCCTGCCGCCTTGGCGGCGGCATAGGGGCCGAGGAACGGTTCTGCGATGTGGGCGGTGGTACTGCTGGTATAGGCAAGGACGCCGTGGCCCTGCCGACGCATTACGGGCAACGCGGCACGGTTGACGCGAAGCCACGAGGTAGCGTTGGTGTCAAATATAGCCTGCACTTGCTCAGGCGCGAACGCTTCGGTGATGCCCGTCATCAACATGCCGGCGTTGTTGACCACCACATCGAGCCGGCCGCGTTCACCCATCACCTGATCGATGGCGGCGCGGCAGCTCACCTCCGACAGCACGTCGAGATCGACGACCCGTAAATCGAGTCTTTCCTTGTCGGCAAGATCGCGGATGGCGGAGGCCCGTTCTTTCCCTTCGACCCGCGACAGTCGTAGCCCCGCATGGACGTGATGCCCGGCGCAGGCGAGAACGGTCGCGATGGCAAGGCCGATGCCGCTGCCGGCGCCGGTTACAAGGACGACCTGATGGTTGGTGAGGGCGCTCATGCGATACCCCCGTTCGCCCGTACGACCTGTCCGTTGACCCAGGCGGCCTGTGGTGATGCGAGGAAGGCGACGACACCGGCGATGTCGTCAGGCCGGCCGAGCCGCTTTTGCGGCGCCATGCCGGCCATGCGCTGCACGTCCGCCTCCGACTTGCCATCGAGGAACAAGCCTGTCTCGACCGGGCCGGGGGCAACCGCGTTGACCGTGATACCGCGTCCACCCAGCTCCTTGGCGGCGACGCGCACGATGCTTTCGACCGCGCCCTTTGTCGCATTGTAGAGCCCGTAACCGGGCGCGTTGAGCGCCAGCGTCGTACTCGATAGGCCGATCAGGCGGCCGTTGTCGCGCACCCGCCGGGCAGTTTCCCGAAAGACGTTGAACGTGCCGCGCAGGTTGATGCCGATCACGCGATCAAACTCATCATCGCCAACCTCCGCGATGGGACCGGTGGTCATCACGCCTGCGCTGGACACCACCACATCGATCCCATCGAATGCGGCTTCCGCCCCGTCGAACAGGCGAGCGACGGCGGTGGCGGACGCTACATCGGCTTGGACAGCTAGCGCCTTGCCGCCGGCACTCTCGATCTCGCGCACTACCTGAGCCGCTTCGTCGGCCGACCCGGCATAGTTCACGACGACCGCGAACCTCTGCGCGGCGAGTGTAATGGCGCAGGCACGTCCGATCCCGCGCGATGCTCCCGTGACTATAGCCGTTCTCATGCTGCCCACTCCGCTGGAAACTATGAGGACAAGCTAAGAGCCGATCAGTTATCGCGCCAATCGATAGGCCGTATGTCCGTCTATCAGCTTGGTGGATAGAACGGTTCCAGTTCCGCGATCGTCTCGCGCAGCCATCGTTGTGCCTGATGCGCCTCGTTGCGTCGGTGCCACGACATGACGAAGGACACCGGGGCTAGATCGACAGGCGGCGGAAACATGGCGAGGCGATTCCGGCTGCCGGACGCCGCGACGACACCTTCCAGCACGGTCGCGATCATGTCGGAGCAGGCAACGGCGTTGGGCGCGGCGTGCATCTGCGGCAGGCTGAGCGCAACGCGCCGACGCTGGCCTTGAGCCGCCAGCACGGCATCGACTTGGCCGAAGCGATCGCCTTCGGGTGATACGAGCAGGTGCGACAGGCCGAGAAAGGCGGCCAGATCGAGCGGCTGCGATGCGGCCGGATGGTCGCGGCGCAGGATGCAGACGAAGCGATCCTCGAACAACGGCCGCATCAGGATGCGGCCACCCGCCCCCTGACGGGCTGGCACCCCGATCGTTAGATCTGCCTCGCCGGCATCGAGCAGTGAGACGGTATCGTCGCGGTGAGTGTAGGCGTTGACCCGCAAGGTCACGCCCGGCGCCACCGCCCGCAGCCTGTTCGTCAGACGCGGCAGCAGCACGAAGGCGGGGTGGTCGGACAGCGCGAGCGTGAAGCTCTGCGTCGAGGTGGTGGGATCAAAACGTTGGGTAAAGTCCAGCGTGCGGCGGATTTCGCCAAGCGCGCGGCCGAGCGGTTCTGCCAGTTCTATCGCACGCTGGGTCGGTTGCAGGCCGGAGGGGCCGCGCACGAACAGCTCGTCCTCAAAGAGGGCGCGTAATCGGGCAAGCGCCGCGCTCATCGCCGGCTGGGTGCGACCGGTGCGCCTGCCAGCGCGCGTGACGTTGCGCTCCGCCATCAGCGCGTCGAACGCGACGAGCAGGTTCAGATCGACGGTCTGCAAATCCATGGTGATGATGATGCCACATACCGACTATCTATTTCAACGATGTGGCGCCGGCTCTTACCTTTCTGCTGTCATCAAGGAGATAGAGCATGGCTCAACCCGACGCTGCGGTAAGCGGCACCCTAAGTGAGGAGGATCGCGTTGCGGTCGAAACGCTGTACCGCGCCTTTTCCGAACATAACCCCGATCTGCTCGATCAGGCTGTCACGGCCGACTGGCAGGACATTCCGCTCGCACCCGGCCAGGAGCCCGGCCGTGATGGCATGAAGCCGCTGGTCCGGGGCTTCAGCGCCGCCTTCCCCGACGCAAAGGTCACGATCCACGAGATTATCGGCGCGCCCGGCCGGGCCGGCGTGCGCGCGGAGATCACGGGCACGCACAAGGGCGAGTGGTTCGGTGTGGCGCCGACCGGCCGCCCCTTCACGCTGCCGATCCATGAGTTCCACCACATCGAGAACGGCCTAGTGACGCACACCTGGCACATGGAGGACTGGTTCGGCTGGTTGCGCCAGATGGGCGCGATGGGCGCCTCCAGCGAGCAGGCATGATGAAGGCGTTTCAGCTTAGCGGCTACGAAGTCGATCCCGCGCTGGTCGAGGTCGAGACGCCGCCGCCCGGCGCGACTGAGGTGCTCGTGCGTGTCGCCTGCGCGGCGCTCAACCCGCTCGACGTGAAGCTCTGGAGCGGTGCGATGCACGGCTACTTCCCGCTCACCTTTCCGGCTACGGTCGGCACCGATCTCAGCGGCACGGTCGAGGCGCTCGGCGCCGACGTGACCGGCTGGACGATCGGCGACCGCATCGTCGCCCGCACGGCGCCGACCAGCGGCGGTGCCGTCGCCGAGTTCACACTCGTGCCGGCGGACCAGCTCGTGAAGCTGCCCGATGCGATCGGCTTCGAGGATGCCGCCGGTATCCCGACGGCGGCAGGCACGGCATGGCAGGCGCTGTTCGAGGTAGCGGACCTCAGAGCCGGACAGACGGTCCTTATCCATGCCGGTGCGGGCGGGGTCGGCAGCTTCGCCATCCAGTTCGCCCGTGCCGCCGGCGCGCGCGTGATCGCGACCGCATCGGAGGACGGCATCGCCGTAGTCGAAAGGCTCGGCGCGGACGTGGTGATCGACTACCGGCACGAGGATTTCGCCGCGCGCGTGTCTGACGCAGACGTGGTTGTCGATACGGTCGGCGGCGAAACGCAGGTTCGTTCGTTCGACGTGCTGCGCGCGGGCGGCATCTTGGCCTCCACGGTGTCACCGCCTGACGACGCTATGGCCAAGGCGCACAGCGTTCGTGCGACCTTCGTCTTCCACTCGTCAGACGCGGCTCGGCTCGCGAGCGTGGTGGATAAGGTGGCTGGCGGTGTCCGCGTGCTGATGGACCGTGCCGTTCCGCTCGCCGATGCTTCGGAGGCATTTGCCTATCAGGCGTCCGGCCGGGCGCGCGGGAAGATCATCCTTCGCGTCGCGCGCTGATTGGAATAGCTAAATCGGGACTGGTCCTGGTCACCCCAATCAGGGCCAGTTCGTGTGTCTGCGGCAGACGATACACTCCTCAGATCGTATTTCCCACAGGTTTCGGGAAGCCTGTCCCATTCTCTAAACTCAATCGTTTGTGGGACGGTCGCCAGCAGTGAACTGCAACGCGCCGACACCGCCTTGCGAGCGCATACAAGGCAAAGCTTTAACCCTCAATGGAGCTTCGGCGGTGCCGTTTGGTAGGGTGCCGTTTGGTCTTCCTTGATTAGGACTCCAAGCGGACCAAAGGGGCAATCCAAGCCAAATTTTTGATGTTCTTTTTTGGCGGAAATCGGACCGGCCAGGGTAGGAACGCAGAGGGTATACCCTAAAAGCACTGCGCTGCGGACATACGTTTCGCACCGGCTCGAATCTCGAGCAGTGGGGCATGCCCGCGATACCGCGTCAAAGTTCGTGCTATTGATGACACCGTCGACGACTGGAGCCTGTTCGCCATTAACGAGGCTAGTTAGACAAAGCCGGGATCGAAGATGGGCCGGTCTTCCGCAATTTTAAATTGCAATGTCGGCTGACAGCAGGACCTATGAGCGTTCAAGATGTGGCTCTGGTGATGAAAACTGCCGCTCAAAAAGCTGGCTACGTCCCCGGCTTATTTTTCGGCCAATAGCTCAGGGCCGGCTTTCTCACCGAGACGGGGCGGCAGAACGCCAATCTGTTTAAGACGCGCGAACACAGCCCGCACGGGGCGATCGATATGGTCGCTGAGTATGTGCGCGATCATGAGCGATTTTGCGAGCATGCGAAGGCTTTCTATAAAGCCGACGGTTAGCTTGGACGTCGCAGCAAACGGGTCGGTCGAGGCAGAGGTTTAAATGTGATTGCGTATGCCTCGATCGCCATCTTTACGACAGGTACGTCCAACCTGCGACCGACGTCCAGAACCGCTGTCTCGTCAGACGGCTTAATGCGGGAACCAAGGTAAATCTTTGTAACCGCCCGGGCGTCGCCATACCGCGCCGGGCCTTGATCTAATTTAAAGAGGCGCCACTCCCTTTCGCTAGCCCAGCGGACGGTCTTGCTTGAGAGGCACAAGCGGGCTCGGTCAACCGCATCACTACGATCATCAAGCAATACCGGTTCGCGTTCTGAATACATCATTCGCGTTAGTGCGATATCAGGAGCGAGCCCCTTCAGGAGCCGATTGAGACTGTACTGCACGCAGATACCTTTAAACTCATCGGCGTAATGCGCCCACATTGGTTCGTGATCGAACACCTCCGACATGGAAGCGATGCCCATGGCATCTAGCGCCGTCTGGACCTTGGCTGGGCTCTTATCACCACCAGTGTTGGCAGATAGTCGGGTGGATATACGGTATGTTCCCTCCATCGGATCGTTCATTGCGGAAAAGGCTGGACAGTAGATATAGCCCTCGCGAAGAGCGTCCAGCTCTTGGTCGACATTTTCGTCAAGCCCCCGGTATCGATACAAACTCGACGGCTTTGCATAGATTTTCAATTGAGCCATTTACTAGCTACCTGACTTCCACTCACAGATATTGACAATCATCAGGTCTGCTCGGTGATCCACGCCGCAGGGATGAGCTTGTCGCCTTTGCGCCAGCGTGCCGTGACGGCGTCTTCAAACCAGGCGCCGGATAGATCTGCATGATCCATGACGATAATCTGCATGTCCGGAGCTAACTCCGTTGCGGCGTCGGCAATAAGCCTAAAAAGCTGCTGAACTGCCGTCTGATCCTCGTCGTCCAGTACATCTAGCGATCCATTGGCGTCATACTCCGGCGGATAGTGCGCCTGCGATGGCTGATCGAGAATAAGAAAGCCTGGAACAGGGCGACTCTTTTGCCTGAACCACTTATGCAAGGCGAGGTGCGCGAGCACATGGTAACCAACCCAATTTTCGCCGCTGCCCATGCGAAAAAGGGGAACGGCGCCGTCCAAGGTATCTGCCACGACGGTAAGATTGCGAATATCCAGTCGCAGTGTGCTGCCGCGATGCTCCAGCTCCAACCGATCGGAATACGTGCTCATGTAACGGCCGATGATGTTCAAGAAGGCTGCGAGCTTTTCACGTACAGCGACCGGATCCAATTCCGCCTCGAGCGTGTCGACGAGCGATCGAGCAGTTCCGACCGCCTCTCTAAAATGAGAGGCGCCATCGGTGCTTGTCACCGTCTCCACGTATTGCGTGATCTTACCGGTTGCACGAGCTTGAAGGATGAAGTTCTCCTGCTGGACCCGCATGATTTCGTTTTCTCGCATACGAGCG
This sequence comes from Sphingomonas faeni, assembly GCF_040407505.1. Taxonomy (GTDB): domain Bacteria; phylum Pseudomonadota; class Alphaproteobacteria; order Sphingomonadales; family Sphingomonadaceae; genus Sphingomonas; species Sphingomonas faeni_E. The sequence continues at coordinate 28,344 of NZ_JAPZPQ010000008.1, read as the reverse complement.
GCTATGCGATGCTGATTTTCCCGTAGACGCTCCTCGATAAGGCTTTCGTCACGCAGCAACGCGGCAAGGCGTAGTTGCAGCCTCGGATTTTCTGCTTCGACTGCCTCAAGTTGTTCGCCAAGTTCGTGCAGCGAGCGACTTATCTGAGCGACCGTTGGAGGTGGACTGCTCAAGTGGCTATCACAGACGGGACATTGGGTGTGATCGTGCGGTGCGCCTTTGATAAGGCTTATCGAACTGAGGCGAGCACGTTGTTCTTTGGTTTCTCGTTCATAACCGCTCGTCTCGGACGTGAAGGTGCGTGTCGATCTGATTTGGGCATTCACTTGCTCAAGTTCAGAGCGAAGTCCCTGCCGCTCGGACCGAAGGCTACTGAGAAGATCCTCACCGTCCCCCATAACGACGTCGTCGCGTACGCGTGTGTCGGCAAGGATGCCCGAAAAGACACGCATAACGGCATCATAGCTCGTTGCCGCAGTACGCTCATCGATCAGCCCAACCTGTCTGGCTTCGTCCAAAAGCGACTGGGCCCTTGGAAAGCTGCTGGTATCAAGGGCCTCGGCCTCGCGAAGCTGACGCTCGAGCTGACGAAGCCGCCTCCGGGCAAGGTCGAGCTGCGCCTGCTTGAGGAGCCGGTCTTCATCAATCGCACCCAAGAAGTAGGGGAGGGTGTCTTTGATCGCCTGACCGATGAAGTCCTCGCCCTGACGATGAAACAGGCGTTGTCGGCTATCGATGTCGTTCTGATCCTGAAAGGAAAACAAAATGGCGTGACGAAACTTAGCCTCTAGTGGATCACGCGTAGGCATTGCCGGACGGTGCTCGTTCTCGCTGATGCCTATTGCGGCACCTAGGAACTTGTTGAGCGTGTTCACGGTCGTGTTCTTCACCAAGGATTCGTACGCCGGAATCTCGAGTTCGCTTCCGCGAGCAAAATAGACGTCAGAGTCGGTGCGCTCCCCTGGCGGAGGATTTTTGCGAGCGACGAATATCTGTCCGTCGCCTAGTTGAAACAGAATTCCATACCAGCTCACGTATTTGCGGATCACCCCATCGGCTACGTTGCAATCGCCTCTTCCCGTGCAATAGTCTACAATATCGATGATGGCCGACTTTCCGGTCTTTGACGCGCCGGTGATGATATTAAGAGCGCCAGTTCGAAACGGAAGTTCGCGCCGGTCACCGTCATGATTATAGAGAACGATCTTCGCGATTTGCAGGCTCATGGGGTTACACTCCAAGCGGCGTAGATGGTCGCGGTCGTACCTGCTGTTGCAAACCAGCGACCTATGAAGCCCGCACGATCGACACACTCGCGTGCTTCATCAGTAAAAAGTTCGGTTCGTTTTTCTGTCGCAGAGCGATATTTGCTGCCGAGTTCGACGTCCCCATTGTCGTTGAGGGAGAGAACCTGATGCTGCAAGCCGAAGAGCAGTGTCTCGCGTGTGATAGGCCGTATTCGTTCGACGCGTTGTGCAAATCCCACAAGTTGGTTGCGATGATCTTGCACCCAAGACAACATCGATGTCAGAATCGTTCCGGGTAAGGCGGAGCGCGTTTCTTGATGAAGGATGATAGGAAGAACAATAAAACAAAGCGAAAAAGGCAATGGTCGATCAACCTTCTTGCGATGCTCGTCTACACTCTTTGCAATAAGTGTCGTGCAGAAAGCTGGATTGAAAAGGTTTGCCTCTTCGACAACGCGTGATGGCCATGGCTGCATGGCTGTTTAAGCCTCATCCGATAATGAAGGGGAATCTACTTTGTAGTCGGGATGCCAGCCAAGCACGTATCGATTTGCAAGGATATGAAAGCTACCGTGCGTTAGAAAGCGATCTCGTACTGATCGCAGTGGATAGTTCGCCTCCTGCTCAGCCCAACGGAATAGACCCTGTCCTAGCTGAACCCTCTTGGCTGGTGGGCAAGTTGGCGTTAATTCGTCTTGAAGAGCGGCATGGCGGGGCTCCCAAGCCTCCAGAAGATCGCGCTCATACTTTGCTAGTTCGCCGTCAACCAGTAGATCTTCTCTTGCCCATCGCGATCTCTGCTCCGATGCTCGGTAGTAATCGCGGATTGCCCATTCGACGCGGCTGGTTCCAACATTTATCTGTCTCAGTTGGCGAACGAAGGGGCGTCTATCGAGTTCTGCAATCACCGCCGCAGGTGGCTCGACAGCGCCGAAGTCGATCGGCAAGGCACCACGCTTAAACTCCTCGCGTAATTCGTCGACACGCTGATCAATCGCCAAGACGGCTATTGATGACGGGCCGTTTCCGGTCAAAGCATCGATAACGATGCTGAACCACCAGCCTTCTAACCGCTGTGTGAGGTGATCAACCTGATCGCGCGGCGCAGCGTGGTAAAGCTCGCGTGCGATCTCATCTCGCACATCGACGATATTAGGCGAACGATCGAGTACGACGACCGCCTTCAGAAGGTTAAGGCGCTGGCTAGGTAGCAGCCCGGCGTATGCCGCGTAGGAGGCTTTGTTTTCCTGACTCTTCGAGGTGGCGGCGACTTCCATCAGAAGCTTGTCGGCTTCTCTTTCGTTGCGATCGTGAATACGAAGGAACGACGCTGCCGAGTTAGCAGGTGCAAGTGCGGTAGTGAGCAGATTGAAGCTTACCCGGAACGGTGAGTCGATGTCTGTTGCAACACGCTTCGCCCAGATATGGATCGTCTTCCACAGATCGACGCTGGCGTCGGTCAAACTTCCTGCCTTGCCAAGATGATGTTTCGTCTGAATTAGTTGGGTTGGTTCACCACGAGCGTCGAAGGCAACATCATCGAACTTCTCGATTGAGATAGCCAGCTGAGGTCTCTCGGGAATGGCTCGAAGACCCGCTAACAGCGCATAACGGCACTGGAAAAGGTAGCCGATCGCAGAAGCGCTCGCCTCATGCGTGTTATCCGCTTTGCTCATCGACGCCGGTTACCCCCCTCCGGGCCAGGCATCTGCCGGCTCAGTTAGCATACGATAACAACATGTTTGCAATAAGGTAAATCCTGCCGCGAAGTGCCGATCTTGTGTTGTCTTGCGGTGATAGCTCGTAGCCGCGGGGTTGCCGACCAGCGTGGGCTAGGCTGCCGACATCAAGGCTACGATGCCAACATCGTTATGACAGAGCTGCGACAGGCCAAAATCTGGGAACCCGAAGGAGCGGGGACACATTGAAGGTCGCCCAATGCAAGGAGGCGATGCCGCATTCTTGGTTCGTAATCTCACGTTCAAGAGACAATAGAAATTCGACAGTCTAGCAAGAACTCGACCCTAATCTGCAAGCAGGCGATACCGTACTCAATACTAAACCTTTGGATCGCTGCGAGATTCTGCGGACTTCCATAGCCGTTTACCTAACGAGGGGCGCGCAGGTTCACTGTGAAGGACCGACCGAATGTGGTCGTCGGAATTTAGCTTTCTGAATGTGTCGATCCCAACAGGGCGTGAAATGTAGAAACCTTGAGCCATGTCGCAGCCCATAGCGCTGAGAATGTCCAGTGCTGCATGCGATTCAACGCCGTTGGCAGTCACCTCCATATCGAGCGCGTGCGCTAAATCTATCGTCGATCGCACAAGCAAGGGGTCACGAGTCCGACTAGCTAACTGGGATATGAAAGTCCTGTCGATTTTCAATTCATCAGCGGGGAGATTTTTCAGATAGGCGAGTGACGACAGCCCTGCACCATAGTCATCCACGGCAAGTCGTACGCCGTGATCGGATAGCCTTCGTAGATTGGATATCGTTCGCTCCGGATTACGGATCACAGCCGTCTCCGTAATCTCAAAACCGATCTTTTGCGCATCCCCATCGGACAGCATATTGCAAATACTTAGAACAAATTTGTCTTCGTTTAGAAGCTCAGTCGACAGATTTATGTATATCCTGAATTCCTTACTCGGGCCGGAAATCTGTTCATGATCGGCAATTGCTTGGTGCAACATCCACAAAGTCAGGACTTCTATCTGTCCGTTCTCTTCTGCCAACGGAATAAAATCCGCAGGCATGATCGTTCCAAGCGTCGGATGTTCCCAGCGAATTAGTGCTTCCGCGGCAACAATTGCTCGACGTCGTAGATGAATCTTGGCCTGGTAATGAATGGTCAATTCATTGCGTTCGATCGCTTGCGCCAAGTCCGCTACTAACCCCAACCGAGCGAACACTTCGTCAGGACGTGTCATATCGATAAGGACCACGCGGTATTGCATGCGGGCGCGTTCCAGAGCTAGTTCGGCCGATTGGTGAAGGTTAATTTCCTCTAGATCATCAATCGGGGCAGCTGCGGCGCCAAGGAAAAGCTCTAGCTGCACCTTCTCGCCAGCCCGTTCGAAGGGCCGTACTAGGACCTCTTTCAGCTGTTCAATATCGGCTTCCGCCGAACGTGGGCCGTCGCCGCGCATAGTTATATCAATGACGGATTGGGTAATGCCAATTTTCAGCGTCGGGAGTGCCCCCCCGATACGGTCAACGATATGAAACATAAGGTCATCCACGAAAGGAGCGCCAAGCCGGTAACGAAGCGCCTTGATGTTTGCGACTTCGCACAGGCAGCGAATAACCCAATGGGGACCTTCGCCGAAATACTCTGGCATCGGCGCTAAGTCCGCGGAGTCTTGCGGTGCTGTCGACGCCGATGACATTGCGAGCGCGCGATCGATGCCGACTGGCAATTCCCGCTTGGCGACCGCTACCCCTATCTCTCCAGGCCCCGCGTGGGAAAAAGCGTCGAAGTCGGCTGCGAGATGTAGATCGTCTCCCTCAAAACATGCGGCATCGAAATTCGCTTCGCTGACGAATGCCCCGTTGAACCGGCAGGACACAAACGTCGTCCCGGAGAAATTGAAACCGCAAAGATTTGCACCACCGAAATCGACATTGCGCAAAAGCGCATTCGTGAAATCCCGTTTAGGATCTAGGCCGGCAGCCTGAACCAGCAGCGTGAAGTCGTCCGTGGCAGCCGACAGGACCCGATCGATCATCGCGGACGCATGCGCGCTGAAGTATCTCATCTTTCGTACCTCGCGATGACGTTTTCTTGTCGGGTAAGTGCTACCCATCCATTGGTGGCTTGCGTGTCAGCAAGCTGCTTCGAGAAGATTTGCTCTATAAGCGCCTGCTTGTTGGGCGAGGGTTCTGCGGTGTCCTGACTGGCGCACGTTGCCCGATCATACAGGTTGACCTCGACGCGAGACATCAGGACGGTACCGTCGTCGTAATCCTCGATCGTGACGATCGGTGCATCACGGGTCGCATATTCGCCAGACAATATCGCTGGCTCAGGATCGTCTCGTTCGATCTGCCAGCGGAGCCGTTGGGCCATCTTGTCGCCCGAAAGGACAGCGTTGCCGATTTGAACAGGGACAGGCGAGCCAAGCCGGTGCACCGCTCGGGCACCATTTACGCAACTGATCTCCAGCGTCACGGTCGCCTTCCTAAATCCGAAAATCATGCCGCTTTTGTGAAAAAACGGCTCGAAGTGTACGGCGAGGAAAAATTGCATCGCCGTACCAGCGGCTGTCGACTGTCCGAGATCGGTGAACTCGTGGCGTACCATATGCGGGTCGACGGCGTTGAATTCACGTAATGTCGACCTGAAGGTTACTGAGCCGCCCCGCCAAATTCCGTCCAAGTGATGCCGAAATTCTTCGGCAGTGTCTCGGCCGGCATAGCCTTCAACCGTGCAAGAGCGTCGCCTCGCCTCAGGTACCGCGTCATCGACCCAGCTGTCATGCTCCCGGTCAAACCTGGCAAGCGACGCAATAGCATCCTCGATCTTTGGCGATAGCCGCCCCCCAGCCACCGAAGTTTTAAGGGTCGTATACGGTACGGCGATCTCAGCAGCGAGCGCCTTCATATCCCCTCTTTGTAATATGCCGGCACGAAGAAGGACGACGCAGATCACCCCGATCTTTTCCTGTGCCTGAAATATAACGCGGGCCGTGGGCATGATGCCGAAGTGTCCGATCTATCACCGTTCAGGATGCGGTAACGGTCTGAATTCGCAGCGTCGATGGCCATTCTCCGTATTCCACCGTCCTGGCCCGTCTCACGCCGTCCAGCGTCGTATATTGCCCTCCCAATCCGATTTGGCCGTGACTGCAGAGAGCCCAGCTGAGACGAGTGAAATGCAAAGATCTGGCGCCCGCTCGCTGTAATATATGCGCACACTACCGAACGACTAAACGGAGATAGAAAATGGCCTGGGTTGAATGTATTTTGAGTATCGTGCTGGCGGTCCTTTCCCTGCTACGCGCACTCGATCTCCTCTAAGATCGGGCGTGTAGTTGGAGCCAGGGTGCGCTGTGCTAGGTTTGTTAGCTCATCTCTTAGCTGAAGATCAGATATTTGATCGCGATGACGGCTAGTAAGCCCATTCGCGTAAACTCTACCCCGCGACGATGGGTTTATTTGATCGAGCACGCCAGCCCTCATCTAAAAGCAAATGACGGGTTCAACAACTTATTTATGACTGGAAGGTGCCTCTTTCTTCAGCATCGCGTCCTTGAGCGTATTGCCTGCGATGCCCCCGGCAGCGACCGCAACAACGACATTGCCGACGAAGAACTCGACGATGCCGACAACGCTGCCGAACGCGATCAGCGCCGACGTCGTGACCGGCAGTGCAGCTGTCGCCTTACCGATCGCGACCTTCGCCTCCTGGCGGACAAGCCGGAGCCGTTCGAGCATCGGATCGAGCGATCGACCTTGATCGACTGCCGCGATTAGATCGCCCAGCGCATGGTGCAGCGCCTTCAGCTGCTGCAAGGCTACCGCCCGATCAGCATCGACCGGGCCACCATTGTCGCGGGCAAGCTCTTCATCGTCGATCAGCCGTTGCACAGCTTCCAGGGCAACAGGTGCTAGCGCCTGAATGACAGCGGCATGCTCGCGCAGGGAAGGGCGCCCAGTCCAGGACGCTGAACTGACGGTATCGGGTCCTCGAACCTCGTCCCATAGCGCCTTGAACTGCTCACGGACCATCTCACGCCGCAGGGTGCGATCCTTCGTTTCCCGGGCATGGCGTACAAACGCTTCAAGACTGGGCTGCGCTGCGACAAAGGCCGGCGCCAACGGCCGCAGGTCCGTCCGGCCAAGCAGCGCCCGACGCAGCGCTTTGTAGCGCGTGTCGTCCGCCAGATCCTGAATGCCATCGCAGGCACCCAGACATAGAGTTTGCAAACGCTGCAGCGCCTCTTCGTCGTTCAGCCCTTCCGGCCAGTGTGTTCCTGAATAGCCCATCGCATTCGATCCGTTTCGACTCAGCTGACCGTCGAATGCACGAATGTTTGCCTGTAGGACATAGCAAGAACATCGAAGCGCCAGAACGTCGCTAGACATACCATCAGCGATGATGTTGGTGGACGGCACCGATGCCGATCCGCCCAGAACATATCTTCCTGTATCCAATCGATTGGCCCCAGCTATCGCATCTGGTCCGCTTTATACGGGCAGGCGGACGCTGCGAACATTGCGGGCGCCCGCACGGGCAACGGGTCTTCCACCTGGGGGACGGACGCTGGTGGGACAAAGGCCGGTCGTATTGGCGTAACGGCGACGGCAGACGTGTTCGCCGACCGACCGAGAACATCCTCGATTCAGGCAAATGGACACCGGTGGTGCTGGCCTGCGCGCATCTCAATCATGACCCCAGTGACAGCGCGCTTAACCAGCTGGCAGCGCTCTGCCAGCGCTGCCACATGATTTACGATGGCCCTGAACATCGTCGTCGACGTTGGATGAACGCACATTACCGGCGTGCGCTCGGCGATCTGTTCTACGGCCCATATCCGATGCGGGGGGCGGACTGGATCACCCCGACACCCATCAGCATGCTCGATGACAGCCGATCGCTATACGCGAACGTCCGGTAGCTCGGAGCACCGGAAACGCTGTGCCGGCTGCGTCCGGGCAAAAAAAAGGGCCGCCAAAAGCGACCCGGGAAGTTTTTAGGAGAGGATGCCTGAAAGGCGTCACCTTGGTATCCGGCAGGCCGGGCAATGGCGAATGCAAAACAGGCTAATCCGGATTGCATTTCATGCACTTGGCGGGATGTCGGAGCCAAACTCATCCCTTGGCGAGCTCGGCGATAAGGCACGGCTGACGAAGGTTCGACACCGCGAGGAAACGGTCTGGATCCCGCACACTTGATCGCATGCCCGACGACAGTCGTCCACATACGCGCAGGTCCGATAGCCCGCCTCCGCGACACATAGCTAAACGCGCTTCGCAGCGTTCGTAGCCGGAACCTTATCCACATGAGTATCGAGTCTGACGCTTGACCAAACGGTTCTGGTAACGGAACATAAAGGGAACAGGTAGAGTCTAGACATCATGATCACCGCCCTCGAGTCCCTGCCGACAACCATCGCCCACCTGCGGACAATCGCAACGCCGGTGGTGGATCACCGCATCATGCCGTTCGGTATCCCTGCGCTCGACGATCGCCTCGCAAGCAGGGGCCTTCGCGCTGGAGCACTGCACGAGGTCGCCGCCCAAAGCTGTTCGATGGTCGACGATGCCGCAGCAACGCTGTTCCTCACAGGCATCGCCGCGCGAGAAGCGGCGCATACAGGCGGACCGGTGCTGTGGGTGAGCTGTCGCAACGATCTCTATGCGCCGGGCTTGGAGCAGGCGGGGCTATCATCTGCCGACTTGATTCACGCACAACCCCGTGACGATGCAGCCTTGCTGGCCGTCGTCGAAGACGCTGTGCGCGATGGAACGCCGTCAGCGGTAATCGCCGAGGTTAGCCGGATGTCGATGGTGGCGACCCGGCGCCTGCAACTGGTCGCGGCCGACGCCGACATTCCCGTTCTCATCCTGCGACGCAGACGTAATCGCGACCAGGATCCGCTCGCTGAGCCGTCTGCGGCCTGGACGCGCTGGCGGATCGCCAGTGCGTCGTCCGAGCGCCTGGGCGTCGCCGGCGTCGGCCGATCGCGGTGGCAGGTCGAGGTCGCACGGCAGCGTGGCGGCGAAGCATTTTCGATGATTTTGGAGGGCTGCGATGAGACGGGTTGTCTCGCTGTTCCTGCCGCACTTGGCCATCGAACGGCTGAGACGGCTGGACCGGCACGCTACGCGGCCGCCTGAGCGGCCAGCCCTTCAGCTTCCCGTAGACGACGATCCAGGGGCCTGTTCGGTACCGCGGGGCGGCGGGTGGCGGCCGGGCGCGCGGTGGGCTCGTGCCGACATGCCAACCAGGCAGGATGTGGAAGGTGAGATCGCAGCGCTGCCCGCGCATGCGAAACCACCCATGCGTGAACTTGGCCGACGATCGGAGGCGGCGAACCATCCGTTTCATGGGTTTGCGCAAGCCGACAGTCACGACAGGGTCGCGGCGACCGTTGCCGCGTTTCACCGGGCGCCGCTCGCGCTGGTGGGCAAGGTCGGCCGGCGCGAAGAGGTGGTCGCCGCCTGCGATGGCGCGGCAGCATTGGGGATCACGATCGGGATGGCCGCGACCCATGCGCGTGCGCTGGTGTCCGATCTCGACATCCGACCGTCCGAGACGGAGGCGGATGCCGCGATGCTGGATCAGCTCGCGCTACGCGCGGTGCGCCGCTGGTCGCCGATCGCAGCAGCCACACCGCCCGATGGACTGTGGCTCGACCTGACCGGTTGCGCGCATCTCCATGGCGGGGAAGAACGGTTCTGCCGGCGTCTGCGCGCGTTTTGCCAGCGTGCCGGGTTCACCGCCCGCGTGGCGGTTGCAGACACACCGGGCGCGGCACACGCTATTGCCCGGTTCGGGCCTGCCGACATCGCGATCGTGCCCACAGGGCGGACGGTCGAAGCGCTCAGCGGCCTGCCGGTCGCTGCACTGCGCCTTGCAGGCACAGCGCTGGTTGCTGCCCGCAAGTTCGGCTTCGAACGCGTGGCCGATCTCCTGCCGGTAGCCCGCGGACCTTTGGCACGCAGGCTTGGGCTGGCGGCGATCACGCGGCTCGATCAGGCGCTCGGTGCGGTCGCCGAACCCATCACGCCGCGCACCGACGAGGTCATGCCGATCGTCGAGCGCCGGCTGCTCGAACCGATCGTCACCACAGACGCGATTGCGCAGGTCATGGAGGATCTGCTCGGCGACATGGCCGAACTGCTGCGCGCGAAAGGGCTTGGCGTACGATCGCTGCGGCTCGGTGGCCTACGCGTCGATGGTACCGAGCAGGTCGTGGCCGTCGGCACCTCACGCCCGACGCGCGAGGTCTCGCACCTGTTGCGACTCATGAAGCTCAGGATCGAGCGGATCGATCCGGGCCTGGGGCTCGAGCAATTCTATCTGGCAGCATCACATACCGAGCCACTCGACGCGGTCGACCTCGGTGCGGTTCTCGCCGGTGAGGTACTCGTGCGTGACCCGGCCCGTCTCGTTGACGTCGTTGCCGGCCGCATCGGTGCTGACGCTGTGTTCCGGATCGCGCCAGTCGAAAGTCACGTGCCCGAGCGCGCCGTCATGCGTGCCGACCCGGTGGTGGCACCCACGGGCTGGCCAAAATGGCGGCGACCGACGCGCCTGCTGGCGAGGCCCGAACCGCTGTGGGGCGTGATCGCGCTGATGCCCGATCAGCCGCCCCGACGGTTCGAGTGGCGCGGCCGGCCGCACAAGGTGGTGGCTGGCGATGGCCCCGAGCGGATCCACGGTGAGTGGTGGCGCCGTGACGCGGAGGTGTGGGCGGTCCGCGACTATTACCGCGTCGAGGACGAGACAGGCGGCCGCTACTGGGTGTTCCGGCGTGGTGACGGGTTCGTCGAGGATACCGGCGATCTGAGCTGGTGGATGCACGGCGTGTTCGCATGACCGACTATGTCGAACTCCAGGTCCTCACGCACTTTTCGCTACTGCGCGGCGCCTCGAGCCCCGAGGAGCTGTTCGCGGCTGCCGCGCTGCTCGGCTATCCGTCGATCGGGGTCAGCGACATCGGCACCGTCGCGGGTGTGGTGCGCGCATGGGAAGCGCAGAAGGCGACGGGCGTTCGCTCGATCGCCGGCACACGAGTCAATCTATCCTGTGGCCGGCAGTTGCTGCTCTACCCGACCAACCGCCCCGCCTGGTCGCGCCTGACGCGCCTGCTGACAGTGGGCAAGAAGCGGGCGGGGAAGGGCGGGTGTCTTCTCCACTGGCATGACCTCGAACCCTGGTCGGAGGGCATGATCGCCATCCTGCTGCCGGTTGAGCCGGACGAGGATAATCTGGCAGCGCTCGCCGACCTGAAGATGGTCTATGGTCGTCGCGGGTATATGGCATTGTTCCAGCGGCGCCGGCCGGACGATGCCGTGCGGATCGACGCGCTGGCACGGCAGGCGGGTGGCTCTGACGTTCGCGCGGTGGTGACGGGGGATGTCCTCTATCACGCGCCCGAAGCACGGTTGCTGCAGGACGTGGTGACGGCCGTGCGCGAGAAATGCACCGTCGACGAACTCGGCTACCGGCGCGAGGTCAATGCCGATCGTGCACTCAAATCCCCCGACGAAATGGTCCGGCGGTTCAAGGCGTATCCCGATGCGCTGCGCGCTAGCGTCGACATCGCGCGTCTGTGCACCTTCGATCTGGGTGAACTGGCCTATCAGTACCCGCATGAGCGGCTGATCGACGGGCTGACCGCGCAGGAGGCGCTGCAGAAGCTCGCGGAAGACGCCGTCGACACGATGTTCAACGGCGCGGTGCCGGCTGCCTATACCGAGCAGATCGCCCATGAGATGCGGCTGATCGGCGAGCTCGGCTATGCGCCATATTTCCTGACCGTCTACGCGATCGTCCGCGAGGCCCGCCGGCGCGGGATCCTGTGCCAGGGCCGCGGTTCAGCTGCCAATTCCTGCGTCTGCTTCGTGCTCGGCGTTACCTCCATCGACCCGATCAAGCACGAACTGCTGTTCGAGCGCTTCGTCAGCGGTGAGCGCCGCGAGCCGCCCGATATCGACGTCGATTTCGAGCATGAGCGCCGCGAAGAGATCATCCAGTGGATCTACGAGACCTATGGCCGCAACCACTCGGCATTGACCGCGGTCGTTACACGCTACCGCGCGCGCGGCGCCGTGCGCGATGTCGGCAAGGCGCTCGGCCTTCCCGAGGACCTGACATCGTCATTGGCAGGGCAAGTGTGGGGCTGGTCGGCCGAGGGCGTCGGCGAAAAGCAGGTCAACGAGCTGAACCTCGACATCGGCGATCGTCGCCTGCGCCTGACGCTCGAGCTGGCCCGCAAGCTGATTGACGTGCCGCGCCACATGTCGCAGCACCCGGGCGGCTTCGTGCTCACCCATGACCGTCTCGACGATCTGGTCCCGATCGAACCCGCTGCGATGGAAGATCGGCAGATCATCGAATGGGACAAGGACGACATCGATGCGCTGAAGTTCATGAAGGTCGACGTGCTAGGTCTCGGCATGCTCGGCTGCATGAACCGCGCCTTCAACATGCTCGAGGTAGACAAGGGGCTGCGGGTCGGTTTGGCCGATCTGCAGGACGACGATCCCGACGTCTACGCCATGATCTCGAAGGCGGACACGCTCGGCACTTTCCAGATCGAAAGCCGCGCGCAGATGTCGATGCTGCCGCGCATGAAGCCGCGGCGCTTCTATGATCTCGTCATCCAGGTTGCGATCGTACGACCGGGACCGATCCAGGGCGACATGGTCCACCCGTATCTGCGCCGGCGCGAAGGGCTGGAGAAACCGGAATACCCACGACCCGAGCTGCGCGCGGTGCTGGAAAAGACGCTTGGCGTGCCGCTGTTCCAGGAGCAGGCGATGAAGGTCGCGATCGTCGGCGCGGGGTTCACGCCGGCCGAAGCCGATCAGCTGCGCCGCGCCATGGCGACGTTCAAATTCACAGGCGGCGTGTCGCACTTCAGCGAAAAGCTGATCGGGGGCATGGTCGAGCGCGGCTATCCACGTGAGTTTGCCGAGCGCACCTTCCGCCAGCTTGAAGGCTTCGGGTCCTACGGCTTCCCCGAAAGCCATGCCGCCTCGTTCGCCAAGATCTCCTACGCCTCGTCGTGGGTGAAGCATCATCACCCGGACGTGTTCTGCGCGAGCCTTATGAACGCGCAGCCGATGGGCTTCTACGCGCCCGCCCAGATCGTGCGCGATGCACGCGAGCACGGCGTTGTGGTTCGCCCCCCTTGCGTGAACGCAAGCCGTTGGGACTGCACGCTGGAGCCGTATGGCGGGCGGTACCTCGCCGTACGATTGGGACTCCGGCAGATCCGCGGCCTGTCCAACGCGGACGGCGCCAAGATCGTCGGTGCGCGCGAGCTGATCGCGTTCGAAAGCGTGGAGGACGTGTGGCGACGATCGGGCGTGCAGCGCGCCGTGATCGAGAAGCTCGCGGACGGCGATGCCTTTCATAGCTTTGGTGCCGATCGTCGGCAGGGCTTGTGGAAGGTGAGGGGGCTCGGCGAAGCGCCGCTGCCACTGTTCGCCGCGGCCGATCGCGCGGACCAGGCCGTCAGCACGGAAGGGATCGAGCCTGATGTCGAACTGCGCCCACTGACCGATGGTCGCGAGGTGATCGAGGACTACCGGGCACTGCAGCTCTCGCTGCGCGCGCATCCGCTGACTTTCGTGCGTGATGAACTGGCCAGGCGTGGCGTGACCAAATGCGCGGACCTGGCCACCATCCGCGACGGGCGCCATGTCGAGGTCGCCGGCATCATCCTCGTTCGCCAGAAGCCCGGGTCTGCCAAGGGCGTGCTGTTCATCACGATCGAAGACGAGACCGGGATCGCCAACGGCATCCTGTGGCCCGATCGGTTCGAGCGCCAACGCCGTACCGTCATGTCAGCGTCGATGATCGGCATGAAGGGCAGGGTGCAGAAGGAGGGCGAGGTCATCCACGTCATCTGCGACCGGATCATCGACCACGGGGACCTGCTGCACCGGGTTGGCGAGATGTCCTTCCCGCACAGGACCGGTCGCGGCGACGGTGCAAAACATGCCGGTTCCCCTGATCGTGGCGACAAGGGTTGGAGCCCGATCCCGCGCAATTCCTACTGGCCGCCCCATGCGGACGGCATGGATCCGGAAGCTGTCGTGAAGTTCAAATCTCACGACTTCCATTGATGGCCAAGCTCGTCCGTCATCAACGCGTTGTCATCGCGCTATCGGTGCATATCTTGCGGGGCGGCGTTGCGCGCTGCTCGGACGCTCGCGTCGATGTCGTCGAGATCCGGTTGGCGCTGCGCTGCCTGCTGCCGCACTGCCCGGAACGCTGGCCACTCGAACTCTACTGGGATGCCGCAGCCCAAGAGAACGAGATTGGCAGGGCACAGGGCGTGACCGCGGCTTTCAACGGGATTGTCCGGCAACTGAGGCGCGCTGGCTGTTATGAAGAGGTAACCGAACCGTGAGCATGAGACTACCGCGAGCAGCCATTGCTCGCGTTCCCGACGGCACGCGGATCGTCAGCGTTGAGCGAATGTCACGGGCTTTTACCAAATACCATCTGGATGACGGACGCGCACTGCACCGGTTCAAGATGGAAGAGCCGCATGCGACCCCGCATGATCACCCCTGGAGCTTCGACACCGAGATCCTCGATGGCGGCTATGTCGAAGAGGTGTTCAACCTGGATCCGGGCGGTGGTTGGCACAGCGGGCTTGTTCACCGGCTTCCCGGCGAAACCTACCATGTCGATGCCACGCACATTCACCGCATCGTCGAGTTGCCAACTGGCGAGTGTTGGACCCTCGTTCGTGCAGGTCCCCACACGCGGGAAACCCGGTTCTGGCGGTTTGGAGACATTGTTCAATCCCGGGCGTGGCATGAGCGACGGTGGATGCGCTTGGGATAAGGCGTCACGGCGAGCCAATCCACCGCAACGTTCAAGACGGCGTTGGCCGGGGAAGGGCATCGAGCGCTGCGGATACCTGCAGGCGCAGATCGTCGTCCCGGGTAATTTCCAGCATCGCGCTGAGACTGCTGCGGGCGCCGGCCACATCGCCTGCGACCAGCTGAAGTCTGGCTCGCTCCCACCAACCATGGGCGTGTGTGGGTGCCACGATCGTCATGCGGTCGTACAGGACCAGCGCGCGCGCAGAGTCGCCAGCCTGCTCGGCACGGGTTGCCTGGTTGAGCAACAGTCGAACGAGCGCCGATCGGTTCGACAGGGGAAGCATCCCGTCGGAAAACCGGGCCTGACCCGACATCTGCTCTAACAAGGCTTGCACCTGTGCAGGGGCGACGATGCGACCATCGTTGAAAGGATCGATGATCAGCGCATCCGATGCGTCGCCGAGGCGGACCAGGACGTGGCCGGGGGTATTGAGCGGCATCGCCGACCATCCGAGACGTCGTGCCATCGCCACATAGAGGATCGAGAGACTGATCGGCAGGCCAAGCCGACGATCGACAACCGCGATCAGGTCCGCATTCTGCGGATCGTCATAGTGTACGCGGTCGCCGGAGAACCCGAATTCTTCCACCATCACGCTGCTCAGGGCCTGGGCCTGAGCAGCGCTGCCCACTGCGTCGCCGTCAGCGGCGCGGAGGGCTATTTCTATGTCCGTGAGCTCGTCGAGATATTCATCGAGATCGATACCGGGATGATCGAGCGCTGCAAGTTCGAGGGCGGCCAGATCGAGCTCGATCTCCGCGTCTTCCATCAGCCCGAGATGAAGAATGCTATTGGTCATGAGGCGGTAGATGGGAGGCTGCTTCGACGGTTTCTATGGCGACGCCAGGATACGGCGCGCCTGATCCATGACCAGTTTATGATACGTGAGCAGCGACTGTGCGGCACAGCCGGTTCCGTCCCTGATCACGATTCTGGACCCTGCCGACATCGATACCTGGCTGCGTGGAACCTACGACGATATCGTTGGCCTGCAGAAACCCTACGACCCTGCCAAAATGACCGTCCGGGGGCCTGTCTTCCCAACACGCAGCAAGGAACGGTAGCATTCGGCTATCCTTGGCATTCGAAAATGACCGCGCCGAACGATCCATTGTGTCCGCTGCGTGTTGTAAGACGGTGACAGGGAGCCAAGACGATGACGCAAGAGGACGAACGCTGGATGCACGAAGCGATCGCAATCGCCCGATCGAAGGGTTCCGACCCCTCGACCTCACCGCTGGGGTGCGTGATCGTACTCGATGGCAAGGTTATCGCGGGCGAGCGCAATCAGACCAAGGAATTGCCGGACGCAACCGCGCATGCCGAGATGATGGCGATCAGACGGGCGTGTGAAAGCACCGGGGAATTGGAGCTGCGCGGTGCGACGCTCTACTCCACGCTGCAGCCCTGCGGCATGTGCACGATGGCGTCGATCTGGTCGAAGGTCGGGCGCGTTGTTTACGGGGCGGGCCGCGATGATGTCCACGAGATGTATTTCGAAGCACAGCACGTCGACACGCTGACGTTCATCGGCGACGCCTACCGCGACGATATCGTCATTGAGGGAGGCTGCCTTCGCGACGACTGCGCCAAGCTCTATTATGGTCCGGACGCAGAGCTGCCAGTCGACGAGCAGGCAAATCTATAGCGTGCTGCGGCTGCGCGTCCGTTCGGCGCTGAACGAATGACGGTATGTCGCCAGGTCTTTCCAACGCGGCGCGAAGAACGATAAACCGATGGCAGCTTTCGGTCCCGCCTGTTCGGCCGCCCCCCCCGAAGGATGAGCACCATGAATGACGCACAATGGGTTCTCGCGCGCACACGGTCAGACGAGCAACATGCGTGGCTTGCTGGTTTTGATGGAAATAGTCCGGTATGGGTGGCGAGTGTCGATAACGCCGTAATCTATCAATGCGAGGGTGCAGAAGCGGCAAGGCTGCGATGCACTGACCAGCCCGATCACGACGACGTTCTCTATGCCGTCTGCCATCTGAAGGCTGACGACACGACTCCTCCTTCTGCTGGCGACGGCCCTCTAAAAGACTGTCGATAAGTACAGAACGATGGCTGAATCAGGTTCCGTGTAGATACCTGTCCACCACCGTTGTATACTCAAACGGGATTGAACTCCGATCTCCTCGAAGGGCCCAGGAACGCCACATGCCTGCTTCCGCGCAGAGTGCGACGAACTTGTACGGCCAACCATCCAGTAACTGCGCAACAATTGCCATCATCCTATGCCTTTCGCTACTTGACAAAAACTCCGGAGCCGAGATAATACCTTCAAAAGTTGGCTCACTGGGATCCCCGCCATTGTGTCTGCATACGGTTTCTCTCAACCGCTGAGCTCGAGGGTTGGCAGTCACAATCGAGAGGATCTGTCGAACTAGGTTGAAGAAGGCAAGTGGGTAGATATTACTGAATGCTTCGGGCGGGTGGGCGCGACCGGCAAGAATTTCACGAAAGTTATGTTCGAGTTGAAGCGCTTTTGAGTCCGCGATCACGTGAGGGTAAGAGCGTCGATCACTTCCGCAAACGTGGCAACACGGATCAAGTCCTTGGTGAGGCACTGCAGGAGAACCGCAGTCGATGCAGCGGTCGGCAAGCACAATTCCATGTTTTGAACACGTGCTTACTATGGCGAGGCGCCAATTTTTCCGGTAATACGCCTGTCTATCAGTGCTGAGGCAAATTGCGCACCATTGCTGACCTCCTCGGCGCCGAGTTCGGTGATAAATTCCGAGAGGCAAAATCCAACGAGAAGCATTAGTTATTCGAATGCGTTCATATAAGATGCCCTCTAGTGAATAGAGGGTCGTAGCCCAGGCTTCATTTTCGCCTGTTCCAGTTAGTCTGGCTAAGTCATTTACGACATCGCGCGGTGCCATTGCATCGAGATCTCGGTTCCAAAGCTGTCTTCCTGGCCAAATCAAGTGAGAAAAAGTCTGCAATTTTGGAGAGTTACCGTGGGCAACACGTAACAGCCATGACGATAATAATTCGTCGACTTGTGGTTTGGGCCGCCATGGCAAAAGCGGTTTCAATAGTTAATCTCGATACCCCAACGAAAGCTCGGCCGCCCGTCGGCGATCCCCTGGCGGAATCCAGCGCAATCCGTCGATAACGGAGGCATCGATCCGCTCGGCTCCGTTCTGTATCGCTTCTGCAGCCGCTGCATTAACCAGGCGGACAATCTCCCCTATCGTTCCTCCAGACAAGGCAAGCACCCGGCTCATAATATCGGGTTGTGACAGTTCAGACGCGTGTTGTAGCGGTAAAGTCGACTCTAAAGTGTTCAGTAGAGCTCGAGTTCCGTTCTCTGAGGTCCATTTAGGAAGCGGCCAATGCTCAAAACGGTTTGCAAGCTGCTCGTCTGATTGCAGTGCGCGAACCGCAGTTATGAGGCCGCAGCCAACGAGGTGTATTTGCTTTTCATTCGAGACGTAACGAAGTACATTTAAGAATGCGCGTTGCTGTTCAACTCGACCGGAATGGATATTATGTAATTCATCAATAACTAGGACCTTTAAACCCACCGCTTCAACTAAACGTAGTGCTTGGCTCTGTAGTTGGCTCAAAATAGCCGTTCTACGGACTGGTGCGTTTAGACGATCTAGGATAGAGGTGTAGAACTGTCGAGGATCAGGTGTCGGCGGCATTTGAACATATAATACTTTTGCGGTGATGGCCTCGGCAGAGGGGTCGTCGTCGGGGGGATGTAGCCCGATAAAACGATTAACGAGCATTGTCTTGCCGTTGTTAGTGGGTCCCGAGATAAGAATACTCGCGGGACGGTGCGACCTTTTGCTTATTAATAATTCTTCTAACCGATCTGAAATGCGTTTGGCGGTGCCATAGGCGACGAAGGGTTGAGCCTTCAGCGCTTCCAGCCTGACTTCCGGAGATGCCCCAATTATAGCGTGAATTTTTGGTGTGAGGCGGCGCAGAGGAGCGTTCACTCGAGTATCTCGAAAACGTCATCTTCGTCTGGCGCTGCAGCTTCCGTATATCTCCAAGGAGCCTGTGGAAGAGGCGACTGGGGGAGCATCGTGTCACTGGGAGCGTTCGAGTTGCCCGCATCGTTCCGCGCTCTCCGTTCTACGGCAAGTCGAGAACGTCGCGCTTGTGATTTATTGCCTGCCGCTGTGTTCGCGATCTGGCGCTGGGCTTCTACTGCTGCGAACAATGCCGTTTCGTCATAGTCCGCTCGTCCCTCCGCCCGTATTGCTCTGCGGCCGGCCTCAAGTTCCCACAATGACAATGAAGGCCGCGAGATTTCTTTCGTTCCGATGCGGTAATAACGGTTCTCGTCTGGGGCTAACAACCAGATCGCTGAAACGTCGCGCGGGTCACGCCTGACCAAAAAATCCCGGTGTTTTCCATCCATTAGGTAGCGGCGCAAAATATCGTCCATATAATGGACGCCGCCCCACCGAATACCTCTTTGCGTAAGCCTTCGGCGTTCCATTGGCAAAAAATCGATGAGTAATCGTTGGGGGTCCTGAATTTCTGTCGGGACACCCCGTCCGCGCTCACTCTTGTCACCGAATATACCCTGCATCCACTTGGTATTCGGAGTCAGGCCATGGTGCTTGTGAGGCGTGCAATGATATTGGCCCGCAAAAAAGGTAGCGAACATTAACTCCAGCTCGGGGAGCGTCATCGCTGCATCTCGATCTGGATCCCTGTCTCCTCGCTCGATGATCGATGAACCGGTTGCCCCAGGCAATGTCTTAACTGACGACATCGCTGTCCTCATCATTCTCTCAATAATACCCCCAAAGTGTGGCATGCCTCCAGGCCTGAAAT
Source organism: Sphingomonas faeni (assembly GCF_040407505.1). GTDB lineage: Bacteria > Pseudomonadota > Alphaproteobacteria > Sphingomonadales > Sphingomonadaceae > Sphingomonas > Sphingomonas faeni_E. The sequence continues at coordinate 8,706 of NZ_JAPZPQ010000008.1, read as the reverse complement.
TGATTTGCATGCCCCAGGCGTCGCATCCGCGCTGAACAGCTTCTGAGTGAAAGTCGGAACCGTTATCGACATAAATTTCGTCTGGCCTACCGTACATTGGCCATGGAAACTGCAAACCAATCTTACCTGACCAATCGTCCTTGGGTAGGATGGAATGGACTAGACACAATCCGACGGACGTTGCCGAAGGGGCTTCAAGCGATAGGTGGAATCCTAGGACGGATCTAGAAAACTCGTCGAGGGCGATCGTGATGAACGGTCTTTGAAGAGGGAGTCTGTTCTTTTCGTCGACGACAATGAGATCAACCTTCGTGTGATCAATTTGAACCCGTTGAAGCGGAGCGTTTGTGACAGGTGTTGCGCCCGACACCGGACGGAACCGCTCGCCAGCCTTCTTTCTGCCCTCTCGTGCTGCGACTATTTCAATTTCTGGAATGCGGGCAAGCCGTCGGCGAATTGAGTCGGTGCTTGGAAGCTTTAAACCTTCCAACGTACAAATACGTCGAATTTCGCGCACAGTTTGAACAATGGTCGGCCGCATACGGCTGAGATGATGTGTCTCAAACACCCGAACGATGATCGCTTCGACCTTCGGATCGAGAAAACTTCGTCCGCGGGTGCCTCGTCTCTTTGGAGGCAAAAGGTCGCGAAGCCGTCGGGTGCTGCGATACCGCTTTATGATGGTCCAGACAGTCCTTGTAGAGCAACCGATCTGCTTAGCCGCGTCGCTGACGTCCGCGACCGAGCATCGGTCACGTGCTACAAGCGGCTCGATGATGCCCCTGCGAATCACCGCAGTTGCGATCTCGGTGTCGGTTAACTCTGCGCCGTCCACCCCAGAGTTTGAGGCTAAGATAGCACCTAGATCTTCGGAATCGGCGGCATGGATTGGCATGTTGCGGAACATCTAACGTAAGCCGCCGGAGCGCAAGGCTGACGCAGTGCAACGAAACGTGCGGTATAGTGCAGCGGAATGTGCGTCATTGATCAGCCGTGACTGTCGCTTGGTGCAACGAAAGGGAAGCTTTCCACAGGCGGGCTGAAGGTAAAGCCGGGGGAGGTCAGCCTCGCGCATCTCGGTGTACTTTTCCTCGACGAACTCCCGGAGTTCCAGCGCGCCGTCCTCGATTCGCTGCGCCAACCGCTGGAGACGGGTACGGTCAGCGTCGCGCGGGCCAATGCGCACGTTACCTTTCCTGCGCGCGTACAGTTGATCGCCGCGATGAACCCGTGCCGGTGCGGCCACCTCGGCGACGCGAGTCTGGCCTGCGCGAGAGCCCCGAAATGCGCCGCGGATTATCAAGCGAAGGTGTCGGGTCCGCTACTCGACCGAATCGACCTGCACATCGACGTCCAGGCGGTCAGCGCCGCCGACCTGATCCTCCCGTCGCCGACCGAAGGATCGGCGGAGGTTTGCGCGCGCGTTGCCGCGGCCCGCGCGATCCAGACCGAGCGCTACCGCGACCACCCGGTTCGCACGAACGCGGAGGCGGATGGTGCACTGCTCGACGCCGTCGCCACGCCCGACGAACCCGGCCGCAAGCTCCTCGCCCAAGCCGCCGAAGCGATGCGCCTGACCGCTCGCGGCTACACGCGCATCCTCCGCGTCGCCCGCACCATCGCCGATCTCGCGGGCAGCGATACCGTCGGTCGTATCCACATCGCCGAAGCGCTCAGCTACCGTCGCCAGCCGCCGAGAAACTGAACGGCCACAATTCCGCGTCAAGACGGCTTGCGGCGGACGAAAGCTTCGTCTAGCCAACCCGCCGCTGCCCCTGTGGCGAAATTGGTAGACGCGACCGACTCAAAATCGGTTGCCGCAAGGCATGCTGGTTCGATTCCGGCCAGGGGCACCATCTCTTTCCGACGATCACCCCTCGCCTTCGGGACGAGTGGCACAGTGATCGTTTCCTTGCGAAAATTTCGCCGGTAAGGACGCGGGATGGCGAAGCGACCGGCCCGATATGTCTCATCGCGGCGGCGCAATAGATCGGGGCTGAGGCCATCGTCCGAGCATTGGCTTCTCCTGCTCGGCGCAGTCGTCGCGTTCGCGGCGATTTTCGGGTCGCTGACCGATCTGCCCTGGCCGACCGAAACCACCACGGATCACCGCAAGCCCCGGCTGACGATGGCGCAGGCGCGTGCTTCCAACGCGCTGGTCCCGATCGTTGCCGACAAACGCAAGCGCGCGGAGCCGTTCCGGTTTCGCGGCGGTTCTGCGGCGCGCCTCCAGGCGACCGAATGCCTTGCCACCGTCGCGCTCTATGAGGCTGGCGCCGACCGTGATGGACAGCGCGCGGTCATCCAGGTCGTGCTCAACCGGGTCGACGCGCGGGGCTTCCCCAAGACGGTCTGCGGGGTCGTCTATCAAGGTGCGAACCGCAAGACGGGGTGCCAGTTCTCCTTCACCTGCGACGGCTCGCAGACACGACGCCCCGAACACGAGGGCTGGGAGGAGGCGCGACATGCGGCACGGCGGGCGATGAACGGCTATGTCTTTAGGCCGGTCGGCCGCGCAACCCATTACCACACCGACTGGCTGGTACCGTACTGGCGCAGTTCGCTCGTCAAGGTGGCGACCGTCGAGTCGCACATCTTCTATCAGCGCCGTTGAGCGCTCAGTCGATCCGGTACTGGATCGGCTTGAAGCTGCCGCCGTTGGATTGCAGCGCCGAACACGCGGTCATGCCGATGACGAGGTCCATCGCAGCCCGGAAGACAATCGTGTCGCCAGCCTTGCTCAGCGGCGGTTCGACCGTGAACGTGCCCGTCTCGCCATTGATCGGCACGTTCATGAAGCAGTTGAACGCCACCGGAATCTGGTCCGGCTCGATGTCCCACGGCGCGAGCGCCTCGGCGAGGTTGCCGAAGCAGCCGCGATGCGGATCGGTATCGCCATAGATGATCGCGAAGGTTTCTTTCGAACACGGCGTCAGAAGAAAATCATGCCGTCCGACATCGTCGGCAACGATCTCCAGCATCACGTTGCTGCGATTCGAATAGAGCAGATCGCCGGTCGTCAGGTACAACCGGCTCGCATAATCCAGCGTCCGTCCCGACGAGATCGCCTCTCGTACGTCTGCGCGGTTATAGGCGAGCAAGTCCGATACCTGACGACCCTCAGGATCGATCACGGTGAGCGTCTGGCCCTTGTCGAGCGTGAAACCGGCCCCCGAACGCGGCGGGATCGTCTTGATGTCAGCCACGTGCTTCGCCTCGCTTGAAAGGGCATTTCCAGGATTCGTCGACGACGCGCCCGCTATATTGTCGCGCTTCGCTCGATTCGCCGTGGCGCGCCAGCATCGGGTTCATCGAACCGGCATATTCGAGGTCGCGCGCGAGGATCGACGAGCGCAACTTGTCGTAGCGCTGCTGGTCGCGCAGCACTTCGAACTGGTCGTGCAGGTTGAACACCATCGCCGGCGATTCGAACTTGCGCGCAGGACGGCTCGCATTGGGATGGAGGCCAACGACGAAGAAGGCTTCCCCTGCAAAGCTCAGCGAAAAATGCGGATCGTCGGGATCGCTGCTCACCGATGGATCGGGGCGGTAGCCGAGCCACTCGTCCTTATCGCTGAGTGACTGAGCGCGGGCCCAAAGATGTGCCTCGAACTCTTCTTCCGACAGCAAAGCAGGCGCTTCGAACAATATGATGAGTGTCCGGAAGATCGCACGATCCTCGCGGTATTTGCGGACGGTCTCGCCGAGCGCCGGAGAAATTCTCATGTCATCCCAAGCGGATCGCACGTCACGGGCGACGAGAATGTCCATCTGTCCCTTGGCAAGCGCCGATTTTGCACCGACGCAGGGGAATTGCGGCGCCTGCACAGTCTCGATGAACTTGCGCGCGAGCGGGTGGTCGTTCTGAAAGATTGGCTGATACATGGTCGGGGAGGAACCCGCGAACCGCGGCAATGTTTCGCATCCGGCATAACCTTTGATATTGATCAATACGAATCCCGATCTGTTCTTCTACCGCGCAGGGCGGTACGAGGCCGGATGATGAAGGGGCGTCGATGATCTCGGAAAAATTCCTCATGGGGCGTGGCCGCCATGAGCTGAGCAGCGAAGAAAAGCAGGTGCTGGAGGATGGCATCGAGTCCGTCCGGCATGTCGCTGCGCGCAAGCAGATCGTGCGTGCCGGCGACCTGATCGAGACGAGCACACTGTTGGTCGAGGGGTTCGTCTGCCGCTACATGGACGACCGCGAAGGCCAGCGTCAGCTCGTCGCAGTGCACGTGCCGGGCGATTTCGTCGATCTCCATGCTTTTCCGATGAAGCGGCTCGATCACGACATCGCCACGCTCGGGCCGGTGAAGATCGCGTGCTTCGAACATCGTACGTTGCAGTCGATCACCGAGCGCTATCCGCACCTGACGCAGAAGCTGTGGTTCAGCACGCTGCTCGATGCGGCGATGCACCGCGAGTGGATCTTTCGGCTGGGGCGGCTCGGCGCGGAAGGCCGTGTCGCGCATCTGTTCTGCGAACTGAACGCGCGACTGGAGATGGTCGGGATGGCGGCGGAGGGACGCTATATGCTGCCGATGACTCAGCCCGATCTGGCCGAGGCGAGCGGGCTGACCGGAGTGCACGTCAACCGCGTGCTGAGAGCACTGCGCGAGAAAAATCTGCTGACGTTCAAGGCCGGCGAAGTAAATATCCTGGATCGTAAAGCACTTGCAGCCGTTGCTGAATTCGAACCACAATATCTGTACGGTTCCAGGGGCGAGTGACGGGTACCCGGCGCGTGACCCCTGGCAGGATCAACGGTCAGGGGAGTGAGACCATGATGACGCCGGAAACTATTGCAGGCTTCGCCGCCGCCGAGAATGGGCTGGTGACGCTGGACGGCCTCGATGGCTTGGCGATCACCTTCACGCCGGAGGCCGCCGCTGAGACGGGGCGTAGGCTTATTGCAGCCGCGGAAGTCGCTGCGAGCCAGCCTCGCGACGATCGATCCGGCGACTGATCTTACGGCGCGTACGACCGGCGCTACGCGCTGATCAATGCGTACGCCTTCCGCTACGTAACTTTATCACTATGCTACCCGGTACATTGACCGGGAGATCCATGTGCAGTTTCTATACCTCGCCGCCAGCGCCGTTGCGTTGATGGCGTCTACGTCGATCGTCGCGCAGACTGGTGCGACGTCCACGACACCCGCCGCGAACCCCTTGCTGGCCGACTGGACCGGTCCGCTGGGCGGAGTGCCGCCGTGGGACAAGGTTCGCCCCGAGCTGTTCCCGCAGGCGTTCGAGACGACGCTCGCCGAACGGACCGCCGAATACCGCAAGATCGCCGACAATCCGGCCAAGCCGACCTTCGCCAACACGATCGTGCCGATGCAGCTGGCCGGCAAGCGCTACGGCCAGGTGATGACGCTGTTCGGCGTGATGACCGGCAACATGAACACCCCGGCCTATCAGAAGCTCGACCGCGAATGGTCGCCCAAATTCTCCGCGGCATCGGACGCGATCACGTTCGACAAGCCGCTGTTCGCGCGCATCCAGGCGATCTACGCAGGCCGCAATTCGAGTGGGTTGAACGCGCAGCAGATCCGGCTCGTGACGCGGATCTACGACAGCTATGTACGCCAGGGCGCCAAGCTGACCGACGCGCAGAAGACGCAGCTTTCGCAGTATAACCAGCAGCTCGCGACCGCGTTCTCGACGTTTGGCGAAAAGCTGCTCGCGGATGAGAGCAAGGCGATCTCGGTCACCGACGAGGCACAGCTCGCCGGCTTGCCCGATAGCGTGAAGGCGGTGGCCAAGGCCGCTGCGACCGAGCGGAAGCTGCCGGGCTTCGCGATCGTCAATACGCGGTCGGCAGTCGATCCCGTGCTGACCTACGCCACCGATCGGGCGCTTCGCGAGAAGGTCTGGCGCGCGTTCGTCAACCGCGGCGACAATGGCGATGCGAACGACACGAACGCGACGATCGCGCAGATCGTGAAACTGCGTGCCGACCGCGCACACCTGCTCGGGTTCAAGACGCATGCCGACTGGCGCATGCAGGACACGATGGCCAAGACCCCCGCCGCGGCGATGGACCTGATGATGCGCGTCTGGCCTGCCGCCAAGGCGCGCGTGGCCGAGGAGGTCGCGGACATGCAGAAGGTCGCCGGCAATTCGCTGACGATCGAGCCGTGGGATTACCGCTTCTACCAGGAGAAGGTGCGGAAAGCCCGGTACGACCTCGATCAGGCGCAGCTTAAGCCATATTTCGAGCTCGGCAACATCATCCAGGGTTCGCTGTATGCGGCGAACCGGCTGTACGGGCTGAATTTCAAGGAGATCACCGGCACCGTGCCCGTGTTCGAGCCGAACATGCGCGTGTGGAGCGTGACCGACAAGACCGGCAAGGACGTCGGGCTGTTCTATCGCGACGATTTCGCGCGGACCGGCAAGCGATCGGGTGCGTGGGCGAACACGTATCGTGGTCAAAGAGGCCTCGCACCGGCGCAGCTCGTGCTGTCGTCGAACAACAACAATTTCGCCAAGGGCGCGCCTGGCGAGCCGATCCTGATCAGCCTCGACGATGCGCAGACGCTGTTCCACGAGTTCGGCCATGCGATCCACGCGATGCTCCAGAACGTCTATTATCCGGGGCTCGCCGGCACGCCGCGCGACTTCGTGGAATATCCGAGCCAGGTGAACGAGCATTGGCTGCTGACCCGCGACGTGCTCGACAAATATGCGCGGCATTACCAGACCAAGGCGGCGATGCCGCAGGCGTTGCTCGACAAGATCGAGCAGTCGAGCAAGTTCAACGAGGGCTTCAAGACCGCGGAATACCTGTCGTCGGCGATCGTCGACATGAAGATCCATACCGTGCCCGACGGCGTAATCGACCCCGATAAGTTCGAGGCCGCGACGCTCGCCGAGATCGGCATGCCGAAGCAGCTGGTGATGCGTCACCGCGTGCCGCAGTTCCAGCACCTGTTCGCGTCGGACAGCTATTCGGCGGGCTATTACAGCTACCTCTGGTCCGAGACGATGGACGCCGACACTTTCGCGGCGTTCGAGGAGGCGGGCAGTCCGTGGGACAAGCCGACCGCGAACAGATTCGCCAAGATCCTGTTGTCGACGGGTAACGAGACCGATCGCGCCGAGGCGTATCGTGCGTTCCGCGGGCGTGATCCCGACGTGAACGCGCTGCTCAAGAAGCGAGGCTTTCCGACACAAGCTCCGCAGGGGACGAAGTAATGGCACCCGATCAGAAAACGCGCCTCAAGGCGATCATCGGTGGATCGACCGGCAACCTGGTCGAATGGTTCGACTGGTACGTCTATTCCGCCTTCACGCTGTATTTCGCACCGCATTTCTTCCCGTCCACCGATCGCACCGCGCAGTTGCTCAGCACGGCGGCGGTCTTCGCGGTCGGCTTCCTGATGCGGCCGATCGGCGCGTGGATCATGGGGATCTACGCCGATCGGCACGGACGCAAGGCGGGGCTGACGGTGTCGGTCACGCTGATGTGTGCCGGCTCGCTCATCATCGCCTGCACGCCGGGATATGAGACGATCGGCGTCTTCGCACCGACGATGCTGGTGATCGCGCGGCTCATGCAGGGACTGTCGGTCGGCGGTGAATACGGCGCGTCGGCGACGTATCTCACCGAGATGGCGGGCAAGAACCGCCGCGGCTTCTTCTCGTCGTTCCAGTACGTCACGCTGATCTCGGGCCAGTTGCTGGCGATCTGCGTGCTGCTGATCCTGCAATCGACGATGAGCGAGGCGGCGCTCGATTCCTGGGGCTGGCGCATTCCGTTCGCGATCGGCGCGGTGCTTGCCGTGGTCGTGTTCTACATCCGTCGTGGCCTCGCCGAGACGCAGAGCTTCGAGAATGCCAAGGCCGATGCGGGCGACGGCAAGCCCAAGTCGGGCTTCATCCAGCTGATCACCAAGCATCCGCGCGAGACGATCACGGTGATGCTGCTGACCGCAGGCGGTACGCTCGCCTTCTACGCCTACTCGATCTACATGCAGAAGTTTCTGGTCAACACCAGCGGGTTCAGCCGCGAGGTGGCAAGCCAGATCAACGCCGCGACGCTGTTCGTGTTCATGCTGTTGCAGCCGATCGCGGGCGGGCTTTCGGACAAGATCGGGCGCAAGCCGCTGATGGTCGGGTTCGGCATTGCCGGCGTGCTGTTCACCTATCCGATCTTCGCTGCGCTGGAGACCGCGACCAACCCGATCTACGCCGGGTTGCTAGTGATGGCGGCGCTGGTGATCGTGACGGGCTACACGTCGATCAACGCGGTCGTGAAGGCGGAACTGTTCCCGGCACACATCCGCGCGCTGGGCGTCGCCTTGCCCTATGCGCTGGCCAACACGCTGTTCGGCGGGACCGCCGAGTTCGTCGCGCTGAAGTTCAAGGGCGCCGGCTTCGAACGCGGCTTCTACTGGTACGTGACGGCGATGATCGCGGTGTCGCTGGTCGTGTATCTGCGCATGAAGGACACGCGGACGAACAGCCAGATCGTCGAGGACTAGGTGCGCGCTGCTCCCTCTCCCCTCCGGGGAGAGGGCTGGGGTGAGGGGTTGTTCCAGGCGGTGTCCTGCTTGGCGGGGGGGGGGGCCCCCCCCCCCCCCCCCCCCCGCGGGGGGGGGGGGGGGGGCGCCCCCCCCCCCGGGGGGGGCCCCCCCCCCCAGGACAACACGCACACCACCACCCGCGCACAAACAACAAAACAGCCCCACCACAC
>NZ_JAPZPQ010000007.1:0-187030 GCF_040407505.1 Sphingomonas faeni | reverse complement strand
CTCTAGGGCCACCTCCCCGACCCGTCAAACGCTTTTTTACAGTTTGAGGTCAGTTTCTGGAAAATCAGAGGCGAGGCTTCCTGTGACGCCCTCTCGTACCTCGTGCAGGGGCGATGGTTTGTCACGATCGCGTTCTGAGCGAAGGCTGTCCTTGCCGATGCAGACCAGCTGCGTGTCGAGGCAGAACCCCCTCCCCAGACGAGGCAGACCGATCGAGCGCTCACGTTCGATCAGGCCTGAAGCTCACCTGAGGAGAAATGCGGCGGACGGCGGCACGTCCACTCAGCAACGCGTCAGCGTGAGGACGCCGTAGCGACCAGCGCTTCGAATACGGTCGCCGGAAGGGGAGTGTGGAACTTGCAACCCGCCGTGTAGTCATCGGCCCACATCACTTCGGCGACGACCTGCCCGACTTGTGGAAGGTTGAGCCAGATGCTGGTGCCGCGCTTGAGCGCCGAATAGGTTTGGAGTCGTGCACCGTGGATCGAGATGTCGACCACTCTGCAAAGCGTGCGGCCGGTCTTGCCGAGCCGGACATCGAGCGAAATCGGAGCGCGCGGTGCGCTGCGCCGGGACTTACGCTCTGCGGGTTCGAAGTCGGCGGCGAACATGGGGTCCTCGTCCTTGCGAGCCCAAATTTAGCCGTCGATCCCTAACGCCGTCTTAATAAAAGACCCCGGAATGGATTAGTATCAATCCATTCCGGGACTTAAGCTTACTTGCGGAGCGTGAGACCGCCACCGAAACGCTTGTTGAAGCGCGCGACCTGGCCGCCGGTATCGAGCATCGTGCCGCGGCCGCCGGTCCATGCCGGATGCGCGAGCGGATCGATCTCGAGCGTCATCACGTCGCCTTCCTTACCCCAGGTGGTGCGAGTCTGGTACTTGCTGCCATCGGTCATCTGGACGGTGATCATGTGATAATCGGGGTGCGTATCGGCCTTCATGGGACTTCTCCGTATGTGGCTGGTTCCGACCAGCCTGAAAAGGAAGGCGCGCCCGTACACGGACGCGCCCGAATTTACAACAACGCGAGGCTAGAGCCTCACATCAGGCTTTCGGCGGGTCGGCGATCATCGCCGTGAAGTTCGCTTCGGCGACCAACTGCCCGTCGACCAGCGCGCGGCCCGAGAACTTGCACACCGAGCTGCGCTTCTGGACGAAGGTCACTTCGAGTTTCAGCAAAACGCCTGGCTCGACCGGCTTGCGGAACTTCGCACCGTCGATCGCCATGAAATAGACGAGCTTGCCCGACCCTGCGAGACCCAGCGACTCGACCGCGAGGATCCCCGCCGCCTGCGCCATCGCCTCGACGATCAGCACGCCCGGCATGATCGGGCGCCCGGGGAAATGCCCCTGGAAGAACTGCTCGTTCATCGACACCGCCTTGATCGCGGTGATCGACGTGTCGAGGATCAGATCCTCGACACGATCGACCAGCAGCAACGGATAGCGATGCGGCAACGCGGCCATGACGCGCCCGATATCGAGCGGACCCAAGCTCGTCTTGGCCGTGTCGTTCACAGTCTCGGTCATCGGTATGACTTAACGACCCTGCGGGGTGCGGGTAGCGGCAGGCGTACGACCTGCTGGAGCCGGCGCGGCGCCCTGCTGCTGCTGACCACCCTGCTGGTTCGGCTGCCAGTTTGCCGGCACTGCCGTGCTGACGCTCGGCACGAGACGATCGAGCTCGGTCGTGATCGCCGCGGTGATGTCGGCGGTAGGCTGTGCAAACAGCGCAGCCTCGGGACGCAGCAACAGGCTGACGTTTTTGGCACGAACCGCGGCCGTGACGGCATCGCTGAGCTTCGCCTGGATCTGCTCGATCGCATATTGCTGCGCGCGCTGGGCGGGCTGCGTCAGGCGAGCGAGTTCCTGGTTCGCCGCGTTCTCACGCGTCTGGATCGCCTGAGCCTGCGGACGCAGAGTCGCCTCGGACGCGCCGGGTGCGCGCTGTGCGGTCTGGAACGCGGTGACCAGCGGCTGGAGCTCGCGGGCAACGGCCTGGCGGCGGGTTTCGGCCTGGTCGAGCTGGGCCTTGTAGGTCGTCTCGATCTGGGCGCGCGCGGCGTTCCAGGCCTTCGAGTTGGCGATCGCACCCTGCGCGTCGGCAACGGCAATGCCCGAAACCTGTGCATCGGCAGCGGTCGCGGTCATGGCGGCAGGCGCAACGAGCGCTGCGGCGAGGAGAAGCGTCTTGAACGTCGTCATCAGAACTGTGTCCCTACGTTGAAAGTAATGAGTTTGGGGTCGTCGCCCGGCTGCGAGAGCAAGGCCTTGGCGAGATCGATACGGAGCGGGCCGAACGGCGAGTTCCAGTTCACGCCGATGCCGATCGACAGACGTGGCTTGGCGGAGTTGCCAAGGAACTGCTCGAAATACGGTCCGTAGCTGCGCGTCTGCGCAGTGTTGACCGTCGTTCCTGCACAGGGTCCACCCGCCGTCGCCGAGTAGCCGACGGCGCATGTCGTGCCCAGACCACCGTTTGTGGTGTCGGTCGACGGCACGACATAAAGGGCTTGCCCTGCGGAGTTCGTGATCGCCGTCTGCAACGGCAGGCGCGTCACGTTGCCCGCCGCGTCGGTGGTCGTCGGATACGCGTCGTTCTCGACCGTCAGCGCAGGCCGGGTGATGTTGAACAACGAACCCGCCTGGACGTAGATCGAAGGACGCAGCCCGAGTTCGCGAGCGCCGGACCCAAGCGGAATCTCGAGTTCGATGCGGCCGAGATAATAGGCATTGCCACCCAGCGCATCGTCGATGACCTGGTTACGATCGGTGACCAGCACCTGCTTGCCCGAAGCGTCCGTCATATACGGGGTTCGCAACACACGCGGGCCGACGCCGCGGATATCGAAGCCGCGGAACTGCGGCTCGCCGAGGTAGAACCGGTCGGTGATGCGGACCTTGTCGATACCCTCGCCACGGCTACCTTCGAGCGACTTGATGTAGCCGCCTTCGCCGATCGCCGACAGGATGAAGCCGCTGCCGATGTTGTAGTATTTGGCGCCTTCCGCCCGCGTGCGAATATATTTCACATCGCCGCCGAGGCCAGCAAAATCCTGGCTGAACGAGAACCGCGACCCGGCGGTCGGACGCAGGCGGCTATTCAGCGTGTCATGGATCAAAGAATAGCCAACCGACGATGTCCAACGGTTACCGATCGCTTCGCAGAGGTAACGCCCAGCCAGCTGGATATCGCACTTGCCGTTGGTAAAGTACGTCGACTCGTTCAGCCCGACCTCATCGTACGACAGACCATAGCGCGCTGACAGCGACCAGAATTCGGTCAGCGGCACGCCGGCACGAAGCTGGAAGCCGGTCGACACCTGCGAATAGGTCGTCTGGCGATCGTTGCCGATATAGTTGAACGAGTTGTAGTCGCGGCGGAAGACATCGCCACCGACCGCGATGTTCTTGTCGAACAAATATGGCTCGGTGAAGCCAAGCTCGATCGACTTCGAATAGCTCGAATAGTTCACGCCGGCGCGCAGTTCCTGGCCCTTGCCGCGGAAGTTGCGCTGCGTGATGTTCGCCTGGATGATGAAGCGCTCGAGGCTCGAATAGCCAGCCGACAGCTGAAGCTCGCCGGTCGACTTTTCCTCGAGGTTGGTCTCCAGGATAACGCGGTCAGGCGCCGAACCCGGCAGCTGCTTGATCTCCATCTTGTCCTGGAAATACCCCAGCGAGTTGATGCGATCCTGCGAGCGCTTCACCTGGAAGCTGTTGAACGCGTCGCCCTCCGCCAGACGGATCTCGCGACGCACGACCTTGTCCTGCGTCTGCGTGTTGCCGTTGATCTCGATCCGCTCGACATAGGTGCGCTTGGCTTCGGCGATGTTGAAATTAATCCCCATCGTCAGCGTGTCGGCGTCCTTCTGGAACTCCGGGTTCACCTCGGTGAACGCGTAACCGAACAGACCCGCGGTCTGGCTGAGGTTGTCGACCGAATCCTCGACCAGCTTGGCGTTGTACCAGTCGCCCTTCTTCAGCGGCAGCGAGGCCGCGAGCTTGGTGTTGTCGAAGTCGCGGATCTGGCTGTCGACGGTGACGTCGCCGAACTTGTAGCGCTTGCCCTCCTCCACCACGTACGTGATGATGAAGTCCTTCTTGTCCGGCGTCAGCTCGGCCACGGCCGAGGTCACACGGAAATCGGCATAGCCCTGCGTCAGATAGAACTGGCGCAACTTCTGCTGATCGTAGGACAGACGATCCTGGTCGTAGCTGGTTGCCGACGACAACAAGCGGAACAGACGCGACTGCTTGGTCGCCATCTGGCCGCGGATCTGATCGTCGGAGAACACCTCGTTGCCGAGGATGTTGATCTGGCGGACCTTCGACTTCGGCCCTTCGCTGATCTCGAACACGACGTCGACGCGGTTCTGGTCGAGGTTGACCATCTTCGGATCGATCACCGCGGCGAAGCGGCCCTGGCGACGATACAGCTCGATGATCCGCGCGATATCCTGGCGGACTGCGGTGCGCGTGAAGATCTGGCGCGGCGCGAGCTTGATCTCCTTGGTGATCTTGTCGCTCTTGAGAGCCTTGTTGCCCTCGATGATCACGCGGTTGATGATCGGGTTCTCGCGCACGCGGAGGACGATATTGCCGTCTTCGACACCTGCGATCGAGTAATCCGCGAACAGATCGCTGGCCTGGAGATCCTTCAGCGCCTGATCGAGCGTCTCGGCGGTATAGGGGATGCCGACGCGCAGCTTGGTATAGCTGAGCACCGTCTCACCCTCGATGCGCTGCGATCCCTCGACGCGCAAAGTCTTTATCGTCCGCACGGATACCGGCGTGCCGACGGGCGTTACTACCGGCGGAGCGACTCGCGTTGCACCGTTCCGCGTCGCCGTTCCGGCGGGCGCGGTAGAAGGCGAGGCGGCGGGTGCCGTCTGCGCAAAGGCGGGAACGCCCGACAGGATCGTTCCTGCAAGCAGCAGGGCGCCCTTACGCGCGAAATCGTAACCGTTGATCGCTGTCACCAAACCCACCTTAAAAACGTGCACATACAAGGCGCGCCCGCCCTGCCCTATCGTCGTCAGCCGATCAAGCCGGCCAAGTTCTTCCAGAGCCCGAAATTGCCGAGATCGTTGAAGGTCACGAGCAACATCAGCGCGAGGATTGCCGCAAGACCGCCACGAAACGCCCATTCCTGAACCTGCGGTTCGACCGGGCGCCTGCGCACCGCTTCGATCGCATAGAAGAACAAATGGCCTCCATCGAGCATCGGCACTGGCAGCAGATTGATGAACCCCAGATTGATCGACACCAGCGCAATCAGGAAGACATAGGCGTCGAGGCCGAGCGACATCTGCTCCCCCGACACCTTCGCGATGCTGAGCGGCCCGCCGAGCTCCTTGACCGAACGACGCCCGGTGATGACCTGCCCCAGCGTCTCGACCATCATCGACACGATCTCGCCGGTGCGCTTCACCGCGATCACCGGCGCTTCGATCAGGCTGACGGGGACGATGACCGGCTTGCTGCCGGCGATGCCTAGGCGACCGATTCGATATTCGTTACCGAAGCGGTCGCGCTGGAGTTCGGTACCGATGACGATATCGCGTGAGACCGTCTGGCCGCCACGCTGCGCGTCGATCCGCGTGCTCTCGCCGGCGCGGATGCGGGCGTAGCGGGCAAGATCGTCGAACGTCTCGACCGAGCGTCCCCCGATCGCGGTGATCCGGTCGCCGACCTGCAGCCCGGCCGCCGCAGCGGCGCTGCCGGGAACCGTGCCGCCGACGATCGGCGGCATGCGGATGTCACCATAGGCAAACGCGAAGCCGGCGAGGATCAGGACCGCGACGACGAAGTTCACGACCGGGCCGGCTGCGACGACGATCGCGCGCTGCCACACCGGCTTCGATTGGAACGTACGCTGACGCTCGTCAGCAGGCAGTGACAGCCACTCGGCCGAGGGCTGACTGGCCGGATTCATATCGCCTGCGAACTTCACGTAACCGCCGAGTGGCAGCCAACCGAACTTCCACCGCGTGCCGCGCTTGTCGGTAAAGCCCGCAATCTCGTGGCCGAAGCCGATCGCGAAGGCATCCGCCTTGATCCCGAAAATGCGCCCAGCGAGATAATGTCCCATCTCGTGCACGAACACGAGGGGGCCGATCACCGCGGCGAACGACAATATGGTCAGCAGGACACCGGGTGTTTCGATCAAACCGCGTAATCCTTCACACGCTCGCCCGCCAAGATCCGCGCCTCGGCATCGATCGCCAGCACGGCATCGACGCTGTCCGGCGCGGCCGGGTCATAACACGACAACGTATGTTCGACGATTGCGGCAATTTCGAGGAAGCCGATGCGCCGTTGCAGGAATGCCTCGACCGCTACCTCGTTGGCGGCGTTGAGAATTGCCGGCCGAGCGCCGCCTGCGTCGAGCGCCTCGCGAGCCAGCCGCAACGCGGGGAAGCGGACCGGATCGGGTGCCTCGAAGTCGAGTCGGCCGATCGCGACGAGGTCGAGCGGGGCCATCGGCGTTGCCATCCGATCCGGCCAGGCGAGCGTGTGCGCGATCGGCGTGCGCATGTCGGGGGGCCCCAACTGCGCGAGCACCGACCCGTCGACATGATCGACCAGGCTGTGGATCACCGATTGCGGATGGATGACGATCTCGATCCGGCCGTGCGCGATCGGGAACAGCCGCGCCGCCTCGATCAGTTCGAGGCCCTTGTTCATGCAGGTCGCCGAATCGACCGAGATTTTCGCGCCCATCGACCAGTTGGGATGCTTCACCGCCTGTTCGAGCGTGACGCCGCGCATCTGCTCGGTCGTCCAGTCGCGGAACGGTCCGCCACTGCACGTCAGGATGATCCGCCGGACACGTTCGGGCCGACTCGCGTCGAAGCACTGGTAGATCGCGTTGTGCTCGGAATCGGCAGGAAGCAACGTCGCGCCGGTCCGCTTGGCCGCAGCGAGGATGACGTCGCCGGCGGAGACCAGCGGCTCCTTGTTGGCAATCACCACGGTCCCGCCCTGCTCGATCGCCGCCATCACCGGCTTCAGCCCAGCGCAACCGACGATCGCGCCCATCGTCCAGTCCGCGCCCGATGACGCCGCCTCGGCGATCGCTTCGGCACCTCCGCCCGCGCGAATCCCTGTTCCGGCCAGCGCCTCACGAAGTTCGGGAAGACACCCCTCATCGGCAACGACAGCAAACTCTGCGTTGGTGCGGATCGCGGCCGCGGCAAGCTTAGTCACATCGCAATTGGCGGTCAGCGCGACGACGCGGAAGCGGTCGGGTTCACGCTCGATAAGGTCGAGCGTCGAGGTGCCGACCGAGCCGGTCGCACCGAGAATCGTGACGCTCTTCATGCGTAGAAATGCGGCAACAGGACGAGGAACGCCGCGATTGGCGCGACCGGGACCAGCCCGTCGAGCCGATCCATCACACCGCCATGCCCCGGCAGGATGTTCCCACTGTCCTTCACCCCCGCCACGCGCTTTAACCAGCTCTCGTAAAGATCGCCCATCTGCGCGAGCACGGCGAGCACCGGCGTCGCCAGCGTCATCCGCAGCGGCAGGCCGTATTGCGTGTGCAGCACCGCTGCGACCGCGCTCGCAAGCACGACACCACCGATCAGCCCCGACCATGTCTTGTTCGGGCTGATCACCGGCGCCAGCTTCGGCCCGCCCAAGGTCCGCCCGGTAAAGAACGCGCCGATATCGCACGCCCACACCAGCGACAGCGCCCACAGCGTAAAGAGGATTCCCTCGTCCTGCCGCCGGATGATCATCAGCGCGAACACGGGGAGACCGCAATAGATGATGCCCAGCGCCAGCTTGGGTTTGCGCGTCGTGATGACGACGAAGAACGCCGCCCCCACAAGCAGGCCCAGCGTGAAGAAATCATGGATGACGAGGATCAGCGACGCGGGGGCCATCAGTGCGAGCGGCACCGACAGCGCGAACTGCGTCATCCGCTTGGTCTTGGCGTCGGCGCCTTGCAGCATCGACCATTCCGCCATCATGAACAGCGCGGCCACCACGCCAAGCACCCAGAACGCGATCCCGCCGAGCGTCAGCGCAAGGCTGGCCACCGCGATCATGCCGACGCTGGCGATCATCCGGAGTTGGAGATTGGACGGCGTGCGCAACGCCTGATCGGGCGCCTTTTCAGGGTCGGTGAGGTTCACAGACCACCGTAGCGGCGCTGACGCTGACCAAACGCCGCGACAGCATCGGCGAGCGCGGCCGCATCAAAGTCAGGCCAGAGCGTGTCGACGAACAGCAGTTCCGCATACGCCGCCTGCCACAACAGGAAGTTCGACAGACGCTGCTCGCCCGACGTCCGGATCATCAGGTCCAGCGGAGGAAGGTCGTGCGTATCGAGTTCCGCCTCGATCGTCGCCTCATCGATGCTCGCCGGATCCAGCGCACCATCCCGCGCCCGCTCCGCGAGACGCCGCGCAGCGGTCACCAATTCGGCATGTGCGCCATAATTCAGCGCGATCGCCAAAATCGGACCGCTGTTCCCCGCCGTCCGCGCGATCGCATCGTCGACCATCGCCACCAGATCGGGCGAAAAGCTGTGATAGTCGCCGATCACGCGCAGCCGAACGTTCTCGCGGGCGAGTTCGTCGAGGTCGCTGCGGATGAAATGCCGCAGCAGCCCCATCAGGTCGCTGACCTCCTCGGCCGGACGCCGCCAGTTCTCCGACGAGAACGCGTACAGCGTCAGCGCCTCGATCCCCATCGCCCGCGCCGCGCGCGTCACCTTGCGCACCGCCTCGACGCCGGCCTTGTGCCCGGCGAAGCGCGGCAGGAACCGCTTCTTCGCCCAGCGGCCATTGCCGTCCATGATGATCGCGACATGACGCGGCACCGCCCCGCCTGCAGGAACGGCGCCCACAGGAACAGCAGCGAGCGGCGCGGCCGAGGAGGCCTGCAATCTCACTTGCCCAGGATTTCCTTTTCCTTGGCGGTCGCGGTCGCATCGAGCTCGGCGATGATGCTGTCGGTCAGCTTCTGCACTTCGGTCTCGTGACGCTTGCGCTCGTCCTCGCCGAACACGCCCTTCTTCTCATCGACCTTGAGCGAATCCATCCCGTCGCGGCGCACGTTACGGACCGCGATGCGGGCCTTTTCGGCATACTGGCCGGCCAGCTTGGCGAGTTCCTTGCGGCGCTCCTCGGTCAGATCCGGGATCGGCAAGCGCAGCGTCTGGCCGTCGACGATCGGGTTGAGCCCGAGGCCGGCCGAGCGGATCGCCTTGTCGGTCGGGCCGACGTTCGACTTGTCCCAGACCTGCACCGACAGCATGCGCGGCTCAGGCGCCGACACGGTCGCGACCTGGTTCAGCGGCATCGACGACCCGTACACCGTCACCATCACCGGATCGAGCAGCGCGGTCGACGCGCGACCGGTGCGGAGCCCTGCGAGATCGCTCTTCAGCGCTTCGACGGCACCAGCCATGCGGCGTTCGAGGTCGGTCTTGTCGTATGCGGCCATCTTAAAGCTCCTGCTCGTTCTGGACGATCGTCGACACGCCATCACCCGCCAACACCGCGGCGAGATTGCCGGGTTCGCGGATGTTGAAGACGACGATCGGGATATTGTTGTCGCGGCACAGCGCGATCGCGCTCGCGTCCATGACCTTGAGGTCGTCGGACAGCACGCGGCTGTACGTGACCGTTTCGTAGCGCACGGCGTCCGGGTGCGTCTTCGGGTCGGCGTTATAGACGCCGTCGACCGAAGTGCCCTTGAACAGCGCATCGCACTTCATCTCGGCAGCACGCAGCGCGGCGCCAGAATCGGTGGTGAAATAGGGGCTGCCGACGCCCGCCGCGAAGATCACGACGCGGCCCTTTTCGAGGTGACGCTCGGCCCGGCGGCGGATGAACGGCTCGCAGACCGACGCCATCGGGATCGCCGACTGGACGCGTGTATCGACGCCGATCTGCTCCAGCGCGTTCTGCACGGCCAGCGCATTCATCACGGTCGCGAGCATGCCCATGTAATCGCCGGTCGCGCGGTCCATGCCGCGTGCCGCGCCCGCCATGCCGCGGAAGATGTTGCCCCCGCCGACGACGATGCAGATCTCGTAGCCCTTCGCCTTGATGTCCGCGATCTCCTGCGCGACGCGCGCGGTGACGGTCGGATCGATCGAAAGACCCGATGGCCCCATCAGGACTTCGCCCGACAGTTTCAGCAGGATACGGTTGTAGCGCGGAGGCGTCATAAATCTCGAATTGTGATTGGCGGGGCGGCGCGGACCTTAGGCGGCGAGGCCCGGGATGTGAAGCGCTGTGCGGCGCGTGCATCGAAACTCGATGGAGATCGGACGGAAAATCGTCGTTCGCAGAAGCGCGCAACGGAGAACGTTCGTCATTCCCGCGGAGGCGGGAACCCATATTGGCTGGCGTCTCGATGGATCACCGGCGCCGGAGTTTATGGATCCCCGCCTACGCGGGGATGACGGAGAAGCACCAAGGCTGCTCCGCGATCCTTCTCCCCTCGGGGAGAAGGTGGCCCGGCAGGGCCGGATGAGGGGGCGTGAGGTTCGAGACCTCACCACTCCCGTCACCCTTCCCACCGCAAGCGCGACGGGCCCCTTCCCTCTCCCCGGAGGGGCGAGGGAGGAAGTCAGCTTACGCCTGCGGAACGCCCGAAGCAGCAGCAACCTCGGCTGCGAAGTCGGACTGCTCCTTCTCGATGCCCTCGCCGAGCTGGAAGCGGACATAATCCACCAGCTTGATCTCGGCGCCCGCATCCTTGCCGGCCTTGGCGACGACGTCGGAGATCTTGGTCTTGCCGTCCATCACGAACAGCTGGCTGACCAGAGCATGCTCCTTGCGGTACTTGGCGATGCCGCCCTCGACCATCTTGGCGATGATGTCGGCAGGCTTGCCAGACTCGGCGGCCTTCTCGGTCGCGATCGCGCGCTCGCGCTCGATCTCGGACTCGTCGAGGTCGGCTTCGTTGAGCGCCTTGGGGAACGCGGCTGCGATGTGCATCGCGAGCTGCTTGCCGAGTGCCTGGAGAACCTCGTCCGAAGCCTCCGACTCGAGCGCGACGAGCACGCCGATCTTGCCGAGGCCAGGGGCCGCTGCATTGTGGATGTACGGAACGACCGCACCCTTGCTGACTTCCAGCGTGCGCGAGCGGCGCAGCGACTGGTTCTCGCCGATCGTCGCGACGTTGTTCGTCAGGACTTCCTCGACGGTCTTGCCCGATGGCATCGCCTGCGACTTGAGTGCCTCGATGTCGCCACCCGTTGCGAGCGCGATCTGCGTGACGTCACGGACGAACGACTGGAACTGGTCGTTCTTCGCGACGAAATCGGTCTCCGAATTGACTTCGACCGCTGCGCCCTTGGTGCCCGACACGGCGACGCCGACGAGGCCCTCGGCCGCGGTGCGGCTGGACTTCTTGGCGGCGGCTGCGAGTCCCTTGGTACGCAGCCAATCCATTGCCTGCTCCATGTCGCCGGCGTTCTCGCTCAGCGCCTTCTTGCAATCCATCATGCCCGCGCCGCTCTTCTCGCGCAGATCCTTGACCATTGCTGCCGTGATATCGGCCATGTCTCTAATCCTTTTTAGGTCTGAATATGGTTGCGGGCGAGGCAGAGCTTTCGCCCTACCCCGCCCGCATGACGGTTCGGCGACGACGCTTATGCGTCGATCTGGCGCTCACCCTCGGCTGCCAGCTCGGCAGCGTTATCGGCGTTCGCCGCAGTCTCGGTCGTGTCGGCCGAAGCCTCGACGACGGGGTCTGCGCTCAGTGCCTCTTCCTTCGGCGGCTCGACCATCGCGCCGATGTCGGCACCGGTGCGCCGCTGCTGCTCCTGGCCGCCGCGCGTCGCGGCGATCGCGATCGCCTCGCAGTACAGGCGGATGGCGCGGGCTGCGTCGTCGTTCGCGGGGACCGGGAAGGCGATGCCGTCCGGCGACACGTTCGAATCGAGGATCGCGACGACGGGAATACCCAGCGTGTTGGCTTCCTTGATCGCCAGCTCTTCCTTGTTCGCGTCGATCACGAACATCACGTCGGGAATGCCGCCCATGTCACGGATGCCGCCGAGCGAAAGCTCGAGCTTGTCCTTCTCGCGGGTCAGCTGAAGGACTTCCTTCTTGGTCAGGCCGACGGTGTCGCCCGACAGCATTTCCTCGAGCGTCTTGAGACGCTTGATCGAACCCGAGATGGTCTTCCAGTTGGTGAGCATGCCGCCCAACCAGCGATGGTTGACGAAGTGCTGGCCCGAACGACGCGCTGCGTCAGCGACGGGCTCCTGCGCCTGGCGCTTGGTGCCGACGAACAGGACCTTGCCACCACCGGCAACCGCCGAAGAGACGAATTCGAGCGCGCGCGCGAACAGCGGCACGGTCTGCGAAAGGTCGAGGATGTGGACGCCGTTACGATCACCGAAGATGTAAGGCTTCATCTTGGGGTTCCACCGATGAGTCTGGTGGCCGAAATGCGCGCCCGTTTCGATGAGCTGCTGCATGGAGACGACTGGAGCCGCCATAGGGATATATCCTTCCGGTTGTGCCTCTGGGAAGCGGATGACGTCGTGGCCGAATGACCGTGACGCACCGGGCTATGATGCCTCCCATGCGGGGTTAGAGGCGCGGCCCTTAGCGTGGCTCTATTCGAAAAGCAATCGCACAAGGCCCGCTTGACTCATGGAACGCAATGAGAACATAAAGGGCTCAGAGGGGAACAGATGTTCGACTCGGCGCGGAATCACCCCGGCATGACGGGATTCGAAATGCGACGAGTGGAACGATGTTTCTGACCAAGTGTTTGCGGATATTAGGAATTTGTTCGCAACTCATAGGAAGGCGGACGTGATGTTGGTTCTGAGCTTCATGGTTTTTGCTGGTGCATTCGCGATCGCGGGCATGATGATCGTCTCGTCGATCGCGCCGCAGTGGGACCGTATCGTCCGTCTCGCGATGGGCAACGTCGAACCCGCGTTCCAGCCGCTCCGCACGCTGGCCGTTGCGGAGCGCCGGATTGCAGTCAGGCGCTGGGCTTCGACGTCGGCTCCGTTGCCCGCCCGCCGCTTGAACGCTGCCGCCTGATCTTGGCGTAACTCGCGATGCTGAACGGCATCGAGAGCAGGTACAGCACGCAGATGATGCTGAGCGTATGCCACGGCGCGCTCACGATTGCGGCGCCGAGCAATACGACGAGCGCAATGGCCTCGAACCGGATGTTGCTGCGGAGTTTGACCGAACTCCACGAATAGGTCGCGATACTCGACACCATCAGCAGTGCTACAAACGCGACCCAAGGCGCCACGAAATACGGCGACGCGAACCTGGGTTCGTCGGTCCAGAACCAGAAGAACATCGGCATCAACGCGAGTCCCGCGCCGGCTGGAGCCGGAACGCCGGTTAGGAAACCCGCGGACTTGTGCGGCTGGTGGCTCTCGTCGATCTTGGCGTTGAAGCGTGCGAGACGCAGCGCGCAGAACACGGCGAGGATCAGCGAGCAGATCCAGCCGACACGCGGCAACGCCGTCAGCGACCAGAGATAGACGATCAATGCAGGCGCGACGCCGAACGAGATCGCGTCGGAGAGCGAATCGAGTTCCGCGCCGAACCGACTTTCGCCGTGCAGCATCCGGGCGATCCGACCGTCCAGGCCGTCGAGCACGCCCGCGACCATGATCATCGCGACGGCGCTTTCCCATTGTCCACCGATCGCGAACCGCACGCCACTCAGGCCTGAACACAGGGCTAGCGCGGTAACCGCGTTGGGGGCGACGGCGCGCAGCGGGAGGCCACGCGGTGCACGACGCGGGCGACCGAACCGCCCCCGGCCCCGCTCCTCGATCGAACCATCGTCTATCCCGTCGCGATCCATCACTGGGCGATACCGCCGACTGGAACGCCACCGACGCGGCCGAGAACGGTCTCGCCTGCGATGCTGCGCTGACCGAGGCAGACCTGCGGCACGACGTGATCGGGCAGGTACACGTCGACTCGGCTACCGAACCGGATCAGACCGATGCGCTGGCCGACCGCGACCATGTCGCCGGCCTTCACGAAGCCGAGGATACGGCGCGCGACCAGGCCGGCGATCTGCGTGAAGCCGATCCGCATGCCATGGCGATCTTCAACGACGAAATGCTGGCGCTCGTTCTCGTCGCTGGCCTTGTCGAGATCGGCGTTGAGGAACTTGCCCGAGATGTAGACGACCTGTCGGATCGTGCCGGCGATCGGCGTGCGATTGATGTGCACGTCGAACACCGACATGAAGATCGACACGCGCACCAGCGGCGCATCGCCGAGGCCGTTCTCGCCGGCGAGCTCGCGCGGGATCGGCACGCGCTGGATCATCGTGATCAGCCCGTCTGCGGGGGCGACGATCAGGCCTTCGCCCTGTGGGGTGGTGCGGATCGGATCGCGGAAGAACGTCGCGACCCAGATCACGACGCCGACCATCGGCCAGAACAGCACGTGGCTGACGATCGTCAGCAACAGCGTGATGCCGGCCGCGATCGCGACGTATTTGTGGCCCTCCGGATGGACTGCGGGAAATCGCCATTTGACCGTGGAGGTCGTGACGGGCGGCTTGTCGAGCGATGCCATAACCTGCGGGTCTATCCGTGCAGGACGCGCGATACAACGATGAACCGGCTTTTCCTTGTAGGACCAGTGGTTGTCCAATGGTTGATCGTGGCGGCATGCTCCCCTAGACGCTCCCCAAACCCCTCCCCCGAAGGACCCGGATATGGCGAAGATCAAGGTAAAGAATCCGATCGTGGAGATCGATGGCGACGAGATGACCCGGATCATCTGGGAATGGATCCGCGAGCGCCTGATCAAGCCCTATCTGGACATCGAACTCGATTACTACGATCTCGGCGTCGAGCATCGCGACGCGACCGACGATCAGGTCACGATCGACAGCGCGCTCGCCACGCAGAAGCACGGCGTCGCGGTGAAGTGCGCCACGATCACGCCCGACGAGCAGCGCGTCACCGAGTTCGGCCTGAAGAAGATGTGGAAGTCGCCGAACGGCACGATCCGCAACATCCTCGGCGGCACCATCTTCCGCGAGCCGATCGTGATCAAGAACGTGCCCCGCCTGATCCCGGGCTGGACGCACCCGATCGTCGTCGGACGTCACGCGTTCGGCGACCAGTACCGCGCGACCGACTATCTGGTCCCCGGCCCCGGCAAGCTGCGTCTCGTGTTCGAAGGCGACGACGGCACGGTCATCGACCGCGAGGTGTTCCAGTTCCCGTCGGCGGGCGTCGCGATGGCGATGTACAACCTCGACGATTCGATCCGCGATTTCGCGCGCGCCTCGATGCATTACGGCCTCAACCTGAAGTGGCCGGTGTACCTGTCGACCAAGAACACGATCCTCAAGGCCTATGACGGCCGCTTCAAGGATCTGTTCGCCGAGGTGTTCGAGGCCGAGTTCAAGGACAAGTTCAAGGAAGCGGGCATCGTCTACGAGCATCGCCTGATCGACGACATGGTCGCCAGCGCGCTGAAGTGGAACGGCGAGTTCGTCTGGGCCTGCAAGAACTATGACGGCGACGTCCAGTCGGATCAGGTCGCACAGGGCTTCGGTTCGCTCGGCCTGATGACCTCGATCCTGCTGACTCCGGACGGCAAGACCGTCGAGGCCGAGGCGGCGCACGGCACCGTCACGCGCCACTTCCGCATGCATGAGCAGGGCAAGGCAACCTCGACCAACCCGATCGCGTCGATCTTCGCATGGACCGGCGGCCTCAAGTATCGCGGCAAGTTCGACGACACGCCCGACGTCACGAAGTTCGCCGAGACGCTCGAGCGCGTCTGCGTTCAGACGGTGGAGAACGGCCACATGACCAAGGATCTCGCGATCCTGATCGGCCCAGACCAGCCCTGGATGACGACCGAGCAGTTCTTCGAGCAGGTCCGCTCGAACCTCGAGACGGAAATGGCCAACTGGGCCTGATCTGGCACCCCGCTCCCGGAAACGGGGGCGGGGTTTCCTCTCGCCCGTCATCCTGTCGAAATTCAGGATGACGTAGGGCGGTTAACCGGACGCAAAGCCGTATTCCGCTGCACATGTCACCACGGGTGACAAATCCGTCATGCGTCCCCTAAGGTCGCACGCATGGCATTACGGCTCGACAATCAAGGTTTCAGCGACGCGCTCGTCATTCTCGGCGCGGCCGGGCTCGTCATTCCCGCGTTCGCGCGGTTCCGGGTCAGCCCGGTCATCGGTTTCATCCTGGTCGGCCTGCTGGTCGGCCCCGCCGGATTGGGTTCGCTCACCGGCTCCGCGCCTTGGCTCTATTACCTGACGATCTCGAACCCGGAATCGATCGAGCCGTTCGCCGAGTTCGGCATCATCCTGCTGCTGTTCTCGATCGGCCTCGAGCTCTCGTTCAAGCGACTGTGGTCGATGAAGCAGCTTGTGTTCGGCACCGGCGCCGCCGAACTGATCGGCTCGGCGCTCATCATTGGCGTGGCGTTGCACTTCATCGGCCAGGAATGGGCGGGCGCGATCGGGCTGGGGTTTGCGCTCGCGTTGTCGTCCACCGCTTTGGTCCTGCCGCTCGTCGGCACGACGGGTGCGGTCGGGCGTGGTGCGTTCGCTATGCTGTTGTTCGAAGATCTGGCGCTCGTCCCGATTATCTTCGTGCTTGGTGCACTAGCGCCGACAGCGAGCGCGGACGGCTGGTCGAACATCGCCGGTGTCGCGCTCCGCGGCGGGCTTACCGTAGTCGCGATGTATATCGGCGGGCGGGTCGTCCTGCCCCGGCTGTTCGGGCAGGCTGCACGGACCAAGAGCCCCGAACTCTTCCTTGCCGCGTCGCTGCTGGTGGTGATCGTCGCGAGCGTCGCGACAACGGCCGCCGGGCTGTCGCCGATCGTCGGCGCACTGCTGGCCGGGTTGCTGATCGCCGAGACCGAATATCACAGCGAGGTCGAGGTCATCACCGCGCCGTTCAAGGGCCTCGCGCTCGGCGTGTTCCTGATCACGGTCGGCATGAGTCTCGACCTCCGGCTGATCGCGCAGAACTGGCCGTCGTTGCTGCTGGCCGTGACGGGCGTGGTGGCGACCAAGGCGATCGTAACGTTCCTGTTCCTGCGCGTCGCCAATTCGCGGCGTGGCGTTGCGGCGGAGACGGGGTTGCTGATGGGCAGCCCCTCCGAGACGACGCTGATCGTGCTCGCGACCGCCGCTCAGGCGCAGTTGATCCTGCCCTCCACCGCGTCGTTCTGGCAGACCGTCACTGCGATCGGTCTGACGATCACGCCGCTGCTGGCAAAGCTCGGCCGCACCGTTTCGCGTCAACTCGAAAGCCGGTCGGGTGCCGATGCCGGGGATATCGAGATCGACGACGATGGGCCGGGAACCGTCGTGATCGGCTTTGGCCGCGTGGGCCGGATGGTGGCGGACATGCTGGCGGTCCACGGACAGAAGTACGTTGCCGTGGAGGCGGATATCGATTCCGTCGAGGCCGCGCGGGCCCAGGGGCATCCGGTGCTTTTCGGGGACGTGGCGCGCCCGGAGCTGGTGGATCGGCTGAAGCTGCATACCGCCAAGGCGCTGATCCTGACGATGGACGATCCGGTGCTGACGGTGCGGCTGGCGCGGCGGGTGCGGGCGCTGGCGCCGGACTTGCCGATCGTGGCGCGGGCTCGGGATACGGCGCATGCGGCGGAGCTGTACCGGGCTGGTGTTACGGATGCGGTGCCGGAAACGCTGGAGAGTTCGTTGCAACTGGCAGAGGCGGTGCTGGTCGATCTTGGGGTGGCGATGGGGCCGGTGATCGCTTCGATCCACGAGAAGCGGGATGAGCTTCGGCAGGAGATCAAGAAGGCGGCGGACATGATTGCGGAGCCGCGGATCAGGAAGGCGAAGCGGACTCCTCGGGCGGTTTGACCTCCACTGCTCCGTGAGCAGGTTGTTCTCCCGCGAAGGCGGGAGTCCAGTCTGGGCCCCCGCCTTCGCGGGGGAACAAGCTTTGGTAGGTTCCTTGAGAGGTGGCATCCTCCTCAGATGGAGGCAGGGCTTCGTAACCTCCCCGGCGGAGGCCGGGGTCCAAGTGGAAAGGTGGTCGTAACGGAGCGCTGCCCTCCATTATCTTCGTTCCCCAATTGGGCCCCGGCCTTCGCCGGGGTGGTGGTTGCGCGGTGATCGCTTCGTCACGCGCGCCCTCCTCTTGCCCTCACCCTTTCCACGGCGAAGATGCCGCGGGGCACTTCCCTCTCCCGACGGGAGAGGGCGAGGCAAAAGAAGGTTGGGGCGGGTTAGGCCAGCAAGCGGCCACTTCAACCTGCGACGACACCCACGCGACTCTTCATCAGCGGCTGGATACGCGTCCCAAATGCTTCCACCCCCTCCAGGAAATCATCGAACGTCAGCAGGACCCCGCCGGTGTTGGGCACGGCGGCCATCTCGTCGAGCATCCGCGCGACGCTTTCGTACGAGCCGACCAATGTGCCCATGTTGATGTTGACCGCGCCTTTAGGGGCGGCGAGCTGGCGGACGTTGGTGTCCGTGTTGTGCGTGTCCTTGGCACCCTGATCGATCAGCCAAGCGATCGCATCCACGTCTACGCCCGCGTTGTAATGTTTCCATTTCCCCATCGCCTCGTCGTCGGTTTCGGCGGCGATGATCATGATCAGGACGAAGATCTGCACGTCGCGGCCGGTTTTCGCGGTCGCGACGGCCAGCCGCTCGTTGTTGAACGCGAAGGCGGTCGGGGTGTTGACGCCCTTGCCCAGACAGAACGCGTAGTCGGCCCATTTCGCCGAGAACGCCAAGCCGTCGTCGGAGGAACCGGCGCAGATGATCTTCATGTCGCCGGTCGGCTTGGGCCAGACGCGGCAGTCGGTCATCTGGTAATAGTCGCCCTTGAAGTCGGACGTCCCCTCTTCCCACAGTTCGCGGAGGATGTGCGCGTATTCGTCGAGCATCTTGTAGCGATTGCGGAAATGCTCGTCGCCGGGCCACATTCCCATCTGCGTGTATTCGGGGGGCTGCCAGCCGGTGATGAGGTTGAGGCCGAACCGCCCGTGGCTGATCGAATCGATCGTGTTGCACATCCGCGCGGCATAGGCGGGGGGCACGAGCAGCGTGGCGCAGGTCGCGTAGATCTTAATCTTTTCGGTGACGGCGGCGAGGCCCGCCATCAGCGTAAAGCTCTCCAGCCCGTAGTCCCAGAACTCGGTCTTGCCACCGAACCCGCGCAGCTTGATCATCGACAGCAGGAAATCGAGCCCGTGCTTCTCGGCGGCCTGCGCGATCGCCTTGTTGAGGTCGAAGCTTGGTTTGTACTGCGGCGCGTTCTCGCTGATCAGCCAGCCATTGTTGTTGATGGGCACGAAGACGCCGACCTGCATATGCCGCTCCTATTCGCCGTCGAGCCAGTCGAGCAGCCACATGTTGAAATGCTCCGCGCGGGTAACGTTGCACGCGTGCGCGCCTGCCGCCATCCGGGCAAGCTGCGCGCCGAGGATGCCCGCGGCAAGCTTTTCGGAGGCGGACGGGGGGACGAGCATGTCGTCGTCCGAGGCTACCAGCAACGTCGGGACGCGGATCTCGTCGAGCCGGCCGGCGATGTTGAACCGGCGCACTGCCGCGACGCGTCGCTGAATCATTTCCGCGCCGGGGAAATGCGCGAGCATCGCCTCCTCCTCGTCCTGGATCCGGTCGTGATGGTCCGAAATCCATTGCGGCGGGTAGAGGAACAGCGGTTGCGCGTGGAGATACGCGCGCGGGCCGCTGTCTTTCAGCAGCGCGAGCCGGGTATCGAAGCAGCGCGCGGTATGCGGGTCGAGCTTGGCCCAGCCGTTGATGACGACGAGACGTTCGAGCCGTTCGGGTGCGGACAGCGCGAGCGCGAGGCCGATATGGCCGCCGAGCGCGTGGCCGATGAAGGTGCAGCTCTCGAGCCCGATCGCATCCATGAGCGCGACGACGTCGGCGGCCATTGCCTCGACGGTCAGGTCGCCGGGGACGTGGGCGTCGGAGCGCCCGGTGCCGCGGTGGTCGTAGGTGATGACGCGGTGACCGGCGCCGAGCGCTGAGAGATTGGGCTGCCAATAGCTGCCCGAGCCGCCGAGGCCGCTCGACAAGAGAATCGCGGGGCCGTCGGGCTGGCCGTGTTCCGCCCAGTGGATGCCGCCTGCGATCCCCATCAGGCGAGATGAGCGATGCTGGCGATCTCGACGAGGCAGTCGGGCTTCACGAGGTCTGTCTTGATGCAGTAGCGCGCGGGCTTGGGGCCGGGGAAATACTCGGCATAGACCGTGTTGAAGGTGGCGTAGTCGGCAAGGTCTTTCAGGAAGATGTGGTTGAAGGCTACGTCGGCCAGCGTCGCGCCGGCGGCTTCGAGCGTGGTCTTGATGGTGTCGAGGATGGCGCGGGTTTGGGCTGCGGCGTCGCCGATGTGGAGAACGATGCCGCCTTTGCCGAGCGCCAGCACGCCCGAGACGTAGACCGTGTTGCCGGCCTTCGCGGCGGCCGAATAGGGGGCGATGGGGGTCGGGAACTGGGGTGGGTTGATGGCTTCGAACGGCATCTGCTTTCCTTTCAAGTCATCGCCGTTCCCCCGCGGAGGCGGGGGTCCAGGGTTGCGGGCGGTCGCGTTCGTGATTCCTGGACCCCCGCGTTCGCGATGGAACAAGGAAGGGTCACTTCGGCAACTGCCCAAACGAACCGCAGAAATCGCCGACGGTGCTGACCCAGCCGAAGAACTTCTCGACGTTGTAAACGGTCGCCGCCTGCATCTCGGGCGGGCCGAGATGGTGCGTCGCGTCCTCCAGCATCACGCCGAAATATTCGAGGTGGAAGCCGTCGCGCAGCGTGCTCTCGACGCAGACGTTGGTGGCGATGCCGACGAAGACGATGTTGCGAATACCGCGACTGCGCAGGATGCTGTCGAGCTGCGAATTGAAGAATGCGCTGTAGCGGGTTTTGTGGACGCGGATGTCGCTGGGTTGGGGAGCGAGCGCGTCGACGATCTCGTAGTCCCAGCCCCCGCGCGCGAGGAACTGGCCGTGGAGTTCGGGGCGGGCGCGCATGGTCTTGAGCGCGTTGGACTTGTGCCAGTTGGGCGAGCCGGGGCCGCCGGCCTCGACATAGTCGGGGTCCCAGCCGTTCTGGAGAAACACGACCGGCATTTTAGCCGCGCGGGCGGTGTCCAGGACCTTGGCGATCTGGGCGATGGTTCCGGCCGAGCCTGCGATGTCGAAACCGGCCGTGTCGACGTAGCCGCCGGGGGAGGCGTAGGCGTTCTGCATGTCGATCACGACGACCGCGGTTTCCGCGGGATCGAGGCGGAGCGCTTCCGGCCGTGCGGGCAACGTGACGGCGTTCGCCTCGTTCGCGCCGGTACGGATGGTCGGGGTGGCCTCGGTCATTGTGACAAGCTCGCTGCATCGTCGGAATTGTGCAAGTGCGAAATGAATTGGGCGGTTGGGGAGCATTTGTGCGGGGGACAGAGAGCTTGTTTCCCCGCGAAGGCGGGGCCCCAGACTGGGCTCCCGCCTTCGCGGGAGAACAAGGAACGGCGAACTGACCGCGCAGCGTCTCCTATGTTCGCAAGTTCGTAGCCCGTGGATGCCGGAACGAATCCGGCATGACGAGGCAGGCTAAGTCGTCGCCAACACGAAGTCCCTGAAGCGTTCGCGTAGGGCGGTCTTCAGCAGCTTGCCCGTCGCGGTGTGCGGCAGGTCCTCGACGAAGACGATCGCGTCGGGGAGCCACCATTTCGCAACGTGCTTGGCCAGATGGTCGCGAATCTCGGCTTGTCCGACGTCGCTGCCGGGTTTGCGGACGACCAGCAGCAACGGGCGCTCGTCCCACTTGGGGTGGTGGACGCCGATCGCCGCCGCCTCCGCCACGCCCGGACAGCCGACCGCCGCGTTCTCCAGGTCGACCGAGCTGATCCATTCGCCGCCGGATTTGATGACGTCTTTCGAACGATCGGTGATCTGCATCGTGCCATCCGAATGCAGCATCGCGACGTCGCCGGTGTCGAACCAGGATTCACCGTCAACCGCGTCCTCGTCGGCGCCGAAATAGCGTTGGACCACCCAGGGGCCCCTCACCTGCAAACGGCCGGCGACCTTGCCGTCGCGGGCTAGCACCGTGCCCTCGTCGTCGATGATGCGGAGTTCTATGCCGAAGGGGACGCTGCCCTGCTTGCCGACGAGGTCCAGCTTTTCGTCATGACTCATGTCGTCCCAGTGCGGGGGCGCGAAGCCGGCGGTGCCGATCGGCGAGGTCTCGGTCATGCCCCATAGGTGTTTCACCGTCGCGCCCATGCCCATGATCCGCTCGATCATCGAGCGGGGCGCTGCCGACCCGCCGATCGTTACCTGTTTGAGGTGGCGCGGGGCATCGCCCGACGCGTCCATGTGGCCGAACATCGCCAGCCAGACGGTCGGCACGCCGGCGGAGTGCGTCACCTTCTCGTCGTTCATCAAGCGGCACAGCACGGCGGGATCGTTGACCGCGGAATAGACGACCTTCGCCCCCGAGAGCGCGCAGGCGAACGGCAGGCCCCACGCCGCGGCGTGGAACATTGGCACGACCGGGAGCACCACGGCGTTCGGCGAGAGATCGAACACCCACGGAGCGACCTCGGCCATCGCGTGGATCAGCGTCGAGCGGTGCGTGTAGAGCACGCCCTTCGGATTGCCGGTGGTGCCGCTGGTGTAGCAGAGCATGCACGGCTCGCGCTCGGGGCCTTCGACCCAGTCATAATCGGCATCTTCCGCGTCGAGCAGCGCCTGGAAACCGTCCGGGCCGAGATCGTCGAAGCAGATGTAGTGGCGGACGCTGGGCCATTGGCCGCGGAGGCGATCGACGATCGGTTGGAACGCCTTGTCGTAGAGCATCACGCGGTCTTCGGCGTGGTTGGCGATGTAGACGAGCTGTTCGTCGAACAGCCGGGGGTTGATCGTGTGGATCACGCCGCCCATGCCGATCGTGCCGTACCAGGCGACGAGGTGGTGTGCGTGGTTCATCGCCAGCGTCGCAACCCGGTCACCGGGCGCTACGCCGAGCTTTTCGAGCGCTTGAGCCAGTTTGCGGGCGTCGCGCGCGATGCCGGCCCAGTTCGTGCGCGTCTCGCGGCCGTCGGCCCAGTAGCTGACGAGTTCCCTCGCGCCATGCTCCCGCGCCGCGTGGTCTATCAGGCGGGGAACACGAAGCTCGAAATCCTGCATTCCACCCAGCATTTTGCGCTCTCCCAAGCTGTTATCCGACCAGAGCGAGCCTCGTTTCCGAGGTCTTCATCTCCACCTTGGCGACACCGTGCAACGACTCGATGTGCTCGACAAGCTCTCCGTCGAGCAGGAAGTCGCGGCCGAGCAGGATGCAGACCTCGCCGTCCGGGAGTTGCGCACGCACGCGAACCTCGCCGCGGGCACCGCGATGCTCGGCGAGCAGCGAGGCGAGGCCGGCGAACGCGGTCATCTCGGAGATCGTCACGACCACCTGGAAGCGCGCGAGGTTGGCGAGTCCTTCGAACGGCTGGATGCGCTTGATGCTGACGCGCGGCGTGTCCTCGCCGGGCTTGCGGTCGAGCTCGACGGTGATGAGGCCGCAGCCGCCGGCCTTGGCCGCTTCTTCGAGATCGCGCGAGACTTGGTCGTCGAAGCAGGTCGCCATGAACTGGCCGCTGGCGTCGGAGCATTGCGCCATCATGAAGCGCTTGCCGCGCGCGGACGTGCGATAGCGCGCGTCCTCGACCAGCACCGCCATCGTCGCGCCGGCGCGGCTGCCGTCGTCGGGGATGTTGAGCTCGGACAGTGCCGTGTACGCGCGGGCGCCGTGGCTGACCGCGATGTGACGGTGGCGGTCGACCGGGTGCGCGGAGAAATAGAAGCCGAACGCCTCCTTCTCCTGGTCCATGCGCTGGCTTAGCGTCCAGCGGACCGAGGGCGGCAGCTTGATCGCGTCGCCGGCGGGTTCCGCGTCGCCGAACAGGCCACCCTGCCCGCTGGTCTTTTGTTCGTGCGTGCGCGCGGCGATCGCCAGGATAGTCTCGGCGGTGGCGTGGATGCCGGCGCGGTTCTGGTCGAGGCCGTCAAACGCGCCCGCTGCGGCGAGCGTTTCGAGCTGGCGCTTGTTGAGCAGGCGCGGGTCGACTCGCTTGGCGAGATCGTCGAGACCGGCGAACGGGCCGTTCTGGACGCGCTCGACGATGAGCTTCTCCATCGCGCCTTCGCCTACGCTTTTCAGGGCGCCGAGTGCGTAGCGGACGGCGAGATTGTTCTCCTCGACGTCGGGCAGAACCTCGACGTCGAACTCGGCCTGGCTCGCGTTGATGCAGGGCGGCAGCGCGGTAATGCCGAGACGGCGCATGTCATCGGTGAAGATCGCGAGCTTGTCGGTCTGGTGCAGGTCGTAGCACATCGACGCGGCGAAGAATTCGTGCGGGTGGTGCGCCTTCAGCCACGCGGTCTGGTACGCGAGCAGCGCATAGGCGGCGGCGTGGCTCTTGTTGAAGCCGTAGCCGGCGAACTTGTCGATCAAGTCGAACAGCGCGTTCGCCTCGGCCTTCTTGATGCCGTTGACCGTGAGACACCCCTCGACGAAGCCCGCGCGCTGCGCGTCCATCTCGGCCTTCACCTTCTTGCCCATCGCGCGACGCAGCAGATCAGCGCCGCCGAGCGAGAAGCCGGCCAGCACCTGGGCTGCCTGCATGACCTGTTCCTGGTAGACGAAGATCCCGTAGGTCTCCGACAGGATAGGTTCGAGCAGCGGGTGCGGATAGTCGATCGCCTCGGTGCCGTTCTTGCGGCGGCCGAACGACGGGATGTTGTCCATCGGGCCCGGACGATAGAGCGACACGAGTGCGATGATGTCGCCGAAATTGGACGGGCGGACGGCGGACAGCGTGCGGCGCATGCCCTCCGACTCGAGCTGGAACACGCCGACCGTGTCGCCCTTTTGCAGGAGCGCGTAGACACCCGCATCGTCCCATTCGAGCGCCTCGAGATCGACCGTCACACCGCGCTTGGCGAGCAGCTGCACCGCCTTCTGGAGCACCGACAGCGTCTTGAGCCCGAGAAAATCGAACTTCACGAGGCCCGCGCCCTCGACATATTTCATGTCGAACTGCGTGACGGGCATGTCGGAGCGTGGGTCGCGATATAGCGGAACCAACTGGGCCAAGGGCCGGTCGCCGATCACCACGCCGGCGGCGTGGGTGGAGGAGTGGCGCGGCAGGCCTTCCAGCTTCATCGCCAGATCGAGCAGTTTCCGCACGCCGTTGTCGTTGGCGTATTCCTTCGCGAGCTCGCCGACGCCGTTGAGCGCGCGTTCCAGTGTCCAGGGATCGGTCGGGTGGTTCGGGACCAGTTTGGCGAGACGATCGATCTGGCCGTAGCTCATCTGCAGCACGCGGCCGGTATCCTTGAGCACCGCGCGCGCCTTCAGCTTTCCGAAGGTGATGATCTGCGCGACCTGATCGCGGCCGTATTTCTCCTGGACGTATCGAATCACTTCAACGCGCCTAGTTTCGCAGAAATCGATGTCGAAATCGGGCATCGACACGCGTTCTGGATTCAGGAACCGCTCGAACAGCAGGCCCAGTTTGATCGGATCCAAGTCCGTGATCGTCAGCGACCAGGCGACGACCGAGCCGGCGCCCGAACCACGGCCCGGGCCGACCGGGATGTCGTGATCCTTCGCCCATTTGATGAAATCGGCGACGATCAGGAAATAGCCGGGGAAGCCCATCTGGACGATCACGTCGACCTCGAACGCGAGGCGCTTGCGGTACACGTCGCGCCAGCCGTCCTCGCCCTCACCGTGAAGTTCGGTGATGCGGGCGAGGCGTGCTTCGAGGCCCGCTTCGGCGTCGTCGCGGAGGAGTTTCGCCTCGCCCTCGATATCACCGGCGAGGCTGGGGAGGATCGGTTTGCGGTACGGCGCCATTACCGCGCAGCGCTGCGCGACGACGAGCGTGTTGGCGATCGCCTCGGGCAGGTCGGCGAACATCTCGTGCATCACCTTGGCCGGCTTCATCCAGGCTTCGGGGCAGCTGCGGATGCGGTCCTCGGTCTCGACATAGGTCGAGTGCGCGATGCAGAGCATGGCGTCGTGCGCGTCGCCGAACGCGCTCTCGGTGAAGCAGCACGGGTTGGTCGCGACCAGCGGCAGGTTGCGCTCGTAGGCGATGTCGATGAGGTCGGCTTCGGCCGCCGTCTCGATCGCGTCGTTGCGGCGCGAGAGCTCAATGTAGAGGCGGTCGCCGAACAGGCCTTGGAGGCGATCGAGATAGGCGCGCGCGCGTGCGGGCTGGCCTTCCGCGAACAGCCGGGCAAGACCGCCCTCGCCGCCTGCGGTCAGCGCGATCAGGCCGTCGGTGTGGCGTTCGAGCGCGGCAAAATCGACGTGCGCGGGCATCTCGATCGGGCGGTCGAGATGCGCCATCGAGACGAGCGCGCAGAGATTGTCGTAACCGGTCATATTCTGCGCATAGAGCGCGAGCCAGTCGAACTGCGTCGCGACGCCGTCGGGCATGTCGGGGCGGCCGACGCCGAGCATGACGCCGATGATCGGCTGGACGCCGTCCTTCTTGGCAGCGTCCGAATAGGCCATCGCCGCGTAGAGCCCGTTGCGATCGGTCAGCGCGGCGGCGGGAAAGCCCAGCGCGCGTGCCTGCTTGGCGATCGCCTTCGGATCGATGGCGCCGTCGAGCATGGTGTAGCAGGAGAAAACGCGGAGAGGGACGTAACCGGAATGCATCTGTGGAAGGTAGGCGCTGCGGCGTGATTCGACCAGCCGCGATGGGTCGGATCGGAACCGCGGACACGACGAGCCGTTGCGGCGGGGACTTCTGGGAGCATTTCTTATGACGGATCCACGCGGGCACTTTGCCGATACCGAAACCACGGCAGCAGGAACGCCTCGTGCGGGTGCTGGCTGGGGGTGGATCCTGGCCTATGGCGTGTTGTCGGTGGTGCTGGGGGTGATGGCGTTCGCGTCGCCGTTTTCCGCCACCTATGCCGCGACTCTGGTGATCGGGGCGTTCCTGATTGCGGCCGGGATCGTGTCGATCGTGTCGGGGTTTGCCGGCAAGGGGCATGAGGGGCGCGGCTATGCGATCGGGTTCGGGCTGGTGTCGCTGGTGATCGGGCTGATCATGGCGTTCGAGCCTGCGACGGGGGCTATATCGTTGACGTTGCTGATTGCGGTTTGGCTTGGCGTGCGTGGCGCGTTGGAGATCGGGCTTGGGGCGCGGTTTCGGCGGGGTAAGGGGCTGATGGTTGCGCTGGGGGTTGTGAACATCGTGCTGGCGGTGATCGTGTTGGCGACCCTGCCTTGGTCGGCGTTGACGTTGCCGGGGTATGTGTTGGGGATCAGTTTCCTGTTTGGGGGGGTGACATCGGTTGCTTCCGCGCTGGCGCATAAGAAAGGTGCGCCGGCGTTTTCGGTGACCGCCTGATTTTCCCCGCGAACTGCTTGTTCTCCCGCGAAGGCGGGAGTCCAGTCTGGGCCCCCGCCTTCGCGGGGGAACAAGCTTCTGTTGGGATAAGCCACCATATCTTCTTAACCCCACCCCGGCGAAGGCCGGGGCCCAGTTGGGGGACGTTGCTAACTACGGTCAGCGCTTTGTTACTGCGACCTTGCCAACTGGGCCCCGGCCTTCGCCGGGGTGGGGCCAGGTATAGGTGGCTGCTTCTAGAGCAGCTTCTCGATATCCTTGCGGATGCCCTCGGGCTTGGTCGTTGGGGCGTAGCGATCCACCACCTCCCCATCGCGACCGACCAGGAATTTGGTGAAGTTCCACTTGATCGCCTTCGAGCCTAGCACGCCAGGCGCGTCCGACTTCAGCCGCTCGAACAACGGGTCCGCCCCTGCCCCGTTGACGTCGATCTTCGCGAACACTGGGAACGTCACGTCGTACGTCAGTGTGCAGAAATTCGCGATCTCAGCCGCATCACCCGGCTCCTGCCCGCCGAACTGGTTGCAGGGAAACGCGAGCACTTCGAAATTCCGATCTTCATAATCGCGATGCAGTGCTTCGAGGCCGTCATATTGGGGGGTGAAGCCGCATTTCGACGCGGTGTTGACGATCAGCAGCACCTTGCCACGATAGGGTTCGAGCAACGCGGCGCTGCCGTCGGCGCTCTTAACGGTGAAGTCGGTGATCGCGGTCATGGACGGTCCTCCAGTCAGGCGGGGTGTCGGGCGAGCAGATACGTCAGGTTCTGGCGCACGCTGGGCCATTCGTGCTTGAGGATGCTGTAGACCACCGTATCGCGCAAGCGGCCGTCGGCCATCACCTGGTGCCCGCGCAACACGCCATCGCGTTTCGCACCGAGTCGTTCGATCGCGGCTTGCGACCGCTTGTTGAGCGCGTCGGTGCGGATCTGGACGCATTCGCAGCCTAGGGCGTCGAACGCGTGGGTGAGCAGCATGAGCTTGGCCTCGGTGTTGACGCCGGTGCGCTGGACCGCCTTCGCATAGAAGGTGCCGCCGATCTCGAGCCGGCGATGCGCTTCGTTCAGCCGCATCAATCGCGTGGTGCCGACAACGATCCCGCCGGCCTCTACCGCGAACAGCCGTGCACGTCCCTGATCCTGCTGCTGGAATGCCGCCGCGAACCAGCGATCCGGCGTCTTCATCATCGAGACGTTGGCGTAGAACAGGTTCCACAGATCGCCCGCCG
This sequence comes from Sphingomonas faeni, assembly GCF_040407505.1. Lineage (GTDB taxonomy): Bacteria > Pseudomonadota > Alphaproteobacteria > Sphingomonadales > Sphingomonadaceae > Sphingomonas > Sphingomonas faeni_E. The sequence continues at coordinate 158,413 of NZ_JAPZPQ010000007.1, read as the reverse complement.
ACGCCGCCGCGACCAGCGCGTCCTTGTCTTCGGCAACCAAAGGCCGGAGCGTGACGTGACGCCCGGTCAGCGTCGGCGTCTCGCCCCAGGTCACGCCAGCCGTCCCTCATGCAGCCGCAGCACGCGGTCCATGCGGGCCGCGAGCCGCTCGTTGTGCGTCGCGACCACCGCCGCCGTGCCCTGTTCGCGGACCAGGCGGATGAACTCGGCGAAGACGATGTCGGCGGTGTGCTCGTCGAGGTTGCCGGTCGGCTCGTCCGCCAGCACCAGCGCGGGCTTGTTGGCGAGCGCGCGAGCGACGGCGACGCGCTGTTGCTCACCGCCGGAGAGCTGGCTCGGGCGGTGCGTCAGGCGGTGGCCGAGACCGAGCTGGGTCAGCAATTCCGCTGCCCGCCTGTCCGCCTCGACCCGCGTCGAGCCGTGGACGAGTTGCGGGAGGACGACGTTCTCGGTCGCGTTGAAGTCCGGCAGCAGGTGGTGGAACTGGTAGACGAAGCCGAGGCTGTCACGGCGCACCACGGTCCGCTCATGCGCGTTGAGCTTGGCCGCCTCGGTGCCCGCGATCCTGATCGATCCCTGGAAGCCACCCTCTAGCAGGCCGACCGCTTGCAACAGCGTCGACTTGCCCGACCCCGACGGCCCGAGCAGCGCGACGATCTCGCCCGGCGCGATCGCGAGGTCGACGCCGCGCAGCACGTCGATCGTCGCGCCACCCTGCGTGAAGCTCTTGGTCAGCCCGCTGGTCTGGAGGACGTAATCGTCGAACTTCTCGATCTTGCGGTCGATACGAAGGCCTTCATTCATAACGCAGCACCTGCACGGGGTCGGTACTCGCCGCTTTCCAGGCCGGATAGAGCGTTGCGAGGAAGCTGAAAACGAGCGCCATCAGCGCGATCACGACGATCTCGACAGGGTCGGTCTTCGACGGGAGTTCGGTGAGGTAGCGGATCGACGGATCCCACAAATTCTGGCCGGTTAGGAGCTGGACGAAGTTCACGACGCCCTGTCGGTAGAACAGGAAGATGAAGCCGAGCACGAGGCCCGCGACCGTGCCGAGCGCACCGATGGTGGTGCCGACGACGATGAAGATCCGCATCATCGAGCCGCGCGTCGCGCCCATCGTCCGCAGGATCGCGATGTCGCGGGTCTTGGCGCGGACCAGCATGATCAGCGACGACAGGATGTTGAACACCGCGACCAGGATGATGATCGACAGCACGGTGAACATAGCGACGCGTTCGACCGCGAGTGCCTCGAACAGCTGCGCGTTCATCGTCCGCCAGTCGGCGATCACCGCGTTGCCGCCGATCTTGTCCGCGAGGGGCTTCAGGATCTCGCCGACGCGGTCCGCGTCCACCGTCTTCAGCTCGACCATGCCGGCGGCGTCGCCCATCAGGAGGAGCGTCTGCGCATCCTCGATCGGCATGATGATGTACGCCTTGTCGTAATCATAGACGCCGATCTCGAAGATCGCGCCGACCGTATAGCTGACGATCCGCGGGACGGTGCCGAACGGCGTGGTCTGGCCTTGCGGGCTGAACAGCGAAATCTCCGAACCGACCTGCGCACCGAGCGATTCGGCGAGCCGCGAGCCGATCGCGATCCGGCCGCTGCCCTGCGTAATCGACTGGAGCGAGCCCATCACGACCTTGTTGCTGATCGTCGAATTGCGGCGGATGTCGTCGACGCGCATCCCGCGGACCAGCACCGCCTCGGCGCGACCGTTATAGGTGGCGGCGAGCGGCTGCTCGATCAGCGGCAGCGCGCTGGTAACGCCGGGCGTCTTCTGCGCCTGCGCGACGATCTCGCGCCAGTCGGGGAGCCGGTTGCCGACGCCCTGCACCACCGCATGGCCGTTGAGCCCGACGATCTTGTCGAACAGCTCGGCGCGGAAGCCGTTCATCACGCTCATCACGATCACCAGCGCGGCGACGCCGAGCATGACCGCGACCAGGCTGATCGAGGCGACGAGGAAGATGAACGCCTCGCCCTTGCCCGGCAACAGATAGCGGCGGGCTATCATCCGTTCGTAGCGGGACAGGATCATGGGCGGCCAGGTTCGATCGTTAGGGATAGAGTGCAGCGGCTCTAGGACGCGGCCCGTTGCGAGGCAACTGTCGGGCTGGTTCTGAGGCCGGTGCGTGGCGATGTGCTCGGCGTGCGGCACCCCCTCGTGCAGGGCCGGGCCAGTCCCGATCCGGAAGTGTCTAGATTGGTCTGTTGCGTAATCGCCACAGGCCCAGTTCAATCGTGAGCCGCCCCGCGCAAAGACCGTGACAAAATCCACGGACATAACTAGCAACAAACTCGCTGAGACACAGGCAACGGCCGTGGTTCGGGGACTGCTTTTCCGCTCCGTCGCAAGACGAGATGCGAGAGCAAAAAAATGGGGGCTGACGAGCGATCGTCACGCAGGCGCCCGGATCGGCAACGGTCCGGGCGTTTGCTTGTCCGACATAGTTCACCGCAGCGATCTATACTCTAGCAGATCTTGAACTGCTGTCGCGGCCGCTTCGGCAATACAGTCGAGACGCTGCGCCCTGATGCTCTGCCGCGCCCGATCGCTTGGAAACGTCGAGGCGCGGTGCGCGCGTTACCGGGTCCGACGCTTCGTCAGCCGTGACGCCGCACCATTTTCCTCGGCGTTGAGCTTGCGCCAGCGTTCGAAACGGTCCGGCGCCAGCGTCCCCGCAGCGATCGCCGCCTGAATCGCGCACCCCGGCTCCACCCCGTGCGAACAATCGGCGAACCGACACTCCTGCGCGAGCAGCGCGATATCGTCGAACACCTCGGCCAGCCCGGTCGCGGCCTCCGACAATTGCAGTTCGCGCATACCGGGCAGGTCGAGCAGCCAGCCGCCCTGGTCGAGCCGGTGCATCTCGCGCACCGTCGTCGTGTGACGGCCGGTACCGTCCTTGACCCGCACCGCCTGCGTTCCGATGCTGTCCGATCCCCGCAAAGCGTTGACGAGCGTGGATTTGCCGACGCCGGACGAGCCGAGGAACGCGACGGTCTTGCCGGGCCGACACCACGCCGCCAACCGCTTGACGTCGGCCCGGTCGCGCCCGTCCACCGTTTCGACAAGCAATCCCGGCTCGATCGCGCGCGCGGCGGCGGCAAACTCCTCGGGCGTGTCGGTCAAGTCAGCCTTGGTGAGGACGACGACCGGGGGCACCCCCACCTCGCGCGCCAGCACGAGATAGCGCTCGAGCCGGGCGATGCTGAAATCCTGGTTGCACGATGCGACGATGAAGACGGTGTCGACATTGGCCGCGATCATCTGATCCTTCCGCGGATCGGCCGGCGAGCGTCGCTTGAACAGGTTCATGCGCCGAAGGACCCGCGTCGCCTCCTGCGTGCGATCGTCGATCAGCAGCCAGTCGCCGACCGTCGGGTGATCGTCCTCGGGCTGCGCGCCTGCGATATAGGGCGAGACGAAACCGTCCGATTTGGCGCCGGACACCGCGATCTTGCCGCGGTGCACCGCCATCACGCGGACAGGGTGGCAATATTGCTGCTCGTCTTCGGCAAGCTGGTCCGCGAAATGCGCAGTCCAGCCAAGGTCTGCCAGTGCCTGGTCGGTCGATATCATAGGCTTGGTGCAGCATCCTTCTCGACGACGCGGCGGCGGTCGTACCCGCTATCGTCTAGGCCGCGACGGAGGGTTTTGCCATCGCCGTATGCGCGCGCGACCGCGCAATGAGCGGTGCGCCAGGCGGCGAATGTCAGGTGGTATAGGGAATAAATGGCGGAGAGGGTGGGATTCGAACCCACGGTACCCTCGCGGGTACGCCGCATTTCGAGTGCGGTACGTTCGACCACTCTGCCACCTCTCCGCAGGTCATCCGAAGCTCTGCGAACAGCGCCTCCGATCGGTCGAAGCGCGGCCTCTAATGAAAGGGCCCCAGCGATGCAAGAGGGTTTTGAGCGCTCCCGGCGCCGCTCGACGCGTTTTCCTTGTGCGGCGCAAAACAGACCCTAAATTGGCGGATATGCCCCGACACGACAGTATCGCTCACGACATCACCCGCCCGATCGTGCCCGCCGAGGTGGTCGCACCGCCGGTTTCGCACGCGAATTTCTCGATCGGCGACGTCGTGCGGCACCGGCTGTTCGATTTCCGCGGCGTGATCTTCGACGTCGACCCGGTGTTTGCGAACAGCGACGAATGGTATGCGGCGATCCCCGAGGACATCCGTCCGCGCAAGGACCAGCCGTTCTACCATCTGCTCGCGGAGAACATGGAGTCGAGCTACGTCGCCTATGTGAGCCAGCAGAATCTGGTGCCGGACGACAGCGACGAGCCGGTCGACCATCCGGCGATCGATGGGCTGTTCAGTGAATATGCGGATGGCCGGTACGCGCTGCGGCAGGTTCATCGGCACTAAGAGCGAATCGCTTAGCTTGTAAAAAGCTTGTTCTCCCGCGAAGGCGGAAGCTCAGACTGGGTCCCCGCCTTCGCGGGGAAACTATTCTCTGCCTCGCCTGTAGGCAGCACCTCGCGGTAAACCACCCTTCCCGCCCCTTCGCGGTTGACAACTCTCCCCCCCTCGCTTAGCTGCCCGGCTTCTTCCGGCGGACCCTGCGTTCGTGGGATACACGTATTTGGAAAGTGACAAGGGCCATGTTCGCAGTCGTGCGCACGGGCGGCAAGCAGTATCGCGTCGCCGCCGGAGATAAGATCGTCATCGAGAAGATCGAGGGCGATGCAGGTGCGTCGGTGACGCTGGGTGACGTTCTGCTGGCGGGCGAAGGCTCCGAACTGCGGTCCGTCGAGGGCTTCGTCGTCGCTGCAGAGATCATCGTGCAGGCGAAGGCGGACAAGGTCATCGTCTTCAAGAAGCGTCGTCGTCATAACTATCGTCGTAAGAACGGCCATCGCCAGCAGCACACGATCCTGAAGATCGTGTCGGTCGGCGGCCAGACTGCAAAGAGCAACGAGGGCGACACCGCCCCGGCCGCTCAGGCATAAGGAGTAGCTTCAGATGGCACATAAGAAAGCAGGCGGCTCTTCGCGCAACGGTCGCGATTCGGCCGGTCGTCGCCTCGGCGTCAAGAAGTTCGGTGGCCAGGCGTGCGTCGCCGGCAACATTCTCGTGCGTCAGCGCGGGACGAAGTTCTACCCGGGCACGAACGTCGGCATCGGTACCGACCATACGCTGTTCGCGCTGGTCGATGGTCGCGTCGTGTTCAGCCAGGGCAAACTTGGTCGCAAGTTCTGCTCGGTCGAGCTGGCAGCGAACGACGTCGGCCAAGACGCTGGCGACATGGCAGCAGCAGCCGAATAACATCGGGTAACCATCCGGGTTGCCCACCAGGGTGACCCGGGTCGCGAAAGCGAACCTGAACAAGGGAGACGGGTCACCCCGGCTCCCTTTTTTATTGCTCCCTCCACGCGGCTGTCGCGGTCCCGTCATCCCGACGTGGCATGCGCGCAGCCAATGACGCGATAGGAGAGAGCCGTGTTCGCGCGCACCAAGAGACTGACATTGCGGCCGGGTTGGCCCGAAGATGCCCCTGCATTGGCGCGGGCGATCGGCCATGAGTCGGTGGTCGCCAAGCTGGCGCGGGCGCCCTGGCCGTATGCGCTGGGGGATGCCGAGGCGTTCCTGGCGCAGCCGCGTGGGCCGCATGATCCAGATTTCGTGATCGAGACGATGGAAGCGGGGACGCCGCGACTCGTCGGCGGGATCGGTATCCGCGCGGCGGATGCGGGGCATGAGCTCGGCTATTGGCTGGCGCCTGACGCGTGGGGCCGCGGCTATGCGACCGAAGCTGGCGAGGCGGTGGTGGCAATGGCGCGGCATGCGCTTGGTTTGCACCGGCTGGATGCGTTTCATTTCGTGGACAACCCGGCGTCGGGGCGCGTGCTGGCTAAGCTCGGGTTTCGGCCGACTGGGCGGGTTGAGGCTCGGACCTCGCGGGGGCGGGGCGGGGAAGCGCCTGCGGTGATGTTCGAGCTGGATCTGGATGACGATCGATGTGCGCCGATGCCGCTGGCGGCGTGAGTCGCAGCACCGTCGCCGTACGATCGCACACCACCCCGGCGAAGGCCGGGGCCCAATTGGAAAGGTCGCAGTAACGGAGCGATGTACTCCGTTAGCAACGTCCCCCAATTGGGCCCCGGCCTTCGCCGGGGTGGTACACTTGGTAACGGGGGGCATCCACCTCATACCCGTTCCCCCGCGAAGGCGGGGGTCCAGGAATCCCGGGTGGTGGCGTTTGGTATCCTGGGCTCCCGCCTTCGCGGGAGAACTAAAAAGGGGGAGCGGTCGCGGTCATTCGGCGACGACTAAGCCACCGCGACGGCCACCGCCCGCTTCGCAACCGGCAGCACCGCCGCCTCATACTCGCTCTCCGCAAGTCCGATCAGCGCGCGATCGTCGTGCTTCCATGGATGGAACCCCGGCAGGAAATACGCGGCCCAGACGCCGGCGATCTTGCGCGCCATCCCTGGGTTGCCAAACGCGTACCACGCCATCCGCGCCCACACGCGAGGCCCGGTCAGCCCGTCCTGTCGCAACAATTCCGCCATCCCCCGCGCGCGCCCGGTGAAGAACCGCCACGTCGTGATCAGCATCACCAGCGACTTCACCCGCCAGCGCGTGAAGCGCGGCCAGTCCCGCGTTGCGTGCAGCCACGTGTCGTACGCGACACCCTTGTGCTCGATCTCCTCGGCGGCATGCCACAACCAGAGCGCCGCCGCCTGCTGATCGCCACCCGCGAGGTGCTTCGGGTTGGCGATCAGTTCATGCGCGAGCATCGCGGTGAAATGCTCGAGCGCGGTGGTGGCGGCGAGGCTCGCGATCTCCGGCCGCCCCTTGGTCAGCGCCAGCGCCGCGTCGACATCGACGATCAGCGGCGCGACGTCGTACCCCTGGTCGGTGACGTGGCGGTTGAACGCGACGTGCTCGCGGGTGTGGATCACCTCCTGCTTGATGAAGGCGTTGATCTCGGCGTGGAGTTTCCGCGGCGTGCCCTCGCGGAACTTCCGGACGCTGTCGACGAAATAGCCCTCGCCCTTCGGAAACGTCACCGACAGCGCGTTGTAGAACGCCGTCGCGACGGCATCGTCGTTCAGCCACCAGCGGCGAATCGCGGCACCGCGGCCGAAGCGGCGGTCGCGTGGGGTGATCGTCAGATCGGCAGGCGTGGTTGCTTTCGCCACGGAAACCTCCAAACAGGAATGAACACTCATTACTTACATTGATGTAAATAGGTTTTCCGGTCCGTGACGTCAACACCGCGCAAGCGCCTCTCCCCCACCGAATCGCGTGAAGCCGCCGTCGAAGCCGCGCGAGCCCTGCTCGTCGAGAGCGGTCCCAGCGCCGTCACGCTAAAGGCCGTGGCAGGCCGCGTCGGGCGGACGCACGCCAATCTGCTCCACCATTTCGGCTCGGCGGAGGCGTTGCATACCGCGCTGATCACGCGGATGGCGGCGGACATCGTCGGTACGATCGGCGCCGCGGTGCTGCGCGTGCGGGCAGGCGAACTCGACCCGCGCGAGGTGGTGGAGATGACCTTCGACGCGTTCGGCAAGGGCGGCGCGGGGGCGCTGGCGAGTTGGATGATCCTGTCGGGCAATACCAATGCGCTCGATCCGATCCTGACCGCGATCCACGACCTCGTCGACGAGCTGGCGGAGGGCGACATGCCCGGCGACCAGCCGATCCAGGAGCAGACGTTGACGCTGGTGCTGATGGCACTCGGCGATGCGCTGATGGGGGCACCGATGGCGCGCGCGCTGGGGCTGCCGGTCGGCAAGGCACGCGAACTCGCGCTCGATGCGCTGCTCGCCAGCAAGGACGCCGCCGCCCCTGCCCGCTGCTGAGCGCATCGGTTCGGGGCTCGAATAGCGAGGCGAATCGCAGAGGGTGGAGATTTTCGCCAATTTCGCTATGGGGCGGCGATGCATTTTCTAGACCAAGCCAAGATCTACGTACGTTCGGGTGAGGGCGGCCCCGGTGCCGTCAGCTTCCGCCGCGAGAAATATATCGAATATGGCGGCCCCGACGGCGGCAATGGCGGCAAGGGCGGCGACATCGTGTTCGAATGCATCGCCGGCCTGAACACGCTGATCGACTTCCGCTACACGCAGCATTTCCGCGCGCCACGCGGCTCGGGCGGGTCGGGCTCGAACCGCACCGGGGCGGGCGGCAAGGACCTCGTCATTCGCGTTCCGCTCGGCACGCAGGTGCTGTCGGAGGACAAGGAAGAGGTGCTGATCGACTTCACCGAAGTCGGCCAGCGCGAAGTGCTGTTCCGCGGCGGCGACGGCGGGCGCGGCAATGCGAGCTACAAGACCTCGACCAACCGCACTCCGCGCCAGCACGGCACCGGCTGGCCGTTCGGCGAGGCGTGGGTCTGGCTGCGACTGAAGCTGCTCGCCGATGCGGGCCTTGTCGGGCTGCCGAACGCGGGCAAGTCGACCTTCATCAACCAGGTGACGAACGCGCAGGCCAAGGTCGGCGAATACGCCTTCACGACGACGCGGCCGCAGCTGGGCGTGGTCCGCCACAAGCAGCGCGAGTTCGTGGTCGCGGATATTCCGGGGCTGATCCAGGGTGCGGCCGAGGGTGCGGGGATCGGCGACCGGTTCCTCGGGCATATCGAGCGGTGCCGGGTGCTGCTGCATCTGGTCGATGCGAACGACCGTGACGTGGCCGAATCGTACCGGATCGTGCGCGACGAGCTGGAGAATTACGGCGAGGGGCTCACCGACAAGAAGGTGATCGTCGCGCTGAACAAGATCGACATGCTCGATCCTGAGCTGATTGCGGCGTTGTCGGCGGAACTGGCGGAAGCCAGCGGTGCCGAGGTGATGGCGATTTCCGGGGCGAGCGGCGCTGGTATCGAGGCGGTGCTGGACCAGCTGATCGAGGCGATCGGGCCGGCGCCGGGCGCAGCGAAGGAACTGGAAGAAGGCGAAGTGCCGGTCGCATGGTCGCCGCTGTAGGCGCCGTCTTAGCCCTCTCCCCTGCGGGGAGAGGGTTGGCTTTCGATTTCTCCCCTCCCGCTTGCGGGAGGGGTCGGGGGAGGGCTTTCTTGCCGACAGGTCACGCCCGCCCCTCCCCTAACCCCTCCCGCAAGCGGGAGGGGAATGCGTGATGTTTCCGCCGTCCTCGTGCGCGCGGCTGATCGTGAAAATCGGGTCGGCGTTGCTGGTCGATCCTGATGGGAGCGTTCGGCGGGAGTGGCTGACCGGGCTTGTTGCCGACATTGCGGATCGGACTGGTGAAGGCCAGCAGGTTGCGATCGTGTCGTCCGGCGCGATTGCCTTGGGCGCGCGCCGACTTGGTCTCGCCAAGGGTGGGCGGGCGAGTCTCGAAGACGCGCAGGCAGCCGCAGCCACCGGCCAGATCGCGCTCAGCCAGGTTTGGGCAGAACTGCTCGCCGCGCAAAATCTCAACGCGGCGCAGATCCTTGTCACGCTGGATGATCTCGAAGACCGGCGGCGGTATCTCAACGCCGCCGCGACGCTCAACCGGCTGCTGTCGCTCAAGGTCGTGCCGGTCATCAACGAGAACGACAGCGTCGCGACCGAGGAAATCCGGTTCGGCGACAATGACCGCTTGGCCGCCCGTGTCGCGCAGGCCGCCGGTGCGCAGGGCGTGATCCTGCTGTCCGACGTCGATGGGCTCTACACCGCCAATCCGCATGTCGATCCGTCCGCGACGCATATTGCTAGCGTGGGCCGGATCGATGCGGTTGCGGGGATGGCGGACGACGGCTCGGGTTCGGGAATGGGTTCGGGCGGGATGGCGTCGAAGATCGCGGCCGCGCGGATCGCGACGGGTGCGGGCATTCCGCTGGCGATCGCTTCGGGGCGGATCGAGCATCCGCTGTCCACCCCTGCCCGCCATACGATCTTTACGGCCGAGCGGACGGCGTCTGCGCGGAAGGCTTGGCTGGCGGGGGGGCTGACCGCGAAGGGGGCGATCCATGTCGATGCGGGAGCCGCGGCGGCTCTTGGACAGGGGCGGAGCTTGCTGGCGACTGGCGCGACCCGGATCGACGGGGGTTTCGCGCGGGGCGATCTGGTTACGATCGAAGGGCCTGCCGGGACTGTCGCGCGGGGTCTTGCGGAGTATGATGCGGCGGATACCGCGCGGCTGCTCGGCCGCCATAGCGACGATCATGCTGCGATCCTCGGCTATGCGCCAAGATCCGCACTCGTGCATCGCAATCACTTGGCGCTCGTATGACCTGCCGCGCGATGTTAACGCGCGAAGGCGGGTGCCCAGTCTGGGCACCCGCCTTCGCGGGTGAACATACTTCAACTGCTACCTCGGGAGCGTCGGCATGATCCTGGCCATCACTGGCGGCACCGGGTTCGTCGGCAGTCATCTGATCGACCATGCGCTGGAGACCGGGCACACTGTCCATGCGCTCGCGCGGAAGCCCCAGGCCAAGCGTATCAGGGTCACATGGGTCGAAGGCGCGCTCGATCGGCCCAAGAGCCTCGCAACGCTGGTCGAAGGCGCGGACGTGGTGATCCACGTCGCCGGTGTCGTCAACGCGCCCGACCGCGCAGGCTTCGGCAAGGGCAACGTCGCCGGTACAGAGGGCATCCTCCAGGCGACGCGGGCGGCGGGCATCCGCCGATTCGTCCACGTCTCCTCGCTCGCCGCACGCGAGCCGACGTTGTCGAACTATGGCTGGTCGAAGGCCGAGGCGGAAACGCGCGTGCAGACGTCTGGGCTGGACTGGACGATCGTCCGCCCGCCCGCAATCTTCGGCCCGCGCGATCTTGATATCCTCGATCTCTTCAAGGCGGCGCGGTCTGGCTATCTGCCGATGCCGCCGGCCGGCACGCGTGTCTCGCTGCTGTACGTCGAGGACCTGACCGCGCTACTGCTCGCGCTTGCCGAGAGTGCCGATGCGCCGTCGATCATGGAGCCCGACGACGGCGTGCCTAACGGCTGGGACAACCGCGATTTCGCGCGCGCGATCGGCGTGGCAGTCGGGAAGCCGGTCAAGGTGTTCTCGACACCCCGCGTGCTCCTGAAGCTCGCGTCCGCTGCCGACCGGCTCGTCCGCCGTCGCAAGGCCAAGCTGACGCGCGACCGGGTCAGCTATTTCTGCCACCCCGACTGGGTCTCGCACAAGCCGCCGCTGGTCTCGCTGTGGACGCCGTCCGTCCCGACCCCGCAGGCGCTGGCGCAAACCGCAGCGTGGTATCGCGCCGCCGGGCTGCTATAGCGCCGAAAAGCCGCCGCAATTCCCTGTCAGGAGTGCCGCGACACCGAAGGGATTATCATGAGCGACCGCCAGCAGATCTACGACACCGTCACCGCGCAGATCGAGCCGTTCAACAAGAAGGGCGTCGCGCTGAGCGATGCGACGACGTTCCAGGGCGACCTGGAGTGGGACAGCCTGACCGTCATGGATTTCGTCGCCGCGATCGAGGACGAATTCGACATCATCATCACGATGAACATGCAGGCCGAGATCGAGACGGTCGGCCAGCTGGTCGACGCGGTCGCGAAGTTGAAGGCCTGACCCCCCTTGCCGTTCGTGCCGAGTAGGAATCGAGCGTAGCCGAGAGACCGTATCGAGGTACATGTCCTTCGATACGCCATCTCGACAAGCTCGACGGCTACTCGGGACGAACGGTTGGGATACACATTCCAACTTCATGGAATCCTTAGAATGACCGAAGCCGCCACCACTGCCCATGCCCTCCCCGTCGATGCCCCCGAGGTCGCACCGGAACGCGACCTGATGAGCAAATTCGACGGCCTGATCGCCGAACGCGAGGCGCTGATCGCTAGTGGCGTGCGCAATCCGTTCGCGATCGTGATGGACGAGGTGAAGGGCCCAACGCAGGCGGTGATCCGCGGCAAGGACACGATCCTGCTCGGCACGTACAATTACATGGGCATGACGTTCGACCCCGACGTCATCCAGGCGGGCAAGGACGCGCTCGACGCATTCGGGTCGGGCACCAACGGCAGCCGGATGCTCAACGGCACGTTCCACGACCATATCGACGTCGAACAGGCACTCCGCGAATTCTACGACATGACCGGCGCGATCGTGTTCTCGACGGGGTACATGGCCAATCTCGGGATCATCTCGACGCTCGCCGGCAAGGGCGAATACGTCATCCTCGACGCCGACAGCCACGCGTCGATTTACGACGGCTGCAAGCAGGGCAATGCCGAGATCGTCCGCTTCCGTCACAACGACGTGAACGATCTCGACAAGCGCCTCGGCCGCCTGCCCAAGGAAGCGGGCAAGCTGGTGGTGCTCGAAGGCGTCTATTCGATGCTCGGCGACATCGCGCCGCTGAAGGAAATGGTCGCGGTCGCCAAGAAGCATGGCTGCATGGTGCTGGTCGACGAGGCGCATTCGATGGGCTTTTTCGGCCCCAACGGGCGCGGCGTGTACGAGGAGATGGGGCTCACCGACGAGGTCGATTTCGTCGTGGGGACGTTCTCGAAGTCGGTCGGTACGGTCGGCGGGTTCGTCGTGTCGAACCACCCGAAGTTCGAGATGGTGCGGTTCGCCTGCCGCCCGTACATCTTCACCGCCTCGCTGCCGCCGTCGGTGGTGGCGACCGCCGCGACGTCGATCCGCAAGCTGATGACCGCGCACGACAAGCGCGCGCAGCTCTGGAAGAACGCACGCCGGCTGCACGGCGGGCTGAAGGCGATGGGGTTCAAGCTCGGCACCGAGACGTCCGACTCGGCGATCATCGCGGTGATCCTCACCGACCAGGAACAGGCGATTGCGATCTGGCAGTCGCTGCTCGAGGGTGGTCTCTATGTCAACATGGCGCGCCCGCCCGCGACGCCGGCGGGGACGTTCCTGCTGCGGTGCTCGCTGTGCGCTGAACATACCGGCGAGCAGATCACGACGATCCTGAGCATGTTCGAGACCGCTGGCCGCGCCGTCGGCGTGATCGGCTGACGGTTTCCTCCTCCCACGGGGAGGAGGAAACATCCGTGAAATGTTCGATCGGTACCGGCATTCCAGGTCATTGCGTGTGAGCAACGACGCGTTAGGATGCCGGCCGTGACGCAAGACGAGGTCGAGACTGCGGCCCAGGGGGGCGGGGCGAGATGGCGCATAGCCATGCTGGTCGTGATGGGCCTGCTTGGTGCTGCAGTGCTCATTGCGCTGATCGTGACTCTCGGCCACGCCAATCGCCAGCGCGATCGGGCACTCGAACTCCAGGCGCACAGCTATGACGTGATGATCCTCGCGCGGACGTTGTCGGGGACGATCGCGCGATCGGAGGCGTCGCTGGGGCGCTATGTGATCAGCGGCGACAAGCAGTTGGGACAGCTGTATTTTGACGAATGGCTGCTTGCGGGGACGCAGATCGACCGGCTCGACCAGATCACCAACGACAATCCCGAGCAGCAGCCGCGAGTCGACCGCCTTAGGGCTGCCTATGACGCGCGCGGGCGGGAGTTGTCGCTGACGGCGCTCAACACGCGCTACGGCAAGAACGGCCAGGCGCTCGCACGCTATTACCAGGGGCGAAAGGCGCCGACGCTCATCGAGATCAATACGACGCTCGACACGCTGATCGCACGCGAGCGCGCATTGTTGGACGACCGGACGGCGGCGGCCTTGGGATCGGTTGAGCGGTCGAGCTGGGTCGCGGGCGTGCTGGCCATCTTCGGCGTGCTGATCGTGCTGGGCGCGATCGTGCTTGGCTGGTTCACGATCCGCGCGGTCGGCGATCGCGCAACCGCGCTGGCCGATGCCGAGCTGGAACGCGAGCGTGCCGACGAGCTGACCACCGCGGTCGCCGCCGCCACCGCCGAACTGCGCGTGCAGGAGGCCAAGCTGCGGCAGATCCAGAAGATGGAGGCGGTCGGACAACTCACCGGTGGGATCGCGCACGACTTCAACAACATGCTGGCGGTGGTGCTGGGCGGTCTCGAACTCGCGCGGCGCAATCTCGCGAGCGATGATCCGACCAGCGTCCGTCGCCATATCGACAGCGCGACCGAGGGCGCGAACCGGGCGGCGGCGCTGACCCGCCGGCTGCTCGCCTTCAGTCGCGAGGATTCGCTGAAGGCGGAGACGATCGACGCCGCCGCGCTGGTCGCCGGGATGTCGGACCTGCTCGACCGCACGCTGGGGGACGCGATCACCGTCATCGTGCGCGACGATGCGGCCGGCGGGTGCGTTCGTGCCGACCGTGTTCAGCTGGAGAACGCGGTGCTGAACCTGGCGGTCAACGCGCGCGACGCGATGAACGGACGCGGCACGCTGACCGTCGCGACCGGCACGACGACCTTGGCCGCGGAGCAGGTCGGGCGGTGCGCGGCGGGCGACTACGTCACGATCATGGTCGGCGACGATGGCTGCGGGATGGCGCCCGATGTCGCCGAGCGCGTGTTCGAGCCGTTCTTCACCACCAAGGAGGTCGGCAAGGGCACCGGGCTTGGGCTCAGCCAGATCTTTGCGCTCGTCCAGCAACTGAACGGCGAAGTCGACATCGTCTCCGCGCTGGGCGAAGGGACGACCGTCACACTCTATCTCCCGAGCGCTGCCGAGCTGGTCGCCTTCCCCCTGCCGACCGTCCCGATCGCGATGGTCGAGCCGATCGCACCGACGGTGCCGCAAACGTTGCAGATCCTGGTGGTAGAGGACGATCCGCGCGTGCTGGCCGCGACGACCGGCGCGCTGGAGGAGATCGGGCATCACCCGATCGCCTGCGACGATCCGCTTGCCGCCCCTGCGATACTGGTGGCGAACCCCGGGATCGGGCTGATCATTTCCGACGTGCTGATGCCGCGCCAGACCGGGCCGGAGATGATCGCGGCGCTAAGCCCGCTCTATCCGAACGTCGCGGTGCTGTTCGTCACCGGGTTTGCTGGCGAGGTGAACGTCGCGCAGTTCGGCGGGCACGAGGTGTTGCGTAAACCCTTCACGCTCAACGGGCTGGAGCGCGCGGTCATGACGGCGATGGCCACGGAGCGCCGCGAGACGAACCACCCGATCGCCGCGGAATGATCGTTCATTGATGCGTTGCGATTGAGGATGACGCCTAGCGCGTGCGCCCCTATACCCGCGCGACCCAGCATACCGAGCCCAACCCGCGCATGAAATCCATCGACCGCTACATGGCCCGGCTGATCGCGGTGCCGCTCTTTTCGACGCTGCTGATCGCCGTCATGCTGTTCGTGCTTGATCGCATGCTCGGGCTGTTCAATTTCGTCGCGACGCAAGGCGGGCCGATCAGCGTCGTGTGGCGGATGCTCGCCAATCTGCTGCCCGAATATCTGGGGCTCGGTATCCCGATCGGCCTGATGCTTGGCATCCTGCTCGCGTTCCGGCGGCTGTCGACCTCGTCCGAGCTGGACGTGCTGCGCGGCGTCGGGATGAGCTACAACCGGCTGCTGCGCGTGCCGTATATGTACACGATCGCACTGGCGCTGCTGAACCTCGCGATCGTCGGCTATGTCCAACCGATCGCGCGCTATTATTACGAGGGCCTGCGGTTCGAGCTGCGCACCGGCGCGCTCGGCGCGTCGATCAAGGTCGGCGAGTTTACCAATCTCGGCAGCAAGATGACGCTGCGGATCGAGGAGAGCAAGGACAAGGGCCGCGAACTGTCGGGCATCTTCGTCCACGCGCAGAGCCCGAACGGCGACTGGCTGGGCGTGACCGCGGAGAAGGGCAAGTTCCTCGCGACCGACGATCCCAACGTCATCATCTTCCGCCTCGCCAACGGTACGCTCGTCCACAACCGGCCCGAGTTCAAGACGCCGCGCGTGCTGACCTTCACCAGCCACGACCTGCCGATCAACCTGCCCAAGTTCGAGAGCTTCCGCGTCCGAGGAGGCCGCAATCTCGAATACACGCTGCCCGAACTCGCCAAGCAGGGCCAGCGCGGCGCGACTTTGGAGCAACGCGATGGCAGCAGGTCGGAGTTCCACTTCCGCCTTGCCGAGGTCGCGACGATGTTCCTGTTGCCGCTGCTAGCGCTCGCGCTGGGGGTGCCGCCCAAGCGATCCTCGTCCGCGCTCGGCGTGTTCCTGTCGATCGTGATGATCGTCACCTATCACAAGGTGAACCAGTATGCGGCGGACGTTGGCGAACTCGGGCGGATCGATCCGATCATCGCGCTGTGGGTGCCGTTCACGATCTTCGCCGGACTGATCCTATGGATGTACTACACGATCGCCTATGTCCCCGGCGGACAACCGATCGGTGCGCTGGAACGCGTCTTCTCGAAGACGTTCAAGGCGATCACCAAGCGCATCCCGGGCTTCCGTAAGAGCAAAGCCGCATGAACCTGATCAGCTTCTTCCCGTCGCGGACGGTCGCGATCTACATGGGCCGGATGTTCCTGGTGCGGACGTTCGCGGTGCTCGCCGCGCTCGTGCTGGTGCTCCAGGCGCTCGACCTGCTGAGCAACTCCGGCGACATCCTCGCGTTTCCCGGCAACGGCGACGCGCAGATCTGGCAGTATGTCGGACTGCGCGTACCGCAGATCATATCGCGGTTCCTGCCGTTCTCGGTCCTGCTCGGCACCATCCTGACGCTGATCACGATGAACCAGAACAGCGAGATCGTCGCGCTGAAGGGCTCCGGCCTGTCCGCGCACCAGGTGCTCGCGCCGTTGCTGGTGGCGAGCCTCGGCGTCGCGGTGATCAGCTTCGTGTTCAACGACCGGGTGGTGGCGCGCGCGACCGCGACGCTGAACCAGTGGCAGAAGGTGAATTACGGCAAGCTGCCGATCGATCGCGGCGACCGCGCGAACGTGTGGGTGCGCGACGGCGACGACCTGATCGAGGTGGCGCAGATCCGCGGGCGCGGGGATGCGACGCGGCTTGGCGGCATCACGCTGTACGATCGCACCGGCGGCAACCTCGTCGCGATCCTGCGCGCGGATCACGGCAGGCGCGTCGCGAACGGCTGGGAGGTGAGCCCTGCAAACCGGTTCGACGTGAAGAGCGGCACCGTCCGCCCCCTGGGCGCGGTGGTGATCGCGAAGGAGGTGCGGCCCGACCAGTTCACGCTGGCGAGCGTCGATGCGGACGGGCTGTCGTTCGGCGCCCTGAAGTCGGCGATCGCCGACCTGTCCGACGCGGGGCGGCCGACCAAGGCGCTCGAAGGGTCGTTGTGGCACAAGCTGTCGGGGCCACTGTCGTCCGTGCTGATGCCGCTGTTGGGCGCGGTCGCGGCGTTCGGGATCGCGCGATCGGGCAAGCTGTTCGTCCGCGCGGTGATCGGCATGGGGCTCGGTTTCGCGTTCTTCGTCGCAGACAATTTCGCGCTCGCGATGGGCAATCTGGGCGCCTACCCGCCGTTCCTCGCCGCTTGGGCGCCGTTCCTGCTGTTCTTCTTCATCGGCGAGGCGGTGCTGATCCGGTCGGAGGAATAGGGCTCGGGCGGTCGATCGCACCCTTTCACGACTTCGCCGCCATCCCTATCTGCTGGTCCGAACAACCATCGGAGCAAGCATGAAATACCTCCACACGATGATCCGCGTGACCGACCCGGCGAAGACGATCGCGTTCTTCGAGACGCTGGGCCTGAAGGAGGTCCGCCGGATGGAGAACGAGAAGGGGCGGTTCACGCTGATCTTCCTGTCGGTTCCTGGGGACGAGGGTGCGGAAGTAGAGCTGACGCACAATTGGGACCCGGAAGAGTATGGCGAGGGTCGCAACTTCGGTCACCTCGCCTACCGCGTCGACAACATCTACGACACGTGCCAGCGGCTGATGGATTCGGGCGTGACGATCAACCGGCCGCCGCGCGACGGGCACATGGCGTTCGTGCGGACCCCCGACAACATCTCGATCGAGCTGTTGCAGGCCGATGGCGCGCTCGATCCGGCCGAGCCCTGGGCGTCGATGCCCAACACCGGCAAGTGGTAAGATCCTGATGCTCGATATTGTCCGCGTTCCGGTGCTTTCCGACAATTATGCCTGGCTGATCCACGACACCGTCTCGGGCGAGACGGTGGTAGTCGATCCGGGCGATGCGGGGCCGGTGATCGCCGCCGCGAAGAAGCGCGACTGGCGGATCGACCGGGTGTGGACGACGCACTGGCATCCCGATCATACCGGCGGCAATGCCGAGATGAAGGCCTATGGCGCGACCGTCGTCGGGCCTGCGGCGGAGGCGGACAAGATCCCGACGCTCGACGAGCAGGTCGGCGAAGGCGATGTCGTGCGGCTAGGTGAGCACGAAGCGACGGTGATGACAGTGCCGGGGCATACGCAGGGGCATATCGCGTTCCACTTTGCCGACGACGCGGTGATCTTCACCGGCGACACGCTGTTCGCGATGGGGTGTGGCCGGCTGTTCGAGGGAACGCCGGCGGACATGTTCGCGAACATGCAGCGCTATGCGACACTGCCGGACGAGACCGAAGTGTTCTGCGGGCACGAATATACGCAGAGCAACGGGCGCTATGCGCTGGTCGCCGAGCCGGACAATGCGGACATCGTCGCGCGGATGGTCGAGGTCGATGCGGCGCGCGCGAAGGGCGAACCTACCGTGCCGACGACGATCGGGCGCGAGCGGGCGACCAACCCGTTCCTGCGGGCGACGTCGGTCGAGCAGCTTGCGGGATATCGTGCGGCCAAGGATGCGTTTCGCGGGTGAAGCGCGTATACGGGTGATGGGATTTTGAGGAGCGTTGCGATGCGTATGCGGACCCTGCCACTCTTGATGCTGCCGGCGATTTTGCTGGGTGCGTGTACGCAGACCCAGGCGGAGGTCGAGCGTGCGCAGGTCCGCGAGGCGGGCGTGCAGGAGAAGCTGGCGAAGGAACTCGCTGGGCTCGTGCCGGGCAAGCCCGAGTCGTGCATCAGCCAGTTCCCGCAGAAGCAGAGTTCGGGCTACGGCGCGACGATCCTGTACCGGGTGAATAGCGGGCTCGTGTACCGCAGCGATACCGTCGGCGGATGCGAGGGGATCGCCCGGGGCGATATCCTCGTAACGCGGACGCCAAGCGGGCAGCTGTGCCGCGGCGACATCGCGCAGACGTTCGACCAGGCCTCGCGCTTCCCGACCGGGAGTTGCAGCTTCGGCGACTTCGTGCCGTATCGGAAGCCATGATGCGCGGGGCGGTTCTCGCGGCGGTGGCGCTGTTGACGGTGGGGATGCTCGGCGCGGGCAAGTCTGATCCGCTGGAGGGCCGGGTTGCTGGGACGCCGGTGCGGTGCATTGATCTGCAGCAACTCGACGGGCCTGAGATCGTCGGTTCGCAGACGATCCTGTATCGGCAGTCGGGCAAGCGGATCTGGAAGACCGGGCCGGTTGGCGAATGTCCTTCGCTGCGGCCCTTCGATACGCTGATCGTCGATGTTTATGGTGGGCAATTGTGCCGGAACGATCGGTTCCGGACGGTGTCGGTCGGTATGTCGATTCCGTCGGGCTATTGCCGGTTTCGGGACTTCACCCCGTATGACAAGGTGAAATAGCGGGGCTGGCTCCATACAATCCTACTGCACTACCCCGGCGGAGGCCGGGGCCCAGTTGGGGGACGGTGCCAACTAAGCGCAACGCTCCTTTACTGCGACCTTTCCAACTGGGCCCCGGCCTTCGCCGGGGTAGTGGTAGGTGGCGGTGGTAAAGTCAGAACTCTATCCACCCTTGCAGACGCCCTCAGTCCTCGAACACCGCCGCCCGCTTTTCCATGTTGGCCCGCACCTGTTCGACCTGGTTCGGCGTGCGGATGACCTTGAGCTGCTCTTCGGTTTCTGCATGAAGCACTGCCGCCGCGTCCGCATCCGCCGCGAGGTTATAGAGGTGCTTCGAGCCCTGAATCGCGTGGGGGTTCCTCGCGGCAATCTCGCGGGCGAGCATCATCGCCTCGCCGAGCGGGTCTTCCGACAGCCGCGTGACGAAGCCGTGCCGTAGTGCCTCAGCGCCGTCGAACTCGCGGGCGGTGTAGGTGAGTTCGCGCAGCACGTCGTCGCGGGCGAGCGTGCGCCAGAGGGCGATGCCGGCCATGTCGGGGACTAGGCCCCAATACGTCTCGCGGATCGCGAAGCGAGCGCTCGGGTGCGCGATGCGGATGTCGGCGCCCGACATGATCTGGAAGCCGCCGCCGAACGCGACGCCGTGGACGGCGGCGATCACCGGCATCGGCAAGGTGCGCCACCCCCACGCGACCTGCTGGACGAGGTTGGCACCCTCGTCGGTCCGGTCGCCTAGCGCCAGCCCGGAGCCGCCGTTCGCCATCGAGGCCATGTCGAGGCCGGCGCAGAACGCCTTGCCGTCGCCGGATAGAACAACGCAGCGGACGTCGGTCCTGCCCTTTAGTTGGTCGATCGCGGCGGCGATGCCCTCGAACATCGCCGGGTCGATCGCGTTCATCTTGTCGGCGCGCGCAAGGCGGACGTCGGCGATGCCGTCCGTGACGGTGATAGTGACCCGGTCGTTCATACTGGCGATCCTCTCGATCTTTGCCCGAACGCTAACCGGCCCTGCCCCCACCTGCAACGGCGCCCGCAATGTTGCGCGCGCTCACACGGCGTGTAGAGGCTCGCGCATGGCTGGTTTTGATCCACAATGGTTTGCGACGCGCGGGTTTGGCGGGCACGGCGCCGCGCTGGGGATGCGTTATCATGCGCATGGCGACGACTGGGCGGAGCTTGCGCTGCCCTATGACGAGCGCCTCATCGGCGATCCGGCGAGCGGCGTGATCGCGTCGGGGCCGATCATCACGATGATGGACATGGCGACGAGCCTGGCGATCTGGATCAAGCGCAATGCGTTCGTGCCGCATGCGACGCTCGACCTGCGGGTGGATTATCTGCGCCCGGCGACGCCGGGGAAGACGGTGATCGGGCGCGGGGAATGCTACCGGATCAAGCGGTCGATCGCGTTCGTGCGGGGGCAGGCGCATGACGGCGACCCCGGCGATCCGCTCGCGCATGTCGCGGGGACGTTCATGGTGGTGGGCGATGTCGCCGGCATGGGTCTCAACAGAAGGATCGAGGCGTGACGATCGGCTTGCCACCCTATGCGGAGATTCTCCGCGTGTCGGTCGAAGCGGAGGACGGCGCGCCACCGGTACTGCTGATGCCGTTCGCGGATGACGTGCTCGGGCGGCCGGGGTTTCTGCATGGGGGTGCGATCTCGGGGTTGCTGGAAATGGCGGCGATCGCGGCTTTGCAGCATGCGTTGGAGGCTGAGGGTGGCGGGCGGATCAAGCCGGTGAATGTTACGGTCGATTTCATGCGGGGTGGTCGGGACAAGCCGACGCGGGCGGCGGGCGTGGTGACCCGGTTGGGGAACCGGGTGGCGAATGTCGAGGCTACCGCGTGGCAGGACGAGCGGGACAAGCCGATTGCGGCTGCCCGGATGAACTACCTGATTGTGCGGGATTAGCGCATTTCTACTCCCCTTCCGCTTAGCGGGAGGGGTCGGGGGAGGGGTGTGCCTCACAGACCGGACGCCAGTACGTACGTCGTGCCCTCCCCTGACCCCTCCCGCAAGCGGGAGGGGAATTTCGCTTAATTCGCGGTCAGTTTGATCAGGCGGCCTTGTGAGTCGCCGCCGTCTTCCAGCAGCCAGATCGCGCCGTCGGGGCCTTGTTCTACTTCGCGGATCCTTGCGCCCATGTCCCATTGGTCGCCTTTTGCCGCGTTGGTACCGGTGAGGTGGACGCGGACGAGGGACTTCGAGGACAGCCCACCGATGAACGCGTCGCCCTTCCACTGCGGGAACATGCTGCCCGAATAGATCATCAGGCCGCCGGGGGAGATGACCGGGTTCCACGACACCTTGGGCGGCTCGTAACCGTCACCGGGCTTGTGATCGGGGATGTCGGTGCCGTCATAGTTGCTGCCGTTCGACGCGTTGGGCCAGCCATAGTTGAGGCCGGGCTTGATCAGATTGACCTCGTCGCCACCCTTGGGGCCCATCTCCTGCTCCCAGAGATTGCCCTGCGCGTCGAACGCGATGCCGAGCAGGTTGCGGTGGCCGTAGCTCCAGATCTCGGGCGCGAAACCCTTGGACGCGAGCGGGTTGCCGGGGGCGGGCTTGCCGTCGACTGTGAGGCGCAGGACCTTGCCGAGCGTCATCTTCGGGTCCTGGGCGGGGGTGAATTTCTGGCGCTCGCCGTTGGTGAAGAACAGGTATTTGCCGTCGGGCGAGAACGCGATGCGGCCGGAGTAGTGGCCGTTGCCCTCGACGAACGGCCGCGCGCTGAACAGCGCTTCGATCTCGCCGAGACGCTCGCCGCCACCGCCGTTCGGACGCAGGCGTCCGCGTGCGAGGACGACGCCCTTGCCGCCCTCGCCTGCGGTCGAATAGCTGAAATAGACGCGCTGGCTGGTCGCGAAGTCTGGCGCGAGGACCACGTCCATCAGCCCGCCCTGCCCGGCCGAATCGACGGTGAGCGTCGCGACCGTCTGGCGCGACTTGCCGTCGGCGGAGACGAGCAGCATCTGGCCCTTCTTTTCGGTGACGAGCATGCGCTTGTCGGGCAGGACCGTCATTGCCCAGGGCGAATCGAAGTCGGCGACCACCGTTTCCCTGAAGGGCTTGCCCGCCGCGGCCGGTTGCGCGGAACAGGCGGTCGAGGCGAGCAGCGTGGTTGTCAGCAGACCAGTAGCGAACAGCGTTTTGCGAATCATGATCTTCTCCCGGAAATCCCTGCGCTAACGCAGCGTACTAAACGAAGGTTGCTCCCGCTTGCGGACGGGCGCCACCCCGCGTATAGAGGCACCACTTCTCTACATCGCCAGATGAAGAGGCTGCGGGGCTTGCTCCGCGGCGGCAATCACCTGTGCTTTGGCCCTGTTTGGAATTTCGATGGCGAATATCGCCCTGCTGACCGACCTGATCGAACCCGAGGCGACCGCGCTCGGCCTCAGCCTCGTGCGCGTGCGCATGCAGGGCGGCAAGTCCGATCCGACGTTGCAGGTGATGGCCGAGCGCCCCGACACCCGCCAGCTGGTGATCGAGGATTGCGCCGAGCTGTCGCGCCGCATCTCCGACAAGTTCGACGCGCTCGAAGCCGAGGGCAAGGACCCGGTCGGCGAGGACGCGTATCGTCTGGAAGTGTCGAGCCCCGGCATCGATCGTCCGCTGACGCGATTGCAGGATTTCGCAGACTGGGAAGGCCAGGAGGCGCGTATTCGCCTCGTCGAGCCGTTCGAGGATCGCAAGCAAATCTCGGGCAATTTGATGGGCGTCGAGGGGACGAAGATCACCGTCGACGTCAACAAGCACAAGCTCATGACGATCGACTTTTCGCAGGTCGCCGACGCCAAGCTCGTCATGACCGACCGACTCATCGCCGCGACCGCGCCGCTTTCGATCGAAGGCGCGGACGAGGTTTTC
Source organism: Sphingomonas faeni (assembly GCF_040407505.1). Lineage (GTDB taxonomy): Bacteria > Pseudomonadota > Alphaproteobacteria > Sphingomonadales > Sphingomonadaceae > Sphingomonas > Sphingomonas faeni_E. The sequence goes on along the minus strand of NZ_JAPZPQ010000007.1, from coordinate 135,133 downwards.
TATCAAGATACGCCCACCGATGAGCCCGATGCTCACGAGGCCGACACCGAAGAAGGACAGCATTGATGGCCACGGCAGTCACCGCAAACCGCGCGGAACTGATCGCGATCGCGAATTCGGTCGCGTCGGAGAAGATGATCGACAAGGCGATCGTGATCGAGGCGATGGAGGACGCGATCCAGCGCGCCGCCCGCTCGCGTTACGGCGCCGAGAACGACATCCGCGCGAAGCTCGATCCGAACACCGGCGATCTGCGCTTGTGGCGCGTCGTCGAAGTGGTCGAGGCGGTCGACGATTATTTCAAGCAGGTCGACGTCAAGGGCGCGCAGAAGCTGCAGAAGGACGCCGCTCTCGGCGACTTCATCGTCGATCCTTTGCCGCCGATCGAGTTCGGCCGCATCGCCGCACAGGCCGCCAAGCAGGTCATCTTCCAGAAGGTCCGCGACGCCGAGCGCGAGCGCCAGTTCGAAGAGTATAAGGACCGCGCCGGCGAGATCATCACCGGCGTCGTCAAGCGCGTCGAGTTCGGCCATGTCGTCGTCGACCTGGGTCGCGCCGAGGGCGTGATCCGCCGCGATGCGCAGATCCCGCGCGAAGTGGTGCGCGTCAACGACCGTATCCGCTCGCTGATCCTCAACGTCCGCCGCGAGAACCGTGGACCGCAGATCTTCCTCAGCCGCGCGCATCCAGACTTCATGAAGAAGCTGTTCGCGCAGGAAGTGCCCGAGATCTACGACGGCATCATCGAGATCAAGGCCGCGGCCCGCGATCCCGGTTCGCGCGCGAAGATCGGCGTCATCTCGCATGATTCGAGCATCGATCCGGTCGGCGCGTGCGTCGGCATGAAGGGCTCGCGAGTCCAGGCCGTCGTCCAGGAAATGCAGGGCGAGAAGATCGACATCATCCCCTGGTCGCCCGACATCGCGACCTTCGTCGTCAACGCGTTGCAGCCGGCGTCGGTGTCGCGCGTCGTGATCGACGAGGAAGAAGAGCGCATCGAGGTGGTCGTTCCCGACGATCAGCTTTCGCTGGCGATCGGTCGTCGTGGCCAGAACGTGCGGCTCGCGTCGCAGCTGACCGGCAAGGCGATCGACATCCTCACCGAGGCCGACGCGTCCGAGAAGCGCCAGAAGGACTTCGTCGAGCGTTCGGCGATGTTCGAGAAGGAACTGGACGTCGACGAGACGCTGGCACAGCTGCTGGTCGCCGAAGGGTTCACGAACCTCGAAGAGGTCGCCTATGTCGAGGTCGAGGAGATCGCCGGCATCGAGGGCTTCGACGAAGACTTGGCGGGCGAGTTGCAGAACCGTGCGACCGAGGCTCTGGAGCGTCGCGACGCAGCGAGCCGCGAAGAGCGTACCGCGCTCGGCGTCGAGGATGCGCTCGCCGGCATGCCGTATCTGAACGAGGCGATGCTGGTCACGCTCGGCAAGGCGGGCATCAAGACGCTCGACGACCTCGCCGATCTCGCGACCGACGAGCTGGTCGAGAAGAAGCGCGTCGAGCCACGTCGTCGCAACGAGGATGCTCCGAAGCGGCCCGAGCCCAAGGGCGGGATTCTCGCGGAATATGGTCTCAGCGACGAGCAGGGCAACGAGATCATCATGGCGGCGCGCGCGCATTGGTTCGAGGACGAGGCTCCCGAGGCTTCGGCTGACGACGTCGAGGCGGACGAGACTCCGGTGGAAGAGGCTTCGGCCGATGACGCCGTGGTCGAGGACGCTGCGACTGAAGAGACGACGGCCGACGAAGCCGTGGCTGAGGACGCTTCGGCGGACGACGCTTCGGTCGAAGACGCTGCGGACAAGACCGACACGAAGAGCGAGGGCGACAAGGCCTGATGCCCTTCGTCAGCATCCGCATCTCGGGGTCCGCCACCAAGGACCAGAAGTCCGGCATCGTCGCCGACGTCACCCAGTCGCTCGTGCAGCGGCTGGGAAAGAACCCGGCTGCGGTGCAGATCGTGATAGAAGAGGTTTCGACCGAGAATTACGGCGCGGGCGGCCAGTTGCTGGTCGACCGCGACGCTCCGAAGACGACTCCAGCGCAGGAGGACGCACATGCGGAACCCTCCCGATGAGGCGCTAGGCGCTACCGACACCCTGCCTTCCTCCCCTCCCGCAAGCGGGAGGGGACCGAGGGGTGGGCGCCCGGCTTCGGCCAAGGGCGACGCTTCGGCAAAGTCTCACGGGTCCAAGGCTAAGGCCAAGGGCGGCAATGGGGGTGAGCGCGAGCCCGCCCCTGGCCCCTCCCGCTTGCGGGAGGGGGATGACGACTTGCCCGTCCGCAAGTGCATTCTCTCGGGTGAGCGCGACGTCAGGCCGCACCTTGTGCGACTCGCCTTGTCGCCCGATGGGCAAATCCTTCCCGACGTGCGCGCCAAGGCTCCCGGCCGTGGCGCGTGGATCGGTGTCACGCGAGTCGAGCTCGAAGCCGCGATCAAGAAGGGCAAGCTCAAGGGCGCTCTTTCCCGCGCGTTCAAGACCGGCGAGTTCACCATCGATCCCGAGCTTCCGGCCAAGATCGAATCCGCGCTGGAGCGTAACGCGCTCGACCGGCTCGGGCTCGAATCGCGCTCCGGGACGGTGCTGATCGGCTCCGACCGGATCGAGCAGAACGCGCGGCAGGGCAAGCTGAAGGCGCTGTATCACGCGTCCGACGCTGCCGAGGACGGCAACCGCAAGCTCGATCAGGCGTGGCGCATCGGCAACGATGTCGAGGGCTCGGGTTTGCGGGGGTTGGCACTCCCGGTATCGCGCACCATATTGGCGTTGGCGCTGGGGCGGGAAAATGTGGTACACATTGGCCTGACCGACCGCGCTGCAGCAAAGCGGGTGAGCGAAGCGCTCGACCGTTGGCTGCATTTTATCGGCCCCGAACCTTCTTCCGTGTCTTGCGAAACGGCCTCGCAGGGCGCATCGGCGTCACCACAAAATGGGGCGCCACCGATACAACAGGCGTCCGGATCGACCGGAACACGCCCGGCCGTGGACATGACTGAGGAATTTGAGTGAGCGACACGGACAACGAGAAGCCGAAACTTGGCATGCGCGCACCTTTGGGTGTGAAGCGCACGGTCGAGACCGGCCAGGTGAAGCAGAGCTTCAGCCACGGCCGATCGAATACGGTGATCGTGGAAACCAAGCGCGCGCGCGTCCTGCGCCGTCCGGGCGAGCCCGACGTGCAGGTCGCGGATGCCGCACCGGTTGCCGCGCCCGCCCCGGCTGCGGCGCCCGCAGCCCCGGCACCGCAGGCGCGCGCACCGCAGCCTGCGCCCGCCCCTGTGCGTCAGCAGCAGAGCAATCTGTCGCCGCAGGAGCGCCAGGCCAAGCTGCTCCGCGAGGCTGAAGAGCAGCGCATGAACACGCTGGAAGAAGGGCGTCGTCGCCAGGAGGCCGAGCGGGCCAAGGCGATCGAGGACGAGCGTAATCGCGTCGCCGATCGTGCACGTGCCGAGGCTGAAGCCAAGGCGCCGAAGCCGGTCGAGGCGCCTGCGCCCGCACCGGCCCCTGTTGTCGAAGCGGCTCCCGCTCCGGTCGCAGCACCGACGCCAGCGCCTGCGCCGGCTCCGGTCGAAGCGCCCGTTGCTGCGACTCCTGCTTCGGCACCGGTTGCTGCGGCGCCTGCACCTGCACCGAAGCCCGCTCCGGTAGTGGCTGCTCCGGCGCCGGCTCCCAAGCCTGCGCCGGCCCCCGTTGCTCCGCCGGCACCGCCGCCCATTATCGAACTGACCCGCGATCCGGCGTTCCCGGCACCGCGCCGGTTCTCGCCGGTGGCGCGTCCCGAACGTCCTCCGCCGCCGCCAAAGCCTGTCGCAGCCCCCGCTGCCGCAGCGCCGACCACGGCTGCGAATGCCGGCACGACCGCGGCTCGCCCCGGCGCGACCGGAGTCAATGCTCCGGCCGGTGGCGTCCGTCGCGACGCCGTGCCAGCGCGTCCGCAGCAGCGTGACCGCAAGGGTGACGATCGTCGCACCTCGGGCAAGCTCACCGTCAACCGCGCGCTCGGCGATGGCGATGGTGCACGCGCCCGTTCGCTCGCCGCGCTCAAGCGTGCGCGCGAGAAGGAGCGTCGTGGCACCGGTGGTCCGCGCGAGGCGCAGGCCAAGCAGATCCGCGACGTCGTCGTCCCAGAGGCGATCACGGTGCAGGAACTCGCGAACCGCATGGCCGAGAAGGGTGCCGACCTCGTCAAGGCGCTGTTCAAGATGGGCATGCCCGTCACGATGACGCAGACGATCGACCAGGATACCGCCGAGTTGCTCGTCACCGAGTTCGGCCACAACCTGACGCGCGTCAGCGATGTCGACCAGGATCTGGCCAACGACACGATCGACGATGCCGAGGAGACGCTGAAGCCACGCGCGCCGGTCGTCACGATCATGGGTCACGTCGATCACGGCAAGACGTCGCTGCTCGATGCCCTGCGCGGCACCGACGTGGTGCGCGGCGAGGCGGGTGGCATCACCCAGCATATCGGCGCGTACCAGGTCACGCTGAAGGACAAGTCGAAGATCACCTTCCTCGACACCCCGGGCCATGAGGCGTTCACGCAGATGCGTGCGCGTGGCGCGGACGTCACCGACATCGTCATCCTGGTGGTGGCGGCGGACGACGGCCTGATGCCGCAGACGGTGGAGGCGATCGCCCACACCAAGGCGGCGGGCGTGCCGATGATCGTCGCGATCAACAAGATCGACAAGGAAGGCGCCAATGCCCAGAAGGTGCGCGAGCGCCTGCTGAGCGAGGAGATCGTGGTCGAGGACATGGGCGGCGACGTTCAGGACGTCGAAGTCTCCGCGACCAAGAAGATCGGTCTCGATGCGTTGATCGAGAAGATCCAGCTCCAGGCCGAACTGCTCGAACTGCGCGCCAATCCGGATCGCGCCGCCGAGGGTACGGTGATCGAGGCCAAGCTCGACAAGGGCCGTGGTCCGGTCGCGACGATCCTCGTCAACCGCGGTACGTTGCGGGTCGGTGACATCTTCGTGGTCGGTGGCGAGAGCGGCAAGGTCCGTGCGCTGGTCGACGACAAGGGCAAGCAGATCAAGGAAGCGGGTCCGGCGATGCCGGTCGAGGTCCTCGGTCTGTCGGGTGTTCCGCAGGCGGGCGATCCGTTCCAGGTCGTCGAGAACGAGGCACGCGCCCGCGAAGTCGCGGAATACCGTCGCAGCGTGAAGACCGACAAGCGGACTGCGTCGGTTCCTGCCAGCCTCGAGAGCATGTTCTCGGCGCTGAAGGAAAAGCAGGCGATCGAATATCCGCTGGTCGTGAAGGCGGATACGCAGGGCACGGTCGAGGCGATCGTCGGGGCGATCAACAAGATCTCCACCGACCTGATCAAGGCGCGCGTGCTGAGCTCGGGCGTCGGTGGCATCACCGAGTCGGACGTCACGTTGGCGGCCGCATCGGGTGCTCCGATCATCGGCTTCAACGTCCGCCCGAACGCCAAGGCGCGTGAGATCGCCGAGCGCCAGAAGGTCGCGTTCAAATATTACGACGTGATCTACGACCTGATCGACGAGATCCGGGCGGGAATGGCTGGCGAGCTTGGGCCGGAAGCGTTCGAGACGGTCGTAGGTCGTGCCGATATCCGCGAGGTCTTCTCGGCGGGCAAGCACGGCAAGGCAGCAGGTCTGCTCGTCACCGAGGGCAACATCCGCAAGGCGCTCAAGGCACGCATCACGCGCAACGACGTCATCATCTACCAGGGCGAAATCGCATCTTTGCGTCGCTTCAAGGATGATGTCGCCGAGGTCCGTGCGGGTCTCGAGTGCGGCGTGACGTTCACGTCGAACTTCGTCGACATCAAGGCCGGCGACGTCCTCGAGACGTTCGAAGTCGAGATGCGCGAACGTACGCTTTGAGGCCTAGAGCCCTCTCCCCTGCGGGGAGAGGGTTGGGTGAGGGGCAGTACCGCGCGACAGCGTTCGTGGCAGCCCCTCACCCCCACCCTCTCCCCGGAGGGGCGAGGGAGTTAGAAGAATGAAGACCGATACCCCAGAAGCAAAAGCCGTCCGCTCGTTGCGAGTCGGCGAGCAAGCGCGTCATGCGCTGTCCGACATCCTCGCGCGCGGCGATGTCCACGATCCGGTGCTCGAAAAGCACCTGGTGACGATCACCGAAGTCCGCATGTCCCCCGACCTCCGCCACGCCACCGTCTTCGTGAAGCCGTTGCTCGGCAAGGACGAAGAAAAGGTGCTCAAAGCCCTCCGTACCAACACCGCCTACCTCCAGCGCGAAGTCGCGAACCGGGTGCAGATGCGGTATGCCGCGAAACTGAAGTTTCTCGCGGACGAAAGCTTCGACGAAGGCACGCACATCGACACGCTGCTGCGTGACCCGCACATCGCGCGGGATCTGACCGAAGAGTAATGCTCAGCGGTGGGGATAACAGACAGAAGGTCTATCTCTGCAACGCCCACGTCGCGCCACTATTGGTCTGGCTCGAACCCTGGGCACTAGAGTTCCAACTACCATCGCGCGCCATTTTGACGCTGGCCTGTACGGCCTACGAAAGCACCATCGATCCTTGGCCCCTGATCGAAGTCGTCGATGATGTCCTAACTGTTTGGGGCTCAGGCGGATCGCGCATTGCCGTATTCATAGACGACGTCGATCAGCAGAGTTTTTCGGCTGGCTATGCCGCCCCCGACCTCGGCACATTGTCGACCAAAGGCTTCGTAAATCTCGTGTTCGGCGACCAGCCTACGGCGCGGCCGGGCGGGCACCCTTTTCAAGACGCAAAACCGCTTCGAGGGGTCGTTCGGAAAGCACGCTCGATGCTACGTAAGTGGATTGCCTACCGGAACGATGCTTTTCGCGATAAGTGACTCAATCGCGGAGTCAGGGGTCCTTCCCGGCGCTATCCAGTCGGGCGCGCTGACCCAAAATATGGCCGCCTCAACATCGCCGGCGCTTGACCCGAACTCCAGTGCCCAAGATGCGCGCGGCATGCCGCACTCCGGAGTGTCCGCGGCTGCGATCGCAAGCCATTGCCCACCGCAGTAAACGCCTTGGTATCGATCCTGAACGACGACAACGGGATACAAGGCATTTGGGATTTTGCTGGACATAGTCGTTCCTTCCGGCTTCCAGACTAGCATGGCCAAGCTGTATTTCTACTACGCCTCCATGAACGCGGGGAAGTCGACGAACCTCTTGCAGGCGGACTTCAACTACCGCGAGCGGGGGATGCGGACGATGCTGTTCACGGCGGCCATCGACGATCGGTTCGCGGCGGGGACGATTACGTCGCGGATCGGGCTGGAAGCGCCGGCGATCGCGTTCGATGCGGGAACGGATATCGGGGCTTGTGTAGTTCGGCAGCACGGCGAGGATGCGATTTCCTGCGTGCTGGTGGATGAGGCGCAGTTCCTGACGTCTGCGCAGGTCGATCAGCTTGCGCATATCTGTGATGTGGTCGGGATTCCGGTGCTGGCGTACGGGTTGCGGACTGACTTCCAGGGGGCGCTGTTTCCGGGGTCGGCGCGGTTGCTGGCGCTGGCGGACTCGTTGGTGGAGATCAAGTCGGTTTGCGGATGTGGGCGGAAAGCTACGATGAACCTGCGGGTCGATGGGAGCGGGCGGGCGATTGCCGAGGGGCAGCAGACCGAGATTGGCGGGAACGACCGGTATGTCGCGCTGTGTCGGCGGCATTTTTGCGAGGCTTTGGGGTAGGCTTCACCCCTCCCCGTCATCCTGACGAAAGTCAGGACCCAGGGTACCAAACACCGTCGCTTGTGGCTCTGGATCCTGACTTTCGTCAGGTTGACGGAGTAGATGGGTGGCCGCTCCCGCCTAAACTGAATTCTAGGACTTACGCGCATGCATGGCTGGATCATTCTCGACAAGCCGCTGGGGCTTGGGTCGACGCAGGGGGTGTCGGCGGTGAAGCGTGCCTTGCGCAGAGGCGGGTATGGGAAGTTCAAGGTGGGGCATGGGGGGACGCTCGATCCGCTGGCCACCGGGGTTCTGCCGATCGCCGTTGGAGAGGCGACCAAGCTTGCCGGGCGGATGCTCGATAGCGACAAGATCTATGATTTCACGGTTATGTTCGGGGTTCAGACGGATACGTTGGATGCTGAAGGCGTGAGCATCGCTACGTCCGATGTTCGGCCAACCTTGGCGGCGGTGGAGGCGGTGCTGGCGCAATTTATCGGGCCTATTTCTCAGGTGCCGCCGGCGTACTCTGCGCTGAAAGTGGATGGGGAGCGGGCTTATGACCTCGCGCGGGCTGGGCATGAGGTGGTGCTGGCCAGCCGGGATGTGACGATTCATTCTCTCGTCCGTCACCCCGGACTTGTTCCGGGGTCCACTCCACCGCGAGTTCCGGAGCTTGAGGGACAGTGGACCCCGGAACAGGTCCGGGGTGACGGAGTGGGTGGGTGTGTTCCCCTCCCCCACTCCCCCCTGAAGGAGGTCACCCTCACCGCGCATGTGTCCAAGGGCACCTACATCCGCTCCCTCGCGCGCGACATCGCCCTCGCCCTCGGCACCGTCGGCCACGTCACCATGCTGCGCCGGACCAAGGCCGGTCCGTTCGACCTCACATCCGCGATATCGCTGGACAAACTGGACGAACTCGCTAGAGCCTCCGCGCTTGAAGATGTACTTCTGCCCTTGAGGGTGGCGCTGGACGACATCCCGGCTCTCTCCCTCACCCCCGACCAGGCAGGGGCGCTCCGACAGGGGCGTATCTTGGCCGGGATCGCCGCAGACGATGGCCAATACTTCGCCGAACTGGACGCTGTCCCGGTCGCGCTGGTCGAGGTCGAGGACGGAGACGTCCGGGTCGTTCGCGGTTTCAATCTGTGATGTCGAGGACATGAATTCATGACGATTACCGCTGAACGCAAGACCGAGCTCGTCAAGGAGCATTCGCGCGCCGAGGGTGACACCGGTTCGCCGGAAGTGCAGGTCGCGATCCTGACCGAGCGCATCAAGAACCTGACCGAGCATTTCAAGGGCCACAAGAAGGACAACCACTCGCGTCGTGGTCTTCTCATGATGGTCAACAAGCGCCGGACGCTGCTGGACTATCTCCGTCACAAGGACGGCCAGCGCTATCTGGATCTGATCGCGAAGCTCGGTCTCCGCAAGTAACTTAGACGGCTCCCCTCGGGGGGCCGTTTTCGTATATAGAGTTGTTCTCCCGCGAAGGCGGGAGTCCAGACTGGGCCCCCGCCTTCGCGGGGGAACAAGGAACTGGAGGGGCGGCAATTCGGCCACCCCTTCCGGGATGCCAATTCATCCCACACCGCCGCGGGCCGGCTAAGCCCGCACATAGGCCCCGTTCGCATCTGGCGACCGGAGTGAAGGAAAAAGAATGTTCGATACCAAGACCGTAAGTGCCCAGTGGGGCGGCAAGACGCTGACGCTCGAGACCGGCCGCGTTGCGCGCCAGGCCAACGGCGCAGTCCTCGCCACCCTCGGCGAGACCGTCGTTCTGTGCGCCGTGACGGCTGCACGGACCGTCAAGGAAGGGCAGGATTTCTTCCCGCTCACCGTCCATTACCAGGAGAAGTTCTCCGCAAGCGGCCGCATCCCCGGCGGCTTCTTCAAGCGTGAGCGCGGCGCGACCGAAAAGGAGACGCTGACCAGCCGTCTCATCGATCGCCCGATCCGTCCCCTCTTCCCAGAGGGTTTCTACAACGAGATCAACGTGATCTGCCAGGTTCTGTCGTATGACGGCGAGAACGAGCCGGACGTCCTCGCGATGGTCGCGGCATCGGCAGCCCTGACGATCTCGGGCGTGCCGTTCATGGGCCCGATCGGTGCAGCGCGTGTCGGTTACGTCGATGGCGCGTACATCCTCAACCCGACGCTCGAAGAAGCCAAGGCTGGCGATCTCGACCTCGTCGTCGCCGCCACCGGCCAGGCCGTGATGATGGTCGAATCGGAAGCCAAGGAGCTTTCGGAAGAGATCATGCTCGGCGCCGTGCAGTTCGCCCACAAGGCCTGCCGCGAAGCCGCGAACCTGATCATCGATCTGGCCGAGATGGCCGCCAAAGATCCTTGGGAAATGGCCGAGCAGGCTGATCTCTCGACCGCCAAGGACAAGCTGAAGAAGCTGATCGGCAAGGACATCGCGGCCGCCTACAAGGTGACCGACAAGTCCAAGCGGTCTGACCTGCTGAATGCGGCCCGCGCGAAGGGCAAGACCGCATTTGCGGACGCGTCGCCGCAGGACCAGATGGCAGCCGGCAAGCTGATGAAGAAGCTGGAGGCGGAGATTGTCCGCGGCGCCATCCTCAAGGACGGCACCCGCATTGACGGCCGTACCACCACGCAGATCCGTCCGATCGAGGCGATGGTCCACTTCCTCCCGCGCACGCATGGCTCGGCGCTGTTCACGCGCGGCGAGACTCAGTCGATCTGCACCACCACGCTCGGCACGCGTGACGCAGAGCAGATGATCGACGGCCTCAACGGCCTGTCGTACGAAAACTTCATGCTGCACTACAACTTCCCTCCCTATTCGGTCGGTGAAGTCGGTCGCTTCGGTGCGCCGGGTCGTCGCGAAGTCGGTCACGGCAAGCTCGCATGGCGCGCGCTGCATCCGGTGCTGCCGACCAAGGAAGAGTTCCCGTACACGATCCGCGTCCTGTCGGACATCACCGAGAGCAACGGCTCGTCGTCGATGGCGACGGTCTGCGGCGGTTCGCTGAGCATGATGGACGCGGGCGTTCCGCTGAAGCGGCCGGTGTCGGGTATCGCGATGGGCCTGATCCTCGAGGGCAAGAACTTCGCGGTTCTGTCGGACATCCTCGGCGACGAGGATCACCTCGGCGACATGGACTTCAAGGTCGCGGGCACGTCCGAGGGCATCACCACGATGCAGATGGACATCAAGATCGCCGGCATCACCGAGGAGATCATGGGCAAGGCGCTGGCGCAGGCCAAGGAAGGCCGCGCGCACATCCTGGGCGAGATGGCCAAGGCACTCGACCACACCCGTGAGGAACTGTCGGCGCACGCACCGCGCATCGAGAGCTTCCAGATCGACAAGTCGAAGATCCGTGAAGTCATCGGTACCGGCGGCAAGGTGATCCGCGAGATCGTCGCGCAGACCGGCGCCAAGGTCGACATCGACGACGAGGGCGTGATCAAGGTGTCGTCGTCCGACCCCGCGCAGATCGAAGCCGCGATCAAGTGGATCAAGGGCCTCGTCGAGGAAGCCGAAGTCGGCAAGGTCTATGACGGCAAGGTCGTCAACCTGGTCGATTTCGGGGCGTTCGTGAACTTCATGGGTGGCAAGGACGGTCTCGTCCACGTGTCCGAAATCAAGAACGAGCGCGTCGAGAAGGTCTCGGACGCCCTGACCGAAGGCCAGGAGGTCAAGGTCAAGGTTCTCGAGATCGATCCGCGCGGCAAGGTTCGCCTGTCGATGCGCGTCGTCGACCAGACGACCGGCGAAGAGCTGGAGGACACGCGTCCTGCACGTGAGCCCCGTGAGGGTGGTGACCGTGGTCCGCGCGGCCCGCGTCGTGATGGCGATGGTGGCCGTGATGCCGGCGGCAACGGCGGCGGTGGTCGTGGTCCGCGCGGCGAAGGCGGCGGCGGTGACCGCGGCTCGCGCGGCCCGCGTCGTGACGGCGATGGCGGCCGTGACGCAGGCGGCAACGGCGGTGGCCGTGGCCCGCGTCGTGACGGCGGCGGCAACGGTGGCAATGGCGGCGGCGGCGAGCGTGCAGCACGCACCGACGGCGACAAGGCTCCCGAGTTCGCGCCGGCGTTCCTGACCGGCGATCGCGACTAAGCCTTTACGGCCTCACGGCGAGGGATGGAGGGGCTCGGGAAACCGGGCCCCTTTCTCGTTTGCGGCTCGCTTCGCCTCGTTATCCCTTGATAAGATGACTTATGTTGGAACGGAGCGGCATGCCGGATGTTCGAACCGGTATGAATGCCATTGCGAAGTCCGTTATTCTCGTCGTCGATGACGATGCCCTCGTCCGGGTCCATTCCAACCTCGCGCTGGAGGACGCCGGCTATGAAGTCGTCGAAGCCAGCAACGCAGCCGATGCCCTGGCGAAGCTTGAAGAGCGGCCAGATATCGCTGCACTCTTCACCGATGTCCGCATGCCCGGAGACCTAAACGGCATCGACCTCGCCAATGCGGTGCATGCGCAACGCCCCGATATTGCGATCCTGGTCACGTCGGGCGCCGACAACGGTACGACCGACGCGCTGCCCAAAGCCGCGCGGTTCGTGCAGAAGCCCTATACCGGCGCACAACTCAGCAAGCTCCTGCAACTCTGAGCAGTTAACGGACTGGAAGAGTATTCAGGATCTTACATCTACTAGTCGAGGCAGTCCTCATTCGTCATGAGTATTGCCCGATATCAGTATTAGGGCCATCGTCCATCGCTTGAGCATCGACTCGCGGGGGCGGTCCAATGGCATCGTTAAATAGTGTACGGCCTGCGCAACGGAATGTCGTCGCGAGCGAGCGTCGCTTCTTCCTCGGCATGGCGATAGCGATCGCCGTCACGGTGATCTTCGGCTTCACGCTGAATGCCGCGCGAACGAATTGGACGTTTCTCGAACTGCCCTTGCAAGTTCATCTGCATGCCGCCGCATTTCTGGCGTGGATCATTCTCTACGTCGTGCAGAACTGGCTGGTCGTTCGGGGATCGATCACTTGGCATCGACAACTCGGCGTACTCGGCGCTGTTATCGCAGCATCGATGGTCGTACTGGGCATCGTCACCACCGCCGCAGCGATCCAGCAGCACCGCGTACCGCCGTTCTTTCCGCCTGGGATATTCCTCGTGCTCGACGTGCTGGGGGTGATCGGGTTTGGCATCCTGACCGCTTGGGCGATCGCGCTGCGGAAACAGGCTGCTTGGCATAAGCGACTGATGTTATGCGGGACGATCCTGGTCATGTCGCCCGCGATCGGGCGGATCCTGCCGATGCCGCTGCTGGGCCAGTTCGCGCCGCTCGCGGTCTTCGCATCGATGGCGGTGTACGTCATAGTAGGGATGATCTTCGACCTGCGCCTGCGCGGGAAGATACATCCGGCCTACTACTGGGGTGGCGGCGTGCTGGTCGTGACCAACGCGCTGGTCGGTCCGCTCGGATTCAGCCCGCCGGTACTGCGACTGGTCGAGCGCCTTGCCGCGTGATTGGAGCCAAATGTCAGGTTAGTGGGGAGCTTCTGTTGCTCGGTGCCCCCCGTACCGCCGGTGTCCACTTCTGTTGCCCGGTGTGGCCCGAACCGCGCTTTCGTCCGTATAACTTAGGTCGTTAGACCGTCAGTTATGCGGCAATTGCGAGTGCTTCGTTATCGTTGGCACTTGTGTATGGGCCGTTGCGGTGGTCCCATTCCGAGCGAAACATAGCGTCGTTGAACACACGTCGATCCTAGTTCGACCCCGTCATCGTCCCCCTCTTGCGAAGAGGGCGGTGGTGGAGTCGCCGGGTACTGCCCCCGGGTCCGCTGTGTCTATGACACGCCACGGTTTATCGCCATAGCCGCCAAGAGAAGATTCCCCCAACGGCATGCCCGATATAGGGGGGCCGCATCGATCTGAAAAGCCCAGCCAAATGAAAAGACCGGCGCGGTGGCGGCACTCTCCCGGATAAATCTCCAACGGGTTAGCACACAGCGTGCCAAACCGCCTTCCGCTCGCCACAAAGCGCGTGCATAGCAACCTGCATTATGTTGACGCAGCGCTCCCGCTACGCGCTCCGCGCGATGATCTTCCTTGGCGGCGCCCCCGCCGGTGGCCCTCCCATCCCGATGACGCGGATCGCCGCCGAGGCGAACGTGCCGCGCAAATTCCTTGAGCTGATCCTCGCCGACCTCCGCGAGTCCGGGCTTTTGCACAGCCATCGCGGCAAGATGGGGGGCTATCGTCTGTCGCGGCCGAGCCACCTGATTTCGCTCGGCGAGATCATCCGGATCATCGAGGGGCCGCTCGCGCTGGTGCCGTGCGTGAGCCGGACAGCGTACCGGCCGTGCCTCGACTGCAAGAGCGAAGCCGACTGCGCGATCCGCTTTGCGATGATGCGCGTGCGGGACGAGACCGCGCGGATTTTGGACGGGACCAGCCTGGCGGATGCGAATGCCGAGGAACTGGTAGCGGCTTAGGCTTTTCCTTCTCCCCTCGGGGAGAAGGTGGCGCGGCAGCGTCGGATGAGGGGGAGTTGGGATGCGCTCCCGAGCCACACTCCCCTCACCCTTCCGTCGCTTAAGGCTCCTCCCTCTCTCTCCCCGCAGGGGAGAGGGACAAGCATGTCACCCTCGCGCCTTCAGCTCATCGCGGATCTCGCGGAGCAGCGCGATCTCGACCGGCTCCGGCGCAGGTGCGACGACAACCGCCTCTTCCTCACGCTTCAACCTTGCAGTCTCGCGCTCGATCAGCGCTGCGGTCCGGTTCACCACGCGCAGGATCATGAAGATGATCCCCGCGACGATCACGAAATTGACCAGCTGCGTCGCGAACGCGCCATAGCCGAGCAGCGGCACGCCGGCCTTCTTGAGCGCCGCGTAATCGCTGAGCGAGCCCGCGTAGTTCGCCGGCACCGGCCCCATCCGCCAGAAATAGCTCGAGAAATCGAGCCCGCCGAAGATCTTGCCGATGACCGGCATCAGCACGTCGTCGGTCAGCGACGTGACGATCTTGCCGAACGCCGCGCCGATGATCACCGCGATGGCGAGATCGAGCACGTTGCCGCGCATGATGAACGCCTTGAATTCCTTGAGCATGTCGCCCCCTTTGTTGCCGGGCAAAGCTAACCATCGATTTAGGTTTCGCCAACCCTCGCGACTGTCCTATGAGGGTGACACAGGTATCCAGGAGAGCCCCGATGTCACGTGCCCCAATCGCCCGCGGTACCGCCGCGATCCTTCTCGCATCGGCGCTGGCCGGGTGCGGGATCAACAGCATCCCGACCGCGGAAGAGACCGCGAAGGCACGCTGGGCCGACGTCCAGAACAATTATCAACGCCGCGCCGACCTGATCCCCAACCTCGTCGCGACCGTGAAGGCCGCGGGCGCGCAGGAGAAGGACATCCTCGTCCAGGTGACGCAGGCGCGTTCTGCCGCGAACTCCGTGCAGGTCTCGGCCGCCGATCTCTCCGATCCGGCGAAGATGGAGCAGTATCAGCGCGTCCAGGGTGCCGTCGGCGTGTCGCTGCAGCGTTTGCAGGAGGCGTATCCCGAACTGAAGAGCCAGGGCAATTACACCACGCTGATGAGCCAGCTCGAGGGCACCGAGAACCGCATCACGATCGCGCGACGCGATTACAACGGCGCGGTTCAGGCGTATAACACCAAGATCCGCACCTTCCCCGACGCGGTCGGCGCGAAGATCTTCTACGGCGCCAAGCCGATGGTGCCGTTCGCGGCGACAACGCCGGGTGCCGAGACCGCACCGACGGTGAACTTCGGCAACGCGAGCTGATCGGGGCCCGATGCTCCGCCACCTCCTGACGCTCGCGTTCGCGGTGTTGCTGGGAAGCAATGCTGCCACCGCGCAGACCTTTCCGAAGTTCACCGGCTTCGTCGTCGATGCGGCAAACGTCATCCCGCCCGATCAGGAAGCGGCGCTGACCAAGCGGCTCGACGATCTTCAGAAGACGACCGGCAACCAGCTGGTGGTCGCGACGGTGCCCGATCTCGAAGGCTATCCGATCGAGGATTACGGCAATAGCCTGCTGCGGAGCTGGGGCGTCGGGCTGAAGGATGCGAACAACGGCGCGATCCTGCTGGTCGCGCCGAACGACCGGAAGGTGCGGATCGAGGTCGGTTATGGCCTGGAGCCGGTGCTGACCGATGCGTTCTCCAGCGTCGTCATCAACCAGCAGATCCTGCCGCGCTTCAAGGCGGGCGACATCCCCGGCGGGATCGTCGCGGGCACGAACGCCGTGGCGGACCAGCTTGCGCTGCCCGATGCGGAGGCGCGCGCGAAGGTTACGGCGGCAGCGGCGGAGTATGACAAGACGCGCGCGCGGAAGACTAGTGGCGGCGGCGTGCCGATCGGGCTGATCTTTTTCGGCATCGTGCTGGCGGCGATCGTCATTCCGATGATCTCGCGCCGCGCGGGCGGCAAGCATTACGTCGATGGCGGCAGCCGGGGCGGTGGCAGTGGGGCCTTGCCGATCGTGTTGTGGAGCATTGCCGACGCGATGACCCGTGGTGGTGGTAGCGGCGGTGGCAGCTTTGGTGGCGGCGGCGGCGATAGCGGTGGCGGCTGGGGCGGCGGTGGTTTTGGCGGCGGCGGCGGTGGATCCGGCGGCGGCGGCGGCGCATCGGGGGGATGGTGACATGCGTTTGAGCGACACCGACCATGACCACGTCACCGCGGCGGTCACCCAGGCAGAGACCGCGACGACCGGCGAGATCGTGACGATCGTCGCGCGGCAGTCGGATGCCTATCACGACGTATCGATGCACTGGGGCGTGCTGGCGATGCTGCTGACGCTGGCGCTGCTCGCGTACCACCCGGTCGCGGCGGACCATATCTATGCGTTGGTCGATCCCTGGCAGGCGGCACCGCAGGGTGCGCTGTACGTGGTGGCGCTGGTGCTGGTGACTTTGGTGTTCCTGGCCGTGCGGCTGGTGCTGGCGTGGACACCGGCGCGGCTTGCGCTGACGCCGGGCGCGACCAAGGCGCGGCGCGTGCGGCGGCGGGCTTTGCTCCTGTTCCGTGCGGGCGCGGAGAAGCGCACCAAGGGCTCGACCGGGGTGCTGCTGTACCTGTCGCTCGCCGAGCATCGCGCGGAGATCATCGCCGACGATGCGATCCACTCGCGCGTGCCGAACGAGACCTGGGGGGCGGCGATGGCGGCGGTACTCGCCGGCGTGCGCGACGATCGCCCGGCCGACGGCATGGCGGATGCGGTCGCGCAGATCGGCGCGGTGTTGGCGGAACATTTCCCGCGGACCGGTGCGCCGGTGAACGAACTTCCGGACAGGCTGATCGAACTATGAGCAAGACCGTATGGGCCGGCAAATTCCTGACCGTGCAGACCGAGGGCACGTGGGAATTCGCCGCGCGCCAGGGCGAGATCGCGGCGGCAGTGATCGTCGCGATCGACGACGGCGACGTGATCCTCGTGGAGCAGTTCCGCGTGCCGCTGGGTCGCGCGTGTCTCGAACTGCCGGCCGGACTGGTCGGTGACGAAACCGCGGGCGAGAGCGTCGCGGTAGCGGCCGGCCGCGAGCTTGAGGAAGAGACCGGCTACCGCGCAGACGCGATCGAGGACCTTGGGGTGTTCTATTCGTCGCCGGGAATGACGTCGGAATGCTTCACGCTGGTCCGCGCGACCGGGCTGACGAAGGTGAGCGATGGCGGCGGGGATGGCGACGAGAACATCACCGTGCACCGGGTGCCGCTAGCAGATGTGCCGGCGTTCGTGGCGGAGAAGCGCGCTGCGGGCGTGGCGATCGATACCAAGATGCTGCTGATCCTGGCTGGGTCGATACTCTAACCAAGACTTGTTTCCCCGCGAAGGCGGGGACCCAGACTGGACTCCCGCCTTCGCGGGAGAACAAGGAGGTGCGGGAGGGCCTAGCGCCGCTCCCTCCACTTACTTGAAATTATCCGCGTAGCTCTGCAGCTTCAACGTCTTCGCAGGCGCCGGCACGACCGTGTAACCGAAGCCCTCGCGCTCGCAGTGCGCGATCGCGGCTTCCGCGGTCGGGAACAGCAGGCGCAGCTGGTCGCGGGTGTCGCCGCTGCCGGCCCAGCCGGTAAGCGGGTCGGGGCGCTTAGGCTCCGAGGGTTCGAATTCGAGCTGCCAGGCGTCGGTCCGGTGCTTGCCGGACTGCATGGCGTTCTTGGGGCGCTGGAAGATACGGGCGGTTGGCATGAGACCCCCTTATCGCGAACCGGCGGCCCTTGCATCCGCCTTTTTCGTGCGCAGCGTGGCGGACGCCGCGGCGGGGTCGTCGGGCCAGGGATGCTTGGGATAGCGGCCGCGCATTTCCTTCGCCACGGCGGTCCAGCTGCCGGCCCAGAAACCGGGGAGATCTCGCGTCGTTTGGATCGGCCGGCCGGCGGGGGATGTGAGGCTCAGCACCAGCGGTACGCGGCGCTCGCCGATCACCGGGTGGATCGCGAGGCCGAACAGGGCTTGCACGCGGAGTTCCACCCGGGGGCCTCCTTCCGCGGCGTAGTCGATTGCGTGCGTGCTGCCGGCGGGGCTGGTGAAATCGGGCGGGGCGAGCCGGTTGATCGTCTGCATCGCGTCCCAGCCGAGCAGGTTGCGCAGCGCTTCGGCGAGGGCGCCGGGGGCGATCGCGTCGAGTCGGCGTTTGCCGGTCAGGAGGGGAGCCAACCATTCTTCGGCGCGGTCGAGGAGGGTCGCGTCGTCGAGCGGGACGCCGGCATAGGCGGCGCGGTCGCGCAGCGCTTGCGCGCCGTCGTTCCACGGTAGCAGCGCGAGGCCGTGCTCGCGCACGCCGTCGATAAGCGCGGCGAGGATCGCGTCGGGGTCCGCGCCGCTGTCGGGGCCGCTCGACAGACGGATCGCGCCGAGGCGGCGTTCGCGCAGCGTCTGGATGCCGCCGGTCGTCCGGTCGAACGTGACGGTGCGGCGGGATTCGATGCGGTCGGCGAAAAGCGTTTCGACGGTGCTCTGGTCGATGGCCACCGCGGAGAGAATGCGCGCGCCGGCTGCCGAGCCCTGCGTGTCGGCGACGGCAAGCCATTCGGAGCGGGCGAGTGGCGAGGTCGGGTCGAGCTTGAACCCGCGGCCGCCCACCGAGGCCCAGGTTTCGCCGGACGCATCGCGGCGGCGTGCGACGCGATCGGGGAAACCAAGCGCAACGCAAACCTCTGCCCCCCCTCCCGCAAGCGGGAGGGGGTTGGGGGGTGGGCTCGCGCCATCCGCGTTATTTGACGTTGAGGCCGGGTGCCCACCCCCCAGCCCCCTCCCGCGTGCGGGAGGGGGGGCAAGTTTCGCCCACCTCTCAGCCATTGCTCTCGCCGCCTGCGCCTTTGCCCCGCGTTCGGTTTTCCAGCGGCGTAGGCGGGTTTCCAGATCGACGTCCTGTCCGCCGATGCCGCGTTCGCCGAGCAGGACTGCGATCTGGGCCGCGACCGACGCCAAGCCGCGCTCTCCCGCTCGCAGGAGCATATGCGCCAACCTCGGCGGCATCGGCAGTTTCGCTATCGCGCGGCCGTGAGACGTCGGACGACCGTCTTCGATCGCTTCCAGCGTCGTTAGCCGAGCCATCGCCTCGTCGATCGCGGCGGCGGGGGGCGGGTCGATCCAGCGGAGGTCTCGCGGATCACCGACGCCCCAAAGTGCGCACGCCAGCACTAGCGCGGACAGGTCCGCCTCCAGAATTTCTGGCGGGTCGTAGCGCGGCAGGCCGGCGGTCGCCGCTTCCTCCCACAAGCGATACGCTATCCCCGGCCCAAGGCGCGCCGCGCGGCCGGCGCGTTGCGTGACCGCCGCCTGGCTCGCGCGTTCGGTGACCAGGCGCGTCATCCCCGCCGCGCGGTCGTAACGCGGGCGCCTCGCGAGCCCGGAGTCGACGACGATGCGGATGCCGTCGAGCGTCAGGCTGGTCTCGGCAATGCTGGTGGCGAGCACGACCTTCCGCAGGCCGTCTGGCTCGGGGAGGATCGCAGCGCGCTGGGCGGCAGGATCGAGGCTGCCGTGGAGTTCGTGGAGGACGATGTCGCCGGGCAGATTGGCGAGGCGGTCGGCGGTGCGTTCGATCTCCGCGACGCCGGGGAGGAAGGCGAGCACGCCCCCCTCCGCTTCGCCGAGTGCGCGGCGGATGGCGGCGGCGACCAAGTCCTCGATGCGGAGTTCGGCTTGGCGGCCGATGTGGCGGAGCGTCAGGGGATAGCTGCGGCCTTCGCTCTCGATCACCGGGGCGTCGTCCATCAGCGCGGCGAACCTTGCCCCATCAAGCGTTGCTGACATCGCGACGATGCGGAGGTCGGGGCGGAAGCCGGCTTGCACGTCGAGCGCGAGCGCCAGGCCGAAATCGCCGTCGAGGCTGCGTTCGTGGACTTCGTCGAACAGGACTGCGGACACGCCGGCGAGTTCGGGGTCGGCCTGGATGCGTGCGACGAAGATGCCCTCGGTGATGACCGTCACGCGGGTCGCGGCGGAGCGCTTGCTGTCCATGCGGGTGGCGTAGCCGAAGGTCTGGCCGACGGGCTCGCCGGCGGTGGAGGCCATGCGTTCGGCGGCAGCGCGCGCGGCTAGGCGGCGGGGGGAGAGGAGGAGGATCTCGCCGGTGCACCAGGGTTCGGTGAGGAGGGCTGGGGCGACGGCGGTGGTTTTGCCGGCGCCTGGGGGGGCGACGAGGACCGCGGAGGTGCGTTCGCGGAGGGTGGCGAGGAGGTCGGGGAGCACGGCTAGGATCGGGAGCGGCGGCGGGGTCATGCGTGCCTGCTGCCACAGTAGCGGGGTTGGCGACAGGTTTTGTCGTTGGAAGCCGTCCGCACTGCGCCGCCATTCCCGCGGAGGCGGGGACCCATATTGGCTGACCTCGCGATGAAGTCGCATGTGCCGGAGGTTATGGGTCCCCGCCTTCGCGCGGACGACGTGTTCGGAGGGAACACTACCCGGCCTTCAGTACGGTTGCCTATCTCGATCAGACAGCGCCCGTATAGTCCAGCGCGCCCCACCCCACCACCGAAGGCTGGCAAGCGCCCGCGAACCTGCTAGACGCTCCGCCAGTAATCATGGCGTCCGATCCCTCCCCCACCTCGACGACGGCGACAGGCCGCACTTCCGACCGGCTGCGCGGCAGGGTTGCGCGCGCCTGGGCGAGTCGATGGACCAAGGCGGCGCTGGTGCTGGTCGCACTCGGGTTCGTCGCGATCTTCGCGTTCTGGTTCGCGGTCATGCGCGACCTGCCTTCCGTGGACACGTTGCGAACGTACGAGCCGCCGCTGCCGACCAACGTCCGCGGGATCGATGGCGCGCCGATCCATTCCTACGCGCGCGAACGGCGCGTCGAGCTAAGCTACGCCGAATATCCGCCGCTGCTCGTGAAGGCGTTCCTCGCCGCCGAGGACAAGTCGTTCTTCGAGCATCACGGCGTCGATTACCCCGGCCTCGCCGGCGCAGTGTACGATTATGCGACCAAGCTCGGCACCGGCAAGCGCGCCAAGGGTGGCTCGACGATCACGCAGCAGGTCGCGAAGAACCTGTTGATCGGCAACGCCTATTCGCCGTCGCGCAAGCTGCGCGAGGCGGTGCTGGCGTACAAGATCGAGGATACGCTGACCAAGGAGCAGATCCTCGAGCTGTACCTCAACCAGATCGCGCTCGGCCGCAACGCGTTCGGCGTCGAGGCGGCGAGCCATGCGTATTTCGACAAGGAGCTCGACCAGCTCGATCTCGCGCAGATGGCGTATCTGGCGATCCTGCCCAAGGGCCCGTCGAACTACGATCCGGTGCGCAACACCGAGAAGGCAATGACGCGGCGCAACTATGTGCTCAACCGGATGCTCGACAACGGCTTCATCACGCGTGCGCAGCATGACCAGGCGAATGACGAGCCGCTCGGCGCGGTGATGCGGCGCACGCCGAAGTTCGAGAGCGTCGGCGGCTATTTCGTCGAGGAAGTACGTCGCCAGCTGATGGCGAAGTTCGGCGAGAATGCAAAGGACGGACCCTACAGCGTCTATTCGGGCGGGCTATGGGTGCGGACCTCGTTCGACGCGAAGTTGCAGGATCTGGCGCAGCAAGCCTTACGCGACGGTCTCGTCCGGTTCGACAGCGGGCGCGGCTGGAACGGGCCGATCCGCCATGTCGAGATCGAGGACGAAAACTGGCTCCAGCCGTTGCTCAACAGCAATATCGCGCTCGATTACCGCGATTGGGTCGCGGCGATCGTGACGGGCAAGGACGGCAACGCCTGGAGCCTGGGCTTCCGCACCGGCAAGACCGGCACGCTGCCGCGCTATGCGGCGCAGATGCCGGTGCGCGGCAAGGGCGGCAACGCGTTCGGTGCGATCGAGGTCGGCGACATCATCGCGGTGGCGCCGGACGGCGGCGAATTCTCGCTGCGCGCGGTTCCCAAGGTCTCCGGCGCGTTCGTCGTCGAGGAGCCGGCATCGGGCCGCGTTCTGGCGATGCAGGGCGGGTTCGACGACCGGTTGCAGGCGTTCAACCGCGCCACGCAGGCGATGCGCCAGCCCGGCTCGACGATCAAGCCGATCGTCTATTCCGCCGCGCTCGACAACGGCATGACGCCCGCGTCGATCATCATCGACGGGCCGTTCTGCGTCTATCAGGGCGCGCGGCTGGGGCAGAAATGCTTCCGCAACTTCGGCAATTCGCGCGGGTCCGGCCCGCACACGATGCGCTGGGGAATCGAGCAGTCGCGCAACCTGATGACCGTGCGCGCCGCCGCGCAGACCGGCATGCCGAAGGTCGTCGCGACGATCAAGAAGATGGGCGTCGGCGATTACGCGCCGTATCTCTCCTACGCGCTCGGCGCCGGCGAGACGACCGTCGGGCGAATGGTCAACGCGTATTCGATCCTCGCCAACAACGGCAAGGGCGGGCCGCCGTCGCTGATCGACTTCGTCCAGGATCGCCACGGCAAGGTGATCTGGCCGGAGAACTGGCGGCCCTGCGATCGCTGCAACGCGCCCGACTGGGACGGCAAGCCGATGCCGCGGCCGATCACGCGCCAGCGCCAGGTGCTCGACGCGATGACCGCCTACCAGATGGTCCACATCACCGAAGGCGTCGTCCAACGCGGCACCGCGGTGACGTTGCGCGATCTCGACCGGCCGATGTTCGGCAAGACCGGCACCAACAATGGCCCGACCGACGTGTGGTTCGTCGGGGGCACGCCGCAGTTCGTCGGGGGGCTGTATATCGGTTTCGATACGCCGAAGAACCTCGGTGGCGCAGCACAGGGCGGTACGCTCGCCGCGCCGATCTTCAAGCAGTTCGCGGTCAAGGCGTATGAGGATCTGCCCAAGCTGCCGTTCCGCGCGCCCGCCGGGATCCGCATGGTCCGGATCGATCGCGCGAGCGGCCGGCCGGTCTATGGCACATGGCCCGACACCAGCGATCCGAAGCCCGCGGTCATCTGGGAAGCGTTCAAGCCCGAGAGCGAACCGCGCCGGGCGGCGCGACGCTCGGATGTCGCCCCCACGGCTGCTACGACGACGACCGCGGTGAAGAAGGCCGAAGCCCCGCGCGACAGCGATTTCTTGCAAAGACAAGGCGGAATCTACTAGCGCGCTTATATAGACGTCATCCCGGCGCCCGCCGGAGACCCGCCCCGCTCGCTTGGGACGGCGATCCCGGCCTCCGCCGGGAAGACGGAATTTTTGGAGAATATCATGCGCGCCGAAGCGCAGGCTCACGTAGACACCATCAACGACGCGCTGGCACTGCTGCGCCGCTTCCTCGACTGGGACCGCGCGCTGCGTCGTCTCGACGAACTGAACGCGCGCGTCGAGGATCAGGCGCTCTGGTCCGATCCCAAGGCCGCGCAGGAGGTGATGCGCGAGCGTCGTCGTCTCGATGAGGCGATCAGCGCGACGCGCGCGATTCAGAGCGAATTGTCGGACACCGCCGAGCTGATCGAGATGGCCGAGGCCGAGGGCGATACCGAGATGGAGGCGGACGGCGTTGCGTCGCTCGCCGAACTCGCCGCGCGTGCCGACAAGGACAAGATCAAGGCGCTGCTGGCGGGCGAAGCCGACGCCAACGACACCTATATCGAGGTCAATGCGGGCGCCGGCGGGACCGAGAGCCAGGACTGGGCCGGGATGCTCAGCCGGATGTATTCGCGCTGGGGCGAGCGTCACGGTCTCAAGGTCGAACTGGTCGATCAGCATTCGGGCGAGCAGGCGGGGATCAAGTCCGCGACGCTGCTGCTCAAGGGCGAGAACGCGTACGGCTACGCGAAGACCGAGAGCGGCGTGCACCGGCTCGTCCGGATCAGCCCGTACGACTCGGCGGCGCGACGACACACGTCGTTCGCCAGCGTCTGGGTGTACCCGGTCGTCGACGACAATATCGAGGTCGAGTATAACGAGAGCGACCTGCGCATCGACACCTACCGCGCGTCGGGCGCCGGCGGCCAGCACATCAACACGACCGACTCGGCGGTGCGCATCACGCACATTCCGACCGGCATCGTCGTGCAGTGCCAGAACCAGCGTTCGCAGCACAAGAACAAGGCCGAGGCGTACAACCAGCTCCGCGCGCGACTGTACGAGCGCGAACTGGCGATCCGCGAGACCGCGGCGAATGCCGAGAATGCCGGCAAGACCGACATCGGCTGGGGTCACCAGATCCGGAGTTACGTGTTGCAGCCGTACCAGATGGTGAAGGACCTGCGCACCGGCGTGGTGTCGACCAGCCCGTCGGACGTGCTCGACGGCGATCTCGAGATGTTCATGGCGGCAGCGTTGTCGCAGCGCGTGACCGGCGAGGCCGTCGAGGTGGAGGACGTCGATTGAGCTTGCGGGGTGTCCTTGCCCTGATGGTCCTGCCGATGCTTGCGCTATGCGCGTGCGATGGCAGCAAGCCGCTCATCAAGCGCGAGCCCAAGGAGCCGGTATTCCCCGCTGCCGACCGTCCGGTCGCGTCGATCGTCTCGACGCGCTGGTCGAACGAGGAAGCGCGCGACCGGCTCAACGAGGCCGGCGAGGTCATGAACAAGGGTGAGATCCGCAAGGGCATGACGGTCGCGGATATCGGCGCGGGCGAGGGATACTACACGATCCGCCTCGCGGCGCGCGTCGGCAAGGACGGGCGCGTGCTCGCCGAGGACATCATCCCGGCGGTACGCGACCAGCTGGCCGAACGCGTCGCGCGCGAGGATCTGGCGAACGTCAGCGTGAAGCTGGGCGAGGCGAACGATCCGAAACTGCCCGAGGCGAGCTTCGACCGGGTGCTGATGGTGCACATGTATCACGAGATCGAGCAGCCCTATGAGTTCCTGTGGCGGTTGCGGCCGTCGCTCAAGCCCGACGGGCTGGTGGTGGTGGTCGACGCCAACCGCCCGACGCAGAACCACGGCACGCCGCCGGCGCTGCTGAAGTGCGAGTTCGCGGCGGTGGGGTATACGCAGGTGGATACCGACGACATGCCGTCTGCCGGGGGATACATCGCGACGTTCCGCGCCAGTGGGCCACGGCCAGCGCCGGAAGCGATCCGGGCGTGTCGGCTGGGGTGAAGTTGGGTTCCCCGTTGTAACCGATCCAGATGCACCACCCCGGCGAAGGCCGGGGCCCAATTGGAAAGGTCGCATTAACGGCGAACTGCGCGTAGTTCGCAACGCCCCCCAATTGGACCCCGGCCTTCGCCGGGGTGGTGTGTTTGGGGAAGGCGCTCCTCACACCACGCCAATCCCGCAAACTTGAGAAGCCATCGCCCGCAATCCGACTGTAGCCCACGCTTCCTTGTTCTCTCGCGAAGGCGGGAGCCCAGGCTGGGTCCCCGCCTTCGCGGGGAAACAAACTCCCTGTCTCCATCGGCAAACTCCGCTCCATTAAGCTAAATGTCGACCACAGGTCCGATGGGATTTGCCGCGGCCTCCTAAACCACACCCATCGTGCGCAGGCTCGTCACCTGTTCCCCGGCGATCACCAGGTGATCGAGCAACACCACCTCCAACGTCCGCAACCCAGCCGCCAGCGCCCGCGTGAACGCCACGTCCCGCGCGCTCGGCGTCGCATCCCCGCTCGGGTGGTTATGCGCGATGATCACCCCGTGAGCACCGAACGCCAACGCATCCACCGCGGCCGTCCGGATCGAGATCACCACCTGATCCCGCCCCCCGACGACATGCCGCATCCCGAGAAGCCTCCGATCCGGATCAAGATACGCGACCGCTACCGTCTCGACGGAGGCCTCGCCCAACCCCGCGAACAGCGCGCGCGCCGCGGCGAGGTCGGCGATACTAGGGGAAGGCACGGGCGACGACGGCACATACCCGACTGCGTCCGAGCCCAGGCGGCTGCACGCGCAACCGCGTCCACATCGGCTTGAGCCGCCGTCTCTACGGCGCTACGCCCCCAGCATGCGCCAATATCTAGACCTCATGGACCGCGTGCTCTCGACCGGCGTCGAGACGATGGACCGCACCGGCACCGGCACGCTCAGCGTGTTCGGCGCGCAGATGCGGTTCGATCTCGCGCAGGGCTTCCCCGTGCTCACCACCAAGAAGCTCCACCTCCGCTCGATTATCGTCGAACTCCTGTGGTTCCTGCGCGGCGACACCAACGTCCGCTGGTTGCAGGACCGGAAAGTCGCGATCTGGGATGATTGGGCGGACGAAGCCGGCGATCTCGGCCCGGTCTACGGCAAGCAATGGCGCGACTGGGTCGCCGCAGACGGCCGCCACATCGACCAGATCGCCGAGCTGATCGCGCAGATCAGGACCAACCCCGCCTCGCGCCGCCAGATCGTCAGCGCCTGGAACCCCGGCGACCTGCACGCGATGGCGCTGGCGCCGTGCCATTGCCTGTTCCAGACTCACGTCGCCAACGGCAAGCTGTCGCTCCAGCTCTACCAGCGCTCGGGCGACATCTTCCTCGGCGTGCCGTTCAACATCGCCAGCTACGCGCTGCTCACGCACATCCTCGCGCAACAATGCGGCCTTCAGGTCGGCGAATTCATCTGGACCGGCGGCGATTGCCACCTCTATTCGAACCATCTGGAGCAGGCGCAACTGCAACTGACGCGCTCGCCAGGGCCGTTGCCGCGGCTTGAGATTTTGCGGAAGCCGGACTCGATCGACGCGTACGAGTATGAGGATTTCGTCCTCCACGACTACGTCGCGCAAGCGCATATCAAGGCGCCCGTCGCGGTCTGAACAGAGAGCGAATCGCAATAGGAACCCCGGGCAGCGCACGCGGTTCAGATGCGCATGGATATCACACAGCTCATTCTCGACGAACACGCGCAGCAGCGCGCACTGTTCGCGCAGATCGATTCGATCGACGCCAAGGACACCGAGGCGCTGTCGGCGCTCTGGACGCGCCTCAAGAACCTGCTCGACGCGCATGCCGAGGCGGAAGAACGCTTCTTCTACCCGCGGCTGATGAAGATCGGCACCGGCGGCAACGACGCCGACTCGGCCGCCGAGGAGACCGAGGACGCGATCGAGGATCACAACGACATCCGCGAGACGGGCGAGGCGGTCGACAAGCACCCGGTCGGCTCGGACGCGTGGTTCGAAGCGGTCGGCGAATGCAACAAGGCGAACAGCGATCATCTGGCGGAGGAAGAACGCCAGGGCCTCACCGACTTCCGCAAGCATGCGACGCTTGAGGAGCGGCACGAGCTTGGCGTACGGTTCGCGGCGTTCGAGGCGAACCATCTCAACGGGGTGAAGGTCGTCGACAAGGACCCCGAGGCGTATGTGAAGGAACACGCGCCGAGCTGAACCACACCACTTATCTACCACCCCGGCGAAGGCCGGGGCCCAATTGGCAAGGCCAGAGTAATGGAGCGCAGCGCTCATCAACGACGTTCCCCAATTGGGCCCCGGCCTTCGCCGGGGTGGAGTTAACGGCGGTGTGCCGACGTAAACGGGAGAGTAGCCCGTCGCCCCCCAATCCGGCATGACCGCCGGATGATCATCTTCTACCTCGCCCGCGCCACCAACGGCGTCATCGGCCGCGACGGCCAGCTCCCCTGGCGCATCCCCGCCGACCTCAAGCGCTTCAAGGCGCTGACGATGGGCAAGCCGATGGTGATGGGACGCAAGACATTCGATAGCTTCCCGAGCCCCCTCCCCGGTCGCCGGCATATCGTCCTGACGCGGGGGAGCTGGACAGCTCAAGGCGCTGAGGTCGCGCATTCGGTCGAGGAGGCGTTGGCGATGGCGGGCGACGACGTCGCGGTGATCGGTGGCGCACAGATCTATACGCAATTCCTCTCTCATGCGGACCAGATCGAACTGACCGAAGTCCATGACGAACCCGAAGGCGACGCCATCGTCCCCGCGTTCGAGGGCTGGCGCGAGATCGCCCGCGAGGACCACCCAGGCGAAAAGCAACGGCCCGCTTTTAGCTTCGTCACCCTCACCCGCCCCTGAGTTGTTCCAGCGAAGGCGGAAGCCCAGGCTGGACTCTCGCCTTCGCGCGAGAACAAGAAGTGTAGCGCCGCCCTTCCGCCCCCCCTATAGCCCGCCTCCATGCAGCGGCTCGACGGCGGCGTGTCCATTCCTTCGCATCTCGCGAACGGGATCGTCGCGCTGGGCAATTTCGATGGATTCCACCTCGGTCACCAGGCAGTGGTCGCACGCGCGATCGCCTGGGCCAAAGCGGAGGGCCGCCCCGCGCTGGTGGCGACGTTCGATCCGCATCCGGTCCGCCATTTCCGCCCCGACACCGCGCCGTTCCGCCTCACCACGCTCGACCAGCGCGAGCGGCTCTTCGCGGAGGCGGGCGCCGACGCGATGGTGGTGTTCCACTTCGACGGCGATCTCGCGGCGCTCACCGCCGAGGAGTTCATCGCGCAACGGCTTGAGGATAATCTCCGCATCGGCGGCGTCGTCACCGGCGAGGACTTCACCTTCGGCAAGGGCAAGGCCGGCACCGTCCACACGCTGGCATCGCGCGGCCCCGCCCACGGCTTTCGTGCGGAAACAGTCGGCGCAGTGGCGCTGAACGGCGAGACCGTCTCGTCCACGCGCATCCGCGACGCCTTGCGCAGCGGCGACATGGCGACCGCGACGCGCCTGCTCACGCGACCGTTCGCGATCGAGGGCGTGGTGCAGCACGGCGACAAGCTCGGCCGCACGATCGGCTATCCGACCGCCAATCTCGACATGGGTAATTATCTTCGCTCGGCATACGGGATCTATGCGGTGACCGGGCGGCTGGAGGACGGCCGCGTGCTGAAGGGCGCGGCGAACCTCGGCATCCGCCCGAGCTTCGATCCGCCGAAGGAATTGCTGGAGCCGTATTTCTTCGACTTCTCGGAGGATCTGTACGGCCGCCGGGTCGAGGTTTCGCTGGTCGAGTATCTTCGGCCGGAAGCGAAGTTCGACAGTCTCGACGCGCTGACGACGCAGATGGACTCCGACTGCGATCGCGCGCGCGCAATCCTGGGTTCCTCCCCTCCCTGAAAGGGAGGGGTTGGGGGTGGGTCGGCCGCTTGGCGGACGTGACGGCAATTCCGAACCAACCCACCCCCAGCCCCTCCCTTCCAGGGAGGGGAGCAAGAGCGGGACAGGGATGGCAACGCGGCGCGCTACCGGCTACAGCCCGGCCCACTTATGACCGATACTCCTGCGCCCGCCCGCGATTACCGCGACACCGTCTTCCTGCCGAAGACCGACTTCCCGATGAAGGCGGGCCTTGCCGCGAAGGAGCCGGCGATCCTGGAGCGCTGGGCGAAGCTCGGCATCTATGACCGGTTGCGCGAACAGCGGCTCGGGCGCGAGCGGTTCATTTTGCATGACGGCCCGCCGTATGCGAACGGCGACATCCACATGGGCCACGCGATGAACAAGGTCCTCAAGGACATCATCGTCCGCTCGCAGTCGCTGATGGGTAAGGACGCGCCCTACGTCCCCGGCTGGGATTGCCACGGCCTGCCGATCGAGTGGAAGGTCGAGGAAGCGTATCGCGCGAAGAAGCTCAACAAGGACGACGTCCCCGTCGACCAGTTCCGAGCCGAATGCCGCGCCTATGCCGAGAAATGGGTGGCGGTGCAGAAGGCCGAGTTCGAGCGGCTCGGCGTGATGGGCGACTGGGCCGATCCGTATCTGACGATGAAGTACGAGGCGGAAGCCGCCATCGTCGGCGAGCTGCTGAAGTTCGCCGAGAGCGGCCAGCTGTACCGCGGCGCGAAGCCGGTGATGTGGTCGCCGGTCGAGAAGACCGCGCTCGCCGAGGCGGAGGTCGAGTATGAAGACATCGTCTCCACGCAGATCGACGTGGCGTTCGAGATCGACTCTGCGCCGAACGCGCCCGAACTGGTCGGCGCCTATGCGGTGATCTGGACGACCACGCCGTGGACGATCCCGGTGAACCAGGCGCTGAGCTATGGTCCTGAGATCGAGTATGTTCTGGTCGCGGACGGCGATCGCCGCTTCCTGATCGCAGAGGCGCTGATCGACAGCTTTTTGGCCCGTACCGCCCGTCATCCCGGCGGAGGCCGGGACCCACTTACCAACGGGGGAGACCGCGGTGAGGTGGGCCCCGGCCTCCGCCGGGGTGACGGAGAGGAGGGTGGCGCTGCCATCCTTTGGCGGGGCAAGGGCTCCGACCTCGCGGAGGCTACCGCACGGCACCCGATGCACGCACTCGGCGGGTTCTTCGCGAAGCCGCGCCCGTTCCTCCCCGGCGAGTTCGTCACGACCGACGCCGGCACCGGGCTCGTCCACATGGCGCCGGACCACGGCGAGGACGATTTCGAACTCTGCAAGCAATACGGCATCGACCCGGTCTTCGCGATCGACGGCGCGGGGATGTACCGCGCCGACTGGGCATGGCTCGGTGGCCAGGGCAGCGTCATCAACAAGAAGTTCGTGAGCGCCGACGGCCCGATCTGCACCGACCTGCGCGAAGCTGGCGCGTTGCTGGCCGCGAGCGACGACTTCAAGCACAGCTATCCGCATTCGTGGCGCTCGAAGGCGAAGGTGATCTTCCGCGCGACCCCGCAATGGTTCATCCCGATGGACTCTTCTTCTGCTCCCTCTCCCCTGCGGGGAGAGGGTCGGGGTGAGGGGCAGCCCAGCAATGCCGCGCCCGGAACAGCCCCTCACCCCAGCCCTCTTCCCGCAGGGGAGAGGGAGCCAGAAGCTGGCAACGGCGCCACGCTCCGCGAGATCGCGCTCGACGCGATCGCGGCCACCACCTGGATCCCCGCGCGCTCCGAAAACCGGATCACGTCGATGGTGCAGGGCCGCCCCGACTGGGTCATCTCGCGCCAGCGCGCCTGGGGCGTGCCGATCGCGCTGTTCGTCAACCGCGCCACCGGCCAGTACCTCAACGACGCGAACGTCAACGCGCGCATCGTCGAAGCCTTCCGCGAGAACGGCGCGGACGCGTGGTATGCGGACGGCCACCAGGCGCTGCTCGGCCCCGACTACGACCTCGCAGACTATGAGGTCGTGAAGGACATCCTCGACGTCTGGTTCGACTCCGGCTGCACGCACGTCTTCACCGTCGAAGCGCGGTATGGCGAAGGCACGCGCGCGAACCTGTATCTCGAAGGCTCGGACCAGCATCGCGGCTGGTTCCAGTCGTCGCTTCTCGAAAGCTGCGGCACGCGCGGTCGCGCGCCTTACGACGCGGTCCTGACGCACGGCTTCGCGCTCGACGGCCAGGGCCGGAAGATGTCGAAGTCGCTCGGCAACGTCGTCGATCCGCTCAAGATCATCGGCGAGTCCGGCGCCGACATCCTGCGCATGTGGGTCGCCTCCACGGACTATTTCGACGACGTGAAGATCGGCAAGGAAGTGCTCGCCACCGCCTCCGACGCGTATCGGAAGCTGCGCAACACGTTCCGCTACATGCTCGGCGCGCTCGAAGACTTCGACGAGTCGGAGCGCGTCGCCGTGTCCGACATGCCCGAGCTGGAACGCTACGTGCTCCACCGCCTCGGCATGATCGACACCGAACTGCGCCAGGCCGCCGAGGCGTACGAGTTCAACCGCTACACGCGCCTGCTGACCGACTTCGCGAACGAGGACCTGTCCGCGTTCTTCTTCGATATCCGCAAGGATTCGCTCTATTGCGACGCCCCGAGCGACATCAAGCGCCGGTCGTACCGCACCGTCCTCGACGTGCTGTTCCACGCGCTGGTCCGCTACGCTGCGCCCGTCCTCTGCTTCACCGCGGAAGAAGTGTGGCAGTCGCGCTTCCCAAGCGACGAGGGTTCAGTTCACTATCTCGAATGGCCATCGCTCCCAGTCATCAACAATACGGATCTGGATTTCGAACAGTGGTCTCGCCTTCGGACGCTGCGAGGGTTGATCACGGCAAAAGTCGAACCGCAGCGTCGCGACAAGATCATCAAGTCCAGCCTTGAAGCTAATGTTGAGATTGGCCTGACGGAGGGCGACGCCAAGTTGCGCCAGACGCTATCCAGACTCGATGTGGCGGAGATCGCAATCGTCGCCCGCGTTACCGAGACACTGGCTTATGATCCTCCAGGCGACCACCCGCATGACATCGCAGTGGTAAAGGTTACCAAGACCGACTTCCACAAATGCGGCCGCTGCTGGCGCCACCTCCCCGAGGTGACGGTCGATGGCAACCTCTGCAACCGGTGCGACGAGGTGGTGGCCGATGCGTAACCTGCCAAAGGCCGGGTTCGGCGCGGCGATCGCGCTGTTCCTCGCCGACCAGCTCAGCAAGTGGGCGGTGACCAAGCCGCTCGGGATCGACTCACTCGGCGAGTCGCAGACGATCACCTCGTTCTTCGACCTGCGCTTCGTCCCCAACATCGGCATCTCGCTCGGGCTGCTGCCCGCCGACGGCCACCTGACCCGCTGGGCGCTGGTGCTGCTGACCGGCGCGATCGCGGTCGGGGTCGCGGTGTGGATGACGCGCGAGAAAAACCCCGCCGACCAGGTCGCGCTGGGCTTCGTGCTCGGCGGCGCGATCGGCAATATCCTCGACCGAATCCGTCTCGGCTACGTCGTCGATTTCTGCGACCTGCATATCGGCGAATGGCGTCCGTTTTTGGTCTTCAATGTCGCCGATGCAGCGATTACTGTCGGCGTGCTCGTCCTGCTTGTTCGGGCGCTCCTCGTGCGCGAGAAGCCCCCTGTGGAGAATTCCCATGCGTAAGTTCGTACCCCTGGCCGCCGGGCCCGTCGTCGCTTTGGCCTGCGTCGCGCTGCTCAGTGGTTGCGGGGCAGGCCGAAGCCTCGATCGCGCACGTCCGGACGAGTTCGCGGTCGCGCGCCAGGCGCCGCTCGTGATCCCGCCCGACTTCGCGCTGGTCCCACCGCAGCCCGGTGCCGCCCGTCCGCAGGACACCGCGGCCAACGCGCAGACGCTCGACGCGCTGTTCGGTGGGGCCGCTGCGCGCAGCCCGGCCGAGTCGGGTGTCGTCGCCGATGCCGGCGCGGACAACGACGATCCCGGCATCCGCTCCAGCGCAGGCGATCCCGGCACGACGGTGGTCGACAAGGGTTCGACCACGCGCGACATCGTCGCGGCGCCGGAGGGCGACGGCCAGGACGCGAAGACCACCGCGAACTGATCTGGTCCCAGCGGCTGACGAAAAAAGGGCGGCTCCTCGCGGGGCCGCCCTTTTTCGTGTCTGACGATGTGGTTCGAAGAGCAGGAGATGCCAGTGGAAGCCTTAGCTTCCCTTCCTTGCTCTCCCGCGAAGGCGGGAACCCAGTCTGGGTCCCCGCCTTCGCGGGGAAACAAGGTTCAGGGGCGCCCTCTCCTCAGCCGTTCAAAACGCCGCGGTCAACGACACCAGCACCTTGCCGTTGGCGATCGAGCCATTGCCGTCCTGCCCGCGGCTGAAGCTCGGCTGGAGATACGCCGACTCGCCCTTGCCGATGTCGGTATCGACATACGCCACGCCCAGCGTCAGCGGGGTCGTCGGGATCACGTAGTCCGCCCCGAACAGCCAGTCGAAATACTCGCCCGTTGGCGACACGCTGGTCGCGAACGGCCCGAGACCCTTGTTGCCGTTCGAATAGCCGAAGTGCGCCTTCACGGTCAGGCCGGTGTTCGGGATCCCGCTGCTGACGTCACCCCAGAGATAGAGGTTGTCATCCTTCGCATTGACGCGGTCGTAGACGCCCGCCGCCGCCGACGCGCCGTTGGTGTACCACGGCCCCAGCGCCTGCTGCTTCGGCGCATATGCGACGCCTGCGAGCAATGCGACCGGGCCGACGGTGCCCGACAGCTTGGCATAAGGCTCGATGAAGTCGGTGTTGTCGAAGCCGCTCGGGTACATGTACCAGGTCGCGCCGACGTCGAGCGCGCCGCCGCCGACCGGAACCTTGTAGCCCGCGATCAAGTCGAGCTCCATGTTCGCGCCGCCGAACGTGCCCCAGCCTGCGAGGTTGGAACCCCAGGTGCCGATGTACAGCCCGCTCTTATGCGTGATCGTGATGCCGCCCTGGACGGCGAGGTTCTCGTCCGACTGCGACACGCCGCGGAAGCGGTAGTCGCTGACGAGCCCGACCGCGCCGCTGACCGTGACCTCCTTGGGAGGTGCGGTGTCGTCCTGCGCGAACGCTGGCGTTGCGGCAGCCAAAGCAATGCCGCCGAGAAGAAGTGTGGTGAAGCGCATCGTTTCCCTTTCGATACCGGAAGTCGATGTCCGCCCTGCATCCGTGGACGCCGCATCTTTCGGGGCCGAACCCCAGTGCGGTCTTTCCAACGGTGACACCGCGATGACAGCCCATGGTGCCCCGCACAAGCGAATCTTGCGTACAATCGGGCTTTGACAGCACGCATGTTGCGCAACCGCCACACTCATTTCAAAGACAGCCGCGGCGTCCAACGAGCGTTCAGCGTGCTAGGACGTTGATCGACCGTCGGTTTTCCCAACCCTCGCGCTCGAGTTCGGGGATGACGGCGTCGGTCTCGGCATAGCCGATGCAGAGATATGCGACGAGCTGCCAGGTCTCGGGCACGTCGAGGATCCCACGGATGCGCGACGGGTCGAGGATCGAGACCCAGCCGAGGCCGATCCCGTGCGCGCGAGCGGCGAGCCACAGCGTGTGGACCGCAATGACCGCGGAATACGCGACGGCTTCGGGCATGGTCCGGCGGCCGAGACCGTGGCCTTGATCCGGATCGGGTTCGACGAACACCGCGACATGACACGGCGCCCGTTCGAGCCCGGCAAGCTTGAGCCGTGCGTAGGTGGCTGCCCTCGTCCCCTCCTGCGTCGTCAACGCCGCCGCGTTGCACGCCTCGAAGTCCGCGCGGACTGCGGCGCGGCGGGCGGGATCGTCGACGGTGACGAACCGCCAGGGTTGGCTGAGCCCGACCGACGGCGAGGCGTTGGCGATCTCCAGCAACCGATCGAGCAATCCCGCTGACAGCGGGTCGCGCCGAAAATGCCGGACGTCGCGGCGCCAGCGGAACAGCGTGTCCAGCTCGGCCTGAAACGCGGGGCCGAAGATGGGTGCGTCAGCCTCCCGCACGGACACGCCTCGATCGGAAATCGTCTAGACCTTTGCGGCAGAGAAGGCGGCGAGCCCGGCTTCGAGATCGGCGATCAGGTCGGCGGGGTCTTCGAGGCCGATCTGGAGGCGGACCATCGGGCCTGCGGCGTCGCGCTTGGTGACACTGCGATAGCGGTGTGGGTCGGCGGGGATGGCGAGGCTTTCGAAGCCGCCCCAGCTATAGCCGATGCCGAACAGTTGCAGGGTATCGATCAGGGCGGCGCGCGATGCCTCGTTGCCGCCGTTGAGGACGAACGAGAAGAGCCCGCTGGAGCCCTTGAAGTCGCGGACGAACAGGTCGTGGCCGGGGCAATCGGGAAGCGCGGGGTGGAGCACCTGCGCGACTTCGGGGCGGCCTTGGAGCCACTTCGCGATGGTCAGCGCGCTCGACTGATGCTGCGCGAGGCGGACCGCCATCGTGCGCAAGCCCCGGCTGCCGAGCCAGCAATCGTCGGGGCTGGCGACCTGGCCGAGCTGGAAACTCGTCTCGCGCAATTTCTTGAAGTGACCGGGCGCGGCGGTGACCGAGCCGAGCATGACGTCCGAATGGCCGACCACGTATTTCGTGCCGGCTAGGATCGTCAGGTCGACGCCGCGCTCGATCGCGGGGAAGAACAGCGGGGTGGCCCAGGTGTTGTCGAGCAGGGTGGTCACACCCCTCGCCTTCGCGGCGGCGACGATCGCGGGGACGTCCTGTACCTCGAAGCTCAGCGATCCGGGGCTTTCCATGAAGATCGCCCGCGTATTTTCGCCGATCAGGTCGGCGATCCCCGCGCCGATCATCGGGTCGTAATAGCGCGTGGTGATACCGAACCGCTTGAGCAGCCCGCCCGCCATCCCACGCGTCGGATCATAGGCGCTGTCGACCAGCAGCAGCTCGTCGCCCGGCGACAGCACCGACAGCAACGCCGCCGCGATCGCCGCGACGCCCGAGCAATAGAGGAACGTCCCCTCCGCACCGGGCTCGAGCGAGGTCAACGCGTCGGCGAGGCTCCACTGCGTCGGCGTGCCCTTGCGCCCGTAGAACAGCCGGTGATGCGTATCGCGCGTGGCGCTCTCGCGGAGATGGCCGACCGAATCGTACAGGATCGTCGAGGCGCGCCAGACCGGCGGGCTGACGATACCTTGAGTCCATTCCGGGCGACGACCGGCGAGGACGACCTTGGTCGCGTCGCCGACCGGCTTGTTCGTGTCGCTCATGCCGTGCCTGTCGCCTTGGGTGTCTCGGGATCGCCGCCCCATTCGGACCAGCTGCCGTCGTACAGCGCCGCGTCGTTGCCGAGCAGGTGCGCGCCGAACGCCAGCACCGACGCGGTGATACCCGAGCCGCAGGTCATCACGATCGGCTTCGTCAGGTCGATGCCCGCCTTGTCGAACTCGGCCTTCAGCGCGTCGCCGGTCTTCCACGTGCCGTCCGCATTGAACATGGCGCCCTGCGGCAAATTCTTCGAGCCCGGAATATGCCCCGGCGCGGTGCCCGGCCGCGGGTCTTCCTCCGCACCGGTGAAGCGCGACGCGGACCGCGCGTCGAGCACCTGCTCCGCCCCGCTTGCGACGTTCGCCTTCATCTGGTCGAGATCGCGCACGCCCTTCAGGTCCGCCCAGGTCGTGAAGTGGCGATGCCGCGGCGTTTCCCTGCCGGATGCGGTGTCGCGCCCCTCGGCCTGCCACTTGGCAAACCCGCCATCGAGGATCGCGACGTTGGGCGCACCGAACAGCCGCAGCAACCACCACGCGCGCGCGGCCGTGTGCCAGGGGGAGCTGTCGTACAGCACGATCCGGCTGCCATCGCCGAGCCCCAGCGTCTGCATCCGGCTCGCGAACTTCTCCGCCGAGGGCAGAGTATTCGGCAGGTCGCTGTCGGTATCGCGCAACTCGCTGAGGTTCATGAACACCGCGCCGGGGATGTGCGCCGCCTCATGCTCCGCCGCCGCATCGCGGCCCTCGGCGTAGGTCGCGTCGACGATCCGAAGATCACTCGCGCCCAGTTCGTTCGCCAGCCATTCGGTGCTTACCAACGCGTCCATATGCAGCTCCTTGTGCTCGATCGGTCAGTAGCCAGCCGGGCCGCTTGCGTCGAGGGACGCGAGGAACCCGGCCGCCTGCGCGCGCGTCGCCTCACGGTCCGCCTCGGACTGTTTCGCCCAGTTGCGATACGGCATCGCCAGCCGGTTGTTGCGTCCCAGCTTGTCCTCGTGCCGCGCGAGGAAATCCCAGTACAGCGCGTTGAACGGACACGCATCCGGCCCGATCCGCTGCTTCACATTGTACCGGCACGTCCCGCAATAATCGGACATCCGGTCGATATACGCGCCCGACGAGATATACGGCTTAGACCCCAACAAGCCGCCATCGCCGAACTGGCTCATCCCCAGCGTATTGGGCAGCTCGACCCACTCGTAGGCGTCGACATACACCTCGAGATACCAGAGGTGCACCTTGGCCGGGTCCGCGCCGATCAGCAGCGCGAAATTGCCCGTCACCATCAGCCGCTGGATATGGTGCGCGTGCGCGGTCTCCAGCGTCTGGCCGATCGCCTCGCGCAGGCAGTGCATGTCGGTTTCGCCGGTCCAGTACCAGCCGGGCAACTCGCGGTGGTGGTCGAGGAAGTTACGCTCGACGTAATCCGGTCCCTCGCGCCAGTAGATCCCGCGCATATATTCGCGCCAGCCGATGATCTGACGGATATACCCCTCGACCGCGTTAAGCGGTGCGCGACCGGCGCGATACTCCGCCTCCGCGCGACGGCACAAATCGAGCGGATCGAGCAGCCCCGAATTGATGTACGGCGACAGGATCGAGTGCCACAGATGCCGCTCGCCCGTCAGCATCGCGTCCTCGTAGTCGCCGAATTGCGCCAGCGCGTGGCGGAAGAAGTTCGCCGCCTGCCGCTCCGCATCTTTCGCGGTCACGGCGTACTCGAACCCGTCGAGGCTCCCGGGATGATCCGCGAACCGCTCCGCCACCAGCGCCAGCACACCTTGCGTGATCGCGTCCGGCTTGAACACCAGCGGGCGCGGCATCAGCAGGTCGTTCTTTGCGGGCTTCCGGTTCTCCTTGTCGAAGTTCCAGCGATCGCCCTCGGGCTTGCCGGCGGTCATCAACAACCCGGTGCGCGTCCGCATCTGGCGATAGAACCACTCCATCGTGAGCGTTTTTCGCTCCGCCGCCCAGGTCTCGAAATCGGCATGGCTGGCGAGGAACCGATCGTCGCTGCGGATCTCGACGGGGATGCCGAACAGCGTCTCCCAGCTTTCGAGCATCGCCATCACCCGCCACTCGCCGCCCTCGGTGACGACGATCCGCTCGGGGTCATGCCGCTCGACCGCGCGCGCGATCTCGCCGGTGAAGCTGCCCGCATTGTCGGGGTCGTCGAGCTGCGTGTATTCGACCGTCCACCCCGCCTCGCGCAGCGCCTCGGCGTGGTGCCGCATCGCCGACAGGATATACGCGATCTTGCGCTTGTGGTGACGGACATAGGTCGTCTCCTCGTCGACCTCCATCATCAGCACGATGGTGGTTTCGGGATCACAGTCCCGCAGCGAGGCGATGTCGATCGTGAGCTGGTCACCGAGGATCGGTACGAGTGTGGTTTTCTTGCGCGTCATCGCATCCTACATGGCGGCACATGACCGCTCCCCAGAACCCATTGCATCTCGGCCAGAACAGTGCCCTCCCCGCCTCTCCAGAAGAGGCCGTGCTCGATTATGTTCCGAACCCGCGGCCGGGCCGGACGTATCTGGTGCGGTTCGCGGCGCCCGAGTTCACGTCGCTGTGCCCCGTCACCGGCCAGCCTGACTTCGCGCACCTCGTGATCGACTACGTCCCCGGCGAGACGATCGTCGAGTCGAAGTCGCTGAAGCTGTTCCTGAGCAGCTTCCGCAACCATGCCGGGTTCCACGAAGACTGCACCGTCGGCATCGGCGAGCGCCTGTTCGACGAGATGAAACCGGTGTGGCTGCGCATCGGCGGCTACTGGTATCCGCGCGGTGGAATCCCAATCGACGTGTTCTGGCAATCGAGTGCACCGCCGCAAGATCTGTGGCTGCCGGACCAGGGAGTCGCCTCCTATCGTGGCCGCGGTTGAGGGCCCAGGACGACGACGCGAAATATCGATTTGATTTAGATTGATATTATTCCCGTGCTGCACTGCAGTATGTGATGAAACTTTATGCTACCTGAACCGTTCAAATGGATGCGCGACCGGGTTCTCCCAGAAGTGCGCGCTCAAACGAGGGACAGGGTATGGTGAAACCGGCGGACGGTGGGAATATCGCGCGACTGGCGCTGATCGGTAATTTCCTGCCGAGACAGTGTGGCATCGCCACCTTCACGACCGACGTTTTCACGGCCATGCGCGCGCGCTTCCCCGAGATCGCCGTCGACGTCTATGCGATGGACGATCATCCCGGCAAATACGACTATCCGGCCGAAGTCACCGGCACGATCCCCGAGCCCGAACTGTCGGCATACATCGACACCGCACGGAAGATCGAGGCCAGCGGCGCACAGGCGATCTGGCTCCAGCACGAATACGGCATCTTCGGTGGCCCGGCAGGCGAGCACATCCTCGCGCTGCTCGATCGCACCACGCTGCCCGTCATCGTCACGCTGCACACGATCCTTGAAAAGCCCAATGCCGACGAGCGCCGCGTGCTCGAAGGGCTGCTGCGTCGCGCCGCCCGCGTGATCGTCATGGCCGAGCGTGGCCGCGACATCCTCCAGCGCGTCTACGGCGCCAATTCGCGCCAGATCGTCATGATCCCGCACGGCGTGCCCGATCGCGACCTGCTCGATCCCGCCGTACTAAAGGACAAGTTCGGCTGGGAAGGGCGGAAGGTCATGCTGACGTTCGGCCTGCTCGCGCCCAACAAGGGGATCGAGACGGTCATCAACGCGCTGCCCGCGGTAATAGCGAAGCATCCAGACCTATTGTACGTCGTGCTCGGCGCGACCCATCCGAACCTCGTCGCGTACGAGGGCGAGAAGTACCGCGACAAGTTGAAGGCGCTCGCCGCCGAGAAGGGTGTCGCCGACAACGTGTCGTTCGTCGATGCCTTCCTCGAACATGGCGAACTGCTCGATTATCTCCAGGCGTCGGACGTCTATGTGACGCCGTACACCAACCCCGCGCAGATCACGTCGGGCACGCTCAGCTACGCGATCGGCGTCGGCAAGCCCGTCATCTCGACGCCGTACGTGCATGCGACCGAAATCCTCGCGGATGGCCACGGCGTGCTCGTCCCGTTCGGCGACGTCGATGCGTTCGCGCGCGAGATCGATGCGCTGATGTCGAACGACCGCGATCGCAATCGCCTCGCCGAGCGCGCCTATGCGCGCGGCCGCACGATGATCTGGCCGAAGCTCGCCGAGGCGATGATGACGGAGATCCGTGCGATCGTGGCGGCGCGCCCTTTTCGCCTCGCCAAGGTGCCAGCCCCGCTGAAGCAACTCACGCCTGATTTCGCCGCGGTCGAGCGGATGAGCGATTCGACCGGCATGCTCCAGCATTCGATCTATTCGATCCCCGATCGCCGCCACGGCTATTGCATCGACGACAACTGCCGCGCGCTGATGTTGATGAGCGCGATGCCGGGTCTCGACGACGTGACGCGCGACAAGTGGATGACGATCTACGCGTCGTTCGTGCAATACGCTTGGAACCCGGACACGCGCCGCTTCCGCAACTTCATGAACTTCGATCGCACCTGGTGCGAGGATTCGGGGTCGGAAGATTCGAACGGCCGCACGCTCTGGTCGCTCGGCGTCACCGCGCGCGATGCGCAGGCGGCCAAGCACCGCGACTGGGCTACCGCGATGTTCGATTCGACCGCGTCGATGGCCCTCGAACTTGGTTCCTTGCGCGCGCAGGCCTTCGCAATGCTCGGCGCGGCGGCGATGCTGGAGGCCAAGCCCGGTCACCAGCTGTCGCTGTCGATCCTCGAAGCCTTCCCCAAGGTGCATCTCGACCTGCTCGCCAAGGCGCGCCGTCCGGAATGGCAGTGGTTCGAGATCGTCCTCGCCTACGACAATACGCGCCTTCCGCAGGCGCTGATCCGTGCAGGTCAGGCGCTCGGGCGGCAGGACCTGATCGACTGTGGTCTCGCCACGCTCGACTGGATCGTCGCCAAGCAGACCTCGCCCGAGGGTCGCTTCCGTGCGGTCGGGTCGGAGAGCTTCAACCGCCCTTACGCAGAGCCGTTGCAGTTCGACCAGCAGCCGCTCGAGGCGCAGGCAACCGTCGATGCATGCGCCGCAGCGTATGACGCGACCGGCGACGTGCGCTGGCGTGACGAGGCGTTGCGCGCCTACGGCTGGTTCCTCGGCGTCAACGACCTCGACCTGCCGCTTGCTAGCGTCGCGGACGGCGGTTGCTATGACGGTCTGATGCCCAACGGGCTCAACCGAAACCAGGGTGCCGAGTCGATTTTGGCGCTCCAACTCGCAAGTTGTGCCATTTCAGGGGTATCAAAGGCAGCGCAAAGCGTGGCAGGAGCGGCGCGCGTCGTCGCCTAGCCACGCTAGTGACAGCCTGACAGGCGACGGTGCGCTGAGTGGAACGACGCGGGGCACTGCTACGATGGATCTGTTCAACCACCAGCTGCGGCTGCACGCGGACCCTTCGCGTGTCGTCGTGCGGCCGTTCCATATCGCCTGGGGCGGTCATGGCGGCGCACCGAGCCGCACCGAGCGGCTCGTCGGCGAAGTGCTGGAGATGTCGCCCGCACAGGCGCGCGCGCAGCTCGAGGTCGTGCTGAAGGATTTCGAGGCACGCCACTGGCAGACGCGGCGCGTGTTCATGACGCGCTACGACCAGATCGAGGACATGCTCGGGCTGAACGGCGCGGAGATCGGCGACGAGAAGCGTCAGCTGATCGGCGCCTATTTCTGCCACGAATACAGCTATGCCGCCGCCGCGCTGATGAACCCCAGTGCGGTGCCGCATTTCGATCAGTCGGGCATGCCGCCGGGCTCGATGCGCATTCTCATGAGCCTGCGCGCGGTCGGCGAGGGTCACATCTCGTCGGTGGCGTTCCGCGAGGGCATCATCACCTGCGAAAACCAGATGAAGCTCGCACCCGAGCCGCCGTTCGCGACGGCCACGGATGCGGTCGGCAGCGGCGAGGACGAGATGCCGATCGGCCCCGTCACCGTCTATCGCCACCGCGACAGCACGCTGAGCGGCACGGTGATCTTCCCGATCACGCAGGCGCAGTCGAAGGGCCTCGAGGATCTCCGCATTGTCCGCTTCCAGCACGAAGACGGCGATTACGAGTGGATCGGCACCTATACCGCGTATAATGGCTCGGTGATCCAGTCCGAACTGATGCGCACCCGCGATTTCCGCGCGTTCGACCTCGTGCCGATGACCGGCCCCGCCGCGCGCAACAAGGGCATGGCCCTGTTCCCGCGGAAGGTGAACGGCCAGTACATGATGATCGGCCGTCAGGACGGCGAGAATTTGTTCCTGCTCAAGTCCGACACGCTGACCGACTGGGACGACGGCGAGAAGATCCTGACGCCCGAATATCCGTGGGAGCTGGTGCAGATCGGCAATTGCGGCCCGCCGATCGAGCTCGACGAGGGCTGGCTGCTGCTGACCCACGGGGTCGGCGCGATGCGCAAATACTCGATCGGCGCGGTGCTGCTCGACAAGGACGATCCGTCAAAGGTGATCGGCCGGACGAGCCAGCCGATCCTCGCCGCGAAGGACCAGGACCGCGAGGGGTATGTGCCCAACGTCGTCTACAGCTGCGGGGCGTTGAAGCATGGCGACACGATCTTCATGCCGTACGGAATTGCGGACAGTTCGGTGGGCTTCGCGTTCGTACCGATCAAGGACATGCTTGCTGCGATGAAGTGAGCGGGGGCGTCCCTTCCCCACACTAAGCACCACCCCGGCGAAGGCCGGGGCCCAATTGGGAGACGCAGATAACGGCGAGCTGCGCTCCGTCACTCCCACCTTTCTAATTGGGCCCCGGCCTCCGCCGGGGTGGTAGAGTGGGCTAGGTCCCGACCCAATCTTGTTCTCCCGCGAAGGCGGGAGCCCAGCCTGGATCCCCGCCTTCGCGGGGAAACAAGCTCACTTACCCCCTCTCCCCTCGGGAGAGGGAAGGGGCCCGCCCGGCGCTTGCCGGGTGGGAAGGGTGAGGGCAAGCGACTAGCGCGAAGCCGCCATGGTCCGCCGGTACATCACCCACGTCAGCACCGCGAACAGCAGCGTTCCGCCAATCAGCGCCACGCTAGCAAACCCATCCCCAACCAGCGCCAACGGCGTCTCTTGGTTCGTCAGATAAACGATTCCCGCAAAGCCGACGCCCCACAGCGACTCCCCGACGATCATCCCTGTCGCGGTCAACACACCCATCCGCTTGGCCAGCTCAGGATCCCGAGCCCGGTCCGCCCAACGATCATACGCAAACCCGACGACAGCCCCGATCGTAACCGGCAACGTCACCGACATCGGCAGATACACGCC
This sequence comes from Sphingomonas faeni, assembly GCF_040407505.1. GTDB lineage: Bacteria > Pseudomonadota > Alphaproteobacteria > Sphingomonadales > Sphingomonadaceae > Sphingomonas > Sphingomonas faeni_E. The sequence continues at coordinate 91,586 of NZ_JAPZPQ010000007.1, read as the reverse complement.
GAGCCCGACCCCAAGCGGCGGCAACCGCAGCTTCCCCGCCTTGCCAAGCAACTCATCGACCGCGATCACCACCACGCCGGTCAGCGCCCCGTACCCGATCATAGCCCAATTGAGGTTCCCCCCCAGCACGCCCTTCGCGAGCGCCGAGATCAACGCGGCCTGAGGCGCCGCCAGCGCATTCGGCCCCGCCCCCGGCGCCCCTGCGAACCCAAGCGTGCTCCCCAGCAGGTTCAGCACCGGCGGCACCACGATCGACCCAAACACCACGCCGATCAGCAACGCGACCTGCTGCTTCCACGGCGTCGCGCCGACCAGCTGGCCCGTCTTCAGATCCTGCAAATTGTCGTTCGAGATCGTCGCGATCCCGAACACGATCCCCGTTACGATCAACCCGTAGGCGACCAGCGCCTGCGTCGTCCCCGGCTCGACCGCACGGCCGAACCACGACACCAGCAGGATCGACGCCGCGAGGATCGCGAGGATGCCGATCCCCGACACCGGCGAGTTCGACGCGCCGATCAGCCCCGCCATGTACCCGCACACCGCCGCGATCACGAGGCCGATGACGAGGATGAACACCAGGCTGCCCGCGATCAGCCCGATCGCCGACGCTTCCAGCGGCCCGCCCTGAAGCACGGTCCACAGCAGGATGCCGATCGGCACCAGCATCGCGAGCGAGCCGATCCCGACGATCCCGATCGGAATGTCGCGCTCTTCGAGAGCCAGCACTTCGCCACCACGCTTGGCCGCCGACGCCGCCAGCGCCGAACGCACGCCGCCCACCACCGGCCCGGCGATCTTCAACAACGTCCAGATCGCCGCGACACCGATCACGCCTGCACCGAAGAAGCGGACGTCCGAGCGGAACACGGTGTTGGCGATCACCTCGGCGGTCCCGGTGACGCTGCCACCCGAGGTCAGGATCGGCAGCAATATCCACCAGCCGATCACCACCCCCGCGAACATCGCCATGCCGACCGAAATCCCGACCAGATGCCCCGCGCCGAGCAATGCGAACGACAGCCCGCCCGAGATCCCGGTCGCACCCGCGCCGACGCGAAACCACGTCGCGGCCTCGGCGGCGACCAGCTTGGTCTGAGTCAGGATCGCGAAACCGGCCGAGACGACGGCATTGGCGACGATGATGCTCAGCCCGCGCGCGCTCTCCTCGCCGCCTTCACGACTGCCCGCACCGACCTTCAGCACTTCGGCGGCCGCGCGGCCTTCCGGATACGGCAGCACGGTGTCGACGACGAGAGCGCGGCGCAGCGGCACCGAGAACAGCACGCCGAGCACGCCGCCGAACATCGTGATCGCCGCGGTGGTGAAGAACGGAAAGCCCTGCCACCAGCCGATCATCACCAGGCCCGGCAACACGAAGATGATCGCCGCGAGCGTGCCGGCGGCGGACGCGATCGTCTGGACGATGTTGTTCTCGAGGATCGTCGAATCCTTGAACAGCTGCAGCACAGCCATCGAGATCACCGCAGCCGGGATCGACGTCGCGAACGTCAGCCCGATCTTGAGCCCGAGATACACGTTGGCCGCGGTGAACAGCAGCGTGATGATCCCGCCGAGCACGATCCCGCGAAACGTCAGTTCGCGCATGCTGGTCTCGGGGCCCGTGTCGGTTACGCCCCGCGTCGCGTCGGTCATCTGGTCAGCCTCAAAGCAATTCGGGCGACTTGTGACATGATGTGCGGCGTGAGGAAACCGTATCGACCGCCAGAAGCATGTTCTCCCGCGAAGGCGGGAGTCCAGTCTGGGCTCCCGCCTTCGCGGGAGAACAAGGAGGAGCGAGCAACCCCTCCCCTAACTTACCGAACTGCCATCCGCCGCGCGAAATGCACCTCGACCGCGCGCGTCACGCTCTCCGCGATCCGGTGCCGCCCCTCTTCGCTATCCAGGAACGCCGCGTCCTGCGGGTTCGAAATATACCCCGTCTCGAACAGGATCGACGGCATGTCCGGCGCCTTCAGCACCATCAGCGACGCCATCCGGTGGAAGTTCGCCTTCAGCGGCATCAACGGCCGGGCCTCCCGCCCGAGCAGCCGCGCGAACGTCGCCGAGGCGTTCATCGTCTCGCGCTGCGTCAGGTCGATCAGGATCGACGACACGTCCGCAGGCGCCTCGCCGAGGTTCACCCCCGAGATCACGTCCGCCTTGTTCTCGCGCGCCGCCAGCCGCGCCGCTTCCTTGTCCGAAGCCACCTCAGACAACGTGTACGCCGTCGCCCCGGTCGCGTTCTCGGAACCCGTGCTGTCACAGTGGATCGAGATGAACAGGTCACCCTTCAGCCGCCGCGCGACCCCATACCGCTCGCGTAGAATCAGATAGCGGTCGTCGTTCCGCGTCAGCGCCACGCGGACGCGCCCAGACGCCAGCAACTCGTCGCGGATCGCCTTTGCGACCTTCAGCGTCACATCTTTCTCGCGCAGTCCGTTCGGCCCGATCGCGCCGGGATCGACACCGCCGTGCCCCGCATCGATCACCACCAGCGGCCGCGTATCGTCGCCCTGCACGCGTGGCAGTTTCATGCCCCGCGCCTTGGGCGGCACCGGCACCGAGACTTTGTACTTCGGCCGCGACGCCGCCCCGAAATTGAACGGGAAGAAGTTCAGCGGCCCGGCGATCCCGGCTTCCGCGAACTGGTCGTAATCGACCGTGCGCAACGCCAGCGTCAGCTCGCGGCCATCGGAGTCGAACCCGCCGTCGGTCACGATCGCCGGCTCGGCCAGATCGAACACCATCCGCATCCCCGACCGACCACTGCGCATCTGCGTGACGCCGGTCACCAGACCGCGCCCCAAGACATCCCGCCCCGGCGTAGCGCCCGACACGTCGACCGCGATCTGGCGCGGCCCCGTCAGCACGCGGCTGGCGGCATCGCCGACTGCCTCGTCGAAGCGGATGACGATCCGCCCGTCCCTGATCGCGACGCTCTGCACGGTCGCCGCCCAGGCGGGGACGCTCGCCAGCCAGCCGGCGATGAGGGCGATGACCGTCAACACCTCGCGTCCTTGCCGTGCGGTCCTGCCGCCGGTCCAGCGAAAACCCATGCTACACCCCTTTGATCGATACATCCGATCTCTGTGAGCGAGCGATAGCGCCTCGCATCACAAGACGCGGTTGCGCAGTGCGGTTAATTTGCCGTTTGCCATGTATTTGCCGGCAAGGCTCTGCCGCCCCGGCAAGTCTGCGCCTCGCTGCCCCTAATTCGAGCCGAAACGCCCGCGAAAGCGTCGGTTCCGGGGCCAGTTGCGAGATCGGGTATGCAGTGCTAGTCCTGTCGTACAGCCGTGTGTCGCCTAGTTTCTACCAGCGATGCGCCGGTCTTCACGCCCGCCTGCGGATCCTCGCCGGCGCGGCACTTCAGGTTGACGCTCGAATGACGCATTCCCCCCGCCCCGCACTCCGACCGGCCTTCGCCGACGGACTCGCGGTCGTGCGGGCGCCGCAGGGAGAGTTCCCGCGGCATGCACTTCGCGCAGAGGCAGTTTCGCATACCTTCCGCGAGTCCGGGCGTCCGTGCCCGACCGCACCACCATCAAGCGCGCGACGGCTGCCGACAGGCCCGGCGCGCGCGCGGAGAATCTATAATGACAACGCGCATGCTGATCGACGCACGCCACCGGGAAGAGACCCGGATCGCAGTCGTCAAAGGTAACCGGATCGAGGAATTCGATTTCGAGAGTGCCGAACGCAAGCAGCTCAAGGGCAATATCTACCTCGCCAAGGTCACGCGGGTCGAGCCGTCGCTCCAGGCGGCGTTCATCGATTACGGCGGCAATCGCCACGGTTTCCTCGCGTTCAGCGAGATCCACCCCGATTACTACCAGATCCCCAAGGAAGATCGCGACGCGCTGCTCCGTGAGGAAGCCGAGCATGCCGCCGAGGAAGCCGCACTTCGCGCCGACTACGATTCGGACGAAGACGAGGGTGACGACGAGGACGACATCGAGCGCTTCGAGGACGATGGCGGGGTAGATCCCGACGTTGCCGAGGAACTCGAAGGCGGCGAAGCGGGTGACGCCCCCCGTCGCAAGCGCAAGCCGAGCGCCGACGACGCGGCGGTCGAGGACCTGCGCGAGCGTCGCATGAACCTGCGCCGCCGCTACAAGATCCAGGACGTGATCCATCGCCGCCAGGTGCTGCTCGTCCAGGTCGTCAAGGAAGAGCGCGGCAACAAGGGCGCGGCGCTGACCACGTACCTGAGCCTCGCCGGCCGCTACTGCGTGCTGATGCCGAACACGTCGCACGGCGGCGGCATCTCGCGGAAGATCAGTAACGCGGGCGATCGCAAGCGTCTCAAGACGATCATGGCCGACATGCAGTTGCCGCCATCGATGGGCTGCATCGTCCGCACCGCGGGCCTCCAGCGCTCGAAGGTCGAGATCAAGCGCGACTTTGATTACCTCGCCCGCCTCTGGGACGGCATCCGCGAAGCCACGCTCAAGGCGTCGGCCCCCGCGCTCGTGTACGGCGACAGCGACCTGATCAAGCGCGCGATCCGCGACATCTACAACAAGGAAATCGAAGAGGTCATCGTCGAGGGCGAGGACGGCTATCGCCAGGCGCGTGAATTCATGCGCCTGCTGATGCCGACGCACGCGCGGCGCATCAAGCATTACGCCGACCCCGTGCCGCTGTTCCAGCGCGCTGGCGTCGAGGATCAGCTTGCCGCGATGTACCACCCCGTCGTCCAGCTGAAGTCGGGCGGCTACCTGGTCATCAACCCGACCGAGGCGCTCGTCTCGATCGACATCAACTCGGGCCGGTCGACGCGCGAACATTCGATCGAGCAGACCGCGACTGCGACCAATCTCGAGGCCGCACAGGAAATCGGCCGCCAGCTTCGCCTGCGCGATATGGCCGGGCTCGTCGTCATCGACTTCATCGACATGGATAACAATTCCAACGTCCGTAAGGTCGAAAAGGCGATGAAGGAGGCGCTCAAGAACGATCGCGCGCGCATCCAGATCGGTCGCATCTCGTCGTTCGGCCTCATGGAAATGAGCCGCCAGCGCCTGCGCACCGGCGTGCTCGAAGCGTCGACCCGCGCCTGCCCGCATTGCGAGGGCACCGGCCTCGTTCGCACCGCATCGTCGTCGGGCATCTCCGCATTGCGCCTCATCGAGGACGAAGCGGCACGTGGTCGCGGCTCGCTGCTCACCCTGCGCGCGAGCCAGGAAGCCGCGGTCTACATCCTCAACCGCAAGCGCGCCGACATCGCCGAGATCGAGGATCGCTACGGCGTGATCGTCGAGATCATCCCCGGCCAGGACGAGGAAGGCGCGCACATGACGGTCGAGGCCAGCGGCCCGCCGCCCGCGCACGCCCCGAAGTTCGTCCAGATCATCGAGGAAGACGAGGACGACCTCCCCGAGGAGATCGAGGACGAGATCGAAGAAGAGGAAGTCGAGGAAGCCGAAGCCGAGCAGCCGCGTCGTCGTGAGGGGGGTCGTGAACCGCGCGAAGGTAACGGCGAGCAGCGTGCGCCCCGTGAGGCTCGCGATGCGGATGGTGAAGGCGGCAAGAAGCGTCGTCGTCGTCGCGGTCGTCGCGGTCGTGCACGTCCCGGTGAGGAAGGTGCGGCAGAGGGCGTCAACGAGGACGGCACGTTCGAGGACGCCGACACCAACGTCGAGGAGATCGACGAGGTCGAGGGCGACATCGTCGAAGTCGGCGGTGGCGAAATGGTCTCGGCTGGTACGCCATCCGAGCAGGCTAACGGCGCAGAGGGCGAAGGCCGTCGTCGTCGCGGTCGTCGGGGACGTCGTGGCGGTCGCCGCAACGAGCAGGGCGCCGAGAACGGCCAGTCGGTCGCCGTCAGCAGCGTCGACGACGCCCAACTGATCGCCGAGGCGCCTGAGCCGGAAGCGTATGAGCCGGTCGAGTCGACCTATGCCGAGCCGCCTTACGAGCCGGCATTCGAGCCCGCCGTCGAGGAAGCCCCAGTGGCCGAAGTCGCCGAGGGTCCGAAGATGCGCCGTCGTCCGCGTGCCCGTGCGGCAGCCGCAGCGGCGAACATCGCCGAGGCGGTGGCCGATGCAGCCCCCAAGGCGCCTCGTGGCCGCAAGCCACGCGCCCTCGAGGCGGAAGCCGAGACGGTTGCACCGGAGCCAGTGGTTCCGGCGCCGATCGCTCCGGAGCCTGTCGCGGCCGAGCCCGCTGCACCGAAGCCCGGTCGTCGCCGTCGCGAGGCGGTTGCGGAGGCGACGATGGACGAGGTGAGCGCAACGCCCGCCGAGACCATCGAAGCGTCGGCGCCCAAGCCCAAGCGTGCGCGCCGCAAGGCGTCGGACGCGGTGGTCGAAGCTCCAGCGGTTGAAGAGGCGGTCGTCGAGGAAGCCCCCGTCAAGGTCGCCAAGCCCCGCGGTCGTCCGCGGAAAGCAGCCGTGGTCGATGCCGGCGATGCCGCCCCGACCAGCGAGCCGCTCGCCGAGCCGATCGCGACCACGCCGCCCAAGGCCGAAGTCCAGCCCCAGGACGTCGCGACTTCGGACACCAACGACGACCCCGACGGCGCCCCCCGCCGCGGCTGGTGGCAGCGCACCTTCGGCTAACGCTGGACGCTGCGACTAAAGAAACGGGCGCGACCGAAAGGCCGCGCCCGTTTTCGTTTGTAGGGAAGCGCGGAAGCTACCGGTGAGACGCTCCATCCGACAAAAGTATGTTTCCCCGCGAAGGCGGGGACCCAGACTGGGCTCCCGCCTTCGCGGGAGAACAAGGAAGCGGGGGCGGTGCGAGTTTGTGTTCCAGCGCCTTCGTGAGACACGCCGAACTACCCCCACTCAACACCACCCCGGCGAAGGCCAGGGCCCAATTGGAAAGGTGGCAATAACGAAGCGCCACCCTCAGTTAGCCCGGCCCCCCAATTGGACCCCGGCCTCCGCCGGGGCGGTGCCCTGATAGCCAGCGAGGAAATCAATCGCCAGGGAAGTGGCTGACAGCCGGCGCAGCAACCTCTTAAGGCGTGCCCCCCCGCAAACCCCTGTCCTACACACCCAAACCCTGCTCCCCTCCCCCAATGCCACCCACACGCCCACCAACCGCAAAACCGCTCCCAGCGTCTGCACTTCCTATACTTCACTCCACCGCACGCCCGGCCGCACGACCATTGCCCCCCCGCCCCCAATCGACGATACCCCGTAATATGAAGCGCCTAGTAGCCGCCGCAGCCACCGCCCTCCTCCTCTGGACGACGCCCCTCCAGGCCCAGTCGATCCTCCGCGACGCCGAGACCGAAACCATGTTCGCGGAGATGTCGAACCCGCTGATCAAGGCGGCCGGACTTTCGACGCGCGACGTGAAGGTCGTCCTCATCAACGACGAATCGATCAACGCGTTCGTCGCCGGCGGGCAGACCGTCTATGTCCACTCAGGGCTCATCCAGGCCGCCGACAACGCCAACGAAGTCCAGGGCGTCATCGCGCACGAACTCGGCCACATCGCCGACGGCCACGTCGTCCTCGCCGATCGCGGCACCAAGCCGGCAATGGGCATGTACCTGCTCTCGATGGTCCTCGGCCTCGCCGCGATGGCGGCCGGCAGCGGCGAGGCAGGCGCCGGCATCATGGCGGCAGGCCAGCAGGCGGCGATGGGCAGCTACCTCTCGTTCAGCCGCGTCCAGGAATCGACCGCCGACGCCACCGGCGCCAAGTTCCTCCGCGAGGCGAACGTCTCCGGCCGCGGCATGCTGAGCTTCTTCAAGAAACTGCAGCAGCAGGAATACCGCTTCGGCACCGCCAACATCGATCCCTTCATGCAGTCGCATCCGCTCTCGGGCGAGCGCGTCGCGACACTGACCGCCGACCTCCAAGCCTCGCCCGCCTGGGCCAACAAGCCCGACGCCGCGCTGGAGGAACGCTTCCGCCGCGTGAAGGCCAAGCTCGCCGGCTACGTCATGCCCGCCGACCAGACGCTGCAGGCCTACCCGCCCAGCAACCAGTCGATCTACGCCCACTACGCCCGCGCCTACGCGTATCACAAAGCTGGCTACCCCGACAAAGCCGACGCCGAAGCCAACGCACTTGTGAAGGCCGAGCCCACCGATCCGTATTTCCTCGAGATCAAGGGGCAGATTTTGCTCGAAGCGGGCAAGCCGACCGAGTCGCTCGTGCCCCTGCGCGAAGCCACGGAGGGTTCGCGCAACAACCCGCTGATCGCCACCACCTTCGGCCACGCGCTGATCGCGACCGAAAACAAGGCGAACTACCCCGAGGCCACCAGGGTCCTGCGCACCGCGGTAGGCCGCGACGACCAGAACCCGTTCGCCTGGATGCAGCTCGGCACCGTCTACGAACTGACCGGCGATACCGCGCGCGCCGCGCTCGCCACCGCCGAGCGCGCGAGCATGGGCGGCGACATGCGCACCGCCTCGGCGAGCGCGCAATATGCCCTCGCGAACATCCCGGCGAACACGACCGACTGGATCCGCGCGCAGGATATCGCGATGGCCGCGCAGAACGAGATGGACGACAATCCCAAGCAGTATAAGCGCCGCAAATGAGCAAACTTACATTCCCGGCGATCGCGGTCGCGGGCGCCGTCATCGGAGGCCTCACGGTCTGGGGCTTTGACCGCCAGGCCGGCGGAGTCGAGCGTGCGCAGGTCGAATCGATCGTCCACGACTATGTCCTGGCGCACCCCGAGATTCTCCCCGAGGCGATGGAGAAACTGCGCGATCGCGAGTCCGGCAAGACCGTCACCGCCAACCGCGACGCGATCGTCACGCCGTTCGGCAGCGCCTGGGCCGGCAACCCCAAGGGCGACGTCACGCTCGTCGAGTATTTCGACTATAATTGCGGATACTGCCGCGCGAGCCTGCCGATGATCGCCAAGCTGATCGCCGCCGACCCCAAGGTCCGCGTCGTCTTCCGCGAACTCCCGATCCTCAGCGCCGAAAGCCGCATCGCCGCCCGCGCGAGCCTCGCCGCCGCGCAACAAGGCAAGTTCGCCACCTTCCACGACGCACTCTACGCCGGCGGCCCCGTCAGCGACGCCTCGATCGCCGCGGCGGCGAGCAAGGCGGGAGTGGACACCACGCAGGCGAGCTTCACCAAGACCGCCGACGTGGAAATTGCCAAGAACATGGAAACAGCGGCCAAACTCGGCATGACCGGTACACCAAGCTGGGTGGTCGGCGACCGAGTCCTGTCCGGCGCGTTGCCGCTCGAAGACCTCCAGAAAGCGGTAGCAGCAGCCCGCGCCGGCTAACCTCCCCCCTCCTTGTTTCCCCGCGAAGGCGGGGACCCAGTCTGGGCTCCCGCCTCCGCGGGAGAAGAAGAAGGCGTGGGAAGGCCTATCATTCACGTCCCGCCACCCCCATCTTCCCCTCACAAAAAGGGGTGCCAATGACCGAACCGATCCTGTCCATCGCGGGCGTCACCAAGACCTACAAGAGCGGCACCACAGCCCTCCACCCCGTCGACCTCGACATCCAGAAAGGCGAGATCTTCGCGCTCCTCGGCCCCAACGGCGCCGGCAAGACGACGCTCATCAGCATCATCTGCGGCATAGTCACGCCGTCCGCCGGCACGATCAAGGTCGCCGGCTACGACGCGATCCGCGACTATAAGCAGGCGCGCAGCCGCATCGGCCTCGTCCCGCAGGAACTCAACGTCGACATGTTCGAGACGGTGCTCGCCACCGTCACCTTCAGCCGCCGCCTGTTCGGCCGCTCGGGCCACAGCGCGTACATCGAACAGGTGCTCCGCGACCTCTCGCTCTGGGACAAGCGCGACGCGAAGATCCGCGAGCTCTCCGGCGGGATGAAACGCCGCGTCCTCATCGCCAAGGCGCTCGCGCACGAACCCGAGATCCTGTTCCTCGACGAGCCCACCGCAGGCGTCGACGTCGCATTGCGCCGCGACATGTGGAAGCTAGTCCACCGCCTGCGCGAAGGCGGCACGACGATCATCCTGACGACGCATTACATCGAGGAAGCCGAGGAAATGGCCGACCGCGTCGGGGTCATCAACAAGGGCAAGCTGCTCCTCGTCGACGACAAGGCGTCGCTGATGAAGAAGCTCGGCAAGCGCGAACTCGACATCGCGCTCCAGGACCCGATGACGGCGCTTCCCCCGGAACTCGCCGACTGGGACCTGTCGCTGGAAGACGACGGCAAACGCCTGCGCTACGTATTCGACGCACAGGCCGACCATACCGGAATCCCGTCGCTGCTCCGCAAACTCAGCGAACTCGGCATCGGCTTCAAGGATCTCGAAACCAGCAAATCGAGCCTCGAAGACATCTTCGTCGATCTCGTCGGAGAACGCGCATGAACACGCACGGTATATGGGCGATCTACCGCTTCGAAATGGCGCGCGCTCTGCGCACCCTTTGGCAGAGCCTCGTCACGCCCGTCCTCACCACCTCGCTGTATTTCATCGTCTTCGGCGGTGCGATCGGCAGCCGCATGCAGCAGGTCGGCGGCGTCGGCTATGGCAGCTTCATCGTCCCCGGCCTGATCATGCTATCACTGCTCACGCAGAGCATCTCGAACGCGTCGATCGGCATCTACTTCCCCAAATTCACCGGCACGATCTACGAGCTGTTGTCGGCGCCCGTCTCGGCGATGGAGATGGTGATCGGCTATGTCGGCGCGGCGACCACCAAGTCGGTGATCCTCGGGCTGATCATCCTCGCCACCGCATCGTTCTTCGTACCGCTGCGGATCGAGCACCCGTTCGCGATGATCGCGTTCCTGATCCTGACCGCGGTCGCGTTCAGCCTGTTCGGGTTCATCATCGGCGTCTGGGCCAACGGCTTCGAGCAGCTGAACTTCGTCCCCGCGCTGCTGATCACCCCGCTGACCTTCCTCGGCGGCGCGTTTTATTCGATCGACATGCTGCCCCAGCCCTGGCGCACGTTCAGCCTCTTCAACCCGGTCGTGTATCTGGTGAGCGGCTTCCGCTGGAGCTTCTTCGGGGTAGGCGACGTCGCGGTCGGGGTAAGCCTCGCGGTGACCGCCGGCTTCCTCGCGGTATGCCTGTTGGTGATCGCGTGCATCTTCAAGACCGGCTGGCGGATGAAGAACTGACGTAGGAAGTATGTTTCCCCGCGAAGGCGGGGACCCAGTCTGGGCTCCCGCCTTCGCGGGAGAACAAGCCTTGTAACGCATAACTGGCAACGTCACCCGCGAGCCCGCGCAGACCTTCTGCGTCGCCTTCACGTAATCGCCCGGTTTCGCCCGCGCGATATTCGGCACGAACGACTGCGGGTTGCGGTCGATCATCGGGAACCAGCTCGACTGGATCTGCACCATGATCCGGTGCCCCGCCTTGAAGACATGGTCGTGGTCGCGGAGCGGCACGTCCCACGCGACCACCTTGCCCGGCACCAACGGCTGCGGCGTCGTATCGCTTGCCAGGAAACGCCCGCGTCGCACATCCATCGCGATCGGCAACTGATACCCGTTCAACGTCTTCGCGTAATCGCCAGGCCGGGCCTGGGACTTGTCGAACGACTCGGTATCGTCGGGCAGCACATCGATCAGCTTCACCACGAAATCGCTGTCCGTCCCGCTGGTCGACGCCTGCAACGTCGCCGACAGCGCCCCCGTCACGGTCAGGTCCGTGGTCAACGGCTCCGACACATACCTCAGCACATCGGGCCGGTGATCGACGAAGCGCTGGTCGTCCGCCTCCCACCACGCCCAATCCGGGCTGGCATACGTCGCCGACATCGGTCGCCGGCGGAACGGCACCGGGTTCGCCGGATCGGACACGTAATCACGACACCCCTCGCCAGCCGCAGGCGCGGTGAACGACAGGCTCCCGTCAGCATGCAGATACAGCTCGGTCGTCTTCGCGCCCGTCGGAGGCCAGGCGGCATAGGTCTTCCACACGTTAGACCCCGACTGGAACATCTTCGCCGCAAAGTCCGGCCGCACGCCGCTGCCGTGCAGCCAGTATGCGAAGAACGGTGCCTGGATCTGCTCCTGGAATTGCGTGCCGCTCGCCGTCCCAAGCGGGATCGGCCCGAGATGATCCGCCACGCCCTGCCACCCGCCGTGCCGCCACGGCCCCGCCACCATCTGCGCCAGATGGTTCGGATCGTTGCGCTTCTGACGCGCGTAGATCTGCCACGAACCCCAAGGATCCTCCTGATCCCAGAACCCGGCGACATTCAGCGTCGGCACCGTCGTCTTGCCGAGCGCATCGGTCCAGCGTTGCGCAGTATAGAACGTATCATGATTGGGGTGATCGAGCAGCGCCGTGAACATCGGCACGCGCCCCTTGAACACGGTCCGGTCGATCGCCTCCGCCGAGCCGGCCTTCAGGAAATAATCGTAGGTATCGCTCGGATACGCAAAGTCGGAATTCTTCGTCTTGTCGAGTTGCAGCGACGACACCCAGTCGGTCGCATAGCTCCATCGTAGCGCGCCGTTGCGGTGGAGATCGTCCGACTGCCAGTAATCGATCCACGCCGCCTGCGGAGACACCGCCTTCAGCGCCGGATGCGGGTTCGCCAGCGCGACGGCGGCTGCGAAACCGGGGTATGACACGCCCCACATGCCGACCTTGCCAGTGTTGGCGGGGACGTTCTTCACCAGCCAGCCGACGGTGTCGTACGCGTCCGTGGCCTCGTCGACCGCTTTGGGATCGCCGGGGTGGACCGCGGTCGACAGCGTGAACACCCCGTCCGACTTGAACCGCCCACGCATCGACTGGAAGACGAAGACATAGCCATCCTTCATCAACGGTGCGAAGCGATCGGCAGTGGGAAACGGCGCATCGGGCACGCCGTAGGGCGTTCGCTGGAGCAGGATCGGCAGCGGCCCGGTCATCCCGCGCGGCCGCATGATCACCGTCTGCAACTTCGCCCCGTCGCGCATCGGCACCATCACCTCTTCGAAGGTAAAGGGGGATTGGGTCGCGGCTTGTGGCGCGGTCTGCGCGAGCGTGGCGGCCGGGACAGCGGCGGTGACCGCAAGCGCGAGCAGGAGGGCGTGGCGCGACATGGAATTCCCCTTCATGAACCGTGTCGCGATTGGACGAACCCGCGCCTGCGAAGTCAAGCCGCGCGCCACGCTCCGGTCAGTATCGGGCGCAATACCAGCGAGTTGAGATCGATCAGCGCGTGCAGGACCATCGCGAGCCACAGCTCGCCGGTCATCAGATAGACCGCCGCCATCAGCGCGCCGACCAGCGTGGTCGCAATCACGCCCGCCCGCCCCTGATACAGATGCATCGCGCCGAACGCCGCCACCGCAACGCCGAATGCCACGAACGCATTGCCGCTGACGATCGCGACCAGCAGCGGCAGAAACAGGCGGAACGCGAGCTCCTCGGACACCCCCGCCGCGATCGACATGGCCGCGGCATGCGCAATCTCAGGCCGGTTGCGCGGGAGCAGCGAGCCGACATTGCCGACAGTCTTGAGGATGCGCCAGTTGCCCCGCGTCGCGAGCACCGCGCCGATGATCAGGCCACCGAGCGCGCTGCCGCCGATCATGCCGAGCAGTTCCACGCGGCTGTAGCCTTCGAAACTGGGAAGGAGCGTGCGGAGGGCGTCGAACTCGGGCGGCATGGTGACGAGCGCGTCGAGGCGGCCGAGCAGGGCCAGTCCGATCACCGCCGGCAGGAGGAAGCCGATCGCGGCCTTGGCGATCCACAGGCGGTAGGTCTTCTGGCGCGAGGCTGTGTCGGAGAGGCGCTTGATCCGGCGGTAGCCGAGCAGGTCGCCCTTGAGGAACCAGACGAGGCTCATGATCGTGACGAGGAGGAGGACGTTGGGAAGGATCATGCCGACACTTCCACCTCCCCCCTTCACCGCTCTACTTCCTTGATCTCCCGCGAAGGCGGGAGCCCAGTCTGGGTCCCCGCCTTCGCGGGGACACATGGTTGGCTTGCGCGATCCTCGACGAAGCCGCCACCCCGGCGAAGGCCGGGGCCCAGTTGGGGGACGCTGCTGACGACGGACAACGCTCCGTTACTCCGACCTTTCCACCTGGGCCCCGGCCTCCGCCGGGGAGGTGCTGAGCTGCCGGCCGGCGCAGTATCAAATCAGTCAGTCCGATGCTCACCCTTGACCCAACGCACCGTCCCCGAAGACGCGCGCATCACCACGCTCTCGGTGGTCATCTTGCCCTTCTTCCGCTTCACGCCAGCCAGCAACGAGCCATCCGTAACCCCGGTCGCCGCAAAGATGCAGTCACCCTTCGCCAGTTCCGAAAGGTCATACTGCTTGTCGAGATCCGTGATCCCCCACTTCGCCGCACGCCCACGCTCGTCGTCGTTCCGGAACAGCAACCGCCCCTTGAACTGCCCGCCGACGCAGCGCAGCGCCGCGCACGCCAGCACGCCCTCGGGCGCGCCGCCGGAGCCCATATACACGTCGACCGTGGTCTCGGGATCGGACGTCGCGATCACGCCCGCGACATCGCCGTCACCGATCAGCATGATCCCGCAACCGACCTGGCGCAGTTCGGCGATCAGCGCCTCGTGACGCGGCCGATCGAGCACGCACACGATCAGGTCGCGCGCCGGTACGCCCTTGGCGGCGGCGACGGCGTTGATGTTCTCGGTCGGCGTCTTGTCGAGATCGATGATGCCCTCGGGATAGCCCGGCCCGACCGCGATCTTGTCCATGTAGACGTCGGGCGCGTTGAGCAGCCCGCCCTCTTCGGCGATCGCCAGCACGGCGAGGCTGTTCGGCCCCGCGGTCGCGCAGATCGTCGTGCCTTCCAGGGGATCGAGCGCGATGTCGATCTTCGGGCCCTTGCCGATCGCCGAGCCGACCTTCTCGCCGATGAAGAGCATCGGGGCCTCGTCGCGCTCGCCCTCGCCGATCACGACCGTGCCGTCCATGTAGAGCGAGTTGAGCGCCTCGCGCATCGCCTCGACCGCGGCCGCATCCGCCGCCTTCTCGTCGCCACGACCGACGAGCGTGGAGGCGGCGATCGCCGCCGCCTCGGTCACGCGGACCATTTCGAGGACGAGTACGCGGTCGAGAACCTGGCTGGCAGCAGCGGTCAAAGTCTATCTCCTCGGTATGTTTCGTCCCGGATAGGCAGCAGCCATCCGGTTGTCGACCCGATCAGTCCCTCAGCAGGTCATTGATCGAGGTTTTGGAACGAGTTTGCGCATCGACCCGCTTGACGATCACCGCACAGTACAGTGCTGGCTTACCGTCACCACCACCGATCGAACCCGGTACGACCACCGCGTACGGCGGCACTTCGCCCTTGAACACTTCGCCGGTCGCGCGGTCGATGATCTTGGTCGAGGCGCCCAGATACACGCCCATCGACAGCACCGCGCCCTCGCCGACGCGAACGCCCTCGGCGACTTCCGCGCGCGCGCCGATGAAGGCGCCATCGCCGATGATGACGGGATCCGCCTGCAACGGCTCGAGCACGCCGCCGATGCCGGCGCCGCCCGACAGATGCACGTTCCTGCCGATCTGCGCGCACGACCCGACCGTCGCCCACGCGTCGACCATCGTGCCCTCGCCGACATAGGCGCCGATGTTGACGAAGCTCGGCATCAGGATCGCGCCCTTGGCGATGAAGCTCCCGCGCCGCGCGACCGCGCCCGGCACGACACGGATACCCGCCGCGCGGAACTCCGCCTCGCCCCAGCTCGAGAACTTCGACGGCACCTTGTCGAACCCCGGGGACCCTGCCGAACCGCCGTCGATCACCACGTTGTCGTTGAGCCGGAACGAGAGCAGCACCGCCTTCTTCAACCACTGGTTGACCTGCCAGCCATCAGCGGTCGGCTCGGCAACGCGCGCGGTGCCGGCATCCAGCATCGCCAGCGCGGACTCGACGGCGTCGCGAACCTCGCCCTTGGTATCCAGGCCAAGGTTCGCGCGGTCGTCCCAGGCGGCGTCGATGATGGTCTGCAAGGTCATGATGTCTCCAGGATGGTTTCGAGCCATGGCGCAAGCACCGGCACGGTAAAATCGATGTGATCGCGGGCAACGTCGGGCGACTGCTCGGAGCCGTTGTCGATCCAGACTGTGGTCATCCCGATCGCCTTGGCCGGCGTCAGGTTGCGCGCCATGTCGTCGGCGAACAACGACTCTCGCGGATCGATGTCGAACGCCGCGCAGAACCCTGCATAGGCGGATGCATGCGGCTTCGGCATCAGGTTCATCGCGTGGATGTCGTGGATCGCCTCGAAGCTCTCGCCGAGCCCGAGCCGGTCGAGGATCTTCAGCGCATACGGCTTGTCGCCATTGGTGAAGACGAGTTTCCGCCCCGGCAGCTTGGCGATCGCGGCGACCAGCGGCGCGTCATGCTCCAGCACATCCATCTCGATGTCGTGGACATGCGCCAGGAACGCGTGCGGATCGACATGATGCTCGGCCATCAGCCCCGACAGCGTCGTGCCGTGATTGTGGAAATACCCCTTCTGCACGCGCCGCGCCTCGTCGTGATCGAGCCCGAGCAGATCCTGGATGAACCCGGTCATCCGCGCGTCGACCTGCGCGAACAGGTCCGCGCTCGCCGGGTACAGCGTGTTGTCGAGATCGAAGATCCAGTTGCGGACATGGTCGAGGCGGGGGTCAAGGCGGGCAAGCATCGGCCGGAACCTCTACGGACCGCCGCGCGCGGCGACAAGCGGGGTGCGACACTGCAGACCTTCAGGACCGATGTTTACGATCGCGTAAGGCTTTGCATTCCAGTATGTTACGGAAAATCACAAAAGGGCGGGATGAATGCGCGGCACGAAGGCGGGGCTGCTGAGAACGGCGGCGGTGGCAAGTGGCCTGCTGCTCGCCGCGTGCGGGGGCGGCGGGGGCGGCGGCGTCAACAGCACGCCCGCCCCTCCCACGGTTTCCACCCCGACGCCGACACCGCTTCCGACACCAGCGCCCACCCCTGCTCCGACTCCCGCGCCGACCCCGACCCCGACACCGACACCGTCCAGCAACGACACCAGCGAATATCGCGCGACCGTCGGCGCGGTCTCGATGAACGCGCTGGCCGCGTACAACGTCGGCGCGACCGGCAAGGGGATCGGCGTCGGCGTGATCGACAGCGGTATCGACCTGCAAAGCCAGGAGTTCGGCAGCCGCGTTTCGTCCGCCTCGCAGGACGTCGCCGGCAATAGCTCGATCGACGACGAAGGCGGCCACGGCACCGCGGTCGCCTTCACGCTGGCAGGCCGGAGGAATGGCGCGGGCTCGCACGGCGTGGCGTTCGATGCGACCCTGATCGTCCTGCGCGCCGACCGCCCCGGCACCTGCGCCACCGCGAGCAAGGACGACGAGGATTCGGGCTGCAAGTTCGGCACCGACGCGATCACCCGCGGGCTCGATGCGGCACGCACGGCAGGCGCGAAGGTCGTCAACATCTCGCTCGGCGGCTCCGAGATGCCACAGAGCCTTAAGGATGCGATCGGCCGCGCGACTGCCGCCGGACTGGTCGTTGTGATCGCGGCGGGCAATGACGGCTCGGTCAATCCCGATCCGTTCACCAACGTCGCCGGCGAAGTGCAGGCCCGCAACCAGGTGATCATCGCGGGCTCGGTCGGCGCAAGCGACGGGATCTCGACCTTCAGCGACCGCGCGGGGACCGGCGCCGCGCACTTCCTAACCGCGGTCGGCGAAAGCGTTCGTGCGCCCGACGCGACCGATACCGCCTATCTCTGGTCGGGCACGTCGTTCGCCGCGCCGCAGATTTCCGGCGCGGTGGCGTTGCTCGCCCAGGCCTTCCCCAACCTGACCGGCGCGCAGATCGTCGACATCCTCTTTCGCAGCGCACGCGATGTCGGCGCCCCCGGAGTCGACGCGGTGTACGGCAACGGCGTGCTCGACCTGACGCGCGCGTTCCAGCCGCTCGGCACAACCTCGATCGCGGGATCGAAAGCGGTCATCTCGACGAGCGGCAATGCCACCCTGTCCGCGCCGATGGGCGACGCGACCCAGGGCGAACTCGGCGCGGTGATCCTCGACGGCTACAGCCGCGCGTTCGCGATCGACCTCGCCAAGACGATCGCGCGCCGCAGCCCCGAACGTTCGCTCGGCGGCGCACTCCAGTCGCGATTTCGCACCGTCGCGCTGGCGCAGGGCGGCATGACCGTATCGATGACGCTCGCGCCGCGCGCCAACGGCGACGTCGCGCTCGATCGCACCTCGTTGTCGAGCGCCGACGCTACCAGTGCACGCGCCATCGCCGGAATGGTGACGCAGAAGCTCGGCAGCACGCTGTCGTTCGGCTTCGGCTTCGCGCAAGGATCGGGTGCGCTGAGTGCACAGCTTTCCGGCCAGTCCGAACCCGCCTTCCTGATCGCCAACACCGGCAACCTGGGCTTCGACAGCACCACGCGGGCGTCGAGCGCAATCCGGCAGAGCTTCGGTGGGTTCGGCTTCACTGCGGGCATCGAGAATGGCGACGTCCTGACGCAGCGTGACAGCGACCTCCGCCTGCGCGACCGCTGGCAGCGCTCGGGCTACAACCGCGTCTCGCTTGCAGTCGACCGACGCTTCGGCGCGCTGTCGACGATGGTCGCCGCCATTCGCATGGACGAGCGCGACACCGTCCTCGGCGCGCGGTTCGACGCCGCGCTCGGCGGGACGCGCGCGGCAACGTGGTTCGTGGATACCAAAGCACGGTTCGATGCCGGCGCCGGCTGGAGCATCGGCGGCTCCATGCGCCAGGGCTGGACCCAGGCCACCGTCCGCGGCGGCCTCAGCGGCGAAGGACTAGTCCGCACCAACGCGTTCGCGGCCGACATCGGCAAGGACGGCGTGTTCGGCCACGACACGCTCGGACTCCGCATCGCGCAACCGTTGCGCGTAGCCCGCGGCGGGATCGACCTCGGCCTGCCGACCTATTTCGATTACACGTCCGGTACCGTCACCGACTGGACCACCCAACGCCTCAACCTCGCCCCACAAGGCCGTGAACTCGACGTTGAACTACGCTACGGCCTGCCCGCATTCGGGGGCGGCCTGGACACCAACCTGTTCTTCCGCCGCGACCCCGGCAACTTCGCGGCACTCCCGAACGACTATGGCATGGCGATGCGCTACAGCCTGGGGTTCTGATCCCCCCGCCCCCCCAATCCGTCATCCTGACGAAAGTCAGGATCCAGAGTAACGGGCGCTGCCGTATTTGGCTCTGGATCCTGACTTTCGTCAGGATGACAGACGTGAGAGACGGGCGGGGCTGGATAAGCTACCGCTCGGTACCTATCTCTGCCGCATGACACGCTATTCCCTGCTCGATCTGGTCCCCGTCATCGAAGGCGGCACCGTCTCCCAATCGCTCGCCAACGCGGCCGACCTCGCGCGGCATGCCGAGAGCGTCGGGTTCCAGCGCTACTGGGTCGCCGAGCACCACGGCATGACCGGCATCGCGTCCGCCGCAACCGCCGTCGTGATCGGGCACATCGCCGCCGCCACGAAGACGATCCGCGTAGGCTCGGGCGGCATCATGCTCCCCAACCACGCGCCGCTGACGATCGCCGAGCAGTTCGGCACGCTCGACGCGCTGTTCCCCGGCCGCATCGATCTCGGCCTCGGCCGCGCACCCGGCTCCGACCAGCGCGTTGCGCGCGCGATGCGCCGCACGTTGGAGACAGACGCGAACGCCTTCCCACAGGACGTGATGGAGCTCCAGAGCTACTTCGCCAATGACGGCCAGACCGGCATCGTCGCGACCCCGGGCGCAGGCGCGGACGTCGAGATGTGGATCCTCGGCTCGAGCACGTTCGGTGCGCAGTTGGCGGCAGCACTCGGCCTGCCCTACGCGTTCGCCTCGCACTTCGCCCCCGACGCGCTCGATGCCGCACTCGCAATCTACCGCCGCGATTTCCGTCCGTCTGCGCGCCTGTCGAAGCCACACGTCATGGCCGGCTTCAACGTGTTCGCGGCCGAGACCGACGCGGAGGCGGAACTGCTCGCCACCTCGCAGCAACAGTCGTTCGTCGCGCTCCGCACCGGCAACCCCGGCAAGATGAAGCCGCCCCTCGCCGGCTACCGCGAGTCGCTCGGCGCGCAGGGCAACCAGATTCTCGATCACGTCTTGCAATGCTCGGCGGTCGGCAGCCCGGCCAAGGTCGCCCGCGGCATCGCGGCGTTCGTCGAGCGGACCGGTGTCGACGAGGTCATGGTGACCAGCGCGATCTACGACCATGAGGCGCGCAAGCGGAGCCTCTCGATCACCGCCGACGTGATGCAGGACTTGAAGATCGCGGCGTAACACTGGGCCAGTGGTTACGGACTGAACGCGGATCGACGCCGCGGTCAGTCCGCTCAGTCGCCGCCGGCTTCGACATACTCGAAATAGCTGAAATCGGCCGGTTCGCCGGCTCCCGACATATCCTGGCACGCCATCCCGACAAAGGCGCCGGTGAAGTTGGGCAGGCCCGGCAGGGTCGCCTCATCGGACAGGACGCTCGCGTCGAACCGGTCCGCGAGCCAGGTCCACGCGCTCGATCCAGCACTCCGGTATCCGAAGCGAAGGCTTTCGTGATCCACCTCGACCCGCAATCCGATCGGTCCCGCGTCGATCGCGATCGGCTGAGTAATCACGCTGCTGCCTAGCGGGGTCGGTATCGCCGACAGCACCTGCAGCACGCGCCGGCCGTCGTCGGCGGCGGTGACGTGCAGGTAATGGAACTTCGTCGAATTATAGTAGCAGACCAGCCCCGCCGCCTGCTGGAAGTGACGTGGTTCGAACGTGACGAGCGTCTCGGCGGCGTAGGCGAACGCCTGCTGCCGGCGCGCGACCAGCGACTGCGTGAAGTGGCTCCCGATCGTCTCGCGGCCGTAGAGGCGCAGATAACCGAGCCGCGCGGTCAGGCTGAACAACCGGTGGGCATCAGGGGTGCGCAGCCACTGGAAGGCTTCGGGCAACGTATCGGTATCGAACACGCTGCGCTCGCGCCGCGGTTCGGGAGCGGCCGACGCCGTGCCATCCTCCACGATCAGCGCCGGACTCGCGTCGCCGTCGAGCGTCCGCAGCCAGCCATCCTCGCGCCAGCGCATCGGCTGGATCGCGGTCTCGCGGCCCAGCACGCACCGGTCGCTGACGGGCAGCGGCCGTCCGCACAGATACACCATCCAGGTTTCGCCGGTCGGCGTTTCGACCAGATCGCCGTGCCCGGTCCGCTGCAACTGCACGCCCTGCTTGCCCGCCGCGGTCAGTACCGGGCCATCCGGATGCACCTCGTACGGGCCGAACAGCGACCGTGACCGTGCCATCACGACGGCATGATTGCGCTCTGTGCCGCCCTCGGCGACCAGCAGGTGATACCAGCCGTCGCGCTTGTAGAGGTGCGGGCCCTCGGTGAAGCCAAGCGAAGTGCCCTCGAAGATCATGCGACGGTCGCCGAGCATGTCGCCCGTCGCGAGGTCGATCTCCTGCGCCACGATCCCGGCAAAGCGACGCCCGCCCGGCCGGTGGTCCCACAGCATGTTGAGCAGCCAGCTCCGCCCGTCATCGTCATGGAACAGCGCCGGGTCGAAACCACTGCTGTTGAGGTGGACGGGATCGGACCACGGTCCGTCGATATGCTCCGCCGTGACCCAGTAATTATGGAAATCGCGCAGCGATGCGCCCCGCGCGCCGTCGATCGTGGTCTGACCATAGCGCTTCACATCGGTGTAGATCAGGTGGAAGCGGCCGTTCGCATGGCTCAGGTCGGGCGCCCATACTCCGCACGAGTCCGGATTCCCGCGCATGTCCAGCTGGCTCGCGCGGTTGAGCGGCCGCGTTACCAGCCGCCAGTTCGCAAGGTCGCGCGAATGATGGATCTGGACGCCGGGATACCATTCGAAGGTCGAGGTCGCGACGTAATAATCGTCGCCGACGCGGACGATCGACGGGTCCGGATTGAAGCCGGAAAGGATCGGATTTCGAATAGTCATGCGGGCTTTCGTATCAGGACCCAGAGGAGTGCGGCGCCGACCAGGTCGAGCAGTCCGAGCAGGATGAAGAACGGCTGGTAGCCGACCTCCGCGACCATCGAGCCGAGCACCAGCGTGAAGATCAGGACGCCGAGATTGGCGGCGGTGCCCGACATTCCCGTCGCGGTCGCGACCTGATCCTGCGGGAACAGGTCCGACGACAGCGTGATGACGGTCACCGACAGCGTCTGGTGCGCGAAACCGCCGAGGCACAGCAGCGCGATCGCCGCGATCGGGCTGGTCACCGTGCCGACGAACATCATCCCCGTCATCAGCACCGCACCCACCGTGAAGGCGCCACGCCGCGCATCGATCAGGTCGACGCCGCGCCGTTGCAGCCATGCCACCACGATCGGCCCGAACAGGCATCCGAGGTCCGCCGCCAGGAACGGCAGCCACGCGAACATCGCGATCTGGCCGAGATCGAAATCCCGCACCTGCACCAGGTACAGCGGCATCCAGAACGACAGCATGCCCCACACCGGATCGGCGAGGAACCGCGCTGCCGCGATCGCCCACAGGTTACGCCGCCGCAGCAGTTCGCCGAGCGGCGGACGCTTGCGATGCGTGGCGAGCGATGCCTCCTGTCCTTCGACGATCAGCGTGCGTTCCGCCGGCGACAGCCGTCGATGTTTTGCGGGCGGCGCATACCAGAACAGCCACGCGATCACCCACACCAGCCCGAGCGCGCCGGCGATGAAGAAGGCCGCGCGCCAGCTATGGTTGAGCACCGCCCAGGCTACCAGCGGCGGCGCGAACACCGCGCCGAACGAGGCCCCGATCTGATAGATGCCGCCCGCGACGCCCCGCTCTCGTGCCGGAAACCATTCGGCGACCAGCTTCATCCCCGCGGGCTGCGCCGATCCCTCGACCAGCCCCAGTGCACCGCGCAGGCCGGCGAACCCCATCCAGCCGGTCGCCAGTCCGTGCGCCATCGTGATCAGCGACCAGATCGCGACGAACAGCGTGAAGCCGATCTTCAGCCCGACCACGTCGAGCACATAGCCGGCGAGCGGCTGGAACATGATGCCGATCTGGAATGCGCCGGTGATCCAGGAATATTCGGCCGCGCTGATATGCTGCTCGGCCATGATCGCCGGCGCCGCGACGCCGAGCACGCTGCGCGCGAGATAGTTGATGATCATCGCCACCACGAACAGGCCGATGATGGTCCAGCGGATATTCCTGAAGCGCCGCACCCTCACCCCCTCGGTAACGTTATCATCGCGTGGTAGCCGCCGACGCTCGTCTTAGGCAAGCATTGCTGCTGCAAAAACGCGTCGAAATGCGGTCGAGAGCAACTGTAGCCACGCGCGGCGCGGTCGCGGTCCGGCTCAGTGCGCCGCCGCGATCGGCATTTCGTAGATCGCTGCGGAGATCGCCGGTACCATCACGGTGCGCGTCCCCGCCACCTTGCTCTCGGCGATCGTCACGCCGTTCGGGGAGGCGATCGTGTTCGCCACCTCCACCGTCTTGCCGGTCATGACCCAGCGCCTGCCGCCGCCGCGCAGCCTCATGCCGGAAAGCGCAAGGTTCAGTCTCTGCGGCTGGAACGTCGCGTTCACCGCTGCGAGGCGCAGTTTGGTGCCGTCCGGCGACAGCCCCGCGATCACGTCGAGCGGATAAGTCGAACTGCCCGCGCGCACCTTGGGATGCGCATGGCCGATCGGGTATTTCGGCTCTGGTTGCGGTACATCGCCATCGACCTTCAGCGGAACCGTCCCGGCGCCGAAATGCTCGCCGTACAGCTTGAATACCGTGCCAGTGGCGTTGAGGGTCGCGGCGGATGGCGAGATGTCCATCGTCGAAACGCCGGTCGTGAACGCCGACATCGTCAGGAAATCGGTGTGGCGAAGCATCTCCTGGAACACCATCGCATAGGCCAGCGAGGATTTCAGCGTCGGCGGCCCCGCCATGTACGCATATTCGTCGATCGACAGGAACGTCTTGGCGGCGCGGATCTTCGGGAACTTCGTCTCGTAGATCGCCCATTCCTCCGCCTCCATGCGAACATGGTTCGAGGGCGAACGGACGAATTCGATAAGCTCGTCGGCGGCCGGCGCATTGGGCCGCTTTTCCGCGCGATCATACCAATGCTCGGTGATGCCGTCAAAATTCCCCCATGCCTTGGCGAAGAAGCCACCGGTCCAGTCCTCCTCGGTACCGAACTTCGCCTGAATGCTCTCGATCGACGAGTTCTGTTGCACGCCCTTCGGATGCAACTCCTCGGGCATCGCGCCCGATGCGATCAGCGTTATCGACGGATCCTTCGCCCGCATCGCCTTCGCGAATTCATTGTGCTTGATCATGAAGTAATCGAGCGAAGTCTTGCCGATCTGCCACCAGCCGAACGGTTCGTTGCCGATGTTCCACCATTTGACGCGGTAGGGTGCTGGATGACCGTTCGCCGCACGCTTGGCGCCCCATTCGGAGGTCGCCGCGCCGTTGAGATATTCAACCTCCTCGGCCGCCGAGTTCGCATCGCCCAGCCCCGCATTGACCGTGACATAGGGTTCGACGCCCAGGATACGCGTCAGGTCCATCCATTCGTCCATGCCGAGATCGTTCGGCTGCATCGCGCTCCAAGCGTGATCGAACATCGGCGCGCGCGCATCGCGCGGCCCTATCGCCTCGTGCCAGTCCCAGTCGGACAGGAAGTTTCCGCCTGGCAGGCGCCAGAAGCCCGAGTTCAGCGACTTCGCGATCGCAGTCGTATCCGCACGCCAGCCGTTGATGTTGTCCGCCGGCATCAGCGACACCACGCCGACGCGAAAAACGGCCGTACCGGTGGAGGGGCCAGTGCCAGTGATCTCCAGCCATGCATCGGTCGCCGCCGCGGTCGGCGTGAACGCAAAGCTGGCCTCGCTCCAGTCCGCGCCCGGCGTCGGCAACAACACGACCTGCCGGTCCTGCGGCCGATCGCCCCAGACCAACGCCACCGACACCGCCACGCCCGGCTCGCCACTCAGTTTGAGCTTGCCGACATACCGCCGGTCGCGGACGACCTCGATCCCGCCTTGGCCGATGCCGGTGACATGGTCGGGGGACACTGCGATACGCGCGCTCTGCGTGCCGACGTACGGATGCTGCGTGTCCATCGTCACGGCAGCGTCGCCGCCGATCGGGCGCCATTTGCGGTAGACGACACCGGGCCGCCCTTCGGCATTGACCGGTGGTGGCGCGTCGCTGGCGGCGGGGCCGATCGGATAATAGAATTTGCGGTCGTCGAGCATCTCCGCCCACAGCGTCCGCGCGACCAGTCCGCCGATCGGTTCGATGAACATGCCGTATTCATAGGGTGTGACCGCCGCAGACCGCGCCGTTGCGTCGATCCGGACGGCGATAGGCTGAGCCCGTTGCGCCTCGGCCGAGACGAATACCGTGGCTTGACCCGCGAACAGGACGAACGCTGCGACGACCGGTTTCATCGACCTCTCCCTTGGTGCTTGCTCGCCATTGCGGCGATGATCGCGACGCGCCGGTTCGATCCGATGTCGCAGCGCATGTCCCAATAGATTACGCAGACTAATGATAACGTCAACATGTGTGCTCTGTGGGTCGGCATACTCTGGTCGAGATCCGACCAACTTGCATCGCGGGGCCAAAGGTCTAGGTCGCAACGTCGTGTATGGTTCGTATTGAGGGGCTCGACGTGACGATCGTCGGGCGGGGTTGAAGGGATCGGTGTGAAGGAACGCGCTCGGCGCTCGCGCAGCCCGACGATCATCGATGTCGCCGCGCAGGCCGGGGTATCCCCGATGACCGTGTCGCGCGTCATCAACGGCCGCGCCAGCGTCGATCCGACCACCCGCGCCAGCGTCCAGGATGCGATCGACGCACTCGGCTATACGCCGAACCTCGCCGCGCGCAGCCTGGTCACGTCCACCGAACTCAAGATCGGCGTGATATACGCCAACCCGAGCGCCGCGTTCATGAGCGACTTCCTCACCGGCGTATTCGAGGAGGCCTCGATCCGTGGCGCACGGCTGATCCTGCTGAAGGGCGAAGACGGCCGTCCGCCCAGCCCCGCCGCGCTGGAGAACCTGGTCGCAACGGGCATCTCCGGCATGATCTGCGCGCCGCCGTTGAGCGAGTCCGCGGCGGTCCTCGACGTGTTGCGCAAGGCGCGCGTGCCGGTAGCGGCGGTCGGCGCGCACGATGTCGACGACGTGATCTGCGTCCGTATCGACGATCGCCTCGCCGCGTACGAGATGACGCGCGAGCTGATCGCGATGGGTCACCGAAGGCTCGGGTTCGTCGTCGGCAACCCCGACCAGGTCGCCAGCCTGAAGCGGCTCGACGGCTTCTACGCCGCGGTGCGCGAACATCCGGGCGTTCGTGCGACGATCGCGCAGGGCGATTTCAGCTTTGCCTCGGGACTCGCCGCCGGCGACCAGTTGCTCCAGGCCGATCCGCCCCCCACCGCGATTTTCGCCAGCAACGACGACATGGCCGCCGCCGTCGTGTCGGTCGCGCATCGGCGACAACTGGACGTACCGCGCGAACTGACGGTCGTCGGGTTCGACGATACCACCGCAGCGGTGATGCTCTGGCCGCCGCTGACCACGGTGCACCAGCCGGTCCGCCGCCTCGCCGCAGAAGCACTCGGCCTGCTGGTCGCGGAGATCGCCACGTCGCCGAGAACCCCCGCCAAGCGCGCCGACCGGGTGCTGGACCACGAAATCGTCAAGCGACAGTCGACGTCGCCCCCGCAGGACGACGCCACGCTTTAACGCCATTCGCCGTTTCTGCGGACGTCGACGACCTCCATACTATGCCACCGATAGTATGAGTATTGACTCCTCCGCGATGTCGACGCATTGTTGCGTGGTAACGTTATCAAACAGCAACATCGAGTTGCGGGATGACGTTGCAGGAACGCCGGTAAACCGGCGCGCCGTAAAAGGGGGTAGGATGCAATGGTTTCCAGAATCACGACTCTGTCGGCTCACGTCCGCGCCAGCGTTTGGGCGCAAGAGACATCGCGTTTAGCAACAGCGCCACGTTCGATGTCTACCATTTCCAGTCCGACTACACAGCAACGGCGCACCCTCATCGCCGGATCGAGCAGCATCGCCGCGCTTATCCTCTCGCTATACGCAGCACCGTCTTTCGCGCAGGCCGCCCCAGCGCAAACCACCGACACCGTCGCCCCCGCAGAGCCGGTCGCCGAGACGCCCAAGCCCGCCGAACCCGAGGCCGTCAGAACCGCCGACATCATCGTCACCGGCTCCCGGATCCAGTCGAGCGGCTTTACCGCCCCGACGCCGACCACGGTCATCAGCGAAGCCGATATCCAGAACAACGCGCAGCCCAACGTCTTCACGACGATCGCGCAGCTGCCATCGTTGCAGGGATCGAGCAGCTCGACGACCAACACGTTCAGCACGTCGAGCGGCCAGCAGGGCCTGAGCTCGTTCTCGCTCCGGGGTCTGGGGACGATCCGTACACTCACCCTGGTCGACGGCCAGCGCGTCGTCGGCGCCTATTATACCGGCGTCACCGACGTCAGCCTGCTCCCGCAATTGCTGATCAAGCGAGTCGACATCGTCAACGGCGGCGCGTCCGCATCCTACGGATCGGACGCGGTCGGCGGCGTCGTCAACTTCATCACCGACACCCATTTCCAGGGCTTCAAAGGCAACATCCAGGGCGGCATCACCAATTACGGCGACGACGGCCAGGGGCTCATCCAACTTGCCGCGGGGCGGAGCTATCTGAACGACCGACTCCACCTCGTCGTCAGCGGCGAATATGCCAAGGAAGCAGGCGTCGGCCCCGGTGATTTCGGCACCGACCTCGCCGGTGGTCGCGACTGGTTCACGCAGACGACGATGATCAACCGCAACGTCGTCGACGACGGATCACCGCAATACGTCCTGCGCGATTTCGCCCAGCCGTATAACTTCACGAAATACGGCCTCATCACCGCCGGTCCGCTGCAGGGCACCGCGTTCGACCAGAGCGGCCGCCCCTTCCAGTTCCAATATGGCTCGAATGGCGTGCCCGCACGTGACAGTTCCGGCGCGGTTCGAGGCTGCCTGCCCGGCTTCTGCGTCGGCGGCGACCTGTCGGGGAACATCGATACCGGCCGCACCCTGCAGTCGGCGATCCAGCGCCTCGATAGCTATGGGCGGATCGGCTATGATTTCGCGACCGACAACGAGGTCTATGTCAGCGTCAATGTCGGCCAGGTGAAGACCCACAACCAGCCGACCAACGGGGCCAACCGACCCGGCCTGAGGCTCCAGTGCGCGAACCCGTTCGTCCCGGCGTCAATCCAGGCGGCATGTGCGACCGCGGGGATCACGGATTTCCAGTTCGGCGCCAGCGTCGCGATTTTGCCGAACACGATCGTCCATACCGATCGCCGCCAATACCGTGTCGTCAGCGGCCTGAAGGGCAAGTTCGATCTCGGTGGTTCGCCCTGGACCTATGACGCCTATTACGAGCGTGGCATTACCGACACCGCGATCGACGTCGACGACATCGTGCTCACGCCGCATTTCAACCAGGCGATCCAGGCGATCACGCTCAACGGCGCGATCGTCTGCGCCAATCCGGTCGCGCGCGCCAATGGCTGTATCCCGCTCAATATCATCGGCGGCGCGACACCCTCCGAGTCGGCACGCCGGTATGTCCAGCCCGAGAACGGCCCGATCCAGCGCCTTCACCTGACGCAGGATGTCGCGAGCCTCGCCTTCTCCGGCACACCCGTCGAGCTGTGGGCGGGTCCCTTGTCGGTCGCGTTCGGCGGCGAATATCGCAAGGAATTCTACAAGGTCCGCGCCGATGCGTACGGCGCCGGCGTCTCTGCGCTCAGTCCCTATACCAGTGAATACCCCGCCGACCCAACGCTGCTAACCGCGGGCAACAACTGGTATGCCGGTAACTACAAGAACGGCACCGGCGCCTACGACGTCAAGGAAGCGTTCCTCGAGCTCGACGTCCCACTCTTCAAGTCGGACATGATGGGCAGGGCCAACATCAACGGCGCGGCCCGCATCACCGACTACAGCACGTCGGGCCGGGTATGGACGTGGAAGATCGGCGGGACGTGGGACACGCCGCTTAACGGACTTCGCCTGCGCGGCGTCACCTCGCGCGATGTTCGCGCACCCAATCTGTCCGAGCTGTTCGCCGCACCGGTGACGACGACGCTGCCCAACTTCCTCGACCCCGCGCGCAACGTCAACGTCGTGGCGATCCAGAACGCGATCGGCAACCCGGCACTCACGCCTGAGATCGCGCGCAACACCGAAGTCGGCGCGGTCTATGCCAACCCATCCTGGCTGCCGGGGTTCAGCGCCTCGGTCGATTACTACAACATCAAGGTTACCGACGTGATCTCCAGCCTCGGCGCGGCGCAGATCGTCGACCTGTGCTTCCGCAACATCCTGCCCGAAACGTGCAGCGCGTATAATCTGAACAACACCGCCGGTCCCAATTTCATCAATGCGCAGGCGTTCAACCTCGCCTCGATCAAGACCGACGGCTTCGATATCGAGGCAAGCTATCGGTGGCGGCGCCCGCTCGGTGTGGACGGGACGTTCACGCTCCGCGGCCTGGCGACGCACATCCGGAAGTTCGTCACGGATACCGGCCTGCCGGGGACGATTCCGACCGACGGCGCCGGCGTGAACCTCGGCGCCACCCCACGCTGGAAGCTGCTTGCGGTCCAGGCGTTCAGCAACGACCGCTTCAGCCTGACGGTACAGGAACGCTGGTTCAGCGACGGCAATTACGGCAACCAGTACGTCGTCTGCGCGCCCGGAACCTGCCCCAAATCGACCACGACCGCGCCGACGATCGACCGCAACTTCATGCCCGGCGCCTTCTATCTCGACGTCGGCGGAACGTATACCATCACCAAACAGGTGTCCGGGTACTTCAAGGTCGACAACGTCTTCGATCACGACCCGGCCGCGTCGCCGCAGAGCGCCAACCCGGCCTTGTACGACATCGTCGGGCGTATCTACCGTGTCGGCGTCCGCTTTTCGTTCTGACACCCAACGCCTACCCATACGGAGATCCAGCATGCGCGCTCTCGCCCTTCTGATTGCCGGCATCATGCTGGGTTCGCCCGGGATCGCGCGCACCGCTGACGGCGCGGTGGCGCAACCGGCGCCACTGGAACGCGGGTCGGGCACGTACCCCGCGATCTTCGAGGAACGACCGGACCTGCCCGACCATGTCGTCTACGGCCCGGCGGATCTTGGTGCGCTGGGTCGGGCCAAGCTCGGAATCTACGTCTTCGGCAATGGCGGCTGCAGCGCGGACGGGACGAGTTCGCGCAACCACCTGCTGGAGATCGCCTCGCACGGCTATCTCGTCATCGCGTCGGGCACGATCCCCAAGCCGAAGTCCGACGCCGCGACCAAGCCCGCACCGACCCCCGCCCCCGGCACGACGCTGACCTCGGCAACGTCAACGCGCGCGCTGACCGACGCGATCGACTGGGCGCAGCGTGAGAATGCCCGCGCCGGCAGTCCGTTCAAGGGCAGGATCGCCACCACGGAGATCGCGGCGTCCGGCTGGAGTTGCGGCGGCTTGCAGGCATTATCGACGGCGCAGGACCCGCGCGTGACGACCGCGGTGATCATGAACAGCGGCTTCTTTCCCGAGGGCGCGAACCCGATCGGCGGCGTGGTGTCCGACAAGGCGCTGCTGAAGACGCTGCACGGCTCGATCCTCTACGTCCTCGGCGGTCCGACCGACATCGCGGTCGCGAACGGTACCGACGATTTCCAGCGGATCGACCACATCCCTGCGGCGCTGGTCAACATACCGGTGGGCCACGGCGGCACCTACATGCAACCGCATGGCGGTATCGCGGCAGAGGTTGTGACCGCCTGGCTGGACTGGCGGCTGAAGAACGACCGGACCGCTGCCGCGCGCTTCGCCGGCAAGGATTGCGGGTTCTGCAAGGACAAGCGGCTCACAATCGAGCGGAAACACTTCGACTAGGCTGAGGCGTCACTCCAACGCACGCTCAACCGCCGCGCAGCAGGCGCATCACCAGCGTCCGGATCCGCCCGTGATTCTCCTTCGACGCGCCGAGCACGCCGTGGCGTTCGGGCGGGAGGAACGCGAGCGGGTGGCCGTCGGGGCGGAACACGTAGTGATCGAACCACGCACGCCAAGCTGCGCGCTCGGCCGGCGGGCGTTCGGCGATCGTCAGGAGCGATAGCAGCATCGCGGTGTAGGGCTGGTCCGGTCCTGCGCTGAACCCGTCCCACCAGAAATTGACCAGGACGTTGACGTCGCCGACCGCCTCGACCTGATGCCACCAGAGTTTCGGCACGTAGAGCGCGTCGCCGGGCTCCAGCTCGACCACCAGTGCGCGGTCTCGGGCGTTTTCGAAGCGGGGGAAGCGCGGGTCGCCGGGCTCGCTGCCGACCGCGAGGCTGATCGGCTGGCCGGCGAGCGTGTGGTCGATCGGTCCGACATACAGGTCGCGGATCGCGTCGGGCGGGAACAGCGTGAAGCGCCGCCGCCCCGCCGCGACGCACGCGACGTTGTCCATCGTGTCGTAATGGCAGGCGACGGTCGAGGCGTGGCCGACCCAGAACCGCGGGCGCACCGCGGACGGTACGAACGGCAGGCGGGTGGTTTCCTCGATACCGGGGAAATACGTCTCCGCGGTCATCGATCCCATGTACATGCTGGTCCGGCCGGGGTCCGCCGCGCTGTCGAGGATTCGCGTCAGCGCCTCGCCGAAGGGCACCGAACTACGGTCGAAATTGAACCCGGCGAGCGTCGCGTCGTAAGTGTACCGCGCGCCGATCTCGGGTTTGCCGACGAACACTTCCGCGAGCTTGCCGCTATCGAAGCGGCGAAGCTGCGCCACCACGCCGTCGAGGGCCGCATCCGGGGTCGTCGCCCCCGACAGCATCGGCCAATCCCGCGCCGCGCCGCGCAATACCGCGGGCTCGCACCGCGCCATCACCTCGGCCTGGTAAGTTTCCGGATCGCGCAACGCGTCGGCGGGCGGCTCGTGCAGCATCAGCCGATGTCCGCCAGCCGGTTGTTGCGGATCCGGCCGAGCGTCCGCAGATGGCGGATCGATCCGGCCTGCGCATAGGCGAGTTGCAGGTCGCCGCGGCGAAACAGGTCGAGCACCGCGGTATCGGGCAATGCGTGCAGCGCGTCGAGGCTGATCGTGTAGAGTCCTTCCAGCGTCAGATGCTCGCCGTCGTCGAAGCTCATCGTCACGTCGATCGGCTCGAGCAGGCGATGCGCGAGGAAACGCTCGATCAGCGCATCGGTCTCGGGAATGCCCGACTGGAGGACGTGCAGCGCCTGCTGGATGCGCTTGAGTGGTAGCGCTGCCTCACCGTTCATGTCGAACAAGAGCTGGCCGTCTGGCTCCGCAAAGACACCGTGTTCGCGGTCGACGACCAGTTGCCCGTCGCTGATGTAGAAGCCTTGGCGTTCGAGGTCGGCGGGTCGGTAGTCGGGCAGCGTGCCCCGTATCGCCATCAGGTTGCGGCCCGGTTCCAGGCCCATCACGACGCCGGCGTAAAAGGCGCCGGTCTCCGGGTGTTTCGTAAAGAGAATCGCATAATAGGGTGCGGCTTGGAGGAATTCATCGGCGACGATTTGTGCAAATTGCCGCTCGCCATCATGCGCGCGCGATACGCGCAACGCCGCATGCTGTGCATGGCTCAGCATCTCCCAGATCGGCATCGCGTCTCCTTCCGTACAGTCTTCTTGCTCGTGAGATCGCACATGCCGCGGCGGTTGCAAAGCTTCGTCGCCACCACTCATACAATTGCTTGCATTGGCCGGCGACGTGATTATTGTGAGCGCTACCGTAGATAGTGGAGACGGTGCGGGAACCCGCACGATTCGACTGTCGAAGTAACTTTGTCGTGTACGCCTCTCAAAAGAAGGGCGGTGCGGCGTCGCATGAGGGGATGTTTGACCGTGACCACCACTACGCGCGCTTTCGGCTTTCGAGGACTGGCCCACCCATCGAGCGCACTCGCCTGCGCGACCAGCGTACTGGCGATGATGTGGTCGATCCCGGCAATGGCGCAGGATCAGGGCAATCTTCAGAACAGCACGACCACGCAGCCGTCCGCGCCGCAGCCAGCCGTACCGACGACCGCGAATACCACGACCGCGTCGGAAGCCGGGCAGCCACAGGACGCAGCGACCGCGCCAGACGTGTCGCAGGGCAACACGGTGCAGGGCAGCGCACCGCAGAGCGACGACATCATCGTCACCGGCCTGCGCGGTTCGCTCCAGCGCAACCTCGACCTGAAGCGCACCTCGTCGGGCGTCGTCGACGTCATCTCGGCGGAAGACATCGGCAAGTTCCCGGATTCGAACGTGGCGGCGTCGCTGCAGCGTCTGCCAGGCGTATCGATCCAGCGCTCCGGTTCGCGCGGCGAGCCGATCGGCATCACGGTTCGCGGTTTCGGCGGCGATTTCAACACCACGTTGTACGATGGCCGCCGCATCTCGACCGCAACCGGCAATCGCCAGATCGACTTCAGCACCGTCGGCGTCGATTTCATCGGCCAGCTGAGCGTTTTCAAGACGCCGGACGTGACGGTCGCATCAAGTTCGATCGGCGCGACTGTGGATATCCAGTTCCCCAAGCCGTTCGACCATCCCGGGTTCCGCCTCGCCGCCACGGGCTCGGGGTCGATCCAGGATCGCTCGGGCAAGATCGTGCCGACCGCCGGCCTGTTGATCAGCAGCACGAACAAAGACGAGACATTCGGTGTCCTTGCCGACGTGATCTACACGCGGCGTGATACTGATACCAACCGCGTCTATTTGTCGGGTTGGCCGGGCGGCAATTTCGCGCCGTGCCAGCTGACCGGTAATGCCGGGGCAGCAAACTGTGCGCCGACCAGCGATCCGAAGTCGGCAAACTACGCCAATCCCAACAATCGCCAGAACCTGCCCGGCTGGTTCCCGCAGCAATATGGCGCGGAGCAGCAGCGCGTGAAGGACGAGCGCGTCGACGCGCGCGTCGCGTTCCAATATCATCCGACCGACGACCTGATGGTCACGCTGGACAACAACTTCTCGCGCCAGACGATCGACCAGGATAATTACGCGTTCGGCGTGTGGTTCAGCCAGGGCGACCTGCGCAACGTCACGGTCGACAAGAACGGCACAGCGGTCGACTTCACGCAGGCCGGCAGCCCGACCGACTTCACGGCGGCGGAAAACAAGCAGATCCTGCAGACCAACCAGACTGGCCTCAACGTCAAATACGACGCGACCGAACACCTAACGTTCGAAGCCGACGGCTCCTACGCAAAGAGCTGGCTCAATCCCGGTAACGTGGTCGGCAGTAAGAATGGCGACATCGGGTACGGCAATGCGCTCGGCAACGTGCTGCGCTTCAAGGTCGACGGCAAGAGCAGCGACGCCTTCCCGACGATCAGCAACTTCGGTCCCGCCGGCGATGGCGCACGCTGGGCCGATCAGTCGGTGATCGGTACGCACGTCACCGTAAATCAGACGCAGAAAAATACCGACGAACTCATCCAGTTCCGGGGCAACGCCACGTGGAAGCAGGACGACCTGACGATCAAGGCCGGCGGCCAATATTACCAGGACACGTTCAACTTCCGCAACCAGAGCACGTTCACCAACAACTTCTGGCAGGCCTATGCCGGCTATGGCGGCCCATCGGGGCGGACGACGGGTATCTCGCCGGTCCCTGCGGACATCTACCAGGGCTCGATCAGCCTCAACAACTTCATCCCCGGCTTCAACGGCAGCCTGCCACCATCGGTGTTCGTGTTCAGCCCGACCGCGTATCAGAACTATCTGACCAGCCTCGGCAATCCGTACGCGAAGAACATTCCGGGCTTTAATTATCCGAGCCCGACGAGCGGCGACGGTCTGCTCGGCTTCCGCGGTGCGTTCGACGAGGCGGTCGATCCGGGCAGCGTATTGAACGTGCGTGAGCGGACCTGGTCGCTGTACTTCAACGTGAACTTCAAGGCCGATATCGGCGACATGCCGTTCACGTTCAACGCGGGCGTCCGCAACGAAACGACGAACCTGCGCGCGACGGGACAGGGTCGCCTGCCGACCTCGATCACGACGAGCACCGCCGATCCGACGCTACTCGGCATCCCGACCTATACCGACATCGTGCCGAACACGACCAACAGCTCGTATTCGTATCTCCTGCCCAGCATCGATGCGAAGCTCGAGGTCACCAACACGCTGCTGCTGCGCTTCGACGCGTCGCGCACGCTGACCCGGCCGAGCCTGAGCGTGCTCAACCCGGTGCTGAACGTCGGCAACGGTCAGCGTGTCGGCGCCCTGTCGGCGAGCGGCGGCAACCCGAACCTGAAGCCGTATCTCGCGGACAATTTCGACGTTGCGGCCGAATGGTATTATCAGCGCAACTCGTACCTGTCGGTCGACTTCTTCCTGAAGAACGTCAGCAACTTCATCATCGGCGGCGTGACTCGGCAATCGATCAACGGGCTGATCGATCCGACGACGGGCATCCTGGCGAGCTTTGCCGTATCGCAGCAGGTGAATGGACCCAACGCGACCGTTCGCGGCGTAGAGCTGGCGTGGCAGCAGGTGTTCGGCAGCTCGGGCTTCGGGTTCCAGGCCAACGCGACCTTCGTCAACACCAACCGGCCGTATGACGACAAAAACATCTCGCAGACCGGATTTGCGGTTACGGGCCTGGCCAATTCGGCGAACTTCGTCGGCTTCTATGACAAGGGTGGGTTCCAGTTCCGGACCGCGCTCAACTGGCGCGACAAGTATCTGCTTCAGTTCGGCCAGAATCAGAACACCGGGGCATTCGGGTCGGAGCCGACCTTCGTCGACCAAAGCTTCCAGGTCGATCTGTCGACGAGCTACGACATCAACAAGCAGTTCAGCGTCTTTGCCGAAGCGTTGAACGTCA
Organism: Sphingomonas faeni; assembly: GCF_040407505.1. Taxonomy (GTDB): domain Bacteria; phylum Pseudomonadota; class Alphaproteobacteria; order Sphingomonadales; family Sphingomonadaceae; genus Sphingomonas; species Sphingomonas faeni_E. Next base: position 55,807 of record NZ_JAPZPQ010000007.1, on the reverse strand, counting down.
ACAACAACCAGCAGAGCACGCACGGGCGCTACGACAACCAGTTGCTCGACGTGTTCGATTACGGCCGCCGCTACACCGCAGGCGTTCGCTTCCACTTCTGATCTCTCTCCCCCTGGCGGAGCACGACCTGTTCGCGCTCCGCCCTTTTTGATTACGCTGCACCATGCACGAAATTCAGAACATCGTTATCGTCGGCGGCGGCACCGCAGGGTGGCTGACCGCGGGCGTGATCGCGGCCAAGCACCAGGCGCGACGCCAACACGGCTTCACCGTCACTTTGATCGAATCGCCCAACGTCCCGACGATCGGCGTCGGCGAAGGAACATGGCCGACGCTGCGTTCGACGCTCAAGAAGATGGGCGTATCGGAGACCGAACTGTTCCGGCAGTGCGACGCGTCGTTCAAGCAGGGCGCACGGTTCAATCGCTGGACCACCGGTGCGCCGGACGATGGCTATTACCACCCGCTGATGCTCCCGCAGCACTTCGGGCAGGTGAACCTCGCGCCGCACTGGCTTGCGGACGAGGGCAACGCGACGTTCTGCGACACGGTCACGCCGCAGGGCCGGATCTGCGACGAAGGGCTAGGCCCCAAGACGATCGCGACGCCCGAATATGACGGCCATGCGAACTACGCGTATCACCTCGACGCGGGGAAGTTCTCGCACTTTCTCCAGCGGCATTGCTGCGACACGCTCGGCGTCCGCCATGTGAAGGCCGACGTTACCGAGGTGCATCTCGACGAGAGCGGCGACATCGCCAGCCTCGATACCGAACAGGGCGTTTCGATCGCGGGTGACCTGTTCATCGACTGCACCGGGTTCGCCGCACTGCTGATCGGCGGCGCGATGAAGGTGCCGTTCCGCAGCTGCACCGACATATTGTTCTGCGACACCGCGCTGGCGATGCAGGTGCCGTACGACGTGCCCGACGCACCGATCGCGAGCCACACGATCTCGACCGCGCAATCGGCTGGCTGGATTTGGGACATCGGCCTGCCGACGCGGCGTGGAGTCGGCCATGTCTTTTCGAGCAGCCACATCAGCGCGGACGCCGCCGAGCAGGAGTTGCGCGACTATATCGGCCCCGCCGCGCGCGACCTGACTGCGCGACGGCTGGCGATCCGCGCCGGCCACCGGGAGCAGTTCTGGGTGCGTAACTGCGTCGCGGTCGGGCTTGCCGCGGGGTTCCTCGAACCGCTCGAGGCCTCCGCGATCGTCCTGATCGAGCTGTCGGCGAAGATGATCGCCGAGCAGATGCCCGCGTGTCGCCAAGTGATGGACGTCGTCGCGCATCGCTTCAACGACACGGCGTATTATCGCTGGGGGCGGATCATCGACTTCCTCAAGCTGCATTATGCGCTGACCAAGCGGACCGACACCGATTTCTGGCGCGACAATGTCCGGCCGGAATCGATCCCCGACCGGCTGGCGGGCCTGATGGAGCTATGGCGCTTCCAGTCGCCGTGGGTGCATGACGAATTCGACCGCGCCGAGGAGGTCTTCCCGTCGGCGAGCTATCAATATGTGCTGTACGGCATGGGGGCGCGGACCGCGGTGATCCCGGGGTCGATCGACGACGACGTCGCGCTGGCTCGGCGCGCGCGGCACGACAACCAAGTGCAGACGCAGCGACTGGTGAGCAGCCTGCCCGGCCACCGCGATCTCATCGACCGTATCAAGCGCCACGGCCTCCAGCCGATCTAGCCGTCAGGGGAATACAACATGCGGACCGTCACAGCGTGCCTGGCCATGGGCGCGATCCTAACCATCGGTGCGACCGCCGCGTCGGCGGCTCCGCGCCTCGACGGCGTGATGGGCGATCACGCGGTGATCCAACGCGGGCAGCCCATCGTCCTGACCGGACAGGCCGCAGCGGGCGAGACCGTGATGATCACGCTGGCGGGGCGCAGCGTCACCGCCAAGTCCGCGCGCGACGGTAGCTTTTCGGCGAGCCTGCCCGCGCTCCCCGCCGGCGGTCCGTACGACCTGACGATCGCGGCCCCGAGCGGTGCGGCGGTCCTGCGCGATATTCTGGTCGGCGACGTGTTCCTGTGTTCGGGCCAGAGCAACATGGAACTCCGCGTCGAGCAGGGACAGGGCCTGTTCCCCGACGCGCACCCGGAGGTCGACGACAAGCTGCGCCTGCTGACGATCGCCAAGGTCTCCGCCTCCGCATCGGTCGCGCGGTTTGCCAAACAGCCCCGCTGGGCAGTGTCCGGTCCGACCACGGCACCCAGCTTCTCGGCCGCGTGTTTCTACATGGTCCAGGCGCTGCGCCGGACGTCTGGCGTGCCGATCGGCGCGGTGCATTCGAGCTGGGGTGGGTCGCGGATCAGCGCGTGGATGAGCGATCCTGCGCTGCGCCAGGCCGGGCTCGGCGCCCCCGCCGACCTGCTCGCGCTCTATGCCCGCGATCCCGCCGCCGCCAACCGGCAGGCATCGACGATCTGGGAAAGCTGGTGGCACGACGGCTCGGGCGACGCCGCCGGCCGCGAGCCATGGCAGCCGGATGCCGCGCTCGACTGGCAACCGGTGCCCGCAATGACCAATTTCGAGACCTGGGGCGTGCCCGCACTCGCCGACTATAACGGCATGATCTGGTACCAGCACGAGGTCCAGCTCACCGCCGAGCAGGCACGCGGCCCGGCAACATTGGTGCTCGGCATGGTCGACGACGCGGACCGCACCTGGGTCAACGGCGTGGGCGTCGGTGGCAGCAGCCTCGCGTCGCAATCGCGGGTCTACGCGCTGCCCGCCGGCAGCCTGAAGGCCGGGCGCAACGTGATCACGGTCAACGACGACGACGTCTATGCCTATGGCGGGATGACCGGCCCGGCGGACTCGATGCGGTTGTCGTTCGCCGACGGGACCAGTGTGCCGCTCGGCACCGGCTGGCGCTATGCGATCGCCAAGCGGCTGGCGGGCGCCGCACCGCGCGTACCGTGGGACGACATCAACGGCGCGGGCACGCTCGACAACGCGATGATCGCACCGCTCGGTGCTACGAAGTTCGCCGGGATGGCCTGGTACCAGGGCGAGTCCGACACCGGCATCCCCGGGTACGACCGCCGGATGACCGCGTTGATCGCCGACTGGCGCCGCCGCTTCGGCACACCCGAGACCGGCTTCGGCATCGTCCAACTCGCCAATTACGGCAGCCCGGCGATCGCGCCGAGCGAGAGCGGCTGGGGCGACGTCCGCGATGCGCAGCGACGCGTCGCGGCGGCGGACCCGCATGCAGGCATCGCCATCGCACTCGACCTCGGCGATGCGCTCGACATCCATCCCGGCGAGAAGCACGAGGTCGGGCAAAGGCTCGCGCGTGTGATGCGCGCCGCGGTGTACGGCGAGAACATCGCGCCGTCCGGCCCTGCCGTCGCCGATGCGCGGCGCACCGCGGATGGCGGCGTCGCGGTACGGTTCAGCGGCGTGACGGGCGCGCTGCATGCCCGCAGTGCCGCGCAGGCGATCGGCTTCGAGCTGTGCGGCGCCGCGGTCGGTACCTGCCGCTATGCTCCGGGCAAGGTCGCGGGGTCCGAGGTTATGCTGCCCGGCGATGGCCAACCCGTCACACGCGTCCGCTATGCGTGGGCAGACGCCCCGGCGACCAACCTTGCCGACGACGCTCCGCTGCCCGTCGGCACGTTCGAAGTGCCGGTGTTGCCGGCGCGATAAGCCCCGAACGAGTGCGAAGAACAAGAACGGCCGCCAAAGCGCGCCGCAACGGGAGAGACTGACGATGCGCATGACCATGAAGGCGAAAGCCCTGGCGACGGCCGGGCTCGCGCTCGCAGTCTCCCCCGCAATCGCGCGCGAGCCCGCCGCTGCACCGAGCCAGCGGACCGCGACCGACCCCGCCGAGCAGATGGCGCGGACGATGGTGTCGCGCATGACGCTCGACGAAAAGCTGCCGCAGTTGCTCAACGTCGCGCCCGCGATACCGCAGCTCGGCGTGCCCGCGTACAACTGGTGGACGGAGTCGCTGCACGGCGCGCTGGGGCCGCTCGCGACCACCAATTTCCCCGAGCCGATCGGCCTCGCCGCAAGCTTCGACGCGCCGATCGTCCACGACGTCGCGGGCGCGATCAGCGAGGAGGTGCGCGGGCTGCACACGCTTGGCCGCGAGACCGGCAGGAACGGGCATATCGGCACCGGGCTCGACACGTGGTCGCCCAACATCAACATCTTCCGCGATCCGCGCTGGGGCCGCGGGCAGGAGACCTATGGCGAGGATCCGTATCTGACCGCGACGATGGGCGTCGCGTTCGTAACCGGGATGCAGGGCCCCAACCCTGATCGCCCGCAGGTGATCGCCACGCCCAAGCACTTCGCGGTGCACAGCGGCCCCGAGGGCACGCGCCACCAGGCCAACGTCTACATCTCCGCACACGATCTGGAGGACACCTACCTCCCCGCCTTCCGCGCGGCGCTGGTCGACGGGCACGCAGGCTCGGTGATGTGCGCGTACAACCGCATCGACGGCCAGCCGGCCTGCGCCAGCGACCTGTTGCTCAAGGAGCATTTGCGCGGGGCGTGGGGCTTCAAGGGCTATGTCGTGTCCGATTGCGACGCGGTGAAGGACATCGCCGACAACCATAAATACGCCCCCGACAGCGCCGCCGCGGTGGCCGCCGCGATGCGCGCGGGCGTCGACAACGAATGCAACGGCGAGACGCTGGGCGATACCGCGGGCCTGGAGACCCGGTACCGCGAGGCGCTCGGCCGCGACCTGATCACCGAGGCGGACGTCGACCAGAGCCTCGTCCGCCTGTTCACCGCGCGGTATCGCAACGGCGACCTGCCCGGACTTGCCGGCGCCCCCAAGGCGTTGCCGACCAGCGTCGTCGGTGCCCCCGAGCATCGGCGACTGGCGCTGGCGGCGGCCGAACGGTCGATGGTGCTGCTGAAGAACGACGGCATCCTGCCGCTCAAGCCCGGCGTGAAGCTCGCCGTGATCGGCCCGCTCGGCGACGCGACGCGCGTGCTGCGCGGCAATTATTCGTCGCCGCTGTCGGGCCAGCCGGTATCGGTGCTGGAGGGGCTGAAGACCGCGCTCGGTGCGAGCCAGGTCACACTCGTGCCGTTCGGGGAGTCTGTAACCGACGGCGACCGCGTACCGACGTCCGCGCTGCTCACGCCCGACGGCAAGCCCGGCCTGCTCGCGCGCTACTATAATCCGACCACGCCGATGCCCGCGCAATATGCCCGCGGCACGCGCGAGAAGCTCGTCGCCGCCGCCAAGTATCAGGCGCAGCCGGTGGTCACGCGGATCGAGCCCGACGTCGGCGATCGCAACCTCGATCTCGCGCGCGTCACCGACGTCCATCGCACCGAATGGACCGGCTTCCTGGTGCCCCCCGAAAGCGGCACCTACCGCGTCGGCCTGTCGGGATCGGGCGGTACGCTGACGCTAGACGGCAAGATGATTTCAGACCGACGCAAGGCACGCTGGAACGATCTGCCCGGCATGACGACGCTGAAACTCGAAGGCGGCAGGCGCTATGCGATCCGCGCCGAGGGCAGCGGGATCGACCTGGTGTGGAAGCGCGTGTCGGATGCGCCGTCCGCCGAGCTTCGTCGCGCGGCCGCTGCCGCCGACGTGCTGGTCGCGGTGGTCGGCCTCACCTCCGACCTCGAAGCGGAGGAAACCGGCGTGACGGTGCCGGGCTTCTCGGGCGGCGACAAGACCACGCTAGACCTCCCCGCGGACCAGATCGCGATGCTCGAACAGGCCAAGGCCACCGGCAAGCCGATCGTGCTCGTCACGATGAACGGCAGCCCGATCAACCTCGCCTGGGCGAAGGACAACGCCGCCGCCGTGCTGGAGGCGTGGTATCCGGGCGAGACCGGGGGCACCGCTGCGGCCAACATCCTGACCGGGCGCACCAACCCGTCGGGCCGCCTGCCGCTCACCTTCTATCGCAGCGTCGGCGACCTGCCGCCGTTCGGCGATTACGCGATGAAGGGCCGCACCTATCGCTATTTCGCGGGCACGCCGGTCTATCCGTTCGGCCACGGGCTCAGCTACACCAAGTTCGGCTATGCGCCGCTGACCGTCACGCCCGCCCGCGGCGGCGCCGAGAACGGCCTGCGCGTCACCACGCGACTGACCAACCAAGGCGATCGACCCGGCGAAGAGGTCGCGCAACTCTATCTCGACTTTCCCGATCGGCCCGGCACCCCACGGATCGCACTGCGCGGGTTCCAGCGCGTCGCCCTCAAACCCGGCGAAGCGCGCAGCGTGACCTTCGACCTGTCGCCACGCGATCTGAGCTCGGTCGCACTGGACGGAGGGCGCTCGGTCGCCGCCGGCACCTACCGCGTGACGGTCGGCGCCGGACAGCCCGGCACGGGCGTCGCAGGGCAAACGGCGAGCTTCACCGCGCGTCAGTCGGCGGAGCTGCCTAAGTGAACCGCGTCCGGACACTCGCGACGCTCGGCACCGCGCTGGCCGCACTCTGCACGCCGATCGCGGCACTGGCGGATCCGCTGACCCCGACCGGCAAATGGAGCGCCAACACCGATGGCTCGGCCCCGGTGCCGCCGATGGGCTGGAGTTCGTGGAATGCCTTCAACAGCGACGTCGACGAGGAGAAGGTCCTCGCCTCGGCGCAGGCGCTGATCGATACCAAATTGCGCGACATCGGCTATCGCTACGTCAATATCGACGATGGCTGGTGGCTGAAGCGTCGCCAGCCCGACGGCCGGCTGCTGATCCGCACCAGCCATTTCCCGTCCGCCGCGACCGGTGCAGACACCAGCTTCCGCCCGTTCACCGACCGGCTCCACGCGATGGGCCTCAAGGTCGGCATCTACTCGGATATCGGTCGCAACACCTGCGGCCAAATCTATACCCCCGATTTCAAGAACCAGCCCGAGGGCAGCGTCGCCGAGCGCGAGGTCGGGCTGTACGGCCATGTCGACCAGGACATCGCGCTGTTCTTCGCCGACTGGAACTTCGATTTCCTGAAAGTCGACGGCTGCGGCGCGCGTGGCCTGCCGGTGGACGCACCGCGCGTAAAGTCCGGCCTGTACCGCGCCCTCACGCCGCTCGTCGACATGCAGTCGCTCGGCGGATCGGACATCCCCGGCATCCGCCGCCTCTACGAACAGGTTCGCGCGGCTCTGCACACGCACGCCGGCGACCGCGCGTACGTCTATTCGCTATGCCTGTGGGGCGCGGGCGACGTGCGCGCCTGGGGCAAGGACGTCGGCAACACCTCGCGCACCAGCGACGACATCCAGCCGGTCTGGCCGCGGATGCTCACCAACCTCGACACCGTCACGCACCGCGCGCTCTATGCGCATCCGGGATCGTGGAACGACCCCGACATGCTGTTCGTCGGCACCGGCGATTTCGACGCGGCGCACGGCGCGGAGGCGCGCTCGCACTTCGCGTTATGGGCGATGCTCAACGCGCCGCTGATTATCGGCTACGATCTCCGGAAACTGACGTCGGACCTGCTCGCGATCTTCGGCAACGCGGACATCGTCGCGCTGAACCAGGATGCGGCGGGCAACCAGGCGGTGCTGGCCTATGACTCGTCGGAGGTGCAGACCTTCGTGAAAACGCTCGCGGACGGCAGTAAGGGCGTCGCACTGCTCAACCGTACGGCCTCGCCTGCCAAGGCGGTGCTGACCGCCGAACAGCTCAAGATGCTGCCGACCGCCGACGTGCGCCTGAAGGACCTCTGGACCAAGAAGGAGCAGAGCTTCCGCAAGGAGATCGCGGTGACGCTAGTGCCGCACGAGACGCTGATCTTCCGCGCGACCGGCACTCGGCGGTTGCCGGGCGGGCTATACCTTTCGGAGCAGACCGGCCGCGTCAATCCGGCAACCGACGGCGTGGTCGTGCCGCAGCCGGATCCGACGATCTACCAGTCGATCACGCCTTGGACGGGCACGCGCGGCGGCGGCGAGCATCCGCAATATGGCGGCTGGGGCGGCGCCGAAGCCGACCGCGCGCCCTACGGCAAGCTGTTGCGGGTGGCCGGCACCGACTTCGACACGGGCGTCGGCGTGCTCGCAAACTCCCGCCTCGAAGTCCGCAACCAGGGTTACGCGCGGTTCGCCGCCAAGGTCGGCATCAACGATTCCGGCCAGCCGCGGTCGGGTACGACGGTGTTCGAGGTATGGGGCGATGGTCGCCTCCTCGCCAAGTCCCGGCCGATGGGGTTCGGCGAGGCTGTGGTACCGCTGGAGGCGAAGGTGGTGGGTGTACGGATCGTCGAACTGGTGGCGCGCGGGAGCGGTGCGGCGAATGCTGGGACGCCTCAACCTGCGATCTGGGCGGATGCTGCGTTACTGAAATAGGCGAACGGTTTCGGGTTCGGGTCTCAAGCCCGAACCACGCCCGACCCGTCATCCTGACGAAAGTCAGGATCCAGATCCACGAGTTCGCGTCCGTTACTCTGGATCCTGACTTTCGTCAGGATGACGGAGGGTTGGGCGTGGTCGCTACGTTAGTCACTTAATCCTAACGCACCCGCTCCGGCGCCCCCGGCGGCAACGCCGACAGCGTGAACCGGTCGACATCCAGCCACCCGCGGCTCGCCGTCGGCGCATAGCAGAACAGCGCAATCTGCTCGCCCTGGAACGTCCCCGTCCGCCACGCAAACGCGAGCGGAAAGTCGCCGCCCAGCCCGGTCCACCGCCGCCCGTCCACACTATACGCCAGGCGCGCACGATCGGTCGTAAAGTCCATGTCGGTCCGCAACCACAGCGCCTCGGTCCGCGGCAACAGCGCGGTGGCGCGAACCTCCGTCCGCGCACCGGCGACCGTGTCCTCGGTCACCTCCATCGCCAGCGTCGCCTTGCCGCCCGCCGCGCCCTGCACCGTCAGATTCCCGCTGAACTGCCCGAACGTCCCGAACCCGCAGCGATCGCCCGGTGCCAGATGGCGGATGTCGAGCTTTACCTCGGCCCGGCTCGCCGGCCCCTGCCCCTTCTGCACCAGCGTATTGCGCGCGCTCCAGAACCCAGTCGCGACCGTTGGCTTCAGCCGCAACCACCCCGGCCGCTCGGACAAAGACCAGCGCGAAGGCTCGGGATTGTGGTTCCACTGCCACTGCAACCCAAGCGTCGGCTTCCCGAAATCGTCCGACGTCGCGGGCTCCGCGAACGGCGCTCCCAGGATCGGCTTGGCCGCACGCCGCGGCGCGCGACCGGGTGCTTCGCGCGTGCCCCATACCGGCCAGTCGTCCTGCCAGAACACCGGGCTGAGGTTCGTCATCCGCCCGATCGCGCCGCTATCCTCCATCACGAAGCCGAACCAGCGGCCATCGGGCAGGTCGACCAGCGCGCCCTGGTGCCCGCCGGTCTTGTCGTCGATCTGGTCACGCGTTTCCCATGGCCCGAACAGGCTGCGCGACCGCGACACGGTCAGGCCCAGCCGCGGCGGCAGCGCGTTGAAGAGGTAGTAATACGCACCGCGCCGGATGATCTTCGACCCCTCCGCGCCCTTGATATAATGGACTTTTTGCGACGCGGTGACGTGCGCCAGATCGTTGTCGAGCGTCAGCAGCGTGATCGTGCCGTCCGCGGTACTCGCGGTCGCCAGGTACGCGCGCCCGTCCGGCTCGATGAACAGCCCCGGATCGAACGCCTCGCGCTCCAGTTCGTGATAGCGCCACGGCCCGCGCACGTCCTTGGCGTACCAGATCCGCGTCTTCTGCCCGACCGGCGTGTTGGCGAGATAATAGGTGCCGGCGTGATAGCGCAAGGACGAGGCATAGAGCCCGTGCCGGTACGCGTTGCCGCCCTTCAGGTCGTATTCGGGCTTGCCCTCCAGCCGATCGACGAGGTGCGAGGCAAGCGTCCAGTTGACCAGATCGCGGCTGTGCAGGATCGTGATGCCGGGCGTGTTCGCGAACGTCGTCGTCGCGAAATAATAATCACTGCCGACGCGGATGATGTCGGGATCGGGATAATCCGCGAACAGCACCGGATTGCGGAAGCTCCCGTCGCCCTGGTCCGATCGCCACACCTGCGCCGACGCAGCCGTCGCCAGCAGCCCCAGCGCGACCGCCACCGCGACCCTCATTTGCCGAACGCCAGCGCGTGCGAGAAGAACGGCATCATCCTGTCCTGCACGCGGCCGGCGACGCCGCTGGTATGATCGCCCGGATACACCTCGAAGCTGTTCGCGATCCCGTAGCTGTCGAGCGCGGCGTGCAGCTTGCCGGCATCGTCCTTCAGCCCGTCGCGGTCGCCGACGTCGATCCCGATCGCCGCATAGCGCCGCAGATTGCCGACATATTGGTCGAGCATCGCCAGCGGCGCATTGGCGGCCCAGCGCGCCCGCACGTCGGGTTGCGGCACGCCGTCCTTGACCGGCAGATCGAGGTACAGCGGCGGCGCCTTGGGGTTGGGCGACCATGCCGCGGCGGTCGCGAGTTGCGCGCGCTGTCCCCATGACAAGGTCGCGCTGTCCGCGGGCGAACGCAGCGCGCGGATCGCGGTCTCGGTCGCCGCATCGGGCGTGCCGAGTGCGCGCGTCGACAGGCAGCACGGGCTCATCATGTAGAGCGCACCGAATGTTTCCGGATGCTTCATGCCGATCCGCGCGGTGCCGTAGCCGCCCATCGAATGTCCCGCGAGCCCGCGGCTGCGACGGTCCGCGATCGTCCGGTAATGGCCGTCGACATAACCGACCAGATCGCGCGCGACGAACGTCTCGAAATCGCCGACCGTCACCGAACTCGAATAGAAGGAGCCGTTGTGCGCGGTCTTGCTGTCGGGAATCACGACGATCATCTCGCGCGCGCCCTTCGCGAACGCACCCTCGATCGTCTGCGGCACGTGGATCTCGCCGATCCACTGCTCCGCGCCGATCGAATAACCGTGGAGGGCGTAGACCACCGGATAACGCCGCGTCGGGTTGGCGCGGTAGCTTGGCGGCAGGACCACCAGCACCGCGCGATCAGGGCTCTCGCCTTCGAGATTGCCCTCGATCGCGGGCGAGTGGACGGTGATCCGCTCGATCGTGACCGGCTTCGCACCGGCAACCGGCGGCGGTCCGGGCGTTTTGACCTGCGCCGAAGCAGGGCCAGCCAACAGCATCAACGCAGTGCCGAGTGCGACGAGAAGCTTGTTCACGGACATCCCCTTTTGCTTGTTCACGCGCGCGTGAGAGCGTTGCCGCGAAGCCTCACCGCCTTCCCCGGGGTCAGCACGATCTCGGCCCGCCGCGTGCCGAGCCGGATCACACGCCGTCCCGGCATCTCGCCGCGGACCACCGCCTCGACCAGTTCGCCGCCCTGCCAGCGCAGGTCGACCGAACACCGTCCGCGCGCGCGCAACCCTGTGACGGACCCGGTCGGCCAAGCGCTCGGCAGCGCGGGCAAAACTAAAATCTCGTCGCCCCGGCTCTGCATCAGCATCTCCGCGATCGCGCGCGTACCGCCGAAATTGCCGTCGATCTGGAAAGGCGGATGCGCGTCGAACAGATTGGGATAGGTCCGCTCGGGACCGAGCAGGAACGCGAGGATCCGGTGCGCGTGATCGCCGTCGCGCAGCCGCGCCCACAGGTTCGCACGCCACGCGGTCGCCCAGCCGGTCGACTCGTCACCACGCAGTTCGAGCGACCGCCGTGCCGCCTGCGCCAGCGCGGGCGTTCGGTCGAGATCGATCTGGTCGCTCGGGAACAGGCCATACAGGTGTGAGACATGGCGGTGATGCGGCTCGGGCGCCGCCGCGTCCCAGTCGCGCTGCCATTCCTGAAGCTGGCCCTGTGCGCCGATATGATCGGGTGCGAGCCGCGCGCGCGCCGCCGCCACCTCCGTCGCAAACGGTGCATCGATCTTGAGCAATGCCGCCGCCTGCCCGACCTGGTCGAACAGATCGCGCAGGATCTGCATGTCCATCGCCGGCCCCGCGCAGATCGACGCGCCCGCCGGATGGATGTTCTCGGGCGACAACGACGGATTGGTCACCAGCGCGCCGGTCGCCGGATCGGTCTGCAGCGTATCGAGGAAGAACAACGCCGCCCCGCGCATCAGCGGATAGACCGAGCGCAGATAGGCAAGGTCGCGCCCGTAATCGTAGCGATCCCACAAATGCGTGCACAGCCACGCGCCACCGGCCGGCCACAGCCCCCATTGCGCCCCGTCGATCGGCGCCGTCGCGCGCCACAGATCGGTGTTGTGATGACACACCCACCCGCGCGCACCGTACATCGTCCGCGCCGTGCGCTCACCCGTGATCGCCAGTTCGCGGACCATCTGCACCAGCGGTGCGGTGCACTCGGCCAGCGCGGTCACTTCCGCCGGCCAATAGTTCATCTCGGTATTGATATTGACGGTGTATTTGGATTCCCACGGCGGCTTGATCGCGTCGTTCCAGATACCCTGGAGGTTCGCCGGCTGCGTCCCCGGTCGCGACGACGCGATCAGCAGGTAGCGGCCATACTCGAAATACAGCGTCGCCAGTGCCGGATCGTCGCCGGCGCGATTGGCACGGACGCGCTCGTCGGTCGGCTTGTCCGCCGCCGCCGTGCGTCCGAGATCGAGCGTCACGCGACGGAACAGCGCACGGTGCGCGGCGCTCGTCTCCGCGCGGATCCGCTCGATACCGCGCCGGCTGGCACGATCGAGCGTGGCAAGCGTCGCCGCTTCCGGGTTGCCGCTCACATCGTCGAACCGGCGATAGCTGGTCGCCATCGCCACCAGCACCGTGACCGCACGCGCTCCCGTGATGCGAACCCGGCCGCCATCGTGCGAGACGAAACCGCCCACCGTCGAAACGCGCGCCCGCGCCGCGAACCGCAACCGCCCCGCAATCCCCGCACGTTCGCCATTATCCCCGGCCAGCGTCACCGTCGCACCGTCGACCGAGACGCTGGCGCCAAGCTGCGGCGACTGGAGGCCCACCAGCAGGTCGAACGGCCGATCCCCAACAAGGTGCACCGCGATCACTTGGTCCCCGGGCGACGCGAACACGTCGCGCCGAAACCGCGTGCCGCCCATCGTGAAGCTCGTAGTCGCCACCGCCGCATCGAGATCGAGCTGCCGGACATAGTCGCCGGCCGCCCCCGCCACGCCGGGCATCTCCAGCATCAGGTCGCCGACCGGCTGGTACGCCATCTGGGTCTTGGGCAATCCCATGACCTGTGCATTGGCAAGCGCCTGCGCCTCGGCGAACTTGCCCGCATCGATCAACCGCCGCACCTCGGGCAGCGCCGCGTGCGCAGCCGGGTTGACCGGATCGTACGGCCCACCGGTCCACAGCGTATCCTCGTTCAGCTGCAACCGCTCGCTCGTCGTTCCGCCGAACACCATCGCGCCGAGCCGGCCATTGCCAACCGGCAACGCCTCGGTCCAGGCGACCGCCGGCTGCCGATACCAGAGCCGCGAGCCATTGGCGGGTGCCGCCGCCCACGCCTGACTCGGTCCGGCACCGGGTCCGGCAAGCGCAGCGACGGCGACCGCCGCTGCGCCTTCCAGCATGTCACGACGCGTGGGTTCGACGGTCATCGCCCGATCAGCGGAGATCGAGGACCAGCACCGACTTCGCCGGTACGGTGAGCGTCAGATTGCCGCCCGTCACCTGCGCGCCCGCGAACGGCTGCGGCACGACCGTATCCGGCGCGTCGAAGCTGTTATGCGCGTCCATCGCGGTGCCGGTGATGATCCGCCCGCTTGCCTGCGTCGCCTGCAATCCGGCGAGCGATACCGACACCGGCATCGCGCGGTTCGGATCGAGGTTGACCAGCGCAACATGGACCTGCCCCGCCGCATCGCGCACCGCAGACGCGCTGACTGCCGGCACCGCCACTTCGTCCTTGTGGTACCAGGGCGAGGTCACCTGGATCGGCAATGATGTCGCGCCCTGCCACGGCTTGTAGAGGTCGAACACCCAATAGGTCGGCGTCTTGACCATCTTCGCGCCGTCGGTAAGCAGCATCGCCTGCAACACGTTCACCATCTGCGCGATCGCCGCCATCCGGACCCGGTCGGCATGATGCGCGAAGATGTTGAGGTTGAGCCCGGCAACCACCGCATCGCGCAACGAATTCTGCTGCTCGAGGAAACCGGGATTGCTGCCCGGCGTCGGATCGTACCACGTGCCCCATTCGTCGACCGCGAGCATCACGCGCTTGGCCGGATCATACTTGTCCATGATCGCCGAATGCTTGGTGATGAATTCCTCCATCTCCAGCGTGTGCGACATGGTGGACGCCCATTCGCGCTCGGGAAAGCCGATAGCCGCGCCCTTGTCCTTCCAGTCCTTGTCGCGCGGCCGCGTGTAGTAATGCAGCCCCAGCCCATCGATGTTCTTGCCGGCGATCCGCATCATCGCCTCGGTCCACTCATAGTTCGAGTCGCTCGGGCCGCTCGCGATCTTGAGCATCGGGCCGTTCGCGGACTTGGCGAACTGGGCATAGCGGTTGGTCAGGTCGGCGGCATATTCGGCGCGCATGTTGCCGCCACAGCCCCACAGCTCGTTGCCGATGCCGAGATACTGAATCTTCCACGGCGCTGCGTGCCCGTTGCGCTGCCTTTCATTGGCGAGTGTCGTGCTGCCCTGCGGCGCGGTCATGTACTCGATCCACTGCGCGGTCTCGGCGGGTGGCGCGCTACCGACGTTAGCCGAGACGTAGGTGCTTGCGCCCAGCCGCTCCATCAGCCCGAAATATTCGTGCGTACCGAACGCGTTGTCCTCGTTGACGCCACCCCAGTTCGTGTTGATCCTGGTCGGCCGGCTCTTGGTCGCGCCGATCCCGTCGCGCCAATGATATTCGTCTGCAAAGCACCCGCCGGGCCAGCGCACCATCGGCACGTTGATCGCCTTCAGCGCGTCCAGCACGTCGCGACGATAGCCGCCGTCATTGGGAATGCGCGAGCCCTTGCCGACCCAGATCCCACCATAGATGCCGTGGCCGAGATGCTCGGCGAACTGCCCGAACACGTCGCGGTGGACGACCGCGCCTGGCTTGTCTGCCTGCAACGTAGCCGTCACGGTCGGTGCCGCGGCATCCTGCGCAACCGACGGCGTCGCGATACCTGCGCCCGTGAGCATCAGCGGCGCGAACGTCAGCGCGGCAAGCGCGCGCGTCAGGCCGGAACCCGACTGTGAAGTGCAGTGCGTGAACAGGTTCATACTCTCCCTTTCGGCCGCCGTTGAGCGGTCCATCTTTTTATCACTTGTAGGAGTAGTTCAATCTCGGCCGGCGTCAACGTTGGCCGGGGATTGGCTGCGGCTGCTTGAAGGTCCAGCGCCCGGCAGGGCTGGCTGGATCGAACTTGGCCAACGTCGGAGTACTCACGCCGATTGCGACGAGCGCGAGACCGGCGCGACCACCCGGTACGGACTTCGGCATGATGCGGTAGGTGCCGTCGGTAAGTTGGTCGATCCGCCACAACTGCTCGGTCGCGCCCGTGAACGCAGGCACCGACTCGACCTCGCCCTGCCCGGTCGCCGCGAGTACGCGCGCGGTCCCGGCGATCGTGATCGTGTAATAGGGCGCACCGAAATACCCGCCGGCCCCCGCCGCCGGGGCGATCGTCCACAATTGGTGAGGCCGGTTCATATAGTCGGCGAGGTCGACGCGGATGCGGCCCTGCGGCCAACCCGCCGAATCCTGCGCCAGTGTCTGGTCGGGGATCGGGCTGACCGGGTCGGTCGGCTTTGCCATGAAGCTGCGGCGGGGGTCGAACGCGATCCTGACGACATCGGTGGCGAGGCCGAGCGCGTAGCCGCTGCGTTCGGACGCGACTTCATAGGTGCCGGGGACGATGTTCTCCCCCGCGACCGGCCAGCCATCGGTCCAGCGGAGCGGCTCGATCCCCAGCACGCTGCGACCGCTGCGATCCATGTCCGCCTCGTAATGCATCGAGAATTTCTCGACGCCGCCGTCGAGTTCGATCAGCCCGAAATGACCGGGACCGATGTTGCGACCGCGTGCGCCGAGGACCAGCTTGCCACCACCGCGCAGCAGCGGTGTCCCCATGTGATCGACGTACGGGCCGAGCGGACTGCGCGATCGGCCGACGCGGATGTGGTAGGTCGAATTGGGCCCGTCGCAGCACGTCCCATGCGTGCCGAGCAAATAATACCAGCCGTCGCGGTGCATCATCGCGGTGGCTTCCATGTCGATCGCGACGTCGACCGGCTGATTGCCTGCGACGCGCAGGCCGGTCTTTGGATCGAGTTCGATGATGCGGATCGGGCCGAAATAGGTGCCGTAAGTCAGCCACAAATGGCCGTCGACGTACAGGAATGCGGGGTCGATCGCGTCGGCGGTCTCCACTCCGTCGCTCGACGCGACCACGCCGACGTCGTGATATTTGAAGCGCGGCGATTTCGGATCGAGCGACAGCGTCCACATGATCTTGACCTGGCTCGCATGCCCGCCGGACATGCCGCCGCCACCGACCGCATAGGCGACGTAATAGCGATCGCCGATCTTGATTACGTCGGGCGCGACGCCGCCGCCGGGACGCTCGGGACCGCTGCGCCACGTCCAGCCGTCGTCGGAGACCAGCCCACCGCCGCGCGTGCCGAACGTGTAGTATTTGCCGTCGGACTCTGTGACCGTCGACGGATCGTGGATGAACGTCTCGCCTTGCAACTGCGCAGCGGCGGGCGACGCGCCGGAGGCCAGGATCGCGGACAGCCCGAAAGCGGCGGCGGCAAGACGCGTCATGAGGGTCTCCATGCTAGCGGACATCGGTTTTGAGGTCGGTGATCGGTCGGCCGGTCTCGTCGACGAAGCGGACACAGAAGTCGCTCAGGCCGGGACCGTTGATCACCGCGCCGCGCAGGACGTTGCGGCCCTTGCGCAGCGTCACGCGGTCCGACAGCACGTCGTCCATCACCATGCGGCGATCGTTGAACAGCCCGGCCGTCTCCTTGCCGTTCAGCCACCAGATCGACGCCGAGTTCGACCCGACCGCCAGCCGCACGTCGCGCATCTCGCGCGGGCTGTCGACGATCGTCACCGCCCAGAAGATCACGCCGTAGGTCGGCTTGCCGCGCCCTTTGGCGAAGCTGAACAGCTTGACGTCGAACGCGCCTGAATCGAGTGCGTGCCAACGTAGCGGTTGCGCCGCTTTCACGACCTGGCCGTCGCGCGGGATCGCAGTGAACTGGCCGGGGAAATACTGCGTGGTCAGCGCCTGCCGAACATAGGTGGCGGTGAAGCCGGTATTGCTGCGGTTGGGCTTATCGATCGGCTCGAGCAACAGCCAGCGACGCAGGAACCCGTCGCTGTCGGGCGTAGTGGGCCCTTGCGTCACCGGCTGGAAATACGGCGAAAGACCGGTCGCCGGTGCCTGCGCCGTATCCTGCCCGTTCGCACCGGACGACAGCCCGGCCAACGCACCCAACGCCAGCAGCGGCGCGGCGCGCAGCCCGATCGCCCGAACCCTTGTGAAGCGCATCATACCCGTCTCCCCCTGCATCGTTGTCATCGCCGTACGAGCATGCCGTTGGCGTCGAGCCAGTGCATGAAATCCTCGAACCAGCCGGTGCTGGTCGTGCCTTTCTTGCCCAGCCCGAAGCCGTGCCCGCCTGCCTGGTAAAGGTGGAACTCGACCGGCTTCCCCGCCTTCTGCCAGGATTCGATCAGGCCGAATCCCTTGTTCGCGAACAGCGGGTCGTTGGCGGCGAGCACCGCGAACAGCGGCGGCGCGTCGGCCGGCACCTTCACCGCCTCCATCGATCCATAGATCGGCGCGATGAAAGCCAGATGCGTGTCGGGCGCGGCCAGCGCGGTCGCCATCGTCGTCATCGCCCCCGCCGAAAAGCCGACCATGCCGACGCGGGCGGGGTCGACCTTCCACTCGATCGCGCGCGTCCTCACCAAAGCAACCGCAGCGCGTGCATCGGCGATCTGGTCGGCGAGCCCGGCGATCGCATCGTCCGGGCTCATCCGCCGCTGCGGTTGCGCGGCACCGGCGAACATTGCCGTGACCGATTGCTCGAACCCGCTCATGTCCGCCGGTGTCGGCTTCAACCGGTATTTCAGCACGAACGCCGCGATGCCCCTGTCGGCCAGCGCCTTCGCCACGCGCCAGCCTTCATTCTCCATCGACAGCATCAGGAAACCGCCGCCCGGCGCGACGATCACCGCCGCTCCGGTCGCCTTGGCGGGATCGGGCAGGAACGGCGTCAGCGTCGCGGACGTGACGTTGCGCGTCATCGCGACGCCGTACTGGCTGAACCACGCTTCGGGTGCCGCCTGTCCCTTCACGCCGCCGGTGTTGAGCGGGATCGCGGTCGGCTCGGCCGGCGCCGCCGTCACGGTCATCCGCGCGTCCTGCGCCAGCACCGGCGTCGCCAATGCCAGCGCGCTGGCAAGCAGCCCAAATCCGATCGACCAACGCATCGCCTTCTCCCCCAAATTGTCCGTTAAACCTCGCTCACGACAGCAGGATACGCCGCGATGCCCCCTCGGGATCGTCGACCATGCGGCTCGTCGTATCGAACACCATCGTCTGGCAGCGCTGAGGATCGGTCGGCGTCCAGCTCAAGCCCGGCTGGCTCGGATTACCCGTCCGCGCGAAGTTCGCCCACGCGGTCGACATGGTCCGCGCGACGCGCTGTGCCTCGGGCGAATTACCGGTGCCCTGGTCGCAGAGGGCGGTGTTGTCGAAGCAGAAGGCGAGGTCGGCGGTATGCCATGCGCCTGCGACGCCGCCGAGTTGCGGCGACTGCCACTGGAAGAGATATTGGTACACCGGCGCGCCACGCTGCGCGTGTTTCAGCCGCACTATGTCCTGCACGCGGTTGCGGTTCTGCAGGCCCTGCACGCCGTATGCGAGCGTCCGCACCGCCTTATCCGGATGCGCCCGCTTCATCGCCGCAATCAGCCGCCCGGCCTTGTCGCCCCCCATCTGCGTGGTGAGATCGGTCCGCCACTGCGCCTCGCTCGGATTATAGCCCCAGCGCATCCCCTCCTCACTGACGTTGCCGATCATCACCGGCACGTCGCGCGACACATCGGGCGCGATGTCCGAGTATGAGCGGACGTCGATCACCTTGCCGTCGAGCGTCGGGTTCCAGCCCACGCGCGGTGTCAGCGACGGCCCCATCGGCCCGCGCGGACCGTTGATCTCGGTCGCGACCTTGTTGCCGGCCTCGAACAGCGGCTTCCACGCGATCCGCTGGAGCGCGCCCAGATCCTTCGGCCCGATGTTCAGTTCACGCAGCACGCGCCGCGAGAAATCGCGCGACTGTTCGGCGGTCGGCAGCGACCCGCCGCCGCCCGACTGCACCGCGGCACGGTGGATCAGGCCCTTGCCGGTCGCCATGCCGAGCAACGTCGTCACCTTCGATCCGCCGCCCGACTGGCCGTAGATCATCACCGTGTCGGGATCGCCGCCGAACCGCGCGATATTCTCCTGCACCCAGCGCAGCGCCGCGACGCAATCGGTCATGCTGACGTTGACCGATGCATCATACGCGGCGCCACCGACCTCGGTCAGGTCGAGAAACCCGAGCACGTTCAGCCGGTGGTTGATCGACACCTGCACCACGTCGTGATGCCGCGCCATCTGCGCGCCGTCGTGCGAGGCGAGTTCGTACGACGATCCGAACGCGAACCCGCCGCCGTGGAAATATACCATCACCGGCCGCTTTCCCAAGAGCGACGGCGTCCAGACGTTCAGCTTCAGCATGTCCTCGCCGACGAACCCATCGGTCCATTGCTGGAGGAACGTGTGCTCGATCGCGCCGAAATCATGCAGCGTCTGCGGGCAGTTCGCGCCGTAGGACAGCGTGTCGCGCGTCTCGGTCCAGCGCTGCGGCGGCTTGGCGGGCAGCCAGCGGTTCTCGCCGCCGGTATCCGCGCCGTAAGGCACGCCCTTGAAGGTATAGACGCCGTCCGAGACATAGCCGCGGACCGGACCGTATTGCGTCCGCGCGATCGCCGATTGCGGAGTCGAGCAGGTGCCGGTGCGCGATGCGGAGGGTCCAGGCGCAGCACGCGCGCGACCGATCACGGGCAGCATCAGCCCCGCCCCGGTGGCGATCGATGCAAGCATCGCGCGACGACGATCGACGGTTGGCCCGGTCATCCTCTTCTCCCTATCGATTGCGTGCAGGCTGTTCTCCGACGTCCCGAAACCGGAACCGTCGCGTGCCCTTTGCAACCTTGTATGAGTATTAGGATGATACCGCTATCCTGTCCATATGAGAACAGTGACAGCGGGTGGCGTATGCGATTGTTAGCGCTATAGTCGCGGGAATAGCAGGCGAATCAAACGCCGCATGACGATACCGGAGAGGAAAACCATGGCGGCAAAATCCGCATTCTGCCTGATCGCGACTCTGCTTGCGAGCGCTGCGCCCGCGATCGCTCAGACAAGCCCGCGCGCGCCGTCGACCGACTTGACGCTCAACGCCGCCGGCTATTACGAGGCGCCAGCCGCCAACGTCCTCGTCTTTCCCAACTGGTATGACGGCCTGTTCGCCGATTCGAAGATCAGCGGCGTCGAGATCATCCAGCAGGGCGAACGGATCGCCACCAACGGCGACGTCCGCCTGTCCTCCACGCCCGGGCAGTGGGATGCGATCGGACGCTTGGTCGACCGCAAGATCGATGCCGCGACCGGCGCGATCACCGTTACGCTCGAATATCCCGACTATAAATGGCGCTACCGCGTGCGCTCGGAGAAGCGCGGCGGCGCGGTCGCGGTGTCGGTGATCCTCGACCAACCCGTGCCGGCCGCGCTCGCGGGCAAGGCCGGGTTCAACCTGGAATTCCTGCCCGCCGCCTATTTCCACCACAGCTATATGGCTGACGGCGTCAGCGGCGCGTTCCCGGTCTATCCGGCCGATGCGATGATCCAGACGCCGCAGCGCAACGCGGCGAGCGGTCGCGCGGAGGGGCCCGGCGCGGAACCGACCGCGATCGCCAAGGGCAGTCGCTTCGTGCTCGCACCCGAGGATCCGGCACGCCGCGTGACGATCCGATCGACCGCCGAGGTGCAACTGTTCGACGGCCGCAACCAGGCGCAGAATGGCTGGTTCGTACTCCGTTCGCTGCTGCCGGCCGGGCGCACCGGCACCGTGCTCGAATGGACGATCCAGCCAAACAGCGTACCGGGCTGGCTCCGTCCCCCGGTGATCGCGCATTCGCAGCTCGGCTATACGCCCGATGCACGCAAGGTCGCGACGATCGAACTCGACCGCAACGATCGCCGCATGCTCCCCGCGCGCCTGCTCCGCGTCGGTGAAGACGGCAGCATGACGCCGGTGCCGACCGCGCCCGCCAAGCGCTGGGGCGAGTATCTCCGCTACAGCTATCTGCAACTGGATTTCAGCGCGGTCCGCCAGCCCGGCACCTATGTGCTCGACTATGGCACCACGCGCACCGCGCCGTTCCGGATCGCCGCCGACGCCTATGCCGGCGCATGGCATCCGACGCTCGACGTCTATTTCCCGGTCGCGATGGACCATATGTTCGTCAACGAAGGCTACCGCGTCTGGCACGGCGATGCGCACCGCGACGATGCGCGCCAGGCGCCGACCGACCACGAGCATATCGACCTCTATGCGCAGGGGCCGACCACCGACACCAAGTTCAAGTCGGGCGAGCACATCCCCGGCCTCGCGGTCGGCGGCTGGTTCGACGCGGGCGACTATGACATCCGCACCCAGTCGCAATATCAGGTGATCCGCTCGCTGGTCGACAGCTGGGAGCGCTGGCACCCGATGCGCGACACGACCGCGATCGACTGGACGCGGCGCAAGACCGAGATCCACGTGCCCGACGGCACGCCCGATCTCGTCCAGCAGATCCGCCACGGCACGCTGCAACTCGTCGCGCAGTTCGATGCGGTCAGCCACGCGATCCACGGCATCGTCGAGCCCGACGTCGCGCAATACACGCACCTCGGCGACGCCTCGACCAAGACCGACGGGCTGGTCTACGATCCGGCGCTGAAGCTCGGCGAGGAGAAGAGCGGCCGCAGCGGGACACCCGACGACCGCTGGGCGTTCACGACCAAGGCCTCGGCGCTGAACTACGGCTCGATCGCCGGCCTCGCCGCCGCATCACGCGCGCTCGCCGAGGTCGATCCGGCGCTGTCGAAGAAGGTGCTAGGGATTGCGACGCGGGCCTGGGCGGAGGAACAGTCGCACGCGCCCGATCTGTACCAGCATGGCAACACCACCGGGGGGCCGCTCGACGCCGAGCGCTTCTCCGCCGCGGTCGAGCTGCTCCGCACGACGCGCGATCCGCGCTATGCCGCCGCGGTCCAGTCGCTGTGGCCGACGATGGAAAAGACATTCGCCTTCACCCTGCGCGATGCGGTGGCGGCCATCCCGTTCATGCCGGCGACCTATCGCGCGGCGATGATCCCGGCGGTGCGCGCCTATGCCGCATCCGCCGAGACCGCGGCCAAGGCCAACCCGTTCGGCGTGCCGATCACCACCGGCGGCTGGGCGGGCAGCGGCACCGTGCTCGGCTATGCGATGAACGCGTACACGCTGCACAAGGCGTTCCCGGAGATCATGCCTGCCGACGCCGTATTCCGCGGGCTCGAGTTCCTGGTCGGCAACCACCCCGCGTCCGACGTGTCGTTCGTCTCCGCCGTCGGCACCGTCTCGAAGGAAGTCGCCTACGGCAACAACCGCGCCGACTTCTCGTTCATCGCCGGCGGCGTCGTGCCGGGCGTGCTGATCATCAAGCCGGACTTCCCCGAGAATCATGAGGACTGGCCGTTCTTCTGGGGCGAGAACGAATACGTCATTCCCGAAGGCGCGATGTGGATCGAACTCGCGCAAGCCGCGCAGGAACTTGCCGCGGCGGCTGCATCCAGGCCAAACCAGACAGCGAGCGCAATCAAGTGAGAACCGCCATGAAAATCCAGACGTTCGCACTGCTCGCCGGTATCGCCCTCGGATCCCCTGCCTTCGCCAGCGACGCGCCGCGGTTCAGCAGCTTCAGCTATGACGGCCACACGCAGGAGAAGGTCAGCGTCGGCCCCGGCCAATATCGCAATCCGATCCTGTCGGGCTATTATCCCGACCCGTCGGTAACGCGCGTCGGCGACGACTATTACCTCGTCCTCTCCTCGTTCGCGCATTATCCTGGCCTGCCGATCTTCACGTCGAAGGACCTGGTGAACTGGACGCAGATCGGCAACGCGATCGACCGGCCGGAGCAGCTCGACTTCACCGGCATGCGCACGTCGCAGGCGGTGTTCGCGCCCGACATCTCGTATCACGACGGCGTCTTCTACATCGTCAACACGTGCGTCGAGTGCAAAGGCAATTTCCTCATCACCGCGAAGGACCCGGCGGGGCCCTGGTCGGACCCGACATGGCTGCCGTTCGAAGGCATCGACCCGTCGATCTACTGGGAGGGTGACAAGGCGTATATCGTCAACAACCGCGCCCCCGCCGAGCCACCGCGCTACGACGGCCACCGCGCGATCTGGATCCAGGAATATGACTGGCGCGCGGGAAAAATGGTCGGCGACAGCACGCAACTGATCAACGGCGGCGTCGACATCTCGAAGAAGCCGGTGTGGATCGAAGGACCGCACATCTTCCGCAAGGACGGCTATTACTACCTGACCGCAGCCGAGGGTGGCACCAGCGTCAACCACTCGCAGGTCGCGCTGCGCTCGAAGTCGCTGCGCGGGCCCTATGTCCCGTTCGCGGGCAATCCGATCCTGACGCAGCGCGATCTCGATCCTGCGCGGTCCAACCCGGTCACGTCGACCGGCCACGCCAAGCTCGTCGAGACGCAGAACGGCGACTGGTACGCGACCTTCCTCGGCGTGCGGCCGTACGAGGGCGACTATTACAATATCGGCCGCGAAACGTTCTTGTTACCGGTAACATGGAAGGATGGCTGGCCGATCATCCTGCCGAAGGGCCAGCCGGTCCCGTTCGTCGGCACCAAGCCCAGGCTGCCTGCGAGCCCGCCCAGCCGCATCCCCACCAGCGGCGACTTCGGCTATGTCGACAGCTTCGACGGCAGCAAGCTGGCGATGCAATGGGTCGGCGTACGCACGCCCAAGACGCCCTTCTACCGGCTCGACCACGGCGACCTGATCCTCGACCGCGGCGGACGCATCGGCGACCTTTCGCACGTGCCCTCGTTCGTCGGACGCCGCCAGCAACATCATGTCGCGACGATGTCGACGACGGTCCGTTTCAGCCCCGACACCGATGGTGATCGCGCAGGCCTGGTCGCGATGCAGAGCGACGCGAACTACCTTTTCTTCGGCATTACCCGGATTGCCGGCAAGCCCGTCGTCGCGCTCTACACTGCCGACAAGGGCAAGGAACAACTGGTCGCCTCCGCACCCGTCACCAGTTCGGGCCCCGTCACGCTGACGATCCGCGCGAACGGCGGCACGATGGCGTTCGACTATGACAGTATCGGCGGCAAGAAGACCCTCGCACGCGACGTCGACGCGCGCATTCTCAGCACCAGGACCGCAGGCGGCTTCGTCGGCACGCTGGTCGGTCCCTATGCGTGGAGGAAGTGAGCCGCGTAGGTCCACAGGCGACTAAGGTCATGTCGACAGTCGTCCGCCCGGCGTGCTAAGAGTTGACACGTTTCGTACGGTAGCGCTACCCAAACACATCGAAGCTCGACACCACATCAGATGGTGAACATTAGGAAGGACCACGGACCGATGCGTTTCAGCCTCGCGCCTACGCTCGTCATTGCCGCACTTGCCGCAACGGGGACGATCGCCCTTGCCCAGACCAATGGGGGGAACGCCCCCTCGACGCCCGGGGCGAAAACCACGTCCGCCGGCAAGGAGCCGCGCAGCCCCGACGGCAAGCGCTATCTGTCGCAACCCCTGGTCACCAGCATCTACACCGCCGATCCGTCGGCGCACGTCTTCGGCGGCAAGATCTACGTCTATCCAAGCCACGACATCGACGTGAAGATCGCCGACGACGACCTCGGCAATCAATATGCGATGCGCGATTACCGCGTCCTGAGCATGGACCGCATCGGCGGCCCGGTGAAGGTCAACGGCGTCGCGCTCGACGTGAAGGACGTGCCCTGGGCGTCGCAGCAGATGTGGGCCCCCGATGCCGCCTACAAGAACGGCACCTATTATCTGTACTTCCCGGCGCGCGACAAACAGCTCGACAAGAACGGCCTCGGCACGTTCCGGATCGGCGTCGCCATCTCGAAGAGCCCGGTCGGCCCATTCAAGGCCGATCCCAAGCCGATCGCCGGCAGCTTCTCGATGGACCCGGCGGTGTTCACCGACGCGAACGGCGCCAGCTACATGTATTTCGGCGGCATCTGGGGCGGCCAGCTCCAGCGCTGGAAGGATGGCAAGTTCGACGCCAACGGCTCGGACACCGATCTCGGCAAGGACGATCAGCCCGCGCTGTCGGGCAAGATCGCCAAGCTCAATCCCGACATGAAGAGCTTCGCCGAGACCCCGCGCGACGTCCAGATCCTCGACGAAGCCGGCAAGCCCGTGCTCGGCGGCGACCATGAGCGCCGCTTCTTCGAAGCGTCGTGGGTCTTCAAGCGCGGCGGCAAATATTACTACACCTACTCGACCGGCGACACGCACTTCCTGAACTACGCGACCGGCGACAACCCCTATGGTCCGTTCACCTATCGCGGTCATATCCTGAAGCCGGTACAGGGCTGGACCAGCCACCATTCGATCATCGAATGGGACAAGAAATGGTGGCTGTTCTATGCGGATACGCAGCTGAGCAACAAGAACCACCTGCGCAACGTCAAGGTGACCGAACTGAAGTTCGCGCCCGACGGCTCGATCCCGACCATCGATCCGTTCGTCAACTGATGTTCCTCGGAATCGATATCGGCACCTCGGGTGTCAAGGCCGTGGTGCTCGACCAGCATGGCAGCGTGGTGGGCCAGGGCACAGCCGCGCTGACCGTGCAGCGGCCGCATCCGCTCTGGTCCGAACAGGATCCGGATGCGTGGTGGAAGGCGACGATCGCCGCGGTGCAGGCGATCGACCCGAGCGTCCGCCGCTCGGTACGCGGCGTCGGGCTCGCCGGCCAAATGCACGGCGCGACGTTACTCGACGCCGACGACAAGCCGCTGCGCCCGGCGATCCTCTGGAACGACGGCCGTTGCTTCGTCGAGTGCGAGGCACTGGAGCGCGCCGTTCCCAACCTGCGCACCATATCGGGCAACATCGCGATGCCAGGCTTCACCGCGCCGAAACTGCTGTGGGTCCGCGAGCACGAGCCCGAGGTCTTCGCGAAGATCGCCACGGTGTTGCTGCCCAAGGACTATGTCCGGCTGCTGATGACCGGTGACAAGGCATCGGACCTGTCCGACAGCGCCGGCACCTTGTGGCTCGACGTCGGCGGCCGCTGCTGGAGCGACGAGATCCTCGCCGCATGCGGACTGACGCAGGTGCAGATGCCGGCGTTGTACGAAGGCACGGAGATCACCGGCACGCTTACCACTGAGGTCGCCGAGCTGTGGGGCATGCCGCAGGTGCCAGTTGCGGCGGGCGGCAGCGACAATGCGGCGGGCGCGGTCGGCGTCGGTGTCGTCAAGGACGGCGATGCGTTGCTGTCGCTCGGCACGTCGGGCGTGATCTTCGTCGCGACCAACGACTTCCGCCCCAACCCGGCGCGCGCAGTCCACGCCTTCTGTCACGCCCTCCCCGGCATGTGGCACCAGATGTCGGTCCATCTGTCGGCGGCGTCGTGCATCGACTGGGTCGCGCGGATCACCGGTGCCGCCGGTGCCGCCGACCTGTTCGCGCGCGCCGAGGCAGCGGGCCCCGCCAGTGGCGCCGAGATCTTCCTCCCCTATCTTTCGGGCGAGCGCACACCGCACAACGATCCGGAAGTGCGCGGCGCGTTCCTCCGCCTCGACAACGACACCGATGCCGGTCGCCTGTCGCAGGCGGTGCTGGAGGGCGTAGCGTTCGCGCTCGCCGACGGTCTCGACGTGTTGCGGGAGGCCGGCACGACGGTCGAGCGCCTCGCGGTGATCGGCGGCGGCGCCCGCTCGCGCTATTGGGGCCAGGTGATCGCCGCGGCGATGGAGGTCGAGCTCGTCTATCTCCAGGGCGGCGAAGTCGGCCCCGCGCTCGGCGCAGCCCGCCTCGCCCAACTCGGCGTCGACGGCGGCAATCCCGCCGAGATCTGCGTCGCGCCTCCCGTCTCGCACACCATCGTCCCCGACCTAGCCCTCGTCTCGGCGCTCGCCGAGAAGAAGGCCGCGTTCCGCCAAGCCTATTCCCGCATCACCCCAAAATCGTAGGAAGCTTTGATGTCCGACTTCTTCGCCGATATCCCCCAGATCAAATATGAGGGCCCCGACAGCACCAACGAGCTGGCGTACCGCTTCTACGACAAGGACAAGATGGTCCTCGGCAAGCGCATGGAGGATCACCTCCGCTTCGCCGCGTGCTTCTGGCACACGTTCTGCTGGCCCGGCTCCGACGTGTTCGGTGGCGGCACGTTCGATCGCCCGTGGCACCGCGGCGCCAACGACAACGCCGCCGCGGCGATGAAGCGCGAGGTCGCGTTCGAGTTCTTCAAGACGCTCGACGTGCCCTATTACTGCTTCCACGACGTCGACGTGATGGCCGACGCCGCCAACATCACCGAGCACCGCAAATTCTTCGCCGAAGCGGTCGACCATCTCGAACAGCTCCAGGCCGCAACGGGTCGCAAGCTCCTCTGGGGCACCGCCAACCTGTTCAGCCACCCGCGCTTTGCCGCCGGCGGCGCGACCAACCCCGATCCGGAAGTGTTCGCGTTCGGCGCGATGCAGGTCCGCGATGCGCTCGAGGCGACGCACCGTCTCGGTGGCCAGAACTACGTGCTGTGGGGCGGTCGCGAGGGTTACGAGACGCTGCTCAACACCGACATGAAGCGCGAACTGGACAATTTCGGCCGCTTCCTGAGCCTGGTCGTCGAGCACAAGCACAAGATCGGCTTCACCGGCACGATCCTGATCGAGCCCAAGCCGTTCGAGCCGACCAAGCACCAGTACGACTTCGACACCGCGACGGTGTACGGCTTCCTCAAGCGCTACGGCCTGGAGAACGAGGTCAAGGTCAACATCGAGGCGAACCACGCGACGCTCGCCAGCCACACGTTCGAGCATGAGATCGCGACCGCCGCGGCGCTCGGCATCTTCGGCTCGATCGACGCTAATCGCGGCGATCCGCAGAACGGCTGGGATACCGATCAATTCCCGAACTCTGTCGAGGAATTGACGCTCGCCAATCTCGAGATCATCCGCGCGGGTGGGTTCACCACCGGCGGCTTCAACTTCGACGCCAAGGTGCGGCGCCAGAGCATGGACCCGGCCGACCTGTTCTACGGTCATGTCGGCGCGATCGACGTCGTCGCGAAGGGGCTGCTCAATGCTGCCAAGCTGATCGAAGACGGCCGCATCGATGCGATCAAGACCAAGCGCTATGCCGGCTGGGACGGCGAATTCGGTGGCGCGATCGGCGGGCTAGACCTCGCCGGCATCGCCGACCTCGCGATCGAGCGCGGCATCGATCCGAAGCCGGTCTCGGGCCAGCAGGAGCGGATCGAGAACCTCATCAACCGCGTCCTCTGATCGACGACCGCCCGATCCTGCGCTCCGGCGCAGGATCGGGCATGTCCTTTCACGGCGGCGGCGAGTCGCGTCACCGCCTGCGGAAGCAGCCGCACCGGACGCAACTGTACCTGCGCGCCGTAACACATCCATTCCACGCCCGCCCCCGCATCCACTGCGGTCCGATGTCGTACGTAGATCACGATATCGCTCGGCACCGGCCGACTGACCGCACCGCTCTCTTCACGGCGGACGATAGCGGCTCGAACGGCTTCATTTTCCGCTGGAAACAAGACTCCCGGCATCGGCGATCCGCTCGGGCGGACTCCAGTCAGACGGCTAGAAGGTGGTGCCAAAGCAACCTGGTCTACCCAGTCGAAATGACCGACGCAGACGGGGCGGGGATCGACCCGTAAAACCTCGTCTGGCGCAACACCGTGACCGGATACGATAGCCCGGGCGGTATCGGTCGAAGTCGGGCGTGTGTTGATGGACAACGCGCTCGCATCCCCCGCCGGCCTAGCCAGAACAACGCCGATCTCAAATCGACAACGATGGCATGGAACTCGCCACAGCCGCGATCAGGAACACGCGCGTCGCTTTTACCAATCCCTCGGAGGCATCATCAAGACGCGCAGTGAATCCTAGTGCCCAGCGATCGCCGCGCGCGAACCAGGTTCCCGAAACCGCATCGCAGCATTTCGTACAACCGCAACGCGTAGTCGGCGACCCTGGTCACCGGCGATCTCCCATCATGCAAGCGAAGGCCTGGGTCTTGCCTTCGTAATGAAAGGGCTAGCGGGAAAGGGAAATGCCACTCGGCCGCCGCTTCAACGCGATCTCTTCGGCAACGAGCAACGTAGACGACCGGGCATTAGCCAGAGCCGTTTTTTCGCCGGGTTTCCCAGCCCTTCTTCGCAGCCGCAGACTTCTCCGCCGCGCTACGCCCAGCCGCCTGCTTCCCGCCCTCATGCGAAGACGCATCCGTATCGGGCTTGCCGGGGCCCGAGCCCGACAAATTCCCCCCACCAGAATCCTTGTTCACCGCAGCCCAGGCCCGCGCCTCGGCTTCCTTCTCGG
Source organism: Sphingomonas faeni (assembly GCF_040407505.1). Lineage (GTDB taxonomy): Bacteria > Pseudomonadota > Alphaproteobacteria > Sphingomonadales > Sphingomonadaceae > Sphingomonas > Sphingomonas faeni_E. The sequence goes on along the minus strand of NZ_JAPZPQ010000007.1, from coordinate 26,237 downwards.
GGACGCCGCGCTCTTCATAGCCGTCCGCGATATGCGCGGCCTTGCGCTTCTGCTTGTCGGTGTACGCGCTCTTGTCGCCCTGTGGCATCGTCGCTCTCCTCGTCAGAGAGCGTCAACGCTCAGGTCGACGCCGCGTTCAGAACGAAGGGGCGTTCAGAACGAAGGGGCGTTCACCGACCGATCCAGTCCGCCACCTGCGTCGCGACCTGGTTCGCCGCCTGGTTGATCCCGGCCGCAGCCGAGGGCGCGTCGATCGCCGAGACCGGCACGCGCGCTTCGAAGCGATGCTTCTCGACGGTCGTCTTGCCGACGCGGGTAAGCGACGCATCGAACGTCACGACCGCCTCGCGCGTCGTCGCATCGAGACCGAACGACCGCAGCTCGCCACCTAGCAACCCGCCGGGATCGCCGACCGACTGCGCCGTCGACAGCACCACCAGCCCGGTCCGCGCCGCAACCGTATCAGAAACCAGTCGCGCGAACAGCCGCGCCGGTGGTTCCGCCCACTGCGCGTCGGTGACGTACGCGATCGAGGTCGGCGTCGCCTGCACCGGCACGCGCGCGGTGGCCAGCGACTGCGGTACGACCGGGACCTGGATCGTGATCGACTTCGCGGTCGCCGAATCCTGGTTCTGGCCGACCGGCACCGACGATGCGCTCGTCAGCGTCAGCAATGTGGGGGGCGGCTTCGCGCCGAAACTGATGCACCCAGCAAGTGGCAGCATCGCGATCAGGATGAGCGGTGTCTTCATGGCGTGCCTCACTTACCCTTGTAATCCGGGAGCTTCTGCTGCCCGATCAGCGAACTCGCACCCTGCTGGTCGACCTTCTCGGCGACCGACGACAGCGCCGCGGCGGTCGTGCGGAGGTCGCGAACCAGACGGTTGGCCTCAGGGATCGTCGTCTTGGAGAAGGCCTGCAACCCCGGTCGCGCATCGCCGATCGCCGAATTCAGCGTTTCGGCGCTCTGCTGCGCGGAGACGATCGCCTTGTTCAGGTTCGCCATCGCCGGCTTCACGTCCTCGGACAGAACGCCGTTGGTGGTCTTGGCGAGCACGCCGAACTGCTGCGCGGCATCACCCGCCTGCTGGATCGCAACCCGCGTCTGTGCGAGCGTCGCGGCGATCTCGGGACCACGATCGGCGAGCGCATCGGTCAGGCGATTGGTGTTCTCGAGGATACCCGCGATCGATGCCTGGTTACGATCGGTCAGCAAGCCGGTCAGGCGCTCGGTCAGCGTCGACAGGCGCTCGAGCAACTGCGGCGCCGAGTTCAGGATCGCGCCCAGTCCGCCAATCTTGGTCGGAATCACCGGCACACCATACGGGCATTCGGTCGGCGTCTTTACTTCCGGGCAACCGATCACCGGTGCACCCTTGCGTGCGCCATCCAGCGAGATCTGGCTGACGCCCGTGAAGCCGACGCCCGAGATCGACGCGGTCGTGCCCTGCAGCACCGGCGTCTCGTCTTTGACACTGATCCGGACGCGGACGAACTGCGGATCGTTCTTCCACAGCGAGATCGTCTTCACCTGCCCCGACGGCACGCCGGAGAACACCACGGCAGAGCCGGGCGCGAGCCCATCGACCGACTGGCGGAAGAAGATATCGTATTGCTTCTCTTCCTTGCCGCCGATCCGCGCGATCCACACGGTGAACAGCGCCAGTAGGGCCAGCAGGATCAGCACGACGGCGCCGACTAGGACGTGGTTCGAACGGGTTTCCATCAGCGCGTCCTTGCTTCTTTCTCGGCGTATGTCGCGTCGGCGTCGTCCGGCGCGGACTGCTTGGACTGGACTTCGGTAGGATGTTGGGCTGCTTCTTGGTCGGCGCGCTCGTGCGCCTCCTGCGTCGCGACCGCGGCACGGCCGCGTGGCCCCTTGAAATATTCCTCGATCCACGGGTGATCGAGCGCGATCAGCTCGTCGATCGTGCCGACCGCGATGACCTTCTTGTCGGCCAGCACCGCGACCCGGTCGCAGATCGCATACAGCGTATCGAGATCGTGCGTGATCAGGAACACGGTCAGCCCCAGCGTCTTCTGCAACGACTGCGTCAGCCCGTCGAACGCCGCCGCCCCGATCGGATCGAGACCCGCGGTCGGCTCGTCGAGGAACAGCAACTCCGGGTCCAGTGCCAGCGCACGCGCAAGGCCGGCACGCTTCTTCATGCCACCCGACAGCTCGGCGGGAAACTTGTTCGCGGCGTCGGCGGGCAGGCCCGTCATCACCACCTTGTACGAGGCGATCTCCGCGAGCAGCGCCGGCGACAGATCCGGATAGAATTCGCGCAACGGCACTTCCACGTTCTCGGCCACGGTCAGCGTCGAGAACAGCGCGCCGCCCTGGAACAGCACGCCCCACCGCTTGCGAATTTCGGTCGCCTCGGTTTCCTCGCGGCCGATATTGGGCTCGCCGAACACCGTGATCTCACCTGCGACCGGCGTCTGCAGCCCGATGATCGAGCGCATCAGCACCGACTTGCCGGTACCCGACCCGCCGACCACGCCGAGGATCTCGCCGCGCCGCACGTCGAGGTCGAGCCCCTCGTGCACCACCGAATCGCCGAACGCGTTCTTCAGTCCCTTCACGGAAATGATGAAATCGTCTGTCTTGTTATCCGTCTTGCGGGGCATCAGTCCCAACCTAACCAGGTGAAGAACACCGCAAAGAACGCGTCGAGCACGATCACCAGGAAGATACCCTGGACGACCGCGGAGGTGGTGCGCAAGCCGACCTGCTCGGCGTCCGATTCGACCTGCATCCCCTGGAAACAGCCAGCGATCGCGATGATCGCGCCGAACACCGGTGCCTTGATCAGCGAGATATACAGATCGGTGATCGGCACGACCTCGCGGATTCGCGCGATGAACGTCACTGGCGGAATCCCGAGCTGGACCCAGCACAGCAGCCCGCCGCCGATGATCGCGATGATCGACGCATAGAAGCCGAGCAGCGGCATCATCACGATCGCGGCCAGCACGCGGGGCAGCACCAGCGCCTCCATCGGCGACACGCCGATCGTCCGCATCGCGTCGATCTCTTCGGTGAGCTTCATCGTGCCCAACTGCGCCGCGAACGCCGAGCCCGAGCGCCCAGCGACCATGATCGCGGTCATCAGCAAGCCGAGTTCGCGGATCGTCAGGCGACCGACGAGGTTGATCGTGAACACCTCCGCGCCGAACTGCCGCAACTGGACCGCGCCCTGTTGCGCGATGACCATGCCGATCAGGAAGCTCATCAGCCCGACGATGCCGAGCGCGGCGACGCCGACGACCTCGAACCGCTGGACGACAGCGTTGAACCGGAAGCGGCGCGGGTGACGGATGACGCTGCCGAACGCGATCGTCGTCGCGCCGAGAAACCCGAGCAGGCCGAGCATCGTCTTGCCCGACAGCACGACCGCGTCGCCGATCTCGCCGACCACGCGGGACAGCGCGCCGACCTTCGCAGGCCTGGCGGCGATCGGCTGATCGGAGGCGACGACCTGGTCGAACAGCGCCTGGTCGTTCTCGTCGAGGCCATCGATCGTCGCATCGTTGCGCGCCGCGAACCGGTGGACGACCCACGCGCCGATCGTGTCGATCCGGTCGACGCCGCTCAGGTCGACATGCTTCACCGAAGCCGCGTCGATCGCCTCGAGCCGATCGGGCAGATTGCCGATCTTTGCGAGCGACAGATCGCCGGTAAAGCGAAGCGTGCCGGTATCGGCACCGTCCTGCTGGAAATCGGCCATCGCGCTCATCGGGGGCACCTTTGCGGCAAAGTGACTGGATCGGCAAGATGAATGCGGCGTAAGCGACGACGATGATCGAAATGCCATCCGCCTCCCCGTCCGTCCGTCTCGCGATCTACGACATGGACAAGACGATCACGCACGCGCCGACCTGGACGCCGTTCCTGCTCCACACCGCGAAGAAAGGCGGCGCGCCGTGGCGGCTGGCGCTCATCCCGTTCGCCGGAGTCGCCGCGCTCGGCTATGTCGGCAAGCTGATCAGCCGCGGCCGGCTCAAATACCTGATGCAGCGCATGATGCTCGGCAAGCGCATGACGCCCGCCGAGGAACGCCGAGCGGCCGAAGCCTTCGCCGACCGCGTCATGCGCGACGGCGTCTTCACCAGCGCCCGCGCGCAGATCGAGGCCGACCGCGCCGCCGGCTACCGACTGGTCATGGCGACCGCGTCGTACCGATTCTACGTCGAGGCGATCGCCAAGCGATTGGATTTCGACGCGGTGATCGGCACCGAGAGCCTGCGCGACCGCGACGGCGTCCTGCTCGCCGGCATCGAAGGCGAGAATTGCTACGGCCCGGCAAAACTGCGCATGATCCAGGCCTGGATGAACCGCGAAGGCATCGCCCGAGACCACGCCCACATCCGCTTCTATTCCGACCACGTCTCGGACGCCCCGACCTTCGAATGGGCCGACGAACCCTTTGCGGTGAATGCGCATGGACCGTTGCGGTTGTTGGCGAAGGCTAAGGGCTGGGCAATGCCGGATTGGGAGCGGTAGCTCCCCTAGCGAGACAAATTCGCGATTAACAAACTAGCCCAATAACTATCGCCGCAATGTGACGCTCAGGTAGCCCTTCCATTTCCGCCAAAGTTGCCGTTCAATCACAGCCCTATTTCGGCCTGAAATTTGCCAGTGAGGAATAGCAGCTTGTAATCGATTGCCCGCAAAAGCGGGTATAGCCGTGCGGCTCGACCGCGACGAGCTAGTTGCGCTGTTGGACGGGCATTCGGAACGTCGCCCGTGATTTGATCCGCCACAGCTTTTTGAAAATGGCCCAGAAACCTAAACCCTGTTTCAGATTCGCTTGCCATGCAACGTAACACGCGACAGTCTCGAAATAGGGGGACGTCAAAATGAAGCTGGTTTCGCTGACGCTCGAAAACTTTCGAGCATATCAAACGACGACAACTATCGAGTTCTCTGAGTTGACCACGATCATCGGGCGTAACGATATCGGTAAATCTTGCCTGTTGGAGGCCTTGGAAATATTTTTTAACGGCGATGTAGTGAAGATCGAACAGGCCGACGCAAATGTACTGAGTGATTCGCCATTCGTAAGTATAACCGTTGAGTTTTCGGATCTTCCGGGGGAGATTACGCTGGACGCGGGGGCGCCCACAACGCTCAGCAACGAATACCTTCTAACCGACACCGACACTCTCAAGATCGCGCGGGTCTACGACTGCTCGAAGAAGTCGCCGACATGCGAGACATTTATCGTTGCCCAGCATCCGAGTGCTTCCGGGTTGGACAACCTCCTTGAGCTGAAGGAGAAGGATCTTCAGGCCCTTGTAAAAGCGCAGTCGTTAGACGTCGCATTAAAGGGTAATCCAGGCATGCGCCGAGCTCTCTGGGGATCCTGCCCCGAACTAGGCTTGGTAGAAGCGCGCATCCCAGTATCTAAGCCCAAGGAGGACAGCAAGCGTATCTGGGAACAGCTGGAACTACATCTTCCAATGTTCGCGCTCTTTCAGAGCGATCGTCAAAGCCGAGATTCTGATGGCGAGGTGCAGAACCCGTTGAAGGGCGCCATCGCAGCGGCCATCTCCGAAGCGCAGGAGGAGATCGAGTCCATTCAGAATCTGGTACAGGCGAAGGCGGAAGAGATTGCGAAGCTCACCCACGAAGCTCTTAAAAGCATCGACCCCAAGCTCGCAAACTCCCTCTCGCCAAAGTTTGTCCCGCCCACCGCGTCTAAGTGGATGAGCCTGTTCTCGCTCGGCATGGATACAGATGACCGCATTCCCCTTAACAAGCGCGGTAGCGGTGTGCGGAGACTTATCCTGGTCAGCTTCTTCAAGGCGGAAGCCGAGCGCAAATTGTCGAGCTCCGCAAAGCGAAACCTAATTTATGCGATCGAAGAACCCGAGACGTCGCAGCATCCAGCGAACCAGCGTGTCCTCATTGACGCGTTTAAGGAGATAGCGACGACGCCCCATTGCCAAGTGATCCTTACGACTCACAGCCCAGGGTTGGCAGCCGACCTTCCTATCGAAAGCATCCGGTTCGTTTCCAGCGAAGGTCCGCCAGCGACGCCCACGATCGAGGCCGGAGTCGACGTGTTTGACACGGTAGCGAAAGCTCTCGGCCTAACCCCGGACAGTCGCGTCCGCGTTCTAATCTGTGTTGAGGGGCCGACCGACGTGACCGCTCTGAAGTATCTGAGTGCTGCATTGCATGCCGAAGACGACAGCATACCGAACCTAATGACTGACGAGCGCTTCGCCTTCATCCCCGCAGGCGGGTCGACGCTCAAGCACTGGGTGACCGAGAACTACTTGCGCAACATGCATCGACCTGAGGCACATATCTACGATCGCGACGTCGCTAAGTATGCGGCATCGGTTGCCGAGGTGAACGGGCGCACAGACGGTCTCGGTTCCTGGGCAGTCCAAACCCAGAAGCATGAGATTGAGTGCTATCTGAATGCCGACGCGATTAAAGCTGCCTTCGATGTTGATGTGCTCTGCGTGGATCACCCTGCCGACGGCGCACCCTCCGTGCCAGAAGCCTTCGCGATCGCGCTCACTGCGAAGCGAAATTTTGACGGAAGAATGAAAGCTGACAAGGCGAAGGGATATTTGTCGAAGGCTTTCAGCCACATGACCGCAGCGCAAATTCGTGCACGCGATCCGGAGGGCGAGATCGAAGGATGGCTTCGTAGGATGAGCGCGCTCGCCTGATCTCCCCCGATGACGGAACCTGAGTCGCTTAATCAAATGGCGGCTTCAGGTCCCCAGACCACCAGCTTCAAACCCGGCATTGGGGAGTACCGGCTGATCGTCTAAGGCTGAACGAAGTGCCGCTTAGCCACTTATGCGCCCATAGCGGCCATTCCGGTTTCCTTCACAAACCAGACATCCGATGTCGGCATGCCGTTCCGTCTCGATCTGTTTTCAAAACCAACCTCTCCAGCTCTTACTTCACCCAGACAGCCGCAAGCTACCGGACGATAATGCTGCCATCCCGCGTGAGATCAAACCGATTACACGCCGTCCCCATCACAACAGCACATCGACGCTGTGGATCACCAGTCCGACCAGCCCGCCGACAATCGTCCCGTTCACCCGGATATATTGCAGGTCCCTCCCGACGGCGTTTTCCAGGCGGCGGGTGATCGTGTCGGCGTCCCAGCTGCGGACCGTTTCCGACACCAGCTTGACGATGCCGTCGCCATAGTCCGCCGCCGCGCCGACCGCCGCACGCCGCACGAACCGGTTGATCGTCCGCGACATGCGCGGATCGTGCTGCAACGTCTCGCCGAGCTGGCGCAGGATGTCGCCGAGCTTGCCGGCCATCGCCCGCTCGGGGTCGCGCGCGATAGCGAGAAGCGCGCCGCGTGCCTGCTCCCACAGCCCGTCGAGCCAGCGCTGCATCGCCGGATTGTCGAGCAGGTCGTTCTTCATCGTCTCGACGCGCTCGCGCATCCGGCGGTCATATTGCAGGTCCCAGGCGAGCCGATCGAGCCCCTCCTCCGCCTTCAGGCGCAGCGGATGTTCGGGGTCCTCCGCCATCTCCGCGAGCAGCTTGTCGAAGCCGCTGATGAGCTTGTCCGCGACGGTCGTGTCGAGCCCGGTCCAGCGCAGGATCGAGCCGGCCTTGTCGTGGACCATCGCGCGGACGAGGTGGTCGTTCGCGGCCAGCGTCTTCGCCGCCCAGCGGATCGCGCTTTCGAGCAGCGGCGCGTGGCGGCGCTCGGCGATCGCGGCCTTCAGCAGCTGGCCGAGGATCGGCGACACCTCCGTCGCGCGCAAGCGGGCGCCGATCCCGGCCTTGACCATCCCGCCGAGCCGCGCCGGATCGAGACCCTCGAGAACCTGCGCGACCAGCTTCGACGCGCCCTGGCGAAAGCGGCCCCCTGCCCCCTCGGGTGGATCGGTCAGCCAGCGTGCGATCGCGCCCGCCACGTCGAGTCGACGCGTGCGCCTGGCGATGACGACGGGGATCAGGAAATTCGCGCGGAGGAACTGCGCGAGCGTGTCGCCGATGCGGTCCTTGTTGCGCGGCACGATGGCTGTGTGCGGGATCGGCAGGCCGAGCGGATGGCGGAACAGCGCGGTCACCGCGAACCAGTCCGCGAGGCCGCCGACCATCGCCGCCTCGGCGAACGCGCGGACGAACGCGAAGGCGGGGTGGACGGGGACGAGCGCGCGACTGACGAAGAAGGTCGCGGCCATGAACACGAGCAGCCCGGTCGCGACGATCCGCATGCGGACGAGGGCGGGCGGCGTTGCTTCGCTCGCCGGGCGCGCGCGGGTTGAAACTGTCATGCCCGAAACAATCCCCCAGCGCGGGGATAGTTCACGACCGCCGCCGACGAGCCGGCTTTCGCCCGACGTGCGCTCGATTCAGGTGCGCTCAGCTGGTGGAATTTTGCCACCCCCGCGCGTGATTGGCTGGGTTCCGAGCGGTCCGCGCTCGACTGCCACCCGGCTTCCGATCGATGCCGGCATGACCGGCCTGACCGGCCTGACCGGCCCACGCTCAACCGCCGCGTGTTTGGCTCGCCCGTGCTCGACCACACGGCTCGCGCTGGTGACGTTCGTGCCGTATTCTTTGACGCCAGGCCGACGCGCGATGCTTTTGACCCGCCCGCGCTCGACTGGCCCATGCTCGACCGCCCGACTTTCGACTGCCTCCAGCATGACCGGCCTATGCTCGACCGGCACGCGCTCGACCTCCCCATGCTCGACCCGATGGCCCGTGCAGGCACCGTTCGTGCCGTATTCCGCGACGCCCCGCCATCGCGCGGAACTCCGGCGTCGTTCAACACGAGGGGCGCGATGGCGTCACTCGGCTGGCTGTGTGCCATCGCCGAGCTTGGGGGTTGCCGGTCCGAGCCGTGGGCCCGACGGTCCGGCGAGCCCGATGACTTCGCTGCCGTCGTCGCCGGGGCGATAGGTGAGCAGGCTGCGGCCGAGGCGTGGGCCGATATACCGCTCGATCCCGACCGCTAGGCTGAACGCCGCGGGGACGATCAGCAGCGTCAGGATGGTCGACAGGACGAGCCCGCCGATCACGACGATGCCCATCGGCGCGCGCCACGATCCGTCGCCGCCGAGCGACAGCGCGGTCGGGATCATGCCCGCGACCATCGCCACCGTGGTCATCACGATCGGCTGCGCGCGCTTGTGCCCGGCATCGACCACCGCGGTCCACACGTCGACGCCCTTGCCCATCTCCTCCAGCGCGAAGTCGATCAGCAGGATCGAGTTCTTGGCGACGATGCCGAGCAGCATGAGGATACCGATGAACACCGGCATCGACACCGGATTGCCCGTCGCCCACAACGCGATCAGCCCGCCGAGCGGCGCCAGCAACAGCGACCCCATGTTGACGAACGGCGGCAGCGCGCGGCGATACAGCAGCACCAGCACCGCAAACACCAGGAACGTCCCCGCGATCACCGCGAGGATGAAGTTGTTGATCATCTCCGCCTGGAACTTCGACTGCCCCAGCACGAGCTTGTTCACGCCGGTCGGCAGGTTCGCCATCGTCGGCAGCGCGTCGATCTGCTTCTGCGCGACGCCCGAGACGATACCGGGGGCTAGATCGGCGCCGATCGTCAGCTGACGCTGTTGATTGACGCGGTCGATCTTGGTCGGGCCGGAGCCGAGCGTGATCTCCGCCACTAGGTTCAGCGGCACCGACCCACCGGATGCGGTCGACACCGGCAGGTTCTGGATCGTTGACAACTCGCTACGCGCACCCTGGTCGAGTGCCACGCGGATCGGAATCTGGCGATCGGAGAGCGAGAACCGCGCCGAGTTCTGGTCGATGTCGCCAAGCGTCGCGATGCGGATCGCCGACGATAGCGCCTGCGTCGTCACGCCGAGGTTGGCGGCGAGATCGAAGCGCGGCTTGATGACGATTTCCGGGCGCTGCATGTTGCCGGCGACGCGCGGCGCGACCAGCGTCGGCAGGCGCGACATCTCGGTCACGATCTTCTGCGCGGTCGCATCGAGCAGCTTGGGATCGTCGCCACCCAGCGTCACGCTCATGTCGCGCGTGCTCCCACCCCAGCCATTCTGCGAGCGGAACGAGACGCGTGCGTCGGGAATCGCCGCAAGCTGGGGTGCGAGGCTACGCTCGAACTCCGTGCTCTTCATCTTGCGGTCGTCCTTAAGCGTCGCGGTGACCCGGCCGGCATTGACCGAACCATTGGCGCCGCTGCGCGCATAGACCGACTGCACGTCCGGCTGCGATCCGATCAACGCCGCGACTTTGGTCACCACCGCTTCGGTCTGCGCCAGCGTCGTGCCCGGGACCATGTCGATGACCGCCATCGACGTATCGTTGTCCTGCGCGGGCTGGAACGTCATCGGCAGCACCGCGAACATCACGATCGTCATGAGGAACGCGAACACGCCGAGCCCGAGCACCCAGAAGCGGTGATCGCGGAAGCGGCTGGTCAAGCGGTGGAAGCCGCCACGGGCGGCCGAGGCCTTCGCCTTGCCGGTCTCCAGCGTCCACTTCAGCGTCGCCATATAGCCGTCCATCAGGACGCCCTCGCCGTGGACGGCGGGGCCGGCGGACTTGAGGAAATACGCCGCGAGCATCGGCGTGACGAGGCGTGCGACCGCGAGGCTCATCAGCACCGACGCAACGACCGTCAGGCCGAAATTCTTGAAGAACTGCCCCGAGATACCCGGCATCAGGCCGACCGGCAGGAACACCGCGACGATCGCCATAGTCGTCGCCAGCACGGCGAGACCGATCTCGTCGGCGGCGTCAATCGAGGCCTGATAGGCGGACTTGCCCATCCGCATGTGGCGGACGATGTTCTCGATTTCGACGATCGCGTCGTCGACCAGCACGCCTGCGACGAGGCTGAGCGCAAGCAACGTCATCTGGTTCAGGTTGAAGCCGAGCAGATCCATGAACCAGAAGGCCGGGATCGCCGACAGCGGGATCGCCAGCGACGAGATCACCGTAGCGCGCCAGTCGCGCAGGAACAGGAACACCACGATCACCGCGAGCACAGCGCCCTCAATCATCGCGTGGATCGCGCTCTCATACTGCATCTCGGTGTATTTGACGCTGTTCGAGCGCAGCACGAAATGCACGTTCGGGTTGCGCTTCTCCATCGCCGCGAGCTTCTTCACCGCCTCATTGAAGACGGTGACGTCGGACGAACCCTTGGAACGCTGGAAATCGAAGCTGATCGTCTGGCGACCGTCGATCGCGGCGCGGCTGCGTTGTTCGGCGTAGAGATCGCGGACCTGCGCGATGTCGGCCAATCGTACCGTGCGGCCGTTGCCGACGCTGATCTGGGTCTGGGCAAGTGCGACCGCGTCCTTCGCGTTACCGAGCACGCGGACCGACTGTTCGGACCCAGCGATCTCGGCACGACCGCCCGCCGCGTTCAGATTGACCTGCCGGAGTTGGGCGTTGACCTGGCTCGCGGTCAGCCCCTGGCTTTGCAGCTTGAGCGGATCGAGGATGATGCGGATCTCGCGACTGACGCCGCCGTTGCGGTTGACCGCGGCCATGCCGGGGACCGACAGCAATTCCTTCGCGACGTTGTTGTCGATGTACCAGCTGAGCTGTTCGACCGTCATGTCCTTGGCAATCACGGAATAGCTGGCGAGATCGTTGTCGGTGGTGTTCGCACGGAACACCTGCGGCTCGAGGATACCCTCGGGCAGGTCGCTGCGGATCTGCGCGATCGCGTCGCGGACGTCGGTGACGGCGCGGTCGATCGGCGTGCCGATGCTAAGCTGGACAACGGTCTGCGACTGGCCCTCGGTAACGGTCGAGGTGATCTCGTCGATGCCCTGGAGCGAACGCACCGCGGCCTCGACGCGCTGCGTGACCTGCGTCTCGAGCTCGGTCGGCGCGGCACCCGGCTGGTTGATGACGACGATCGCGATCGGGAAATCGATGTCCGGATCGTTGTTCACGTCCATCCGCATGAAGCTGACGATGCCCGCCAGGGTCAGCGCGATGAACAGAACGATCGGCGGCACCGGGTTGCGGATCGCCCAGGCCGAGATGTTGCGAAAGTTCATGAGCTCAGCTCGCTTTCTTCGTGACCGGCTTCACCTTCTGCCCGGGCGCCAGGAACCCGCCTGCAGACAACACTACTCGCTCGGTTCCGTCGAGTCCGCTCAGGATCGTCACGCCCGCATCGGAGACCTGACCGATCTTGATATCGCGGCGCACGGCCTTGTTATCGGCGCCGATGATATAGACGAAGCTGCCCTTCTCGTCGCTTTGCAGCGCCGAATCGGGGAGCAACGGTGCCTGGGTCGCACCGCCGACGATCGTCGCCGCGGCGAATCCGCCCGGGCGCAGTGCAGGGTCATAGGCGACAGCGATCCGCGCGATGCCCTGGCGGCTCTGCGGGTCGATGACCGGCGAGACCTGCCACACCTGTCCCGGGAAGCCCTGAGTGGTGCCGACCGGAACGACCGTCGCGCGGGCGCCCGCATGGAGCCCGGCGAGATCCGCTTCGCTCAACTGCGCACGCATTTCCATCTGGCCGTCCGCGGCCATGCGGAACAGCACGCCCGTCCCCGCGCCGACGACCTGCCCTGATTCGACGCCGCGCGTCAGCACGAGGCCGGCGGCGGGCGCGCGGATATCGAGACGACCGTTGCGCGCGCGTGCTTCGCCGAGCGTCGCCTGCGCCACCTTCACCCGCGCGGCGGCGGCGTCGCGCGTCGCGGCCTTGCGCTGGAGATCGGCCTTCGAGATGAAGCCGCGATCGACGAGCTGCTTGGCGCGATCGAGTTCGGCCTGCGCGATCGTTTCGTCGGAGCGTGCGACGCTCACCGAGGCGGCGAGCGAGGCGGCCGTCTCGGTCTGGACCGAGCGATCGACCGTCGCCAGCACCTGGCCCGCCGCGACCCACTGGCCCGGCTCGACCAGCACGCGCGTGATCATCCCGCCCTCACCCGCGACGCCGACCGGCATCTCGCGCCGCGCGGCGATCGTGCCGGTGGCGGAAATCGTGCGGTCGACCGTCTTGCGGCCCGGCACCACGACCGAGACGGTCGGCACCTGCTCGACGACCGGACCGGCGGCGACATCCTTCTTGCCGCCCTTGAACGCGAAGATGGCGGCGACGATCGCCAGCATGACGACGACCGCGATGATGATGTTGCGGCGGCGGTGCGACGGTGCGGTGTAATCGGGGAGCACGAGCTGGTCTTCGGTCTCGCCACCGTCAATCTGGCCGACGGTCTTCGTCTCGTAGTTCATGCGCGTCACAATCCCAATTTCGACCGGTCTTGTCTCGACCCGCTTCGCCATTCACCGGCTGTGTTATATGAATAGGTCACCGCGCTCAAGCCCTTTGGCTTATGCGGACCGCAGACATGCTTCGATTCCGATCTATCCGCAATGCCGTTCAGCTTGCGTTGAACTGTGTAGGACGACAGGCAGGCCGTGTCCCACCGGAGAGAAACAATGAAGACAGCATCGTTCCTGAGCGCCCTCGCTACCGTCGCGATCGGCTTGCCTGCCGTCGCTGCCAACGCCCAAGCCGCGCCGACGACCGTCGAGCCCATGGTGCCCGCCGCCGGGACCGTTCTGGACGTGACCGCCGAGGGGCGCACGACTCGAGTGCCCGATCTGGCGACGATCCGCGCCGGCGTCGTATCCCAGTCGACGACAGCAGCGGCGGCACTCACAGATAATGCGCAACGGATGGCGAAGGTTCTGGCGTCGCTCAAACGCGCAGGCGTTGCACCGCGCGACATCGCTACCTCGAACGTCCAGCTTGCCCCGCAATATCGCTACGCCGACAACCAGCCGCCGGTGATCACGGGGTATCAGGCGACCAACACCGTCTCGATCCGCTTCCGCGACGTCGCGAAGTCGGGGACGGTCCTTGATGCGCTGGTGGCTGAGGGTGCGAACCAGATCGACGGGCCGAACCTGTCGATCGACAAGCCTGACGCGGCGCTCGACGAAGCCCGAACGGATGCGATCGCGCAGGCCAAGCGTCGCGCCGATCTCTACGCCAAGGCGGCGGGGCTGCGGGTGTCGCGGATCGTCTCGATCGCCGAATCGGGTCAGGATGCGGGTGGTCCGGCACAACCGATGTTCATGATGGCGCGCGCGTCGATGGCCAAGGACAGCACGCAGATCGCGCCGGGTGAGAAGGACGTGACCGTAACGCTGTCGGTACGCTTCCTGCTGAACTGACGCTCTCTACAACCCTCCCCCGCCAGTGGGGAGGTGGCTGACACTTGCCAGACGGAGGGGGAGGTAAGGGATAACGGCTGGTGCGCGCTCCACCCCCTCCGTCGCCTTCGGCGACACCTCCCCCTGGCGGGGGAGGATTTCAGCGCCGCATGCTCGGGCACATAGAAAAAGGGCCGCCCGGTTGCCCGGACGGCCCTATGTCTTCGCGTGACGAAGCGAACTCTTAGCGAACGCTACCGCGACGCACGAGGTTCACGATCGCGAGCAGGATGACCGCCCCCAGCAGCGAAACGAGGAACGAGGTCAGCGTGAGCGGCGAATTGTTGATCGAGCCACCCGACAGGATCAGGTTGCCGATGGCTGCGCCAACGATGCCGACGATAATGTTCAGGAAGATACCCTGCTGCGCATCGGTGCGCATGATCATGCTAGCGATCCAGCCGATGACGCCGCCGACGATAAGCCAAAGAATGAGACCCATGATGTTTTCCCTCCGTTGAACCCGTATCCGGGCGATGGCGGAAAGACGTGCGAACGGCGTTTTTTGTTCCGCTCGCGTTTTGAGTTTTGCCCCTCAATACTTTTGTTGGCGCTCGTACAATGACTTATAATGCTGGATCCGCGTCACGCGCAGTCCGGGCATTCCCGACCGATCGATCGCCCGCTGCCATCCGGCGAACTCCTCGACCGTCAGGCCGTAACGCGCACAGACATCGTCGACGCTCAACAGTCCGCCATTCACCGCAGCGACGACTTCGGCCTTGCGCCGCACGACCCAGCGCGTGGTGCTGGGCGGTGGCAGGCTGTCCAGCGTCAGCTGCTCGCCCAATGGCCCGATGACCTTGCCGGGACGGATTTTCTGGTTCTCGATCATTTGAAACCTCTGATCGGGGCGGGGGGCCCCCTCTCGATACGCACACACGACCTGTAATCGCAGGTCTTGAAGATCGGCTGAAACGCCGCGGTAAACAGCATCTTCATTCCTCCTTCCAACGGGTCAACGCCGCGGCCATCGGCCCGTTGAACGCACCGTGGAGCGGCGCGAACAACTTCGGATCGATCGTGGCGCGAGCAAATCCGGCCTGCACCGCCGCTGTCGGGCTCGCTGCCTGTCGGGCGGCGATACCGACGATCAGGACGGCCAAGTCACCCGGAAGAACGGTGACCTCTGCGTCGCGATCGAAACGGGGAAAACTCAGGTCCAACGGGATACTCGCTTCACTCTCGGGAACCCCTGTCTAGGCCAAGGGGATGAAGACTGCGTAAAACACCCATCGCCAAGTGCCCGAATTGTTGCACCGCAGCCTGCGTCGGTCGCATTTTTCCCTCGCTTCGGCCTAATCCAGGTTAATCGACGCATCTTTTTGCAACGCGATGCCTCCGCGCTTATGTAGCGCCGCATGGATCAGACCGATTTTCAGCTCGGGGCCACCGCCGGTGCGGGCATGGCCGGAAAGCGCATCGTCGTGGCGATGTCGGGCGGCGTCGACAGTTCGGTCGTCGCCGCGCTGGCGCATGCCACCGGCGCCGAGACGATAGGCGTGACGTTGCAGCTGTACGATCACGGCGAGGCGGTCGGCCGCGCAGGCTCGTGCTGCGCCGGTCGCGATATCCGCGACGCCCGTGCTGTCTGCGATCGCCTCGGCATCGCGCACTACGTGTTCGATCACGAAACCAGCTTCCGTGAGCAGGTCGTCGACAAGTTCGCCGACGAGTATCTCGCCGGTCGCACGCCGATCCCGTGTGTCCAGTGCAACATGGGGCCGAAGTTCACAGACCTGTTGAAGCTCGCGCGCGATCTCGGCGCGGATTGCCTCGCGACCGGGCATTATGTCCGGCGAGTCGAGGGCGCGCACGGTAACGAACTGCACCGCGGCGCCGATCCGGCGCGCGACCAGAGCTATTTCCTGTTCGCGACCACGCAGACGCAGCTCGATTACCTCCGCTTTCCGCTCGGTGGCCTGCCCAAGGCGCGCGTGCGCGAGATCGCGGCCGAACTCGGTCTCGGCGTCGCGGCCAAGCCGGACAGCCAGGACATCTGCTTTGTTCCCGACGGCGACTACGCCGGGCTCGTCAAAAAACTGCGCCCCGAGGCGGCAGAGACCGCGGGCGACATCGTCGATCTCGGCGGCGCAAAGCTCGGCGAACATCGCGGACTGATCCACTTCACCGTCGGCCAGCGCCGCGGGCTGGAAATCGGCGGCAGTCCCGAGCCGCTCTACGTCGTGCGAGTCGAGCCTGCCACGAAGCGGGTCGTCGTCGGCCCCCGTCGCGCGCTCGCGGTCGAGGCGGCGCGGATGACCGACATCAACTGGCTGGGTGGCGATTTCACCGGACCGTTGACCGCCAAGGTGCGATCGATGGCGAAGCCCGTCCCTGCCCGTCTGGTCGGCGACCGCGTGGTGTTCGATGCGCCCGAATATGGGGTGGCGCCGGGTCAGGCGGCGGTGCTGTATGCGGGCGAGCGGGTGCTCGGCGGCGGCTGGATTGCGGACACCGAAGCGGCACTCGTCGCCGCCTGACGCGTTGAGCGCGGATGGATATCGAAGATCTACGCCGCCAGATGGAAGCCGCCGCCGCGGCGATGGATTTCGAAACCGCGGGCAAGTTGCGTGATCAGATCAGCGTGTTGCGCGGCGGTGGCGAGGTGGCGGACATGGCTGGGCTCACGCGGCAACAGCCCGGCGCAATGGGTCTCGGCACTAGCCAGCAACGCATGACCCCGCCGCCGGGTTGGGTGAAGCCGAAGAAGCCCGATCCGATGACCAAGGGACGCAAGCGGTAGACGCGTTGATCACACCGGACCTATGCGTGCTTTTATCCTTGAAGCACGGATGCGGCCGCATTCGAACAGCAGCCCACTCTTCCTTGTTCTCCCGCGAAGGCGGGAGCCCAGGCTGGGTCCCCGCCTTCGCGGGGAAACAAACTTCCTTTGCCTCTAGGGGTCAGGCACCGACCTGTTCTCCGGTGCCGAGCACTCAAGGCAGCAGGAACGTACCCTCTATCGTAGTCACGCACGATCCGCCGAGCACCACCCGGTCGCCGTCGAGCCGACACGTCAATTTCCCGCCGCGCGCGCTCGCCTGATACGCCGTGAAGCTGTTCCCCAAGGTCGGCGCCCAATACGGCACCATCACCGCATGCGCCGAGCCCGTCACCGGATCCTCATTGATTGCGTAATACGGCGTGAACACGCGGCTGACGATATCGGTCGCCTCGCCCCGAGCCGCGACGATCGCGACGATCGGGAACTTCGCCAACGCCGCGAAGTCCGGCTTGAGGTCACGCACGATGGGCTCGTCGTCGACGATCACGAGCGCATAGCCCTTCTCGTGCCACAGGGTCTCGACGGGCGCCTCGATGTTCAGCGCCGCGATGATCTCCGGAATCGCCTTCGGGCTCGGTCCCCAAGCCGGCAGTTCCAGCGTGTACCCGCTGTCCGCCCGCGCGACCTCCAGCATTCCCGCCTGCCGCGTCCGGAATCGCACCCGGTCGAGCGCGGTATCCGACGACAGCACGAAATGCCCGCTCGCCAGCGTCGCATGTCCGCACAAAGCAACCTCCGCACCCGGCGTGAACCACCGCAGGTCGAAATCGACACCCTCATCGTCCGAAGCAACGATGAACGCGGTCTCGCTCAGGTTGTTCTCCTGCGCGATGTTCAGCAGCACGTCGTCGTCGAGCCAAGCCGACAGCGGCATCACCGCCGCCTGGTTGCCGCCGAACGGCGTGTCGGAAAACGCATCGATCTGCGCAAACGGTATTCTCATGGCTGAATCCTCAAACGCGTTTGCCGAATCTCGAGCGGACTATACCCGCTTGCCGAACCAATGCGGCGTCACGTCCGCCTCGACCAGCGGATTGTCGGTGTCGACATGCCCCTCGGGATCGAGATGGATCAGCACTTCGACCTTGGGGAACGCGGTGCGCAGGTTGCGCTCGACCGCCTCGACGATGTCGTGCGCGTGCGCCACGGTCAGGTCGCGCGCGACCTCCATGTGGAACTGCGCGAAATCATGGCTCCCCGAACGGCGCGTGCGGAAATCGTGAATGCCGCGAATGCCAGGCTGGCGCGCGGCGACGTCGAGGAATTGCGCGCGGAAATCCTCCGGCCATTCCTTGTCCATCAGCTGGTCGATCGCGTTCGACGACGCCTGGAATGCGCCCCATGCAAGCCACAGCGCGATGACGATGCCGAAGATCGGATCCGCGCCGCTCCACCCGACATATTGATCGAGCACCAGCGCGACGATCACCGAGCCGTTGAGCAGTACGTCCGACTGGTAGTGCACGTTGTCCGCCAGGATCGCGACCGAGCCCGTCTGGCGGATGATCTTGCGCTGATAGGCCAGCAGGAACACCGTCGCGACGATCGCGATCACCGACACGCCGATGCCGAAATCGGCGCCGGTGGTAGGCTGCGGATCGCCGAATGCGAGGATCGCACGCCATGCGATGCCGACCGCAGACGCGGTGATCAGCATGACCTGGAACAGTGCGGCGAGCGCCTCCGCCTTGCCGTGGCCGAAGCGGTGATCGTGATCCGCCGGCGTGGCCGCCAGCCGCACGCCGTACAACGTGACCAGCGACGCGAGCAGGTCGAGCGCGGTATCGGCGAGCGAGCCGAGCATCGCCACCGAGCCCGTCGACCATGCCGCAAAGCCCTTCAGCAGCAGCAGGAAACACGCCATCGCGACGCTGGCGAGCGCCGCGCGGGTTGCCAGGGGTATGACCCTGCGCCGTTCGTCCAGAGTCATGGGAACAACAGCCCTTCGCTCCAGTTGCCGTCATCGCGAACGAACAGCCGCCGTTCGTGGAGCCGATGCGCACGGTCCTGCCAGAACTCGATCCGCGTCGGCGTGACACGGTAGCCACCCCAATGCGGCGGCCTTGGCACGTCCTGCCCGTCGAACTTCGCGGTCATTTCGGCAAAGCGCTGCTCGAACGTCTCGCGGCTGTCGAGCGGCCGGGACTGCTCCGACGCCCAGGCGCCAAGCTGCGAATCACGACCACGCGAGGCGAAATAGGCGTCGGACTCTTCGTCCGTCGCCCATGATACCGGACCCTCGATGCGGATCTGACGGCGCAGCGACTTCCAGTGGAACAGCAGCGCACCCTGCGGATTGGCGGCGAGCTCGCCTGCCTTGCGGCTTTCGCGATTGGTGTAGATCACGAAGCCGTCCGGCCCATGACCCTTCAACAGCACCATGCGCACCGACGGCCGCCCCTCGGCATCGGCCGTCGCGAGCGCGACCGCGTTCGGGTCGTTCGGCTCGGACTGCTTGGCCTCGGCGTACCAGCTATCGAACAGCGTGAAGGGATCGTCTGACATGCCGCGCGCCATAGCGGGATTTGGCGCGGAACGAAACTTTGGAACGACTCTACCGTGCCGATGATTGACCCAGGTAATCGAATCGTTTCCGCAACGAAGGAACATCCAGGGTGGCAGCGCGCGCATATTGGCAGGGGCAGATCCGGCTGGCCCTCGTCTCGATCCCGGTCGAGATCTATTCCGCGACCAAGTCCGGTGCGGCGGTGTCGTTCAAGCAGATTCACGAGCCATCGGGCCAGCCGATTCATTACGACAAGGTCGTCACTGGCGTCGGCCCGGTCGATGCCGACGAGATCATGAAGGGCTATGAGGTCTCGAAAGGCGAATACGTCCTGCTGGAGCAGGACGAGATCGATGCGGTGAAGCTCGAGTCGAAGAAGACGCTGGAGCTGACGCAGTTCGTCGATGCGAGCGAGATCGACGTGCTCTATTACGAAAAGCCGTATTTCGTGGTGCCCGCGGATGATCTCGCGGAGGAGGCGTTCATCGTGCTGCGCGAGGCGTTGAAGCGGACGAAGAAGGTCGGGCTCGGCCAACTCGCGATGCGCGGCCGCGAATATGTCGTGAGCCTGAAGCCGTGCGGGCGCGGAATGGTGCTGGAGACGCTTCGGTACGCCGACGAGGTGCACAAGGCGCAGGGCTATTTCCGCGAGATTCCGGACGACAAGCCTTCGGAGGAATTGCTGGAGCTGGCCGAGGCGCTGATCGGGAAACGGAGTGGGGATTTCCACCCGCAGGAGTTCCATGATCGCTATGTCGATGCGCTGAAGGACCTGATCGAGCGCAAGCGCAAGTCGAACGGGAAGAAGATCATCGAGGACAAGGACACCGGCGGGAAGACCGGCTCTAACGTGGTCGACCTGATGGCTGCGTTGAAGAAGTCGATGGAGAAGAGCGGGAGTGCGGAGAAGGCGCCGGCCAAGAAGGCCCCTGCCAAGCGGCCGCCGGCAAAAACCGCTGCCAAAGCTCCCGCGAAGAAACGTGCGTAACGCTTTTCCTTGTTTCCCCGCGAAGGCGGGGACCCAGTCTGGGCTCCCGCCTTCGCGGGAGAACAAGCTTATAGGGGCGACCACCCCCTCCCCCGTCATCCCAGCGCAAGCTGGGATCTCCCCATTGCAGCTCAGCCCCTCGCCGCGCGAGGTCCCGGCTTTCGCCGGGATGACGAAGACGGGACGCTATTGATGGTCACGCCCCCAGACCCCCTCGCCCTCTACAATTCCAAGCGGAACTTCACCAAGACCGCCGAACCTGCCGGCACGCTAGTCCCCGGCAACGGCAATTCGTTCATGGTCCAGAAGCACGACGCGACCCGCCTCCATTGGGACTTCCGTCTCGAAATCGACGGCGTCCTCAAAAGCTGGGCGGTCACCCGCGGCCCCAGCCTCGACCCCAACGAAAAGCGCCTCGCGGTCCGCACCGAGGACCACCCGCTAAGCTACGCCACCTTCGAAGGCACGATCCCCGCCGGCGAATATGGCGGCGGCACGGTGATGCTGTGGGACCGCGGCACCTGGTCGCCGATCAAGGGCAAGTCGGCCAAGGACCTCGACAAGGGCCACCTCCACTTCGTCCTCGATGGCGAACGGATGAAGGGCGAATGGCTGCTGATCCGCTTGAAGCCCCGCGCCAAGGAAAAGCGCGAGAACTGGCTGCTCAGGAAGATCGACGATGCCGCGGCCGGCGGTACCGACACGCTGGTGGAAGAAGCGCTGACCAGCGTCTCTACCGGCCGCACGATGGTCGAAATCGAGGAAGGCAAATCCTCCCCGGCACGGGGAGGGGGACCAGCGAAGCTGGTGGAGGGGGCGGGCCGCAAGAGTACCGCCAGCCGTAAAGGTGTCGCCAGCGCCAAGCCCCCCTCCACCCCCGCAAAAGGTCGCGGCGGTCCCCCTCCCCGTGCCGGGCAGGAATTTCAGGACCTGCAACTCTGCACCCTGGTCGACGCCGTCCCCACCGGCTCCGCCTGGCTTCACGAGGTAAAATACGACGGCTATCGCGCGCTACTCTCCGTCGCCAACGGCAAGGCGAAGGTCTTCACCCGCACCGGCCTCGACTGGACCGGCAAGTTCGCCGCGATCGCCGCCGCCGCCGCCAAACTCCCCGTAAAATCCGCGCTGATCGACGGCGAGATCGTCGCGTTCAAGAACGGCCATCCCGATTTCTCGACGCTGAAGGACGCGATTTCCTTGGGCGGCGACATGACGTTGTTCGCGTTCGACCTGCTCGCGCTCGACGGCGAAGACCTGACCGGCCTCTCCAACCTCGACCGCAAGGCGCGACTGCAACCGCTGATCCCCGAAGATGAAGACCGCCTCCGCTATTCCGACCACGTCAGCGGCGCGGGCGAACAACTGTTCGAGACGATGTGCCGCGAGGGCCTCGAAGGCATCGTCTCGAAACGCGCCGACGCGCCCTATGCCGGCAAGCGGACCAAGGCGTGGCTCAAGGTCAAATGCACGCACCGCCAGGAATTCGTGATCGTCGGCTGGCTCCCCTCCGACAAGAAGCGGGGGTTCAAGTCGCTGCTGCTCGGCGTTCGCGAGGGCAAGGGCTATCGGTACGCCGGGAAAGTCGGCACCGGTTTCGACCAGGCGCTGATGGACGAAATCCGCGACAAGCTCGACGCGCTCGATCGCAAGACACCGACGGTCGAGGCCCCGAAGGCAGCGGTCCGCGGCGCGAAATGGGTCACGCCGAAACTGGTCGCGGAGGTCGCGTTTGCCGAGGTCACGCCCGATGGCGTGCTCCGCCATTCGAGCTTCATCGGCCTGCGCGAGGACAAGGCGGAGAAGGACGTCGTTGCCGAGACACCCGCGCCACTGCCCGATGTGGAGGAAGCCGCGGCGCCCGCGACCAGTATAAAGGTCAGCAGCCGGGACCGCGTGATCTTCGACAAGTCGGACGTCACGAAGGGCGATCTCGCGGACTATTACGTCGCGGTCTCGGGGATCATGCTGCCGGTCGCGGGCAACCGCCCGATCAGCCTCGTCCGCTGCCCCCAAGGCCGCTCCCGCGCGTGCTTCTTCCAGAAACACGACGCGGGGAGCTTCGGCGACGCCGTGCATCAGGTTCCGATACGCGAGAAGGACGGCTCGACTGAGGACTATCTCTATGTCGACGACGCAGACGGGCTGGTCGCGTGCGTGCAGATGGGGACGATCGAGTTCCACGGCTGGGGCTCGTCGAACGCGACTTTGGAGAAGCCGGACCGACTGATATTCGATCTCGACCCGGACGAGGGGCTCGACTTCGGCGACACCAAGAAGGCAGCC
The DNA here is from genome assembly GCF_040407505.1 of Sphingomonas faeni. GTDB lineage: Bacteria > Pseudomonadota > Alphaproteobacteria > Sphingomonadales > Sphingomonadaceae > Sphingomonas > Sphingomonas faeni_E. The sequence continues at coordinate 3,466 of NZ_JAPZPQ010000007.1, read as the reverse complement.
GAGCATTTGAAGAACCAGCTCGCCGAACTCGGGCTGGTCAGCTTCCCGATGCTGTCGGGGGGCAAGGGCGTGCACGTGGTCGTGCCGCTGACCCCGCAGGCCGAATGGCCGGCGGTGAAGGACTTCGCGGATCGGTTCGCTCGGGCGATGGCGGGGGCGGATCCCGAGCGATTCGTCGCGACGATGGCGAAGGCGAAACGCAAGGGGCGGATCTTCATCGACTGGCTGCGGAACCAGCGCGGGGCGACCGCGGTGATGCCGTATTCGGCGCGGGCTCGGGCGGGGGCGCCGGTGGCGGCACCGGTGTCGTGGACCGAGTTGCGGGATATCGAGACGGCGGCGCGGTGGGGTGTGAAGGATGGGGCTGAGTTGATCGCGCGGGCTGGGTCGCGGGCGCTGGCGGGTTGGGGTGTGGCGGATCAAGTACTGCCGGATCTTTGAGCGGCCCCCTCCACCAGCACCACCCCGGCGGAGGCCGGGGCCCAACTGGAAAGGTGGTCGTAACGGCGCGATGCCCTTCATTATCGCCGTCCCCCAATTGGGCCCCGGCCTCCGCCGGGGTGGCGTTTTGTGGAGGCGACAGCTCGCCCCCTTGCTGTTCCCTGACGAACGCGGGGGTCCAGGGTAATGGGGCGCCGCGTCTGGGATTCCTGGGCCCCCGCGTTCGCGAGGGAACGGGACTAACGCGCGGCCCCCGCGACAATTTATGTTGCACCGCCGCGTCGAAAGGTGAAACACCGCCGCCTGTATTCGGGGGCTTGAGGCATTGAACACGGCGGACACGGCGACGCACACCGCGCCCCTTTTCGACGCGATGATCCATGCCGAGCGCTGGATCGCCGACTATTGCGCGCGCAGCACCAGCGCGGACGTGCTCTGCGAAGACGCCGACCCCGCCTGGGCGGCGATGTTCGCCGAGCTGGCGACGGTCGCCTCGGACGACCTCGGCCATATCCGCGAACGCGTCCAGCGGCATGCGGTCGACATCGGCACCGGCTTCCGCATCGCCGACGAACCCGACGAGCGCCCCTGGCCCGTCTCGCCCGTACCCTTGCTGATCGAAGCCGGCGAATGGGCCGGCATCGAGCGCGGCGTGATCCAGCGCGCGACGCTGATGGAGACGGTGATCGCCGACCTCTACGGCGAGGGAAAGCTGGTTGCCGACGGGCACATCCCCGCCGCGCTCGTCACCGGCAGTCCGTTCTTTCTGCGGCCGATGGTCGGGCTCGACCCGCCGGGTGGCCGGCATCTCGATTTCATCGCGATCGACCTCGGGCGAGGGCCGACCGGTGAGTGGCGCGTCCTCGCCGATCACCTGCGCGCGCCCGCCGGCGCCGGCTATGCGCTGGAGAACCGCATCGCGGTCAGCCGGACGCTCGGCGGGTTGCAGGATCGGCTCAACGTCCAGCGGCACGCACCGTTCTTCGCCGCCTTCCGCGCCGGGATCGCGGCGATGTGCAAGCGGACCGACCCGCGGATCGGGCTGCTCACGCCCGGTCGGTTCAACCCGAGCTATCCCGAACAGGCGCATCTCGCGCGCTATCTCGGGCTGTTGCTCGTCGAGGGCGCCGATCTCGCCGCGCTCGAGGACAAGGTGTATGTCCGCACCATCGGTGGGCTCAAGCGGATCGATGCGCTGTGGCGGCGGCTCGACCCGCGGCTGCTCGATCCGCTGGCGTTCGACACGCATTCGCAGATCGGCGTGCCCGGGCTGATCGACGCGTACGCGGCCGGCAACGTCGTGCTGTCGAACGCGCCGGGCTCGGCCGTGCTGGAGGCGCCGGCGTTCTCGGCGTTCCTGCCGCAGCTCGCGAAGTCGCTGCTCGGGCAAGACCTGCTGCTCCCCAACATCGCCACGTGGTGGTGTGGGCAGGACGGCGCGCGCGCGCAGGTCGAGGCGAATTTCGATCGCCTGCTGATCGGTCCTGCGTTCCACTCGCGGCCTCTCGGTATGACAGGCGGCCCGGTTACGGGGGCCGACATCACCGGCGAGGACCGGACGCGTCTGCTCGCCGATATGGCGAACAGGCCGCAAGATTATGTCGGGCAGGAACTGGTCCAGCTCTCGACGATGCCGGTCGTGGTCGGCGATGCGCTGGTCCCCCGCCCCTTCACCTTGCGCGTGTTCGCAGCGCGTAACGGCGACGGCGAGTGGACCGTCCTCCCCGGTGGGTTCGCGCGGATCGGCGAGCATCCCGACGCGCGGGCGGCGGTGATGGGCGAAGGCATCTGGTCCGCCGACGTCTGCATCTATGGTGCCGAGCCGGTCGCGCCCGTGTCGTTGCTGACCGCCGCGGACTCGCTCCAGGTGCGGCGCAATCCGGGGACGCTGCCGAGCCGGGTAGCGGACAATTTCTACTGGCTCGGGCGCTATCTGGAGCGCGGCGAAGCGCTGCTCGGCGCGATCCGCGTGATGCTCGGCAATTCGATCGACGTCGACGGGGGGGCGGTGTTGTCCCCCACCACGGTCGGCAAGCTGGTCGGGCTGATCGTCGGAGCGGGCAGCGCGCCGCACCCGCCGTCGCTGCGCCGCGCCGACCTGACCGCGCTCGCCCGCACCGCGATGGAGGACGAGCGTTGGCAGTCGATCCTCACGCTCAATCGGCACGCGAGAGAGATCGGGGAGGGCTCGCGCGACCGGTTGTCGGCGGACATGGTGCGGTTGCTCGAGGCGCCCTTCCCTACGCATCGCGGAATGCTGGAGCGGGCGGGGTCGCTGCAACGGCGGTATGCGGCGATCGCGGGGCTGTCGGCGGAGCATATGGGACGGACCGCGGCATGGCGCTTCCACGATCTCGGGCGGCGGATCGAGCGGGCGATGGCGATGGCGCGGGCGATCCGGTTGTTCGGGATGCCGGGGGCGTCGCCGGACGACCTGTCGGTGCTGCTCGACCTGGCGGACAGCCAGATCAGTTACCGGCAGCGCTATCCGACCGGGATCGCGCGCGTACCGGTGATGGATCTGGTGGCGCTCGATCCGGGCAATCCTCGGTCGTTGGCGTTTTCGGCGGAGCGGATTGCGGCGCGGCTGGCGGAGTTGCCGGTGCTCAGCGACGACGAGATGGCGGAGCCGCAGCAGGCGCAGGCGACCGGGTTGCTGGCGATCGTGATGACCGCGACCGCGGCGGAGCTGGATGCGGAGACGCTGGGGGATATCGAGCGGCGTCTCGGCGCGGTGTCGGATGCGCTGGCGCGGCGGTATTTCCTGCAGGGGGCCGAGCCGTTGCGGACTAGCGGGCTGACGTTGGCGTGAGGGGCGTGACCGTGCGCAACAAGCTCCCTCTCCCCTCCGGGGAGAGGGTCGGGGTGAGGGGCTGTTCCAGGCGCCGCGCTGCTTGGCGGGGGGGGGCCCCCCCCCCCCCCCCCCCCCCCCGGGGGGGGGCGGGGGGCGGGGGGGGGGGGGCCCCCCCCCAACACCCCCGACAACACCCACAGGGGGCGGCGCGAGAGGGGGCAGAGCGGGGGG
>NZ_JAPZPQ010000006.1:0-208340 GCF_040407505.1 Sphingomonas faeni | reverse complement strand
GCCACGATCACGATGCGCCTCGTCGAGGATTCCGCGGCGCCGACCGGCACTTATCATTTCAGCAATGCCGGCGCGGTGACCTGGGCAGGCTTCGCCCGCGAGATCTTCGCGCAGAGCTCCGCACGTGGCGGGGCCAGTGCCGAGGTGCATGGCATCACGACCGCCGAATACCCGACGCCAGCGACGCGGCCTGCCAATTCGCTGCTCAGCCATGACGCGATCACCCGCGACTACGGCATCCATCCGCCAGCGTGGCAGACTGCGCTCGGCAATATCCTCGACGAACTGCTCGGGGCACCCAACAAGGAGACACGCGCGTGAAGGGCATCATTCTCGCAGGCGGTTCGGGCACGCGCCTCCATCCGGCAACGCTGGCGGTCAACAAGCAGCTGCTGCCGGTCTACGACAAGCCGATGATCTATTACCCGCTGTCGGTGCTGATGCTTGCCGGCATCCGCGACATCCTGATCATCTCGAGCCCCGAATATATCGGCAATTACAAGAACCTGTTCGGTGATGGCTCGGCGCTCGGCCTGACGATCGCATATGCCGAACAGCCCAAGCCCGAGGGTCTCGCCCAGGCGTTCACGATCGGCGCGGACTTCATCGGCGGCGACAATGTCGCGCTAGTGCTCGGCGACAACATCTTCTTCGGCGCGCACCTCACCGACCTGCTGGCGAGCGCGGTCGAGCGCAAGAGCGGCGCGACGGTGTTCTCCTACCGCGTCGAGGACCCCGAGCGCTACGGCGTGGTCGAGTTCGGCGAAGGCGGCAAGGCGATCAGCCTCGAGGAAAAGCCCGACGTCCCCAAGTCGAACCACGCGGTCACCGGTTTGTATTTCTACGACAACCGCGTCGTGCAACTCGCCCGCGACCTCAAGCCGTCGGCCCGCGGCGAGCTCGAGATCACCGATCTCAACCGGCTCTACATGGACGCTGGCGACCTGTTCGTCGAACAGATGGGCCGCGGTTACGCCTGGCTCGATACCGGCACGCACGACAGCCTGCTCGAGGCCAGTGAATTCGTCCGGACGATCCAACATCGGCAGGGCATCCAGGTCGCGTGCTTGGAAGAAATCGCATTTTACCAGGGCTTCATCACCGCCGATCAAGCGCGCGAAGCTGGCGAGCGTTTTAAGAAAACGAACTATGGTCGTGCCATTTTGAACGCAGTTCACGGCGCGTGATAACATCCTTATGATTAAAGACCTGCAGTGAAGCCTTGGTATCAATTTATTTTATCGATACCCACCAGATTCTCGCTACGCGCTTATGACGTTGTTGGCGGCGATCCGCCCACTGTTGTAGAGCTAGCGTTTTCAGAATAGAACGCGTAGCAATCGACAATGGAGCGACGGATGTAACAATATCGATTAGTTCAAACATTGCGGTGCTTCAAATTAGTCTATCCGCAACGTCTATTTTTAGCCTACGAACCACTCAAGCGTCGCTATTTTACACAACTTAAATAGGTACTGACGATTGATAAAAAGCAATTCCGCCGCCCTACATACAATCTGGAAAAGACCAGTTCCAGGGGAAAAAGCTTTAAGTGGGGTGCCTAGAGCTTTCCAATCCAAGATGCGTAGCGCCGTAGTTGATACTGCGCTTTGTTACGAGGTAGATGGATCACTGACTGGATCAGCTTAATGTCCTTGCATCCATATTAATCAGTCCCACGATAGTCACCATCATCTCGTTTACACAATTATACCAATAGCGTTCTGCAATTATTTGCCTTCCCTACTCTGTTTTATATTAATTTGCCTCACTATGCCGATTACTTGTTATAGTAGCTCCGATACCATTTGACGAAACGTGGCACGCCTTCTGACATGGTTGTTCGCGGCTCGAAACCTAAGTCATACTGGATCGGCGCAATGTCTGCGAAGGTTTCCCGTACATCACCCGGCTGCATTGGTAATAGGCGACGATTTGCAGCATGGCCGCAAGCATGCTCTATCACAGATATCATTTCACCGAGCTCTTCGGAGCGACTATTGCCAATATTATAGATTCGGTGCGGGCTGATACTGCCGCCAGCCTTAACAACGCCGTCGTCGGCGGGTGGATTGTCCAGGCACGCGATGACACCAGCAACGATGTCGTCGATATACGTGAAGTCACGCCGCATCTGCCCCTCGCCAAAAACCTCTATCGGTTGGCCGTCGAGAATCGCCTTGGTAAACAGCCACATTGCCATATCGGGCCGCCCCCAAGGGCCATAGACGGTGAAGAATCGTAGGCCAGTCTGTGGCAGGCGGTAAAGATGCGCGTAGGTCTCGCTCATCAGTTCGTCGGCCTTCTTGGTGGCAGCGTACAGCGACAGAGGCTGATCGACGCGATCTTCTACGCGGAAGGGTAGCGTCTCGTTGCCGCCATAGACCGAGGAGGAGGACGCATAGACAAGGTGCGCGACCTGCCGATTCCGTCCGATCTCGATCACGTTGAGATGACCGGCAAGGTTGGCCTGAAGGTAGGCGCGTGGGTTCTGGATGGAATAGCGAACGCCGGCCTGCGCGCCCAGATGGACGATGCTGTCGAAGTGCTCTCCATCAAGCGCTGCATCGAGCGCAAGGTGATCGGAGAAATCAACCTGCTTGAAACTGAACTCACTGCCAAGCTTGCCCAGCTCGGCCAGTCGTGCATGCTTCAGCGTAACATCGTAATATGCATTCAGGCTATCTATGCCGAGTACATTATCACCGCGATCCAGTAGGTAGCGACTGACGTGAAAGCCAATAAACCCGGCTGCGCCGGTAACGAGAACGCGCATAAGGTATCTCCCTAGATCAGCTAGGCCTTACGGACGGACTGTTACGCCCGGCAAGCGGCATTCATCGATATCCAAGTGTAAAAGAGGTCCAACATACGCGCAGCTGGCTCGTGCACCGCATGCTACGGCGCTACGATCAGGAGAAGGGCCTTAGCTGAAGCACGGAGCGTTTACTGCTGTGACGGCCTAGCCACGGCGAGCCGCGCAGCGTTATCGGCAGATACCTGTACGAGCCCGGCAGCTTCCGTCCGCTAGCGGTCGCCCAGCGCGAGCGCGGCGATGCGCCCGGATGCTGCACACTACCAACTGAACCGGCTCGGCACCCCGCAGTAACTGATCAACGACAACGGCCTCGTCACCTGCTGCGCGGACCTGTCCGCCTTGGGGGGGCGGTCGTCCTTCCGGCGGAGGCGGACATCGCGAACCCGCTGCGGTTCCCCTCGGCAGTATGAGGATGGCTGACCAGCCTCGTCTACAACCACCATCGCTATCATAATCCCCCTGTGCCCGCTACACCGCGCCTGATCCGATCGGACTGGAGGAGGAACCACCCCACACCTATGGGCCCGACCCAACAAGTTGCGGATGAACTAACCCTGTACTAGGGCGAGGGACCCGTGATCTCGGCAAATACCATGTCTTCCACGACCATAGTCTCGCGCGAAGTGAATCTAAGATGACCTAAGCGGAGCATTTCTGCCGAGCTAACGAATCCGACTATATTTGCCTGCAGAGCAACCTCGAGTTCCGATGCACGATGCATACCAAATATCCGAACGTCGTGGAGCATGTCCAACCGAACTGGAACGCTCGCTTCAGCGGACGCTCCCCGTCGGACATGACCTGACACAACGGTGATAGGCCGGGGTCCTTGCAGCTTACTGATCGGGCCAACGACAATGGCTATCACAAGATCTATTCTCCCGACGGAAAGGGCGGGCACGCCAAGTGGTTCGGCGGAACGCTCTGCAGGGTATGAGGTGACGGTATGAAGACCTATGATGGACTTGCCCCGCTGATCGATCAGTATAGCGACAGGGAAGCTGAGGGTTGGATCCTGCTCAAGAGCAGGGATAGCCTCGACAATGCCGCCAGCCTTGCCGATGCGACGTTCATCGTCGCCGATAACGAGGAGGAAGAGGACGAACTGCTTGATACGCATGCCAACTTTCTCGAGATACCCACGTTCCGCGCCGTCATCGCGACTGAGCGCGAAGCATCGCGGACCAGCGTCGACGATATCGCCGCCGCGAGCCTCCATTACCTGGAGCAGGATAGTTTTCGGGATTGAGGATCGCAGAGACCTGACAAGGGTAGTGGCGCCGTATGGCGAGCCGGCGCGCGGATGACCGTCCGCTATCTTGGGGCGTGGCGGGGCAAGTTCCTGTTCGAGCGCGACGGGCAGCTGTACAAGCAGTTCAACGATTACGGCTTTCAGGAAACCTGGCGCGAACAGTCGATCACGCCCGCCGAGGCCGACAAGATCCGCTCACGCGGCCGCGACCAGTATGACATGGCGCTGCAGACGACGAGCCGGAACGTCCCCCCCGGCGTGAAACCGGTGTGGGAGACGCATTCGATCGAGTATCTTACCTGGCACCGCGACCATGATCCGCTGCCCTTTTCGGATCTGGCAGCGCAGGCGTTGCAGAAGCTAGAAGATGGCGATCCCGACTGACGAGCAACGGCCGAGCAACGGCCGCCGTAGCATAGTGGAATATCTCGGCACGTGGCACGGCGCACTGCTGCTGCGCCGGGATAGCGCGTGGTTCCAACAGAGCGACGACGGAGCGCTGGGGCCAAAATGGCGCGAATTCCGCATCACGAAGAAGGTCGCGCAGGAGATCATGAGCGTGGAACGGGTCGAAGGTGACATGGTCTTCGGGCTGAACGACGCCAACATCCCACCGGTCGTCGACTATCCTTTCTGGGATACAAACTTTGTGGAATATCTCATGTGGCACCGCAACAATGATCCGTCGCCCTGGTCGGAACGGGCGGCCGCCGCGCTGGCGGCGCTTCAAACCGGTGACAAGGCGCCGCACGAATGACGGTGCGCTATCTCGGCACCTTCCACGGGTCTTTTCTATTCCGGGAAGGCGGATCGCTGTTCCGGCAAGGCGATGACGGCGCGCACCAGTCAGTGTGGAGCAATACGCCCATCAGCGAAGACGAGGCGAAGCGGATACTGGCGTCGGGCCGCGACGAGGGCGACATGACCTTCGCCATCAACAGCGACAACCTCCTGCAAAACGTGGCGCCCATTTGGGAAACGAACCCGGTCGAATATCTATCCTGGCATCGCGACAACGACCCGTCGCCGTGGTCGGAGAGAGCGGCCGCGGCGCTGCCATGGGCACAGCAATTCCCGATCGACATGTTGGCGACGAGGAATCAATCCCTTAGCGAATGATGGTCGGGGAGACAGGATTCGAACCTGCGACCCCCTGGTCCCAAACCAGGTGCGCTACCAGCCTGCGCCACTCCCCGACAGCGCTGCGGTTAGGGAAACATGGCCGAATACGCAAGCGTCCTGTCATCGCAGAGCCAGAATGCCGCGATGACGATCCCCCGTCGGCGTCAAAGATGCCGTACACCACTTCCGCCGCCACCGCTTCTCGCCGCTGGCTTGAACGATACCGAACCGGTCCAGCCCCGTACAGGCACCGGATCGAAACGTGAGGCAAGGCGCCGAGTAGGTGTGCGAAACCGATCCGGTTTTCCGGCCGACGTCGCCGGTCGATATGGATCAGGTCGTCCGTCAGGATGCAATACCGCAGCCGCGACGCCTCGTCGGTTGGCAGATCGATCAACGCTAACCGCTGCCGGACGCCCAGAATACGGCATCTCGGCATCAGCGAGTGTTCCGGTTGAACAGAAGTCTGTTTTGGACAACACTGACCACACGCAGATCACGGGTTTTCGATGCCCGATTTCAGGAAGGTTCAATTGGAACAACGCGCCGCCATATACGCCCGCGTCTGGACCGAGCGTGGCAGCTATGACGTGGTCGAGGTGGTTCGGGAAACTGCGTCAGGCATGAAGGCCAACCGCTCGCCGCGGGCCAATCGGGAAGGAGCGACCGCATGAGCGATCATCCTGCCGCACGCGTCACCGACCCGTTCGGCCACGATGCGAAGCTGGAAGGCCTTGCCGTCGGGATCGCAGTGGGCGCGTTGCTCGCGGCAGGCGTGATCGCGACCGGTGGCCTTGGCGCGATCGCGGTCGGAGCAGCGTTAGCCACAGGCGGCACTGCCGCATTCGCCGGAGCGGCAATCGGCAAACAACTGATGGGACCTGCGACGGGCATACTAACGGCAGGCTCGATCAACGTGGTCATCAACGCCCTGCCCGCTGCGATCGTCGAGCTGGCGAGCGGCGACTGCCACAAGGATACCGGCAGCCCGCGTCGGGTCGCGACCGGATCGTCCACGGTCCTTATCAACGGAAAGCCTGCTGCCCGCGTCTCGGAGACAATGGACTGTGGAGCGGTGATCCTAACCGGGTCACGCAACGTGTTCATCGGTGGGCCGCGCCAGTCGCCGGTATGCGCCGCCCTTCGTGGCGAAGAGGCAACGTTCGAGCGCTTTCGAATCGATGCTCAAGCTGCGAGTGCAGCGTATGATCCGCCGGAGACCCGCAAGCCACCAGAGGGCTATCGTAACGCCACGACGGAGGATTTGCGCAAGCTGGGTTTAAAGCCCGACATGCTGGAGCATCCGATAAATCCGGAGACAAAGCAGCCGACCGACTTTCGCGCTGCCGTCTTCATCGATGATCGAACCGGTGCGCCGCTCGTAGCCTATAAGGGCACAACGAGCGGCGAGGACTGGAAAACGAACCTCGGTCAAGGTTTGGGAAACCGGACATTCTATTATGATCAGGCGCAGCAGATCGCATCCCGTGTTGCGGAATCGCCTACTGGCAAGAACGCACACCTGACCGGTCATTCGCTGGGCGGCGGAATGGCATCTGCCGGGGCAAGGGCATCTGGATTACCCGCGACGACCTTCAATGCAGCCGGCTTGAACGCGAAGACCGTGCCTCATCCGGTAGCCAGCAACATCGATGCGATTTATGTGAAAGGCGAACCGTTGCACGGATTGAATAAGCTGCCCCTTGCGCCTGATGCCGCGGCAACACGGACCTGGCCCCTTGAACCGCCGAGCTTGAGAAGTGCGGCCAGCGACCCGCGGTGGAAAGTTTGGGCGGCATGGCGACCGCTGCGCTCGCAATGGATCGGCGCCGACGTGGCGCTGAACGATGTGTTATTACACATGATGGACAACGTCGATGCGTCGCTTAGCCAGCAGAGGCGAGAGATAGAAAAGTCCCTCGCGAAGAACGGATGCGGATGATGCGTACTGCCGCTCTGATGCTAGCCCTGTGCCTTATCGCTACCGGTTGCAACCGGAAGGAACCCAAAGTGAGCAACTATCCCGATGTGCCCATGCTGGGTGCCGTGATGAATTCCAGAACCGAGAAAGTCCGCGAGCTTGCAGCCAAAGGCATCGGCCTCAACGAACGTGCCCCGGAAAACCAAGCTACTCCGATGATAGCCGCCTCGGACACAGATCAATGGCCGGTGGTGGAAATCCTGATCGATCATGGCGCAGATATATGGGCGCATGACGAGTTCGGGATCACTACCGCCCAGCGCACGATCACCAGCCGCATCCTGCGCGGGTCGGACGAGGACAAGGCACGGTTGCGTGTGATCGAGAAGCTCAAGACACGCGGATATCCGTTCCCGCCGCCCGGCCGTGATGAAATTCTCGCGCTCGACAAGGCGGGCAAGTGGCCGCCTGTGGACGCGCGCCGGTGACCCGCGTGCAAGGTATGACTATCGACTGCCCGGAGGGATGGCAGGATAAGTCAATGCTCGTCCTATTGGCTGGCCCGGGCACGCTGGGCATCGCGCCCAGCTTCGTTGTGACGCGTGAGGTCGCGCCCGGCGACCTGCCCGCCGATCCCGCGACGCGGCTTGAAGCCTTTGCCGACGGGCAGGCCGAACAGATGCGCGACACGCTCCCTGCTCCGGTCGATGTCCAACGACGCCGAGCCGATATCCCCGGCTCAGCCCCCGAACTTCGCCTCGACTGGATATCGAATGGTATCCCGATCCGGCAGTGGATCACCTATGCCAATGCTCCGGACGGCAGCATGATGATCGCCACTGGCACCGCCGCACGTGCCGATTATGACATGGCAGAGCCAGTATTCCGCGCCATGCTCAATAGCTTCCGTCTCACCTGATCTGGGGATCGGTATCAATGGTTTTATATAGCAGCACTTAGGGTGTCATTTTCACCCTCAGCCGGGACCGCCCCTGAAAGGCAAACCATTGCACGGATTGAATACGCTGCCCCTTGCACCCGATGCCGTGGCAACACCGACCTGGTCCCTCGAACTGCCGAGCTTGAGAAATGCGGCCAGCGACCCGCGGGGGAAGGTTTCGGCGGCATGGCGACCGCTGTGCTCGCTGTGAATTGGCGCTGATGTGACGCTGAACGATGCGGTCCTGCATCTGATGGACAATGTCGAGGCGCCGCTGAGCCAGGGAAGGTGCGAGATCGAACAGTCCCTCGCAGAAAGTGGATGCGGCCGATGCGCGCTCCAGTCCTGATGCTCACCCTCTGTCTAGCCGCTACCGGCTGCAATCAAGAGGAACGCAAAGTGAGCAACTATCCCGACGTTCCCGTGCTGGGTGCCGTCATGAATTCCAGAACCGAAAAAGTCCGCGAGCTTGCCGCCAAAGGCATCGGCCTCAACGAACGTGCCCCGGAAAACCAAGCTACTCCGATGATAGCCGCCTCGGACACGGATCAATGGCCGGTAGTAGAGATCCTGATCGATCATGGCGCGGATGTCTGGGCGCATGACGAGTTCGGGATCACCTCCGCACAGCGCACGATCACCAGCCGCATCCTGCGCGGGTCGGACGAGGACAAGGCACGGTTGCGTGTGATCGAGAAGCTCAAGGCACGCGGATATCCGTTCCCGCCGCCCGACGCAGATACCGTGCTCGCGCTCGACAAGGCGGGCAAGTGGCCGCCTGTGGACGCGCGCCGATGACCCGCGTGCAAGGTATGACCATCGACTGCCCGGAGGGATGGCAGGACAAGTCAATGCTCGTCCTATCGGCTGGCCCGGGCACGCTGGGCGTCGCACCGAGCTTCGTTGTGACGCGTGAGGTCGCGCCCGGCGATTTGCCCGCCGATCCCGCGACGCGGCTTGAAGCCTTTGCCGACGCGCAGGCCGAACAGATGCGCGACACGCTCCCTGCTCCGGTCGATGTCCAACGACGCCGAGCCGATATCCCCGGCTCAGCCCCCGAACTTCGACTCGACTGGATATCGAATGGTATCCCGATCCGGCAGTGGATCACCTATGCCAATGCTCCGGACGGCAGCATGATGATCGCCACTGGCACCGCAGCACGTGCCGATTATGACATGGCAGAACCAGTATTCCGCGCCATGCTCAATGGCTTCCGTCTCACCTGACTCAGAGGTCGGTATCGATGGTTTTATAAAGGGCGGCGACCATATCCGCGTGTTCCCGGCCCTCGCGGATAGCCAGGGAATGTCGCCGGTCGTGAGGTCGTCGGAGAACCGAACGCGCGCGGCCTACGCTCTCCACGGCAGCGCGGTGCCAGCTGACAGCGGCCGCTTCAGCTTCACCGGAGGCGCGATCAGCTGCGGCAGTACGACCGGCGGCTTTCCCTACCCCGCGACCGAGAACTGGCAGAAGGCGATCGGTGCCTATTCGATCTGGATCAGCGGCGATGTCGTGGAGAAGCCAGATGCGCAGTCTGGAACGCCGCATTTTACGCTAACACTCGTCATCCACGCCGAGGACCGCTACAACTTTAATCCTGGCGCCGCTGACATCGCCACCGGCATACCCAACGATGAGAATGGGGTGTTCGAGATAACCGGACTTGCGAAACAATATATGAACTACGCCACTCTCACACGGCGTGTTGCATGGTCGGGTCCGCCCGCGATGTCGTTCACGGTGTCCATGGTCCCGTGGGCACGGCAGCGACATACCGACGATAACCGCCGCTTGCGGAACCGGCTGTGAACACGTTCGCGCGTTCTGTGGTTATTGGCGCGTTGGCGATGGTAGGTGCAATCAGCTGTTCAGGAAGCAAGGCGGACATTGTCGAAGAACCGCAGACCGACATCGCCACCTTGCGCAAGTTCGTGACGCTGCAACCCTCACCGGTTGATGCGAAATGGTCGGTCGACAAGATCGGCACGGACGGCGGTCTCGGGCCATCGGACACGACGTTGTGGGCGATGGTGCGCTATTCCGACGCCGATTTCATCGCGGTTTCGCGCGCGCTAACCGCAGACGGTGCGCCACGACCAATTACGGTAGGTGCGCCGCCAGCCTGGGTGTTGGCTGACGTGGACCTAGCCCGGTTCCGGCACGGATCGGATTATGTCTTCGACCAAGCCGTCTCAACCGGCAAGCCGTTCGCGTCCGACCTGTATTCGACCGGCTTCGCGCTGATCTTGCCCGACCACCGAGTTCTGATACATTTCTCCTCGATGTAACACGGCAGGTGGCGAAGCTTCGGCTTCGGCTTCACCGTCGCGATCATTTAGTCGCGGCGAAGCCGGCATCGTATGAGATCCGGGCAAAGGCCTCGTCGGAGGATGCCTGCGCCCACCCGATCGCCGCATCTTCGTAGCCCCAGATGAACTCGGCCTCGTAGGGATTGTACCCGCCGCCCCGCAAGATGACCGCGCTGCGGGCGGGCGATTGGGCATCGCTCAATATTCCGTCTCACTTGGTCCAGGGTCGGCATCGATGGTTTATATGGCAGCACTCAGGGCGTCATTGCGCATTTAGCCGGAGCCGAACCTAAGACGCCTAATGTCAAGGTCCGCGGCCTAGGCATGCGAAAGCCGCCGGTTGCTGTGGTAAAACAGTCTTATCATCAACGGGCATATCCGCCTGTCGAAGGTTACTTTCTCTGCACAGCCGTTCAGGTTTCGACGCCGATTTCGTCGCCAAGATCCTTCGCACAGGCGAACCCCAGAGCTAACGCATAGTCGTCGGTAATAAAGTCGGGCCATCCTCCTCGGGGACGGCAGAGGCCGCGTTCGATACGCGAGAGCGTTGCTTCGGTGACATTCCCGAGCATCCAGGCCAGACGGGCTAGACTTAGTGGCTCACGGGCGTGACCCAGATGGGTCAGAGGAAGCGATCCGCGGGCGCGACGCAGATCGCGCAGTCGTCGGCCAATTGCGACGTCGCTCATGTCGCGACCTGCGTCGTCACTGCCTTCGGCGGTTGGCGGCAGAAGCCCCAGCGCATGCTCCAGCGCCAGCTTGCTTTCCGACGATAGGGGAGAACCCGCCTCGACTCTCGTCACGGTACGGGGCGCCAAGCCAGCCTTCGACGCTAGCTCGCTCTTTGTCAGACCGAGGCGCGATCTTGCCTCGGCTACGCGGTCGGCAAAATTGGTCCTTGAATCAACTACTGCCGTGCCGCTGGATACCGCGGAACATACGCTCTTCTCCGCTTTCAGCATCATAGCGCCCTGCCGTCGATGGTTAGAGCAGATCGCTCAACCCCAAAAAACGAAATATCAGACAGGACTTTCTTACACAAGGTCCGAGGAAGCCAACCCTTGTTGCTAGAAGGATGCACCCGCCGAGGCGTGGTCTGGAAGGTGTGGGCATGGAAACAGGATCGATGAAAGATCGGAGAAGCAAGGAGGCCGGCACGCTGCAAGCGTCAGCCGGGCCTGCGTCCAGTCAAGCAACCGCCTCGACGATAGCGAACAAGTATCGGCGCGCACTGAAGAACGGAACCGGCGCTCACCTGACCCTCGCCGAACTCCAGTTGCTCGCGCAACTGGACGTCCTGAATACCGTAACCCGAGCAGAGAATGAGGAGCTTACCAAGTGGCACGAGATACTAGCCCATACATCGTCGGGGAACACTGGCTCGACCAGCGCCGCGACGGTAAGGCCATCGGCATCTGGCAGATCGCCACAAAGTCCGGTAATGGACGATCGGTCGTATATAGAAGCACTCGGACGAGCGACCTAGAGGCCGCCAAGGCAGCGATCGACGCGTTCGTCGCGAACAAACGCGCCTTTAAGCTTCAGAGCGGCGAGGATGCCGAGGTTCTACCTCACCTGTTCCTGTACTGGAAGGAACACGGCCAACACACACGAAATCCGGCCACAATCGCCGGAAGCCTTCGGGCATTTATCGGTTTCCTTTTACAGGACCCGGTAAGCGCGCGGGTACGCTTCTCGAAACTCACGCGCGCTGTCTTCAGGCGCTTCATCGATTGGCGAATGAAGCCCCACTCCTTCACCGTTCCCTGGCTGGGGCGAGAGATGCCACTCGTATCGGAGGGCGTTAAGGGCGAGAGCGCTCAGCGAAACATCGACGACGTTCGAGCCGCCTTGAACCACGCCGTGGAGATGGAGCGGATACCGTCCGCGCCAAAAGTGCCCAGCGTAGCGAAGGAACATCGCTCGCCTCCGAGAGACGTAACGATGTCGCTCGATGAGTTGGGCGCCATTGCCGGGTACGCTTCGCAGGTGTCGTCGGACTCCGACGACAAGGGCTTCGGCCGGTGGCTCTGGCTCATGATCGGCACCGCTTGCCGTCCACAGGCGGCACTGGCTTTCGATCCACTCGTCCAGTGGAAAGACGGACTCATAGATACACATCCAAAGGGTGCACCTCGAACGAAGAAGCAGAATCCCGTTGTCGCCGCCGCGCCCGCACTTGCAAAGATGCTCGACGACTGGCGCCAACAGAGTCTGGCCGAACGTGATAATACGCCGCCGCCGAAATCGAGAGGCAGGGCTTGGCGGACCATGCGACGGGCATTGGAGCTGCCGGACCAGTACATTCCGAAAACGGTACGGCATACCGTGGCCACAGAGCTGCGGCGCAGAGGTGTGCCGCCGGAACAGATGTCGGTTCTTCTCGGTCATCGACCGGCCGGTATGGAACGTATGACTGCCGTCTACGCCAAGTACGACCCACACTACCTCGCTGAAGCAGTCGCCGCGCTGCAGGCACTGCTGATGGAGGTGAACAAGAGTGCGCAGCGCTGGTCCGCGGAACATCGCGTCGTAAAGATCGGGAACGAGCCGGTGGCGGTCATTCTTGTGGACGTCATCGACCAGCAGCCATCGTAATCATTCCCGAAGGCGGTCCGACGGCTATCCAAATGTCGAGAAAGGGTTAGCAGCTTCGCGACGTCGGGACGCGAAATCCAGTTCGCGATCTACGCGACTCATTCAATCGCCGGTCCGTTTTGCTGACCACTTGCTGTCCACCAGCAAATTTCTTAAACCCAAGCTAGCCCGCAATACCCGCCAAATCATTGTTTTTACTCAATAATTTGGTGGGCGATGACGGGCTCGAACCGCCGACATTCTCGGTGTAAACGAGACGCTCTACCAACTGAGCTAATCGCCCCTCTCGGGTGGACGTCCGATGCCAAAGCCGGGCGGCCGGGGCAAGCTAAAATCACGGAATGCGGAGGTCGGCGCCCCTGGTGGCCACGATATACCCGCGCATCGCCTCGCTCGCGCGATCGGACAGCACCATGAAGGCGCGGCGTCGGTCGAGCAGGTCGGGGCGGCGCTCGAACAATCCGGTGTCGGTCATTCGCGCGATCCAACGCAGCGCGGTCGTCGGTGCGACCGCGGCGGCAATGCACAGGCTCGACACCGAGACGCGGCCTCGCTCCAGCTCGGCGGCGTAGAGATCAAGCAGCATGTCCCAGCCGGGATCCTCGAACAGCGTCGCGCCGAAGAACTGGTCGCGCAATCGCCGCGCGCGGATCGCCCGACGGACATCCGCCGCGCTGGGCTCTACCAAGGCAGGCGGCGCGCCGTAGCGATTGGTGCGGTCGCCGACGATCGGCGCGGCGGGTGCGTCGCCCTCGATCTCGGCTCGCGTCAGACGGGCGAGCGCCTCGGCGATCCGCGCGACCTCGGTGTTCAGTCGTTCGAGCCGCGTGCCGTCGGTCTCGCGGTGGAAATCGAACACGCCCGCCGGCATGCGCGCAGCCTCGGCAGCGACCACGATAGCCGCGACGCAATCGCCGACGGTGGGATCGACCAGCAGCCGCGTGCTGCCACCCAGCGTCGCCGCGGCCACGACGTCGATCTCGTCGACGCCCATGGCGACGACCAGTCCCGCCTGCATTCTGACGGCCTGATCGACGATACCTGGCAGGTGTTCGGCTATTATCGCTGGATCGACTCCGCCGGCCTCGACGACGATGACTTGCGGCGTCGCATGATCGCCGAAGCCTGCCGGCCAATCGAGTCGGGCAACGATCCGACCGTTCAGCGCGGCGAGGGCAACGGTCAGCCGGTCCGGCGCGCCGGGCGCGGCGATGAGGACCGCGTCGATCCCCGTGTCGTAATTCGCCGCGTCAGGCAGTCCGTCCGGTCGGGTCATCAAGGTCTCCGCTGTAATGGGGAGACTAACCTGCGTCAGGTGAGGAGTTACACCCGAACTGGATCGAGTTCCGTTGCAGTTGGGAACCCTATGCAAACAACTTAGTCGAGCGCCTTGACGATATCCTCGACCATCTTCTTCGCGTCGGCCAGCAGCATCATCGTATTGTCGCGGTAGAACAGCTCGTTATCGACACCGGCATAGCCGACGCCGCCCATCGATCGCTTGATGAACAGCACGGTCTTGGCCTTCTCGACATCGAGCACGGGCATGCCGTAGATCGGCGAGGACTTGTCAGTCTTGGCGGCGGGGTTGGTCACGTCGTTCGCGCCGATCACGAACGCGACGTCGGTCTGCGCGAACTCACTGTTGATGTCCTCCAGCTCGAACACATCGTCATACGGCACGTTCGCCTCCGCTAGCAGCACGTTCATGTGCCCCGGCATGCGCCCCGCGACGGGGTGGATCGCGTATTTCACGCGGACGCCCTCGGCCTTCAGCTTGTCGCCCATTTCGCGCAGGACGTGCTGCGCCTGCGCGACCGCCATGCCGTAGCCGGGGACGATGATGACCTGTTCGGCCTGGCTCATGAGGAATGCGGCGTCCTCCGCCGAGCCGCGTTTCCACGGCCGATCGCTCGCGACCGCGCCGCCGCTGGTGTCCGCGACCGTACCGAAGCCGCCGGCGATCACGCTGATGAAGCTGCGATTCATCGCGCGGCACATGATGTAGCTGAGGATCGCGCCCGAGCTGCCGACCAACGCGCCGGTGATGATCATCGCGCTGTTGTGCAGCGTGAAGCCCATCGCCGCGGCCGCCCAGCCCGAATAGGAATTGAGCATGCTGACCACCACCGGCATGTCCGCGCCGCCGATCGGGACGATCAGCAGGAAGCCGATGACGAAGCTCAGGATCACGACCGTCCAGAAGATCCACGGGGCCTGGTCGGTGACGAAATACGCGATCAAGCCGAGGATGCCGGCGAGCAGCGCGAGGTTGATGACGTGGCGGCCGGGCAGCATGATCGGCTTGCCGCCCATGTTGCCGTTGAGCTTCAGGAACGCGATGACCGAGCCCGAAAAGGTGATCGCACCGATCGCGACGCCGAGCCCGAGTTCGATCCGGCTGACGGGGTGGATCACCGCGAACGGCTGGCCGATCAGCGGGATGACGAGGTCGGAAATCCCGAACGCCTGCGGGTTGAGATAGGCCGCGACGCCGACCAGTACCGCGGCGAGCCCGACTAGTGAGTGGAATGCGGCGACGAGCTGCGGCATCGCGGTCATCGCGATCCGCCGCGCTGTGACGAGACCAATTACGGCGCCGACGCCGATCGCGGCGAGAATTTCGATGACGGTCAGCCAGTCGATGTACCGCGCCATAATCGGAAATCGGAAAAGCTTGCCGGCGGGGTCGTGCACGTCGAACTCGACAACATGCGCCATGACGGGGACATGCGTCACCAGCGTCGTCACGACCGCGATCGTCATGCCGATGATGCCGAACCGATTGCCGCGCTGGCTCGACGCCGGGCTCGACAGCCCACGCAGGGCGAGGATGAAGCACACCCCCGCGACCAGATAGGCGAGCGATGCCCAGGGGCTGACCGTCAGTTCATGCATCGCGCGTCCCCTTCACGTCCGTATCGCTCACTTGCTCGTGGCAGGCGCGACCGGCCGTTCCTTTTTCTTGTACATCGCCAGCATCCGCGCGGTGACCGCGAAGCCGCCGAAGATATTGATGCTCGCCAGCACCACCGCCAGCAACCCGAGCGCCTTGGCCACGCCCGATCCGGTGCCGATGCCAGCGGCAGCCGCAGCAATCAGCGCGCCGACGATGATCACCGAAGAGATCGCATTGGTCACCGCCATCAACGGCGTATGCAACGCCGGCGTCACCGCCCAGACGACAAAATACCCGACGAAACACGCCAGCACGAAGATCGACAGGATCGTGATAAAGTCCATTGTTCGGTCTCCGATCCTCTCAGGCTGCCGCGCGCGCAGCGGCGGGGACGGTACGTCCCATGTCTTCGGCGGCTTCAATCCAGCAGGCGATCGCATCATAGGCATTGGCCAGCGCGTCCTGCGGCGTGTCGCCGTCGGACTTGCAGCCAGGGAGTGCCGGGACAATCGCAAGATATCCCCCACCATCTGAAGGCGACAGCGGCCGGATCACGACCTCATAATCTAGCGGGTTCATCGTTCCGTTCTCCGCACCGCATCGATGAACCTGACGAGATCGCGAATATAGACCGGCTTGATCGGCCGGTGCGCTGGGATCGTCAGGATTTCGATCTGGCTTGCATGCTTCACCTTGTAGTGTGAGCCGTTGCGAGGCGGGCTGCAAGATATCCCCGCCGCCGTACACGCGGCGACGACATCCTGGATCCGCCAGTCCCGCGGATTGGCCCGCATCGCATCAAGAAGCCGATCGCCACGGGTCACGCTCCCCGGATCATGCCAGCAGCCTTGGATTCACGATCTTGCCGCCCTGCGTCAGGCGGATCGCGTCGCCGATCTCCGCGTCGAGCACGGGTCGCCCGGCATCCTTGTCCCAGAAGGCGTTGAGAAAATTGAACAGGTTGCGCGAGAACAGCGCGCTGGCGTCCGCCGCCAACCGCGACGGCACGTTGCGGTGGCCGACGATCTTCACGCCGTTCACCACGACCACTTCGCCCGCGACCGAACCCTCGACGTTGCCGCCCTGCTCGACCGCGAGATCGACGATCACCGACCCCGGCTTCATGCTCGCAACCTGCGCCGCCGAGATCAGCCGCGGTGCGGCACGCCCCGGGATCAGCGCCGTCGTGATGACGATATCCTGCTTGGCGATATGCCCCGAGACGAGCTCGGCCTGCGCCGCCTGGTATTCGGGCGACATCTCGCCAGCGTACCCGCCCGTCCCCTCGCCTTCGATTCCCGCGACGTTCTCAACAAAGATCGGCTTCGCGCCCAGAGACTGGATCTGCTCGCGAGTCGCGGCGCGCACGTCGGTCGCCGACACCTGCGCGCCAAGCCGCCGCGCGGTCGCGATCGCCTGGAGCCCCGCCACGCCGACGCCCATCATGAACGCCTTGGCCGCCGAGATCGTCCCCGCCGCGGTCATCATCATCGGAAACGCGCGGCCATATTCGGCCGCCGCGTCGAGCACCGCCTTGTACCCCGACAGGTTCGACTGCGACGACAGGATGTCCATCGACTGCGCGCGCGTGATGCGCGGCATGAACTCCATCGCGAGCGCTTCGTAGCCCGCCGCAGCATAAGCCTCGACTCGCGCACGCTCCGCAAAGGGATTGAGGCTGGCGACGATCCACGCCCCCGGCGTCACGCCTTCCAGCGAAGCAGGATCAGGCCCCTGCACGCCGAGCACGATATCTGCCCCCGCCAACGTCGCCGCGCGGTCGCCTACCGAAGCGCCCGCATCCGAATATGCGGCACTGGCGATCGAGGCGGTCTCACCCGCGCCCGCTTCCACGGCCAGCGTCGCCCCCAGCGCAATGAATTTCTTGACCGTTTCCGGCGTCGCGGAAACCCGCCGCTCGCCGTCCGCTTGCTCTTTCAGGACGGCGATCTTCATGGCGTTACGAGATCAGCCAGATGACGAGCGCGACGACCAGCGCACACCCGACCGCGCCCCATTTCATCATTCCCGTCACGCTCGAATAGGTCGCGACGTGCGCCTTCATGTCTCCGTTGCCGGCCATGGTTCGTGCCCCAATCCTGTCAGTGCCATCCTCTATGGCCGAGACCTTATCGCGCGTATCCAGGATCGCCAAGCAGGACATTTAAGTCGCTCTTTACTTGCGCTAGCTATTGCACGTGCCGGAACGGGACAGGATTCGCCATGACGCGCAATGGCCAGCGCCTATTATTGCTGATCGACGACGAGCCCACGCAGCGGCGGCTAGTGGCTGCCCTCGCGGCGCGCGGCGGCTGGCGCGCGGTCTTCGCGGCGGACGACGAGACCGCGATCGCCACGCTCGGTACGCAGGACGGCATGCAGCTCGATGCGATCGTGATCGATCACTGGGCGCCCGACGAGGATGCGACCACCCTGATCGCGACGCTGCGCGAGCGGCGTCCGGCGCTGCCGATCCTGGTCATCACGGCGAACGGTTCGGTCGCGCACGCGGTCAGCGCGATGCGCGCCGGCGCCACCGATTTCCTGGTCAAGCCGCTCGCACCCGATCGCCTGCTCGCCGCGCTGGACTCGGCGGTGGTCGGCAAATCGTCGGGCGAGCTCCGCCCGCTGACCGAGAAGATCCCCGCCCTGCTCGCCTTCGACGAGATCGTCGGCTCCTCCCCCGATTTCCGCGCCGCCCTCGCGATCGCCGCGAAGGCCGCCCGTGCCCGCGTCGCGATCCTGCTCGAAGGTGAGATCGGCGTCGGCAAGGACGTCATCGCCGAGGCGATCCATGCCGCCTCCCCGCGCGCGAAGAAGCCGATGATCAGCGTCAATTGCGGCGCGATCCCCGCGAACCTGATCGAATCGGAAGTGTTCGGGCACGAGAAGGGCGCGTTCACCGGCGCGTTCGAGCGCAAGATCGGCCGGTTCCACGATGCGGACGGCGGCACGCTGTTCCTCGACGAGGTCGGCGAGATGCCGCTCGAAGCGCAGGCGAAGCTCCTGCACGTCCTGCAAACCGGCGAGGTCCTCGCGATCGGTGCCCGCCATCCGCGCGAAGTCGACGTCCGCGTGATCGCCGCGACCAATACCAAACTGCTGGACGAGGTCGAAGCGGGGCGTTTCCGCGAAGACCTGTATTACCGCCTCAACGCCGTCCAGGTGACGATCCCCCCTTTACGCGAACGCACCGGCGACATTCCCGCGCTCGCCCGCCATCTGCTCGCGCGGATCGCCGAGCAGCCGGGATTGCGACCGCTCGGCATCACCGATTCCGCGCTCGCGCTGCTGGTCCAGTACGACTGGCCCGGCAACGTCCGCCAGTTGCAGAACGCGCTCTTCCGCGCCGCCGTGCTGTGCGAGGACACCGCGCTGACCGAAGAGGATTTTCCCGAGATCGCCGCGCTCGGCACGCGCGAGCGGCCAGCCGCGCCGGCAGCGGTCGGCGGCGGCGGCGTCACGCTGTTCCGCCCCGACGGCAACCTCCGCGCGCTCGAGGAGATCGAAGCCGACGTCATCCGCCTCGCGATCGGCCACTACCGCGGCCGCATGACCGAAGTCGCCCGCCGCCTCGGCATCGGCCGCTCGACCCTGTACCGCAAGCTTGGCGAACTCGGGATCGACAACGCGGCTTAACTCGAGCGTCGAACTCCCGAAAGTTAGCGGTCTGTCCGCGTCGATGCGAAGAGCCGGAAAAGCTGGCTTATGGCCGAACTTGTTGCCCGCTGCATAGCGACATAATTCGCTCCAGCCTGCTGCAGCGCCGACGTAATATCGACCATGTAAAAGCATCTATCTTGAAATTTGGTGGCCAGTGTGATTCGCTTCTCCAAGCACCGGCCGTTTTGGCCATGAGTTCGTCTGGCTACGTGCGTAGATTCGGTGAGTAGCTTCTCAACGTTTCAGTCAATGTCATCTGCCATTCGCTTTACTTGGCTTGGCTCTGCTCAACTGTCATGGCGAGAAGATGCTATTATTGATCGTTTACCGCAATCAGTAGCCGCTTCGACTAACCCGAACGGCTAAATTTTGGGCGGTTACGACAAGCGCCCAATCAAATTTCTGATGCATCGCAGGGATCATCACATCCTTTAGCGCCTCCTAACCGCAGCGCCACAACGGTTTAGCTCTTTCTATCTTTCGTCCGCCTTTGCAGACCTACCACAGCACACCATGCACCGGCTGCAGCGGCTCCGGCGCTTGGTCACCGATCGCCTGGAGCAGGTCGATCTCAATCGTCCGGCACATTGCGTTCAGCGGGACATCGTGAATCGTATCCGCGAACGGATCGACCAGATCGTCGCCGATCTGGAGCACGGCGAGAAACATCAACCCGGCAATCGTCGAGCCGATCGGCGTCGCGAACCCGAGCGTCTCGACCAGACCGATTGGCAGCAGGATGCAGAACAGCCGCGTGAAGATGCTGGGGAAGAACCGGTACTGGTTTGGCAGCGGCGTGTTCTTGATGCGCTCCATGCCACCCTGCGCATTGGCGATATCGACGAGGATCGCCTCGAACTGCGTCTGCTGGATGGTGTCGATCCAGCCGTTGCGCCGCGCGATGTCGATTCGGCGGCCGGTGCCGTCGAGCAGGCCGTTGGCGATATTGGTGCGATCGAGCGCGAACGACGCCTCTTCCTTCGACAGGAAGCGCAACACTTCGGGAGGCGCTGGCTGCTTGCGCAACTGGCAGCGCAATGCGTTCACATACGCGATCTGGCGGAGGACGATCGTCCGCTTCATATCGTGGCCCTCGGGCTCTGGCAGCATGTTGCGCGCCATTCGCGCCAAATTGCGCGAGGCGTTGATCATCAGGCCCCACAGCCCGCGGCTTTCCCACCAGCGCTGATACGCGGAGTTGTCGCGGAAGCCGAGGAACAGCGCCAGCGCGGTACCGAACAGCGTCAGGGGCAGGGCCGGCGCATGAAACGGCAGGACATAATAGGTGATCGTGACGACGACGTCCCAGACGAAAAGACCCAGCAGCGGGCGCCAGACCTCGCTCAAGATTTGACTGAGGCGTGGTGTTGCGGTGACGATCAAACGAAAGCTCCCTTGTTTACTGGGCGTTTAATGCGCGAAGAGACGTTTCGCTGCAATGCAGCGACGATCAGCCGCCCCGCTTAGCTGCCAACGAGCGACTGATCGCGCAGACCGCGCCAGATCTTTACCGCCTGCACCGTCTCTGCGACGTCGTGGACGCGCAAGATCTGGACGCCGGCCTCGGCGCCCTTGAGTGCGAGCGCGAGCGAACCGGCGAGGCGCTGGTCGACGGGTGCCTCGTTCGAGAGCGCGCCGATCAGACGCTTGCGGCTGGCGCCGAGCATGATCGGGCAGCCGAGACCGTGGAAGATCGCGAGGCCGTTGAGCAACGCGAGGTTCTCGGCGAGCGTCTTGCCGAAGCCGATCCCTGGATCGACCATGATCCGCGACCACTCGACGCCGCCGGCGACTACAGCGGCGATGCGGGTTTCGAGCCAGTCGAACACGTCGGTCAGGACGTTGGTGTAGCCACCGTTGCCGTGCCCGCCTTTCTTGGGGTCGGGCGAATGCATCAGGACGACCGGGCAGCCGCTTTTTGCGACGACGTCCAGCGCGCGGTCGTCCCAGAGGAGCGCGGCGACGTCGTTGACGATGTGCGCGCCAGCGGCGAGCGCGGCCTCCATGACGGCGGCCTTGCGGGTGTCGACCGAGACGATGGCACCGGCGCGCGCGAGGCGTTCGACGACGGGGACGAGCCGCGCGATCTCGTCGCCTTCCCAGACCGCGGGCGCGCCGGGGCGAGTCGATTCGCCGCCGACGTCGATCACCGTCGCGCCGGCTGCGGCCATGTCGATGCCGGCCGCGGCAGCGGCGGCGAGGTCGTCGACATGCTTGCCGCCGTCGGAGAAGCTGTCGGGGGTGACGTTGAGGATGCCGGCGACGATCGGCTGGTCGAAGCGGAGCGTGCGTTCGCCGAGCTGGAGGGGGGGGCGAACGGCGGTGATGGCGGCGTGGAGGTGCGCGGCGCGTTCGCCCAGCGTCGCGACATCGGCGACGGGGATGGTGCGGCGGGTGCGGCCTTCGATCACTTCGTAGGCGGCGAACCATTGCAGGCCGCCCGCCAGGCGTGCGACGCTGTTGTCTTCGTGGCCGATCGGGGTGTCTACGAATTGTACAGGGCGGAGATGGAGGCGGGTCATGATCCTCTTTTCCTCAAATCCACCGTACGTTCAAACCCACCCCGTTCGTCCCGAGTAGGCATCGAGCTTGTCGAGATGGCGTATCGAGGGACCTGTACCTCGATACGAGCCCTCGACTACGCTCGGTCTCTACTCGGCACGAACGGAACTTTGCTCAGACAGTCGTCGCCAGCAGATACGTCTGGCGGAGGTCGTCGATCGGTTTCAGGCCCTTGTCGCTTTCGTAGTGCCAGAAGCTCCAGCCGTTGCAGGCGGGGGCGTTCTGGAGGGTCGAGCCGAGTTTGTGGATCGAGCCGATCGTGCCGCAGTCGCTGAGCAGCGAGCCGTCGGCGCGGACCGTGGCGCGCCAGCGGCGTTTGGAATCCGTGAGCAGCGCGCCGGGAGCGAGGTACGCGTTCTCGACCAGCACGCCGAACGCGACCTTGGGCTGCGTGCGGGGGCTCATCATCGTGGCGAGCGCCGATTCGTCGAGCGGCAGTGCGGCCTCGATCCGCTCCTGCGCGGCTTCGATGTAGTCGCCTTCGCGGTCGATGCCGATCCAGCTGCGGCCGAGGCGCTTGGCCACTGCGCCGGTGGTGCCGGTGCCGAAGAACGGATCGAGCACCACGTCGCCGGGCTTCGTGCACGCCAGCAGGATGCGGTAGAGCAGCGCCTCGGGCTTCTGCGTCGGATGCACCTTGGTGCCGTTTTTCTTGAGCCGCTCGGCGCCTCCGCAGGTCGGGAATTCCCAGTCGCTGCGCATCTGGAGTTCGTCGTTGAGCGTCTTCATCGCGCGATAGTTGAAGTGGTATTTCGCCTTTTCGCCCTTCGACGCCCAGATCAGCGTTTCATGCGCGTTGGTGAAGCGGGTGCCGCGGAAGTTGGGCATCGGGTTGGTCTTGCGCCAGACGATGTCGTTGAGGATCCAGTAGCCGAGATCCTGGACGGCGGCACCGACGCGAAAAATGTTGTGGTAGCTGCCGATGACCCAGAGCGCGCCGTCGTCCTTGAGGATGCGGCGCGCTTCCTTGAGCCAGGCGCGGGTGAAGCGGTCGTACGCGGCGAAGGTGTCGAACTTGTCCCAGTCATCGGTGACCGCGTCGACATGGCTGCCGTCGGGGCGATAGAGTTCACCGCCGAGCTGGAGGTTGTAAGGCGGGTCGGCGAAGATCATGTCGATGGAATTCGACGGGAGCGCCTTCATGTGCTCGATGCAGTCGCCACGCAGGATCTGGTCGAGCGGAAGGACGGCTTGAACCGCCGGCTCCACTGCCTTTTTCGCACGCGGCCGTGCGATCGTATCGATCAAACCCATGTTTTCCGCCCCTTGTCGACGCCCATAGCGGCGGAATTGTCCGACTCCGTCAAGCAAACATTCGTTAACGGCGTTTCGGTGCGATTCCGTGGCTGCGACCAATCGAGTCGCCGTTGCCCAGATGTTGAGTCGTGGGAGACTCGCGGCTCAAGCCCTTGGGGTGTGGCGCGAAAGACTCAGCTCGTCGTTTCCTGTGCGAAAAGTCCCTCGCGCGCCAGATAGGCGGCGGCGACGGGGGCGAAACTGCGGCGGTGAATCGGCGTGGGGCCGTGATCGCGGAGCGCCTTCATGTGGTGGGCGCAGCCGTAACCCTTGTTCGAATGCCAGTTATATTCGGGATGCACGTCGGCGGCGGCGATCATGATGAGGTCGCGCGTGTGCTTGGCGACGATCGAAGCGGCGGCGATCGACAGCGATTTCGCGTCGCCGCCGACGAGCGGGGTTGCGGGGTAGGTCCAGCGGGGCAAGCGGTTGCCGTCGACCAGGACGTGGCCGGGGGCCTGGCCGAGCTCGACCGACAGCGCGTCCACTGCGAGCGTCATCGCCTTCATCGTCGCCCAGTAGATGTTGAGCGTGTCGATCTCGTCGGGCTGGACGATGCCGATGCCGACGATCGCGCAGCCTTTGAGGCGGGCGCAGAGCCGTTCTCGCTCGGACGCGGAGAGCTTCTTCGAATCATCAATGCCGCGAGGGACGCCTTTTGCGGGGAGGATCACGGCGGCGGCTACGACCGGTCCGGCGAGGGGGCCGCGACCGGCTTCGTCGACACCGGCGACGGGGCCGACGCAAAGCTTTTCGTGTTTCATGCCGGGCATCAGAGGTCTTCATCGTCTTGAGTTTGAAAATCGGTCACGAACTGCTGACCCATCGGACCGTGTCCTTGCCCGAGACCGGGCGCTTCGATCAAGGCGATGCGTACGAACGACGCGGCGTGTTCGAACGCCTTTTCGATCGGCAACCCTGCACCCAGTCCACAAGAGAGTGCGCTGGCAAGAGTACATCCCGTACCATGCGTGCTGGTCGTATCGATTCGTTTGCCGCTCAGTTCTCGGATCAGCCCCGTCGGCGAATACAGCCTGTCGGTAATATACGGACCGTCGCCGTGCCCTCCTTTTACGAGCAGATGGCAACCGAATTTGAGGATTGCGTCCGCGCCGCCCAATGCCGCTAGTTCCGGTAGGTTCGGCGTGACGACCGACGCTATGGCCATTAGCCGTTCGAACGCCTTGATCGTGTGCGCATCGGCAAGAACAGCACCGCTTGTCGCGATCATCACAGGATCGAAAACGATCGGCACGTCGAACGTCTCCAACCGGTCAGCGACCGCATTCGCGGTGTCAGCCGAGCCGATCATGCCGATCTTTACGGCGTCTATGCCGATGTCCGAGACGACGGAGTCTATCTGCGCGAGGACGATCTCGGTGGGGACCTGGTGGACCGCCTGCACGCCGAGCGTGTTCTGTGCGGTGATCGCGGTAACGGCCGTCATCGCGTGGCCGCCGAGCATGGTTACCGTCTTGATATCCGCCTGAATTCCTGCGCCGCCGCCCGAGTCGGAGCCGGCTATTATGAGAACCCGCGCTGTCATAAAGTGTCCCAAATCGGGGCGAAGTGCACGAAGTGCAGACGCTGGCGCGGGTCTGTACTTTGCCGGAGGTGGGGTTGGACTGGGGATGGCGGACTGGGTTTGGCGCGGTTGGCGGTCATGGGATCGGCTATGGCATGATCGGTCGGATGTAGGACAGGGGTGTGCCTCTCTTCACCACCCCGGCGGAGGCCGGGGCCCAATTGGGAGACGTCGCTGACTGATGTTTGCGTTCCGTTACTTCGGCCTTCCCAATTGGGCCCCGGCCTTCGCCGGGGTGGTAGAAGTGGATAGGTGGCGGGCTGAACGAAGCAGCCCCTAGTGCCGCCGCGCGTCGGCCGGCTTTTGTGGCGGCGCTTCACCTAGCCTCGTCGGGCGATCCAGCAATTCGCCGCCGCAGTTCGGGCAGCGCTCGTCGAGTGCGTCCGCGCATTCCGCGCAGAAGGTGCATTCGAACGAGCAGATGAATGCGCCCGGCGCGTCGGCGGGAAGGTCGGTGGTGCAGCGTTCGCAGGCGGGGCGCATCTCGAGCATCAGGCGGCGGCCTTCCGGACGGCGTCGCAGATGCGGTTGACGACGCGCTCGACCTGTGCCGGGTCGTCGCCTTCCGCCATCACACGGATGACCGGTTCGGTGCCCGATGGCCGAATGACCAGACGTCCGTTGCCGGCCAGTTCGGCCTCGGCCTGCGCGATCACCGCCTTTACGGCATCGTCATCGAGTGGCTTGCCGCCGGCGAAGCGGACGTTCTTAAGCAACTGCGGCAGCGGCTCGAACCGGTGCAGCACTTCGCTCGCCAATGCGCCCGAACGCTTGACCTCCGCCAGGATCTGCAGCGCCGCGACCAATCCGTCACCGGTCGTCGCATAGTCCGACAGGATGATGTGGCCCGACTGCTCGCCACCGACATTGTAGCCGCTCGAGCGCATCTTCTCGAGCACGTGGCGGTCGCCGACCTTGGTCCGGACGAGGCCGAGGCCCTGCGCCGCAAGGTGGCGCTCCAGGCCCAGGTTCGACATCACCGTCGCGACGAGGCCACCGCCCGCAAGCCGCCCCTGCCGCGCCCAGCTTGCCGCGATCGTCGCCATCAGCTGGTCGCCGTCGACGATGGTGCCGGTCTCATCGACGACGATCAGGCGATCCGCGTCGCCGTCGAGCGCGATGCCGATGTCCGCGCCGCTCGCGACCACCGTCTCGGCGAGCGTCTGCGGGGCGGTCGAGCCGACGCCGTCGTTGATGTTGGTACCGTTGGGGGTAACGCCGATCGCGACGACGTCCGCGCCGAGTTCCCAAAGCGCCGACGGTGCGACCTTGTAGGCGGCGCCGTTCGCGCAATCGATCACGACCCGCATGCCGTCGAGGCGAAGATTCTCGGGGAAGGTCGACTTGGCGAAGTGGATGTAGCGACCCTGCGCATCGTCGATACGGCGCGCGCGGCCGATCTGGCTGGACGGCACGAGCGGGATGTCGCCGTCGATCAGCGCCTCGATCGCTTCCTCCGCTTCGTCCGACAGCTTGTAGCCGTCTGGACCGAACAGCTTGATGCCGTTGTCCGCGTAGGCGTTATGACTAGCGGAGATCATGACACCGATATCGGCGCGCATCGAATGGGTGAGCATCGCCACCGCGGGCGTCGGCATCGGCCCGACCATGACGACGTCCATGCCGACGCTGGTGAAGCCCGCGACCAACGCCGATTCGAGCATATAGCCCGACAACCGCGTGTCCTTGCCGATCACGACGCGGTGGCGGTGATCGCCGCGCAGGAAGTATGCGCCGGCGGCCATGCCGACCTTCATCGCCATCTCTGCGGTCATCGGCGAGACGTTGGTGGCGCCACGAATGCCATCGGTGCCGAAATATTTCCTTGCCATCACACGTGCTTTCCGTCCGGTATCGGGGTTTGCACCGTTGATAGCGCGGTAAACCACGAAGGGCGAGCATGTCGCAGGCTACACGGATCCTGATCGCCCTCATCGGCGGCATCGCGATCGGCATCCTCGCCGCCGCACTCGCGCCGTCACAGGCGATCGCGGTCACCGCGGTGACGCAGCCGATCGGCTCGGCGTGGCTGCACGGACTGCAGATGGTGATCGTGCCGTTGATCGTCTCGCTGCTCGTCACGGGAATCGGCGCGACGGCCGAGGCAGCACGCGCGGGACGGATCACGATCCGCGCGCTGGTCATGATGGTCGCGATCCTGTGGGCGGTGACGATCATGTCCGCACTAGTGACGCCGTTGCTGCTCGAAGCGTGGCCGTTGCCCGCTGGACTCGCGACCGCACTGCGCACCGCGCTGACGACCACCGCTCCGGTCGGGTCGGTGCCGGGGATCGGTGCGTTCTTCGATACGATCGTGCCGACCAACGTCGTCGCGGCGGCGGCGGGGGACGCGTTCCTGCCTTTGACCGTGTTCGCGCTGGCGTTCGCGTTTGCGGTCACGCAATTGCCCGAAGCGCAGCGCAGCATCCTGACCGGGTTTTTCCAGGCGGTGGTCGACGCCTTGCTGATCGTGATCGGCTGGGTGTTGAAGCTCGCGCCGATCGGCATCTTCGCGCTCGCCTACGGGGTCGGCGCGCGGACCGGCACCGCGGCGTTCGGTGCACTGGTGCATTACATCGTCTGTGTCTCGGCGATCGGCGTCGTTGTGCTGATCGCGGCGTATCCGGTCGGGATGATCGGCGGACGCGTGCGGTTCGGGCGCTTTGCGCGCGCGGTCGCGCCCGCACAGGCGGTGGCGATCAGCACGCAGTCGTCACTCGCCTCGCTGCCGGCGATGTTGAAGGGATCGGTCGAGCTCGGCGCCTCTCCTGCCACCGCCGGGATCGTGCTGCCGCTGGCAGTCGCGGTATTCCGCGCGACCAGCCCGGCGATGAACCTCGCGGTCGCGCTGTACGTCGCCCATCTCGTCGGCGTGCCGATTGGGCCGGGGCAGTTGGCGGCAGGGATCGCGACCGCGGCGATCACGACGATGGGGTCGGTGTCGCTGCCGGGCACAATAAGCTTCATCGCCTCGGTCGCGCCGGTCGCGATCGCGATGGGGGTGCCGATCGAGGCTCTGGGGCTGTTCATCGCGGTAGAGACCGTGCCCGACCTGTTTCGTACCGTCGGGAACGTGACGATGGACACCGCCGTTACCATCTCCGTTTCAGCCCGCAGTGGCTCACAGGAGATTCCGCATGAAGTATCGCACGCTCGGCCCTGATTTCGAGGTTTCCGCGCTGGGTCTCGGCTGCATGCCGATGGCCGGCATCGGCAAGGGCATGTACGGCGAGGCGAACGCCGACGAGAGCATCGCGACGATCCACCGCGCGATCGAGCTGGGCGTGACGCTGTTAGATACCGCCGAGATTTATGGTCCGCTGGTCAACGAGGAGCTGATCGGCAAGGCGATCCGGGGCAAGCGCGATGGCGTCGTGATCGCGACCAAGTTCGGGTTTCGCTACGACGAGAACGGGATGACGGGGGTCGATTCCACGCCGGCCAATGTACGGCGGGCGTGCGAGGGATCGCTGAAGCGGCTCGGGGTCGAGACGATCGACCTGTTGTACCAGCACCGGGTCGATCCGGGCGTGCCTATCGAGGATACGGTCGGCGCGATGGGCGACCTCGTGCGCGAGGGCAAGGTGCGGCATCTCGGGCTGTCGGAGGCTGGGCTCGACACGATCCGGCGGGCTGCGGCGACGCATCCGATCGCGGCTTTGCAGAGTGAGTATTCGCTTTGGGAGCGCGACGTGGAGGATGAAATCCTGCCACTGTGTCGTGAACTCGGGATCGGGTTCGTGCCGTATTCGCCGCTGGGGCGCGGGTTTTTGACTGGACAGATTACCGCGCGGTCGGATCTGCCCGAGGGCGATTACCGGCGG
Organism: Sphingomonas faeni; assembly: GCF_040407505.1. Classification (GTDB taxonomy): domain Bacteria; phylum Pseudomonadota; class Alphaproteobacteria; order Sphingomonadales; family Sphingomonadaceae; genus Sphingomonas; species Sphingomonas faeni_E. The sequence continues at coordinate 179,548 of NZ_JAPZPQ010000006.1, read as the reverse complement.
AACGATCCGCGGTATTCGGAAGAGAACTTCGCCAAGAACATGGAGATGGTCGCGGTGGTGAAGACCATCGCCGATGCGCATGGCGCTTCACCGGCGCAGATCGCGCTGGCTTGGTTGCTGGCGCAGGGGGACGACATCGTGCCGATCCCGGGGTCGAAGCGTCGGGTTACGCTGGAAGACAGCATGAAGGCGGCGGATATTGCGCTGAGCGCGGACGATCTGGCGAAGCTGGATGCGGCGGCGCCGAGGGGTGGGACTGCTGGGCCGCGCTACGGCGAGAAAGCGATGTCGATGACGCGGATCTGACACCTAACTCCCCTCCCGCTTGCGGGAGGGGTCGACCGGTAAACCGGACGCCAGTACGTACGTCGCGCCCTCCCCTAGCCCCTCCCGCAACCGGGAGGGGAACTAGCCCGCTCACTGAACCCCGTGCATCCACTTCTTGATCAGCGGCGAGATCAGCAGCAGCACGACGCCGATGCCGGCGGACACGAGCCCGATGGTCCAGAACACGCCGGCATAGGTATCCAGACTCACCTTCAAATTGGTCACCTGGCCGCCGACTGTCTCGACGCTTGCCACCTGCGCGACGACGCCGGCGACATACTGCGCGACCGAGATCGACAGGAACCAGACGCCCATCATCAGCCCGACGACGCGCGCGATCGACAGCTTCGTGATCATGCTGAGGCCGACCGGCGAGATGCAGAGCTCGGCGAACGAGTGGATGAAGTACAGCCCGGCGAGCCACCAGATCGCGACCTTGAACGAAGGCCCGACCATGCTCGCGCCCCAGACGAGGAACAGGAAACCGACGCCGACGCCGATCAGCGCGATGCCGAACTTGACGGGGATCGACGGCTCCAGGCCCTTGGCGGCGAGCTTGGTCCACAGGATCGACATCACCGGCGCCAGCGCGACGATGAAGAACGCGTTGAAGAACTGGGTCTGGCCGGCCGAGATGCTGAACAGCCCGAACACGCTGAGATCGGTGTTGCGATCCGCGAACAGCGTCAGCGAGGAGCCGGCCTGCTCGAACAGCGTCCAGAACACGACGTTGAACACGATCAGCACCATGGCAGCGAGCATCATCTGGAACTCGCGACGTTCGCCGTTGACGAACGACCAGATCAGGATGCCGGGCACCGCGATCAGGAACGTGCCGAACAGCAATTTGCCCATCAGCGACAGCGAGGCGATGTAGCCGACGATCCCGGAGCCCGGCACCGGCGGCACGGCGTTCATGAGGTTGACGAACAGCAGGTAGAAGATCGGGATGCCGAGCAGGGCGAGCGCGTAGATGCCGAGCGCGCGGTCGGGACCGGAGCGGACCGGGGGCTCGCCGTAGCCGTTGAGCTTACCGCCATCGAACTGGATCAGCGTCCATGACGCGAGCATGCCGATCGCGGCGAGACCGAAGCCCGCCCACCAGCCGACTGCGACCGCGAGGAACGGACAGAGCAGCTGCGAGAACAGCGAGCCGAGATTGATCCCCATGTAGAAGATCGTGAACCCGGCATCGCGGCGCTTGTCGCCCTGCGCGTAGAGCTCCCCGACCATCGTCGAGATGTTGGGCTTGAAGAAGCCGTTGCCGACCGAGATCATGCAGAGCGCGAGCAGCATGATGGTGACGTAGAAGCTGCTGCGTTCCGCGCCCGATTCGAAGCCGCCCTTCTCGACCGCGCGTGCGGTCGAGCCGTCGGGGGCGAGCAGCGAGACGGTGCCGTCGTCGTTGCCCTTGATCTTCAGCTTGTTCGCGCCGTCGACGAGATAGCGGACTTCGCTGTCGGCCTGGTCGACGACTTCGATCGCGTAACGCTGGTTGGCGATCGTCGCGTAGGGCTTGGCGGTCTCGCCGCCGAAGCAGAGCAGCAGATAGCCGAGCGCCATGATGATCGCGCCGAACTTCACCGCGCGCTTGGAGCCGAGATATTGGTCCGCGAGATAGCCGCCGACGAGCGGGGTCAGATATACCAATGCGGTGTAGCCGCCGTACAGGCCGGTCGCCTCGCGATCGCCGAACACGAAATGCTTGGTGAGGTACAGCGTGAGCAGCGCGCGCATGCCGTAATAGCCGAACCGTTCCCACGCTTCGGTGGTGAACAGCCGCGCGAGCTGGCGGGGGTGCCCGAACCAGGTTTCGCCGGAGGCCGGGTTGATATGGGTGATATCCGGCTCTCGCGGGGTATCCGCGGTCGGGGTGTCCACCATTCTTACGCTCCCTGATACTCGTCTTGGCCGCCGTCGAACGCGGGGCCGTTATGGCGCGCAACCTAGCGGCAAAGCTCGGCCTGTAAATATCGCACATCAGGGCTTATCTTCCGGGACATGCTCAACGACCGCTCCACGCCGCTCTCGCTGCTCGCCACCCGCCGCTCGGGAAAGCCGCGCGACCTGATCGCGCCCGGCCCCGATTCCTACCAGCTGGCGACGATCCTCGAGATCGCGGCACGGACGCCCGACCACGGCAAGCTGGCGCCGTGGCGGTTCGTCGTCGTGGGTGACGACCACCGCGCGGCGCTGTCGTCGCTGATTACGGATGCGTACCTCGCGGAACGGCCTTCGGCGTCGCGGACGGAACTCGAATCGCTTGACCAGTTCGCGCACCAGGCGCCGACGCTGGTGGTCGTGCTGTCGTCGCCTAAGGAGAGCAAGATCCCGCTTTGGGAACAGGAGCTTTCGGCGGGGGCGGCGTGCATGAACCTGCTTCACGCAGTGCATGCGGAGGGGTTTGCGGGCGGCTGGCTGACGGGATGGCCGGCCTATTCGGACTTGGTGCGCGATGCGTTCGGGACGGCGGCGGAGCGGATCGCAGGGTTCATGTTCATCGGCACGCCGTCGCGCGCGCTCGACGAACGGCCTCGCTCGGATATGGCACGGCTCGTAAGCCATTGGGAATCCTGAGCCTCGACTTTCCGCCAGATTGCTGTATTAGAACAGCATGACAGCGCTCAGCAGCGACGACAGCCCGGTATATATCCGCCTTCGCAGCACGATCGCCGCGGGGATCTTGCGAGGCGACTATCGTGCGGGGGACCAATTGCCGTCGGTGCGCGCGTTTGCCGCCGAGCAGGGTGCGAACCCGCTGACGGTCGCCAAGGCGTATCAGAGCTTCCAGGACGACGGGTATGTCGAGGTGCGGCGCGGGGTCGGGATGTTCGTGATGCCGGGTGCGGCGGAGGCTTTGCGGGTGGCGGAGCGCGAGAACTTCGTGACGACGCAGTGGCCGCGGATTCTGGGGCATATCGACCTGCTGGGGTTGGATGCGCATGATCTTTTGGAGCGCGAGCGGGCCTGAGCCGCTGCGAGCGATTTCCTTCGCCTCCCCTGCCCCCTTGCGTTTGTCTGCACCCTGTCCCGTTCGTGCTCCCCCTCCCCCGTTCGTCCTGAGTAGTCATCGAGTAGGCGCGAAGCGGCGTATCGAGAGGACGTATCGAAGGACAGGTTGGCGCGGGGAACCAATGCTTCGATACGCGCCCTCGATACGCTGCTGACGCAGCTACTCGGTCGCTACTCAGCACGAACGGAAGCGGGGTGCTGCTTCAGAACAATCCCAGCGCCGCGACGTCCTCGACGCTCAGGTCGATCCCGAACAACAGGCTCATGCGGATACGGTACACGCGCGGATCGGTGATCTCGCCGACCGTGGTGTCGGTGCCCGAACGCCGGCGGTAGTTGCGGCCGATCAGCGACGCGAAGCCGTTCGGGAGGACGATGCTGGCGATCGGGGTCTGTGTGAAGCGACTGGACGGCGCGGTCGAGGTCCAGTGGTTCGACAGTGCGAGATCCGCATCGAACACTTGCGCGAGCGTGAAGCTGTATTGCGGCTGGAATCCTCCCGTATCGCCACGTCCGTCGGTGGTCATCGGATCGCCGTCGCGGAGCAGCATCCAGCCTTGTTCGGTCGCTTCGAGGCGGAAGCGGGCGCCGTCGGGAGCGGTTGCCTGGGCGCCGTCGGCCAGCGGGAGGACCGGCGTGTAGCTGCCGCCGAAGCCGGTGTCGGCGATCCAGTCCTGGCCGTCGATCGTCACCAGCGCGAAGGTGTGGGTGAGCGGCGGTACGTCGGTCGCGGCGATCCACACGCGGGCCAGCAACGAGCGGACGGTGAAGCCGAGTTCCGCGAGGGCGTCGAGAAACAGCTGGTTATGCTCGAAGCAATAGCCGCCGCGGCGGGCGGTCACGAGCTTGGCGAAGACTGAATCGGTGTCGATTGCGATGCCGCGGCCGAGGACAACGTCGAGGTCTTCGAACGGGATCGAGAGACGGTGCGCGTGCTGCAGGCGGCCGAGGCCGATCGAGTCGAGCGTGGGCCGCGCGGGCATCGCGACACGGAGGAGATAGGCTTCGAGGTCGAACATCGGTCGGGCTTTCAGAGATTTTCTGTTTCCCCATACCGTCCGTTGGGCGGGGGCGTCGAGTAGTGGGCACCGGATGCTGTACGTGACGCAGTGCTCCCTCCCCCGTTCGTGCTGTGCGAAGTCGAAGCACCTGCGCGTTGGGCATGCCCTTCTGCTGCGCTCAGGGCGGACGGGATATGGGGTGCCACCCCTGCTCGCTTCGTCACCCCGGGCTTGTTCCGGGGGCCACCGTTCCGCATTCTCCTTTCTCTCGGATCTGCGGAACGGTGGATGCCGGAACGAGCCCGGCGTGACGATGTGGTTTGGGACTGTCGCGACCGGGGGAGCCCCTCGCGATCCTCCCCCGCAAGGGGGAGGTGGCTGGCGCTTGCCAGACGGAGGGGGCGGAAGGGCCACTTTCGTTGCGTGTTCCTCCCCCTCCGTCACCTTCGGTGCCACCTCCCCCTTGCGGGGGAGGATTGCGAAGGTCGTCCTGTCGACACGGACGGGAGGGAGAACGTCGCCATTGTCATCCCGTCATCCTGGGCTCGACCCAGGATCCAGAGCCAAAGGGGCTAACGTGCTTGGCTCTGGATCCTGACTTTCGTCAGGATGACGGGGGGCTCAGGCCGCGAACAGGTCCGCTTCGATCGAGTAGAGCACCGCCGCGCTCGCATTCGCCGCCGCGTTCAGGCCCATCGCCTCGGGGACGATCTGGTCGAGGTAGAAACGCACTGCCGCCGCCTTCATCCGGCCGAAATCATCGCTGCCGGCCACCCCGCCCTGCCGCTCCATCAGCCAGCCGCAGGTGGCGACCGATAGCATGGTGAGGAAGGGGTAGCTCGCCGCCAGCTTGTCGTCGGCGTCCGCGGTGGCGAGCTTACGGCCGACCGCTTCGCAGGCGTCGACCAGGGCTAGCAGGCGCTCGTCCTTCGCCTCCGCGCGGATGTCGGCGATTAGCGTCGCGAACGCGCCACCATTGTCGAGACCGAGTTTCCGCCCGACCAGATCCGCCGCCTGGATGCCGTTGGTGCCCTCGTAGATCGGCGTGATGCGGGCATCGCGGAAATACTGTGCGGCGCCGGTTTCCTCGACGTAACCCATGCCGCCGTGGACCTGGATGCCGAGCGATGCGACTTCGTTGCCGAGATCGGTGCCGTGCGCCTTGGCAAGCGGCGTGACGAGTTCGAGGCGGTTGCGCGCGGCGCGGTCGCCGAGGTTGGCGCGATCGACCTGCCCCGCTGCGTAATAGACCAGCGCGCGTGCCGCCTGCGTCTGTGCCTTCATCCGCATCAGCATGCGGCGGACGTCGGGATGCTCGACGATCTTGACAGAGTCCTTGTTAGGCGAGCCTGCGCGGGCCGACTGAACGCGGTCGAGTGCATAGGCGACGGCGCCTTGGGTGGCGCCTTCGGCGACCTGGACGCCCTGGAGGCCGACGTTGAGACGGGCGTTGTTCATCATCGTGAACATCGCGCGAATGCCGCCCAACTCCGCGCCGATCAGCTCGCCGATGCAGTCGTCATTGTCGCCGAAGCTCAGCACGCACGTCGGCGAGGCGTGGAGGCCCATCTTGTGCTCGATCGAGACGACGCGGACGTCGTTGAACTCGCCCGGCGTGCCGTCTTCCTGGAGGCGGAACTTGGGGACGAGGAACAGCGAGATGCCCTTCGTGCCCGCCGGTGCGCCGGGGGTCCGCGCGAGGACGAGGTGGACGATGTTCGGCGCCATGTCGTGATCGCCGAACGAGATGTAGATCTTGGTGCCCTTGATCGACCATTTGCCGTCGCCGAGCGGGGTAGCCGTCGCGCGCAATGCGCCGACGTCGGAGCCGGCCTGCGGCTCGGTGAGGTTCATCGTCCCGGTCCATTCGCCGGTCGCGAGATGGGGGAGATACAGCGCCTGCTGCTCGGGGGAGCCGTGATGCTGGAGCGCCTCGATCGCGCCGACGGTCAGCGTGGGACAGAGCGCGAAGCCCATGTTGGCCGAGCCGAGCGTGTCGAGCACCGCGGTCTGGATCGCGAACGGCAGGCCCTGCCCGCCCCATTCCTCCTCGACGCCGATTCCGCCCCAGCCGCCCTCGACATAATCCTTGTACGCCTGCGCGAAGCCGTCGGGCATGACGACGCCGTCGGGGGTCCATTTCGCGCCGACGGTGTCGCCGGTGCGATTGAGCGGGGCCCATTCGCCGGCCGCGAGTTGCCCGACGCCTTCGAGCACTGCGTCGACGACGTCGTCGCTGGCGGCGGCATAGCGTTCGGTCGCGGCGATCTCGCCGATCCGCACGACATGGTCGAGCACGAAACGCTGTTCGGTGGTTGCTGGAGTGAAGGCCATCGCATCCTCTTATCGCTACGGTTTGGACCCGCTATACGCCTGTGGAATGACCCGTCCACACCCTCGGATTTTACCCTACGGCACAGCCGCGATCGCCGAAGCCGCCGCGCTGATTCGCGATGGCGGGATCGTCGCGGTGCCGACCGAGACGGTGTATGGGCTGGCGGCGGACGCGACGAATGCGGAGGCGGTGGCGCGGATTTACGCTGCGAAGGGCCGCCCGAGTTTCAATCCGCTGATCGTGCATGTGGCGGATCTGGCGGCGGCGGAGCGGATTGCGGTGTTCGATGCGGATGCTCGTGCGTTGGCGGCGGCGTTCTGGCCGGGGCCTTTGACGCTCGTGCTGCCGGTAAGGGGGGATTCGGGGATCGCTGCGCTGGTGACGGCGGGGTTGGATACGATCGCGATCCGGGTGCCGCGGCATCGAGCTATGCAGGGGTTGATCGCGGCGTCGGGGCGGCCGTTGGCGGCGCCTTCGGCCAATGCGAGCGGGGGGATCAGTCCGACTACCGCTTCGCATGTTGCAGGGAGCTTGGGGGGGAACGTGCCGCTGATCCTCGACGATGGGGCTACCGAGGCGGGATTGGAGTCGACGATCGTGGCCGGGCGGACGGTGTTGCGGCCGGGGCCGATTACCGTAGAAGCGCTGCTAACCCACCTCCAACACCCCCCCGGCGAAGGCCGGGGCCCAATTGGAACGTCGGATGTAGCCGGGCACGACGTGCGTCATGACCGTCCCCCAATTGGACCCCGGCCTTCGCCGGGGGGGATTGGAAGTGGGGTGACGGCACCGGGGCAGCTTGAGAGCCATTATGCGCCAAGCAAACCACTTCGGTTGAATGCGACCGAGGCTGCTGCGGGTGAGTGGCTGATCGGGTTTGACGAAGTGACGGGCAACGTGACGCTCTCTGCATCTGGCGATCCTATAGAGGCCGCCGCCAAGCTGTTCGATCTGCTTCACGCAGCAGACGCGAACGACCGTCCCAAGATCGCCATCGCGCCGATCCCGCTCGACGGCATCGGCGAAGCGATCAACGACCGCCTCCGCCGCGCTGCACATCGTTGAAAGAAGAGTGGTTCACGCGAAGGCGCAAAGGCGCGAAGAGGTTCAAGCATTTCGATAAGCCAAGACCGGCATACCTAAGCTCATCATCTTTGCGCCTTCGCGCCTTCGCGTGAACCCATTCTGTCTTACGCGCTCACCGCCGCCTTCGACCGCGCCGCAAAGCTCTTGCGCAGCTTCTGCAGCTTCGGCGGGATCACCGCCATGCAATACGGGTTCGAACGGCCCGACGTTTCCCAGTAATCCTGGTGATAGCCCTCGGCCTCGTACCAAGTATCCATCGGCTCGATGGTGGTGACGATCGGCTTGGGCGAGTCGGCCTGCGCGCGCTGCAACGCCGCTTCCATCTCAGCCTTCTGTGCATCGTCCGCGGGGAACATCGCCGAGCGGTATTGCGTGCCGACGTCGTTGCCCTGCCGGTTCAGCGTCGTCGCGTCATGCGTCGCGAAGAAGATGTCGAGCAGGTCGCCGAGCTTCAGTTGCTCCGGATCGAAGCCGATGCGGATCGCCTCGGCATGGCCGGTGTCGCCGCCGCACACCTGTTTGTACGTCGGATCAGGGACATGCCCGCCGATATACCCGCTCTCGGCCGACTCGACGCCGATCACGTCCTTGAACACAGCCTCGGTGCACCAGAAGCAGCCGCCGGCCAGCGTTACATAATCTGTCATAACGATCTCCTTTCCGCCAATGTAGGAAGTCGCTACCCCGCAACAAAGAGGAGACGCCCGTGATTGACGGTAAGGTTATGGTGACTGGCGGGGCCGGCTATATCGGCAGCCACGCGGTGCTGGCGTTGCTCGATGCGGGGTATGACGTCGTCGTGCTCGACAATCTGGTCACCGGGTTCGACTGGGCGGTCGATCCTCGCGCCGCACTCGTCGAGGCGAACGTCGCCGACGACGCGAAGGTCCGCGCGGCGATACGCGAGCACAACGTCAAGGCTATCATGCATTTCGCGGGCTCGGTGGTGGTCCCCGAATCGGTTAGCGACCCGCTCAAATATTACCGCAACAACACCGCCGCCAGCCGTGCGCTGATCGAGAGCGCGGTCGTCGAGGGCGTGGCCCACTTCATCTTCTCGTCGACCGCCGCGACCTATGGCACGCCCGAGAAGGTGCCCGTCGCGGAGGGCGATCCGACCGTGCCGATCAACCCGTACGGCATGTCGAAGCTGATGACCGAGGCGATGCTGCGCGACGTCGCCGCGGCGCACCCGATGAACTATGCGGCGCTGCGCTACTTCAACGTCGCCGGCGCCGATCCGCAGGGACGCAGCGGCCAATCGACGGTCGGCGCCACGCACCTGATCAAGATCGCGGTCGAGGCCGCGACCGGCAAGCGCGACGCGGTAGGCGTCTACGGCACCGATTTCGACACCCCCGACGGCACCGGCGTGCGCGACTACATCCACGTCACCGACCTCGCCGCCGCGCATGTCGCCGCGCTGGAAGTCCTGGTCGCGGACCCTGCCAAAAGCCACACGCTCAACGCGGGCTATGGCAAGGGCTTCTCGGTGCTCGAGGTGCTCGATGCGGTCGACAAGGTTACCAACCGGACAATCGAGCGTCGCTTGGAAGGGCGGCGCGCAGGCGATCCGGCGATGCTGATCTCGGACAATCGCGCAATCCTCGAGACGCTCGACTGGACCCCGCGCCACGCCGATCTCGACGGCATCGTCCGCGATGCGCTGGCGTGGGAGCGCGCGCTGGCCGAGAAGGGCCGATGAGACTCCGCTCGCTGCTGTTCGTGCCGGGCGACCGGCCCGAGCGAATGGTCAAGGCGCTCGGGCTCGGGGCGGACGCGCTGATCCTCGACCTTGAGGACTCGGTGGCGCCTGCCGGCAAGGTGGCGGCACGCGGACATGTGGCGACGTTCCTCGCCGAGCCTCGGACGGTGCCGCTGTTCGTGCGGATCAATCCGCTCGACTCCGGGCTCGCAGACGATGATCTCGCGGCGATCCTCCCCGGCAAGCCCGACGGTATCATGCTGCCAAAGGCAGAGGGCGGCGCATCGCTAGCCTCGCTCGATGCTCGGCTGAGCGGCGACATCGCGATCCTGCCGATCGCGACCGAGACGCCGGCGGCGATCTTCTCGCTCGGCAGCTATGGCAGCGTGACGGACCGGCTGGTCGGGCTGACCTGGGGTGCGGAGGACCTGCCTGCGGCGATCGGCGCGGCGACCTCGCGCGAGGCTGACGGATCGTACACCGCGCCGTATCAGCTCGCCCGGTCGCTGACCTTGTTCGGCGCGCATGCGGCGGGGGTGGCGGCGATCGAGACGGTCTATCCCGACTTTCGCGATCTGGACGGGCTGACCGCCTATGCCGCGCGCGGGCGGCGTGACGGGTTTACGGGGATGATGGCGATCCATCCGAGCCAGGTCGCGGTGATCAACGCCGCCTTCACGCTGTCGGCTGAAGAGCGTGGCAAGGCACAAGCGATCGTCGACCTGTTCGCCGCCAATCCGGGTGCGGGTGCGCTCCAGTTGGAGGGCAGGATGGTCGACGCGCCGCATTTGAAGGCGGCGAAGGCCCTGCTAGCGCTCGCCGCCGATTGATTCGCGCACGCGGGCGGTAGCGAGCCACCAGGCGAGCGCCCAGAGCGTGCCGAAGCTCCACCCGGCCAGCACGTCGCTCGGCCAGTGGACGCCCAGATACACGCGGCTGCAGCCGATCGCGCCGACCAGCAGGATCGCGACGACCAGCAGATACGCTCGGGTCGCACGATCTCGAGTCACCTGCGAGGCGAGGCCGGCGAGCGTGAGATAGACGATCGCGCTGTTCGCGGAATGCCCACTCGGGAAGCTCATATGCGTAACCGTGACGAGGTGCGCGACGATGTCGGGGCGCGGGCGGGCGACCTGCAGCTTGACGAGTTCGACCACGATATTGCCGGTGACGCTGGCCGCGACCATGGCGGCGGCGGTCAGCCAGAGGCGCTGGACGATCAGCAGGCCAGCGGCGACCACCACGACGATCGTCAGGACGATGCCGCCGCCAAGTGCGGTGACGTCGGCCGCGACCTTGGGCAGCCATGACGGCCCGCCCCACGCGCGCAGACCGAGGATGATCGACCGGTCGAACGCGAACGGCCAGTGATCGACCGCGAGACCGACGAGGAGGATGAGGGCAAGCCCGATAGCTGCGACCGATGCGCCCGTGAGAATCGCCGGGACATGCCTCCGCCTGCTCGGCGCATCGCCCGAGGCATCGATGGTGGGTCCGCCGGGGCTCGAACCCGGGACCTCTCGATTAAAAGTCGCTTGCTCTACCAACTGAGCTACGGACCCCCGCCATCGTGGACCGCGCACCTAATCGCGTGGCCGCTTTCGGTCAACCGATTGCGCCAATTGCCGGATCGTTCGCCCGGTCAGCGGATCGCGCCAGTTCGGGATCAACCCTGCGAGGGGGCCGAGGACGAAGCTGCGGGTGCGGAACGCGGCGTGCGGAACGGTGAGCCCGCGTGACCACCATGCGCCGCCCGACCAAAGTACGATGTCGAGGTCGAGCACGCGGCTTCCCCAGCGGCGGCCGGGGCGACGGCCGAACGTGCGCTCGATTCGTTTGAGGCGGACGAGCAGCGCGGCGGGATCCTCCTGCGTTTCGATCAGCGCGACGGCGTTGGCGTAGCGGCGGTTCGAGGGGCCTAATGGTGCGCTGGCGACGGTCGACGATCGTGCGACGACAGTGCCGAGGGTTTTCAAAGCGGCGGCGATCTCGCGTTCTGGGGCGCCGTGGCGGCCGCGCCGGTTGGAGCCGAGCGCGATCGCGTAGGTGGTCGCGGCCTGCGCGATCGGCGGGAGCGGGGTTGCAGGCGACATTTGGTCCGCCTAGCGCAATCCCATGGATTCCACACCTTACACCTCCGAGCTTCCCGAAACCGTCGACGAGACCGGCGAAGTCGACGTCACGACGGTCTTTGCGCCTGTCTCCGCGCTGCCCGAGACCGAGCCGCCGCATGACTGCCCGCTCTGCCCTCGCCTCGTCGCCGTGCGCGAGCAGTTGCGGACCGAGTTCCCGACCTGGTGGAACGCGCCGGTGCCCGCGTTCGGCGATCCGGCGGCGTGGCTCGGCATCATCGGCCTCGCGCCGGGGAAGCATGGCGCGAACCGCACGGGCCGCGCGTTCACCGGCGATTATTCGGGGCAGTTCCTGTACGAGACGCTCGGGCGGTTCGGGCTTGCGACGGGGACGTATGGCGCCAAAGCCGAGGACGGGCTGGCGCTGGACGGCGCGATCATGCTCAACGCGGTGAAGTGCCTGCCGCCCGAGAACAAGCCGACGCCGGAAGAAATCCGCACCTGCCGGCCGTTCCTTGAGACGCAGGCGGATGCGGTGCCGACCGCGCGGGTGTTCGTGGCACTGGGGCATATCGCGCATCAGTCGGCGGTGAAGATGCTCGGCGGTCGGTTGCCCAAGGCGCGGTTCGCACATGGCGCGGAGCATGTGATGCCCGATGGCCGCATCCTGATCGATAGCTTCCATTGCTCGCGGTACAACGTGAATACGGGCGTACTGACGGCGGAGATGTTCGACGCGGTGTTCAAGCGGGCGCTGGAATTGCGCGGGGCGGTTTGAAACGCCTCCCCCGCCATCCTGACGAAAGTCAGGACCCAGGGTAACGAGACGCGGTCCTGTTTGGCTCTGGGTCCTGACTTTCGTCAGGATGACGGGAGGGCGGTATTCGACCGCTCGATCCTCCCCCGCAAGGGGGAGGTGGCTGGCCCTTGCCAGACGGAGGGGGCGGTAGGCGATCACGTTTGCTCCGTGTCCGCCCCCTCCGTCACCTTCGGCGACACCTCCCCCTGGCGGGGGAGGATTGCCCCGCTACTACTCGATCACCCAGGGCTCGCCGGCCTCTGGTGTACGGAAGCGGTTGATCGGGATGTGTTCGCGGATCAGTGCGGCGCGGAGGTGCTCGGGCGGTTCGTTGATACCCTCTGACGTCAGCTCGAACGTGCCCCAGTGGACGCCGATCGCATAGGCCGCGCCGAGCTGTTCGAACGCGGTCACCGCCTGGTCCGGGCCGATGTGGTTGTCGGTCTCGTGCCCCGCGAAATGATAGGCGCCGATCGGCAGGATCGCGAGGCGGACCGGGCCGGCTGCGCGCGCTTCGGTTGCCCAGCGCATGTCGCCGGGGCCGGTGTCGCCCGCGAAATAGAGGTTCCCACCGGGCAGCGTCACGGTGAAGCCAGCCCAGAGCGTCTTGTCGCGGTCGCCGGGGTCATATTCGCTCCAATGGTGCGCGCGGTTGACGATCACCTCGATGCCGGGACGCAACGCCACTCGCCCGCCCCAGTCGCGCGCAACCGCATGAATGCCGCTGCGCGCTAGGATCTGGTCGTTGCCGAGGCCGGTCACGATCAGTGGCTTGTCGCGGCGCCAGAGCCGTCTCATCGCGGTCATGTCGAGGTGGTCGCGGTGGTCGTGGCTGAGCAGGATCAGGTCGATCTTCGGCAGGTCGGCGAGACGCACGCCGGGTTCGCGGACTCGCTTCACGCCGACGAACTGGACCGGGGACGAGCGTTCGAGCCACATCGGATCGGTCAGGATGTTGAGCCCCTGGGTCTGCACCAGCACGGTCGAATGGCCGATCCAGGTGACGCGCATCGTCTGGCCCTCGACACGCGCCGGGGGCCGCGTCGGGGTGACGGGGACTTCGGGCCAGCTGCGGTAGGGTGGCTTCACGAGGTTGCGAAGCAGCGCGACCGGGCCCTGCTTTTGCTCGCCGGTGCTGCCCTGCACGCCGTCGGGGTTGAAGAAGCGTTCGCCGTTGAAGTGATCACTAAGGGGAAATGTCCTCACGGACGGCGTTGCGCAGCCGGCGAGGAGCGCGAAAGCGAGCAGTATCAAACGAGTATGGATCATGGCGCGCTGACGGATATGTCACTCGATCATCAGGGTCCAGTCACGCGCGAGCTGCCAAAGCGACCAGCATGGACGATGATTTTGAAGTGCGCGGGTTGCATGAGCAACTGTCGGAGGAACGCGCAGCCAAGGGTGAGGCATTCGACCAGCGGATCGCGCTGTTCACTGCGATCCTGGCGACGCTGGCGGCGGTAACCAGCTTCCTCGGCGGGCATACGCAGAACGAGGCGCTGCTCCACAAGAACGAGGCGGTGCTCATCAAGGCTCAAGCGTCGGATGCGTGGGGCTATTACCAGGCGGAGGACCTGAAGCGGCATCTGGTCGAGATGGCGGTCGATCTCGCTCCACTCGGGTCGGATGCGACGCAGATGGCGGCGCATCGCGCCGATATCGCGCGGTATAAGGCGCGCGGGACGACGCTGAAGGCTAAGGCGCAAACGCTCGACCGGCAATCGGCGATGGCGAACGCGGAGTCGGATGAGGCGCTGCGGCCGCATACGAAGCTGGCACTGGCAGTGACCGCGATCCAGGTGGCGATCGCGCTGGCGTCGATCACCGCGTTGACCGGGCGGCGTTGGTTGCTGTGGGTTGCGGGGGCGGCTGCATTGGTGGGGGCGCTGCTCGCCGGGATGGCCTAGTTCTGAGCTGATCCTCCCCCGCCAGGGGGAGGTGGCGCCGAAGGTGACGGAGGGGGAGGACACGGAACCTCGGCGACCTTTACCTCCCCCTCCGTCTGGCAAGCGCCAGCCACCTCCCCCTGTCGGGGGAGGATTAGAGGTTTTAGATATCCTGGACCAGCCGGCCGTACAGGTCCGGGCGGCGGTCGCGGAAGAAGCCGAACGCGGCGCGGTGGCGCTTGACGATGTCGAGGTCGATCGTCGCGGTGATCACGCCCTCGTCGTCGCGGCCTAGTTCCGCGAGAATGTCGCCACGCTCGTCGGCGATGAAGCTGGTGCCGTAGAAGGTCTGGCCGTGCTCGACGCCGACTCGGTTGGCGGCCACGATAGGCACGACGTTGCTGACCGCGTGGCCGACCATGGCGCGGCGCCAGAGACGGGCGGTGTCGAGCGAGGTGTCGTGCGGCTCGCTGCCGATCGCGGTCGGGTAGAACAGGATTTCCGCACCCATCAGCATCATCGCGCGCGCCGTTTCCGGGTACCATTGGTCCCAGCAGACGCCGACGCCTAGCGTTGTCCGCCCGGCGTCCGACGCGTGGGGCCAGACCTTGAAGCCGGTGTTGCCGGGGCGGAAGTAGAACTTCTCCTCGTAGCCGGGGCCGTCGGGGATGTGGCTCTTGCGGTAGACGCCCTGCACGTTGCCGTCGGGGCCGATCATGGCGAGGCTGTTGTAATGGTGCGGGCCGTCCGCCTCGAAGAAGCTGGTCGGGATGGTGACCTTTAGCGCTTCGGCGAGCGCCTGCATCGCGAGCACTGCCTTGTGCTCGCCTACCGGGGCGGCGTTGGCGAACAGGCCCTCGTCCTCGACGCGGCAGAAATACTCGCCCTCGAACAGTTCTGGCGGCAGGATGACCTGCGCGCCCTTCGCGGCGGCCTCGTGGACGAGGCGCGACACGTTGGCGATGTTGCGGTCGATGTTGGGCGTGAAGCCCAGCTGCAGCGCGGCGACGATGATCTCGGTCATGGCGGCGCATATAAGAGAGCGGTTCGGGTTGTGCGAGCCTTTGGTGATCCGGTTCCCCCGCGGAGGCGGGGGTCCAGGATCTCGGGCGGTGTCGTTTGTGATCCTGGGCCCCCGCCTTCGCGGGGGAACAACAGGAGGGGCGATTGACACTCCCCTGCCCTGTCCGACATGCGGCGGGGATGATCGATCATCCTCTCCCCGCAAGCTGGCAGGCGCTCGCCACCGAGTTCGAGGCGCCGTATATGCGGGCGCTCGATGCGTTTCTGGAGGGCGAGCGGGCGGCGGGGGCTCGGGTGTTTCCGGAGGATGCGGACCGGTTTCGCGCGTTGGAGTTGACGCCGCTCGATCAGGTGCGCGTCGTGATCCTCGGGCAGGATCCGTATCATGGCGAGGGGCAGGCGCACGGGCTGAGCTTCTCGGTGCGGGAGGGGGTGCGGACGCCGCCTAGCCTGGTGAACATCTACAAGGAGCTGGAGGCGGATCTCGGGATCCCGCGGGCACGCCACGGCATGCTCGAGCATTGGGCCGCGCAGGGCGTGCTGTTGCTGAACGCGGTGCTGAGCGTGCGGATGGGCGAGGCTGCGTCGCACCAGAAGCGCGGGTGGGAGCGGTTTACTGATGCCGTGATCGCGGCGGTGAACGCGCAGGACAAACCGGTCGTGTTCCTGCTGTGGGGGGCGTATGCGCAGAAGAAGGCGGCGTTCGTCGATGATGTGAGCAAGGGCGGGCGGCATCTGGTGATCCAGTCCGCGCACCCGTCGCCGCTGGCGGCGCGGACCGGGTTCTTCGGATCGCGGCCGTTCAGCCGGGCCAACGACTTTCTCGAAACCCATGGGCGCGCGCCGATCGACTGGGCGCTGCCGGAGACTGACTAATGAGCGACGAATATGTCTATGACGAAGCGACCGGCGAGTGGGTCGCGGGCGGTGCGGCGACCGCGGTGGCGGCGGATGACGGCGCGGTGGTGGTGCGCGATTCGGTCGGTAACGTGCTCGCGGACGGCGACCAGGTGACGTTGATCAAGGACCTGACCGTGAAGGGCGCGGGGCAGACGTTGAAGCGCGGCACGCTGATCAAGTCGATCCGGCTGACCGGCGACGCGCAGGAGATCGACTGCCGGTACGAAGGGATCAAGGGGCTGGTGCTGCGCGCGGAGTTCGTTCGGAAGCGATAGGTTTCGGGAGCGGCCGAACGTCAGGCCTGCTCCAAAGGTTACGATAAAGTCACACCTGGAACGCGTCTGCGTCATCGTCGTCGACGGTGTCATCGAAGCGGCGGCGGTCCGGGATCGTGGCCTTGGCGGCGGCGAGTTGCGCCTCGAACGCCGCACCTAGCGGCGACGTATCGGCTGCAGGATGGGGAAGGTGAGTGGCTGGTTCGCTGCGGATATCGGCGACCTGGAGCGCGATCGCGAGGTCGTCCGGTGCCATCAGCAGATGCGGCTCGGGCGGTAGCGGCGGCGCGAGTGCGGCGAGCGCGGTTTCGATGGGCGGCGCCGACAAGGCTGGCATAACAGGTACGCTGGCGCCTTGGCCGGGGGTGCGATAGCGGTCGGGCTGGTGTGCGCGCAGGAGGAACATCAGCAGGCGATCGTTGTAGCGGATGCGCTGTCCGACGCGCCTGCCTTCGCGGTCGAACACCGGCTCGGGCGATCCGTTGACGGCGCGGTCGAAGGCGAGGTCGACCAGCCGCAGCGACGCGGTCTGCACCGCGGCATCCCAGGCCGCCGCGAAGGCACGACCATCGGCCGAACGACGCAGGCGATAGCAGGAGGTGGCCGACATGTTGACCTCGATCGCCGCCTGCGTGACCGAACCGGTATCCGCGAGCACGCCGATGAAGCTCTCCTGCGCGGCAACCGTCCAGCCATCGCGCCGCGCCTTCCGCCGGACCGGGACCCAGTCATAGTCGGCGAGATCGAAGTCCTCGACTACCGGCGCCTCCTGGACCTCGAACACGGTTCCGGCCTGGGCCGCGATGACGGTCAGCGCGTTTGCCGAGTCTGGGGCGGGAACGGGCGCGATGTCGAGCACGACGTCGAGCGGTGGATGCGCGGTGCGCGTGGGCTTGGTCTTCATGCGCGAAACGGATCAGGGTGCGGGCGTGTAGGACAGCAATATCGCTGCGTGTTGGACTTTTTGGGTGGCCGGTGTGGCGCGGGGGCATCCTTCAGGATTGCGACCATCTCAATTGACATTGGACAGAACACTGTCCATCTTTCACCCATGCAGACCGTCACCTATTCCGAAGCACGCGAGAACCTGAAGTCCGTGATCGACAAGGTCGCGGCGGATCGTGCGCCTGTGATGATCACGCGGCAACGCGGTGAGAACGTCGTGCTGATCTCGGCGAGCGAATGGGCCGGGATGGAGGAGACGCTGCATTTGTTAGCGTCGCCGGCGAATGCGAAACATCTGCTCGATGGCATCGCCGAACTCGATGCTGGCCGCGGCGAGGAGCATGAACTGATCTGGCCATGATGATCGTCTTTCGCGGCGATGCGTGGCGCGATTATGTCGATTGGCAGCGCACCGATGCCAAGGTTCTGGAACGGATCAACGCACTGATCACCGAGTGCGCGCGCGATCCGTTCAGGGGGACGGGACGACCGGAGCCTTTGCGGCAGAACCTCACGGGCTGGTGGTCGCGACGGATAACGGGCGAGCACCGACTGGTATACCGGGTTCGTGGATCGGGTGATGCGCAGGCGCTTGAGGTGTTGTCGTGCCGGTATCATTATTGATACCGGCACCTGATTAATCCCTATAACGACGCTGACGGAGCGCCCTTCGTTGCCGCCCGCCCGCCTAACGTTTTGAAAATCATAGCTGAGCGTATAGCTCGATGATTTACATATGTGAGGACGGCTGCGTTCACATCCCGCCTAAGTTCACGCTGCTCATCCGTGATGTTTTTGCGGCGACGATAAAATACCAAATACTCGTCTGCATCCTGATAACTCACGACCTTTAGCTTGCGGAACATCTCTATCGTCGCCTTGTTAAGCGAGCGATTTTCATCGTCACGAATGCGCTTGATGGCCGAGAAAATGCGCTTGGAACGCATTCCTAGGAAGCGTTCGACGCATACATTCCCTACTTCAGCAGTTTGTTGAGTCAGTTGGTTCCGCAGAGTGCAAATTTGCAAAATGGGATTATGGCCGCAAAGACAGTCTCTCTCCTCGGCGACACGGAACACGTCCTCTAAATCCCATTCAAGTTTAGCTTGATCCCAAGCCTGCTCCCGGCTCCGCGCGATCATTTCAGCTTTAAGCTGCTCGAAGTTGTAACCTTGACCCATGTTAAAAGCTCCTATGGAGCGTTCCAATCAGCAGTTGCCAGCCTACCCATACGGCCGATGAGCGAACTCACCGGCCGATGTTCAGCTTTTTTCGCTCACGGGAATCCGAAAGGCTCGCCCATTGGGTTTGCATATACGGGTCCCGTTGCGAAGCGTGATGCACTGCCGAAAGATGTAGGTCTTTCCGTCATCACGCATAGGGAATCTGCCATGAAACGTCTTCTTGAAGGTTGACCCTTCTGTCGGAGCGTGCGATTCCAGCTTTGCACAGCGAAGGTTTCGCGTCGTTCCGACGTCGAGGCATCGGGGAGGCCGGCCGAAAGGTCGGCCCTCTTCGTCATCCGGCCCTGCCGGGATCCACAATAAATTTTCAGGTCTCCGATTCGCTGATTGCCCAATCGTGACATAGCATGATTAGCACTCACTTCAACACTCGGAGTCCAAATGTTCTTGCTTCGTTGGACTTTTAAGACTTTATTAGATTTTAGGAATTAAGGGTTCAGGCTATGGACGACCTGTTACGTCAAGCATACGAGCGCCGGGAGCGCCTAAGGCGGCAACTGGCAGCGGTCGATGCATTCATTACTAATTATGAAGAGGTGGTGCCTGCCTCGGCCCCAGCGACTCTGCCCAATTATGAGTTCGATTTGACGCCTCCACTCCCCTCACGGGGGAGGAAGGTGAGGACTCCAAATCTAGCGGCTCTGTTTGAAGCTGCCGAAATGACAATCCGCGAGGCCGGTAAGCCGCTATCCCGCACCGAATTGTTGCGCAAACTCGAGCAGCAAGGATTCAGCTTTCCGGGCACCGACAAAGTAAAAGTTTTTGGTACTAATATTTGGCGATCTAAACGGTTCGTAAGCCTAAAGGGCTTCGGGTATTGGCCGAAAGCAACTCCGCTTCCGGCCGGCTACCACACAGCGGACCAGCGCTCTTCTACCCTTACATCCGAGGGCTAACCACTCTAATCTATCTTGCAGCGGGAAGATAAATTTCACCGCCATGCTCCCTGAAGACTTCGCTCATCGCCGCCATTCCTATCTCCGCATCCGCGTGGGAGCCCTTTGCGAAGATCGCTCGGTTGGTGTCGGTTTGGTCGACGTCTGCGGACAGGAACGTATCCGCTGGCGCGTTCTGCTTTGCCGCGAAGTCTCGAACTTCTTGCGTGATCTTCATCGAGCAGAACTTCGGGCCGCACATGCTGCAGAAATGCGCGGTCTTGGCGCCTTCTGCGGGAAGCGTCTGGTCGTGGTATTGCTCGGCGGTGTCGGGGTCGAGGGAGAGGTTGAACTGGTCTCTCCAGCGGAACTCGAACCTTGCGCGGCTGAGTGCGTCGTCGCGCATCTGGGCGGCGGGGTGGCCTTTGGCGAGGTCGGCGGCGTGGGCGGCTAGTTTGTAGGTGACTACGCCGACCTTGACGTCGTCGCGGTCGGGGAGGCCGAGATGCTCCTTCGGCGTGACGTAGCAGAGCATCGCGGTGCCGTACCAGCCGATCATCGCGGCGCCGATGCCGCTGGTGATGTGGTCGTAGCCGGGGGCTATGTCCGTGGTCAGGGGCCCCAGCGTGTAGAAGGGTGCTTCGCCGCAGACTTCGAGTTGCTTGTCCATGTTCTCCTTGATCTTGTGCATCGGCACGTGGCCGGGGCCTTCGATCATGACCTGGACGTCGCTTTTCCATGCGCGGTGGGTGAGTTCGCCGAGCGTGTAGAGTTCGCTGAACTGCGCTTCGTCGTTGGCGTCGGCGATGCTGCCGGGGCGCAGGCCGTCGCCAAGGCTGTAGGCGATGTCGTACGCCTTCATGATCTCGGTGATCTCGTCGAAGCGCTCGTAGAGGAAGCTCTCCTTGTGGTGGCTGAGGCACCATTTCGCCATGATCGAGCCGCCGCGCGAGACGATGCCGGTGACGCGTTTCGCGGTCATCGGGATGTAGGCGAGGCGCACGCCGGCGTGGATCGTGAAGTAATCGACGCCTTGTTCGGCCTGCTCGATGAGCGTGTCGCGGAAGATCTCCCAAGTGAGGTCTTCGGCGACGCCGCCGACCTTTTCGAGCGCCTGGTAGATCGGGACGGTGCCGATCGGGACGGGCGAGTTGCGGAGGATCCATTCGCGGGTGTCGTGGATGTTGCGGCCGGTGCTGAGGTCCATCACAGTGTCGGCACCCCAGCGGATCGACCAGACGAGCTTGTCGACTTCGGCGGCGACGTTGCTGGCGACGGCGGAGTTGCCGATGTTGGCGTTGATCTTGACGAGGAAGTTGCGGCCGATCGCCATCGGCTCGGATTCGGGGTGGTTGATGTTGTTGGGGATGATCGCGCGGCCGCGGGCGATCTCGTCGCGGACGAATTCGGGGGTTACGAAGTCGGGGATCTGCGCGCCGAAGGATTCGCCGTCTCGCTTATAGTCTTTCAGCATGGCGCGGCCGAGATTTTCTCGGGTGGCGACGTATTCCATTTCTGGGGTGATGATGCCTCGGCGGGCGTAGTGCATCTGGCTGACGTTGGCGCCGGCTTTGGCGCGGAGGGGGCGCTTGATGGTGGCGGGGAATTGGGGGACTCCGCCGGAGCGATCGGGGCCGAGTTGGCCGTTGTCTTCGGGGCGGAGTTCTCGGGCTTCGTAGGATTCCACGTCGCCTCGGGCTTCGATCCAGGCGCGGCGGAGTTGG
Source organism: Sphingomonas faeni (assembly GCF_040407505.1). GTDB lineage: Bacteria > Pseudomonadota > Alphaproteobacteria > Sphingomonadales > Sphingomonadaceae > Sphingomonas > Sphingomonas faeni_E. The sequence goes on along the minus strand of NZ_JAPZPQ010000006.1, from coordinate 158,339 downwards.
GGGAGGCCGGCGTTGATGTCGATTTTCGCGCGGGGGTCCGTGTAGGGGCCGCTGGTGTCGTAGACGCGTAGGGGGGGCTCGCTGCAGCTTGGGTCGAGGACGATTTCGCGCATGGCGACGCGGACGTCCGGGCTGGACGGGACCGCGACGTGGATCTTTCGCGAGCCTCGGATCGGGCCGGTGGTGACGCCGATGTCTGCTGTCGGGGTGCGTGCTTCGAAATCGGCCATGCGCTTGCTCCTACGGGTCTCGGAGCAAGGCTTGCGGTTCTGTGGCGACCGCTCCCTCCCTCCGCCGGTATCAACCGGATCAGGTTCAGCGGGTCGAAGGCTCCTGCCTTCCTCTCAAGCGCGGATAAGCGCTCCCCCGGGGTGGGGTGAGCATAGGGGGGTTGGGGTGGGGTGCAATGGGGAAATTGGGCGCTCGGGTGCTTGGTGTGCGAAGTTCAATGATCATCGCAACGCTCGATAATGCTCCACCCCGGCGGAGGCCGGGGCCCAATTGGGAGACGGTAATAACGACGCGATGTGCTTCGTTATGTCCACCTTTCCAATTGGGCCCCGGCCTTCGCCGGGGTGGTAGCAGTGTCGATGTTGGGTTTTTGATGGTGAGCGCGCTTGCTGAACGAGAAAAGGCCGCTGCCCTAATTGGGGCAACGGCCTTTCTCTAACTCCGCGCGCCGTCAGCCGTAGCTGAGCTACGCCTTGTGGCGTGCTTTGCTGCGCTGGCCGGGCTTGGGCGAGTCCTGCACCAGCTTGGTGCAGGCCGCCCTGCGCCTTAAAACCGGAAGTTCACCGTGCCGCGCAGCGAGTGCCAGCGGAAGTTCTCGTCGCTGCGGCGGAAGGTGGTGCCCGCGGTGTTGGGGGCGAGGACGAACGGGTTGTTCGCGAGCAATACCGGGCTGCCGGCGAGCGCGGTGCCGGCGGTGACCAGGACGCGGGCGTCGTCGTCCTTGTACTGGTGGTAGGTGTATTCCATGCCGATCGAGATGTTCTTCGTCAGCTTCTGCTCGATGCCGCCGCCGCCGACATAGCCCCAGCGCTTGTCCGAGCCGGTGGCTGCGAACGCGTTGGCGGTGTTGGTGGTGAAGAACAGGTTGTCGATCTTGGCATAGCCGGCGCCGCCGGTGGCGTAGAACAAGGTCTTGTTGGCGGCGAGACCGGCGCGGAGGCGGGCCGAGCCTTCCCACTTGAGCTTGCGCGCCATCGTGTAGCTGGCGGGCGTGGTCGAGAAGGCGGCTACGCTGTCGGTGATCTCGGACTTGCCGAATTCGCCGACGATGCCGACCACGAACGGACCGCGCTGCACGTCGAAGCCTGCGCGGCCGTAATACGACCAACCGTCATCGTCGTTGCGGCAACCATAGGCCGGCACGGCGGTGCGGGCCGAGCCGTTGCAGAAGCCCGGCGAGAAGGCGTTGGCGCCGGTGATGGTGTTGACGCTGTCGCTGAAATTGCCGTCGTTGTTGCGGTCGAACAGGATCGACGAGCCGACGTCGTTGCCCTGGACGTCATAGCCGCCGGCTGCGCCGATATAGACGCCCGAGAACGGATTGCGGTCGCTGTCCGTCGTCATGTCCTGCGCGGCGGCCGGAACGGCAAAAATGCCCGCGGTGGCGAGACCGGCGAGCATGGTGAGCTTCGTTAGGTTTTTCATGGTCGTTCCCCAAACAAGGGTCGCGGTGCTCCCATGCGCCGCGACCCCAGGTTTATGTTTTAGACGATCGTCGCAATCACGCGTTGGCGCCGCTGGTACGCAGCGAGTCGAGACGGTTGTTCGTGCCGTTGGGGAAGAAGCCCCCGCCGATCTTTGCGGTGTTGGTCAGGTAGACGATGTTGTGCACCTGAGCGACCGAGCGGCTGTAGGCCAGGCCGTTGGCGTCGGTGGGCACGATATTCGAGATCGTCGGATCCGACCCGGTGATGCCCTGGTCGTCGTCGCCGATCACGCCCGTCGACGTGTTCGTGACGGTGCCGTCGAGGCTGTCGCGGGCGTCGCTGATCTGGTTGGCGGCGGTGATGAGCGATGGGATCGGGTTCGGCGTCTGCAGACCCTTGCGATACAGGATCGTGCGGATCAGGCCTGCGTGATACGCCTCTGCCGCGAGGATGCCGGCGGCCGCCTCGAGATAGGTCCTGTTGGCGATCAGCGGTGCTGCGCCCTTGTAGGCCGACACACCGACGTCCTCGAAGATGTACGCGCCGAGCAGGAAGCTGTTGTCGTCGGCATAGGGGTTGAACACACCCGTTGCGCCGATGACGCCGGCTGCGCGGGCGGCGGCCGTGAACGCGCCCGGAGCGGCAGCCGTGCCGACCGAGATGTCGATCGCTGGCTGCGCGACGGCAGCGTTGCCCAGTGCGCGACGCAGGAACGCGACGTGAGCGACTTCGTCGATCGCGATTTCGCGCGCGTATTCACGCACCACGGTGTCCTGGAACGGCACCTGTGCACCGCCGGTGACGGCACCCTGCGTACCGATGCCGGTCAGCAGATTGGCGTTCAGGCCGACGCCGAATGCCGCGAACGCGTAGAACTGCGCTTCGAGATATTCGAGGTTCAGTGCGACGTTGAGCACGTCGGCGTCGTTGAGTGCCGCAACAGGCGCCGGTCCCGGAGTCGGGGTCGGCGCGAGATCGGCATCATCGCTGCCGCATGCCGAGAGAAGCGTGGCGCCGCCGATGGCGAGTGCGGAACCGCCGGCGAAGCGCAGAAAGTTACGGCGTTCGTTGCGCCGACTTGCGATCGCGTCGAACATTTCGAGCTTGGTAGAGAGATCGGTCATTGGGTTAATCCCCTGAATAGCAAAGAAGAGCGTTGGGCGAGGCCGATGCGATCAGGCTGCCGCGATGCTCGTTCTGATGGTGCCGTTCATGCCGTTCGGGTAGAACCCGCCGGCCGATGCCGCACCGCTGTTGAGATAGACGATGTTGAGCACCTGGCTGGCCGAGCGGCTGTAGGCGACACCATCTGCGTCGAGGGGAACGATGTTCGACACGGTGACGGCGGCCTGCGTCGCCGACAGGTTGATCGGCGTCGCCTGGTACGACGAGATGCCCTGATCGATGTCGTTGGTACCGAAGATCGTCGTGTTGGCGCCACCGCCGTCGAGGCTGTCGCGAGCACGCGAGATCGCGTCGGCCGAGGTGCGGAGCGACGGGGTCGCGATGCCCTTGCCGTACAGCGTCGTGCGGACGATCGCAGCGTGATACGCCTCGACCGCGAGCAGGCCGGCAGCGGCTTCGAGATAGGCCTTGCTGGTGAGCAGCGGGGCAGCGCCCTTGTACGCGGTCACGCCGACGTCTTCGAAGATGAACGCACCGAGCAGGAACGCTTCGTCCGATGCGTAGGGATCGAACGCGGTGCCGGCGGGGACGAGGCCAGCAGCCTGTGCCGCGAGCGAGAAGGCGCTGGTCGGCGAGACGCTGACGTCGATCACGGGCTGCGCAACGGCGGCGGTGCCGAGTGCGGTGCGGAGGAACTTGACGTGTGCGATCTCGTCCTGCGCGATCTCACGTGCGTACTGACGCACGATCGGGTCGGTGAAATTGACCTGACGGCCACCGCGGACCGCACCCTGCGTGCCGGTGCCGCTGAGCAGGCTGTTGTCGAGGCCGGTGTTGTAGGCGGCGTAGGAGTAGAACTGCGCCTCGAGATATTCGAGGTTGAGTGCGAAGTTCAGGACGTCCGCATCGGTGATGGCCTGTGCCGACGCCGAGCTGGAGAAGGACAGCGCGGTCGCACCGGCTGCGGTCATCGCAGCGGCGCCCAGCGCGGTCTTGAAGAATTCACGTCGCTCGCTGCGGCGTTCCACTCGCGCATCGAGGGCTTCGATCAGGTGCACGCTCTCGGTCATATCAGGGTCCTCCCCTTGCTGTTGCGGACGTCGAAATGCTCTGCGGCAGTCGCGCAACGGGGCAGGCCCCGATCAGGTCGATTGCTCGAATCCTGCTCGTAACGCGCTCAATTACGGACATAAAAAAAGCCGTCCGTGGCGAGGAACGTATCTGAATGAAGAATGGATGCACGGTTCAAGGGGGTGCGATGAAATAAATTTCACGACCCGGCAGAGAGGCTTACCTGCTTGCGATGATTGGGGTTTTGGTGGCGGCTGGATGCCGGCTTCACCTTTTCTTGGTCCTCCGGGAAAACGCCCGGCAGGCCCTCTTTTCTCTCCCTACCGGAGAGAGAGAAAAGGTAACGCGTTCGGCGGATCGGGCCGAGCCGGATCCGCCGAAATCGATAGCTTAGAATGTGTAGGTCAGGCCGAGGGCGTAGAGCCACTGGTCCGCATCGCCGACGTCGGCGACGATCGGCGTGTTCTTGTACTTGCCGAGCATGCGACCGTAGAGCACGCCGGCACCGACGCCGAAGCCGTGGCGCAGATCGCCCGAGAGGCTCTGCACGACGAACAGCGAGGCGTTCGCGCGACGGAAGCCGCTGTCGTTGATATCGTAGGTGCGCAGGCCGCTGTTCAGCGAGCCGATCGGCGTCACGGCCGCGTAGGTGCGACCGAAGCCCTTGCCGGCATAGTCCGCCGACACGCCGAGCGAGACGAGCGTGCGGACCGACAGCGGCGTGGTGTAGTTCACCTGTGGGGTGATGACGTAGCTGTCATAGGTGCCTGAGACGTCGTGGACGTACGCGACGCGCGCGGTGATCGTGTCGTAGTCGCTGGTGATGACGCCGGTCTTGCCGATGCCGACATAGCCGCCGAGCTCATACGCGGTATCGATCTTGCCGAGTGCGCGGACTTGGCGGTTGTCGATGTCGCCGGTGCGATCGCGGCGGATACCGCCGATGACGCCGACTTCGTAGTTGATGCCGACTTCGCCCGTGTTCGGGATCAGGTTAAAATAGAGCTGCGTGCCGCGGAGGAAGAAGTCATGCCCGCGCACCGTGCCGACGATCGCGCCGGCGGGGGTGAAGGAATTGCTGTCCGCACCCTCGTAATCGGGCATCGACACCGCGCCCAGCGCAATGGTGATGCGGTTGTTGTCGCGAGGGTCGGTAATCGTCGGCGACGGGTTCGGATCGGTCTGGGCGAGCGCCGGGGTGGCGGTCGCGAGCACCGCAATTGCGGCAGACATGAGAAGGGTGAATGCGCGCAAGGAAATGCTCCGGAGAAAAAGGTTCCACGTCGCAACGCGGTAAAACCGTTTTCGGTCCGCTGCGATCGGTCAGAAGATGTAACGCATTTTTACCTGTTGCATTTCGGCATCACCGGCAAGCATGAACCGGGCGGCATCGAAACGCGGCGGGCCGAAGCGGACGGCGGCATTGCGCGAGAACCCATAGCCCTCGCGCGGGATGCCGGCGATCGTGTCGAGCTTCGCGTTGCTGTTCTCGTCATGGATGATCGCGAGCGCATAGCCGCGCTGCGGCAGGCCCGAAAAGCTGGTGGCGTGGACACTGGCGGGCAGCGTGCGCGTCAGTGCCTTGGCATCGTCGACGCAGGCGGGGAAATTGTCGGGGTCCGCGGTGAGGCAGATCCGGATCATCCCCTTCGACGAGCGGAGATTGTCGACCTGGACGTCGAGCCGCGTGACGGGCGCCGCCGCCGACAGCATCGCCCACGTCGTTGCTGCCGCCACGACGAGCAGCCGCTTTCGCAGGCGCGCTGGCAAGATCGCCACGTTGCTTGTCGGTGCCGCAGAGCCGATCCCAGAAGCGGAAATATAGGCCATAGTTGCACCCGTGTCGTTCGTGATGTCGCCGATGATGGCTCGCCGTGATCAGCCAGCCGCCCCGTGCGCCCCGCCACATGAACCAGGGGAAAACCTCCCCATCTCATGCGATGGTTACCCCATAGCCGTCGTGATCGTCAGTACCAGACCCGGCGCGCCGATGTTGATCGGAATCAACAGCACCCGTAGCGGAATTACCACAGCGCCGGTGATCGCCGCGATCGGATCGCCTCGACCAGGGAGGCCGCGAGACGTCGTCGCAGGCGCGTGATAGTCTCGGGCGATTACAGCATGATGGAGTCGTTGATGGTTCTGCTCGCGTTGACCCTGACCGTAACCGGGTATTCCGGTATGCCCCCCGCGACCCGTGCAGGGTTCGAGGCGCTGGGGCGGCGTACCGACAGGCTGTGCCCGGCACGCCATGTACGGACGATTACCCCCGGCGACCTCGATTATCTCCAGGACGGGTTCGAGCGGAGCCTGTCGCGGCTGGACCGCGCGCGGCTGGCTGCCGTCAATACCGCGGACCGGCGTTGCGCCCACCGCGACGGGCTGGCGTGCCAGACCTCGGCGACGATGGGTGCGATGCAGGCCACGCGGCTCGTGTCCCGGTTCGCCAGCTATGTGTGCGCGCACCGGGTACCCTGACCCTCTGCCTCTTTCGCCTGCACGACACGCCTGCTACTCAGACAAATAATGAGAACATAAGAGGGTGTCGTTATGGTCGAGCTATGCCGCGGGGGCCAATCCCGCCGGAAATTCCTGACGGGTGTCGCGACCGGGGCGATGACAATGGGCTCCCTGTCGATCGGACCTCAGGCGTTCGCGTTCGTGCCGCCAGAGGTGGTGCCGGCGACGGTGCCGACCGCGACATTGCAAGCGTTCGACCTGGCCGACGTCACGCTCGGCGAGGGGCCGTTCCTGCATGCGCAGCGCAAGACCGAGGCGTATCTGCTCGCGCTGCAACCCGACCGGATGCTCCACAATTTCCGGGTGAATGCCGGGCTGGCACCGAAGGCACCGGTCTATGGCGGCTGGGAATCGGATCCGCTGTGGGCGGACATCAACTGCCACGGGCATACGCTGGGACATTATCTGTCGGCGTGTGCGCTGGCCTATCGATCGACCGGCGACCGGCGGTTCAAGGCGCGGATCGACCATATCGCGCGCGAACTGGCGGCGTGCCAAGCGGCGTCGGGGACCGGGCTGGTCTGTGCGTTCCCGGACGGGCCGGCGCTGGTGGCGGCGCATCTGCGCGGCGATCCGATCACCGGCGTGCCGTGGTACACGCTGCACAAGGTGTATGCGGGCCTGCGCGATGCGACGCTGCTGGCGGACAGCGACACGGCGCGTGCGGTGCTGCTGCGGCTGGCCGACTGGGCGGTGGTCGCGAGCCGGCCGCTGAGCGATGCGCAGTTCGAGACCATGCTGGATACCGAGCATGGCGGCATGAACGAGGTGTTTGCCGACCTCTACACGATGACCGGGACCGCCGAGTATCGGACGATGGCGGAGCGGTTCTCGCACAAGGCGATCCTTGCGCCACTCGCGAAGAGCCGCGACCATCTCGACGGGCTGCATGCCAATACGCAGGTGCCGAAGATCATCGGCTTCCAGCGGGTGTGGGAGGTGACGGGGAAGCCCGAATACCGCGAGGCGTCCGAATTCTTCTGGAAGACGGTGGCGCTGACGCGGTCGTTCGCGACCGGCGGGCACGGCGACAACGAGCATTTCTTTCCGGTCGCCGATTTCGCCGAGCACGTCCTGTCGGCGAAGGGATCGGAGACGTGTTGCCAGCACAACATGCTGAAGCTGACGCGGGCGCTGTTCCTGCACGATCCGCAGGCGGGCTATGCCGATTACTACGAGCGGACGCTGTATAACGGGATCCTTGCGTCGCAGGACCCGGACAGCGGCATGGCGACGTACTTCCAGGGTGCGCGGCCGGGCTACATGAAGCTGTATCACACGCCCGAGAACTCGTTCTGGTGCTGCACCGGCACGGGGATGGAGAACCACGTCAAATACCGCGACTCGATCTATTTCCACGACGACCGCGCGCTGTACGTGAATTTGTTCGTGCCCTCCGCCGTGCGCTGGAAGGACAAGGACGCGGTGTTGACGCAGGTGACGGCGTTCCCCGACACGGCGACGACGACGCTGCGCTGGACTCTGAAGCGGCCGGCCGAGCTGACGCTGAAGCTGCGCCATCCGGGGTGGAGCCGGACTGCGGTGGTGCTGGTGAACGGGGTCGAGGCGGTGCGGTCGACCAGTCCGGGGCGGTATCTGGAATTGGCGCGGGGGTGGCGCGACGGCGACACGGTGGAGATGCGGCTGGATATGCGCGCCGGGGTCGAGCGGTCGCCGGCCGCGCCGGATATCGTCGCGTTCACTTACGGGCCGCTGGTGATGGCGGGGAGCTTCGGGCGCGAGGGGCTGGCGCCGGGATCGGACATCATCGTCAACGAGCGCAAATATGGCGAGTATAATGCCGCGCCGTTCACGCCGCCGACGCTGGCGGGCGATCCCGACACGATCGCGCGGGGCATGCGCGCGGGGGAGAGGCCGCTGGAGTTCACGACCCTCGCGGCGGACCGGCAGCCGGTGCGGATGGTGCCGTATTTCCGCGTCGCGCATGAGCGGTATGCGACCTACTGGCCGATCGCGCCGGGATTGGCGTAGGTCGGAGGGTGTAGTCCCGACGCGTTCGATGCGGTTGCAATAGCCTCTATGCAGTGCGGCGAAACCTGATAGCCTCCCTCTCCAGAGCAGGACGACCTGCCAATACGGAGAGAGATGCATGGCACATCAAAACGCCGCGCGCGGGGATACCGGCACGAATACCAGCGCCCATTTCGGCAGGGATCACAAGAGCCTGATCTATGTGATCGCGGGGAGTATATTGGCGTTGGGGCTGGTGTTGATGGCGTTCTACGACCGGGCGGGCGATCCCATGCCGATCGCGTCGGTGCAGACTCCGGTGGTTACGGCGCAGAAATAGCGCCGGGACTTTGCGACGCCGCGGCTCGGTCGAAGATCAGGATCGGGGCGTCTCGGTACGTGCCCGTGGTGCGCAGGCGGTAGCCTAGCCGTTCCGCGAGGCGGATCGAGGGGGCGTTGGCGGGGTCTATGATGCAGGTCGTCGCGGGGATGCGCGCGTCGGTCCAGGCGAGGATCGCGGCGAGCGCTTCGGAGGCGTAGCCCTTGCCTTGCGCGTCACCGGCTAGGGTCCAGCCTGTTTCTGGCGTTGCGTCGATCGAGGGGTCGATGGCTCTGCGTGCCTCGATGAGGCCGAGTTCGCCGATGAGGTGACCTGTGGCGGTGTCTCGGGTGATCCAGCTGCCGTAGCCGAACAGCGCCCATTGGCCGATCGAGCGGAGCAGGCGGATCCAGACGTCCTCGCGCGATCGGGGCTGGCCGCCGATCATCGTGTACACGCGCGGGTCGGTCCACATTGCGGCGCAGTCTTCGAGGTCGGTGGCGGCGTGGGCGGTTAGGGTTAGCCGGTCGGTGGTTAGCGTGGGGGCGGATGTGGGCATTCGTGCTGTCTAAGAGCGATCTTGGTGGAAGGGTATCCGTCGCCGCGCACTCTCCCCTCCCTGGAAGGGAGGGGTCGGGGGTGGGTCGGCCAGCTTGAGCGCTCGCGTTCCGGTATGCGGAAGCCAGTCAAACCTTAGATACGCGCGTTCGGACTTGCGGAAGCCTACCCACCCCCAGCCCCTCCCTTTCAGGGAGGGGGGCAGGTTGAGCTTTTTCTCTTCGTATGGTTCGCACGGTTCAGACGTTGCGATTTTCGATCGTTTGATCCTCCCCCGCCAGGGGGAGGTGTCGCCGGAGGTGACGGAGGGGGAGGATGCGGAACCCATGTTTCCCTTTCCTCCCCCTCCGTCTGGCTAGGGCCAGCCACCTCCCCCTGGCGGGGGAGGATACTAAGGGAGCCCTGCCCCTCCCCCCACCTCCGGCAACGCAGGTTGTCTTCGCAGGCGATTGGTTCGGAAAGGTTGTTTTCGTGTCCTCCGCTTTGCGCTAGTCGGAGGCATGGCATCGACGATCTCCTGCGACGTTGCGATCGTTGGCGCGGGTTTGGCCGGCGGGATGATCGCGCTGGCGCTGAAAGCAAAGCATCCGGCGTTGGACGTGCGGCTGATCGACGCTGCGCCAGTCGTCGGCGGCAATCATCTCTGGTCGTTCTTCGGCAGCGACGTGGCGCAAGGCGATCGCTGGATCGTCGCGCCGCTCGTGGTGCATGCTTGGCGCGGATACGACGTTCGCTTTCCGGCGCACGAACGGACGATCGATGCGACCTATTATTCGATCGAGAGCACGCGGCTCGATCGCGAGGTGCGGCGCGTGCTGCCTGCGGATGCGTTGATGCTCGGGCGGAAAGTGTCGGGGGCTAGTGCGACGGCTGTGGTGCTGGCCGATGGCGACCGGATCGAGGCGACTGGCGTGATCGACGCGCGGGGGGCGGGCGACCTGTCGCTGCTCGACCTGGCGTGGCAGAAGTTTCTCGGGCGCGAACTGGCACTGGTCGTGCCGCACGAAAGCCCGCGACCGATGGTGATGGACGCGACGATTCCGCAGATCGACGGGTATCGGTTCGTGTACTGCCTGCCGTTCAGCGCGGACCGGATGTTCGTCGAGGACACCTATTACAGCGACACGCCCGATCTCGATGTGCCAGTGATCGGCACGCGGATCGATGACTATGTCACGGCGCGCGGCTGGTCGGTCGAGAGCGTCGTGCGCGAAGAGTCCGGCGTGCTTCCAGTCGCGATGGGGGGCGATTTCGAGGCGTATTGGCGGTCGGGCGGCGCCCGGGTGGCCAAGGCCGGCATGCGCGCGGGGATGTTTCATCCGACTACGGGGTACTCGCTGCCGGACGCGGTTCGGACTGCGGCGATGCTGGCAGGCTTGAGCGATTTCTCGGGCGCGAAGCTTCACGACGCGACGCATGCGATGGCGCGGGCGACGTGGAAGTCACGCGGCTTCTACCGGATGCTCGACACGATGTTGTTCCGCGCCGCCGAGCCGGAGGAACGCTACCGCATACTCGAGCGCTTCTACCGCCTCTCCCCCTCGCTCATCGGCCGTTTCTACGCCGGACGCTCGACGCTTTCCGACAAGGCGCGCGTTCTGACCGGCAAGCCCCCCGTCCCCATCGTGCGCGCCGTCCGCGCCATCGCAGGCAGTATGTCATCATGAAGACCGCAATAGTCATCGGCGCAGGTTTCGGCGGGCTGGCGCTCGCGATCCGGCTGCAATCCGCGGGCGTGCAGACGACGATCGTCGAAAGCCGCGACAAGCCGGGCGGGCGCGGGTATTTCTGGGAACGCGACGGGTTCACGTTCGATGCTGGGCCGACGGTCATCACCGATCCGGATTGTTTGCGCGAGCTGTGGGCGCTGACCGGGCGCGACATGAGCGAGGACGTGACGCTCGATCCGGTGCTGCCGTTCTACCGGCTGAACTGGCCCGATGGGACGAATTTCGACTATACCAACGACGACGTGCAGATGCGCGCCGAGATCGAGAAGCTGCATCCCGGCGACTGGGCGGGATACGAGAAGTTCCTGCAATATTCGGCGGGGGTGTTCCACGAGGGCTATGAGAAGCTCGGCCATGTCGCGTTCCTCGACTTCGGGTCGATGATCAAGGCGGCGCCGGCGCTGGCAAAATACCAGGCTTGGCGGTCGGTCTATTCGATTGTGTCGAGCTTCGTGAAGTCGGAGAAGCTGCGCGAGGCGTTGTCGTTCCACACGTTGCTGGTCGGCGGCAACCCGATGACGACGAGCGCGATCTATGCGCTGATCCACAAGCTGGAGCGTGATGGCGGGGTGTGGTTCGCGCGTGGCGGGACCAATCGACTGGTGGCCGCGCTGGTGACTCAGTTCGAGCGGCTGGGCGGCGTGCTGCGGCTCGACGATCCGGTGACATCGATCGAGACGCTGGGCGATCGTGCGACCGGCGTGACGACGGCGAGCGGGTGGTCGGGTCAGGCGGATGCGATCGCGGCGAACAGCGACATCATGCACACCTATCGCGATCTGCTGGCGACGTCGCGCAGTGCGAAGCGGAAGACGGGGTCGCTCGAGCGGAAGAAATATTCGCCGTCGCTGTTCGTGGTGCATTTCGGGATCAAGGGCACGTGGCCGGGTATTCCGCACCACATGATCCTGTTCGGGCCACGCTATAAGGGGCTGCTCGAGGACATTTACGACCACGGCGTGCTGAGCGAGGATTTCTCGCTGTACCTGCATCACCCGACCGTGACCGATCCTTCGCTGGCGCCGGAGGGGCATTCGACGTTTTACGCGCTGGCGCCGGTGCCGCATCTGGGCAAGTTCCCGGTCGATTGGGACGAGATCGCGCCGATCCTGGAGAAGCGCATCCTCGACGAGATCGGGCGACGGTTGATCCCGGACATCCATGAGCGGATCGTGACGAAGTTCTCGTATGCGCCGAAGGATTTCGCGGAGGATCTGAACGCGCATCTGGGATCGGCGTTCTCGCTGGAGCCGGTGCTGACGCAGAGCGCGTATTTCCGGGTGCACAACCGCGACGAGCATATTCCGAATTTGTACTTCGTGGGGGCTGGGACTCATCCGGGTGCTGGTATTCCGGGGGTCGTGGGAAGTGCGAAGGCTACGGCGGCACTGATGCTCGGCGGACAATAGGCTCAACAAGCTTTTATCGTCTGATAGAGTTATCCAAAACGGTGCGATTGACATCTGTTATTTGACGATACTTCCTCGGAAGGTCGTGACTAACTCCGTAATGGCGGCATCGAGTGTAGATGCCGGCAGCCATCATTCTAGCATCCCTTTAGACCGGATTTCGGTCAGCAAAAGAGGGGATGCATCATGGCCATTACTGTCAAGAGCGTGGACTGGAACGGTATTAGCAGCGACGAGCAGCAGAAGATCCGCGACATCATTGGCAAGAACTTCGACGGACAGACGGTCGAGGTCGGCGAAACGCCCCTGGAGGCAAACAACGGCAACGCCTGCACGACGGCCTGCTCTATCGCGCAGCAGGCCGCCCAGGCCGCATGTAGCCTCCTGCCTTGGCCTGCGAGCACGGTCTGCAATTTTGCCGCCGAGAAGGCCGGTGATTTTTGTCGGAGCCAGTGCTGAGATAGTATGCGGGTGCCGCCATCGCGGCGGCACCCAAATACCCAAGCCGGGTACCTGCTTGTGACGGGGTATCACATCCCCTAACGCGGGCACATGAAACGTCTTGCTGTGTATTGCGGGTCGGCGACGCCGGCTGATCCTGTCTATATCGAGGGCGCTCGGGCGCTGGGATTGGCTTTTGCCGAGCGGGGGATCGGCCTCGTTTATGGCGGCGGGCGGACCGGACTGATGGGTGCGGTCGCGGATGGGACGCTGGAGGGCGGCGGCGAGGTTATCGGGGTCATTCCTCAGGCGCTAGTCGATGCGGAGGTCGCGCATCGCGGGCTTACCGAGTTGCACGTCGTTAGCGGCATGCATCAGCGGAAGCAGATGTTCACCGATCTCTCCGACGGGTTCGTGACGATCCCGGGCGGGACGGGGACGATGGACGAGCTGTGGGAGGCGCTGAGCTGGGCGCAGCTTGGGTATCATGCGGATCCGGTCGGGTTGCTGAATACCGCTGGGTATTACGATCACCTGATCACGTTCTGGGAGAAGATGGGCGAGGTTGGCTTCCTGCGGCCGCAGCACCGGGACCTGCTGATTGTGGCGGATACGCTGGATGTGCTGCTCGACCGGATGGCGAGCCATGTGCCGACGCAGCCGATCGTGCGGATGAACGCGTCGGATTTGTGAGCTTCGAACCACACCCCGACACCCTGCTCCACCCCGGCGGACGCCGGGGCCCAATTGAGGGCCGTGAATTGGTTTGCGTTGCGCACAGTTACTTCAACCTTTCCAATTGGGCCCCGGCCTTCGCCGGGGTGGTAGTTGGCGGGATGATCTCGTGACTAATGCCCTGCCCTCGCGCGAGGCGATCGTTGCTACCGCGCATGAGTCGATCTCGCGCGGGTCGAAGAGTTTTGCTGCGGCGAGCCTGTTGTTCGACAAGCCGACGCGGGAGCGAGCGTGGCTGCTGTATGCGTGGTGCCGGCGGTGCGACGATATCGCCGATGGGCAGGATCATGGGCACGGGATGACCGTGGTCGAGGATGCGCCGGCGCGGCTGGTGGCGTTGTCGGCGATGACCGAGCAGGCGCTGGCGGGCGACGTTGTCGGCGAGCCGGCGTTCGATGCGCTCAGGATCTTCGCGGCTGAAACTCGCCTGCCGAAGCGGTTTGCGCGCGATCTGGTCGAGGGGTTTGCGCTGGATGCGCGCGAGTGGCGGCCGCGGTCGGAGAACGACCTTTATAAATATTGCTACCATGTCGCGGGCGTCGTCGGGTGCATGATGGCGATCGCGATGGGGGTCGATCCCGACGACGAGGATACGCTCGACCGTGCGTGCGACCTGGGGATGGCGTTCCAGCTCGCCAATATCGCGCGCGATGTCGAGGAGGATGACCGGGTCGGGCGGTGCTATCTGCCCGAGGAGTGGCTAGTCGAGATGGACTTTCCGCCGGGTCAGCACATGAAGCCGCCGTTTCGCTCGCGCCTCGCGGTGTTGACGAAGCGGATGGCGGATCGGGCTGCGGCGTTTGAGGCTAGTGCGCGGGAGGGGACGCCGGCGTTGTCGTTCCGGTCTGCCTGGGCTGTGTTGTCGGCGGCGGGGATTTATGGGGCGATCGGGCGGACTGTGGCGGCGCGCGGGGAGCACGCGTGGGATCACCGGGTGACGACGTCGGGGATGCAGAAGCTGGGGTTTATCGTGACCGCGGCGCGGAAGGCGGCTCGGCGGGACACGCTGTATCCGCGGACGGTGCGCGATTCGCGGTTGTGGACGCGGCCTCGCTGACTACCGGCGTCTAGTTTGTTCTCCCGCGAAAGCGGGAGTCCAGTCTGGGTCCCCGCCTTCGCGGGGAAACAGTCTAGCCCTGTGGCTTAGCCTTGCCGGCCTTCGCCATCAACTGGCCCTGCGCACGGCAGTTCGCGCCGATCATCGGATACGGAACATCGGTGTTCTGCGCCAACTGGTCCGGGAGCGCTGCGCGGCACTGGGCCATCGTCTCGTAGCGCGCCGAAATGACCCGTGCCTCGGTGCAGTTCACATTGCCGTCACCGCAGCCCATGATGGCCATGACGTAGAACAGCGGTTCCATTTCATTCTCCAGTGGATCGCGGTGGCCGACATCGGGCACGATAACAAAAGCGACGAAGTGGCAGGATTGTTCCCCCAACTGCTTTCGCCGGGGCTTGACTGCGCCTACATCGCATCGATCCATGCCACCCGATACCTACACCTCCACCCGCGCGGACCAGCCCTTGCTGCCGACGCTCCGGCGCTTTCTGCCGTTCCTATGGCCGGCGGGGCAGCCCAAGCTGAAGGCGCGGATCGTCGTCGCGATGCTGCTCGTGATCGCCTCGAAGCTGATCCAGGTTTTCGGCGCGGCGTTCACGCTGAAATACGCGGTCGACCGGATGGCGGGGAACGATCGCGGGGCGCTATCGCTCGTCGTGCTGCTGGTGGTCGGGTATGCCGCGTCGCGGTTCGGGACGACTTTGTTCGACAATCTGCGCAACGCGGTGTTCGAACGCGTCGGGCAGGACGCGTCGCGGCGGCTCGCGGCGCAGGTGTTTCGCCATCTGCATGCGCTGAGCCTCGATTTCCATCTGTCTCGGCGGACGGGTGCGGTCACCAAGGTGGTCGAGCGCGGGACCAAGAGCATCGACACGATGCTGTACTTCCTGCTGTTCAACATCGCGCCGACGGTGTTCGAACTGGTGCTGGTGCTGGGGCTGTTCTGGACCAAGTTCGGCTGGCCACTGGTCGTCGCGACGGTGGTGATGGTGGTCGGCTACATCGTTTTCACGCGGATGGTGACCGACTGGCGCAATGCGCTGCGGGCGCGGATGAACGACCTCGATACCGGGGCGGTCGCGCATGCTGTGGATTCGCTGCTGAACTTCGAGACGGTGAAGTATTTTGGCGCGGAGGAGCGCGAGGCGCGGCGCTACGACAGCGCGATCACGGCGTATTCCGAGGCCGCGGTGAAGAGCGAGAATTCGCTCGCGTGGCTGAACCTCGGCCAGGCGCTGATCACCAACGTGATGCTGGCGGGCGGCATGGGCTTCGTCGTGTGGCGGTGGAGCCGCGGCGAGGCGTCGGCGGGCGACGTCGTGTTCGTGTCGACGCTACTGGCGCAGCTGTTCCGGCCGCTCGACCTGCTGGGGATGGTGTATCGCACGATCCGGCAGGGTGCGCTCGACATGGCGGCGATGTTCGACCTGATCGATACGCCTGCCACGGTCGTCGATGCGCCGGGTGCGCCTGCGCTGGCGGTGAGCGCGGGGCATGTGCGGTTCGAGAACGTGTCGTTCGGCTATGACGCCGGACGGCCGATCCTGCGCGACCTGGAGCTGGACGTGCCTGCCGGATCCACGCTGGCCGTCGTTGGGCCGTCGGGGGCGGGCAAGTCGACGCTCGCGCGGTTGCTGTATCGGTTTTATGACCTGACGGGCGGGCGGATTACCGTCGATGGGCAGGATATCGCGCAGGTGCGGCAGGCTTCGCTGCGGGCTGCGATCGGGATCGTGCCGCAGGATACGGTGCTGTTCAACGACACGATCGGGTACAACATCGCCTATGGGCGTGAGGGTGCGGAGATGCCTGAGGTCGAGGTTGCCGCCAAGGGCGCGGCGATCGCCGGGTTCATCGAGCGTCAGCCGCTGGGGTATGAGACGCGGGTCGGCGAGCGTGGGTTGAAGCTGTCGGGCGGCGAGAAGCAGCGCGTGGCGATCGCGCGGACGCTGCTGAAGAACCCGCCGATCCTGATCCTAGACGAGGCTACGTCGGCGCTGGATAGCCGGACCGAGGCGGAAATCCTCGACACGCTGGAGGCGATCGAGCGCGGGCGCACGACGATCGTGATCGCCCACCGGTTGTCGACGGTGGTGCATGCGGACCAGATCGTCGTGCTGGAGGCGGGGCGGATCGTCGAGAAGGGCACGCATGCGGACCTGCTGCGGCAGGGCGGCGTGTATGCGGAAATGTGGAACCGGCAGGCGCAGGAGCGGGCCGGGGACGATGATGGGGCGCTGGCGGCGGAGTAGGGGTTGGGGTAGTCGGTGAGGAATGCTCGGCACGCCCTACGTAACGTCAGATGCTTGCGGCATTTGGCTCGTAAACACCGGGGCCGCCGCGTTTCACCGGTAGCTTACCCCTCCTTGTTCTCCCGCGAAGGCGGGAGCCCAGCCTGGGTCCCCGCCTTCGCGGGGAAACAAGATTGGCGACAGCGTCTTGGAACTCGGGTGTTCCCCCGTCAAACGCCACCCCGGCGAAGGCCGGGGCCCAATTGGGGGACGTTGCTAACCGATGACAGCGCGTCGTCATTGCCACCTTTCCAATTGGGCCCCGGCCTTCGCCGGGGTGGGTGGTGGTTGGGTGCCGGGTGGAGCATTAACGGCGAGCAGCGCGGAGTGCGCTAACGCTTCCGTTCCCTTGCGAACGCGGGGGGCCAAGAAACACGGGCGGTAGCGCTGCTTGATCCTGGGCCCCCGCTTTCGCGGGGGAACGGAAGGAGAGCGGGGACTAAGAGCGCGCCCTACGCCGGGATCGAGGGATCCAACTCGCGCAACCTTGCCTCGATCGCTTCCGAATATTGGTAGATGTGGGTCAGGTCGGACAGCAAATGCCGCGTCTCGTCCTTGCCTGCGAACATGCCGAGATACTTGGTCGTAATGCCGTTGAAATGCATTCGCGCGACCGTCTTGCGATTGTTGTCGTCCAGCAAAATCGCGCAGTACGACTTCGCATCGCGGACGATCACGCGTTTTGGGTCGACGAGCCGCGACGCGATCGCCTGGATGATGTGGAAGCCGGAAATCTCCTCCGGCGTAGTGACGATGCCGTCGCCGTCGGAGGGGTCGTCGGACGCGCCTGGCGGCAGGTCCTCCACCGGGCTCGATGCCTTCAGCGCCGACGACAGCCGTTCGTTGACGAAATCGCGGATCAGCGCGGCGATCGCCGGCGCGAGCAGCTTGGCGAATCCGTCCTTGATCGCCGGCGTCAGGCGCCCGCCATGGACGCGCTGCGCCATCATCCGGACGAACTCGTCGGACGGCTCGGCGAACTCCTTTTCGAGTTCGAGGCGGATCAGCGACTGCGTCTTGAGGTTGCCGGCCTCCTGGACGATCTTGTCGATGTCGAACGCGGCCTTCGTGAACTTCTCGAGCGTGCGAATGTCGCCGGGCTTGATCGCGTCCATCGTGAAGGTGAAGAACGGCTTGTCGTCCATCTTGTTCGGGCGCTCAATGTCCGAATAGAATTGGTAGACGACGCCGTTGGTGAGCACCGCGAGACGCGCGTCGGTGACGCTGAAATAGCGGAACAGCTGCCCGGCGTGGTTGACGTTGAGCTGGACCGAGGATGGCTTGCACTCGATCAGGATCGACACCTTCCCGCCCGCGCAAATCGCGTAGTCGACCTTCTCGCCCTTCTTGGTGCCGACGTCCGCGGTGAATTCGGGGACGACCTCGGACGGGTTGAAGACGTCGTAGCCGAGCGACTGGAGGAACGGCATGACGAGCGCGGTCTTCGCCGCCTCTTCGGTCAGCAGGACTTCGCGGTGTTCGATCGTCCGCTTTTGCAGCTCGGCCAGCCTGATATTCAGTTCCATGCGCGTCTCCCCCCGGATTGAACGTGGGAGAATGCAGGCACGGAGGGTCGCGGTCCATGATCGGACCGCGATAGACTGGCCGGATATCGACCGAGTCTACCCGCAGGTCAGGCGGATCTGCTTGGCGGGTTTGTCGAAGACGATGGCGGAGCAGCGGTCGAGCAGGTCGGCGCCGATCGTCAGGCGATCGCGTTTGAAATCACGCTTGCCCTTGGCGGTGACGACGATCTCGTCGGGGTCGGGTGGTGGCGCGTCGGCATCGGGGATCGCGGCGGCGTTGCCGACGTCGGTGGTGCGGACGCCGAGCGACGATAGCGCGAGCGGGCCGACGAGGAGCGGGGTAGCGAGCGTCATCGTGCGGACGGGTCGGGCGATACCGAAGGCGATCTCGACCGGTGCGGTGAGGCCGGCCAGCGTGCCGCGCTGCGCCTGCGCGATCAGCGTGGCGGCGTTGGCGGTGACGGTCGTGCGTGGATGATAGGGATCGAAGCGGACCCGGATCGGCTGGCCGCCTATCATGATCTGCGCGAAGGTCCCGGAGAGCTTGCCTAGCAGGCCGCCGCCGTCGATCATCGGCAAAGCGACGGTCCGCTCGCCGGCACGCGGCGCGTTCAGGAGGATGCGCACGACGGGTTCGGGCAGCGACGCCGGGCCGATGCTGCCGTCGCCCACATCGGCATAAGGCCGCCCGACCCAGCGCGGGTCGGCAGCCTTCCCCTTGGTCTCGTGCTTACGGCTCGGAAAGCCGATCCGCCGCTTTACCGCATTGGTCCCGAACGTCATCGGGCGGACCGTCGTCGCCTGCATCGCGCCTTGCCCGCCGACCGAATAGCCGAGGCCCAACGCGCCGCCCTTCAGCGCAAGTCGCTCGGCGACCGCGGTCGTGACGAAGACCAAGCCGGGCGCGGCGGGATCGACGCGCAGGGTGACGGGCTTGCCGTCGATCGTTGCGGCGATCATCCCGCCGACCGGGACGTCGCGGCTGGTCGTGACCGTGTCGCCGGCTAGCGCGACGCTGCTCACGAGCACCGATGCGGCCACGCCGGTTCTAAGGATATTGGCGATCATCGTGAGGTCTCCGGCGTCAGGCGCCGCGATCTTGCCGCGTCATATCGTATTCGCAACGAATTTATGATCGGTAATGATTGGATAACCAATGCAGGCTCGCCCCTCGACGGGCGACTGCGCGACGCCTAGATCGCATGGCAATGGCACTCGACCCTCTTCCCGATCTCCAGCGCATCTTCGGCTTTCCTGATTTTCGTGGCGTGCAGCGCGATGTCGTCGACCGGGTGCTCGCGGGGCAGCGGACATTGGCGGTCATGCCGACGGGGGCGGGCAAGTCGCTGTGCTATCAGTTGCCGGCGACGATGCTGGAGGGGACGTGTGTCGTTGTCTCTCCGCTGATTGCGCTGATGCATGACCAGTTGCGGGCCGCCACCGCGGTCGGGATCAAGGCGGCGACGTTGACGTCGGTCGATACCAATCGCGAAGAGACGATCGCGCGGTTCCGCGCGGGCGATCTGGACCTGCTTTACGTTGCGCCGGAGCGGGCTTCGAACGAGAGCTTTCGCAATCTGCTGTCGCAAGCCAAGCTCAGCTTGTTCGCGATCGACGAGGCGCATTGCGTCAGCGAGTGGGGGCATGATTTCCGGCCGGACTATCGGTTGCTGCGGCCTCTGCTCGACAGCTTTCCGGACGTGCCGCGCCTCGCGCTGACGGCGACGGCGGACGCGCATACGCGCGCGGATATTCTCGAGCAGTTGGGGATTTCGCAGGAGGGTTTGATCGTGTCGGGGTTCGACCGGCCGAACATCCGCTATGCGATTTCGGGGCGCGACAACGTCAACCGGCAGATCGCGGACATCCTGGAGAAGATTCCGGGGCCGGGCATTGTGTACGCGCAAACGCGTGCGGCTACCGAGAAGCTGGCGGAAGCGCTGGGGCGGAGCGGGCGGCCGACGCGGGCGTATCATGCGGGGCTCGATCCGCAGGTGCGCGCGAAGAACCAGGCGGATTTCGTCGCGAGCGAGGACATGGTGATCTGCGCCACGGTCGCGTTCGGGATGGGGATCGACAAGCCCGACGTGCGGTTCGTGGCGCATGCCGGGCTGCCGAAATCGATCGAGGCCTATTATCAGGAGACGGGCCGCGCGGGGCGTGACGGCGACCCGGCGATCGCGCATCTGTTCTGGGGCGCGGAGGATTTCGCGCGTGCTCGGCAGCGGATCGGCGAGGTCGAGCCCGAGCGGCAGGCGGGCGAACGGCAGCGGCTGACCGCGATGGGCGGGCTGGTCGAGACGGCCGGGTGTCGGCGGCGGATCCTGCTCAAGCATTTCGGCGAGGAGCGGCTCGAGGATTGCGGGAATTGCGACAATTGCCTGGGCAATGTCGATGCGGTCGACGCGACCGAGACGGCGCGGAAATTCCTGTCGGCAGTGTTCCGCACCGGGCAGATGTTCGGCGTGGGGTATATCGAGGGCATCCTGACCGGGGTGTCGTCGGAGCGCAGTCTGATGAACGGGCATGAGGCGCTGTCGGTGTACGGGATCGTCGAGGGCGACGAGGTGGCGTTGTTGAAGCCGGTGTCGCGGGCGCTGATGCTGAAGGATGCGTTGCGCACCAATCCGCATGGGGGCCTCGAGTTCGGGCCGGCGGCGAAGGCTATCCTCAAGGGCGAGGCGGCGGTGTCGATCGTCGTGCCGCCCAAGCGCGAGCGGCGGCGCAAGGGGGCGGTTGGCGCCACGCCGAACCCCGTGGACGATCCGCTGTTCGAGGCGTTGCGCGTGCGGCGGCGCGATCTGGCGAAGGAAGCGGGCGTTCCGCCGTATGTGATCTTCCACGATTCGGTGTTGCGTGACATTGCGCGGCAGCGGCCGGCGTCGCGTGCCGAGTTGAGCCTGTTATCAGGCATTGGCGCGCGCAAGCTCGACGCCTATGGGGATGCCTTCCTCCAGGTCATCCGCGAGTCCGCATGATACGGCAAATAAACGAAAGTATTTCGGTCGCGCCACAGATCGCGGTCGAGCAAGTCGCGGAAATCGCTGCGGCGGGGTTCAAGACGATCGTCAATAATCGGCCCGACGACGAGGATGCGGGGCAGCCTTCGGGTGATGCGATCCGCGCGGCGGCGGAAGCGGCCGAGCTGAAATACGTCTCGATCCCGGTGACGCATGCGGGGTTCTCGCATCCGCAGATCGACGCGATGACTCAGGCGCTGACCGACTCGGACGGGCCCGTGCTGGCCTATTGCCGGTCGGGGACCCGGAGTTGCAATCTGTGGGCGCTCGCAGCGGCGAAGGCGGGGCGGAACCCGAACCTGCTGCTCGCGCAGGCCGAGGACGCCGGGTATGACCTGCGCGGAATCCGACCGATGCTGGACGCGCTCGCAGGGCCGCGATGACGCCTGCCATCGTCGGCGGCATCGTGGCCGTCGTTGTGCTGCTGCTCGCCGCCTTGGGATGGGTGGTCGTGCGGATGAGACGGGTCGTGAAGATCGAGACACCGGAAGAGGCGGCGGACGCGGCGCAGGCACAGCTTCGCGGGTTTGCGGTAGCGGGTGCCGTTGTCGGTGCGGACGGGCAGGGCGCGCTGGCGATCGCGGATGACGGGCGCGTTGCTGCGGTGAAGCGGATAGGCAAGACGCTGACGGTGCGCGAGGTGTCGTGGCGGACGGTGCGCGCGACGCACGAGGGGATATTGGTCGAGACCGGGGACAAGACGCTGGGCGCGGTGATGCTCGCGCAGGTCGATGTCCTCGATATCCGCAGGTTGGCGCCGAAGAGCGTGCGGGTCTAGCGAGCCAGACGCGCCGCGGTCATTCTGCGGCAGCGGTCCTGACGCTTGCGGAACGTTTCCCGTTTCGACGCGTCGCCGCAGTAGATGAGAACATGGGTCGCCAAGCGCTGGGTGAAAGTCACCGGCATCGTCGTCGTGGCCGTGATGGCCACGGTCATAATCGGGCTCGCCGTATTCCCCTGGGGATCGCTGAAAGGCGTGATCGAGCGGCAATTGACCGCGCGCTTCGGGCGACCGGTGACGATCGGCGGGATCGAGCGCGTCGACGGGTTCGGTTTCTCGCCGACGATCCGCATCACGCAGGTGCGTATTCCGCAGGCAGCCTGGGCCGGGACGGGCGATTTCGTGCGGTTGCGCGAGGCGGAGGCGACGTTCTCCGCGCTGTCGCTGTTGAAGGGCGGGTTCGGGCCGCGCGACGTGAAGGCGTCCGGGCTGTACCTGGCGCTGGTGCGTGACAAGCAGGGGCGGACCAACTGGGATCGGCCGGGCAAGGCCAAGAGCGGCGGTAGTTCGAACGACCTGCAAGGGCTTGTCATCCGCAACAGTGTGATCTCCTACCGCGATGCCAAGCAGGGGCGTCAGATCACCGCGCGGTTCTCGTCTGATCCGGTTGCGGGCATCCGCGCGAACGGCACCGGCACCGTGCGTGGGGCGGCGGTGCGGATCGCGGTCTCGGGGCCGTCGATCGAGCGATCGCAGGGCAAGCCGTGGCCGTTCACCGCATCGATCGACGGCGACAGACTGTCGATCTCGGCGAAGGGCGTGATGGACCGGCCGCTCGATACCGACGCGATGACGCTCGACGTGACGGCGCGCGCGACCGACCTGAAGCTGATCGACGCGGTGATCGAGGCGGGGCTGTTCCGGACGCAGCCGGTGTCGTTCAGCGCGCACGTCCGTCACGATGCGCCGAAATGGACCATCACGCAGCTGAAGGGCGTGGTCGGGCGGTCGGATTTTGCAGGTTATGTGACGGTCGACAAGCGGGACGGACGAAGCAAGGTGAACGGCGATATCGTGTCGCGCCAGTTCGACTTCGCGGACCTGTCGTCGGACGAGGCGCAGGCTAAGGGCGCGGCGCTGGAGCGTGCGATCGGGCCGAGACTGGTGCCGAATACGCGGATCGACATCGGCAAGATCGACACGACCGATGCCGAGTTCGGGTTCCGCATCCAGCATATCGTCGCGGCCAAGGGGACGTCGCCGATCGTGTCGGCCAAGGGGACGATCGCGATCGATCACCAGTTGCTGACGCTGGACCAGCTCGTCGCGAGGCTGCCGCAGGGGACCGTCACCGGCAAGGTCACCGTCGACCAACGGGGCGATCGCAAGACGCCGACCGTCGCGATCGACCTGAGGTTGCGGGGCAGCAGCGTTCAGGCGCTGGCAGGCGGGCGCGGCGACTTCAGCGGCAATGTGAGCGCGCGGGTGCGGCTGAAGGGGCCGGGCGAGACGATCCGGGCTGCGGTAGGGAATGCCGATGGCAGCATCGGGTTCGTCGCGCGGGACGGGCAGTTGCCGCAGGGGATCGCTGCGGCGCTGGGGTTCGATGCGGCGCGGGCGTTGCTGGCGAAAGATGGCGAGCGCGCGGGGCTGCGCTGTGTGGTGGTGAAACTCGCCGTGACGCGGGGGCGAGGGCGGGTCGATCCGATGATCGTCGATACCACCGCCAGCCAGTTGCGCGGGCAGGGGAGCGTGGTGTTTCCGTCCGAAGCGCTCAACATTCGGCTGAGTGGGTCGCCGAAGCAGCATGCGTTGCTCCAACTGCCGGGGTCGGCGTACATGACCGGGACGATCCAGCAGCCGAATGTGACGATCCCGCCGGAGGTGAAATCCGTGGGCAATATCTTCAAGGCGATCGGCCGGGCGATCACCGGCAAGCAGGGACCGACGGCTAGCGATGCGGACTGTTCGGGGTTGGCGGCACGAGTGCTGCGGTAGGCTGAGACGTCAGCGGATATAAAAAACCCCGCCCCGCTGGGTGCGGGACGGGGGCGGACTTCAGCGATATCCGGGGATATCAGCGATAGAAGATGTGGTTGCCGATCGAGGCGACCTTGATCGCGCGGACGCTGGGGCGGCGATCGGGGGTGTTGAAGTAGAGCGCCTTGTTGGCCGGGCTGTTCCACGCGTCGGCGAGGGCAACCTTGGCGACTGCGACCGCGGTGCGGTAGGCGGTGCCGGCGTTGATGTTGGGGATCTGGCCACCGCGAACGAAGCTGAACTGGCCGCGCTGCTTGACGACGGCGCAGACGTTGGCGGGGAAACGACCCGACTTGGCGCGATTGATGATGACTTCGGCGACCGCGAGCTGGCCGGTCAGCGGCTCACCCTTGGATTCGAAGTAGATCGCGCCGGCAAGGCACTGGAGCGCTTCGTCGGCGGCGGCGCTATCCTGCGCGGCAACGGCCTGGGCGAGCGTGTCGAATTCTTCGGCTTCTGCGACGACAGGGCTGACTGCGGTGTTCTCGGCGTTCGTCTCGACAGGTGCGACTGGCGTGGCAACTGGAGCGATCTGCGGAACATTCTGCGGCGAGAGCGCGTTTAGATTGAGAGCAGTGAGATTGGTGGTCGAGCGATCGATACCGGTTGCCTGACCGGGAGCGCTGTTGCCGAGCAGGCCGGCGAGAGAGAAGGTCATGACTGCGATCGTCGCAGCCCGCTGAAGAATCGTCATTCAAACTTATTCAGATGCGGTTGGACCGCGGAAGCAATCGTACGAGCCGATCGTCCAGGCATCCCCCCGACTGCGTAACTGATCCGGATCGCACCCGTCCCAGCACAACGCCAATCAATGTTGCAATTCCCCTCTATTGGGGGGGCTTTCGAGTCAATCGTCGAGGATCGTTTCAGCGGCGAACCGTTCCGCCGCTGCGATGTCCACCTCGATTACCCATAGATCCGGGTCGCTTGCGCGGCGACGACGCCAATACCCGTCGAGGTCTTCGAGCGGGGTGGAGTCGATCAGCGCGGTCCGTCCGTCGGGTCCGATGCCGCGTTCCAGCAGGCGGGGAGGGGCGCCCTTGTCGATCGCGATGACCAGGATCGCGCCGCCTTGCGGATCGCCTTTTGCCATTACCGCGCCGAAACCGCCCGCGTCGTTGACGCGCCGCAGCAGCGCGCTGACAAGCACGCCGCTGGGGAGACGCCCGCTCATGCTGCGCTGCGGTATCCGGGGAGGCCGGCAAGTGCGATTCGCGAGCGCATGAAGGTGCCGGTGCCTCTTGCCGCCTCTTCGCCGTCGGCATCGATCAGGCGCGCGTCCGCCACGAACACGCGTCGCTTGCCGCTGATCCAGCGTCCCTCGGCGATCACCGGACCAGCCTTGAGGGGGCGGGTGAGGAGCAGGTTGAAGGCGGTGGTGAGCAGGAAACGGTCGGTCACCAGGCTGTTGCAGGCATAGAAGGCGGCATCGTCGAGCATTTTGAAATAGCTGGTGCCATGCGCCGCGCCGCCTGCGTGATAGTGGCGCTCGTCGATCGTGAAGTGGATGCGCGCGACGCCGGCTTCGGGGATTTCCAGCGAGGAGTCGAAGAAGCGGTTGATCGGGGCTTGCGCGTAGAGCGACTCCAGTGCGCGGAAATGCGCGTCTGCGCCTGCCGAGCTAGGGGTCGACTCAGGCTGCATCGCGGACCTCGTCGGCGGTGAACAGCGCGTAGACCGCGTCGGGCGAACCGCCGCCGCGCAGTTTCTCGAGGAACGCCTTGTCGCGCAACCGACGTGAGACGCGGGCGAGGGCCTTCAGATGGACCGCGCCAGCGTCTGTGGGGGAGAGCAGCATGAAGACGAGATCGACGGGGAGATCATCAACCGCCTGGAAGTCGACAGGCTCTGCCAGCCGCGCGAACACGCCCGTTACCTGCGCGAGCCCTTCGAGCTTGGCGTGCGGGATCGCGACGCCGCCGCCGAACCCGGTCGAGCCGAGCTTCTCGCGCGCTGCCAGCCGGTCGGCGATCATCTTGGGGTCTGCATAGAGTATCTCAGACGCAACCGTGGCGAGATGTTGGAACACTGCCTTCTTGTTTTTGGCGATGACGCCTGTCTGCACTGCGTCGGGACGCAGCATGTCACTAAAATCGGTCATTGTGTTCAATGTCTCAAGCGCCCCCGCGCGCGTCCGCCTTAGCGGGTTGCGCGGGGGCGTAAAGGCGCGGCCTTGAGACCCGCGCCTTTATGGACCCTTCTTTATTGGGCCGGGGTGGCCGCTGCTCGCTGTGGCTCGACCCAGCCGATCGTGCCATCGCCGCGACGATAGACCATGTTGTGCGCGCCGGTGCCCGCATTCATGAACAGCAACGCGGCGGTGTTGCGCAGATCGAGCATCATCACTGCGTCGGACACGCTGGCCTCGGGGATATCGACGCGCGTTTCGGCGATGATCAGCGGTGCGTCCGCGACATCGTCTTCCTCGATGCTCTCCTGGAACAGCGTGTAGCCAGCATTGTCGTAGCCGTTGCTCTCGGCGATCGCGACCGCTTCGCCGGCGTGGCGATCCTTCAGGCGGCGCATGTAACGGCGGAGTTGAGTCTCGATCTTGGCGGCGGCGGCATCGAACGCGGCGCGCGCGTCATAGGCGTCGCCGTGGCCCTTGATCACGAGGCCCTTCATCACGTGCGAGACGATGTCGCATTTGAAGCCGGCGTCGTGCGGGCCCTTGCCGAACGTGACTTCCGCCGAGATGGCGCGCGAGAAATACTTGTCGGCGATACCCTGGAGTCGGTCTTCCACGTGGCTGTTGAGTGCTTCGCCAGTGTCAACCTGATGACCAGAAATCCGGATATCCATTGTCGTCTCCTTGTCGGCGTTACGTAGTTCGAGGCGGTCCTATTGGCTCCACCCTGCCAGCGTCATCCGGACGCCACGGCCCCCCAGATCGGATCCTTGATCCCCCTCATAAACGCAGCATGGGCCGCAAGGTCTCCCTCGCTCACCGCGAAAACGCGGGGCGGGCGAACGACCCGAGGCGCCTGTGCGACAATCGGAGTCGACGCGGTGCTCCCGGTATCGCTCAGCAGGCCGAGGCCGATCTGGCGACCGCCCATCAGCTCGACATAGACCTGCGCGAGCAACTGCGCGTCGAGTAGCGCGCCGTGCAGGACGCGGTGGCTGCGATCGATTCCGAACCGCGAGCACAGAGCGTCGAGCGAATGCTTGGCGCCGGGGTGACGGCTGCGCGCGATCTGCAGCGTGTCGACCATCCGCTTCATGTGGATGATCTGGCGCCCGCACTTGGTCAGCTCGCCGTTGAGGAACGAGAAGTCGAAGCCGGCATTGTGCGCGATCATCGGCGCGTCGCCGACGAATTCGAGCAAATCCTCGACCGCGTCGGCGAACTTCGGCTTGTCGGAGAGGAACTGCGCGCTCAGCCCGTGGACGTTGAACGCCTCGACCGGCATGTCGCGCTCGGGGTGGTAATAGGCGTGGAAGGTGCGGCCGGTCTCGACCCGGTTGAGCATCTCGACGCAGCCGATTTCGACCATGCGGTCGCCGCCGGAAAAACTGAGCCCGGTGGTTTCGGTATCGAAGACGATCTCACGCATCTAGGTGGTATCGGCTCAGATTTCCAAGGATGCAAGCACCGCCCGGACTTGCGCGCGTGTTGCGTCGAAGCTGGTGTCGGTGTGGATGACGTGATCCGCGCGGGCGCGTTTTTCGGCGTCCGGAGTCTGGCGGGCGAGGATCGACGCGAACTTCTCCGCGGTCATGCCGGGGCGGGCAAGGACGCGGGCGCGCTGGACGTCGGGGGCGGCGGAGACGACGACGATGACGTCGACGTTGCGATCGCCGCCGGTCTCGAACAGCAGGGGGACGTCGAACACGACTCGCTTGCCCGTGTGCTTGGCGAGGAAGGCGGCGCGTTCTTTGCCGACGGCGGGGTGGACGATCGCTTCGAGTCGCTTGATCGCGGCGTCGTCGCCGAACACCGCTGCGCCGAGCTTCGCGCGGTCGACTGCGCCGTTGGTTGTAGTGCCGGGGAAGGCGGCTTCGATCGCGGGGACTAGTCGCCCGCCGACACCTGTCAAGCGGTGGACGGTCGCGTCGGCGTCAAACACGGGGACGCCCTCGTCGGCGAACATCGCGGCGACGGTGGATTTGCCCATGCCGATCGACCCAGTGAGGCCGATGATCATTTCGTCAGCAACGCGCGAAGTTCGTCGTCGCGATCGCGTGGTGGTTCCACGTGGAACAATATCTCGAACGCGACTGCCGCTTGGCCGATCAGCATCTCCAGGCCGTCGACGGTTTCGAGATCGCGCGCGCGCGCCGCTTTCAGGAGGTCGGTTTCGAGCGGGGAATAGACGATGTCGTAGACCAGCGAGTCGGGTTCGAGCGCGCCGAGATCGATATCGAGCGGTGGCTGGCCGGCCATGCCGAGTACGCTGGCGTTGACGAGCAGGCGCGATGGCGGGGCGGCGGGGCCGATCGGGAGCGCCTGACCCTTGAGGCCGAAGGTCGACAGCAGCGCTGCGCCCTTGAGCGGATTGCGGTTGAGTATCGTGACGGGGCCGACACCCATCCGCGACAGTGCGAACAGGATCGCGCGGGCGGCACCGCCGGCGCCGATCACCGTGACGGGCTGGCCGGCGATATCGAGGTCGTCGATCGGTGCCCAGAAACCGGCGGCGTCGGTGTTGGTGCCGATGCAGTCGCCCGCCTGGTTGCGGAACACGGTGTTGATCGCGCCGATCGTCCCGCGGACGTTGCCGGGGTCGGAGACGTGGTCGAGCGCGGCGAGCTTGTGCGGCATCGTGATGTTGCACCCGCGCCAGGCGGGGTCGGCTTTGCGTTCGGCGAAATAGACGGGGAGGGCGTCCGGGGTGACGAGCTTGTGGCGGTATTCCGCGTCGATCCCGAGCGCGTCTAGCCAGAAGCCGTGGATCAGCGGTGATTTCGACTGCGCGATCGGATCGCCGATCACTTCTGCGTAGGGACGGGTCATTCGAGGCTCCGTGTTTCCCCGCGGGGGCGGGGATCCAGTCTGGGCACCCGCCTTCGCGGGTGAACAAGATTTAGTCTAGCGCGGGCGGATTGCCATGTGCAGCACCTACTCAATCCTCCCTCGCAAGGGGGAGGTGGCGCCGAAGGTGACGGAGGGGGAGGACACGGAACAAACGTGTCGGATGCCCCCCCTCCGTCTGGCAAGAGCCAGCCACCTCCCCCTGGCGGGGGAGGATTACGTGCGCCCTCCCGTTTTTAGATTACGCTGGCAATTCGCCTCGCACGCGGAGGAAGTCGAGGACGTTGAGTAGCGGCATGCCGAGTACCGTGAACTGGCTCCCCTCGATCCTGGCGAAGAGTTGCGCGCCGGGGCCTTCAATGCGGTAGCAGCCGACGCAGCCCGCGATCGCAGGCCATTCCGCATCGAGGTACGTCTCGATGAACGCGTCGGACAGCGGGCGGACGTGCATCTTCGCGCGCTCGACGTGGCGCCATATCGCCTTGCCGTTCTCGGCGATGACCGCGGCGCTCCAGAGGTCGTGGCGCTTGCCGGACATCAGCCGCAGATGCGTCGCCGCGTCGGCACGGTCGACGGGCTTGTCGAGGATGGTGCCGTCTTCCAGCGCGACCAGCGAGTCACTGCCAAGGACGAGATAGCTTGGCATTCTCGCGGAAACCTTGAGCGCCTTCAGTTCGGCCAGCGCATCGGCGAGATCGCGCGGGGACAGGTCGCGGAGCGCAGCCTTCGCCGCATCCTCGTCGACGCCGGCGAACGTCGCCTCGAACGGCACACCGGCGGCGGTCAGCATCGCGCGACGCGAGGCGCTTTGCGAGGCGAGGATCAGGCTCATGACTCGACCTTCGGAGCCGCGTCGGCGCGGCGCTGGTTGCACAAGGCGATGATTGCCGCCGCGGTTTCCTCGATCGAGCGGCGCGTAACGTCGATCACCGGCCAGCCATTGTCGGCGAACATGCGGCGCGCAAAGGCGAGTTCGCGCATCACCGCTTCCTCCTCGACATAGGACGTGTCGGGCTGCTGGTTGAGCGACAGCAGGCGGTTGCGGCGGACCTGGATCAGGCGGTCGGCACTGGTCGTGAGGCCGACGATCAGCGGGTTGGCGAGCTTGTAGAGGTTCAGCGGTGGTGGACTTTCCACGACGATCGGGATGTTCGCGGTCTTGTAGCCGCGGTTGGCGAGGTAGATCGAGGTCGGCGTCTTCGACGAACGCGACACGCCCGCCAGGACGATATCGGCCTCCTCCCATTCTTCCGAGGCGATCCCGTCGTCATGGGCGATCGTCCACTGGATAGCGTCGACGCGCGCGAAATAGGCCGCATCTAGGACATGCTGACGGCCCGGTCGCGCCTTCGCCTGCTGTCCCAGTAACCCGGAAAGTGCGTCATTCACGGGGTCGAGCGGGGCTACCGCGGGCAGCCCCAGCGCGAGGCACCGCTGCTCGAGGATCCGCCGCGTCGCCGGGTTCACCAGGGTGAATACTACCAGCCCCGGATTCTGCGCGATTTCCTGGAGGATGCGCTCGAGATGCGCCTCGGTGCGGACCATCGGCCAGAAATGGCGGACCGTCTCGACGTCGTCATATTGCGCCAGCGCCGCCTTCGCGATGTTCTCCAGCGTCTCGCCGGTCGAATCTGACAACAAATGTAGGTGGAGCCGCATCATTGGCGTTTTATCCCCAGCGGGAGGCTGGCTGGGCGTGAATCTGTGGATAACATGGGGAGAACGGCTAGCGTAACTCGCCCGCCTCGCCAAGCGACGGTGCGCCGTGGATAACACCGATTCTATCCACACCGCCGCGCACAGGGCCGTATTTTATCCACAGGCTGTGGGTAACGGGGAGCCTTGAATCGAATCAGCGCGTTTGTGGCGGTGCGCGAGGGTCAAGCTGTTGGCAATTCGGGGATCACCGCATAAGTCCCGGGTTCAACCGCCCAACCACTGCAACAACCTATTTCTTGAATCTTCTTATAGTAGAAGAAGGGTGCTCCGCTGACCGATCCGACTCCCAACTCGCCGACCTTCAAGCCTCTCCTGGCGACTCTTCGCGGAGAGCGTCAGGCCGTGCCGCCGCTATGGCTCATGCGGCAGGCGGGGCGGTATCTCCCCGAGTATCGCGAACTCCGCGCGGAGAAGGGCGGGTTCCTCGCGCTCGCCACCGATCCTGACGCGGCGGCCGAAGTCACGCTCCAGCCGATCCGCCGGTTCGGGTTCGACGGATCCATCCTGTTCTCGGACATCCTGATGATCCCGTGGGCGCTCGGGCAGGATCTGAGCTTCGGGGTCGGCGAGGGGCCTCGGCTCGAGCCGGCGCTGGTCGACCATGCGCTCGATCGGTTGCAGCCGGTGATGGGGCGGCTGGAGCCGGTCTACGGCACCGTCGCGAAGGTCGCCGCTGCCTTGCCTCCCGAGACGACGTTCCTGGGCTTTGCGGGGTCTCCCTGGACGGTCGCGACGTATATGGTGGCGGGGAAGGGCTCGAAGGATCAGTCCGAGACGCGGCGTTTCGCGTATCGCGATCCCGAGGCGTTCGGTGCGATCATCGATGCGATCGCCGACAATACGGTCGAGTATCTCGCGCGACAGGTCCAGGCGGGCGTCGACGTGGTGCAGCTGTTCGACAGCTGGTCAGGGTCGCTCTCGCCCGCGCAGTTCGAGCGCTGGGTGATCGCGCCGACCGCGTCGATCGTCGAGCGGCTCCACGCGCGCTGCCCCGGCGTGCCGATCATCGGCTTTCCGAAGGGGGCCGGGGGCAAGTTGCCCGCCTATGCGCGCGAGACGGGCGTCGACGCGATCGGGCTGGACGAGACCGTCGATCCGGTCTGGGCACATGCGTCGCTACCTGCGGACATGCCGGCGCAGGGCAATCTCGATCCGCTGGCGTTGATCGCGGGCGGGGCGGATCTCGATGCGGCGATCGACCGGATCCTCGCGGCGTTCGTCGAGCGTCCGCACGTCTTTAACCTGGGCCACGGGATCCTGCCCGACACGCCGATCGCGCATGTCGAGCAGCTGATCGCCCGCGTAAGGAGCACGACATGAGCGGTTTTCTTGGCGCTGCGTATGACTGGGTGAAGGCGGCGCATCTGATCTTCGTGATCTTCTGGATGGCGGGGCTGTTCATGCTGCCCCGCTATCTCGTGTATCATCAGGAGGCGCTAGCGGCCGGTAACACGACCGAGGCGGCGAACTGGGTCGAGCGCGAGAGCAAGATCCGCCACATCATCCTGACGCCGGCGATGATCGTCGTGTGGGTGCTGGGGATCGCGTTGGCGCTGAACCTCGGGCTGGCGGATGGCGCGCCGGGGCTTGGGTGGCTGCACCTGAAGCTTGCGCTGGTGTTCCTGCTGACGGGATATCACGGCTGGGCGGTCGGCTATGCGAAGAAGCTCGCCGCGGGGAAGCCGACGCTGGCGGGGAAGCAGTTGCGGATGCTCAACGAGGTGCCTGCGCTGGCGGTGACGCTGATCGTCGTGCTGGTGATCGTTAAGCCGTTCTGAACGCGTGTTCTCCTGCGAACGCAGGAGCCCAGGGTTACAGGCGATCGCGTTCGTGATCCTGGGCCCCTGCGTTCGCAGGGGAACGGCGAGAGCGGGGTACGCACTCCCGCTTGACTAACCCGCCCCCCAATTCTAACCCCTTCTCCCAACACGGCCTCCTGGCGTCCTGCCCGGTCGTGGGTTCCAGTAGACTCGTCTCGCCCAGTTCCGCTTCCCAAGCGCACCGCCGACCGAGCGTTCTCCCGTTGATTGCTATCCGGAAATCCCCATGCATCTCAAAGACCTGAAGAAAAAGAAACCCGCCGAGCTGGTCCAGCTGGCCGAGGAACTGGGGGTCGAGAGCGCCTCGACGCTGCGCAAGCAGGACCTGCTGTTCGCGATCCTGAAGGTTCAGGCGGACAATGGCGACCAGATCATGGGGCTCGGCACGATCGAGGTGCTGCCCGACGGCTTCGGCTTCCTGCGCTCGCCGGAATCGAACTATCTCGCCGGTCCGGACGACATCTACATCTCGCCGAACCAGGTCCGGAAGTTCGGCCTGCGCACCGGTGACACGGTCGAGGGCGAGATTCGCGGGCCGAAGGATGGCGAACGCTATTTCTCGCTGGTGAAGCTCACGGCCGTCAATTTCGACGACCCCGACGTCGTCCGCCACCGCGTCAATTTCGACAACCTCACGCCGCTCTATCCCGAGAGCAAGCTGACGCTCGATCCCGCCGATCCGACCGTCAAGGACAAGAGCGCGCGGGTCATCGACATCGTCTCGCCGCAGGGCAAGGGCCAGCGCACGCTGATCGTCGCGCCGCCGCGCGTCGGCAAGACGGTCATGTTGCAGAACATGGCCAAGGCGATCACCGACAACCACCCCGAGGTGTTCCTGATTGTCCTGCTGATCGACGAGCGCCCCGAGGAAGTCACCGACATGCAGCGCAGCGTGAAGGGCGAGGTGGTCAGCTCGACCTTCGACGAACCCGCACAGCGCCACGTGCAAGTCGCAGAAATGGTGATCGAAAAGGCCAAGCGCCTGGTCGAGCACAAGAAGGACGTGGTGATCCTGCTCGACTCGATCACGCGTCTGGGTCGTGCCTACAACACCGTCGTGCCGTCGTCGGGCAAGGTCCTGACCGGCGGTGTCGACGCGAACGCGCTGCAGCGTCCCAAGCGCTTCTTCGGTGCTGCGCGCAACATCGAGGAGGGCGGTTCGCTCTCGATCATCGCCACCGCGCTGATCGATACGGGCAGCCGCATGGACGAGGTGATCTTCGAGGAGTTCAAGGGCACCGGCAACTCGGAAATCGTGCTGGATCGCAAGGTCGCGGACAAGCGCATCTTCCCGGCGCTGGACGTCGGCAAGTCGGGCACGCGCAAGGAAGAGCTGCTGGTCGACAAGGCCAAGCTCAGCAAGATGTGGGTCCTGCGCCGCATCCTGATGCAGATGGGCACGATCGACGCGATGGAGTTCCTGCTCGACAAGATGAAGGATTCGAAGACCAACGAGAATTTCTTCGACAGCATGAATCAATAACCGAGTGCGAGTCCTGCGCCAAGCTGGCGCAGGACTCGCACCGGTTCGGCCGGCGGGAGCGCAAGCCTCCCGACCGACGACATGGGCTTTGCCCATGTCCGCCAAGAACACCCAAGGCGGCACGCGAGAGCATGGCTTTCGCGTGCCGCTTTGCTATTAATCACTATGAAAACCGCCACTCCGCCCGCGGCGTGGCCACGTCACCGGGAGCTGACATCTTGAGTATCATCGCCATGCTGGCCGCCGCCGCATCGAGCACCGCGGGCCCCGGCTCGCCGCTGGAAATCTGGCAGCACATCGTCGCAGACTTCTCCAACCTGGGCGACCCGAAGGCGCTCGCCGCATTCGGATCGGTCCTCATGATCGACCTCGTCCTCGCCGGCGACAACGCGATCGTCGTCGGCGCACTCGCCGCCGGGCTGCCGACCGACCAGCGCAAGAAGGTCATCCTGATCGGCATCGGCGCCGCGCTCGTGCTGCGCATCTTCTTCGCGTTGATCGTGACATGGCTGATGGGCATCGTCGGGCTGATCTTCGCGGGCGGCCTGTTGCTGCTCTGGGTAAGCTGGAAGTTCTGGCGCGAAATCCGCGAGGGCGCGGAGAACGCGGGCTCCGAGGAAATCCAGGGCGACGAGCGCTCAGGTATTCGGTCGTCGAAGGGCTTTGCGAGCGCTGCCTGGGCCGTCGCCGTCGCCGACGTCTCGATGAGCCTCGACAACGTCCTGGCGGTCGCTGGCGCGGCACGCGAGCATCCCGGCATCCTGGTTATCGGCCTGCTGCTGTCGGTCGCGATGATGGGTCTGGCGGCGAACTACATCGCGCGCGTCATCAACAAGTATCGCTGGATCGCGTATATCGGCCTCGCCGTGATCCTCGTGGTCGCGCTGAAGATGATCTACGAAGGCTGGGTCGGCACCGGCGAGACGCTCGGGATCATCTCGCTGCTGCGCTGATCGCGGTGCGAGTGGGATAAGAAAAGGCCTCGCCGGGATCGTCCGACGAGGCCTTTTTCATGTCTGTCGTCAGCACCGCCTCGCCCCGGAACAAGGGGACGGGGAGGGTGTGGTCAGCCCAGATTCTCCGCGAAGAACTTGGCCGTCCGCTCGTCCGCCAGCTTGGCCGACGCATCCGACCGCCGCTCGCCGAACTCGGTCGCGAAGCCGTGGTCCTCGCCAGCGTAATCGTAGATCGTCACCTTGGGGTGATCGTCGAGCCCCGCGTGCATCGCCGCCTGCGCAGCCTTGTCGACGAAGTGATCCTCCTCGGGCACGTGCAGCAGCACCGGGTGCGCGATCGCGTGCTTTTCGCCGAGCAGGCCGTCGATCCCGACGCCGTAATAGCCGACGCTCGCATCGACGTCGGTCCGTGCCGCGGTCATGAACGCCAAGCGCCCGCCGAGGCAGTAGCCGACCACACCGACCTTGGCGTCGTCACCCAGTTCGCTGCGCGCCGCGCGGATGCTCGCTTCGATATCGGCGATGCCCTTGTCCTGGTCGAACTGGCCCATCAGTTCGAGCGCACGGTCGAACTCGGGCTTGATGTCCGGATCGAGTTCGATGCCGGGCTCGAGGCGCCAGAACAGGTCGGGGGCGATCGCGAGATAGCCGGCCTCGGCGAGCGTGTCGCACTTGCGGCGGATCCCTGCGTTCACGCCGAAGATCTCCTGGATCACGATGATCGCGGCCTTTGGCGTGCCTGCCGGAGTCGCGCGATACGCGGTGAATTCGCCATCGCCCGCGAGCGTGGCGATCTTGGTAGTGTTCGTCATAACAGTCCTCCTGGCGGCCGCTCGTGGTCGAGCAGCCGGGATTTGGTGATCGGGCCTTCCCCCGCGGAGTACGCACCAAGCGCGCCGCCGGCTCCAAGGATTCGGTGGCAGGGGACGATGATCGGAAAAGGATTGCGCGCACAGGCTTGGCCGATCGCGCGCGGGCTCGATCCGATTGCCTTGGCGAGCGCGGCGTAGCTGGCCGTGGTACCGTAGGCGATGTCGACGATCGCCTGGCGAAGGTCGGCACCGCGCGGGGTGGGGGAGAGCGCGAGGGGCAGGTCGAACTCGGTCAGCCGTCCGGCGAAATACGCGTCGAGCTGGCGGAGTGCTTCCAGGATCGCGGGGGCATCGCTGGTCGAACCATCCTCCACGCCGATCTCGATCGCGTCGATCCGGTCCCCGGTGCCGCTCACGCGGACCAGACCGATAGGCGTTGCGATCGAGGCGGCATCGCGCGCATACATTCCCCGCTATGCAGCGCCGCGATGGACCGCTCAAGCGTCATCGAGGGTGCGTCACATGAAGATGAATATCGAGATCGAATGCACCCCCGAGGAAGCGCGCCGCGCGGTCGGGCTGCCCGACCTGACGCCGATCCACGACCGCTATATCGCGATGATGATGGAGGCCATTCCGGACGGCCAGATGAAGCCGGAAATGCTCGAGTCGATGATGCGCGGCTGGCAGCCGATGGGCGAGGCGGGGATGGCGATGTGGAAGCGGCTGTTCGACAGCGCGACGAAAAGCGGCTAAGTTTCCCGTGAAGACGATTTTCGCGGTATCGAGCGGACGACCGCCAGCGGCGATCGCCGTCGTTCGCGTAAGCGGGCCTCAGGCGTTTGCCGCGGCCGAGGTGCTCGCGGGACCGTTGCCGGTGCCGCGCCATGCCAGCCTCCGGGGACTGCGGGACAGGGATGGGGCGTTGCTCGATCGCGCGCTGGTCATCGTGTTTCCGGGACCCGCGACGGCGACCGGCGAAGACCTGGCCGAGTTTCACTGCCACGGTGGTCGCGCGGTGATCGCGGCGGTCGAACGGGCGTTGTCGGGGATGCCAGGCTTGCGGCACGCCGAGCCGGGGGAGTTCACGCGCCGTGCTTTGACCAACGGGCGGATCGACCTGACCGAGGCGGAGGGGCTCGCGGATCTTCTCGAAGCCGAGACCGAGAGCCAGCGTGTCGCTGCGATGACGGCGGCGGAGGGGCGGGTGAGCCAGGCGGTCCGCGGCTGGATGGACTCGGTCGCGATGCTGTCTGCGCGGATCGAGGCTGTGCTCGACTTTGCCGACGAGGATGACGTCGCGAGCGATACCGCTGCGTTCGACGCGATCGTTTCCGAGATCGACGTGCTCGCTGCGCAGATCGAGGCGGTGGTCGACGCCCCGCCGGTCGAGCGGCTGAAGGACGGGTTGCGCGTGGTCATCGGTGGTCCTCCCAACAGCGGCAAGTCGACGCTGCTCAACCTGCTCGGCGAGCGCGATGCGGCGATCGTTTCGCCGATCTCGGGAACGACGCGCGACCGGATCGACGTGCCGGTGACGCGGAGCGGTATCGCCTATGTGCTGACCGACACCGCGGGTTTGATCGACACGCTCGACCCGATCGAGGCGATCGGCGTCACCCGTGCGGAAGATGCGCTCGCCGTAGCGGACATCGTGATGTGGCTAGCCGATACCGCGCCGCCCCGCGCCGATGCGATCTGGATTCATGCGCGCGCCGATCTGCCGGGGCGCGGAGAGTTGCCCGCTGACCGGACATTGGCGGTCTCGCAGAACGACCAGGGATCGCTCGATTCACTGTGGGATGAACTGCATCGACGAGCGGTTGCGATGCTGCCGCGTGGCGATGACATCGCATTGAAGCAGCATCAGCGTCGGCAGTGTGGTTTGGCAGTCGAGGCTCTTCGGTATCGAAGCTCTGATGCGCTTATCGTCGCGGAACACCTTCGACAGGCTCGCGCGCTTCTTGCTGGTGTGCTTGGGCTCGACGCCACCGGGGAAATGCTCGACGCGCTGTTTGGACGTTTCTGCATCGGGAAGTGATGTTCCACGTGGAACATCTTTGACGCGTCGGTCGTGGCGTTCTACGGCCGTGACATGTTCGATGTAGTGGTGGTTGGCGGTGGCCATGCCGGAACCGAAGCCGCAGCCGCGGCGGCGCGTAGGGGCGCGCGTACCGCGCTCGTGTCGTTCGACGCTGCGCATATTGGCGCGATGTCGTGCAATCCGGCGATTGGTGGGCTTGGTAAGGGGCACATGGTTCGCGAGGTTGACGCGTTTGATGGGCTGATCGGCCGCGCGGCCGATGCTGCCGCGATCCACTATCGGATGCTCAATCGCAGCAAGGGTTCGGCGGTGCAGGGGCCTCGGGTCCAGGCCGATCGGCGTCTCTATTCCGGTGCGATCCAGGCGATGCTTGCGGCCACTGAGGGGCTTTCGATCGTCGAGGGCGAGGCGACGGCGTTGCACTTTAACGGCGATCGCTTGGCGGGTGTCGTGCTGGCGGATGGCTCGATCGTCACAGCACGAGCGGTTGTATTGGCGACCGGGACGTTCCTTGGGGGACGTATATTCCGGGGGGATGACCGCGAGGAAGGGGGCCGGATCGGCGAACGGGCCGCCAAGCCACTCGCCGACCAGTTGCGCGCGCGGGATCTGCCGATGGCGCGATTGAAGACCGGAACACCACCGCGGCTCGATGGGCGGACGATCGACTGGGGCGCGCTTGCCGAGCAGCCGTCGGACCTTGATCCCTGGACGATGTCGCCAATGACTCGCGCGCGTCCGCTGCCGCAGATTGCATGTGCCATAACGCGTACGACCGATCGGACGCATGCGATCATCCGCGACGCTTTCCACCGGTCGCCGCTGTTCACCGGTGCGATCGAGGCAGCGGGGCCGCGTTACTGTCCGTCGATCGAGGACAAGGTGCATCGGTTCGGCGACCGGGACGGGCATCAGGTTTTCCTCGAACCTGAGGGCCTCGACGATGCGACGGTTTATCCCAATGGGCTGTCGACGTCGCTGCCGGTCGAGGTTCAGGCGGCGATGCTGGCTAGCATTCCGGGGCTTGAGCGCGTGACGATGACGATGCCGGGCTATGCGGTCGAGTATGATTATATCGATCCGCGTGCGCTCGATACGCGGTTGGCCCTGGGTGCGATCGAGGGGGTGTTCTGCGCGGGGCAGATCAACGGCACGACGGGGTATGAGGAAGCGGCTGGGCAGGGGCTCGTCGCTGGGCTCAACGCCGCGGCGTATGCGTGCGATCTGGCGCCGGTGATCCTAGATCGCGCTTCGAGTTACCTCGGGGTGATGATCGACGATTTGACGCTGCAAGGGGTGACCGAGCCGTATCGGATGCTGACGGCACGCGCGGAGTTTCGGTTGTCGTTGCGCGCAGACAATGCCGAGACTCGGTTGGGCGGTATTGCGGAGGCGGCGGGGTGTCTTGGACCCGAGCGGTTGGCACATCAGCATGCGCTGGTCGAGGATCGTGCTCGTTTCCGTTCGGCACTCGACTGCGAGCGGAATGCGACCCATGTAGCCGATCAGGGTGTGGCGATTGGTCGAGATGGCGCGCGGCGGACGGCGTTCGACTGGCTTCGGTTTGAGGGCGTGACGCTCTCGCATGTCGCACCGAATGCGGCGGTCGGGATCCCGACTGCGGTCGTTGACGAAGTGTTAGAGGACGCGCGCTACGCTCCGTATATCGAGCGGCAGGCGCAGGAGGTCGCGCGGTTGCGGGCCGACGAGGCGATCCGGTTGCCCGAGGACCTTGCCTATGACCGCGTGCCTGGCCTTTCGAACGAGATGATCGATCGCCTGAGCGCGGCGCGGCCGACCTCGCTTGCGGCGGCGGCGCGGGTGCGGGGGATCACCCCGGCGGCTTTGTCCGCGGTATTATTGCATACGAAACGAGTGCCAGCATGACCGAAGACGAAGCGCAGAGCTGGACGACCGAGCGGTTCGGGGCGGAGGCGACCGAGCGCCTGAGCGCGTTCGTGGCAATGGTCGTCGAGGAAGCGCCGCATCAGAATCTGATTGCGCCGTCGACGATCCCGACGATCTGGGATCGACACGTGGTCGACTCGCTCCAGCTCGTCGCGCTCGCAGGGGCAGATACCTCCGCGAAGCATTGGCTTGATATCGGCACCGGCGGGGGGTTTCCTGGTATGGTCGTCGCGCTGGTTCGCGAGGGGCCGGTCGATCTGGTCGAGCCCCGGCGCCGGCGTGCGGACTTCCTCCAGCTGTGTGTCGCTCGGCTTGGGCTTGGCGAGCAGGTCCGCGTTCATGCCTCCAAAGTCGAGAATGCCACGGCCGACGCGTCGATCATTTCCGCTCGTGCGGTCGCGTCGCTGCAAAACCTTTTGCGTGGCGCGGCGCACTGCGCCACAACGGAAACGCGGTGGTTGCTTCCTCGGGGGCGTTTCGACGAGGAGGAGCTGGCCGCGCTCAAGCAGCATTGGCGGTTTATGTTCCACGTGGAACAAAGCGTCACGAACCCGGAGTCGTCGATCGTGGTTCTGGATCGGGTAAGCGCGCGATGATCACCATCGCGGTCGCCAATCAGAAGGGCGGGGTGGGCAAGACCACCAGCGCCATCAACCTCGCGACCGCGCTGGCCGCCACGGGGATGCGCGTGCTGCTGATCGATCTCGATCCGCAGGGCAACGCATCGACCGGCCTCGGCATCGGCCATTCGCAGCGCGAGCGGTCGAGCTATGACGTGCTGGTCGGCGAGACGTCGATCGAGGAAGCAGTGGTGCATACGCGCGTGCCGCGGCTCGATATCGTTCCGGCGACGGTCGACCTGTCGGGCGCGGAGATCGAGCTGGTCGACTTCGATGCGCGCACGCACCGGCTCGATCGCGCGGTGAAGGCGGCGCAGGGGCCGTGGGACATCGCGCTGATCGATTGCCCGCCGTCGCTCGGGCTGCTGACGATCAACGCGATGGTCGCGGCGGACTCGCTGCTCGTGCCGCTGCAATGCGAGTTTTTCGCGCTTGAGGGGTTGTCGCAGTTGTTGAGTACGGTCGAGCGGATCCGCCAGCGGTTCAATCCGGGCCTGTCGATTCTGGGGGTGGCGCTGACGATGTTCGATCGGCGCAACCGGCTGACGGACCAGGTCTCGGCAGACGTTCGCGCGGTTCTTGGCAAAGTGGTGTTCGAGACGGTGATCCCGCGCAACGTGCGGCTGTCGGAGGCGCCGAGCCACGGGTTGCCGGCGTTGATCTACGATCATCGGTGTTCGGGTTCGCAGGCGTATATCGCGTTGGCGCGTGAGTTGATCGGGCGGCTTGCGGCAACTGCGCAGGTTGCGGCATGAGCGACGGTAACAAACGCGGTCGGCCGGGATTGGGCAGGGGCCTCAACGCCCTGCTTGGCGAGATGGCGCGCGAGACGCCGGTGTCGACCGATGGTGCGGCGCAGCAATCGTCGGGCGTGCGTATGCTGCCGGTCAGTTCGCTGTCGCCGCATCCGGATCAGCCGCGGCGGCATTTCGACGAGGCTATGCTCGACGAGCTGGCGGCGTCGATCGCGTCGCGCGGGCTGATCCAGCCGATCGTCGTGCGGCCGCATGGGCATGATTTCCAGATCGTCGCGGGTGAGCGGCGTTGGCGGGCTGCACAGCGTGCGCGGCTGCACGAGGTGCCGGTCGTCGTCCGCGACTTCGATGATGCCGAGACGCTCGAGATCGCGCTGATCGAGAACATCCAGCGCGAGGATCTCAACGCGATCGAAGAGGCTCAAGCCTATCAGCGGCTGGCGGGCGAATATGGCCACACGCAGGAGGTGCTTGCCAAGATCGTCCACAAGTCGCGCAGCCATGTCGCGAACCTGCTGCGGTTGCTGGAGCTGCCGGCACAGGTGCAGTCGCAGGTGGTCGATGGATCGCTGTCGATGGGGCATGCTCGGGCGTTGCTCGGATCGCCGGATGTGGAGTCACTCGCGGATCAGGTCGTGTCGCGTGGGCTGTCGGTGCGTGAGACCGAGAAGCTGGCGCGCGATGCGAAGCCTGGGCGGAGCCGGAGTGGT
This sequence comes from Sphingomonas faeni, assembly GCF_040407505.1. Classification (GTDB taxonomy): domain Bacteria; phylum Pseudomonadota; class Alphaproteobacteria; order Sphingomonadales; family Sphingomonadaceae; genus Sphingomonas; species Sphingomonas faeni_E. The sequence continues at coordinate 116,342 of NZ_JAPZPQ010000006.1, read as the reverse complement.
GGTGGGTCGTCCGAGCCTCGGGTGCCTGATGCGGATATTGCTGCGTTGGAGCGGCAGTTGGCGGATCTGCTCGGGTTGCAGGTTAGGGTTGCGCATACCGAGACTGGGGGGACGTTGACGTTGAATTACTCGACGCTCGACCAGCTGGATATGGTTTGTCAGCGGTTGACGGGTGGGGCGATCTAAGTCGCCGGCCTGATCCAATCGCACGCCGCCCGTTGGTGCTGAGCAAAGTCGAAACACCTGCGTACTGGACCATCCTTCGACTTCGCTCAGGACGAACGGGGGATAGGAGGGGGTGGAGGGTGAAGGGAGGACCAATACTCTCCGTCATCCCGGCGGAAGCCGGGACCCACGGTTGCGGTCCGCTTCGTTAGTGATCGCACCCTATCCATGGGTCCCGGCGTGCGCCGGGATGACGGAAGGTGGGGGGCGGGAAGAGGGAAGCGCAAGCGGAGGCAGACGCAAATGCGGGTGCGCGTTAGTTTCGGCGCGCGATCGCTTGCGATAGCGCCACCACGGCCGCCTCGGCCACAACCCCGCCAGCATTCCCGGACGCCATGATCGCGCGCTCGGCGGTTCGGACGCGCTGGATCGCGGTGGCGAGCATCGTCGGGGTCCAGCGGCGTAGCGACCTAGCCGTGCTGGCCTCTTCCTTGAAGAACACGCGGTGGCGTTTCATCACCGCGTCGACCGCTTCGCCGCGGTCGATCTCGCCGCGCATGTCGGCAAGCGCGATCAGGCGGCGGACGAGCTGGCGGAGCCACGGGATCGGCGAGGTGCCGGCTTCTTCGAGTACCGCCAGTTCGGCGCCGAGATCGTCGACCCGGCCTTCGATGACGGCATCGATCGCACGGCTCATCTCCGCATCGCCGAGGTCTGCGCCGACCGCATCGAGTGCGTGGTGATCGAGGTCCGCAGGCCGATCGGGCGCGGCGTCGAGGTAGAGTGCCAGCTTCTCGATCTCTCGCGAAATGACGGCGCGGTCGCCTCCCGTCGTATCGACCAGGCGGCGGGCGACGCCGGGGGCGGGGCGTAGGCCGTTCTCGCTCGCGATCGTCGTCGCGAGGCGTTCGGCGTCCTGCGCGGTCGGGGCGTAGCAGGCGAACGCCATCGCACGCGGGGAATCGATCGCGAGCTTGACGATCTTGGCGGTGGATTTGACGGTCGGGGCGATCGCGACGACGGGGTTGCCGACGCGTTCGGCCGCGAGGAGGTTGGTGAAAGCTTCGAGGCTTTCCTCGCCGGCTGACGCGACGCGGACGAACCTTGCACCCGCAAATAGTGACAGCGACGCGGCTTCGTCGGTCAGCCGGCCGGGGTCGCCCTTGAGCATCGAGCCGTCGAGATCGACGCGCTCGGCATCCGCGCCCATTGCCTTGGCGAGCACGCGCGCCAGGTCGCTAGCGCCGGCCTCGTCGGGGCCGTGGAGCAGGTACAGGCGGATGTCGCCGCCCGGTTTGGCCAGCGCACCGCGGATCTGGCCGGCGCTGGCCTTCACTTGGCGGGCGGAGTGGCCTGCGCCGCGGCGACCGCAGGCGTGTTGCGCGCATACAGGGCGACACGCGCGACGATCTGGTCGGCGACGATCTGCGACAGGCGTTCGAGCGCGGTGTTCTCGGCGGCGATCGTCGCATATTCGGAGCGGACGACGTCGATGCCGGCGTCGGAGCCGGCGGTCGCGTCGAGCAGCACCGAGTTGTCGCCGATCCGCACGAGCTGATAGCGCGCGCGCAGCGTCCGACGTTCACGCGAGACGCTGTCGTCGGTGCGGACGCCGAGGCCGCTGATCGAGTCGTCGAGGCGGATGTCGATCCGGTAGAGCGCGGGTGCACCGTTCGAGGGCAGGCGGTCGCGCAGCGCGGTGGCCATCAGCCACCCGTTCTTGCCCGCGATCGGTGCGATCTCGACCTGGCCGAGCGCGCCCGCGACCGGACCGCTGCTGCCGCCTGCGTAGAGCGGGTGCAGGCCACAGCCCGATAGCGCGGGGGCGAGCGCCAACGCGCTCAGGATAGCCAGGCGCTTCATGCGACGATGTTCACGAGACGGTCGGGCACGACGATCACTTTCCGGGGCGGCTTGCCCTCGAGCAGGCGGACGATCTTCTCGGAGGCGAGCGCGGCGGCTTCGACCTCGTCCTTGGCTGCGCCCTTGGGGAAGACGAGCGTGTCGCGGAGCTTGCCGTTGACCTGCACCGCGATCGTGACTTCGTCGTCGACCAGCATCGCCGGATCGACGGTCGGCCACGCCGCGTCGGCGATCAGACCGTCATTGCCCGCGGTCGCCCAGGCTTCCTCGGCGACGTGCGGGACCATCGGGCTGACGAGCAGCAGCAGCGTGCGGATTGCCTGTTCGCGGTCTGCGGTGGGCGCTGCCTTTTCGATCGCGCTGCACAGGGAATAGAGCCGTGCGACCGCCTTGTTGAACTGCAAGCCATTGATATCGCTCTCGATACCGACGGTCGTGCGGTGGCAGAGTTTGCGCAGGGCGATGTCGTCGCCCTCGGCCTTGGCTGCGTCGTCGGACTCGATCAGGCGCCAGAGACGCTGGACGAACCGCCACGCGCCTTCGATGCCGGACTCGCTCCAGGGGAGATCGCGTTCGGGGGGCGAGTCGGAGAGCACGAACCAGCGCACCGCGTCGGCGCCGTACTGGTCGACGATCGGCTCGGGATCGACGGTGTTCTTCTTCGACTTCGACATTTTCGTCACGCGACCGACCGTCACGGGGCCTCCGGTCGCGATCTCGATATACCCCGCATCGGTCTTGCGGACCTCGTCGGGAGACAGCCACTTCGTCTTCACCGGCGCGTCGCTCGAATCGTCGTCGTCGTTGTCGGTGTCGGCCTCCGGCTGCGCGTCACCGGCGTCGCCTCGGCTATAGGTCTCGTGCGTGACCATGCCTTGCGTGAACAGCCCGGCAAATGGCTCGGCGATGTCGAGCATGCCGATATGCTTCAGCGCGCGCGTCCAGAAGCGGGCGTATAGCAAATGCAGGATCGCGTGCTCGACACCGCCGATATACTGGTTGACCGGCAGCCACTTCTCCGCGCCCGTCCGGTCGAACGGTTTCGCGTTCGGCTGGCTGGCGAAGCGGATGAAATACCACGACGAATCGACGAACGTGTCGAGCGTATCGGTCTCGCGGCGCGCGTTCGCACCGCAGGACGGGCAGGCGATGTGCTTCCAGGTCGGATGGCGATCGAGCGGGTTGCCGGGGATGTCGAAGCTGACGTCCTCGGGCAGGACGATCGGCAGCTGATCCTTCGGCACCGGTACCGCGCCGCACGCGTCGCAGTGGATGATCGGGATCGGCGTGCCCCAGTAACGCTGGCGGCTGACGCCCCAGTCGCGCAGGCGGAACACGGTCGTGCCCTTGCCCCAGCCTTCGCCCTCGGCGCGCTCGATCACGACGCGCTTGGCGTCTTCGATGTCCATGCCGTCGAGGAAGTGCGAGTTCACGATGGTGCCGGCGCCGGTCCATGCGGTGTCGCCGACGAACACGGGGGCTTCGTCATCGCCTTCGCTGACGACGCGCTTGACGGGCAGGTCGTATTTGCGCGCGAAATCGAGATCGCGCTGGTCGTGCGCCGGGACGCCGAACACCGCGCCGGTGCCGTATTCCATCAGCACGAAGTTCGCGATGTAGACCGGGAGTTCCCACGTCTTGTCGAGCGGATGGACCGCGCGGATGCCGGTGTCGAAGCCGAGCTTTTCCTGCGTGTCGAGTTCGGCCGCGGTGGTGCCGCCACGCTTGCAGAGTTCGATGAAGGCCGCGGCGTCGGGGTTCGTCTCGGCGATCGCGCGCGCGATCGGGTGATCTGCGGCGACGGCGACGAAGCTGGAGCCGAACATCGTGTCGGGACGCGTCGTGAAGACCTCGACGCTCTCTATTCCCCTTCCGCTTGCGGGAGGGGTTAGGGGAGGGGAGGCATCCTCGGACGCTGCCGCCGCGTTCGTGTCAGGCCCTCCCCCGACCCCTCCCGCAAGCGGGAGGGGAGCAGTGAGGTCGAACTTGAACTGCAGGCCTTGGCTGCGGCCGATCCAGTTTTCCTGCATCAGCTTGACCTTGTCGGGCCAATGCTCGAGCGCCCCGAGACCGTCGACCAGCTCGTCGGCGAAGTCGGTGATCTTCAGGAACCACTGCGACAGCTTGCGCCGCTCGACCAGTGCACCGGAGCGCCAGCCACGACCGTCGATCACCTGCTCGTTGGCGAGCACGGTCATGTCGACCGGATCCCAGTTTACCGCCGATTCCTTGCGGTAGACGAGACCTGCCGCGAACAGGTCGAGGAACAGCGCCTGCTCGTGGCCATAATATTCAGGCTCGCACGTCGCCAGCTCGCGCGTCCAGTCGAGCGCGAAACCGAGGCGCTTCAGCTGCGCCTTCATCGTCGCGATGTTGGCGCGCGTCCAGTTGCCCGGATGCACGCCCTTTTCCATCGCCGCGTTTTCCGCGGGCATGCCGAACGCGTCCCAGCCCATCGGATGGAGCACTTCCATGCCCTTCATCCGACGGAACCGCGCGAGCACGTCGCCCATCGTGTAGTTCCGGACATGCCCCATGTGGATGCGCCCCGACGGATAGGGGAACATCTCGAGCACGTACGAGCGCGGCTTGGTCGACAGGTCGTCCGCGGCGAACGTCTTGCGCTCGTCCCAGACCTTCTGCCACGCCGCGTCCGCCTTCAACGCATTGAAACGCGACGCCATTATATCAGTCCTCAGCCCGCGATCGAGGCGCGGCGCAGGTCGCGGGCCTTGGTCAGGATGATGTCCTCGAGCTTCTGCGTGGTCGCGGCCTGCACCGGCGACGAGACCCACTGGCCGTTGCGATTGACTTCGCGGAGGGCAGCGACGCGCAGCGCATCGGCGCGCAGATCCTGGTCGAGGATCGAGACGGTGACCTTCATGCGCTCGGTCGGGGTCTGCGGGTTGATGTACCAGTCGGTGACGATCACGCCGCCGTTGGAATCGGTCTGCAGCAGCGGCATGAAGCCGAGCGTGTCGAGGCTCGCGCGCCACAGATAGCTGTTCACGCCGATCGTCGTGATCTTCGACGCGGCGAGATCCGCCTTGGGACGCGCCGATCCGCCGCCGCAAGCGACGAGAGGCAGGGCAAACAGCACGACTGCGATACGCGAGCGGCGGAACATGGGCATCATCCTGGCAAGAAAATCAGCCCTTGCTCTACAGGCGAGCCCGCGTGCCCGCAAGCAGACGCCGGCGTGCGCGACGAGCGTATGCGCGGGGGGCTGCCCCGACTGGGAGAACAACCGATTCGGTAGCGCTATCGCGGCGATCTGTGTGCTGATTGCAACACTGTCCGACAATTCGGCGACGAAGGGTGGGAATGGGCGGTTCTGCGGCCTTTGCTGTGGATCAATTCATGTTAGATGCGGTTTAACAGGATCCGATTACGGGATTCGAAGGACAGATTCGTTGTGATGACGCGTGGGGGAATAGTTGGGGTGGTTGCCGGGGCGCTTGTCGCCACCGCCGCGATCGTCGCGCCTGCCTTCGGCGCCAGCGAACAGCCCGCCCGGATCGCCAAGCACAACGTCGCCGCGGTTCGCGGTATCGGATCGTTTACGCCGGCCGCCGCCGACCCCCGCCTTGCCGCGATGTTCGCGCGCGGTGGCTTCGACGCGGGTAGTTTCAAGTTCACGCCCGCCGAGACGCGCCAGGATAATCGCGCTGTGACCGTTGCGGTTCGTGCGCAGACTAACCGCGGTGTCGCGAACACGGCCAGCCTCGCTTCGACCACGCCGACCGTCGGTATCGCGCCGATCGCCTACAACCTCGGCATGTCGGTGGGCTGGAAGCGGTTTGCGATCTCGGGTGACGTGAACAAGCTCGATCTCGGCGTGATGCCGGGTGGGCGTGAGGCGGCTGACCTTGCGGTGAGCTATAGCGCCAAGCGCTTCAGCGGCACGGTGAAGGCTGTGGCGGATCGTCCGCTGTCGAGCGCGCCGCGCCTCGTCGAGGACGCGCCGAGCTATTCGGTCGATCTTGGGGGGTCTTACGCTCTGACGCGTAGCCTCGCGGTGACGGCCGGCGTGCGGTATCGGTCGGACCGCGAGCGCTTCGTGAAGGTCGATGACGACCGTCGTGACAGCCAGGCCGTGTATCTGGGCACCGCCTTCCGCTTCTAAGCGTCCGACGGAGCGAGGCTCGTCGGAAATCGAGACCGATCGTGGCGAGCTGGATCGGGGGGCGCAGTTCTCCCTTCCCGTCATCCTGACGAAAGTCAGGATCCAGTGCCATGAGACGCAGCAATCGGTTATTTTGGATTCTGACTTTCGTCAGGATGACGGCGTACTATAGGCATCCAGGCATCGATCGCGGCCCAGCCGTGGAAGCCGAAACGCTGGATGCGCCGCCAGCGCGACTCGGTCATTCCGCCTAGCGCGATCATTGGTATCCCGAGTCCTCTTCCGATTCGCATAGCCCGCGCCGAGCCGATGCCGGCGGCACCTTGGTGCGATCGGGTGACGTGGATCGGCGACACGAACAGGGCATCAGCTCGGGCGCGCTTGCCAGCCAAGGCCTCGCTTCTCGAATGCGCTGGCCAGGTTCTGATCCCGTGAGTCCGTGCCCGACCATGCACGCCGTCGGCGTCGATCGTAGACTTTCCTGCCACTACCACGGTCAACCGTCGCGCGTGCGCGACGCGAATAACCCGCCGCAGCAATGCCCGCCGTTCCCGCTCGGGCGTTGCATAATGCCGAAACACCACGCCGGATCCCGGCGGCAACCGCCTGAGCGCAGGCCACAAGGCGTCGCCCATCCGCTCGTCGGTCATCAGCCAGCGCGCGGGAATGGGGTTACGACAGGCCACGCCGCTGCCTATAGCGCGCCGCATGATTGCTGACGACACCACCAAATTGCAGGCCATCCGCAGCCGGATCGCCAAGGCCGCAGAGATCGCGGATCGCCGCGCGGACGACGTGACGCTGATCGCGGTCTCCAAGACGCATCCGGTCGAGGCGATCGAACCGCTGCTCGTCGAAGGCCAGCGCGTGTTCGGCGAGAACCGCGTGCAGGAGGCCGCCGAGAAATGGCCGGCATTGCGTGCGGCGTATCCCGACGTCGAACTGCACCTGATCGGCCAGCTCCAGTCGAACAAGGCGGCCGAGGCGGTGGCGTTGTTCGACTGCATCCACGCGGTCGATCGCCCGTCGTTGGTCACCGCGCTGGGCAAGGCGATGGAGGCGAGCGATCGTCGGCCGGACTGCTTCCTCCAGGTCAACATCGGTGACGAACCGCAAAAGGGCGGCTGCGCGATCGCGGACCTGCCCGCGCTGGTGGAACAGGCGCGCGCCGCCGGCCTGCCGATCGCCGGGCTGATGTGCCTGCCGCCCGCCGATATCGAGCCGGCACCGTATTTCGCGCTTCTCGCAAAGCTGGCGCGCGATCACGGGCTGACCGGCCTCAGCATGGGCATGTCCGACGATTTCGAGACCGCGGTGACGATCGGCGCGACTCACGTCCGGATCGGCAGCGCGTTGTTCGGTGCGCGGGGGACGGGCGCATGAGCATACCGGTTCGGTTCGACGCACTGCTGTTCGACTTCGACGGCGTGCTGATCGACAGCGAAGCCGTGGGCAACCGGCACATCGCCGAATGGCTGACCGCCGCGGGGCACCCGACCAGCGCTGAAGATTCGATGGCGAACTTTATGGGGCTTGCCGGGCCTCAGTTCATCGACGCGGTCGAACGCTGGATCGACCGGCCTCTCCCCGAGGAGTTCTACGCCGCGCGGAAGGCCGAGGACGAGCGCGTGATGGCGGCTGGCGTCGACGCGATCGAGGGCGCGGTGGCGTTCGTCCGCTCGCTCCCTGCCGACTTGCCCAAGGCGATCGTGTCGTCGAGCCCGGTCTCGTGGATCGCGCGGCATCTGGAGCATATCGGCTTGCGCGATGCGTTCGGCGATCACCTCTATAGCGGCCGCGAACACGTGAAGAACGGCAAGCCGGCGCCGGATCTGTATCTGTTCGGGGCGCGGCAACTTGGGGTCGATATCGCGCGGACGGCTATCCTGGAGGATTCGCCTGTGGGGGCGACTGGGGCAGTGGCGTCAGGGGGCTATGTCATTGGTTTGTCGGCGGGGTCGCATTGTAATGCGGAGCACGGCGCGCGGCTGAAGGCGATCGGCGTCGATGCGTTGGCGGAGAGTTTTGAGGACGTCGTGCGGTTGATCGAGGCACGCTAGCGGCTTGCCCCGTCATGCCGCGGTGACGGAGAAGGTATCGGGGCTGCAAAACCGTTTTCCTGCGAACACAGGAATCCAGGGTAACCACGGACGGGGTTCGGTACCCTGGGCTCCTGCGTTCGCAGGAGAACCGCTAGGCCCGCTTGCGTCGCCAGATCGCGCCGATCCCTGCAACCAGATCATACGGAATCGCCGCCGCTTCCCGCGACCGCATCTTGAGCTGGTACCGCCGGCTCCCGCCATGCGGCACGTGGATCGCGCTCGCGGGCATACCGAGCATCGCGAACAGCATGCGAATGCGGGGCTGGTGGTAGCCGTCGGTGCAGATCATGCACTGCGCATACTGCCCCGCGCGCGCGAACGCGGTCGCGGCCACGACGCTCTGCAACGTGTCCACGCTGGCTTCGTCGAGATGGATTCGCGACCGGTCGACCGTTTCTGCCAGCACATCCGCCATCACCGATGCTTCCGAAGGCCCATGCGTGCCCTTCGCGCCGGAGCAGAACAGGTCCGCATCGACGTAGCGCGCCGCCGCCGCCGCTGCGAAGGCGATGCGGCGGGCAAGCGTTGGGCTGGGGCTGCCATCGGGCCGAACGGCCGCGCCGAACACCACGATCAGGCGGCGTGAGGGAGGGATCTCGGTCAGAACTGGTGGCCCGTGCGGTCGCGCTTGGTCGCGAGATACTGCGCGTTGTGCGGGTTCGACGGGAGGAAATGCGGCACGCGTTCGATCACCGTCACGCCTGCGGCTTCGAGCCCTGCGACCTTGGCGGGGTTGTTGGTCAGCAACCGAATCTCGCGCTGGCCGAGCAGCGTCAGCATCCGCGCCGCCACCCCGAAATCGCGCGCATCGACCGCAAAGCCGAGCCGGGTATTCGCGTCGACCGTGTCGAACCCCTGATCCTGCAACGCATAGGCCCGCAGTTTGTTGACCAGCCCGATCCCGCGCCCCTCCTGACGCAGATATAGCAGGATACCCCAGCCGCTATGCTGGATCGCGTGGATCGCGGCGTGCAGTTGTGGCCCGCAGTCACATTTGAGACTGCCCAGCACGTCGCCCGTCAGGCACTCGCTGTGCAGCCGGACGAGCGGCGGCTGTCCGTCGGGCTGGCCGATCAGCAGCGCGATATGCTCGTCCGCGCTCTCGGGACTGCGGAACGCGACGATCTCCGCATCCTCTGCGCCCTCGACGGGGAGGCGTGCGCGCGTTGCGAGCGTCAGGCGGGTCGCATCCTCGTGCGCGTCTATATCAACGGCGCTTATGCTGACTTCGGGCTCGCCGGTGCCGAGGAAGAAGGCGGGGAGCAGTCCGGCAATCCGCGCAAGGCGTAGCGCCGCGGCGGCCGCTTCGGGATCGCTCACCGGGAGCGTGCGGAACGGACCCTTCAACGGAGTCGCCAAGTCGAATTGCGGATCGGCCATCGCGGTGGCCCCGGCGAAGTCGATCCACGGGGCGCGATCGACAAGCACGGGCTCGGTGGGATCCGCTGCCGCAAGCTGGTTCGCAAGCTTCAACGTCGCCGCACGACCCGACGAGATCAGCACGCCGCCATTCGCGTCTGGATCGAACGCCGCCAACCGATCCGCATCCGCCGTCTCGACTGCGAGCAGCACCAGCCCGTCGATCGCGATCGGCCAACCGCGCCGGAGCGCATCGACCGCGCGGGCGGCGGCGCGCGGATCACTCAAAACGCGAACTCGGTCATGATAGGAACGTGGTCGGACGGCTTCAGCCAACTCCGGCAACGTTCATAGACGTGATGAGACACCGCGGCTTCGGCGGCGGCACCGGTTGCCCACATGTGATCGAGCCGGCGGCCACGGTCCGACGCCGCCCAGTCCTTGGCGCGGTAGCTCCACCAGGTGAACAGGCGCGCGGGGGCGGGGTGGAAGCGGCGGCCGAGATCGACCCAGTCGCCGGCTGCCTGCAACTTGCCCAGCGCCTCGACCTCGATGGGGGTGTGGCTGACGACGTCGAGCAGCTGCTTGTGGCTCCAGACGTCCGATTCGAGCGGGGCTATGTTGAAGTCGCCGACCAGGATGGTGGGGCCTGGCAGCGTTTCCGACCACGTCGTCATGCGCTCGATGAAATCCAGTTTCTGGCCGAACTTGGGGTTCACGTCGCGATCGGGCACGTCGCCGCCGGCGGGGACGTAGACGTTCTCGAGCCGTACGCCGTTTTCCAGCCGGACGCCGATGTGGCGCGCCTCGCTGTTCGCCTGCCAGTCGAAGCGGTCGTCCTCGACGATCGGCACGCGGCTGAGGATCGCGACGCCGTGGTGCATGCGCTGGCCGTGCAGGACGATGTGCTCGTAGCCGAGCGCGCGGAACGCCGCCAACGGGAAGTCGCCGTCGATGACCTTGGTCTCCTGCAGGCACAGGATGTCGGGCTGCTCGTCGCGCAGAAACTGTTCGACGATGGCGATCCGGAAACGGACCGAGTTGATGTTCCAGGAGACGATCTTCACGAGCGCGATGTAGCGTTGCGGGGGGGTGGGGACAAGGAACGCTGCTGGGGGTGCGGAAGAAGCAGAGGTAGAAGGCGCCATCGGCAAAGCCGCTGTCGTCGACCGGGCTTTGCCCGTCGGCCGTGCTTGGGCGAGTCTTGCAAAATGCTTTTGCACGCCGCCCTTCACATGAAATGACCCCCGCTCCGGGGGCATGGAGCGAGGGCCGACTCAGCGTTCGTCACGCAGGCGAGAAGTGAGGAAACCATCCGGGCAACAGGGGGAAAAATCCCGAATGCCCCACATCCGCGAGCCACTCTCTAGGGGGCCGAACCTGTCGCTTGCATGAATGACACGAATTTTATGTTATTTTCTTACACCCGTGCGGCGCGGATCGTTCCAGCGGAAGGTGTTGTCGCTGACCGCTTCGCCGAACTTCTGGTTGGTCAGGCGGATCGTAGTCCGGTTGTTCTGGCTGTCGAGTGCAACCCAGCCTTGCAGCATCAGCCCGCCCGGCGCGCTCGCGTTGCGGACGAACACCAGCGTGATGCGGCCATATTCGGGGTGCTTCGGATCGTTCGCCTCAACCGACACGATCCGCTGGTCGTAGCCGGGGACGAGTTTCGCATAACGCGTGATGTCGCGGGTCGGATCGAGCAGCACGCCCAGCGGCGAGTTCTTGATCGGCCAGCGCTGCACCTGCTTCACCGAATAATCGATGAAGGTCAGCGCGCCGCCCTCCGCGACGATCAGGATCGGCACGCCCTTCTCATACTGAAAACGCAGCTTGCCGGGCTTCTTCAGCGTCAGCACGCCGGTCAGCACCTTGCCGTTGCGATCCGCCTGCGAGAAATTCGCGGTCATCGTCTCGACCGATTGCAGGTGCTTCTGCACGGCGGCGAGATCACCGGTCGCCTGCGCGGCGATCGGGGCAGGCACGGCGGCAACGGACAAAGCGGCGATCGTCGCGATCACCGCGGGGCGGGTATTGAACATCGAAATCTCCTCAAGGCGCGACCGTTGCCCGCCCGCGCTTGAACCGCCACTGAATTCGGCGGGTTCCGTCAGAGCGTACGGACTACAGCGTAATCGCGCCCTTCAGCCCGAGCACCGCGACGTCGTTGGCGTCGTGCACGCCGCCGGGGTTGTGGATAAATTGCACGTTCGGGCGCAGTTCCAGCCACTTGGTCGGATGGACGCTGTAATAGATTTCAGACGCGTATTCGGCATCCTGCACCGCGGGCCGCGCCGGATCGAGCTCCTGGCCCTTCGCCACGCGTCCGTTCACGTTGGTCCGCGCCACGCCGAAGCCGAGGATGTCGTTCGGCCGCCACGGCACCAGCCCCTTGTAGAACAGCCCGGCGGCGATCTGGTTGTCGGTGGTCGAGGTGGCACGATCGGCCTGCGTCGCGTTGAGGAACACGCTGAGCCCGGTGACCGACTTGCCGTCCTTCGACGTGCCGGTGATCTGCTGCTGGATGTTGAAATATACGCCGTAGCGCGCGCTGCGGCGGAGCGGTTCGAGCCCGGTGATCGCGATCGGCCGGCGGTTCAAATCGTAGAAAACGTCGTCGCCGTTCGAGGTGTTGACCCAACCGCCGACCTTGTACGCGCCGACCCGACCGTCATCGTCGCCGCGCCGCCATTCGGCCTCGACGGGGATCAGAGCGCCGGTCGCGCCGTGGAAATGGCCGATCACGAAGTCGTTATCGAGGTTGCGCGGGTTCACTTCGTAGGCGGCGGTCTTCAGCGTGAGGTGATCGTTGACGTCGTAGCGCAGCCGCGCGCCCCATTGGCTGATTGGCCAGTTCTGCCAGTAATCGCCGTTCAGATTGCCCGGCGGCGCACCGCAGAAGCTGAGGTTCTGGAAATAGCACGAGAAGGACGCGAAATCCTCGCCCGGATTGGTGCGGCCGATCTTCAGTTCGAGCTTTTCGCCGAGCATTTGTTCGTACCAGAATTGCGTGAGGCGGACGGTTTGCCCGCGGCCGTACACTTCCTGCACCTGTTGCAGCACGCCGAGATTCGCATCCGCACCCAGATCGCGGCCGCGGCGGTAGGTGACGGTCGCCTGGAACGCGCCGCCCCTGAGGCCGACGACCTTGTCGAGATCGAGCAGCACGCCGACGTCGAACTGGCCGGTCTCGCGCAACAGTTTCCGGTCGCCGCCGGAGAAATTATACGCGCTTTCCGAGGCATAGCGCGCGCTGAGCCCTATGCCGCGATCGGCCAGGCGTTTGCGGATGTCGAACCAGTCGGCGAACAGGCCAGGCGGCGGGGTACGCTGCGTATCGGCGGTCAGCGCGGAGGGCGACAGATCGCTGTCCCGGCGCACGCCGGAGCGCGGGCGGTGCTGCGTGTCGGTCGCGCTGCTGCCGAGGGTCTGCTTGGCGGTATCCTGCGCGGAGACCTGACCGGGTAGGGCGAGCGCCACCGCTGCCGCTGCACAGAACCGCCGATACCCCATCACGCCCACCTGTTTTTCGTAACTTGTATCAACCCCGTATACCGGGCGTCGGCTGATCGAAACCCTCGACAGGCCAAAGGGACTCCAGGAATCCTCCCCCGCCAGGGGGAGGTGGCGCCGCAGGTGACGGAGGGGGAGGGCACGGAGCCGAGGTGGTCGCTTGCCTCCCCCTCCGCCTGGCAAGTGCCAGCCAGCTCCCCCTGGCGGGGGAGGATCGTGATGCAGCGCTAGATCGCATGCCCCTCGGTATCGCGCAGCACTTCGCGGCGCCCGACATGGTCCGGCCGGCCGACAATGCCGTCCTTCTCCATCCGCTCGATCAACCGCGCAGCCGAGTTGTAGCCGATCCGCAATTGGCGCTGGAGCCACGAGGTCGACGCCTTCTGCGACTCGCAGACCAGCTGGATCGCCTGGCGATATTGCTGGTCCTCCGCCGAATCCTCACCGGTCGGCGAGCCCTCCAGCGCGAAGCTCTCCTCGGGCTCCTCGGTCACCGACGAGATGTAGTCGGGCAGCCCCTGCGAGCGCCAGTGATCGGCGACCAGCCGCACTTCGTCGTCGGTCACGAACGGGCCGTGGACACGGACGATGCCCTTGCCGCCGGGCATGTAGAGCATGTCGCCCTTGCCGAGCAGCTGTTCCGCGCCCTGTTCGCCGAGGATGGTGCGCGAATCGATCTTCGAGGTAACGTGGAAGCTGATCCGCGTCGGCAGGTTTGCCTTGATGACGCCGGTGATGACGTCGACCGACGGCCGCTGCGTCGCCATGATCAGGTGGATGCCCGCCGCGCGTGCCTTCTGCGCGAGCCGCTGGATCAGGAATTCGACCTCCTTGCCCGCGGTCATCATCAGGTCGGCGAGCTCGTCGACGATCACCACAATCTGCGGCAAAACGTCGTATTCGAGCTTCTCCTCCTCGTACATCGGCGCGCCGGTGTCGGGATGATACCCCGTCTGCACCTTGCGCCCGAGCGGCTGCCCCTTGGCCTTCGCGCCACGCACCTTGTCGTTGAAGCCGGCGAGGCTGCGCACGCCGACGGAGGACATCTGGCGATAGCGATCCTCCATCGTCTCGACCGCCCATTTCAGCGCGCGCACCGCCTTGGCTGGGTCCGTCACGACCGGCGACAACAAATGCGGAATGTCGTCGTACATGCTCAGTTCGAGCATCTTCGGATCGATCATGATCATCCGGCACTGGTTCGGCGTCAGCTTGTAGAGCAGCGACAGGATCATGCTGTTCAGCCCGACCGACTTGCCCGAGCCGGTCGTACCCGCGACCAGCAGATGCGGCATCGGCGCGAGATCGGCGATCACCGAATCGCCCGCGATGTTCTTGCCGAGGATGATCGGCAACTGCGCCGACTGGTCCTCGAACGTCTGGCTGCCGACGAGTTCGTGCAAGCTGACCGCCTCGCGCCGCGCATTCGGCAGCTCGATGCCGATCACGTTGCGCCCCGGAATCACCGCGACGCGTGCGGAAATCGCGGACATGTTGCGGGCGATATCGTCGGCCAGCGCGATCACGCGGCTCGCCTTGATGCCGGGCGCAGGCTCGAGTTCGTACATCGTCACGACCGGACCCGGCCGGACCTCGATGATCGATCCCTTGACGTGGAAATCGTCGAGCACGTTCTCGAGCAGCCGCGCGTTACGCTCCAGGCCGGCCTTGTCGATCACATTGCCCTGGCTCGGCGGTGACGGGGTCAGCAGATCGAGGCTCGGCAGCGTGAAATTGTCGCGCAGGTCGAGCGACGACTGGCGCTCCTTTGGCTTGGCCTGCGACGGCGCGTTCTGACGATCCGCGATCACCGGGGCAGGGCGCGGGTCGGGCTCGGCAACCGCGCGCGGCTCGACCGGCTTGCGCGTCAAGGTCAGCGGCTCGTCGTCGTCCTCGTCGATCTCCGCGAAGCCGTCATAGCCCAGCGCCTCGGTCCGATTGCGGCGGGGGAGGCGCCATTTGCGCTCGCCGAGATCGATCTCGATGCTCTTGCCCCAGACGATCGCGCCCGCAATCGCCGCGACCAGCCCGATCGCGCGGGCGGACCAGAGCTCGGCGACCGGCTGGCCGATGAAGCTCAACGCCCAGTGTACCGCGCTGGAGACCGACAGGCCGATCACGCCGCCCCAGCCGGCTGGGAGCGCGAGCACCGACGTGCCCGACACGAACGCCAGCGCGCTTGCCATCAGCGCGACGCCGATCGCCGCGCCGCGCACCATCCGCACCCAATGCCCGAGCGGCGCGTCACGCCACAGGCGCATGCCCAGAATCGGCCCGATCGGCAGCAGCAACGCGACCGCCGGCCCGAACAGCGTGAGCGCGATATCCGCGAACCACGCGCCCGGCGGCCCGACGAGGTTGGCGGGGTCGCCGCCCGACGCGGTGTTCAGCGCGGGGTCGCTCGGGTGATAGCTCGCCAGCGCCAGCGCCATCAGCAGCGTGCCGACGAACAACGCGATCGCCGCGATCAGCGCGCCGCTGCGGACGGCGCCCGCCTTCACCGTCTCACGCCACAAGGCTGGCTGCGCGCGGCTGGCCATGACCCGTATTCTCCAGATTCAACTAAATGGTGAAGTTTCAACTTAAGGTTGAAAATTCATCGCGCCGGGCGGGTTGAACGTCAAGCGCGGTCCTCTGCAACACGGGTTAAACCGCACCCGGATCGTCGTTGGCAGCGACCGACTACCGGGATACAGCGCGACCATGGACACAGATGTAATCATCCTCGGTGGCGGGCTGGTCGGCGCGACGCTCGCCGTGGCGCTCGACGTGCACGGCATCTCGACGATCGTGATCGACCCCGCCGACCCCGCGGTGACGCTGGAGCCCGGCTTCGACGGCCGCGCCTCGGCAGTCGCGAGCGCGAGCCACCGCATGCTCGACGTGATCGGGATCGGCGCGACGCTGGCGGGGCAGGGGTGTGCGATCCGCCAGATCCGGGTGAGCGATGGCCTCGAACCCGGCGCGCTCGATTTCGTTCCCGCCGCGGACGATGGTGCACTGGGCACGATGTACGAGAACAAGCTGCTCCGCCGCACGCTGTTCGACGCCGCGACCGCCGCGCCGCATGTCGACCTCCGCATGCAGACGCGCGCTACCTCGGTCGACCGTGCCGAATCGGGCGTCACCGCCACGCTGGACTCGGGCGACACGATCCGCGCGCCGCTGTTGATCGCCGCGGAAGGCCGCAACTCGCCGACGCGCGAGGCCGCGGGCATCACGATCGCGCGCTGGTCGTACGAGCACACCGCGATCATCGCCGCGTTCCATCACGAACGCTCGCACGAGGACGTCGCGTACGAGATCTTCTACGCGAGCGGCCCGTTCGCGCTGCTCCCGCTCCCCGACGACGCCGACGGCCACCGCTCCGCAATCGTCTGGACGGTCGACGCGAAGAACGCGCCCGGCATGCTCAAGCTCGGCGACCGCGCGTTCCTCGCTGAAGCGGAAAAGAGCATGGGCGGTTTCCTCGGCAAGCTGTCGATGGCGACGCCGCGGTCGTCCTACCCGCTCGGCTTCCACCACGCGGCCCGGATCACCGACACGCGGCTCGCGCTGGTCGGCGACGCCGGCCACGGCATCCACCCGATCGCCGGACAAGGGCTCAACCTGGGTTTTCGCGACGTCGCGACGCTCGCCGAAGTGCTGGTCGAGGGCAAGCGTCTCGGCCTCGATCTCGGCGACGCCGCGCTGCTCGCGCGCTACCAGCGTTGGCGCGGGCTCGACACGTTCATGACCGCGGCGGCCACCGACACGCTCACTCGCCTGTTCGGCCTTCCCGGCAAGACCGCCAGCGCCGTGCGTCGGTTCGGCATCAGCGCGGTGAATGCGATCCCGCCGCTCAAGGACCGCTTCATGGCCGAAGCACGCGGTGAATCGGGTGACCTGCCCAAGCTGTTGCAAGGCATGGTAATCTAAGTCGCACGCCTCTGGATATGACGCGGCGGTCGCCCTAGCATCGCACCGGGGGGAACCGATCATGCAGGGTAAATGGGCATTGGCACTCGCGGTCGCGGTCGGCGCGGTCGCGGGGTGCAGCAATCGGCAGCCGCCGACGGTGCACGCCTCGAAGCGCATGACGATCTGGGGCGAGGCCGACAACGTCCGGCGCTTCGTTGCGATCGAAGGCGCGACCGTGCCTGCGTTTAGGCAGGTGCCGATCAAGCCCTCTGCACACGGTGTCGTTCGGATCGAGACGGCACTCCCGGCCGACCTGACCGCCGCGACTTTGGACAAGGTCGTGCGGGACGCTCGCGACGCGGAACTGAATTACAGCATGGACGAGACCCGCACGGTGACGACACCCGCGTCGTGGTCGCTGTGGTTCAGGAGCACATGACGATCTCGCGGGTATGGGCGTGTTGCCTGGCGATGATGGCGGCGGCCCCGGTCGACGCGCAGCTGCCGTCGAACAGCGTTCCCGTGCTGATCCAGGACGAGCGCGTGCTGGTCGGGACGTACCGCTATGTCGAGCGCGCCGATGGCATGAAAGTGACGGTCCGCCTCAACGCCGACCATAGCGCGCTGTACCATATCACCTCTGGCGAGACCGATGCGGACTTCATGAAGGCGGAGGGTTTCTGGACGCTCGCAGGTGACGTGATCCACATCCACAACCGGCCGAGCCCGGTTCGGCTCGAACAGGTGCCGAACCCGGTTCGTGATCCCGCCATCGGGCTGTCCGTTACGGTCGCGAACGCGGACGGTACGCCGGCCGAGGGGCTCGGGGCGACATGGCCCGAATCCAACGGCCTGTTCGCGATGAGCGACGGGCGACACTCGGCTTCGGTGGAGGAGTTGGGCGACGCGGCACGGTTTTCGGTCGTGAGGCTGTCGGATCGCAAGGTGCTGACGGTCGTGCCGCTTGGCCGCGGGGGGCCGAACAGCTTTCGCTTCACCTATCACCCGAGCGACGTCGAGCCGTTCGACATTCCCGCGATCGCGCTCGATCCCCGCGCGGATCGGCTCGAGGTCGAGATCGGCACGGCGTATGCGCGGCTCGATCGCGTCCGCGACTAGCCGATCGATCAGCCGGTCTTCAGCCACTGGCGGAGCAGCGCGGTGACTTCGCCGGGACGCTCCATCGGTGCGAGGTGGCCGCAGGAGCGCAGCATGTGGAACCGCGAGCCTTCGATCCGCGCACTCAGCGCGCGTGCGTCGTCGGGTGTGCAGATCAGGTCGCGGTCGCCGACGGCTACCAGCGTCGGGACGTGGATCGCGGCGATCGCCTCGCTGATGTCGGGACGGGCGAGCAGCGCGCGTTGCTGGCGTTCGAAGACGGTCTGGCCGACGCGCTCCGCCATCGCCTGTGCGGGGCCGGCGACGATCGCGGTCAGGCGCGGGTCGGCGTGCGGCGCGGTGGCGAGCAGGCCTTGGCCGACGACGGTGCGCGGACGCACTTCCATCGACGCGCGGGCGCCGAACAATGCGATCCGCTCGATACGGTCGGGGGCTTGCCGCACCATCTCCATCGCGACGTAGCCGCCGAGGCTGACGCCCGCGACTGCGAACCGCGGCGGTGCGCTGGCGAGGACGCGCGCGGCCATTTCGGACAGCGTATCGTCCTGCGACAGGTCGCCGAAATCGACCTGTGCGACGGCGGCGAGGTCGACGATCTGGCGCGCCCAGAGCTGCCCGTCGCAGCCCATCGCGGGGAGCAGCATCAACGGTGTACGCGGTCGGACCATGCGAAATCTCCGGTAGCGGCGGGTTGCGGGGATGCTCACCTCAGGCGACGAACGGGAAGGCGAGCGCGATCATGCCGACGATCGTCATCACCACGCAGACCGCGATCGCGGGCACGAGCGTGAAGCGCTGGTGATCGGCGAGGTCGATGCCGACCAGGCTGACGAGCAGATAGGTCGACGGCACCAGCGGGCTGAGCAGGTGGACCGGCTGGCCCATCAGCGAAGCACGGGCGATCGCCTCGGGGGCGACGCCGTAATGCGCGCCGGCCTCGGCGAGGATCGGCAGCATCCCGAAATAGAACGCGTCGTTCGAGATGAAGAAGGTGAACGGCATGCTCAGCACCGCAGTAATCGGCGCCATGTACGGCCCGAGCGCGGGCGGGATCACGCCAACCACCGCCTTGCTCATCGCCTCGACCATGCCGGTGCCGCCGAGAATGCCGGTGAAGATGCCCGCCGCGAAGATCAGCGACACCACCGCGAGCACGTTGCCGGCATGCGCGGAGATGCGCTCCTTCTGGTCGGCGACGCCGGGATAGTTGACGATCATCGCGATCGCGAACGCCAGCATCATCAGCACCGACAAGGGGAGAATGCCCCAGACCAGCAACGTCAGCAGCGTAATGACGAGGGCTGCGTTGAACCAGATCAGCTTGGGGCGACGTGCCTCGGGATATTGCGAGACGGCCATGCCGGTGAACTCGGTGTCCGCGGTGATTCCCGCTTCGCCCATCCGGACGCGCTCTTTCCGGCCGAAATACACGGCGAGACCGATCAGGAAGGCGAGGCCGGCGATCATGCCGGGGATCAGCGGCAGGAACAGCGTCGCCGGATCAAGCTTCAGCGCGCTCGCGGCACGTGCGGTCGGCCCGCCCCAGGGCGTCAGGTTCATGATGCCGCTCGTCGTCATCAACAGGCAGACGAGGTACAACCGGTTCATGTTGAAGCGCTTGTAGAGCGGCAACAGCGCGGCGATCGTGATGATGTAGGTGGTGGAGCCGTCGCCATCGAGGCTGACGAGCGCGCACAGCACGACCGTCCCGATCAGGATCCGCATCGGATCGCCGTGGACCATCCGGATCAGCCGTCCGACCAGCGGATCGAACAGGCCCGTGTCGGTCATCGTCGAGAAGAACAGGATCGCGAACAACAGCATGACGCCGGTCGGCGCGAGGTTCTTGATGCCGTCGATCATCATCGGGCCGAGACCCGCGGCCTCACCCGCGAACACGCCGAAGATCGACGGAATCACGATGAGCGCGACCAGCGGCGTCATCTTCTTGGTCATGATCAACGTCATGAACGTGGCGACCATCAGGAAGCCGAGCAGGGCAAGGTTCATCGCTTCGTCCTAGAAAAGGGCGTGAATAGGGGGGTGGCTGCAACACCACCGTCATCCTGACGAAAGTCAGGATCCAGGGTTATTGAGCATGGTCCCTTGTGGCTCTGGATCCTGACTTTCGTCAGGATGACGGAGCGCGGGAGGCTGATTGCAGCACCAAAGACAGGACCGACGCTATGCATCAGAAGGTGACGCCGACGCGGGCGCTGAGGGTCTGGCCGCTGTCGTTGCCGACATAGTCGCCGGCGCGGTTGTCGGTGTTCCACTGGATCGCGTTCACCTGGAAGCGGGTGAAGCTGTTGAGGTACCAGTTGACGCCGACGGTCGCCGCCCAGCCGTCGCCGCCGGTCAGCAGATTGTCGAAATCGAGGCTTTCGTAGCGCGCGGTGAGTTCGATCGCGCCGACCCCGCCGTCGAAGGTCGGCTTCAACACCTTGGGCTGGCCAAAGCTGCCCAGCCGCGGATTGTACGGCGGCAGGTCGCCAGTCAGGAACAGACCGCCCGAGACGCTCCACGCCTTGCTGACGAAATCGGGACGCCCGCCGTCGAGCCGCGCGTTGCGGCGGCCCGCTTCGCCCATCACCCACAACGGCCCGCGATAGCCGCCGAGCTCGACGCCGTAGCCGGTCGTGCCGGTGCCGCCGATCAGCGGGCCGGTCGACACGCGCAGCGCGCCGTTGAAGCGGCCGCCGATCACCGTGTTGCGCGTCAGCGTGCCCGCGACCGACGATAGCGATTCGTCGAAGCCCCACGCGCCGACGTGCAGCACGCCGGTGTCGGACTTGATCGGGTTCCAGTGTGCGCGGCCCAGCACCGTGCGGCTGTCGCCGACCGCCTGCGTTCCGTCGATCCGATCGCCGGTGACGGTGACCGAGGCGTGGCCGGTCTTCCAGAAGATGCGCGGCATCACGCCGATGCCGTAGAAGCCACGCTGCGGGATGATCGCGGTCGAGACCGTGGTGCGCTCCAGGAACGGGGTCGAATCCGAGCCGGTCGAGCCTTCGAAGCCGCGATCGTTGAACAGGTGGCCGGCGCGGACGTCGTAGTCGAGGCCCGGCTTGATCTTGTTGCGCCAGCCGACGAACGCGGTGACGACGTCGACCTCGTTCTCCGAGAAATCGCTCTCGAACTGGTAGAAGAAGTGCGTGCCGACGCCGCCTTCGAGACCGAGGCGCAGCGCGCGCATGCCGGTCGTGGTGATGTTGCGGCCGTCGTACTTCGAGCCGAAGCTGGAGCTGACATCGGTCAGGATGCGGCCGCGCGGTTTGAACGTGTAGACGCCGTCCGCCGAGTGGAAGACGGGCAGGCCGGCGCCCCATTCGGTGGTCACGCCCGACGGATTGTCGCGCGCGGCGACCGCCTGCGCGACGCTGCGATCGGCGGGGCCGGGAGGGGCGAGCTGCGGCGCGAACGGCACCGTGCGACGTGGCTCGGTGTTCTGCGCGACTGCCTGCGGTGCGATTTGGACGGGCGGTATGGGCGCCGACGCCTGCGCGACGGCGGCGTTGTTCTCCAGCCGGTCGAGACGCGACTTCAGCGCGGCGATCTCGGCGGCCTGCGCACGGACCAGCGCGGCGAGGTCGGCGTCGGTCGGAGCTTGGGCCAGCGCCGGCGTCGCGGCGATCAGCGCGAGTGCGGCGCACCCGGTACGGAAGAGAGTCATTGTTGGGCTCCGGTGGCGAGAATCGCGGTCCAGTCGCGCAGGAAACGCTGGCGCTTGACGCGGTCGAGGTTGACGAGAAGTTGTGGACCCACGCGGATCGGGCGCGCTTGGGCTTGGGGAAGGCGACGGGCGGCAACGTCGGTGCGGACCGGCCACAGGCTGCGCTTGGCGAGCAGCGACTGGCCCTCGCGCGACAGCAGGAAATCGAGGAACAGTTTCGCCGCCGCGGGGTGCGCGGCCTCGCGCGCGATGAACGCGATCCGCGAGGTGACGATCGTATAGTCCTGGAGGAACGCGACGCCGATGCGGGGATCGGTGCGGGCGCGTTCCAGCGCGTACGAGCCGATGACGTTGTAGGCGAGCGCCTGCCGCCCCTCGGCGACGCCGCGCAGCATCGGCTCGCTGGTGCGCGACAGCACGGGCTTTGTCGCGGCGATCGCCTCCAGCAGCGACCGCGTATCGCGCGTGATCGCGAGGTCCTCCGACAGGTACAGATAGCCGACGTTGGAGCGTGCCGGATCGAACGTCGTGACGCGCCCGTTGAGCGCGCGGACGTTCTTGCGCAGCCATGTCTCCAGCGCGGCATGCGTGCGCGGCACCTGTCCGGCGGGCACGAGGCGCTTGTTGTAGACGATCCCGATCGGCTCCGCGGTGACGCCGAAACCCATGTTCTTCCACACCGATACCGGCGGCAGCGCGGGCTTTTCGGGGCTCGCATAGCCTTGCGCGAAGCCGTCGTTGATCAGCTTCACCTGGAGGTCCATCGCCGACGACCAGACGAGGTCGGCGGACATTTTTTTCGCGCGCGTCTCGGTGACGAAGCGGCGGTACATCTCGGTCGAGCCGATGTCCGCGTACAGCACGGTGATCCCCGGATAGCGCTTCCGGAATGCTGCAACGACCGGCAGCAGCTCGGCGCGATCGGCATTGCCGTAGATCCGCACCTGCCGCTCGGCGCGCGCGTCGGAGATCAGCTGGTCGTAGGAGCGCGGATAGTTGGCAGGGCGCTGCGCCACGACGGCGGTCGCGGTGAAGCTCGTAGCCAGCAGTGCGATCTTCAGAAAAATTCGTGCCATCGTCACTCTCCTCGCCTTCCGTCTCTGTGTTCGGATAGACTGCAACGGTGGAGTACGAACCGAACCTGTCACCAACCTTTCATGGGTTTTCATGCGCATCCTGCTGATCGAGGACGACGCGGCGTTGGCGCGCAGCATCGCGGCGTTGCTGCGCGCGGGCGGCAATGCGGTCGATCACGTCGCGACGGGCGAGGACGCGTTGTCGGTGGTAGCGGGGGAGCCGTATGCGCTGGTGATCCTCGATGTCGGGTTGCCGGGGATCGACGGGTTCACCGTGCTGGAGACGCTCCGGCGGCGTGGCGAGCGTGTCCCGGTGCTGATGCTGACCGCGCGCGATGCGCTAGACGACCGCGTGCGCGGGCTCGACCTCGGCGCTGACGATTATCTGCGGAAGCCGTTCGAGCCCGAAGAGCTGGAGGCGCGCGTTCGGGCGCTGGGGCGGCGGCGCGGGGGCGACCCGCTGCCGGTGCTCAGCGTCGGTACGCTGACGATCAACCGCTCGACCGGCGACGCGGACATCGCCGGCCGTGCGCTCGACCTGCGTCGGCGGGAGCGGGCGGTTCTGGAGGCGCTTGCCACCCGAGCAGGCCGGGTCGTCCCCCGAGCGTTGCTGATCGGCGAGGTGTTCGGGTTCGACGAGCCGGTCGGCGACAATGCGATCGAGGTCCATGTCACGCGGCTGCGGGGAAAACTTGCGCCCGACGGCCCCGGTATCCGCACCGTCCGCGGCGTCGGCTACATGCTCGATGCCGGCTGAGACCCGCACGCCCGCACTGAGAACGCGCCTGCTGGTCGCGGTGCTCGGGCCGTTGCTGGCGGCGGCGATCCTGATCGGCGTGGTCGGTGCGACGCTGATCGCCGACGTCGTCCGCCGCACCAACGATCGCGTGCTCGGCGGAGCGCTCGGTGCGATCGCCGAGACGGTGCAGGTCGAACGCGGCGAGGTGACGCTCGACCTTCCGTCCGCCGCGTTCGGGATGTTGGAGAATACCGAGCGCGACAACGTCTACTACCGCGTCGCCGTCGGCCCGGACCTGCTTACGGGCTATGCCGACTTGCCAGCCCCCGATCCCGCCACGCTCTCCATCGACGTGCCGCGCTATCGCTTCGCGCGCTACCGCGGGCAGCAGATCCGCATCGCCGAAGTCCGCCGCTCGCTTCCCCGGATCGACAAGCCCGTGATCGTCCAGATCGCCGAGACGCTCGACAACCGCGGCGCGCTCACCCGTCGGCTGATGCTCGCGTTGCTGATCGGCGAATGCGTTCTCGTCGGTGCCGCGGCGTTGCTCATCCGGCCTGCGTTAGGCTGGAGCCTCCGCCCGCTCGCCCGCCTGCGCGGTGCCGTCGAAGCACGTGATGGACGCGCCCGCCCCGATTTCTCGCCGCTCGACACCGGCCCACTTCCCAGCGAACTTCGCCCGCTCGCCGGTGCGTTCGACCGCCTGCTGGCGCAGCTCGACACCGCCACCGTCGGCGTCCGCCGCTTCACCGCCGACGCCTCGCATCAGATGCGCACGCCGCTGTCGGTGCTGAAGGTCCAGGTCGCACTCGCCCGCCGCGGCTCGGGCCCGGAACGCAGCGTCGCGCTCGACGAGATCGCCGACGCGGTGGTGCGCCTCGAACGCCTGGTGACGCAGCTGCTGGCGTTGGCGCGCGCCGAGGAGGCCGGCGTGTCCGCGCCACTCGAGGCGGTCGATCTGCGCGAGGTGGCGGTGGCGGTCATCACGCGCCAGATCAACCGCGCGATCGAAGCCGGCATCGACCTGACGATCGAGGGCGACCCCGAGGTCAGCCACGTCGTTCCCGGCCACCGCACGCTGATCTTCGAGATCGTGTCGAACCTGATCGACAACGGCATCCGCTACAACCGGCGCGGCGGCACCGTGTCGGTGAGGCTCCGGACGACGCCGTCGGAAACTACGATCGCGGTGGTCGATGATGGGCCGGGGATACCGATCGACCAGCGCGACAAGGCGTTCGACCGGTTCGTCCGGCTCGGCGCGACTGGGAGTCCGGAGGGAAGCGGCCTCGGCCTGGCGATCGTGCGGTCGGCAGCGACTCGCCTCAACGCGACCGTGGCGTTTGGCGAGGTGACCAGCGGGACGAGCGTGATCCTGCGGTTCTTTCACGCGAACGAGTAACCTGCATCAACGCGGCCCAACAGGCGGGCAGCGGCGCGTGCCTTTTCGTTAAGGTGTTCGTGTCACTCGGGAAAAAACGACCGAGCGACCATGCTACCCACCCTCTTCAATCTCCATTTCCAGCACTCCGGCTATCTGGTCGTCGTCGCGATCGGCATCTGCCTGACCGCGAGCTGGTCGGTGTCGCTGCTGACCACCGACATGGCCAACGCCCCGCAGCGCGAGCCGTTCGGCTGGCGTCACGGCGCGCTGGCACTGGCGGCCGGGCTGGGGGTGTGGGCGACGCACTTCATCGCGATCCTCGCATATCGGCCCGACCTGCTGCTGCGGTACGACCCGTTCGTGACGACGGTGTCGGCGCTGGTCGGGATCCTGACCGTCGGCGTGCCGATCGTCGCGATCACGCGGTTGCGGTCGCACAAGGGGCGGATCGTCGCGGCGGGTGCGGCGGGGGCGGGGATCTGGTGCATGCACGCGGTCGGCATCACCGGCATGACCGACTGTATCCACGTCTTTTCGTGGCCCACCAATGCCGCCGGGCTGATTATGGGGACGCTGCTGCTGTCGTCGTGGCAGATCAACCGCAGATGGTCGCGCTCGCGGCCGATCGGGTGCCTGGTGTTCGCGCTGTCGATCTGCGTCACGCATTTCCTGTCGCTGTCGGGCGACCTCGTCCTCGGCAGCATCAACGACGTGCCCGGCAGCGTGTTGTCGCCGGGGCTGGTCGCGGCCTGCATGACGTTCGCAGTGTCGGTCACGTGCCTCGGCAGCCTGCTGACCTTCGCGCGCTTCAAGACGACGCGCGAGGAAGAGGCGCAGACGCTGAAGTCGGTGATGGAGAGCATGTCCGACGGGCTGGTGTTCATCGACCGCGAAGGCCGCCTGCGTCATTTCAACCGGCGTTTCCTCGACCTGTTCAACACGCCGGTCGACGCGATCGGCCCGGGGCTGACGATCGACCAGTTCCTCGACGTCATCGCGACATGCCGCGGCTGGGCGGCGGAAAAGCGTACGCTGGTCGGGGGCGCGATGAAGCAGTGGGTGCAGCTCGACGACGATTTCGACCGCGAGTGCGAGATGGAGGATGGCCGCACCTATCAGATGCAGTGCCGGTCGATCCCGCGACAGGGCATCGTTCTGACGTTCAACGACGTCAGCGCCGAACGCCGTGCGCTCGATAACCTGACGCATCTCGCCTATCACGATCCGCTGACCGGACTGCGCAACCGTCGCGCGCTGCGCGAGGAGAAGGAGGCACGGATCGGTCTCGGCAAGCCGTTCTCGCTGCTGTTGATCGACCTCGACGATTTCAAGCGGATCAACGATGCGTATGGCCATGCGGTCGGCGATACGCTGCTGATCCATGTCGCGGCCGAGCTGACGAGCCTGCTGCCCGACGACAGCTTCGTTGCGCGGATGGGCGGCGACGAGATCGCGATCATCGCCACGCAACTGGGCGACGCGGCGACCGCGCTGGCCGACACGATCGTCGTCCGGCTGAGCGCGCCGGTGATCATCGACGAACGCCGGCTGCTGCCCGGATGCAGCATCGGCATCGCCGGGTTCGCCAACGACCTGACCCCCGACGAACTGATGAAGCGCGCCGACATGGCGCTGTACGAGGCGAAGCGACGCGGGCGCCGGCGTGCGCAACCCTATGTCTCGGGCCTTGCCGAGCGCCTGGTCGAACGGCAGCACATCACCGACGACCTGTACGAGGCGGTGCAGAACGGCGGCTTCTCGCTCGCGTTCCAGCCGGTGGTGGCGCTGTCGTCGGGCATCACGACGGGATACGAGGCGCTGATCCGCTGGAACCACCCGACGCGCGGCTGGATCTCGCCCGATACCTTCATCCCGATCGCCGAGGACTGCGGCCTGATCGAGGAGATCGGCCGGTGGGTGATCATGGAGGCGTGCCGGCAGCTGGCGGGCTGGTCGCCGCACCTCCACGTCGCGATCAACGTCTCGGCGGGACAGCTGAAGTCGGACGCGCTGCTGCACCACCTGACGCAGGCGATCCTGGTCCACGGTATCGCGCCGGAGCGGGTCGAGGTCGAGATCACCGAGACCGCGCTGATCGACGATGCCGCGCGCACGGCGGCAATGCTGGCCCGGATCCGCAGGACCGGGATCAAGGTCGCGCTCGACGATTTCGGCACTGGTCAATCCTCGCTCGCGCATCTGCGCGATTTCCAGTTCGACCGGATTAAGATCGATCGGAGCTTCGTCATCGACGCGGGCTCGGACCCGCGGTGCATGGCGGTGTTGCGCGCGACCGTCGCGATCGGCCAGGAACTCGGCGTCCTGACGCACGCGGAGGGCGTTGAGACGCGCGAACAGCTCGAACTGCTGCGGTCGATCGGCTGCGACGCGGTCCAGGGCTATCTGGTCGGGCGACCGGTCGTGCCGTTCACCGATGCGGTCGAAAATCTCGTGCCGATGTCGGTGGGTATGGTCCCCAGCCCGACAGGCGACGACCCGGCGGCTGTCGCACGGATCGCCGCCTGACGACTTATCGGCAGATCTGCAACGCGATCGCGTCGAGTTCGCGGTCGTAGCTGGCGCGCTCGGCCGCGCTCAGGAAGCCCTGTTTGGCGACGAAGCGGTCGGTGGCGCGGCGGACCTTGTCGACTCGCTGCCAGAGTTGCGTGCCTTGGCGTTCGGAGATCCGTCGGGCTTTCCGCGCGGTGCCGATATCGGCTTGGAGGATGTTCGCGCGCACCGAGATGTGCGCCTGGCGCGGGTCCTTGATCGATCCACCGAGCTCGCCCTCGACCGCGTGCTGCTCGGTCCGGTTGCAGCTCGGATAATCCTGTCGTGGGGTCTGCGCCGTGGCACCGGTCGCGCCGACCGCCAAGACGACGAACATGAGACTTTTCACGATTGCTCTCCTGCCACGCACCCCATTGGTGCACGAGCGGCCTTACCTGGATCAAACTGAACGCTGGTTGTGCGCGCCACCGCGGGCGAGGACGCCACACCCCCGCATCGCCAAATATTGCCCGGAAGTTGAAATGCCCCGCACAATGACGGTATGCTATTGTGGACGTGCCAGACTTTAGGTAGCAAATACTTGCTTGGAACAGAGTAAGAACCAGACGTCCTTGCGGGACGAGGATGCCGATCATACGCTGATCCTGGCGGCATTCGGCCGTTCGCTCGACGCGGCGGATCCTTTCGTGGTCGGGTTCAACGAAGCGATCCTGCCTATGGCGATCAGCGATCCGACGCTTCCCGACAACCCGATCATTCACCTGAACGCGGCGTTCGAGCGCCTGACCGGCTATGCCCGCGACGAGGTGGTCGGCCGGAATTGCCGGTTCCTGCAAGGGCCGGAGACGCGTCCCGAGGACGTGTCGCGGCTGCGGGATGCGATCGGGCGGTCCGAGCGGATCGAGATCGACCTGCTCAACCACCGCAAGGACGGGACGCCGTTCTGGAACCGGCTGCTGGTCGCGCCGGTGTTCGATCGCAGCCGGCATCTGCGCTATTATGTCGCGTCACAGCACGACGTGACGCTCGAACGCGAAACGCTCGCGCTGCTGGAGGCCGAGCAGCGCGAACTCGAGGCGTCCGCCGCAGAGACTCAGGTTCGGCTCGCCGACAGCGCCGCGCGGCTGCAATTCGCGTTGAAGGCGGGGCGGCTGGGCGCGTGGACCTTCGATCCCGCCAGCCAGCATCTCGACGCGTCGGATGGCTGCAAGATCGTCTTCGGCTATGATCCGGGCGCGGCGTTCGGTTATCCCGAGTTCCTCGAAACGATCCATCCGGAGGATCGCGCGCGCGTCGTCGAGGCGATCCAGGAGACGATCGCGACGGGGTGCGACTACGACATCGAATACCGCATCATGACGCCGACGGCCGAGGTTCGCTGGGTCGCGATCCGCGGCGAATTGCTGACGCGCGCGGATGGCACGGCGCTGTCGATGACCGGCTTCTCGACCGACATCACCGAGCGCAAGCGGACCGAGGAACATCGCGCCCTGCTGGCGGGCGAGCTGACGCACCGGGTCAAGAACACGCTCGCGACGGTCAGCGCGATCGTCAACCAGACGTTGCGCGATGCCGCCTCGATGTCCGAGGCGCGCGACACGATCGGTGCGCGGATCGGATCGCTGGCGGTCGCGCACGACCTGTTGCTGCGCGACGAGGTCGAGGGTGCGACGATCGCGGATATCGTGACCGGGGTGATGGCGCCGTTCGACGATGGCGGCGGTCGCCTGTTCTCGGTCGAGGGGCCGCACGTTCGGCTCGAGCCGCGCGTGACGCTCGCCTTGTCGATGGCGCTGCACGAGCTGGCGACCAACGCCGCCAAATATGGCGCGCTCCACGTCGCGGGCGGGCATGTCACGATTTCATGGAGCGTCGGCATCGGTGAAGGTGGACGCCGGCTGGCCTTCATGTGGGAGGAGACCGGCGGCCCGGTGGTCACCACGCCGACGCGCACCGGCTTCGGATCGCGGATGATCGAACGCGTGCTCGCACAGCACATGCGCGGCACCGCCCGGATCGAGTATCGCGACACCGGCGTCGTCTTCACGATCGACGCGCCGCTTTAGGCTCGCTTGCGTCGATGCCGAAACCGCCCCCGCTGACGACCCCCGACGGACGCTATATCGTGGTGCGCGGACGGCTCTGGCGGACCGCGAACCCCGGCTTGGACAAAGACGAACGCGTGCGACTGGTTGCGGCGTTGATGGACGGCAGGCGAGGCGTGGCCGCGGCGAAGCGGGATGGCGATGGCGCAGCGGAGGCTGCTGCGCGGGCCGCGGTGGATGCGGTGAAGCACGGTCTGGGCGAGCGCGGGCCGGTATGGTGGACCGATGGCGCGCCCGATCTCAACCGGCACATGGAGCGCACGACGCCCTATGCGGACTGGTTTGCGACGGTGGATGACGCCGCGTAACCGAGTAACCTATTTAACCATAAAATATGTCCAAGCCGGACCCGGGCCGGACCCAGCGCGTTGAGGGACACTGGTTTTACGGGAAACGCAGATGTGCCACGTGCTTGTAATCGAAGACGACTGGCTGATCGCGGATCATATCATAAGCTTGATCGAGCAGGCTGGCGCGACGTCCTATGACCAAGCCGATTGCGAGACCGATGCGGTTGACGCGGCTGGAGCACGCACCCCGGACATGATCGTGTCCGACGTAAAGCTACGCGAAGGGACCGGACCGCTGGCGGTGCAGCGGATCATCGCCGTGCACGGCAACATCCCCGTCATGTTCATCACCGGAACGCCCGAGGCATGCGTGCCGTGCGATCCGCCGGCCGCGATACTCGACAAGCCGATCAGCGAATCTTCGGTTATCGAGACGTTCCGGAGACTTGCCCCGCACTGAGCGGCGGCAAGGTACGGCGTGGTGAGCGCCGTACCTCGATTGGCTTTCAGCCCTGGATATCGCTCGCGTCGAATTCCTTGAACGCGGCCTTCACCTCGGCGGCGCGCGCATCGTCCGCGATGTCGACGGAGACGACGATTTTGCCTTCCAGCGCCGCATCGTCGCGCGATTCCGGCGTCGGGTTCTTGCCTTCGGTATCCGAGCCGGCCTTCTCGTCGCCGACGCTGTTGTCTGCGCCGTCGGTGGTGATGAAGATATCGGTCCGCTCGATGCCCTGCTCCTGAACGAGGCGCTCGACGGTCATCTCGGCTTCGCGGCGGGTATCGAACTTTGCCTTGAGAGTGGTGGACATTGGTCGCTCCTTGTTGCGGGTAAAAGGGTCAGGCGGGACACAGATCGGGCGATGCGGCGTATGCGCGATCGCTGGCGTCGATGTCCGCGAGGTGATCGAGGAAGTTGGTCAGTTCGGTGCGGCGGCGCGCCTCGTCGGCGAACTCGCGGTCGACGCCGAGCGCCCATAGCAGCGAGCGTCGATCGGGATCGTCGTGGAGCGCATCGAGTTGGTCCGCGCGGTGCTCGACGTCGCCGGTCGTCTCCGCAAGCCCGGCTTCGACGATGTCCTCGGCCTGGCGCCGCAACGCCACCGCGATCTCGCCGAGCGCGAGTTCGGGGTGATATTGCACGCCCCAGAAAATCCCGCCGTCGTGGCGGATCTCGGCAGCCTGAACCGTCGTGACGGCGTTGCTCGCGAGCAGGGTCGCGTCTGCGGGAAGCGTCTCGACCTCGTCGCCGTGGATCGCGGGGGCGTCCCAGCTGGCAGCACGGCCGGCGAGCAGCGGATGATCGCGGCCGGCGTCGGTCGGCGTGATGCGGCGTGCGATCCCGGCCTCCATCCGCTGCGGCATCTTGCGGACTTTCCCTCCGGCGGCGGCGACCGCGAGCTGCAGCCCGGCGCAGGATCCGAACGATGGCGTGCCCGATGCGAACACCGATCGCATGAAGGTCAGCTGGCGTCGGACCTCCGGGCTGTCGTCATAGACGTGGAGCGGCGATCCGGTGATGAACACCGCGTCGAACAGGCCCAGGGCGCTGGCCTCGTAGACCTGCGCATCGTCGTCGGCGGGTGCGACGATCGTGATCTCGGCATCGGGACGGAGCTGACGAAGCGTCGACGCGTAGGTTTCGCCCGAGCTTTTGCCGGCGTGGCGACGACGCGCCTCGCGCTCGTCCGCGGTCTCGCTTTCGGCAACCAGAAAATGCGGCAAACCTGGTCCTCTCCCGTTTCGGTTCGAGCGACCTCAACGCGCTGGTACGCGTTTCGTCCGCCGCCGCCGCAAATTTTGCGCGCTTACATCTCGAGCGCGCGCTCGTACCCGGTGAGTTCGAGATAGCCGCGACCGCCGCGGGTTCGGACCGCGCCCTCCCAATAGATCGGCAGGCCGCTGCGGCGGGCGTCGAGTTCCTGCGCAGCGAACATCGGGACGAGGCGCCAGCGCTGGACGCCGCCGGCTATGCGGACGCTCAGTTCCTGCGAGACCGGGTAGAGCGCGCCGGTCGCCTTGCTGCGCCATGTCGCGAGCGGGCGGAAGACGACGTCGTTAGGGCCGAACACCGTCATGCTGCCGTCGGCGCGACGGAGCGAGCCGCCCGTCCAAACCGTGCCGCCGCCTTTGCGCCGGATGCGGAACGCCATCAGCGCGGAGCCGTCGTCGAAATTGAGCCCGGTCCAGTCCCAGCCTTGCGCGGCGGGGGCGAGGTAGTTGGACGACCATTCGCGATCGAGCCACGCCTCGCCGGTCACCGCGACCGTTCCGCCACCTCTGCGGACGCGGCCGGTCACGCGGAGATGTGGCACCGAGTAATAATAGCTCGCTTCCTCGGGGCGTGGCCCCTTGCGGCTATAGCCCCCGATTCCCTGCGGCAGGGGAGGCTGAGTCGGCTGGAAATCGAGCGCGAGGCCGAAGCCGTCCGCGTTTACACGCGTCGTCCAGCGGCCATTCCCCACGCGGCGCAATCGCCAGTCGCGGATCGCGACGTCGGCATCGCCGGTGCGCGCCTGCGCGAGACCGAAGCCTTCGCGTGCCGCCTGCTCGCCTTGGAGCAGCTTGCCGGTGGTCGGATCGGACAGCGCGGCGTGCGCGAACAGGACCTGGCGTGCGGCAAACCGGCTCGGGTTGCGCGGATCGACCGGCGGGCGCGTGCGGAAGAACGTCACCTGAAAACCGAGATCCTTGCCATCCTCGGTCCGCAGCCAGCCGGTGACGTACCACCATTCGGTGCGAAACGCCGGGTGCGCGCCGTGATCCGCGGGGAAACGAAGCGTGATCCCCGGCCGCACGACCGGATAGGGGGCGGGCGGCGTGGCGGCTGGCGCGGCGACACCGATCGCGGCGATCCAGCCGAGCAGGGCCCAGGGTCGCAGCATCACCAATCCTCCCGCACCGACTGTACCGCGCTCTTCGCCGTCGCGCGCCGCCCCGCCAGCATCGCGGTCGCCGCCGCCGCACCCGTCAGCGCGGTCGCGACGCCGATCAGCGTGCCGACCGGAATGCGGGTGGTCATCGTCCAGTTGAACGACTGCGGGTTGATGACGTGGATCAGCACCTGTGACAGGACCAGCCCGAGCCCGATCCCCGCGAGCGCGCCGGTGAGCCCGACGATCGCGCCCTCGGTGGCGAGCATCCTGGTGAGCTGGCCGCGGGTGAGGCCGAGATGCCGCAACATCCCGAACTCGCGTTCGCGCGCGATCGTCTGCGCCGACATCGTCGCCGCGACGCCCGCCAGCCCGACCAGGATCGCCACCGCCTCCAGCAGATAGGTGACCGCGAAACTGCGATCGAACAGAGTCAGTGCGAGCTTGCGCAGCGTCGCCGGCTGGCCGACCTCTACCTGGGGACGCAGGTCCGTGGGCAGGCGATCGGTCATCGCGCGCGCGACCTTCGCCGGATCCGCACCGGGCAGAATCGTCGCGGAAATCTCGTCGCGGCGATCGTCGCCCGTCAGGCGCTGGTAATCGCCCTCGTCGATCAGCACCGCGCCCGCCTGGCGTCCGTAGTCACGCCATATGCCGGCGACCATGAACTGCGTGCGGCCGGCGATCGGCAGCGTGATGCGCTCCCCCGTATCCCAGCCGTACAGGCGGTGTGCGGGCTCGGAGACCCAGATCGGCAGCGCGTCCTTCGGCACCGCCCCCTTCTGCACCGACGGTCCGCGATCGATCAGCACCAGCAACGGATCGCGGCCACCGCGCTCGGGCCGCGCGATCAGGCTGACGGGTGGGCGATCTGCGGCGATGGTCAGCGGGATCTGGCGACTGAAGGCGAGGCGGGCGATACCCGGCGTGCCTGCGATACGCATGCGGGTCGCCGGATCGAACGTCGCGCCAGCGGTGGTGCGCAGATACAGATCCGCGCCGAGCACCTGGTTGAGCCACTCGTCGACCGCGCCGCGGAAGCTCGTAACCATCGTCGCCATCGCGATCATCAGCGCAGTCGACGCGACGATCCCGCACAATGCGGTCGCCGCCTCGCCGGGCGCGCCGTGAAGGTGACGGACCGCGAGCAGCCCGGGCACGCTGCCTCGCGTCCGCCGCGCCAACGGGGTCAGCAGCGTGCGCGCGAACCACGGCACGCCCGCGACGCCGCCCGCGAGCATCAGCGCCATCCCCAGGAATCCGAACAGCGGCAGCCCGGCGATCGCAGGCAACAGCGACGCGGCGCCTCCCGCGACGAGCAACGCGGCAGCGGGCCACCACGCGACCGGCCGCCGCGGATCGAGTACGTCGCCGGCGTTCTTGAGCGCTGCGGCCGGTGCAGCGCGCGCCGCGACGCGTGCAGGCAACGCGCTGCCGAGGATCGCCGCGAGCAGGCCGAGCGCGAAGAACCCGATCGCGGCACCGGGCTGGATCACGACGCGCGCGGTGCTGCCGCCGAAATAGCCCGCACCCAGGTCGCCGCCGAACCAGTGAAGCGCCGCCCATGCCAGGCCGTATCCTGCCGCCAATCCCGCCGCCGCGCCGACCAGTCCGATCGCAAGCCCCTCGATCACGACCGCGGCGATGATCCCGGCGCGCGGCATGCCCAATGTCCGAAGCAATGCGAACGCGCGTTGCCGCCGCACCACCGACAGCGACTGCGCCGAATAGACGAGGAAACCGCCGGTCAGCAGCGCGACCAGCGCCAGCATGTCGAGATTGACGCGGTACGCGCGCGACAGGGCATCGCCCTGCGCGTTCTGCGTCTCGGCGGTCGACAGGATCGCGTCCGCGGGCAGGATCGCGCGCAACGCCGGCTCCGCGGTCGCGCGATCCGACAGTGCCAGGTCGAGCCGATCGATCCGCCCGAGACGTCCGAACCGCCACTGCGCCGCGGCGATATCCATGACGCCGACCGCGGTCGATTCGTCCGTCGCCGGCAGCGTGCCCGCAACCCGCAGCGGCACCGATCGGCCATTGGCGACGACGACCACTTGCGTCCCAATCTTGGCGCCGACCTGGGTCAGCGCCGCACGGGACAGGAACAGCGCGGACTCGTCGAACGCCGTATCGTTGCCGGTATCGGGGCCACGCGGGCGGATGCCGATCAGCGACGGCGTCACCGTGGCGGCACGGATCACGTCGACGCCCAACAGCGTCAGCCGCGCCTTGCCGACCCGCGCATCGAGGCGGAGCACCGGGCTGGCATCGCCGACGCCATCGGCACGCGCGACGCGGGGATAGAGGCTTTCGTCGAAGCCGAGCGGGCTGGTCGCGCGGACCGACAGTTCGGCGGCCCCGCTGACGCCGCGCATCGCGCCATCGAACGACGCCAGCGCCGAACCGTTGACCAGATGCACCGCGAAGCCGAGCGCAACGCCGACTGCGATCGCGACCGCCGTCAACAGGAAGCGGGCAGGGTGGAACCGCCACTCGCCCGCGATCAGCCAGCGGAGTCCCAGCCGTCCCGACCAGAGCCCGGACCCGGACTTCAGGCCGATCTCAGGCGCCACGCCGCTCCACCAGCCCTTCGGCGCCCAGCGTCAGCACGCGGTCGGCGATCGCCGCGCTCGCGTCCGAATGCGTCACCATCACGCCGGCCGCACCATTGCCGCGCACCGCGTCGGCGAACAGCGACAGCACGCGCGCCGCCGTCTCCGGATCGAGGTTGCCGGTCGGTTCGTCCGCGAGGATCAGCGCGGGGCGGTGGACGAGCGCACGGGCGATCGCCACGCGCTGCAACTCGCCCCCCGACAGATCGCGCGCATAGCCGTCGCCGCGACCGTCCAGCCCGACCGCATCGAGCATCTCTTCGGCGCGCGTCGATGCCGCGACGTTGTCCGGCGAGACGAGCGCCAGCGGCAGCGCGACGTTCTGGCGCAGCGTCAGATAGGGAAGGATGTGGAAGGCCTGGAAGACGAAGCCGATCCGCTCGCGCCGCAACCGCGTCCGCGCGGTCTCGTCGAGCGTACCGAGGTCGATGCCGTCGATCGCCACGCTGCCTTCGTCCGCCTCGTCCAGCCCGGCGAGGATATTGAGCAGCGTCGATTTGCCGACCCCCGACTCGCCGATGATCGCGACCAGTTCGCCCGCGCCGACCTCCAGATCCAGATGCCGGAACAACCGCCGCGGCCCCGGCACCGACTTACCGAGCGCACGGACCGCGAGAAGGGGAGGGGCGTCAGGCATGTCCAGTCCGTGCAATAGCTTGGGTGGCGCCGCAAGCACCGACATCGTTGGATATGCGGTAGATCAGTTACCCGGCCGATAGGTTCGGTCGACGTGCCCCGTCAGTTCGTCGGGATGGAAATAGACCGGCCGCAACCGTCCCTCGGCATAGCGCGCTACCTGGTCGGCGAAATGCGGCGATCGGACGTCGCCGCTCTGGCCGCCGGCCATGACCGCCGTTGCCTTCTAGTGAGCACCATCACGGCTGTATGGGGATTGCTGCCAGCCGCCTTCTGTCCCATCATCCACTGGCAACAGCCACGCCCTATTGGAACCTGATACGGTGTTACGCAGTTCTTTCTCCACGATAGGGACAGGCGTTATGAGCAATCCGGTCGACGAGCTTTTCGATCACGCCCGTAAAGCGGCCGGACAAGTTGTGGCCTTGGCGCTTGAACGTGCGATCGCGTCCGCGCAATCCTCTATCCGCCGTGCCGCCCAGTCCAAAATCCAGAGCCTTGCGGGTCGGATCGTCTTTTTCACATCGGTACTTGGCAAGCTTTCTCACGGTACCGCAAACGTCGTAGCAGATTCATATCGTGGGCCGTTCGCTCGCACATTGACCCCCGCTGAGATTAAGATCGTGGCTTGGGCGTTCGGCAAGCAACCCGTGTCGCCATCACAAGTTCGAATTGTTCCTGGGCCGGGATTCCAGACACTGGCGGCCATCGCGTTTCTCAATGGCAATCCGGCGATCACCATCGGTAATACCGTATACATTAAGCAGCATGTTTACCGAGAGAGAGGTGGCAGTAATCTTGCCGCCACCCCGGAAGGTGTCGAAATGCTGCTGCATGAATATACTCACGTTTTGCAATATGGCCGACTAGGGTTCGCGCGGTTTGGTGCCCGCTATGCGACCGAGTTCAAGGCGGCGGGCGGCGACGCCAATAAGATGTATGACTACAAGAACCGTAAGAAAAGTTTCGATGAAGAGAGTCTTGAGGGCCAGGCGGCGCTGGTGGGAGATTTCGGCGAGCAGCTCGCGCTACCGGCTGCGCGAAG
This sequence comes from Sphingomonas faeni, assembly GCF_040407505.1. Lineage (GTDB taxonomy): Bacteria > Pseudomonadota > Alphaproteobacteria > Sphingomonadales > Sphingomonadaceae > Sphingomonas > Sphingomonas faeni_E. The sequence goes on along the minus strand of NZ_JAPZPQ010000006.1, from coordinate 79,251 downwards.
GACGCCAGCCCTGATTCAGCAATTGCGTTCCAAATTGCAAGCTACGGGTATTCTCGGCCAATGATGAGGGTGGACATCACGCGTTTCACCTGGTTTCTGATGGCAACACTATCGTTGGCTGCCTGTGAACAAGACTATGCGGTAACCGTCACGTCCCAACGGGGGCGGGTACTATTCGACGTGCCCAAATCAGATCCCTATTGTCTGGACCGTATCACCGTTTATTCCGCCAGCGACCGGGCTAACCCCATCTGGCTAATCGATACATCGACTAAGGGCCCTTGTACGACCCGAGTGCAATATGGGGTGGTGCCTGACGGTTTCGAACAACGCGGTCCCGTCGCGCCCTTGGTTCCGGGTAAACTCTATCTGGTATCGGTGTCGCGGTCGGGCGCTACGGGGCTAAGCTTCTTTGAGCCCGGTCGAGAAGGTTCGATCGAGAAAAAGCCACCATCCTGACCCCCTAGGTCAGGATGGATGGATCGTAGCCAGAGATAACGGTGGCAGCGAAGGCAAGTGGAGAAGAATCCCGTTGGCACCTGTCGTATGGGTTCGGGGCCTCTTCGCGTCTGACCAATTCGTTGCGCGATTTGTGACCTTTGTTGCAGCGCTGTATGCCCTTCGCTTTCAGGGCATCCCTGAACCAATCGGTATCGTAGATCCTGTCACCAGGCAGCTGCTGCGCCTTCGCCAGGCCATCGAGCTTGTGGTCGCTACCTGCCCGTCTGTCATGCAGAAGCGCAAACCGCCCACACTACCTGCTATCCATCATAGAAGACGGTGGCGATCGATATGCCCCGAATCGCAGGCTGATGGTCAGCGCCAATAAGCAAATCACTGCGAGTTACCCCAGCGTTACCCCAAAGCTATAGAATGATACCCTCGGCCTCGGCGGCCAGCCTCTAAGTGTATGCACTGTAGAAAACTGGAGCGGGCGAAGGGATTCGAACCCTCGACCCCAACCTTGGCAAGGTTGTGCTCTACCCCTGAGCTACGCCCGCTCTGGCGCCTATGTCTCCGGTCTGAAGCGACACGGTGACTGGGTGAGGCGCGCTGTTAGCCCGGTGTTTCCGGGACGGCAAGCGCCTTCTGCATTCTTCGTGTAAAAATCTGACGGGCGTGGATTTGGAGGGCATGAAAAAGGGGCGGACGTTGCCGTCCGCCCCCGAGGTTTTCATGCCGATGCAGCCGATCAGAACTGGAAGTTCGCGCCCACCCGGATCGTCCGGCCGACCGCACCGATCTGCGTATAGGTCGGGTTGTAGTTGACCGCGGCATAGTTGCCCGCGTTCAGCGGCGCCTTCTGGTCGAGCAGGTTGACGACGTTGAAGTACAGGTCGAACTTGTCGTTGACCTTCACGTTGCCGGTCAGGTCGACGTCGACGAAGTGCTTCACGTGGCAGTTGAACTCGGGGTCCGTGCCGCCATAGGTGCTGCCGCCGTCGCAGTCGGTGGTGCCGAACTGGTCGTACGCAACGGCCTTGTAACCCGACGTGTAGTACGCCGTCGCGGTGAGCGTGTACGCCTTGTAGTCGATGCTGTTCTGCCAGTTGCCGCGCCAGGCCGGCGTGCCCGCGCCCGACGAGGTGATGTACGGCGCCTGCGTACCGACGAAATCGACGAACGGATCGGCATCGCTCTGCTTGAAGTCGTAATGCAGGATGTAGGTCGCCTCGGCGCGGCTCGTGAAGTGGAAGTCGTCGCTCGGCTTCAGCTGGACGAGGGCCGAGAAGTCGAGCCCCGAGGTCTTGAGCGCGGCTGCATTGGCATACGGCGAGTTGACGAACAGCGCGCGGGTTGGGGCGTTCGGATAGGACGGATCGATCGCGTCTGGCGTCACGCTGTAGCCCGCGGGCAGCGCAGTGCCTGCATAATAGGCGGCAAGTGCCTGGTTCGAGAGCGGCCCGCCGGTGATCACCCGCGTCTTCTTGATGTTGTAGTAATCGGCGGTGAAGCTCAGCCAGCGGAGCGGCTGGACGACCACGCCACCGGTGAAGCTGCGCGACAGCTCGGGCTTGATGTCGGGGTTGCCGGCGGTGTTGAAGCCGATCGAGTAGGACTGGTTGTACGCGCTGCCGCCCGAGCAGGTCGTGCCGGTAACCGTGGCGCCGTGCTGCGCCTGGAGCGAGCAGGGCGGGGTGGCCGCGGTGAAGCCGACCACCGAGCCCGACGTCTCGGCAAAGCTCGGTGCGCGGAAGCCCTTCGAGAAGGTGCCGCGCAGCGCGACCTGGCGGATCGGCGTGAACTTCACCCCGATCTTGGGCGAGAAGTGGCTATAGCCTTCCGAATAGTGATCGAAGCGGCCCGAGCCGTCGATTTCCAGGCTGGTGAGGATCGGCGCGTTGACCTCGAAATAGGCCGATTCGACGGTGCGGTTGCCGACGGCCGAGAACTGGTTGAGGTTGATCGTCGTGAAGTCCGGGTTCTGGCTCGGATCGTTCTGCGCCTCGTAGCGGACCGACCCGCCGACGCCGAGCTGGAGCGCGCCACCCGGAAGCTGGAACAGGTCCTTGGTGATGACGCCCTGGACCATGTCGAGATCGCTGGTCGCCTGCGAGCGGACGGTCGGCGAGACCGCGGCACGGACGGCGGCGGTGTTCAGCTCGGGATTGACGAAATTATAGCTGCCGCTGGTGATCGCGGTCTGCAATCCGGCGAGGTTCAGATAGCCGTCCTGCGTGATGTCGAGCCAAGAATGCGCCGCGGTGATCGTGGCGGAATAACCCCAGCCTTCGCCGAACTGGCCGTCGATGCCGGCGGCGGCGCGGATTACGTGGTTCTTGTACTCGGACGAGCTGGCGATGTCGCCGAACCGGTAGCGGATCGCAGCCGGCGTGTTGAACGGGTTGTTGGGATTGTCAGTGCCGTTCGCGAGCAGCGCCGGCAGGACGATGTTCTGCGTATTCACCGGATTGGCCGAACGGATCAGCGACGGGCTGCCCTGCGACTTGACGTCGTTCTGGAAATACGACGCAATCAAATACGCTTGCGTCTTGTCGTTGATCTGCGCGGTGCCGTGGACGGTGACGCCGAACCGGGTCTGCTCGGGCTGGATCTGGCCGTATTGCGAAACGAGGTTCTGCTCGCAACCCTGGTCGATGAAACCGGTGCCAGAGCGCGGCGTGGTGACGAGCGTCTGCCCGGCCGCGCAGCCATTGGGGTTGAGTACCTGGAACGGACCGGTGGCGAGGCCGGTACCCGACAGGATATTACCCGGCGTGGTCTGCGTGGTGGGCGCGACGACCGCGCTGGTCGTGCTGCTCGGTGCGACCGAGCCCGCATTGTTGTTGTCGCCGCCGATCGAGGTCAGGTCGGCGGTGTTGTATGGGAAGCCGCGGTTGCGATTGTAGATCGCGTCGTTGTGCTGATATTCGCCGCTGACGTAGAAGTTGAAGCCCTGCTCCTTCAGCCGTCCGGTGCCGAGCGTCAGCGTCGCGCGCTGGCTGCCGCCGTCGCCGCGCTGTGTCACGCCGCCCTCGACCGTGCCGTACGCGCCGACGATCTCCTTCTTCATGATGATGTTGACGACGCCGCCGATCGCGTCCGCGCCATAGCTCGACGATGCGCCGTCCTTGAGAACTTCGACGCGGTCGACGATCGCGTTGGGGATGGTGTTGAGATCGACGAACGAGCGCTGGCCGTCATCGGCGAGCGGATAGTTCGCGGTGCGCACGCCGTCGATCAGCGTCAGCGTCGAGTTGACGGTCAGGCCGCGCAGCGACACGCCCGACGAGCCCGCACCGAAGCCGTTGGTGAACGAGGTCGGGACCGAGCCGCTGCTGTCGGCGGAGATCGAGCGGACCGCGTCGGACACGTTGTTGATGCCGGCCTTGGCGAGCGAGTCGGCGGTCAGCACGGTGACCGGCGACGGCGTCTCGGTATCGGTGCGGCGGAACAGCGAGCCGGTGACGACGATGTCCTGCGGCTGGTCGGCCTGAGCAGCGGGGGCAGGGGCGGCGGTCGGTGCCGATGTCGGGGCAGGCGAAACGTCGCCCTGCGATGGGGTCGAGACGGACGTGCTCGGCTGGACCTGGGCATCCTGCGCGAACGCAGGTGCGGTGCCGATCAACCCGGCCAAAACAAGTGCCGAAAGCGCCGAGCTACGAAGCAGCGTCGGCCGGAAAGCGATAGTGGTGGTCATGGCAGGCGATCTCTTACTAGGCCCGTCTCCACCTTGGTCAGGATGGCATCGAGCGCGTTCCGGAACGGCCGCACCCGGGGAGGAATGTGGCGCGGCGCAAGACCTGAGGCCGTGTCTCAAAACTGTAAATATGCGAGATCAGGCGCTCGTGAGATCGCGAATTCGGTGTCGCAGGAATGACACGGTTCCTGTCGTATTTTTCATATGCGCGTCATGCTCGCGGACGAGCCGTGCATCATCTGCGAGCGACCGAAACGCCGTGTGGAGGTGATTTTATCAACATCGATTTGAGTTTGGGATCGACCATCGGAAAAGATTCCGCTTGGCGACTCCGACACAAGAACATTACAAGAACAATTGTGAACGAGTCGTCTGCCCTGATCGCCCGCCTGAAGCGGATCGCCACGACGGGCATGCCGACCCAGGGCGATGGTCGTGCGGACGATGCCTGGCTGACTCAGGGGATGGCTAAGGCGCAGTTGCACGAGGTCTTCGCGACGGTCGACGATTCGGCGAGTGGCGCTGGGTTTGCGGTCGCCTCGGTTCTGGCGGCTCGGGCGGCGCCGGTGATGTGGCTGCGGACGGAGGCGAGCGAGCGACAGGGCGGGCGGCTGCATGCGACCGGGCTGGTCGAGATGGGGCTCGACGTGACGTCGCTGGTGCTGGGACTGGTCGAGGACGAGGCCAGCTTGCTACGCGCCGCTGCCGATGCCGCGCGGTGCCACGGGCTCGGCACGTTGCTTATCGAGTCTTGGGGACGTGCACCGAAGATCGACCTGACCGCGACGCGGCGGCTGATGCTGGCGGCCGAAGCCTCGGGCGTCACCATTCTCAGCCTGCGCATCGGTGCCGAGCCGGTGCCGAGTGCGGCCGCATCGCGCTGGCAGGTTGCCGCGTGTCGCTCGCGACCGCTGGAAGCCGACGCACCGGGCAAACCTGCCTTCGACATCGAATTGCTGCGTCGACGCGGAGGCCAGGCCGGGCTTCGCTGGCGTGTGGAGTGGGACCGTGACGCGCACATCTTCGACAATATCGCCTTCGACCAAACCGCCTTCGCCTCTGGTGATTCCGCGGCGCTACCTGGCGCTGGTGTTCCCGTGGCTGCCGATCGAGCGGCTGCGGACGATGCGGCCGCATCTGTTCGTCGGACGGGCTGAGACACCGATCGCGTTCGTCGAGACGGTCTCGGGTGGGGTGCGACTGAAGGCGCTCGACCGCGAGGCGGTGCGGGCGGGGCTCCAGCCGGGACTGACGCTGGCCGATGCGCGGGCGCGGGTGCCGGAACTGGAGGTGTACGAGCATGACGCGCATGCCGATCACGAATGGCTCGAGCGGCTCGCGGATGGGTGCCAGCGATACACGCCGTCGGTGGCGCTAGACGAACCCGATGGGCTGATCCTCGACATCGCCGGGTGCGTGCACGAGTTCGAGGGCGAACGGCGTCTGGCTGCCGATCTGGAGGAGCGGCTTGCGCGCCGCGGTGTGCTGGTGCGCCATGCGTTCGGCGATACGCCCGATACGGCGCGTGCGCTGGCGCGGTATGCGGGGGCACCTGCGCCGGATGAAAAGCGCGCGGTCAAGCGGTTGCCGGTGGCGGCGCTGGGGCTCGACGAGGATGCGACGACCGCGTTGTCGCGCGCCGGGCTGAAGACGGTCGGCGACGTGATGGCGCGGCCCTTGGCGACGATCGCCGCACGGTTCGGCGAGGAGGCGGCGATGATGATCCGCCGGCTCGACGGCTCGGTGAAGGGAGCGATCGTCGCGCGGCGGACGGTGCCGAAGATCGGTGTCGAACGTCGCTTCGCAGAACCCATCGCACGCACCGAATACGCGCTGGAAATGCTCTCCGAACTTGCCACCGAAGCCGCAGCTCAGCTTGCGGACCGGCACGAAGGCGGCCGCCGCTGGGAAGCGCGCCTCTTCCGTGCCGACGGCCTCGTCCAGCGGCTGCGAATAGAGACCGGCCAGCCGACCCGTGACGTGACACTGCTGATGCGCCTCTTCCGCGAGCGGATCGACAGCCTCGCCGATCCGCTCGATCCCGGTTTCGGATACGATCTGGTCCGGCTCGACGTGGCGCTCGCGGAGAAGCTCGATGCGTCGCAGTTGAAGCTGGAGGGCGGCGAGGCGCAGAAGGGTGAGGTCGCGCAACTTGTCGACCAGCTTGGCACGCGACTGGGGCGGGCGCGGGTACGCCGGTTCTCGGCGCGCGACAGCCATATCCCCGAGCAGGCGGAGCTCATGCTGCCGGCCGCTGAAGCACCAGCCCCAACCCCTTGGACCGCGCCCGAAACCGGCGAACCACCGCTGCGCCCGATCTACCTGTTCGACCCGCCGCAGCCGATCGAATCGATGATGGCCGAGGTCCCCGATGGCCCGCCGCACCGCTTCCGCTGGCGCCGCACCGTTCACGACGTCGCGCACAGCGAGGGCCCCGAGCGGATCGCCGGCGAATGGTGGCGACGCCAGGACATCCCGACGCGCGATTACTACCGCATCGAAGACCGCCGCGGCCGCCGCTTCTGGATCTTCCGCCACGGCCTGTATTCCGAGATGGAGACGCCCCGCTGGTACCTCCACGGCGTCTTCGCTTGAACGGCGTGGCGCCATGACCGGGTTCGCGGAACTCGTCGCCGCTACCAACTACTCGTTTCTCGACGGGGCGAGCCACCCCAGCGATATCGTAGGTCGCGCCATAGAATTGAAACTGGCCGGTATCGGCATAGCCGATCGCAACACGGTCGCCGGCGTAGTCCGCGCCTATGATGCCCTGGAACGCGCAAAACGAGGGCAACTCGGTGCGAAGCTGCCGCCGTTCGATTTCAAGCTGGTGGTCGGCGCGCGTCTCGTATTCGCCGACGGTACGCCGGACATCGTCGCCTATCCCGCAACCCGGGCCGGATGGGGACGGCTGACGCGGTTGCTGACGCTGGGCAACCGACGGGCGGAGAAAGGCGGCTGCATCCTCGGCTTCGACGATCTGGTGGCGCATCTCGGCGAAATCCTGTTGATCGTCATGCCGGAGTGCACGGCGCGGCCGGTGGTCGCGCACAAGGATTTCGTGCTTCCCAAGCGCCACGATGCCAGTCTCGAGGCCACGCTTGTCGCGCTCCGCCCACTCGCGCGGCGATCGGTGTGGCTTGGTGTAACGATGCCGCAAGGCGGTCACGATCGGCGACGCCAGACCCGGCTTGCCCGAATCGCCGTCAAGGCGCGCGTGCCGATCCTGGCGACCAACGACGTGCGTTATGCGGTCGCCGACGATCGCTCGCTTCACGACATCGTCACCTGCATCCGTGAGGGCACGACGATCCAGCGTGCCGGCAAACGGCTCGGTGCCAATGGCGAACGCCATTTGAAGGATGCGGACGATATCGCGCATCTTTACCGCGACCGGCCGCACGCGATCGCCGAGACGGCAAGGCTGCTCGCGCGGATCGACTTCACGCTCGACGAGCTCAAATACGAATATCCGCATGAGCCCGTCCCCGCAGGCTGGGACCCTCAGGACTGGCTGGAGCATCTCGCCTGGCAATCGGCGATCGACCAATATGACGGCTATGTGCCGGACAAGCTCGTCAAGTCTCTGCGCGAGGAGTTCGCGCTGATCCGGCAACAGAACTACGCCTATTATTTCCTGACGGTCCACGACATCGTCCGGTTCGCACGCAGCGCCGATCCGCCGATCCTGTGCCAGGGACGTGGATCGGCCGCCAACTCGGTGGTCTGCTACGTGCTCGGCGTCACGTCGGTGGATCCGATGAAGCATGACCTGCTGTTCTCGCGCTTCGTCTCGGCCGAACGTAGCGAGCCGCCCGATATCGACGTCGATTTCGAGCATGAGCGGCGCGAAGAGGTGATGCAGTATATCTACCGCCGTTACGGTCGCGACCGCGCGGCGATCGCAGCGACTGTCATCCATTTTCGGTCGCGCAGCACCGTGCGCGAGGTCGGTAAGGCGCTAGGCTTTACCGAAGACGTCACGCAGCGCCTGACCAGCACGGTGTGGGGCAGTTTTTCGAACCGTTTCCCGGAACGTCGCTTTGCCGAAACGGGGTTCGATGTCGCCAATCCGGAAATCGCCCGGTTGCGGGACATGGTCGAACGGCTGCTCGAATTCCCGCGCCACTTGTCGCAGCATGTCGGTGGGTTCGTGCTCACGCAGGGACGCCTTGACGAGATCGTACCGATTCATAATGGCGCGATGGAGGATCGTACGTTCATCGAATGGGACAAGGACGATATCGATTGCCTCGGGCTGATGAAGGTCGACATTCTCGCGCTCGGGATGCTGACGTGCATCCGCAAGAGCTTCGACCTGATGCGACAGCACGGGCTCGGCGATCATGAACTGAAGACGATCGCCAACGACGAGAATCCGGACGTCTATAATATGCTGTGCAAGGGTGACAGCATCGGCGTCTTCCAAGTCGAGAGTCGGGCGCAGATCAACATGCTGCCCCGTCTGAGACCGCGGAAACTGTACGATCTGGTGGTGCAGGTCGCGATCGTTCGACCCGGCCCGATCGAGGGCGACATGGTGCATCCGTATTTGCGGCGGCGGGCGAAAAAGGAGGTGGTTGTCTATCCCTCGCCATCGCCCGAGCATGGCCGAAGCGACGAACTCGAAGTGCTGCTTGGCGAGACATACGGCGTGCCGTTGTTCCAGGAACAGGCGATGAAGCTGGCGATCGTCGCGGCAAAGTTCACACCCGACGAGGCGAACGAACTGCGGAAATCGATGGCGACGTTTCGCAAGGTCGGAGGGATGAACAATTTTCAGGCCAAGCTTATCGGCGGCATGGTCGCTCGTGGGTATGAGGCAGAGTTCGCCGAGCGGTGTTTCAAGCAGATCGAGGGGTTTGGATCGTACGGGTTTCCGGAGAGCCATGCGTTGTCGTTCGCGCGGCTGGTGTATGTGTCGTCGTGGATCAAATGCTTTCACCCGGCGGTGTTCTGTTGCGCGCTGCTCAATTCGCAGCCGATGGGGTTTTATGCGCCGGCGCAACTGGTGCGGGATGCCGTGGAACACGGGGTGACGGTGCTGCCGGTCGATGTGAATGCGAGCGGGTGGGATAACAGCTTATCTTCCCCGGCACGGGGAGGGGGACCGCGCGAAGCGGGGTGGAGGGGGGCTTCCGCGAACGTATCGCTTTCGGATGCCCTTGTTACTGGCGGCGCTGATGAGGCTGCCACCCTTCCAGGCGGAGCGTCTGCGGCGGCCCCCCTCCACCATCCTGCGGATGGTCCCCCTCCCCGTGCCGGGGAGGATTTGCGCCTTGGGTTTCGGCAAGTGGATGGGTTTCGGAAGGATTGGGCCGACGAGATCGTTCGTGTTCGGACCACGCCGTTTGCTAGTATCGAGGACCTTGCGCGGCGGGCGAACCTGCCGCAGCGGGCGATGAACCTGCTCGCCGATGCGGATGCGTTTCGATCGGTGGCGAAGGAGCGGCGCGAGGCTTTGTGGGATGTGCGCCGGACGCCGCCCAAGCAGCTTGCGCTGTTTGCCGCGGCAGAGGTGCCGGAGCTTGGTGCGGAGCCCGACGCGAATCTGCCGGCGATGCCGCTGTCCGAACAGGTGGCGGCGGATTACCAGACGACGCGGCTGTCGTTGAAGGCGCACCCGATGCAGTTCCTCCGCGAACGCTTTGCCACCGAGGGAATCCTGTCGAGCGCGCAGGCCAATGCGACCAAGGACGGTCGGCGTGCGAAGGTGGCGGGCGTGGTGCTCGTCCGCCAGCGGCCGGGCAAGGGCAATGCGATCTTCGTGACGATCGAGGACGAGACCGGGATCACCAACGGGCTGATGTGGGCGCGCGACTTCGAGGCGAACCGCCGCGCGGTGATGGCCTCGCGGCTGATGGTGCTGGAGGGCGTGATCCAGCGCAGCGAGGAAGGCGTCACGCACCTGATGACGTCGCGGGTGCAGGATCGCAGCGACATGCTGCGGCTGTTGTCGGAAGATCAAGCGCTGGAGCCGCCGCTTGCGCGAGTCGACGAGGTGATCCGTCCGGTCCTGCCACGCGGCCCTGACGGACGAACACCCCGTGCCCAGCATCCGCGCGCCCAGCATCCCCGGGACGTCCGCGTCCTGCCCAAATCGCGCGACTTCCATTGATTCCAATCCCGTCTCGGATCCCGATCTCGTCGAGCCCAAGGCCCGTCTCGAATCCTACGGCCGTCACCCCAGCGAAAGCTAGGGTATCTCACGTGGCACGCGACCACCGCCTCACGGGGATACCCCAGCTTTCGCTGGGGTGACGGGTCTGGGGTGACGGACCAAGGATCGACGGGCCGCTTCAACGGCGCCGCCGCCACGTGGAATTTCGACCGCGATGCTCTACAGGTGGCCTCTAGAGGTGGCATTCGCCGCGGGGGCGCCCCAGATAGCACGCGAGAATTACACGGGAGTTGAACTTGGCCACGCTTGGAATGTCCCCCGCGGAGAAGGACGCCGTCGAGGCGTTCCGTCGCGATGTCGTCGAACCGTCGATGACGAGCCTCGTGATCATCGATTTCTGGGCAGAATGGTGCGGGCCGTGCAAGGCGCTGACCCCGACGCTGGAGAAGGTCGCCGCCGATTATGCCGACAAGGGCGTCGTGCTGGCGAAGGTCGATACCGACAAGAACCAGTTCATCGCCGCGCAATTCCAGATCAAGTCGATCCCGACCGTCTATGCGATGTTCCAGGGCCAGCTGGTCGCCGACATGACCAGTGCGCGCACCGAATCTCAGCTGCGCGTGATCCTCGACCAGTTGCTCAAGCAGCTGCCGATTGAAGCCGGTGCGACGGACGCGGCGCCCGACGTCGAGCCGTTGATCGCGATCGGTGAAGAGGCGCTCGCGGCCAATGACGGCGAGCGCGCACTGGGCATCTTCCGCGAGATCGCCGAGATCGCGCCCGAGCATCCGCAGGTCCATGCCGGCTTCGTCCGCGCGCTGGTCGCGACCGGGCAGCTCGACGAAGCGACGGACTGGCTGGCGAACCTCGATCCGGCGATCGCCAAGGACCCGGCGATCGCCCGCGCACAGGCGGCGCTCGCACTCGCGCAGTCGGCGCCGCCGGTCGAGGACCTGTCGCCGCTGCTGGCGGCGGTCGAGGCGAACCCCGACGATTTGCAGGCCCGGTTCGCACTCGCCAACGGCCAGATGGCGGCGAACGACCGTGATGCCGCCGCCGACACGTTCCTCGGCATCATCGCCACCGAGCGCGATTGGAACGAGGGCGCGGCGCGGACGCAGTTGCTGAAACTGTTCGAGGTCGTCGGTCTCGAAGACCCGTGGGTGTCTGGACAGCGACGCCGCCTGTCTGCGATCCTGTTCGGATGACCACCGAGTCCGCTCCTCCGCGCGCCACCACGCGACTGTCGATCTTCCCACTGCCGGGGGCGCTGCTGTTCCCCGGCATGCACCTGCCGCTGCACATGTTCGAGCCGCGCTATCGGGCGATGATCAGCGATGCGATGGCGCGTGACCGGCGGATCGGGATGATCCAGCCGCGGGGCGGACCGCATGACGACGCGGACGCGCTGTACGACATCGGCTGCGTCGGCAAGATCGCCGAGGTCGAGGCTCTGGATGACGGGCGCTACAACGTCGTGCTGGAGGGCCTCGCGCTGTTCCGGATCGTCCGCGAGTTGGACGTGACGACCGCATTCCGCCAGGTCGAGGCGGAATTGCTGCCGTTGATCGAGGACGATGCGCTGTCGCTTGGGCGGCGGTCGTCGCTGGAACTGGAGTCGCGCCGGTTCGCGGACATGCAGGGCTATGCGGTCGATTGGGATGCGGTCGGACGGCTCGACGACGAGAGCCTAGTCAACGGTATCGCGCAGATCGCGCCTTTCGACGCAGCCGCAAAGCAGGCGTTGCTCGAGGCGCCGGATATCGAGCAGCGTGCCGAATTGATCATCCAGCTGATGCAGTTCTTCGGGCGACACGACGGTGACGAATCGGTGACGTTGCAATGAAGTCGCCCAGCAAGGGGCGCGCGCACGGTGCTGTAATGATGATCGGCATGTTCTTCGCCAATCTGTTCGATCCGAAGAAGATCACCGCGATCGAACACGTCGCGACGCAGCGACGGATCGGCAGCGAGTCTGGTCGTATTGCACAGGCCGCCGCGGCGCCGCCTTCCCGGGGCAAAGGAGCTTGACGATGAAAACCCTGGATCCCTGGCTGCTCGAACGCCTTGTCTGCCCGATGACGCGCACGCCGCTTCGCTATGACGAGGCTGTGCAGGAACTGATCTCGGACGCGGCCGGGCTCGCCTATCCGATACGCGATGGCGTGCCCGTGATGCTGATCGAAAAGGCACGCCGGATCGACAAAACCGCCGCCTGATCGTCTCGTTTCAGTACCCCGTCCGTGTCGCGCCGGCCTCCCGGACGGCGGCGAGCGTCGGGTAGCCGTTCACGGCCATCAGCAGGTCGGCTTCGGCTAGGATGCACTTCAGCACATGCGCCGCGCCATTCGCGCCATCGAGCGCTAAGCCATAGGTGTAGGGCCGGCCGATCCCGACCGCAGTGGCGCCGAGTGCGAGTGCCTTGACCACGTCGCTCCCTGACCGAACGCCGGAGTCGAACAGCACCGGCACGGCCCCGCTCGCCGCGACCACGGCGGGCAGCATGTCGATCGCGGCGATCCCGCCGTTCGCCTGGCGTCCGCCGTGGTTCGAGCAGTAGATCGCGTCCGCCCCCAGATCGATCGCGCGCCGCGCGTCGTCGGGGTGGCAGATGCCCTTCAGGACGATCGGCAGCTTGGTCATCGACCGCAGCCACGGCATGTCGTCCCACGTCAGCACCTTGCCGAACGTCCCGGCCCATTGCCGCACCGCCGCGGGCAGGTCCTCACCCGGTGGCTTGGCGAGCATCGCGCGGAAGACGGGGTCGCTGAAGTAATTCTCCAGCACATGGCCGCGCAGTTGCGGGAAGTTCGCGACGTTCAGGTCGCGCGGGCGCCAGCCGGTGACCCAGGTGTCGAGCGTCACGACGATCGCCTTGTATCCCGCCGCCTCGGCACGGTGAACGAGGCTCTCGGCGAGCGGCTTGTCCTTCGGCGTGTAGAGCTGGAAGAAGCCGGGCGTGTCGCCCATCGCCGCGGCGACGTCTTCCAGCGGATCGTTCGACAGCGTCGACTGGACCAGCGGGACGCCGGTCGTCGCCGCAGCCCGCGCGGCGGCGAGATCGCCGTGGCCATCCTGCGTGCACAGCCCGTTGATTCCGACCGGGCTCATGAAGATCGGGCTGGGCAGCGTCATCCCGAACAGGTCGATCGACAGGTCGCGACGCGTGGCATCGACCATCATCCGGGGCGTCATGCCCCAGTGCCGGAACGCGTCGGCATTCTGGCGCTGCGTGAACTCGTCGCCGCACCCGCCCTGCAGATAGCCGAGTACCGACGGTGGCAAGGCCGCTACCGCCCGAGCCTCGAGCGATGCGAAATCGACCGGGACCTTCGGGACGACACCGGCGAGCCCCGCGAAATAGATCTCGTTCTGGTAATCGCCGTAATGCGGCATGCGTCGCCCTCCGAAGCTGGTTGCGATCAGTCCCGATAGCCCGGATTGACGCGGTCGAGCTTACGCAACAACGCCGGCCAGGCGAGCCCATCGGCGAGCATGCGGATGCCTGCACCGCTCGATTGCCCCTCGACCTTTTCCGCGACGCCCTGGTTCGGATTGTTCAAATTCTCGCGACCGGCGCTCAGCATCAGAACCTGCGCCTCGCAGGCGCGTTCGAGGAAATACATCCGCAGGAACGCCTGCGGCACCGATTCACCGACGGTCAGCGTGCCGTGATTGCGCAGGATCATCGCATTTTTGGTGCCGAGATCCTGCACCAGCCGCTCACGTTCCTCCAGTTCCGTCGCGATGCCCTCGAAGTCGTGATAGGCGACGTCGTGCCCGGCGATCATCGCCGTCTGCGTGTGCGGGAGCAGCCCTTCGGCCATCGCCGATACCGCCTGGCCGTGCGGCGTGTGGAGATGCAGCACCGCCACCGCGTCGTGCCGCGCGGCGTGGACCGCAGAGTGGATCACGAAGCCCGCGCGGTTGACCGGGGCAGGGGTGTCCATGACCTTATTGCCGTCGACGTCGATCTTGACCAGCGACGATGCGGTGATCTCCTCGAACATGTGCGTGTACGGGTTGATCAGGAAATGATGCTCGGGGCCGGGGACGCGCGCGGAGAGATGCGTGAAGATCAGATCGTCCCAGCCGTAGAGCGCGACCAGCCGGTACGCGGCGGCGAGATCGACGCGCAGCGCCCATTCCTCCGCCGATACCTGGTCCTTGATCGTCGTTTCCGCCGCCGTCGGTTCCATCGCCTTCAATGCCGTCGCCATCATCCGCCTCCTTATGTTTTGCCCCTTGTACGACCGGCATTCGGCAAACTTTGTCTCGAGGATGACAATCTCGAAATTTCGCGTAGTCTTAAGCGATGCACGATCCGGATCATGCGATATTGGCAGCCGATAGCTGGTTCGGCGCGATACCGGCGGGCCGTCGCGAGCGCCTGTTGCAGGAGGCGCGTGTCGAGGTGCTGGAGAACGGCGCGCGAATCTACGGCTCGGGCGATCCGCCGAACGGGTTGTGGGCGGTTCTGGACGGGCAGGTCCGGTTGAAGGGCTTGTCCGCCAATGGTGCCGAACTGCTCGCGCTGATCGTGCGGCCGGGAACGTGGTTCGGCGAATTGTCGACGCTTGATGGCCATCCGAGGCCGCATGATGCGATGGCGTTCGGCATGGCGCGGCTGCTGCATGTGCCGGTGGCGGCGTTCGCGCGAGCGGCGGCGGCGGACCCGGAGCTTTACCGCGATCTCGGGCTGCTCGTGTGTGCACACCAACGCACCGCCTTGCGGTTCATCGCGCAGAGCGTGGGGCAGTCGATCCGGGTACGGCTTGCGCAGGCGCTGATGCGCGCGTCGCAGGCGGGGGATGGTCGGATCACGATCCGTCAGGAGGAGCTTGCCGGCGTGGTCGGCATCGCGCGTCAGACGCTCAATCGGCATCTGAAGCGGTTCGAGCGCGATGGCCTGGTCGCGGTGGCCTATGCGCAGGTTCGCATTCTCGACCTGCCGGGGCTGCGCGGCGTCATCACGGAATAGGGCATCGCCAAGCGCTTCTCCAGCGCGCTACACTCGCGCGCATGACCATCAGAATCGGTATTGGCGGCTGGACCTACGAGCCGTGGCGCGGGACCTTTTATCCGGAGAAATGGGCGCAGAAGCGCGAGCTCGACTATGCCGCCGAGCACGTCACCGCGATCGAGATCAACGGCACCTATTACGGCAGCCAGAAGCCCGCGACGTTCGCATCCTGGGCGAAGGCGGTGCCCGACGGGTTCGTCTTTTCGCTCAAGGCGTCGCGCTATTGCACCAACCGCAAGGTGCTGGCCGAGGCGGGGGAGTCGATCGCCAAGTTCACCGGGCAGGGGATCGTCGAACTCGGCGATCGGCTCGGACCGATCCTGTGGCAGTTCATGGCTACCAAGAAATTCGACGCCGACGATTTCGCCGCATTCCTCAAGCTGTTGCCCGCCAAGCAGGACGGGCTCGCGCTGCGCCATGCGATACAAGTCCGTCACGAGAGTTTCGCGGTGCCGGAGTTCGTCGCGATGTGCCGCGATGCCGGCGTCGCGATCGTCTTCGCGCAGTCGGCGGAATACCCCGCGATCGCCGACGTGACCGGTGACTTCGTCTATGCGCGACTGGAGGATGCCGAGGAGCGCTTCGTCGCGGGTTATGCGCCGATTGCGCTGGACGCATGGGCGGACAAGGCGAAGATCTGGGCCGCGGGCGGACGGCCTGACGGTCTGCCCTATGTCGAGGACGCCGCACCAACGAAGACGCCGAGAGAGACGTTCGTGTTCTTCATCAACGGCGCGAAGGTTCGTGCACCCCATGCGGCAATGGCGCTGATCGACAGGGTTTCGTCTTGACGGGCCGTTCGTCAGCCGACGTCAGAACGGGCCGCCCGTTCGCCTAGCTACGTTCAGCTAAGGAACCAGGCGCTTGTCCATCAGCTCCAAACGAAGGGTCGATCCGCTCGGAAGGCGCATGTTGAATTCGCGCACGGGAGAGTATCCGAAAGCAGCATAAAACGGCACGGCAGGAATGGTAGATGTCAGCTCGGCTGTCATAAAGCCGGCTGCCCGAGCGCCATCTTCGCTGAGCCTCAGCAAAAGGGCGCCTACACCCCTGCGCACGTGTATGGGGTCGACATAGAAGGCTCGTACACGCGCCGCATCAAGCGCCGGGTCGAGGCGCTTGCCGGCGGGGTCATCCGGGCCGTGCGCGCCGGCTATGGTATGTCGATAACTCCAGCCACCGGCGCCCGCTACCGTTCCAGCGATCTCGGCAACGAAATACGTTCCGTCTCGGACGAGTTGCCAATCCACCCCATAAGCATGACGGATCGCTTCATCGATGACCGTAGGATCATAGCTTCCAGCATGGAGTGCACGGATTGATCGAGCGGTCAGCGCGTTGATGTGAGGTACGTCGGCCGGCTCAGCCAGCCTCCACGAGAGTCCAGTTGTCATTCGAAGCCTTCTTCCAGCAAACGCCGTCGTGGCCTTGTCGATACACACCGCCGCGCCCGTTCGCACATACCAATGGCTGCTTTGCCACGAAGAGTTCCGGGAAATTGCCCGGAGCGTCTGGGAGGCAACAATACCGGTGGGGCGGTCCCGATTTCGTTAGATCGTTGGATTTCAAAAAGCGTCTTTTCGGGAGCGGGCGTCCAGTCCGGTGCTGCATTTGTGACGCTCGATGTCGGAACCAGAGGCCGGAACACGAAATGTACCGTCAGAGCAGCCACCATCTCTAAAATAAAGCAGGATAACCTTTGTACTATGGCAGGCCAACGCGCTGTCTTCCTGTCGGCGTTGGATCGCAACGACGACGGTCTTCGTCGCGAGGTTCGTCGTGAAGTGAGGACTGGACCTGAGCTGGCGTCGGACTGCTCGAACCCGTTCATCTACAACCCGCTGAAGACCTACTGTGACGTTAATCCCACTACGTCGAGTGTATCCGATGCAGTTTGATCAGACTGCGCTTACCCGACCGCCAGCATGACGTTCCAGGCGGCCGCCGAGTTCGAGTTCTAGCAGGACGGTGTGGACGACGGCGGGGGCGAGCTGCGACTGGCGGATAAGTTCGTCGATCGTGACAGGGACGGGGCCGAGCAGGTCGGCGATTCTGCGACGGTCGGTGTCGCTCGCGTCTTCCGGAGGCGAAGCGGCGTAAGCGTCGATCGGGGCGCGGACGGAGCGCGGGTCGAACGGGCGGATCTGTTCGAGGATATCGGCGGCCGACTGCACCAGCGTGGCGCCTTCGCGGATCAGGAGGTTGCAGCCTTGGGCGCGGGGGTCGAGTGGGCTGCCGGGGACGGCCATGACTTCGCGGCCGGATTCGTTCGCAAGCCTTGCGGTGATGAGCGAGCCGGATTTGGGGACGGCCTCGACCACCACCGTGCCGATTGCCAGGCCGGCGATGATGCGGTTGCGCGAGGGGAAGTTGCGCGCCTTGGGTTCGGTGCCGGGGGGCTGTTCGGCGAGCAGGAGGCCTTCGGTGGCGATGCGTTCCTGTAGCGCGGTGTTGTCGGGCGGGTAGGCGATGTCGATGCCGCTGGCGATCACGCCGATCGTGGCGCCGCTCGATCCGCCTCCGAGCGCGCCGATGTGGGCGGCTGTATCGATGCCGCGGGCTAGGCCGGAGACGATGGTGGTGCCTTCCTCGGCGAGTTGCAGCGCGAGCTGGCGGGCGAAGCGGCAGGCGGCGGCGGACGCATTGCGCGCGCCGACCATGGCGATGCAGGCGCGCGCTGCGTGGGCGACGTCGCCGCGCAGGATGAGCGCCGGGGGTGCAGTCTCGATCTCGGCGAGCAGGCGGGGATAGTCGAGGTCGTCGAGGAAGAGGTAGCGTGCGCCGAGCTTGGCGGTGGCGGCCATTTCGCGTTCGGCCAGGGCGGAGTCAGCGATCTTCGGTGCGCGTCCGCCGCCGCGTTGGGCGAGCATGGGGAGCGCCTCGATGGCGGCGTCCGCGCTGCCGAAGCGGGCGATGAGTTGGCGATAGGTGACCGGTCCGATCCCGGTCGTGCGGATGAGCCGAAGTCTTGAGACGGTGGTGTCAGTCACCCGGTGGTCGTTTGGAGCGGCCGATGCGTGGCTCGGTGCCTGAGAACAGGCGATCGACGTTCTCGCGGTGCTTCCACAGGACGATCAGCGCGAGCGCGAGGAGGAGCAGGACCAAGTCGAAGCGACCGAACAGGGCCGCGGCAAATGGCGCGCTGAGGGCTGCGGCCATGCCGGCGACCGATGAGATGCGCAGGCCGGCGAGCAGGCCGAGCCAGACTACCGCGTAGACCAGCCCAAGCGGCCAATGGAGTGCGACGACGATGCCCATGAGGGTTGCGACGCCCTTGCCGCCCTTGAAGTTCAGCCAGACGGGGTAGCAATGGCCGATGAACGCACTGGCAGCCGCGAGCAGTGCGTTGCCGGGGAACAGGTGTGCGACCAGCAGCACGGCGACCGCACCCTTGGCCATGTCGAGCAGCAGCGTGGCGGCGGCGAGGCCTTTCCGCCCGGTGCGAAGGACGTTGGTCGCGCCGATGTTGCCCGAGCCGATCGTCCGCAGATCGCCTGCGCCGCCGAGCCGCGTCAGGATGACGCCGAACGGGATCGAGCCGAGCAGATAACTCAGCACAAGCGATAGCGTGGGCGCGACCCAGAGAATTTCCGTCTGCAACTATGTCCCCCGTTCTGGAGGGGCTTATAGGCCACGCGGGGCTGACGGCAAATGGCGTCGCTGGGCATCGACCTCACACCATCCCTCATCCTGACGAAAGTCAGGACCCAGGATTACAGGGGACGACTTTCGTGGCTCTGGGTCCTGACTTTCGTCAGGATGACGAGGTGTGCGGGGATGACGGTAGGTCTGGCTCAGGTGGGCTGATAGGGCCTAAGAGCGCTGTATGGACACGCGCCCCATCCTGTTCTTCGATTCCGGCGTCGGCGGGTTGTCGATCGTCGGTCCGGCGCGCGCGGCGCTACCCGATGCACCGTTCGTCTACGCCGCCGACTCGGCGGGCTTTCCCTACGGGACCAAGAGCGAGGCGGAGATTGCGGCGCGGGTGCCGGCGTTGCTGGGGCGGTTGGCGGAGCGGTATCGGCCGCGGTTGATCGTGATCGCATGCAATACGGCCTCGACGATCGCGCTGCCGGTGGTGCGCGCCGCGCTTGACTTGCCGGTGGTCGGAACGGTGCCGGCGATCAAGCCCGCCGCGCTGCTTTCGAAAACGCGGACGATCGGCGTGCTAGGGACCGAGGCGACGGTGCGGCAGGCGTATGTCGATGATCTGGCGACGAAGTTTGCGGGGGATTGCAGGGTGCTGCGCTACGGCTCGGCGGCTCTGGTCGAGATGGCCGAGGCGAAATTGCACGGCCGAGTCGTCGCGCCGGACCGCTATGCAGCGGTGCTCGATGGCTTGTTTTCGAAACCCGGTGGCGACGCGATCGACGTGATCGTCAACGCCTGCACGCATTTTCCACTGGTGGAGGCGGAGCTTGCGGTCGCTGCGCCCGGTGTGTGCTTCGTCGACGGCGGACCTGGGATCGCGCGACGGATCGTGCATCTCATGCAGGGCGAATCATGGTCGGGAGCGGGGGAGGGCGTTGCCGTCTTTACCCGGTTGGGCGGCGACGAACGTGCGCTCGGACCGGCGTTGGCGGCGCGCGGCTTTGCCAGGATCGAGCAGCTTTAGGCGTTAACCTGGGACACTATGGCACCTTGCTTCGCGGGCGCATCGTGGCAATGTGCACCCAGGATGAGGAAAGCGATCACCGTAAGAGCGGTATTGCGCTGGAAACGAGTGAAAGCGAGGCGTAGTGCCCAAGCCTATGATTACCAACGGCATCTCGGCAACGGACTCCGCAATGGGTCCGCGAGTCGATTATTCGCGCGTGTTCACGCAGGCGATCGACCGGTTGCATGCCGAAGGGCGCTACCGCGTGTTCATCGACATTCTCCGCAACAAGGGTGCCTTTCCGAACGCGCGCTGTTTCGCCGGGCATAACGGGCCCAAGCCGATCACGGTGTGGTGCTCGAACGACTATCTCGCGATGGGCCAGCACCCGAAGGTGATCGCGGCGATGGAAGAGGCGCTGCACGACGTCGGCGCGGGCTCTGGCGGCACGCGCAACATCGGCGGCAACACGCATTATCATGTCGATCTGGAAGGCGAACTCGCCGACCTGCACGGCAAGGAAGCGGCTTTGCTGTTCACGAGTGGCTACGTCTCGAACGAGGCTACGCTGGCGACGTTGGCGAAGGTGCTGCCGGGCTGCATCATCTTTTCCGACGAACTGAACCACGCGTCGATGATCGCGGGCATCCGTAATTCAGGCTGTGAAAAGCGCGTGTTCCGCCACAACGATCTCGCGCATCTCGAAGAGCTCCTCGCGGCCGAAGATCCGGCTGCCCCAAAGCTGATCGCGTTCGAGAGCGTGTATTCGATGGAGGGCGACATCGCGCCGATCTCCGCGGTGTGCGACCTCGCCGACCGGTACAACGCGCTGACCTATTGCGACGAAGTCCATGCGGTCGGGATGTACGGCGCGCGCGGCGGCGGCATTTCGGAACGGGACGAGGTCGCGCACCGAATCACGATCCTCGAGGGGACGCTGGGCAAGGCGTTCGGCGTGATGGGGGGCTATATCGCCGCCGATCGGACGATCGTCGACGTGATCCGTTCGTATGCACCGGGGTTCATCTTTACGACGTCGCTGTCGCCGGTGCTGGTCGCTGGCGTGCTCGCGAGCGTGCGGCATCTGAAAAGCTCGAGCGTCGAGCGCGAGGGGCAGCAGGCGTCTGCGGCAATGCTGAAGGCGATGCTCAAGGACGCGGGGCTGCCGGTGATGATCGGCGATACGCATATCGTGCCGCTGATGGTCGGCGACCCGGTCAAGGCGAAGAAGATCAGCGACGTGCTGCTCGCCGAATACGGCGTGTACGTGCAGCCGATCAACTATCCGACCGTGCCGCGCGGCACCGAGCGACTGCGGTTCACGCCGGGCCCGGCGCATACCGAGGCGATGATGCGGGAACTGACCGATGCGCTGGTGGAGATCTGGAGCCGGCTGGACTTGCGCAAGGCGGCCTGAGGTTGGTCCCGTCCAGGCGGTGCAGCGCTGATCAGTCGATCGTGATCGTGCCGTCGGTGCCCGGCACGTCTAGCGTTTCCCCGAAACCTACCGAATGGAACCGCGTGTAATCGCCTTCCAAGGGGTTGGCGTAGACATGGACCACTGACCGGTTTCCATCGACCACCCAATAGTGAGGAATGCCGCCGCGCGCATAGGCGAAGCGCTTCATCGTGGTATCGCGCGCGACCGACGTTTCCGCGACCTCAATGACGAGTAGGAAAGCGTCAGCGGCCAGCAGGCGGTTACCCTCGGCTGGTTCGCGCAATACGGCAACGTCACAGCCGAGCACGGTGTCGTTGCCGAGATCGACGCCAATTTCCCCCATAATCCGAGCTTCGGGTAACAGGCGCGAAAGACGGATGCCGATCTGCATCTGGCGTGCAGCATGTGCTGTCAAAGGTGGGTTCATCCGTTCGAGTTCCCCATCGACCAGTTCGACCTTGATGTCGTCGAACGCGCCGGTCTCACCCATGCGCAGGAACTCGGCGGTCGTAAAACGCGCCCTGGTCTGCTGATCGGTGCGGAGAATAACGGCGGATTTATTCATCGCCGAGTTGTACCATGAATCCATCGCTCCGACGAGTCGCCCTGCAAACCGTTAAAGCGCGGCGGCTAGCATCGTTAGGACCCCCAGGCCGAGCGACAGGGGTATGCGTAGTGCCATCCAGCCCGGCGGGGCGATGCCGCCGCGGACCAGGGCTCGGTCGACGAGCAGCGCGGCGATCAGGCTGATGCCGAGCACGACCAGCGAGGGGCCGGGCCAGCGCAGGCCGACCATCCAGGGCCAGGCGGTCACCAGCGCGACCAGCGAGGGCGCAACGCTGGCGAACCACAGCCAGCGCGGCGGCGAGTCGGTACGTGCGGCCAAGCCCCACCAGAGCCCGCCGAGGAAGCTCAGGATGATCGCGGCATAGGCGTACGCGATCGCCAGCGCGGAGAACCGGCTTTGCGGATCGCCGCTCAGCAGCAGCGCGACCGCCGCGAGTTGCGGGAGGAGGCCGCTCAGCCCGAGCAGCCGCGCGATCGGCGGGATGCCGCCGGTCGCGGTAGGTCGCTTGATCATCAGACGCGCGCGACCACGCCGGTAGCGACGACCGGGCCGGTCGGCAGGCCGGTCGGCGAGCCGCCGAGCGGCTCGACCGAGATCGCTAGCGTCGCGCCGGGGGTTATGCGACCGCGGTCGACGCCCTTGGGTGCCAGCGAGGTCGGACGGCCCGAGAGCAGGCCGAGCGAATGCGGCACGCCGTCGCCGCCGATCACCCAGAGCTGCGCGACGCGCGCGTCCGGAACGCCGGGGCCGGCCGCGACGCGGAGCGCGCCGTTTGCGGGATCGTACACTGCTGCAACCGGCGACTTCGCATCGCCGAGCATCGCGACGAGCACGCTAGTCGGCCGCGCGGCCGGTATTGAGGGGGCGATCGGTTGCGAGACGGGCACGGTCGGCTCCGGGCGGATCATGACGAACAGCAACAGCGAAGCGGCGATCGCGCTCGTGACGGCGGCGAGCGCGGGCCATGCGAAGCGGCTCGTTTGCGCGGGGGCTGGCGTTCCGTCGAGGCTGGCTTCGATCCGGGCGGCGAGATGCGGCGGCGCGGCGCGTTCGGGCCAAAGGTCGAACAGGACCGCCAAGCGCGACCGCCACCATTCGACCTGGGCGGCGAAACCGGGTTCGGCGAGCACGCGGCGCAGCGCTGCCCCGCGCTCCTCGCCTTCGAGCAGGCCGAGTGCGAGTTCGGCGGCGGCGACGTCCTCGGGCACGCCGGTGTCGGTGGTCGGATCAACCATCGAGGCAATCCTTCAGGCGGGCGAGGCCGCGGCGGACCCAGCTCTTCATCGTGCCCAGCGGCACGGCGCGCTTGATCGCGAGTTCGGCGTAGGTGATGCCGTCGAAGAACGCGGTCCGGATCGCGTCGCGCTGCTGCGGTTCGAGACCGTCGAGGCACTCGATCAGTTCACGCGACGACTCGCTAGCCAGCATCCCTGCCTCGGCACCCTCGCCGGGATCGGCGACGTCGGGCGCGTCGTCGAGCGGGCTCGTGCGGCGGACGCCCTGCGCGCGCTGCCAGTCGATGGCGCGGTTGCGCGCGATCGTCGCCAACCAGGTTATCGGGCTCGCGCGGCCGGGTTCCCAGGCACCGGCGCGTTTCCAGATCGTGAGATAGACCTCGTGCAGCACATCCTCCGCGGCTTGGGCGTTGCCACAGATACGGTGGGTGATCCCGAAAAGCTTCGCGCTGGTCAGCGTATAGAGTTCGCGAAACGCGTCGCGGTCCTCTTGCCCGGTGCGCAGGAGCACTTCTGAGAGGTGCGCGCGGGCGGCGTCGGCGTTGGCATGTGCGATAGTCACGCTCGGGAACCTAGCGGCTAAGTCCGTCGCGGCAATAGCCTTCGCCGGGCTTTACGGTGAGGCAGTCGGTTTTGCCGGCGAGATATTTGAGCCCGGTCGCGTCGCCGTTGGTCGGGCGCAGGGTTTCGCGGATGCCTTTGCGATCGAACGATATCGTGTCGCCGGCCGCGGTGCCGTCGAAATTGCCCTTGTTGTCGAGGTCCCACTGCATGGTGAGCGCGTAGTGACCAGGTGCCGCGGCTTGGGCGACGTCGAGAACCATGCCTTCTACGCCGATCCAGCGGCCGGTGTAGTCGGGCGCTCTGGGCTTTGGGGCAGCGACCTTGCGCTCGACCGATCCGGCGGAGGTCATGTTGCCGTCGCTGCTGGTATCGGGGGCGGGGCCGGAGCAGGCGGTCAGCGCGGCGGCGGCAAGCAGGGTGAGGGCCTTCATGAATGTCTCCTTCACGGTCTCGTTCGACGTAATTCCCGACCTTAACGCGTCATCCTGACGAAAGCGCCCGCGAACAGGTGTGGCAAATTCCGGCTTGGGGGGGTAGGGGGCTGGGCACCCGATCTCCCGTCACAGGAATACGCCAGGTGCGCATCGCCATCGCGTCCGATCACGCCGCCGTTTCGTTAAAAGCGGTGCTCGCAACATGGCTGCGCGAGGCGGGGCATGACGTACTCGATCTCGGGCCCGAGGGCACCGCCAGCGTCGATTATCCCGATTACGGGTTCAAGCTCGCGTCTGCGATCGCCGACGGTCGAGCCGAGCGCGGTATCGCGCTGTGCGGCTCCGGGATCGGTATTTCGATCGCTGCCAATCGCAATCCCGCCTGCCGCTGCGCGCTCGTGTCCGAACCGCTGTCGGCGAGCCTTGCGCGCATCCACAACGACGCCAACGCTATCGCGATGGGCGCCCGCCTGATCGGCGAGGAAATGGCCAAGGCGTGCGTCGAAGCTTTCCTGTCCGCCGATTTCGCTGGCGGCCGTCATCAACTCCGTGTCGACAAGTTAAAGGTCCCCGCATGAGCACTCAGCCCGAAGCCCTCCAGCGCGAACTCCACGACGTCCAGCCCGACGGCTTCTTTACGCGCGGCCTGGCCGATGCGGACGCTGCCGTATTCGCCGGCGTGGCCGCCGAACTGGAACGCGAGCAGACGCAGATCGAGCTGATCGCGTCGGAGAACATCGTCTCGAAGGCGGTGCTCGAGGCGCAGGGCTCGGTGTTCACGAACAAATACGCCGAGGGCTATCCGGGCAAGCGCTATTACCAGGGCTGCGCACCGTCGGACACGGTCGAGACGCTGGCGATCGAGCGCGCCAAGCAGATCTTCGGCTGCGGGTTCGTCAATGTGCAGCCGCATTCGGGCGCGCAGGCGAACGGCGCGGTGATGCTCGCGCTGGTCAAGCCCGGCGACACGATCCTCGGGATGAGCCTGGATGCGGGCGGTCACCTGACGCATGGCGCCAAGCCGGCGATGTCGGGCAAGTGGTTCAACGCGGTTCAGTACGGCGTCGATGCGACCACGCACCTGATCGACTACGACCAGGTCGAGGCGCTGGCGGTCGAGCACCAGCCGAAACTGATCATCGCGGGCGGCTCGGCCTACCCACGCGTCATCGACTTCGCGCGCTTCCGCGCGATCGCGGACAAGGTCGGCGCGTATTTCATGGTCGACATGGCGCATTTCGCCGGGATCGTCGCAGCGGGCCTGCACCCGACGCCGTTCGGTCACGCGCATGTCGTGACCACTACTACGCACAAGACGCTGCGGGGCCCGCGCGGTGGCATGATCATGACCAACGACGAGGCGCTGGCCAAGAAGATCAACTCGGCGGTGTTTCCGGGCCTGCAGGGCGGGCCGCTGATGCACGTGATCGCGGCGAAGGCGGTCGCGTTCGGCGAGGCGCTCCAGCCCGACTTCAAGAGCTACATCGCCGCAGTGGTCGAGAACGCGAAGGTGCTGGCGGCGACGCTCAAGGAGCGTGGCTCGGACGTCGTTTCGGGCGGCACCGACACGCATCTCGCGCTGATCGACCTCACGCCGCTGGGCATCACCGGCCGCGATGCGGACGAGGCGCTGGAGCGTGCGGGGATCACCTGCAACAAGAACGGCATCCCCAACGATCCGCTGCCGCCGGTCAAGACGAGCGGCATCCGCGTCGGTTCGCCCGCGGGCACGACGCGTGGCTTCGGTCCGGCGGAATTCCGCGAGATCGGCAACATGGTCGCCGACGTGCTGGACGGCCTCGCGAAAAAGGGCGAGCATGGGGACCCGGAAGTCGAGGCGGACGTTCGGACGCGTGTTCGTGCACTCTGCGCGCGCTTTCCGATCTATCAAGGATAAACAGCATGTCGAAGTTCGACGACGTCCAGAACGACATCAAGGCGACCCCCGGCCTCGGCAAGAGCATGGCCAAGTGGAGCGCGCTCGGCGCAGTCGTGGCGATCCCGGTGCCGGTGATCGGCCCGATCTTCGGCGCACTCGCAGGCGCGGGCTACGCCTACTACAAGGGCAAGAAGAAGGTCTGAATGCGCTGCCCCTTCTGCGGACATGAAGACAGCCAGGTAAAGGACAGCCGCCCCACCGAAGACGGGGCGGCGATCCGACGCCGGCGCCAGTGCGAAGGGTGCGCCGCGCGTTTCACGACGTTCGAGCGGATTCAGTTGCGCGAGCTGTTCGTGTTGAAGAGTGAGGGGCGCAGGGAGCCGTTCGAGCGGGAGAAGCTACTCAGGTCGCTGTCTATCGCGACCAGGAAGCGGGCGATCGAGGCGGGGCGGATCGAGAAGCTGGTGAGTGGGATCCAGCGGCGGCTGGAGACGCTGGGCGAGAACGACGTGACGTCGAAGCGGATCGGCGAGATGGTGATGGATGGGCTCAAGGGGCTCGATTCGGTCGCGTATATCCGGTTTGCGAGTGTTTATCGGGATTTTAGCGAGGCCAAGGACTTCGAGGCTTTTGCCGGCAGTGTGGAGGAGGTTGGGCGGGCGGAGTGATGCGCTCCCTTATTTGTCCTTCGATACGCGCTCTCGACTTCGCTCGCTCGCTACTTGGGACGAACGGGGTAGGGGAGTGGATGAGCGACAGTGGATCGGCGTGAGGCCCCATCCTCATCGGCGCATTCGTGCCCTCATACCCATTATAAAATAAGGCCCGTCACCCCCCCTCCCGTTCGTCCCGAGTAGACGTCGAGCTTGTCGAGACGGCGTATCGAGGGATAAGCCGCACCCATGACATTCTGGGCTTATGTGGTGCGTTGCGCCGACGACAGTTATTACACCGGACATACCGACGATCTCGAGCGAAGGATCGGCCAGCACAATCTTGGCGAAATCCCGGGGTATACGCAAACCCGGCGGCCAGTGACGCTGATGTGGAGCCAGGAATTTTCTTCGTGGCAGGAAGCGCTCGCGGCGGAGTTCCAGGTGAAGGACTGGTCGCGGAAGAAGAAGGAAGCGCTGTTCCGCGACGATTGGGCGGCGGTCTCGGCGGCGGCGAGGAAGCCTGAGCATTCCGAACCAGTCCCTCGATACGAGGTCTCGACAAGCTCGACCTCTACTCGGGACGAACGGAATGGGGAGGGCGAGCAGGCTGGTATGGGCAAGGAAGCGACGGTCGGTGTCTCGACCCCACCCCCCGTCATCGTCCTCGTCCGTCCCCAACTCGGCGAGAACATCGGCAAGGCGGCGCGCGCGATGCTCAACTTCGGGCTCACCGAAATGCGCCTCGTCTCCCCCAGAGACGGCTGGCCCAACCCCTCCGCCGGTCCCGCCGCCAGCGGTGCCGACATCGTGCTCCAGAACGCCAAGGTCTACGACAGCGTCGCCGCCGCCACCGCCGACTGCGCGCAGGTCTTCGCCACCACCGTCCGCAAGCGCGGCGTGACCAAGCCCGTCATCACCCCGGAACAGGCCGCGACCGAGATCCACGCCGCCCCCGGCCGATCCGCGATCCTGTTCGGGCCAGAACGCTCCGGCCTCGAAACTGACGACGTAGCGGTCGCGCGGACGATCATTACGGTGCCGATCAATCCGGAGTTCGGCTCGCTCAATCTCGCCCAGGCCGTGATCCTGGTCGCGTATGAATGGTCGAAGGGGCTCACCGCCGAGCGCGAGCTGTCGCAGCCGTCAATCAACCCGATCATGCCGCCTGCGCCGCAGGAGGAGCTCGACGGGATGATCGGGCAGCTCGATGCGATGCTGATGGGGGCGGGGTTCTTCCACCTGCCCGACAAGATGCAGTCGACGCGGCGGACTCTGCGCACGCTGCTGACGAAACCGGGCTGGTCGAGCCAGGAGATCAGGACCCTCCGCGGGGTGTTGTCGTCGCTGGCGGGGAAGAGGCCGCGAGCCTAGCGCCGGTCGAAGGCGGCGAGTTCGTAGGCGATCGAGGCTTCGACCAGGCGTTCCCACAGATCCGCGATCACGGCCTCCGGAACGCCCAGTCTCACCGCCTCGGCCCGCGCATTGTCGATCACCTGTGTCTTCCGATCCTCGTCCCGCACATGCCCACGCTCGGGCTTGATCCGCGCGGCGGCGTCCATGTACGCGAACCGCTTGGCGAGGAGAGCGACCAAGTCGCGGTCGAGCGCGTCGACGCCTGCGCGGACGTCGGTCATGGTGGTGCAATCTGGGCCGGGGAGAATGGTCATGCGCCGTCTCTTGCCGAGCCCCATCCGGCCTGTCCAGCTTGACTCTGGACCGCCCCCCGTCTAGGCGCCCGCCTTCGCAATGGCCCTGCACCCCGGTGAAGCGGTGGCCCTGCCCTGTCGGGACATCCGTCTCGTACAGCCAGCAGAGCGATACCGGGACCAACGTTGTTAGCATTTGCCAAGGACTTACTATGTCGAAGCGTCAAAGCGCGAAGTACAAACTCGATCGCCGTATGGGCGAGAACATCTGGGGTCGTCCCAAGTCGCCCGTCAACAAGCGCGAATACGGCCCGGGCCAGCACGGCCAGCGCCGCAAGGGCAAGGTCAGCGATTTCGGTATCCAGCTGCGCGCCAAGCAGAAGCTCAAGGGCTATTACGGCGACGTGACCGAGAAGCAGTTCCGTGCGTGCTACCACGAGGCTGCGCGTCTGAAGGGCGATACCTCGCAGAACCTGATCGGCCTGCTCGAGCAGCGCCTCGACATGATCGTCTACCGCGCCAAGTTCGCACCGACGATCTTCGCGGCCCGCCAGATCGTTTCGCACGGCCACATCCGCGTCAACGGCGTGAAGTGCAACATCGCCTCGCGTCGCTGCTTCGTCGGCGACGAGATCACGCTGGGCACCAAGGCGCAGGAAATGGCGCTGGTCATGGAAGCACAGAGCCTCGCCGAGCGTGAGATCCCCGACTATGTCGCGCCCGACGGCGCCGCCAAGGTCACCTTCACGCGCGTCCCGACGCTCGACGAAGTGCCTTACCCGGTGAAGATGGAACCGAACCTGGTCGTCGAGTTCTACTCGCGCTGATCTTTCGGTACGATCGATACGAGGAAAAGGGCGGTCCTGCGGGGCCGCCCTTTTTCGTTGCCCCGTGTCGCTTCGTGGACATGCGCGCCCGGCTTTGCCAGAACGCGCGCAACCAAACGGGGATATGACCATGCGCGCTGCCATCCTGCCTCTCCTGCTGCTCGGGACCGCTGCGTCCGCGCAGACTTCTCCCGCGATTTCGGTCGAGACGTTGAAGACCGTTACGCAGGTGCTGTCGTCGGACGCCTACGAGGGCCGCGCGCCGACTACGCCTGCGGAGGCTAAGACGGTCGCGTATATCGTCGAGCGGATGAAGGCGGCGGGGTTGAAGCCCGGCAACAAGGGGTCGTGGACGCAGGACGTCCCGATGGTCGAGATTACCGCGGGCAACGTCGCACCGTTCATCTTCACCGGCGGCAAGGCGCCCGTCAGCCTCGCGTACCGCACCGACATGGTTGCGGGGACGTACCGCTTGGCGCCCAAGTCCGCGGTGGCGAACAGCGATGTCGTGTTCGTGGGCTACGGCATCACCGCACCCGAAAAGGGCTGGGACGATTATGCCGGCACCGACGTGAAGGGGAAGACCGTGGTCATCCTCATCAACGACGCCGACTGGCAGACGATGTCGCGCGAGGGGCCTTTCGAGGGGCGCGCGATGACGTGGTACGGGCGCTGGCCGTACAAGTTCGAGAATGCGGCGAAGCACGGTGCTGCGGCGGCGATCATCGTCCATGATACCGAGCCGGCGGCATATCCGTGGGCGGTGGTGCAGTCGTCGTGGACCGGGCCGCAGCTCGAGTTGGACGAGAAGGGCGATCATCTCGACCAGTCGCAGATCGTCGGCTGGATGCAGAAGCCGGCGGCGGAGCGCGTGTTCGCGAGCGCGGGCAAGGATTACGCGACGCTGGCGGCGGCGGCGAAGGTGAAGGGGTTCAAGGCGGTACCGCTCGGGCTGAAGTTCGGCGGTGGGTTCGACAACACGATCAAGCGGCAGGCGTCGAAGAACGTCATCGGCGTGCTGCCGGGGACGGCGGCCCCCAATGATTATGTGATGTACTCCGCGCATTGGGATCATCTCGGGCGGTGCGACGCGGTCGATGGCGACGACATCTGCAACGGCGCTGCGGACAATGCGAGTGGGGTCGCCGGGCTAGTGGCGTTGGCGGAGGCTCAGGTGAAGGCGGGGCCGGCCAAGCGCTCGATCGCGTTCCTGGCGGTGACGGCGGAAGAGTCCGGGCTGCTCGGGTCGCGCTATTATGCCGAGCATCCGATCTATCCGCTCGCGCACACCGTCGGCGGCGTAAACATGGACGTGCTGAACGTCGATGGCCGCGCGAAGGACTTCGTGCTGACCGGTGCGGGGAAATCCGAGATCGAGGATCTGGTGAAGCCGTTCGTCGCTGCCGAGGGCCGGGTGATCGGTGTCGAGGCGAACCCGGAGCGCGGCGGCTATTACCGGTCGGATCACTTCAGTTTCGCCAAGCTGGGCGTACCGATGCTTGATGGCGGCAGCGGCGAGGACCTTGTCGTCGGTGGGACGGCTGCGGGACATGCGGCGCGCGAGGATTATGTCGCGCATCGCTATCACAAGCCGGCGGACGAATATGACGCGAAGTGGGACTGGTCGGGCGCGGTCGAGGACCTTACGATCTATTACGGGCTCGGGCGGAAACTCGCGGACGATACCAGTCTGTGGCCGAACTGGTATAAGACCGCCGAATTCCGCGGCATCCGTGACCGCGATCGCGCAGGAGCCAAGTAAGTGACCACGACCGTCTCTACCCCCGCCGAATGGGCGCACCACAAGGCCGTCTGGATCGGCTTTCCGAGCCATGCGGACCTGTGGCTTGAGGATCTCGAGCCCGCGCGGGACGAGGTCGTCGCGTTTGCCAAGGCTGTGCATGCGGATGGCAAGGGCGAGACGGTGATTCTGGTAGCCGCCGATGTCGGTTCGGCGACGACGGCGAAGCGTCTTGCCCCGTTCGCGGACGTGGTGGTCGAGTCGTTCGGCGACATCTGGTTGCGCGATACCGCGCCGATCATCGTCGGCGACGGTAGCGCGCGGGACTTCCGGTTCAACGGCTGGGGCGGGAAGTACGACCTGCCCGGCGACGACACGATCGGCCAGCGGCTGGCGGAAAGCCGGCACAAGCGGGTCGAGGCGTGCGACTGGGTGCTCGAAGGCGGCGCAATCGATGGCGATGGCACCGGGACGGTCGTCACGACGCAGCAGTGCCTGCTCAACCGCAACCGCAATCCGTCGCTGAGCAAGGCGGAGATCGAGACGCGGCTGGCGTCCGATCTCGGTTACACTCGCGTGGTGTGGCTGGGCGACGGGCTGGTCAACGATCACACCGACGGCCATGTCGACAATCTCGCGCGGTTCGTCGGCAAGGGGCGCGTGGCGATCCCAAAGGCGACCGACAACGATCCGAACTGGCAGGTGTACCAGAACGCCGCGCGGGATGCCGAGGCGGCCGGGCTGGAGGTCGTGACGATCCCGTCACCGGGCCGCGTGCTGCGCGACGAGGAGGTCGTGCCGGCCAGCTACATGAACTTCTACATCGGCAATGCCGCGGTGGTGGTGCCGCTGTACGGCGCCGAGAACGACGCCGCGGCGGTGGCAGCGATCCAGGCGCTGTTCCCGGACCGCGAGGTCGTCGGCCAGCGCGCGGATCATATCCTGACCGGGGGCGGAAGCTTCCACTGCATCTCGCAGCAGATCCCGGGGTAGGTCCCCTACAGCCGTTCGTCCTGAGTAGCTGTCGAGTAGCTCCGCAAGGAGCGTATCGAGACGGCGTATCGAAGGACAGGTTGGCGCGCGGAACCTGCACCTCGATACGAGCCCTCGATACGCCCAAGCCGGCTACGCGGTCTCTACTCGGCACGAACGGTATGGGAGTTGTCGTGTTTGCCTGGTCCCCTGAACTAACCACCACCCCGGCGAAGGCCGGGGGCCAATTGAGGGACGTAGCTAACGGAAGACCGTCCTTCGTTACTCCAACCTTTCCAATTGGGCCCCGGCCTTCGCCGGGGTGGTACTATGAGGGCGAGTTCAGCGGCTCCAGCGGGCCCAGATTGCCGTCGGCAATACCAGGCCGCGCGCTTCTTCGCGGACGCCGAGTTCGCCGACTTCGACCTTGCCAGGCAGATCCGCGAACACCTGGTTCAGCAACTCGCCGATCGCTAGCGCAGACATCCGGACCGCGTAGACCGTCAGGAACAGGAAGCGCGAGTTCTCGTCGAGCAGCTTCCGGCAATCGGCGATCAGCTTTGGCAAGTCTTCCTCTAGGCGCCAGACCTCGCCCTCGGGACCGCGCCCGTATTTCGGCGGATCGAGCAGGATTCCATCATACCGCCGCCCCCGCCGCACCTCACGCGCGACGAACTTCGCCGCATCATCCGTCATCCAGCGGATCGGCGCATCGGCCATGCCCGACAATTTCGCGTTGGCCTTGGCCGCCTCGACCGACTTCTTCGACGCATCAACGTGGACCATGCGGACGCCCTTGGTCGCCATCGCCAGCGTGCCGACGCCGGTATAGCCGAACAGGTTCATGCATTCGGGCGAGTCGAGCCCGGCGACGCGCTCGCGCATCCAGTTCCACACCGGCGCCATGTCGGGGAAGAAGCCGAGATGGCGGAACGGGGTGGTCTGCGCGGTGTACGACACCTCGTTCCACTTGAGCGTCCAGCCTTCGCGGGGGACGGGCTCGGAGAATTCCCAGCGGCCGCCGCCGTCTTCGTCGGAGCCGGGGACGAATTCGCCCTGCGCCTGCCAGTCGGTCGAGGCGGGGGCCCACATCGCCTGCGGCTCGGGGCGGATGAAGCGGAAGCGGCCGTAGCGTTCGAGCTTCTTGCCGTGGCCGGAGTCGATCAGGCCGTAATCCGCCCAGGGTTCGCCGATGAGGGTATGCAATTTCATGCCGACGGCTTCGCGCGCTCGGTGATGTAGGCGGTGATCGCTTCGAACGTCGCGGGCAGCGTGGCGTAGCGTTCCTCGCGGTCGAACAGGTCGCCGACGCGGGTGGGAAGCGAGGGACGGACGCCGGTCGCGCGCTCGACCGCGTCGCCGAACTTGGCGGGGTGCGCGGTGGCGAGCGTCACGACGGGGACGCCCGCCGGAACTTCGGTACGCAGCGCAGCCGCGAGGCCGATCGCGGTGTGCGGGTCGATCACTTGGCCGGCGTGCTCGTGCGCCCAGCGCATCGCCAGTGTCATGTCGTCGAGGTCGATGCGCTCGCTCTGGAAGAGGGCGGAGGCGCCCTGTGACTGTGCGTTGGTCAGGCGCATGGCCCCGGAGGATTCGAAGCCGGCCATCTGGGCGGCGAGCGCTGCGCCATCGCGGTCGCCGAGGTCGAACAACAGGCGTTCGAAGTTCGAGCTCACCTGGATATCCATCGACGGGGTCGGGGTCTGCTGGACACCGCCCTTTGAATAATCGCCGGTGCTGAGCGCGCGATGGAGGATGTCGTTGACGTTGGTCGCGACCACCAGCTTGGCGACTGGGAGGCCCATCTTCGCCGCGACATAGCCGGCGAACACGTCGCCGAAATTGCCGGTCGGGACCGCGAACGCGACTTCGCGATCGGGCGCGCCGAGGCGGACGGCGGCGTAGAAGAAATACACCACCTGCGCCATCAGGCGGGCCCAGTTGATCGAATTGACCGCGGACAGCGCGAACTTGGTCGAGAAGGCGCGGTCGTTGAACATCGCCTTCACGAGTGCCTGCGCGTCGTCGAAGCTGCCTTCGATCGCGATGTTGTAGACGTTGGGGCTGAGCACCGAGGTCATCTGGCGGCGCTGCACGTCGGAGATGCGGCCGACCGGGTGGAGCATGAAGATGTCGATGCCCTCGCGCCCCGCGACCGCGTCGATCGCCGCCGAGCCGGTGTCGCCACTGGTCGCGCCGACGATCGTCAGGCGCTTGTCCGTGCCGGCGAGGAAGCGCTCGAAGAAGAGGCCAAGCAGCTGGAGCGCGACGTCCTTGAACGCGAGCGTCGGGCCGTGGAAGAGTTCGAGCAGCCACTGGTCGTGGTCGAGCTGCACGAGCGGGACGACTGCGGCGTGCGAGAATCGGCTATAGGCTTGTTCGCAGAGCGCCTTCAGTTCCTCGCGCGTCATCGCGTCGCCGACGAACGGGGCCATCACGGCGACCGCGGTGTCGACGTACGACAGGCCCGCGAGTGCGGCGATCTCGTCGCGAGTCATCGTCGGCCACGCGTCGGGGAGGTAGAGACCGCCATCGGAGGCGAGGCCGGCGAGCGTTGCCGCTTCGAAATCGAGGATCGGCGCCGAGCCGCGGGTGCTGATGTAACGCATGTTCCGTCGGTTAGCGGGCTGAGCGGAAGGGAACAAGCTACGCGCTTTCCGTTTTCCTGCGAACGCAGGAATCCAGGGTTACGGAGCAATGCGCGCGGTAC
Source organism: Sphingomonas faeni (assembly GCF_040407505.1). GTDB lineage: Bacteria > Pseudomonadota > Alphaproteobacteria > Sphingomonadales > Sphingomonadaceae > Sphingomonas > Sphingomonas faeni_E. The sequence continues at coordinate 44,696 of NZ_JAPZPQ010000006.1, read as the reverse complement.
CCTGGACTCCTGCGTTCGCAGGAGAACGGCTAGCGAGGGCGTCGGCGGAGCGCGAGGGTGTAGATGATCGCGGCGATGGCAGCGAAGAAGAACCATTGGCCGGCGTAAGCGAGGTGGTTGTTCGGGACCGAGGCGATGTCAGGTTTACCGTTGGGGTTGAGCCCCGCCTGCGGCGTGTCCGCGACCAGCATCAGGCGTTGCGGCGTGTGATCGAACAGCGATCCGATCAGCGAACGGCCGTCGGGGGCGTGGCTGATGAAGCCGGAGACTTCGCCGCCTGCCCAGGCGACCTTGGCCATCGGGTCGCGTGTCGTGCCGAGCTGGACGATCATGCCGGGGCCTTCTGCGCCCGTCTTGCATTCGGCGATCGCGCGGAAACCGGACTTGCCGGCGCCGGCGAGCTTGATGGCGGTCGGCTGGAGGCAGAGGCCCGAGGCGCGACGGAAGAGCAGCGCTTCGTCGGGGAAGCGCGGGAACGCCATTGGCGGCTTGGCGGGATTGGCGGCGAGCTGCGCGAGGAACGCTTCCTTTTTCGGGAGGCGGTCGAGGAGTTGCCACAGGCCGAGGCCGATCATCGCCGCGATCGCGAGCGTGACGAGGATTGTCGGGATTATCGGAATGCGTCGGGTCACGGGTCGATTCGGCCTTCGCGGGCTGCGTTGCGGTATTCGGCGGACATGAGCGCGCCCTTGGCTGCTCGGAGCGAGAGGACAACTCCGCCGGCGGTGAAGGGGATCCAGATCAGCATGTGGAGCCAGAGTGGCGGGTGGACCTTGAGTTCGAGCGTGATCGCGAGCGCTACGACGAGCGCGCCGAGGATCAGGGTCAGGAAGGCGGCGGGGCCGTCGCCGACGTTAAACTTGCTGAAGTCGAGCCCGCAGTTCGGGCAACGGTCGGCGAAGTTGGACCATTTGGCGAAGAGCGTGGGCTTGCCGCAGCGGGGGCACAGGCCTTTGAGCGCGACCTGGGCGATCGTGGGGGCGTTGGCGAGCGGGTAGGGATCTTCGGTCATGGGGTCAGCTTTCCCGCCCGTAAAATCCGGGTACGCCAGAAGCTTGTTTCCCCGCGAAGGCGGGGATCCAGACTGGGCTCCCGCCTTCGCGGGAGAACAAGGGGAGGGAATAGGCTTGAATCAGTGCTGTGCCATTCGCCACCACCCCGGCGGAGGCCGGGGCCCAATTGGGGGACGTTGCCAACGGAGGACCGCGCTTCGTTACCGCAACCTCACCAATTGGGCCCCGGCCTTCGCCGGGGTGGTAAGTAGTAACCCTCAACCCCCGTGGACGGGGGCACCCCAGCCGCCCCAGACGTAGACGGTGACGAACAGGAACAGCCACACGACGTCGACGAAGTGCCAGTACCACGCCGCCGCCTCGAAGCCGAAATGCTGGCGCGGGGTGAAGTCGCCGCGGTACGCGCGGACCAGGCAGACGATCAGGAAAATCGTGCCGATCAGGACGTGGAAGCCGTGGAAGCCGGTCGCCATGAAGAACGAGGCGCCGTAGTTGATGCCCTTGAACGGGAACGGCGCGTGGACGTATTCATAAGCCTGGATCGAGCTGAACAGCGCGCCGAGGATTACCGTCAGCCACAGGCCCTTGAGCACGCCGTCGCGGTTGCCGACGCCGATCAGGCCCCAGGCGCCGGTCTTCTCGCCGCCGCGCTGGTTGTGGATCAGCGCATGGTGGGCCCAGGTCACCGTAGTGCCCGACGTCAGCAGGATCAGCGTGTTGAGCAGCGGCAGTTCGAACGGGTTGATCACCGTCAGGCCCTTGGGCGGCCACTGCGCGACGATCGCCGCACCGCCTTCGACCGCACGCGTGACGCTGCCGTCGGCATAGGTCATCGCGGTCGGGAACAGCGAGAAGTCGAAGAACGCCCAGAACCAGCCGACGAAGAACATCACTTCGGAGGCGATGAACAGGATCATGCCGTAGCGGAAATGGAGCTGGACGACCGGCGTGTGATCGCCGGCATGCGCTTCCTTGATGACCTGCGCCCACCAGCTGTAGAAGGTGAAGAGCAGCCCGGTCAGGCCGATGAAGAAGATCCAGCCGCCGCCGTTTGGCTTGTCGATATGACCGCCGTGCATCCACATGATGCCGCCGACCGCCATGATCAGCGCCGAGAACGAGCCGACCAGCGGCCAGATGCTCGGCGGCAGGATGTGGTAATCATGGTTCTTGGCGCCGGCCATCGGTACTCCCCTATGTTCTTTGGCAGCGTTCTAGCTGGCTGTTTTGGCAGAATCCACCGGGTAAAACGTGTAGCTCAGCGTGATCGTCTGGATATCGGCCGCATCCGGGTCCGTCAGGATCTTCGGATCGACGAAGAAGATCACCGGCATCCGCGCGGTCTCGCCGGGTTTCAGCGTTTGCTGCGTGAAGCAGAAGCACTGGATCTTGGTGAAATACTTGCCGGCCTGCGCGGGCTGGACGTTGAACGTCGCGGTGCCGGTGAGCGGCTTGTCCGAGGTGTTCGTAGCGGTGAAGAACGCCATGTCGCGCGCGCCGACGTCGATCGTGTCGGAGCGATTCTCGGGCAAGAACTTCCACGGCAGCTTGGGGCTGACGTTCGTGTCGAAGTCGACCGTGATCTGATGGTTGACCGCGCCGGGGGCGGCCAGCCCGCGGTTGGTGGTGCCATTGAGGCCGGTCGCGGCGCAGAACAGCCGGTAGAGCGGGACGCTGGCCCAGGCGAGCCCGGTCATGAAGCAGATGAAGAGCACCGCGAGCGCCGCGGTACGGTTGGTGCGCGACATGGCCTTCCAGCCGGCCATCAGTGAGGCATGCCTGCGCGGATCTTGGCGATCGAGATCGCGAAGACGAGGATTACGAATGCACCCAGCAGGAGCGCCATGACGCGGGCGCGACCGCGTTGGCGACTGCGGATCAGGTCGGGATCGGGGATGCTCATGCGAACCACCGGTCGACGACCAGCGCGCCGAACATCACGAACAGATACAGGATCGAGTATTTGAACAAGGCCTTCTCCGGTTTCATCGCATCGTCGACATGCGTGGTGCGCTTCGCGACGCGGACGGCGAGCAACGCGAACCAGCCGGTCAGCAGGACGGCCGCGACGCCGTAGATCGCACCCGTCAACCCGAGCGGCCAGGGCAGGATCGCGACCGCCGCCATCGGGATCGTGTAGAGCCCGATCTGCGTCCGCGTCGTCCGCTCGCCCGACACGACGGGGAGCATCGGCACGCCCGCGGCGGCGTAATCGCTCTTCATGAACAGCGCGAGCGCCCAGAAATGCGGCGGCGTCCACAGGAACACGAACAGGAACAGCAGGACGGGCAGCAGCGCGATGTCGCCGGTCGCCGCGGCCCAGCCGATCAGTGGCGGGAACGCACCCGCGGCGCCGCCGATGACGATGTTCTGGGGCGTGCGGCGTTTTAGCCAGACCGTGTAGACAAGGACGTAGAACAGGATTGAGACGGTCAGGATCGCCGCGGCGACCGCGTTGACCGCAAATCCCATGAACAGGACCGAGAACGCGCCTAAGCCTACGCCGAAATGGAGGGCGGCCTGGCGTTCCATCCGACCATCGGGGAGCGGGCGTTTCTGCGTGCGGCGCATGACCGCGTCGATGTCCGACTCGTACCATTGGTTGAGCGCACCCGCCGCGCCCGCGCCGAGAGCGATGCAGAGGATCGCGGTGAAGCCGATCACCGGGTGCACGCCCACGGGGGCGGCGAGCATGCCGCAAAGGCCAGTGAAGACGACGAGCGTCATCACGCGCGGCTTGGTCAGCGCAAGGAAATCGCGCCAATGCGCCGGTGGCAGGAGGGGGGTGGCGGGAGTCATGGTTCGGGTACGCTATACGCGGTGGAAAGGCCTGAGGAAAGCGGCGTGGCTGGGTGGCGCGCGCATGCTCCTGGTCATGGGGATGCTAAGATGCGCGTTCTACCACCGTCACCCCCCCCCGCCGTCACCCCCGCCGTCACCCCAGCGAAAGCTGGGGTCTCCCGCGTTGGGCGATACGAGAGTCCCACGATGAGACCCCAGCTTTCGCTGGGGTGACGGAAGGGGGGTGAGCCACGTGAGTCCCTCCTGCTCCTTGTTCTCCCGCGAAGGCGGGAGCCCAGGCTGGGTCCCCGCCTTCGCGGGGAAACAGGGTGGGCTGGGGGCGGTCATTTAACGAGAAAACGCCCCGGGTTTCCCCGAGGCGTTCTCTGGCTTGGCTGGCCCCGACACGGGAGCAAGTCCCGTGTCGTCGGACGCGGCGGTGCCGCGCCGGCCGGGCGGGGGCCTGATGGCCCTTTTCCGCCTCAATCGATCCGCGGCAGCGTCTCGAACTGGTGGTACGGCGGCGGCGAGGAGATCGTCCACTCCAGCGTCGTCGCGCCGTCGCCCCAGGGGTTGTCGCCGGCTGGCTTGCCCGCGAGCAGCGACCAGATCAAGTTGACGAAGAACACCACCATGCCCGCGGCCATGATCATGTAGCCGACCGAGGCGACCGTGTTCCAATGCTCGTACTGCGGCGTGTAGTCCGGGATGCGGCGCGGCATGCCCTGGAGGCCCAGGAAGTGCATCGGGAAGAACATCACGTTCACGCCGATGAAGAACACCCAGAAGTGCAGCTGGCCGAGGAACTCGTTGTACATCTTGCCCGTCATCTTCGGGAACCAGTAGTAGAACCCGGCGAACAGCGAGAACACGGCACCCAGCGACAGCACGTAGTGGAAATGCGCCACCACGTAATAGGTGTCCTGCATGTAATCGTCGATGCCGCCGTTGGCGAGCACGACGCCGGTCACGCCGCCGACGGTGAACATGAAGATGAAGCCGATCGACCACACCATCGGCGTCTTGAAGGTGAGCGAACCACCCCACATCGTCGCGATCCACGAGAAGATCTTGATGCCGGTCGGCACCGCGATGACCATCGTCGCCGCGGTGAAGTACATCTTGGTGTTCACCGACAGACCCGTCGTGAACATGTGGTGCGCCCACACGACGAACCCGACCACGCCGATCGCGACCATCGCATACGCCATGCCGAGATAGCCGAACACGGGCTTGCGACTGAACGTCGAGATGATCTGGCTGACGATGCCGAAGCCCGGCAGGATCATGATGTAGACTTCGGGATGGCCGAAAAACCAGAACAGATGCTGATACAGGACGGGATCGCCGCCGCCGGCCGGATCGAAGAACGTCGTGCCGAAGTTGCGATCGGTCAGCAGCATCGTGATCGCCGCGGCCAAGACTGGCAGCGCCAGTAGCAGCAGGAACGCGGTGACGAGCATCGACCACACGAACAGCGGCATCTTGTGCAGCGTCATGCCCGGCGCGCGCATGTTGAAGATCGTCGTGATGAAGTTGATCGCGCCGAGGATCGACGACGCACCCGCGAGATGGAGCGCGAGGATCGCCATGTCGGTCGACGGCCCGGGCTCACCATAGGTCGAGAGTGGTGCGTAGAGCGTCCAGCCATTACCCGCGCCACCGAAGAACGGCGAGGCCAGCAGCAGCGTGAAGGCGGGGATCAGCAGCCAGAACGACACGTTGTTCATGCGCGGGAACGCCATGTCCGGCGCGCCGATCATGATCGGCACGAACCAGTTGCCGAAGCCACCGACCATCGCCGGCATGACCATGAAGAACACCATGATCAGGCCGTGCGCGGTGATCAGCACGTTCCAGAGATGGAGCGATTCGTCCAGGCTGGCGGGGCCGCCGTGGAGCATGCTCGCCCAGCCCTGGAGATACTGGATGCCGGGATGTGCGAGCTCGGCGCGCATGAGCCCCGAGACCGAGCCGCCGATGATCCCCGCGACGATCGCGAAGATCAGGTACAGCGTGCCGATGTCCTTGTGGTTGGTCGACATGAACCAACGCGCGAAGAAGCCCGGCTTGTGATCGGTATCGTGATGATGGTCGTGCGCTTCGTGGGACACGAAGGCCGACGGGGTGAGAGCGGTGTCGGTCATCTTACTGTCCCGCGTTGCCGGCGCCGGCCGGGTTTGAGGTCGCGCCCTGCGTCGTCGCGGGGGCTGTCGTGGTCACGTTCTCGACCGGGCCGGTGGCGTTGGCGGTTTCCGCCGCTTCGGCAACCTTCGCCGCGGAGCCGTCGGCGCCGGGTTGCGGGATGACCTTGTCGGACGCCTTGCCGGGAGTCGGCATCGTGCCGCCCTTGGCCTTGACCCACGCCGCGTATTCGGCGGGCGGAACCGCCTCGACCGCGATCGGCATATAGCCGTGGCGCGCGCCGCAGAGCTCCGAGCACTGGCCGAAATACAGGCCGGCCTTGTCGATCGTGAAGCTGGTCTCGTTCAAACGGCCGGGGATCGCGTCGAGCTTGATCCAGAACGCCGGGACCGCCCAGCTGTGGATCACGTCGTTCGACGTGGTGATCAGGCGGATCGGCACGCCGACGGGGAGAACGATGCGGTTGTCGGTGGCGAGCAACTTGGGGCCGTCGGCATCGGTACGGCCACGCTCGCCAGCGGCGACGTCAGCCTTTTCCTTCAGCATGTTGGCGGTGATCTCGAACCCGCCATTGTCCGGATACTGGTAGGTCCAATACCATTGGTTGCCGATCGCCTTCAGCGTCACCGCGCCGGAGGGGGCGGGCTTGAACTGCGCTTGCAGCAGGCCAATCGACGGAACCGCGATCAGGACAAGGATCACGACCGGCGCGAGCGTCCAGATGATCTCGATGAAGGTGTTGTGGCTGGTCTTCGACGCGACCGGGTTGCGCGCCTTGCGATAGCGGAACGACACCCAGAAGAGCAGCGCGAGGACGAACAGCGAGATGATCGTGATCGTCGGCACCAGGATCGAATTGTGCATCCAGTGCGCGAACTGGCCGTTCTTGGTGACCTGTGGCTGGAGGCCGAACCGGCCGTCCGTGGGCTGGCCGATCATCGGCTTGACCGTCATCGCGGGCGCACCGTCCATCGCGAGCTCGGGGCTGGACGGGTTGGCGGTGGGCGTCGCTGCGGCGGTCGTCGGCGCAGTGTTCGACACGCCCCCCGGAGCGGCAGCGGCTTGCGGCGCGGGTGCTGCTGACGTCGGCGTGCTTGCAGGCTGGGCCGCGTGCCCGGCAACGCCACCGAGACTCGCCACTGCGAGCCCCGCTGCCATCGCAAATCCTCTCATCCCCATCTTGCGCATCGTTTTTCTTGACCCCGGTTTATAGCGAACCCGATTCCGGACGCGCGGATGTCTGCTTATGATTTGGGAAGAGCTATACCCAGCGGGGGGGCTCGCCTCAAGCCTTGTCTGGCATTGGCCTTTTAAGCGCCTTCCCTAACCGCCCGTCATCCTGACGAAAGTCAGGATCCAGGGTAACGAACAGTATCGCTCTTGGCCCTGGATCCTGACTTTCGTCAGGATGACGGCGGGTATTAAGCCGCCGGTTCTCGTTGCACGTGGTTTCGTGCGCTCGTATCAGCGCGGGCAGACCATTTGGAGCGATGACCCGCGATGACCGAAGACGACGTGCTCGCCGAATTTCGCGCTGCCGAAGCGTTGCTCGAAGGGCATTTCATCCTGTCCTCTGGCCTGCGCAGTTCGCGCTACCTGCAATGCGCGCGGGTGTTGATGGACCCCGCGCGAGGCGCTCGGCTCTCGGAAGCGCTGGTCGCGTCGATCCCGGCCGAGTTGCGTGCGCAGATCGATATCGTGGTCTCGCCAGCGATGGGCGGCGTGATCGCCGGCCACGAAATGGGCCGCGCGCTGGGTGTCGAGGCGGTATTCCTCGAGCGGCCCGACGGCGTGTTCGAGCTGCGCCGCGGGTTCCGGCTCGCGCCCGGCCAGCGCGTGCTGATGATGGAGGACGTCGTCACCACCGGGCTGTCGTCGCGCGAAGCGATCGCGGCGATCGGGCGCGCGGGCGGCGTGACCGTTGCGGCGGCGGCCCTGGTCGATCGCTCGAACGGGACGGCGGATCTGGGCGTGCCGTTCTTCCCGCTGATCTGGCTCGACGTGCCGACCTACCCGGCGGACGCGCTGCCCCCCGAACTGGCCACGATCCCTGCGATCAAGCCCGGCAGCAGGGCGGCGGCATGAATCGGGACCTGCGTTTAGGCGTCAACATCGATCACGTCGCGACGGTGCGGAATGCGCGGGGGGCAGGGTATCCCGATCCGGTGCGCGCGGCGCTGGTCGCGGCGGCAGCGGGGGCTGACGGGATAACCGCGCATCTGCGTGAGGATCGCCGGCACATCACCGACGACGACATCGCGCGTCTGTCGGCCGAGCTGACGATCCCGCTCAACCTGGAGATGGCGGCGACCGACGAGATGCTCGGCATCGCGCTGCGTCACAAGCCGCACGCCGCGTGCATCGTGCCGGAAAAGCGCGAGGAACTGACCACCGAGGGCGGGCTCGACGTCGCCGGGCATTACGACCGGATGGCGCGGCTGGTCGATGCACTGGCGGGGGCGGGCATCCGCGTGTCGCTGTTCATCGAGCCGGACGCGCGCCAGATCGAGGCGGCGGTGCGGCTCAAGGTGCCGGTGGTCGAGCTGCACACCGGGTTGTACGCGGAACTGTCGGGCAAGGCGCGAACGGTCGAGCTGCGACGGCTGAGCGACGCGGCTGCGTTGGCGGCGAAGAACGGCATCGAGGTGCATGCGGGGCACGGGCTGACCTATGACAATGTCGCGCCGATCGCGGCTATCCGGCAGGTTCGGGAGCTGAACATCGGGCATTTCCTTGTCGGCGAGGCGCTGTTCGTCGGGCTTGGTGAAGCGGTTCGGCTGATGCGTGAGGCTATGGATGCGGCGCGATAGCTTTCAGAATTTGTTCACGCAAAGGCGCAAAGGCGCGAAGAGGAAGGAGAGAGCCCATAGTTCGCTTCCCTTCTTGTTCTCTTCGCGCCTTAGCGCCTTCGCGAGAACCAAATCTGTCTTCCGACTCCAGGCCGCCTCGTGATCATCGGGCTTGGGTCCGACCTGTGTAACATCGAGCGGATTGCCGCGTCGGTCGAGCGGTTCGGGGATCGGTTCGAGCAGCGGGTGTTTACCGATGCCGAGCGGGCGAAGGCGGCGCGGCGGCCTTTCACGAAAGCCGGCACGCTGGCGAAGCGGTTCGCGGCCAAGGAGGCGTTTTCGAAGGCGGTCGGGACCGGGTTTCGCGCGGGCGTCTTCATGAGCGATATCGGCGTGGTCAACGCCCCCAGCGGCGCACCGACGCTGGCGCTGACCGGGGGCGCCAAAGCGAGGCTTGACGCGTTGACCCCCGAAGGCCACGCCGCGCGCGTGCATTTGACGATGACCGATGATCATCCGTGGGCGCAGGCCTTCGTGATCATCGAAGCTATACCTCTGATATCCCCGGACATGCGCCAGGATACGAACCGATGAAGGACGCGGCGTTGGACGGCAACGAGTTCCCCGAAAAGCCCCTCGCGCAGACCACCACGGTCGATCCCGCGCCCTCGGCCAGCACTACTCCCGAAACTGGTTCCGAAACGACCCGCCGCCGCGGCACCGACTGGTGGGGCGAGGTGAAGGGCATCTTCTGGCTGATTCTGGTCGTGCTCGGCTTCCACAGCTTCATCGCCAAGCCCTTCTATATCCCCAGCGAATCGATGCTGCCGGGCCTTCGCATCGGCGACCGGCTGGTGGTGACGAAGTTCGCATACGGCTGGTCGTTCGTCTCGCCGACGATCCCCAATCCGGTCGCGATCTTCAAGGGCGTGGTGCTGCGCCAGCAGGAAGACAGCTGGAGCGTGTCGCCGCCGTTCATTCACGGCCGGCTGTTCGGCTCGCTGCCGACGCGCGGCGACGTGGTGATCGTGACGCCGCCGGGGACGCACAACGACTATATCAAGCGCGTGATCGGCCTGCCGGGCGACAAGCTGGCCGTGCGCGGCGGGATAGTGTTCCTCAACGGCGTGGCAGTGAAGCGCGGCCCGCTCCACGACACGCTGATCCCGGTCGACACCAACAGCCCGTGCAGCGAGATCGACTATCCCGGCGCGCGCGAGACGCTGCCCGACGGTCGCGAGATGTGCCGCCTGCCGACCTATACCGAGACGCTGCCCAACGGCCGCCGCTACGAGACGATCGATCTCGAATCGGACAGCCAGGGCGACAATTTTGCCGAGATTACGATCCCCGCGGACCACGTCTTCCTGATGGGCGACAACCGCGATCGCTCGGCCGACAGCCGGTTCGCGCTGAGCCAGCTCGGGCTCGGCGGGCCGGTGCCGTACGAGAATCTCGGCGGCCGTGCGGAGTTCATCACCTTCAGCCTCGACGGCGATGCGACGTTCAATCCGCTGACGTGGTGGAGCTCGCTGCGCCCGGATCGCGCGGGCACCTCGCTGCATCCCGCCAAGGTGAACTGAGATGGCCGAGACGAAGACGGTAGACGAACTGAGCCCGGTCGAGATGCGCGATCCGTTCCTGCGCAAGGAACTGAAGCGCGCGGCGATCTGGCTCGGGCTCGCCTGCGTGATCGCGTTGCTGATCGTGCTGGTGCAGCCGTTGCTGATCATCTTTGCCGGCGTCGTGTTCGCAGCCTTGCTCGATGGCGGCGTGCGGTTGCTCGGGCGGGTGCTGCCGATCGGGCGTGGCTGGCGGTTGCTGATCGTCGTACTGCTGACCTTCGCGTTCCTCGTCGGCACGTTCGTGCTGACCGGGGTGCAGGTCACCGAGCAGGTCACGCAGCTGCGCTCGACGCTGGAATCGCAGGCCAATCGCTTCACGGGCTATCTGACCTCGCAGGGGCTGATGCCGGGCGCGTCGGACGTCAACGGGATCGTCAAGCAGGCGCTCGGCTCGGTCGGGCGCGTGACGTCGTGGGTGGGCAGCGCGATCGGCGCGATCACCAGCATGTTCATGATCCTGATCCTCGGGCTGTTCATCGCGATGGACCCCGGCACCTATTCCCGCGGGATGCAGTGGATGGTGCCGAGCGACCTCCGCCCCGAGTTCGGCAAGACTTTGGTCAAGATGGGCGCGACGTTGCGGCGGTTGCTAGCCGGGCGCCTGCTTGGGATGGCGGTCGAGGGCGTCGCAAGCGGCATCGCGCTGGCGGTCGGCGGCGTGCCGATGGCGATGCTGCTGGGTATCATCGCGGGGATCCTGGCGTTCATCCCGAACGTCGGCGCGATCGTGACCGGCGTGCTGATGGTCGCGGTCGGGTTCAGCGCGGGCGTCGACACGGGGTATTGGGCGATCGGCACGTACCTCGTCGTGCAGACGATCGACGGGTATGTGATCGTGCCGATGGTCGCCAAGCGCACGGTCGATTTGCCGCCGGCGTTGACGTTGGGTGCGCAGATCCTGGCGAGCGCGCTGTTCGGGATCCTGGGGCTGGCGCTGGCCGATCCGATGACCGCGATGTTGAAGACCGCGCTCGAGCGACGGTCGGAGCGGGAAGAGGAGAAGGCGGCGGACCATCAAGCTACGGCCTGACGTTCCTCTTACTACTTGCTCGGGGTTCAAGCTCCCATTCCGTCATCCCCGCGGACGCGGGGACCCATATCCTCCGAGGTTTGCCAGTATGGGTCCCCGCGTCCGCGGGGATGACGGGGGGTGAGAGCCGGGGACGTCAATGGGGCGGGTAATCGATAGGGAGTTACCGCCTCACCAGTTGGTCGAAGAGTGCGAGGTAGCGGTTGGCTGAGTCCGCACCCGGTTGGGCGACTGGGGCTGGTCGCTGCGTAGTCGGCGCTAGCCACGCATCCAGCGCTCCAACCAATGCAGCAGTGTCGTTCCTCGCAATCACCGTCCCAAGCTCCGGCCTATCAACGATCTCCGCAACCGCCGCGCTCGAATCGGTGGAGATTACCGGCGTCCCAACCGACAGCGCCTCGCGCAACACACCGGGCACGCCTTCGTAATCCGACGTCAGCACCAGTACCGCGGCGCGGGCCATGACCGGGAGCGGATCGCTGCTGTGGCCGAGCAGGTGAACGCGCTCCCCCAAGCCGAACGCGCGAATCTGCGCCTCGATCGCTCCCCGCTCGCTTCCATCGCCGAGGATGACGAGCGGTATCGTCTGGTCCGCCAGCAACGGCAGCGCGGCAATCAGGCGGTCCCAGCGTTTCTGCGGTTCGAGCCGGCCGACCCCGAGAATATAGCGGGGTGGAAGGTCGGGCAGTGCACCGGGGATCGGCACCGCTGGCGGGTTCGGGATGACGCTCGTTCGCCCGATCATTCGGGTCGCCAGCGCCGCCTCGTCCGCGGTCGCGGTCGTCATCGCCACGAGGTGATCGAGGAAGCCACCGTGCCGCGCGAGCCAGACCTGGTGCGCCGCGTGCATCAGTCGGCCATGATCGGCGCGCGCGGGGGCGTTGGACATCTTGGCGACGATCGGCGGACACGTCTTGCCGAGCCGCAGCCTCGTCCATGCCGCGATGCCGGTATAGAAATTACCGGGGCAGAATATGATGTCCGGCCCGAGACGTCGCACGACATTCGGCAACGCGAGCAGCTGCGACGGCGTAACGATCTCCAGCCCCTCTGGCAGTTCCGCGGCCAGCGGCCCGGAAATATCCTCGATCGCCAGCGTCACGCGACGCCCCGCCGCCAGCCAGCCGCGTGCGAGGCGCAGTTGCGCGCGCTCGACCCCGCCGCCGCGCAGATCCTCGGCATAGGTCAGGATGTGCCGGGCGGTCGGCGGCTCGCTCACGGGTGACATATGGGGGTCATCATAGTGCGCGATGGATAAAGCGGAGATCGCGACCGAATGAAACCGACTTTGCGTGCACGCACATTGACGGCCGGCTATTGGGCCGACCGACACACGGTGGAACGGCTTGAGAGCGATTGGTTGAGGACAGGCAATTGAACACGCGTGCAAAGTCGACCGAATCCGAAGGCTATGCGGATATCGCGCGCGCCGGGCTCGAGCCGCTGAAGGCGCTCGGCAGCCGCTGGCCCGCGATCATCGGTGCGGTGCTCACGCTGGCGATGATCGTTGGGTTGGGACGCGAACTGCTCGGGCATGGCCTTGCCGGGCTGTCGCGCTCGGTGCCGCAGGACCCGCGCTTCTATGTCTGCTTCGGCCTGCTCTACATGTCGCCACCGACCGGGGATTACGTCATCTTCCGGCGCCTCTGGGGTATTCCGCTCGGCGGCCTCGTTGCGCTGATCAAGAAGCGGATCGCGAACGAAGTCGTGTTCGGATACTCCGGCGATGCGTATTTCTACGCCTGGGCGCGGGCCAAGGCGCGGATGGTGGCGTCGCCGTTCGGCGCGGTGAAGGACGTGTCGATCCTGTCGGCGATCGCGGGCAATGCGGTCACGCTGCTGCTGGTGGCGATCGCGTTGCCGCTCGGCCGGCATCTGCTGACGCATGACCAGTTCCGCACCGTGCTGGCGTCGGCGGGCGTGACGCTGGCGATCTCGCTGCCGTTCCTGATCTTCTCGCGCCGCGTGTTCTCCCTGCCGCGCGCGAAACTGTGGTGGGTGTTCGGGATCCACTGCATCCGGTTGCTGTGCGGATCGGTGCTGATCGCGTTCGCGTGGCATTTCGCGCTGCCGGGCGTACCGGTGGGGATGTGGCTGTTCCTCGCCGCCGGGCGCCTGCTGGTGTCGCGCCTGCCGCTGGTGCCGAACAAGGACCTTCTGTTCGCCAACGCCGCGATCCTGTTGATCGGGCAGGACCAGGCCTTGTCGGAGCTGATTGCGTTTACCGCCGCGCTGACGTTGCTGGTGCATGTCGCGCTGATCATCCTGTTCGGCATCCACGCCGGGCTCACCCGGTTGCGCGCGTGATCCGCGCCTGTGTCGCGCTGGCCGCGATCGTTGCGCTTGCGGGACCGGCCGGGGCACAGGTGCTCGGCAGCGATGCGGCGGCGTGCCGGCCGGGCGAGGGGCCGGCGATCGCGGTCGAGGTCACCGGGCTGAAGGATCGTACGGGCGAGTTGAAGCTCGAACTCTATCCTGATGACGAAGCGGGCTTTCTCAAGGACGACCACGTGCTGATCGCGGCGGGAAAGACGTTTCGGCGGGTGGTGGTGCCGACGCCGCCGAGCGGCGCGCCGATGCTGTGCATCCGGGTGCCGCGGCCGGGCCGCTATGCGCTGTTGTTGACGCATAATCGCGACGGGAAGAACAAGTTCAGTTTCTGGACCGATGGTGCCGGGTTCGCGAGCAACATGAAGCTCGGGCGGTCGCGGCCGAAGGTGGAGCAGGCACTGGTCGAGGTCGGCGCGGGCGTGACTACGGTGCGGATCACCGTGCAGTATCTGCGCGGGCTCGGTGGCTTTGGGCCTGTCGCGCGATGAGAGTGGTGGACGTCAACGAGTTCTACTCGCCGACTGGCGGCGGCGTGCGGACCTATGTCGACCGCAAGATGGGGATCATGGCGGACATGGGCCATGAGTTGATCGTCGTCGCGCCCGGCAAGGAAGACCGCGTCGAGGAACGGCCGGGCGGCGGGCGGATCCTCTACCTCAAGTCGCCGGGGATGCCGTTCGATCGCAACTACGGGTTGTTCTGGGATCGGGCGGCGATGCACCGGGTGCTCGATGACCTCGATCCGGACGTGGTCGAATGCTGCTCGCCGTGGCGGCCCGCGTGGTTCGTCGGCGACTGGCAGGGACGCGCGGTGAAGGCGTTCTTCATGCACAACGACAATATCGCCGCCTATGCACAGCGCTGGTTCGCGGGCGTTGCGAGCCACGACCAGATCGAGCGCGGGTTCGCTTGGTACAGTCGGTACATGCGACGATTCCTCGAGAAATACGATGTCGTCGTCACCAACGGCCCGGCGCTGGAGAAGCGATTGCGCGCGCGCGGGCTGCGGATCGATGCGGCGATGCCGCTGGGGATCGAGCGCGGGCATTTCTCGCCGGACCTGCGCGATGCCCGGTTGCGCGCGGCGTTGCTGCGACAGTGCGGGTTGCCCGAGGACGGGATGCTGCTGCTCGGGCTCGGGCGGCATCACGGCGAGAAGCGCTGGCCGCTGGTGGTCGACGCGGTGGCGCGTGCGGGAGCGACTCTGCCGGTCGGGCTGGTGCTGATCGGTGCGGGTGCGCAGACCAAGGCGATCCAACGCCGGATCGGTGGCTCGCCGCATATCCGGATGTTCGCGCCGGTGTACGACCGCGAGCGACTCGCGCGGATCATGGCGAGTTGCGATGCGCTGATCCACGGGTCGGAGGCGGAGCCGTTCGGGCTGGTCGCGTCGGAGGCGATGGCGTCGGGCCTGCCGCTGATCGTGCCGGATACGGGCGGGTGCGCGGAAGTCGCGGACCGCCATGCGAGCGAGCTCTACGCGGCGCGCGATGCGGAGAGCGCGGCGGCGGCAATCGGGCGGTTGTTCGCGCGCGATCCGGCGTTGCTCCGGCGGGCGGCTGCGGTGGCGGCGCGGCATGTCCGTAGTGACCGCGAGCATGCGGTCGAGCTTATGGATTATTACGCGGGACTGGTCGCGGCGAAGCACGGCGTGCGACGTACAGCGTGAAGCGCGTGCCGGGGACGGGGACGGCGCGATAGCCGTGGTGTCGGGCGTAGGCGGCTAGGACTGTATCAATCCGATCGTCACCGCTGCTCCAGGCGCCTTCACCGCCGGTGAGGATGGCGGACGGATAGCCGAGGAGATGCGTCCGGGCCTGCGATACGAGGTGGAGGGCGTACTCCTGACGCGCGTCGAGCAACGCGGTGCTGCGGAAATAGAAGGGGCCGGTGGCGAAGCGCGGGTCGATCGCTTGCCCCGGCAGGAATTGCGGGGAGAGCGTCGCGACCGGGCGGGTGACGTGTTCGCGGTCCAGGATCTCGCGTACCACGGCGGCGTCTCGCATCGCGGCGAGCATTGGGATGCCGCCGCTCGCGACAGCTTCGACGGTGGGGGCTAGCCCAGCGCAGGCGAACACGACCGTGCCGATCCGCATCGCCTTGCCCGGCGGGTGTGCATGCCAGACCAGCGCCAGCCGCACGAACAGCGCCGGCAACATCGGCAGCAGATATTGCCGCCATGTCGGCACCGGCGCGAGCGCGGCGATCAGGCCGGCGAGGATCAGCAGGTCGAGGATCAGGTGCCAGCGTTGCCGCCTGCCGGTGGTGGCGACGATCGCGAGCAGGGCAGGGCCGAGCGCGAGGAACTTGAGAGTGTCGATGATCTTGGCCGCGTTCGACAGCTTCCACGGGCGGGCCTGGTACCATTCGGTGGGCGCCCGGCCAGGGAAGTCGAGCACGCCGAACAGGAAGCCTTCGGGCGATGCGGCGAACAACGCCAGGGTGAAGACGGCGAACGGCAAACCGCCGAGCAGCGTCCACCACGGACGCCGGCTGTGGCTGAGTAGCGTCCAGACGCCGTAGGTGAGTGCGGGGAGGGCATAGGAGATTTTCGCGGTCGCGGCGGCGGCGAGCAGCGCGCCGATCAGGATCGCATCGCGCCGGCTTGCCTGGTCGCGGGCGGTGCGGACGATCGCGGGGAGGGCCAGCGCTAGGCAGGCCGCGGGGAGCGCATCGTTGCGGGCTGTGCCGATGCTGAAAAGGAGGATGTCGCAGGTGGCGAACAGCGCGGTTGCTATGGTGGCGGCGCGGGTGCTGGCGCCGCCAATGCGGGCTGCGCGGTGGACTGCGGCGATGGTGGCTGTGCCAAGGAGGGCGTTGGTTATGCGGAGGGCTGGCCATGTCCAAGTGCCGGCTAGCGCTGTGATCGGGGCGAAGAGATAGGGTTGGAGCGGGGTCTGGAGGTAGGCGAAGTCTCGGTAGGGCAGGAAGCCATGCGCGGTGAGTAGGGCGGCGGCGACGTATTGGCTCTCGTCGTGATCGACGGGGCGGAGCAGTGCGAGGGTGATTAGGAAGATCGCCAGCGCTGCAAGCACCAGAGGATTGTTCACCCGCGAAGGCGGGTGTCCAGACTGGGCACCCGCCTTCGCGGGTGAACAGTGTTGGCTGAGACTGTCGCCCATTATTCTGCACCACCCCGGCGAAGGCCGGGGCCCAATTGGGGGACGGTTATGGTTGAGGGCGGCGCTCCGTTACATTGGCCTTCCCAATTGGGCCCCGGCCTTCGCCGGGGTGGTGTAACCGTGGGCACGAGTCAGGCTTTCACCGCGGTTAGGAAGTAATCCAGGCTCGTCGAGTCACTCAGCGTGAACCCCGTCGCCGGCGAGAAGCTCAGCCCTCGCGTATCCCTCACGCGCAGCCCCGAATCCTTCAGCAGCGCGGTCAGTTCCTCCGGCGTGAGGAACTTGTTCCAGTCGTGCGTGCCCTTAGGAATGACGCCGGCACCTTCCGCCACGGTGATCATCGCCAGCCGTGACAACGGCGTGCGGTTGGGGGTCGACAGGATTAACAACCCGCCCTCTGCCAAAGTCCGCGCTAGACCGCGCACGAAGCCCGCAGGGTCGCTGACATGCTCGATCACCTCAAGGCTGGTGACGAGGTCGAACTGTCCCACCAGTCCCTCGACTCCCCCCGCGCGGTAATCGATCGCAAGCCCGCTCTGCGCCGCATGGATCTCCGCAACCGCGATATTCTCGGGTGCCGCATCGATCCCCGTCACCGCCGCCCCAAGCCGCGCCAACGGCTCGCACAGCAACCCCGCGCCACAGCCGACGTCGAGCGCGGTCTTCCCCTCCAGCGGCGTGAAGCTAGCCCCATCACCGCCCCAATGCGCATCGACCTGCTCGCGGATGTAGCGCAGCCGCGGCGGGTTGAGCTTGTGGAGCGGGGCGGACGAGCCCTTCGGATCCCACCAGTCCTTCGCCATCGTGCCGAAATGCGCGGCCTCGCGCGGATCGATTGTTGCGTTCATTACGGTGTCGCTTGCCAGTATCATGCGCGCTACCTATCAGGGCCGCCGCTTCGACCCAAAGGGATTTGCGCTGCCAATGGCCCGTATCGTAATGAAATTCGGCGGGACGTCGATGGCTGGGATCGAGCGTATCCGCAACGTCGCCGCGCGCGTGAAGCGCGAAGTCGACGCCGGCAACCAGGTCGCCGTCGTCGTCTCCGCGATGGCCGGCGAGACGGACCGGCTGGTCGGCTTCTGCCGCGAGGCGTCGTCGCTGTACGACGCGAAGGAATATGACGTCGTCGTCTCGGCCGGCGAGCAGATCACGAGTGGTTTGCTCGCGATCGCGCTCCAGGCGGCGGGCTGCAAGGCGCGGAGCTGGCTTGGCTGGCAGTTGCCGATCAACACGTCCGACGCGCACGGCTCGGCCCGCATCGGCGAGATCGATACGGCCGCGCTCGACGCGAGCCTCGCGGACGGCGTCGTAGCCGTGATCCCGGGCTTCCAAGGCGTCGCGGACGGCCAGCGCGTTACCACGCTCGGCCGCGGCGGCTCGGACACGTCGGCGGTGGCGATGGCGGCGGCGATGAAGGCGGATCGCTGTGACATCTATACGGATGTCGACGGCGTCTACACGACCGACCCCAGGATCGTGCCGCGCGCGCGGAAACTGAGCAAGGTCACGTACGAAGAGATGCTGGAACTCGCCAGCGTCGGTGCCAAGGTGTTGCAGACGCGGTCTGTCGGCTTGGCGATGAAAGAGAATGTGCGGGTACGCGTATTGTCCTCGTTCGAGGATGGCGACACCAATGATGGTCACCGCGGCACGTTGATCGTGGGCGAAGAGGAAATCGACGATATGGAACGCCAGCTCATCACCGGCATCGCCCACGACAAGAACGAGGCGAAGATCACCCTGACGCAGGTCAGCGATCGGCCCGGCTCGGTCGCCGCGATCTTCGCGCCGCTTGCAGATGCAGGGATCAACGTCGACATGATCGTGCAGAACGTCGCGCATTCGACCGGCTCGACCGACGTGACGTTCACGGTGCCGGCGGCCGATCTCGCGCGCTCGCTCGACGTGCTCGACAAGGCGAAGGACGCGATCGGCTATGCGACGATCGTCCACGATACGCGGGTCGCTAAGGTGTCGGTGGTCGGCGTCGGGATGCGCAGCCACGCGGGCGTCGCCTCGACGATGTTCACGACGCTCGGCGAGCGCGGCATCAACATTCAGGCGATCGCGACGTCGGAGATCAAGGTCAGCGTGCTGATCGAAGAGGATTATACCGAGCTGGCCGTGCGCGTGCTGCATACGGCATACGGGCTCGATGCCGAGGATGCGGCTTGAGCTTGATAGATAACGACATGATCCCGGCAGGCGCCGGGACGACGGGGATGGATGCATGACGATCGGTACTGAGCGGCTGCAACGCCGGATGGCGCGCGGCGCCGCGTTCCTCGGGTCGGAGGTCGCTATTCTCGGCGGCGCGATGTCGTGGGTGAGCGAGCGTCACCTCGTCTCGGCGATCTCGAACGCGGGCGGGTTCGGCGTGATCGCGTGCGGGGCGATGACGCCTGCGCTGCTCGATACCGAGATCGCCGCGACCAAGGCGATGACGGACAAGCCGTTCGGCGTGAACCTGATCACGATGCACCCCGACCTGTTCGAGCTGATCGCGGTCTGCGCCAAGCATCAGGTCGGCCACGTCGTGCTCGCCGGTGGCCTGCCGCCCAAGGGCAGCATCGAGGCGATCAAGGAGACGGGCGCGAAACTGATCGCGTTCTCGCCGGCGCTGGCGCTCGCGAAGAAGCTGATCCGCAGCGGCGTCGATGCGCTGGTGATTGAGGGGATGGAGGCCGGTGGCCATATCGGTCCGGTCTCGACCAGCGTGCTGGCGCAGGAAATGCTGCCCGAGATCGCCGAGCAGGTGCCCGTGTTCGTCGCCGGCGGGATCGGCCGCGGCGAGGCGATCGCGGGGTATCTCGACATGGGCGCGGCGGGCGTTCAGCTCGGCACGCTGTTCGTGTGCGCGACCGAGTCGATCGCACATGCCAATTTCAAGAAGGCGTTCATCCGGGCGTCGGCACGCGATGCGATCGCCAGCGTGCAGATCGACGCACGCTTGCCGGTAATCCCGGTTCGCGCTCTGAAGAACGCGTCGAGCGAGCTGTTCACGGCAAAGCAGCGCGAGGTCGCCGGGCATCTCGACGGTGGCCGGGTCGAGATGGCCGAGGCGCAGTTGCAGATCGAGCATTACTGGGCAGGCGCGCTGCGTCGTGCGGTGATCGACGGCGATGTCGAGCATGGCTCGGTCATGGCGGGCCAGTCGGTCGGCATGGTCAAGCGCGAGGAGCCGGTCGCGGACATCATCGGCGGGCTGATGGCGCAGGCCGCGGCGGCACTGGAAGCGCGCGCGGTTTAAGATACTTTTATCCTCCCCCGCAAGCGGGAGGTGGCAGGCTATTGCCTGACGGAGGGGGAGGGTAGCGAAACGTCTGTTCCGTGTCCTCCCCCTCCGTCGCCTATGGCGCCACCTCCCCCTGGCGGGGGAGGATCGAGAAAGGCAGCGTCTTCATTGTACGGTGATCTTGGGTCCGTTGACTTCCACCAAGCACCTCCCCGGCGAAGGCCGGGGCCCAATTGAGGGACGTCGCTGACTGAGGTCGCGCTTCGTTACTGCGACCTTCCAATTGGGCCCCGGCCTTCGCCGGGGTGGAGGTAACTTGGGGAACGGCCAAAGCGCTCCCGCCAACCCCAACCCCATCCCCAACCCCATCCCCTCTCAGCTCACCGCAAACCCCGTACGGCTTACGTCTCGTTAACCTAACCCATGCATAGAGTGTCCCGTCGGGGGACGTCATGAGGTGGTTGCGATGAGTCGTCGGTTTGCTTTGCTGTCCGTTACCGCGCTGGGCCTGCTGGCCGGTTGCGCGCAGAAGCCACGAACCGTGGCCGCCGTCGCGCCACCCGTGATCATGGTGCCGGTGCCCGCGCCGACGATGCCGAAGGGCGCGTCGCCGACCATCGTCATTCCGGTCGCGCTCGCCGACGGCACGTATCCGACTCCGAATCGCAACCTGACGACGTCCGCCAAGGTCTGGCACCTCCGCGCTGCGCTGAACGTCGCCGCGCTGGCGTGCCGCGGTCCGCAGGAGTTGACGATCGTCGCGGGCTACAACGCGCTGCTCTCGGCGCAGAAGCCAGTGCTCGCCAAGGCCGAGGCGACCTACGCCAGCGAATACAAGTCGGGCGGCGGCGACTGGCAGGATCGCTACGACGATTCGATGACGCGGCTGTACAACTTCTTCTCGCAGTCGCCCGCACGCGACGAGTTCTGCGCCGCGGCGCAGACGGTTCTCGCGCAGAGCGCCGGTCTGACCGCGGAGGCGCTACCCGCCTTCGCCGCCCAGAATTTGCCCGTGCTCGAGCGGCCGTTCACCGATTTTTACCGCGCGGTCGATGCGTGGCGCGGGCGGACGGTGCGTCCGGTCCAGCCGCAGCTGATGGTCTCGCGCCAATATGCGTCGAACATGCCGGTGCAGACGGTCACGCAGGCCCGTCTCCAGCCAATCTCGCAGCCGGTACCGCCCGCGCAGCCACGCTTGAAACTCGACGCGAGCGTTTTCCAGTAAGACCCTTGAATCTTCCCCCGCCAGGGGGAGGCGGCGCGAAGCGACGGAGGGGGAGGACACGGGGCAGGCGTGACCGCTTGCCTCCCCCTCCGTCTGGCAAGCGCCAGCCACCTCCCCCTAGCGGGGGAGGATCGAGTTAACCCTTTCCTCGCCATCACCGGCATCGTGCAGCAAAGCTTGGCTTCCCTGCAAAGACTGGGTTAACAGCCGCCGGAATGGCTGAGGTTTCAGATCGTCCGGCGGAAGGCCGCTTCGACGGGCGCGAGCACCGGTTTCCGGTGCGCGTCTATTTCGAGGACACCGATCTGTCGGGTGCGGTCTATCACGCCAATTACCTGCGCTACATGGAGCGCGCCCGCTCGGACATGCTGCGCGTGGGCGGGATCGACCAGCGCGCGACGTTCGAGGCGGGCGAGGGCTCCTACGCGATCGCCAGCGTCGCCATCCGCTATGCCGCGCCGGCGAAGCTCGACGACGCCTTGCTGGTCGTCTCGCGGATACGCCGTGTCCGCTCGGCCGGGGTCACCATTCATCAAAGGGTCATGCGCGACGGGCTTGTCTTGGCCGAGGCGGATATTGTGGCGGCATTGGTCGCTCCCAATGGCCGCCCACGCCGCCAGCCGCGCGCCTGGATCGATATCTACGAACGCCTTGTCTGGCAGGGGGAAGCATGAATCCGGTGTTGACTATGGATAGCGCGACGCTGTCGCCGATCCACTTGTTCCTCCAGGCCGACTGGGTGGTGAAGGGCGTGATGATCGGGCTGCTGCTCGCCAGCATCTGGACCTGGGCGCTGATCGTCGCGTTCTGGCGGCGGATCGGCAAGACGCGCAAGGGCATGACCCGGTTCGAGCGCGATTTCTGGAAGGCCGAGGATATCGACGTCTTCTACAAGGCGGAGGGCGAGAACGACCTTCCGTCGGCGCGTGTGTTCGCGGCCGGCGTGACCGAGTGGCGGCGCTCCACCGCGGGTGGCACGATCGACAAGAGCGGCACGCGCGAGCGGCTGGCGACGACGATGGGTGCTGCGGTCGCGGGCGAGATCGACAAGCTGTCGGACCGGCTGAACGTGCTGGCGACGGTCGGCTCGGTCGCACCGTTCGTCGGGCTGTTCGGCACGGTGTGGGGCATCATGCGGAGCTTCACCAGCATCGCGGCGGCGCAGAACACGTCGCTGGCGGTGGTCGCGCCGGGGATCGCGGAGGCGCTGTTCGCGACTGCAATCGGCCTGTTCGCGGCAATTCCGGCGGTGATCGCGTACAACCGCTTCTCGCACGGCATCAACCGGATCGAGGCAAGCCTCAACCGGTTCGCCGACGGCTTCCACACGACCTTGAGCCGCCAGCTGGACGGCTCGCGATGAGCGGCCTTCTCATTCCCCTTCCGCTTGCGGGAGGGGTCAGGGGAGGGGCTTCTACCTTCTCCTCCGACAGCGGCATTCGCGGCGCTGCCCTCCCCCGACCCCTCCCGCGAGCGGGAGGGGAGTAGAATGGCGATGAACCTTCCTTCCTCTCGCGGACGCGGCCGTCGCGCGCCGATGGCGGATATCAACGTCACGCCGCTCGTCGACGTGATGCTGGTGCTGCTGATCATCTTCATGGTGACGGCGCCGCTGATGACCGCGGGCGTACCGGTGAACCTCCCCGATGCGCGTGCGAAAGCGCTCGACCAGGAGCAGAAGCCGGTCGAGATCTCGATGGACGGGACAGGCGCACTGTTCATCGACAAGGATCAGGTGACCGACGACGCGCTGCCGATCCGGCTCGCGTCGATCGCCGCCAGCCGGGCGGTCGGGGACGAACCGCAGGTGCTGCTGCGCGCGGATCGGAAACTCGATTACGGCCGCGTGATGCGCGTGATGGGCGAGCTCAACCGCGCTGGGCTGAACCGCGTCGCGCTGGTGACCGTCGAGGGTAACCAGAACTGATGGCTGGCTGATGGACCGTTCGGAGAAGATCGGCTTAGGCGTCGCGGTCGTCGGGCACGTCCTGCTGTTCGGCGCGCTGTCGCTCGGCTTTCTCGGCGCGCCCGAACTGCCGAAGAAGATCGAGCAGCAGCCGATCGACGTGAGCCTCGTGCCCGATGTCGCGCTGGAAGCGACCGCGCCGCAATCGGTGGAGACGCCGGCCGAGTCGGTCGCGCCGGACGAAGGTGCGCCCGAGGATGCCGCGCCGCCTGCTCCGGAAGAAGCCGATCCCGAGCCGAAGCCCGATCCCGTGCCGCCTGCGCCCCAGCCAAAGCCCGCGCCACCGAAACCTGCGCCCAAGCCGCAACCGGCACCCGAGCCGAAGCCTCAGCCCAAACCCAAGCCCGCGCCGCCGAAACCCGTCGCAAAGCCCGCGCCGGTCCCGAAGCCCGTCGTGAAGCCACAGCCCAAGGCCGAGAAGGCGCCACCCGCCAAGGTCGCGCCCGCGAAGTCCGCGCCGACTAAGGCCGCGGCGAAACCGAGCGCCGCGCCCGCGAAGACGTCCTCCGCATCGTCGGCCAAGCCCGCGAAACCGTCCTCCACCAAGGGCAGCGGCTCGACCGCCGAGGCCAAGACCTCGCGGCCACGCGGTTCGCGGCTCGGCGACAATTTCCTCAAGGGTCTGTCGGCCGATCCGTCGCCGAGCAAGTCGGAAGCGCCGAAGGCGGCCAAGCTCGGCGCGCAGGCGGCGGCGAACATCGGCTCGGCGATCCTGCGGCAGGTACAGCCCTGCGCCAACCGCCAGGTCACGCCGGGGCCGGGCGCCGAGCGGATCCGCGTGACGATCAACCTGCGGCTCAACCGCGACGGCACGCTGAAGTCGCGGCCGACGATCAGTGGTCACGCCGGCGTCGACGACGACAACCGGCGCTATGTCGACCGCGTCGACGATCTGGCGATCGCGACCTTCGTCGGGTGTTCGCCGCTACGCGGATTGCCCGACGACCTGTATGACGTGCAGAACGGCTGGAGCAATTTCAGCCTGCGCTACAAACTTCCCGGCTGAGGATGTCCGTTATGACTCGATCGATCCTGGGGTTTTTCCCTTTGCGCCCAACTTTGGTTGCGGGTGACCACCCATCGCGCGGTAACCACCCCGGCGGAGACCGGGGCCCAGTTGGAATGGTCGATGTAACGATGCGCAACGTTACATCAGCGGCGTCCCCCAACTGGGCCCCGGCCTTCGCCGGGGTGGTGTTAGGGGGGCGTAAGGCTCGATCGGTTCTGGCTTCGGTTGGCTTGATGGCCTTCGTTTCGGGCAGTGCAGCATATGCACAGGACGCACCCGCTCCAGCACCACAGCAAACCCCCGCCGATCCAGCCGCCCCAGCCCCGGCAGGCGATCAGTCCGGAGGCCTCGTGGTCGACGTCACCGGCGGTATCTCCGCGCCGATGCCGATCGCGATTCCCGTCATGCCGACGTCCGCGGTCGTCTCCACCCCGGCAGGCTCGACCGACGTGCTCGGCCGCCAGCTCGCCGACATCGTCACCAACGATCTCCGCAACTCAGGCCTGTTCACGCCGCTATCCCCCGGTCAGCTCCGCCCGATCACCTTCCCCGAAGTCACCGCACCCGGGTTCGACTACTGGGGCAGCACCGGCGCGCAGGCACTCGTGCAAGGCTTCATTCGCGCGAACGGCGACGGCAATCTGACCGTCGGCTGCTACCTCTACGACGTATCGTCGAAGGCCGAACTGACCCGCACCGGATTCGTCGTGCCGCCATCGGACTGGCGTCGCGCAGGGCACAAGTGCGCCGACATGGTCTACACCCGCCTGACCGGCGAAGGCGCGTATTTCGACAGCCGCGTCGTCTACGTGTCCGAGACCGGACCCAAGGGGCGCCGCATCAAGCGGCTCGCAATCATGGATCAGGATGGTGCCAATCACCGCTTCCTCACCAATGGCCAGTCGATCGTGCTGACGCCGCGGTTCGCGCCGAACCAGCAGTCGATCGTCTATATGAGCTATCTTAACAATCGCCCGGCGATCTATGTCTACGATATCGGCTCGGGCAAGCAGCGGCTGGTGGTCGCGAACGCGAACCTGACGTTTGCGCCGCGCTTCTCGCCGGACGGGCGCAACATCCTGTTCTCGATGGCGCAGGGCGGCAACACCGACGTCTACCGCGTATCGTCGCAGGGCGGGACCCCACAACGCCTGACCAACTCGCCGGGGATCGATACCGGCGGCAGCTATTCGCCCGACGGCTCGAAGATCGTGTTCGAGAGCGATCGCTCGGGCGGGCAGCAGATCTACGTGATGAACGCGGACGGATCTAACCAGCAGCGGATCAGCTTCGGCGGCGGGCGCTATGCGACGCCGGTATGGAGCCCGCGCGGCGACTTGATCGCGTTCACGAAGCTCGGTGGCGGGTTCCGGATCGGCATCATGAGCCCGAGCGGTGGCGGCGAGAAATTGCTGACCAACGACTGGCAGGACGAGGGTCCGAGCTGGTCGCCGAACGGCCGGGTGATCAACTTCTATCGCTCGGGACGCGGCAGCGGCGGCAAGGCGGACCTCTGGTCGGTCGACCTGACCGGCGTGAACGAGCGGAAAATCCCGACGCCGCTCGACGGCTCCGATCCGGCATGGGGCCCCCTGCGGCCCTGAACCTGCTATGGGGGCACTAACGGGAAACGTGATTTTCTACGGGAGACTATCTATGTCGAAGCTTTCCAACATCTTGCTGGCGTGCACCGCGCTGATCGCCGTTTCGGGTTGCGCGAAGAAGCGCCCCGCGGTGCTGCCGCCCGCACCGGTCGACAACAACGCTGCGGTCGATCCCAATGCGGGCCAGAACAACGGCAATGTCGGCGGGGCGATCGTGCCGGGGTCGGATGCCGACTTCCAGCGCTCGGTCAGCTCGAACACGGTGAATTTCGGGCTCGACATGTACGACATCGATCCGACCGCGCGCGCGATCCTCGACAGCCAGGCGCAGTGGCTGGCCAAGTTCCCGAACCAGCGCATCACGATCGAAGGCCATGCCGACGAGCGTGGCACGCGCGAGTATAATCTCGCGCTCGGCGATCGCCGTGCCAACGCGACGAAGAACTATCTGGCAGCGAAGGGCGTGTCGTCGTCCCGGATGACGACGATCAGCTACGGCAAGGAGCGCCCGGTGGCGATGGGCTCGGACGACCAGAGCTGGGCGGCGAACCGCCGCGCGGTCACGGTGGTGCTGAACTGATCTGACTTGTCCCTCTCCCCTCCGGGGAGAGGGAGGGAGGAGCCGCTTGGCGACGGAAGGGTGAGGGGCTTTGGGACCGACGGTCCGAGCCTCAAGCCCCTCACCCTCCCACGTACAAGCGTACGCGGGCCCCTCCCTCTCCCCGGAGGGGCGAGGGAAAGCAGGTTACCCCAGCGCCTTGTCGAGCAGTTTCGCCAACCGAATACCCCCACGGCGAACCTCTTCGCGCGACACCGGCACCATCCTGGCGATCGTGGCATCGTCCATCTTCACCCGCGCCGGCACCGCACCACACGCGTCCCCGCCAAGCGCCGCCGCATACGCCTCATGCGAGGCCTCCCAGCTCTCCCGGCTCCAGTCGACGACCGTCCCCGCGCCGATCTTCGCGCGTTCAGCCGCGGGATAGCGCCTTACCAAAGACGGCGGCGTCGAGATTGCGCGCTCGGCCAGCGGCCCGTCCCAGATCGAATGCAGGTTGAACCGCGCAGGGCCGTAGATCCCGTAGTCCGCCTTCACGTCGTTGCCGCCCTTGTCGTGGCGGTCGCCGGCATGCAGCGGCTGGTGGAGATCGCCGACGAAGTGGATCAGGAACGCCAGCGCGACGACGCGGTCGCGGGGCAGCGTCGACTTGTCGCGGAGCATCTTCACGTCGCGGTCGATCTGGTACGAGACGCAGTCGCCTTCCTTGCACGCCGGCGTCAGGTCGAACGGCGCGCAGATATCGACGTTCTGGTAATGCCAGCTGTAGGCAAAGCCGAAGCGCGTCGAGCCGTCGTTCAGCTTCAGCGGCTTGATGCAGTCCGCCCAGACGCTGGCCTCCTCGATCGTGCCTGCGGGGCAGGTCGGCGTATCCAGCAATGCCTGTTGCGCGAGCAGCTTGCGGATCGCAGCCTTGGTCTTCGGGGTGACGTTGGCATAGGCGATCTGCGCGACGGTCTGGTGGCCATACTCCCAGAACGCGGTGGCGGGGGAGGCGAGGCCGGTAGCGGCCAGGGCGGCGAGGAGATAGCGCTTCATGTCGGCTCGTTAGCGTAGATCGCGACCGTCCGGCTACCCTCGGACGACGCGCGTCCGCGGTACATGCCGACGGTGTTGAAACCCCAGGCCATGTCGCCGTCCGGCCCCGCGACGATCACCCCGCCGGTGCCGCCAAGCGCCTTCACTTCGGCCAGCACCGCGTCGGCGGCGATCTGAAGCGACTCGCCGGACAGGCGGACGCGCGCGGCGATCTCGTGGCCGACGCCGACGCGGAAGAAGAACTCGCCCGAGCCGGTGCACGACACGGCACACGCGCGATCGTCGGCGAAGGTCCCCGCGCCGATCACGGGCGTATCGCCGATCCGGCCCCAGCGCTTGCCGGTCACGCCGCCGGTCGATGTGGCGGCGGCGACATGGCCGTGCGTGTCGCACGCGACTGCGCCGACCGTGCCGTATTTCATGTCGACGTCGAACCCTCCGCCATCGGCCTGGAACTCGGCGAATTGCCGGCGGCGTTCGTCGGTCGCGAACCAGTCGGCATCGGCCTGGGGAAGGTCGTGTTCGAGCGAGAACGCATCCGCGCCCTTGCCGGCGAGGAAGACGTGGCGCCCGTCGTCGAGGATCGCGCGGGCTAGGCCGACGGGGTTGCGCGTGGCGGTCGCTGCAGCGACTGCCCCCGCCGCCCGCGTGCGACCGTCCATGATCGCGGCGTCGAGCTCCAGCGTGCCGTCATGCGTGAAGACCGCGCCACGCCCCGAGTTGAAGTGCGGGTCGTCCTCCAGCACGCGCACCGCCGCTTCGACCGCATCCAGCGCGCCGCCGCCGTCCGCCAGCACCTTCGACCCGACGTCGAGCGCGCGCGACAGGCCGGCTCTCGCGCCCGCATCCTGCTCGGGCGAGACCATCTCGCTGTCGAGTTTACCGGCGCCGCCGTGGATGACGAGGGTCCAGGTCATGCTGTGTCTTTCGAGGGTAGGGCGCGGAGGCCGATGAGGGGACGGAGCGGCGCGATGCAGCGGCCGATCCAGTAGAAGCCGATGCAGCCGATCGTCGTCGCCCCGAGCAGGCAGGCGAACTCCGCCCAGC
This sequence comes from Sphingomonas faeni, assembly GCF_040407505.1. Lineage (GTDB taxonomy): Bacteria > Pseudomonadota > Alphaproteobacteria > Sphingomonadales > Sphingomonadaceae > Sphingomonas > Sphingomonas faeni_E. The sequence goes on along the minus strand of NZ_JAPZPQ010000006.1, from coordinate 16,174 downwards.
CCGGCAGGTCGGCGGGGAGCAGCGCGTACATTACAAGGACGATGATCGTCTGGTGGATCAGGTAGAACGGGAATACCGCCTCGGTCAGCGTGCGGCGCCAGCGATGGTCGCGGTTCCAGTGGCGCTCGGCGATCCCGATCAGCGCGACGATCGCACCCCATTGCTCCAGTGCGTGGGCGACGCCGTAGCCGGGGTAGATCCAGCGCGGCGCGACGATGTCGCCCGGCCATTCGAGCTCGACGCCGATGATCGCGCCATAGCCGAGCACCGCGGCGACCGCGCCGACCTTCCACCAGCGTGCGATCGCCGCCATCGCGGGCTCGGAACGGGCGAGGCCGAAGCCGAACAGGAAGACGGGGAAATAGGTGACGTGCGCGACCCAGTCGCCGAACAGCGCCTGGCTCTCGGCGGCCATCTGGAACCACCAGGCGTGGACGAACACGAGCCACGCGACGGGGAGGACAAGCACCGCCCAGCTGCCGAAGACCCAGTCGAACGCGCGTTGCAGCCAGTCGCCGCGGACGACGACCAGCCCGAGCGTCAAAACGCTCGTGTATACCCAGAGATAGACGACGAACCAGAGGTGGTTCCAGGTCGGCAGCGACAGCCCCACAAGCTTGCCGAACCGGAAATAGTCGTGGCTCCAGAACGTCAGATAGCTGCCGGCATAGGCGTGCTTGGTGACCAGCTCGACCCAGGGTTGTGGGGGGACGATCACCGCCATGCCGAACAGCAGCGGCACCAGCAGGCGGTAGCAGCGATTGGCGAAGAATCCGCCTGTGCCGCTCGACCGGTTGAGCAGCGCGCGGCTGGCATAGCCCGAGACGACGAACAGCAGCGTCAGCCGCCACGCGTTGCTCGCCAGCATCGGCAACCGCACCCAGTCCTCGACATGGAGCGACTTCACATGGAAGTTCCACGGCACGAAGACCATGCCGATATGGTAGAGGATCAGCAGCGCGAACGCCCCGATCCGCAGCCAGTCCATGCCATAATGCCGCATCATCGCGCGGCCCTACGGGGCGGGGGCCGGTGCCGCAAGCGTCGGGCGGCTAAGGCGTTCCCCGCGCCGGTTCACGCCTTCATGCGCGGCGTGCCCATGAAGTCGCGCTTGCCGATGGGCACGCCCTGCCCGCGGAGGATCGCGTAGGCGGTGCTGGCGTGGAAATAGAAGTTGGGCTGCGAGAACGAGAGCAGGAAGTTCGCGCCAGTGAACGGCATGACGAACGTGCCGAACTCGAATGTCGTGTCGTTGTCGGCAAGCGCGTCGAACGTCTCCCGATCGATCCCCTCCAGCGTTGCGATCGCATCGCGTATCACGCTGTGGAGACCCGCGAAGTCGGTCGGCCAGGCCGATCGATCGGGCGAGAAGGTGCCGCAGCGGACGCCTTCGATCCCGCCGACCGAATGCGCTGCGCACGACTTCACCTGGTAGCCGAACGGCAGCATGTCGTCGGCAAGCTTTGCATCGATCAGCGTCGCCGGTTCGATACCCTTCTCGACGGCGAACGCTTCCGCCTTGTCGAGCAGCGCGTCGACCGCACGAAGAATCTGGAGGTTCGAGGGAATCGTCGCATCGTACAGGGACAGGGTCATCGCGTTCGCTCCAAAGGCCGTGCGCCGCTATGGCCGACGATCGCTACTCCGGCCAGCGATGTTCCGTTCCAGCGCGCAAGTCGCTATATAGGCCTCGAACTCCCGAGGAATCTCCATGTCCCTTCGTCCCTGGCGCGATATTACCCGCCGCAAGAGCCGCCAGATCATGGTCGGCAACGTCCCCGTCGGCGGCGATGCGCCGGTCACGGTGCAGACGATGACCAATACCCCGACCGACGACGTGCGCGCGACGGTCGACCAGATCCGGCGCTGCGAAGACGCGGGCGTCGACATCATCCGCGTGAGCTGCCCCGACGTCGAATCGACTGCTGCGCTGAAGCAGATCGTCCGCGCGAGCCGCGTGCCGATCGTCGCGGACATCCATTTTCACTACAAGCGCGCACTCGAAGCCGCCGATGCGGGTGCAGCCTGCCTGCGCATCAATCCGGGCAATATCGGCTCGGCGGCGCGCGTGAAGGAAGTCGTCGATGCAGCCAAGTCCAATGGCTGCGCGATCCGGATCGGCGTCAATGGCGGCTCGCTTGAGCGGCACCTGCTCGAGAAATATGGCGAGCCGTGCCCCGATGCGCTGGTCGAATCGGCGCTCGATCATATCAAGCTGTTGCAGGACCACGACTTTCACGAGTTCAAGGTCGCGGTGAAAGCATCCGACCTGTTCCTCGCGGTGGCGGCGTATCAGCAGCTCGCCGAACAGGTCGATTGCCCGCTGCATCTCGGCATTACCGAGGCAGGCGGGTTCGTCGGCGGCACGGTCAAGTCGGCGATCGGGATGGGGAGTTTGCTCTGGTACGGCATCGGCGACACGATTCGCGTCTCGCTCTCTGCCGAACCGGAGGAGGAAGTCCGCGTCGGCTTCGAGATTTTGAAGGCGCTCGGCATCCGCAACCGCGGCGTCCGTGTCGTGTCGTGCCCGTCATGCGCCCGCCAGGGTTTCGACGTGATCCGTACGGTGCAGGCGCTCGAGGAGCGGTTGCAGCACATCCGCACGCCGATGTCCTTGTCGGTGCTTGGCTGCGTGGTGAACGGTCCCGGCGAGGCGCGCGAGACCGATATCGGCATCACCGGCGGCGGCAACGGCAAGCACATGGTGTATCTGTCGGGCGTTACCGACCACCACGTCCAGGACGCCGACATGGTCGACCACATCGTTCGGTTGGTCGAGGCGAAGGCGGCGGAGATCGACGCGGCGGATGAAGCGATAGCCGCGCTGGTGCCGGAGATGGCGGCGGAATAACGATTTACGCGAGCGGCTCCAACATCCGTTATTTTGAATCCCGTCAGGATGACGCCGTGTGGAGGCAGGCGCCTTTTCTCGTTCTCCCGCGAAAGCGGGAGTCCAGGGTAAGAGACGATAGCGTTCGTGGTCCTGGGGCCCCGCGTTCGCGAGGGAACAACGATTAAAAAGCGTGGAGACCGCTCCAGCGAAACGGAACCGCAACGGCGGTTCCCGCGCCGACGATAGCGTAGCGATGGGATGCCGGTTATGCGGATTGCATGCGGATGATCCAAACACTGATCGTGTACGATGCGGTTTAGTCCGGTGACCCCTCGCGGCGTTTCGCCGGCCTTGGCCTTTGCGGTTGCCGCGCTGGGCATCGGACTGTTCTCCATGATGGATGCGGTGATGAAGTCGCTCGTCCTGGCGATCGGCGTCTATAATGCACTGCTCTGGCGACAGATGATCAGCGTAGGGCTCGGTGCCGTCGCGTGGAAGCTGGGCAATAGCGGGCGACCGAGCGGGCGGGCGCTCAAGCTGCATCTGGCGCGCGGGCTGGTGACGACGGCGATGGCGGTGCTGTTCTTTTGGGGGCTGGCGCGCGTGCCGATGGCGCAGGCGATTTCGCTGACTTACATCGCGCCAATTCTCGCGCTGTTGCTCGCGGCGGTGACACTCGGTGAGCGGGTCGGGTGGAAAACGTTCGTCGCCTCGATCGCCGCGCTGGGTGGCGTGCTGGTGGTGATGATCGGGCAGGGGCGCGAGGTGCCTGGACCCGGAACGTTCCACGGGACGCTGGCGATCCTGGGCTCGGCAGTGCTGTATGCGGTCAACCTGGTGATCGCGCGGATGCAGAGCCAGGCGGCGCGGCCGGGGGAGATCGCATTCTTCCAGGCGCTCGTTATCACCGTCACGCTGGGGCTCGCCGCGCCGTGGCTGGCGGTGATGCCCGAAGCGGCGCAATGGCCGAAGCTCATACTCGCCGCGGGGCTCGCGACCGCGTCGCTGTGGCTGCTCGGCTGGGCCTATGCGCACGGCGATACCGGGTTCCTTGCGACCACCGAATATACGTCGTTCGTCTATGCGGCAGTGCTGGGTTTCCTGGTGTTTGGCGAGCGGGTATCGGCGTTCACGCTGGCGGGCGCGGCGATCATCGTCGTCGCGTGCCTGTACGCGGCGCGGCGGCGTGACATCGCGCAGACATCGATCGAGGCCACTGTATGACCGTCATCCGTTCCGCCACCGCCGCCGATGTCGGCACGATCCTGCGCTTCGTCCGCGAACTCGCCGCGTTCGAACGCGAACCGGATGCGGTCGAGGCTACCGAGGCCATGCTGGAAGAGGCGCTGTTCGGGGAGCGGACTGCCGCGGAAGCTGTGATTGCAGAGACCGCGCAAGGCCCCCTCGGGTTCGCGCTGTTCTTCCACAATTTCTCGACCTGGACGGGCAAGCTCGGCCTGTATCTGGAGGATCTCTACGTGACGCCGGAAGCGCGTGGGCAGGGGGTCGGGGGTGCGCTGCTGGCGCATCTCGCTGGCGTGGCGCTCGATCGCGGTTGTGCACGGTTCGAATGGTCCGTCCTTGACTGGAACGCCGACGCGATCGCGTTTTACCGGAAGGCCGGCGCGGTCGGGATGGAGGACTGGACGATCCAGCGGATGTCGGGGGATGCTTTGGTGAAGCTCGCTGGACGGTAGGGCAGCAAACGATCCTCCCCCGCCAGGGGGAGGTGTCACCGCAGGTGACGGAGGGGGAGGACACGGAACGTCGGTCGGCGCTTACCTCCCCCTGGCGGGGGAGGATTGTCCGTTGCGCCCGCCTAGCCCTTCACGTCGATATTCATCGCGATTGAGATGCGGTCGCCTGTGCCCAAGTGCGGCCGGACGCCGTGGCGGAGCCAGGCGGGGAACAGGATCAGGTCGCCCGCCTCGGTCGGCAGGCGGCGTTCGATGGGCTGCGGCTGGCCGTCGATCCCGACGAGGCGAAACCCCGGCAGCCGCATGAACGGCACCGGGAAGCGCGGGTCCTCGAAGAACAGCTCGCCGCCCGCTTCGCCCTCCGCAGGCGGGGTACCCATGTCGACATAATAGACAGCGGCCCACAAAACGCCGGGATGCGCGTGGCTCATGTTGAGCGCGCCGGGCGGCGACACGTTCGCCCACATCTTGACGGTCCACTCGACGGTCGCCGCATCGCGCCCATCGAAATGCGAGGCGCGCTTCGCCATCTTTACCGCGGTATCGGCGAGCGCGACCGCTGCCGGCCCGCCCCAGTCGAGCATGTCGGTAGCGGAATGCCAGCCACCGACATTCGATCGAGCCAAGCTGGGCGCGGCGGCGTAGCGATCGAGGATCGCGGTGCGCAATGCCGCAGTCAGGGCGGCGGCGTCGGCCAGCCGTCCGTGCAGGATCGGCGTCTCGTACAGTCCGATCTGCGCCGCGCGGACGCGGATACCGTCGAACGGGCGAGACGCCGTCGTCATGCTATCAGCGTCCTGCGGCGTCGTCCGCGTTCATCGGCTCTTCGCCCTTGGCCTTCTCGGTGTTGTAGCGCTCGATCGCCTCGATCGTGACGCGCTTTGCTTCTTCGGCGTCGCCCCACTTGCCGACGCGGACCCACTTCGTCTTTTCAAGGTCCTTGTAGTGGGTGAAAAAATGCTCGATCTGCTCGAACACGATCTCGGGCATGTCGCCGCGCTCGCCGATGTTGGCGTAGTACGGGAAGACCGCATCGACGGGGACGCAGACGAGCTTTTCGTCGCCGCCAGCTTCGTCTTCCAGGTTCAGCACCGCGATCGGCCGCGCGCGAACGACGCAGCCGGGGATGAACGGCGAGCGCGCGATCACCAGTGCATCCAACGGATCGCCATCGGGGCTGAGCGTGTGCGGCACGAAGCCGTAGTTCGCCGGATAGCGCATCGGCGTGTGCAGGATACGATCGACGAACAGCGCGCCCGATGCCTTGTCGAACTCGTACTTCACGGGCTCGCCGCCGGTCGGCACTTCGATGATGACGTTCAGATCCTCAGGCGGGTTTTTGCCGGTCGGGATGAGGTCGATACGCATGGCGGTCCTTTCGATATGACGATGCCGGCGCTCCTCGTCTGGGGAGCGGCCGGCACCACGTTGGATTAGTCTCTGGTCAGCGCGGCGTCAGCAGCTTGTCCAGTCCGCCGTCACCTGTACCCACCTTCTGTAGCCGCGGATAGCGCGGGCCGTCATGGTAATCGAGCAAGATGTCGCGGAAACGGTCGTTGTTCTTTACAGTCAGGCGGATCGGCACTTTCGTACCCTTAGCGGCCAGGATCGCCGCCTTGATCCGGTCCGACGAATAGGCTTCGCTGTTGACCGCCTCGATCTCGGTGCCGACGTCTAGCCCCGCCTTGAATGCCGGGCTGTCCCAGATCGACGAGGTCACGACGCCGTCCTTGTTGATCACCATGCCCAGCGAATAGCTGACATCGGTGCCGCGGGTCTTCTCGGCCTGCTTCAGATACGGGCTCTGCTCGGGGCCATAGACCAGCTTGTAGCCGTTCATCGCGAAGCCGTTGATCGGCGCGGGCTTGCCCGTCTCGGTCAGGCGCGTATTCAGGAACGTCGCCCAGTCATAGGGGACGATGCCGTTCAGCGTCTTCGCGACGTCGGCGAAGGTGTAGGTCAGCTCGCCGTAATCGCCGTCGCGGACGCCGAAGAAGGCACGCGCGAAATCGTCGATCGACTTGGTCCCGTTCGACTTCTGGCGAAGCATCGCGTCGACTTCCATCCAGACCATCAGGCCCTCGTTGTAGTAATCCTCCGAGCGCTGCCAGCTGGTCCAGCCCTTCGGCTTGCGGGCCGAGATCACCGGATCGTTGGTCGTATCGATCAGCGGACGCCACTCGCGACCCTTCGCGGTGTCGTAGATACCGAGGATCGAGGCGTAACCGTCGAGCGTGTCCTGCTTGCTGACCAGCCCCGAGCGCGCCTGAAGCACATAGCCCCAGAACTGCGTCTGGCCTTCGTACACCCACAGCAACGAATCGCGCATCGGCGTGCGGAAATCGGGCGTCCACAGGTCGGCGCCGCGGCGGAACTTGCCGTCCCAGCTATGCGTGTATTCGTGCGGCAGGAGGTTGCGCGCAGCTGCGCCGGTTTCCCATTCGGTGAAATAGCCCGGACGAACGCCGTTCTCCGAACTGCGATGATGCTCCAGGCCGATCCCGCCGAGCTGGTCGGTGATCGACAGCAGGAACTCGTAATGATCGTAATGCTGCGCGCCGAAGGTCTTCACCGCCTGGTCGACGAGCCGTTTGTGTGCATCGATCTGCTCGGGCTTGGCAGCGAGCTGGTCGGGGCTGTCGGCGAACACGTTCAGGTCGACGCGGGGGGAGAGCGGCCAGACCTTGCCGTACTTGCCTGCCAGCGTCGGCGAATCGACGAGGATCTCGTAGTTGGTCGTGTCGTAGCTGTAGGTCGAGCCCGACACCTTGGCCGGCACCGCACCCGCCGCAGTCCAGCCGGCCGGGTAGGTGACGGTCATTTTGATCGGGATCTGGCGCGTGAAATAGCCCGCCGGATAGAGGCTGACGAGGTTTGGCTCGAGGCTGACCATCGTCGGCGTCATCACGATACGGCCCTGGTCGCCCTTGGTCGCGGAGATGAACTGGAATTCGGCCACCACAGACTTCGCGCCGGTAGGCACGTCGATGTGGAACGCGAAGACGTCGACCGGATCACGCGTCCAGGGCACGATCTTGCCGTTGGCGCGGATCACGAGGCCCGCGAGCTTCTCGATCTCGCCGCGCGGGGAATGCGCGCCGGGCAGCCACTTGGGGTAGAGCAATGCCATCGGGCCGGACTTGGCGACCGGGATGGTCTGCTTCACGCGGAAGATGCCACGCTCGGTATCGGTCGCATCGACGTCGAGCAACAGCGTGCCGGGATAGGGCGTGTCGACCGCGTCGGGAATGGTGTCGACGAACGGGACGGGCTGCGGCGCGGTATTGCCGGCGGGGACTTGCGCGAAGGCGGGTACGGCGGATGCGAGCAGGGACGCGACGAGAAGCTTGCGGATCAAGGAAGGGCCTTCCGGCTGAGAGACGATGACACGAGGTGTAATCGCGATAAAGGGCAGCCGTCCAGTCCTTTACCCGGTATCCTCAGCCAGCACTCCCGAGCACGTTGATCGTGAACGCCAGCACGCCGATGTTGAACACGAACGCAGCCATGCACTGGCCGAGCGCGGCTTTCCGCACCCGGCGCGAGGTGATCTCGACGTCCGAGGTCTGGAACGTCATCCCCAGCGTGAAGGCGAAATAGGCGAAGTCCCAGTAATCGGGCTCGTCGCAGCTCGGGAAATCGAGGCCCTTCGCATCCTTGCCGTCCGGATCGTCGACATAGAACAGATGCGCATAATGCAGCGTGTAGATCATGTTCGAGAACAGCCACGCGAGCGCCAGCGTCGAGATCGTCAACGCGATCCCGACCGCGTCGTTCTTGCCCTGCAATTCCTTGGCGACCGCGACCAGGATGACCAGCATGATCGTCCCGCTGAACCCGAGCAGCACCGCACGGTTGGCATCGTTCTCTTCCGCCGCGCGGCGCATCCGCTCGGCGGTGGCGTTGCGGAACAAGGTCGAGACCGCGATCAGGAACACGACCGCGGCGACGTCGAACGCCGCCATCGTGCCCCGCCCGAGCCCGAACCGCGGGATCAGCGCGGCCAGCCCGATCGCGAAGACCAGCACGAACAGGATGAACCGCGGCGGGGCGACTCGTTGGCCGAGGCCCCAATATCTGGGTTTGTCGTTCATGCCACAGCGCTAGCGCTTAGCGGGGACGTCGCCTAGATACGCGCGCATCATGGCCAAGACAGAAACCCCGCGCCGCATCCGTGGCACCCAGGACATTTTCGGCGACGAGCAGCGCCGGTTCGCGCATGTCCTGTCGACGTTCGAACGCGTGCGGGCGCTGTATTGCTTCCAGCGCGTCGATATCCCGGTGTTCGAGTCGACGGCGGTGTTCGCGCGTTCGCTCGGCGAGACGACCGACGTCGTGTCGAAGGAGATGTACACGTTCGAGGATCGCGGCGGGGATTCGCTGACGCTCCGCCCGGAGTTCACCGCCGGTATTGCGCGCGCGTACCTGACCGAAGGCTGGCAGCAGTTCGCGCCGCTGAAGCTCACCACCAGCGGTCCGGTGTTCCGCTACGAGCGCCCGCAAAAGGGGCGCTTCCGCCAGTTCCACCAGATCGACGCCGAGGTGATCGGTGCTGCTGAACCAGCGGCGGACGTCGAGCTGCTCGTGCTGGCGGACCAACTGCTGCGCGAACTCGGGATTTCCGAGGGCGTGACGTTGCAGCTCAACACGCTGGGCGACGCGGCGACGCGCGACGCATGGCGCGAGGCGCTGGTCGCGCATTTCGAGGCGCATCGCGGGGAACTGTCCGAGGACAGCCTGACCCGGCTCGAGAAGAACCCGATGCGGATCCTCGATTCGAAGGACCCGCGCGACCGCCCGATCGCCGACAGCGCGCCCGATATCGACGCGTATCTGACGGACGAGGCACGGGCGTTCTTCGAGGCGGTGACCGCCGGCCTCGATGCGGCGGGTGTCGCGTGGGAGCGCAACGCGCGGCTGGTGCGGGGGCTCGATTACTACCGTCACACCGCGTTCGAGTTCGTGACCGACAAGCTGGGTGCACAGGGGACGGTCCTAGCCGGCGGCCGGTATGACGGGCTGATCGGGTCGCTCGGTGGGCCCGAGACGGCAGGCGTTGGCTGGGCTGCGGGTGTCGAGCGTCTCGCTATGCTGATTGATGAGCCAGCGGTGCCCGAGGTCGACGTCGCGGTTGTTGCCGAAGCTCAAGAGTTTGAGTCTGCGGCTACTAAGCTGACGGCAGCACTTCGGCGAGCAGGCTTTACTGTGGAAGCGAGTGTCACCGGAAACCCGAAAAAGCGGTACGAAAAGGCGCTTAAGACAAACCCGGCCTACGCTATTTCATTGTCTCGCAGAGACGGTCTCGTGAGCGTTAGCGAACGTGGCTTACGAGCTAAATTCCAGCCGGACCAGTTCAGGGCGATCATCGACTCGGCTACCGGCGGTCTTGAATGACCCAAATCTCCCCCGACCGCATCCGCGCGATCGAAGCGCGGCGTGACGAGCTGCAGGCGCTGATGTCGACCGGCGATCTCCCCTCCGACCGTTTCGTCGCGGTGTCCAAGGAATATGCCGAGCTCGAACCCGTCGCCCAAGCCGCCACCGAGGTGCGCCGGCTTCGGCAGGAGGCGGAGAGCCTCGCGTTCATGGCCGAGGATGCCGACGACGAACTCCGCGCGATGGCGTCGGACGAACTGCACGAGAACCGCACGCTGCTCGAGACCGCGGACCGCAAACTCGCGCTCGCGCTGTTGCCGCGCGATTCCGCCGACGAGCGCTCGGCGATGCTCGAAGTCCGCGCCGGCACCGGTGGCGACGAGGCGGCGCTGTTCGCGGGCGACCTGTTCCGGATGTACCAGCGCTATGCCGAATCCCAGGGCTGGCGGGTCGAGATGATCTCCGGATCGTCGTCCGACGCGGGCGGCTTCAAGGAAGTCGTCGCCAGCGTCACCGGCCAGGGCGTGTTCGCCAAGCTCAAGTTCGAAAGCGGCGTCCACCGCGTCCAGCGCGTGCCGACCACCGAGGCCGGCGGCCGGATCCACACCTCGGCAGCGACCGTCGCGGTGCTGCCCGAGGCGGAGGAGGTCGACGTCAAGATCGACGACAAGGACCTGCGCATCGACGTCTATCGCTCGTCGGGCCCCGGCGGCCAGTCGGTCAACACGACGGACTCCGCGGTGCGGATCGTCCACATCCCGACCGGGCTGACGGTGATCCAGCAGGACGAGAAGTCGCAGCACAAGAACAAGGCCAAGGCCCTCCGCGTGCTCAGGACGCGGCTGTACGAGGCGGAACGCGACCGACTGCATGCCGAGCGGGCAGGGGCGCGTAAGTCGATGGTCGGCTCAGGAGATCGTTCGGAGCGGATCCGGACGTACAATTTCCCGCAAGGCCGCGTGACAGATCACCGCATCAACCTGACGCTGCACCGCCTGCCGGAGATCGTCGCGGGCGAGATGGACGAACTGATCGGCGCGCTGGTCGCGCAGGACGAAGCGGACCGCCTGGCGCAGCTGGATGGCTGAGCTTTCCCCAGCCGCAACGGCATTCCCCTCCCGCTTGCGGGAGGGGTTAGGGGAGGGGCTTCTTGCTAAGGGCATCGCTCGGTGACAGCCCCTCCCCCGACCCCTCCCGCAAGCGGGAGGGGAGCAGTAAGTGCAGCGCTCGCCACTGCCGCCGCACAGTTCGCGTTCTCCACCACCCCCCGCCTCGACGCGGAACTCCTCATGGCGCACGCACTTGGCGTCCAGCGTAACGCGATCCTCCTCGATCCGGATCGCTACACCGTCCCCGAGACCTTCGCCGCGCTCGTCGAACGCCGCCTCAACCACGAACCGATCGCGTACATCACCGGCACCCGCGGCTTCTGGTCGATCGACCTCGCCGTAGGCCCCGGCGCGCTCGTCCCCCGCGCCGACAGCGAAACGCTCCTGATCGCCGCCCAAGCGCACTTCGCCGGCCGCGCCCCCGCGACAATACTCGACCTGGGCACCGGCCCCGGCACATTGCTCCTCGCCGCGCTCGACGAATGGCCGGCGCAAGGCCTCGGCGTAGACTATTCCCCCCAAGCGCTCGCTTACGCCCGCGCCAACGCCGCAACCCTCGGCGTCACCGACCGCGCGCGCTTCATCCGCGGGAGTTGGGCCAGCGCGATCGCCGGCCAGTTCGACCTGATCCTCGCCAACCCCCCCTACATCGCCACCGACGAACGCCTCCCAGCCGAAGTCCACGACCACGAACCCCACGCCGCGCTCTACGCCGGCTCAGACGGGCTGGACGACTACCGCATCCTCGCCGAACAGCTCCCCGCACTGATCGCCCCCGGCGGCGCGGCGGTGATCGAGATCGGTTCGACGCAGGCTCCCCCCGTCACGGCGCTGCTCGAAGCGCAGGGCCTGCACGTCGCGCTTCACCACGACTATGGCGACAACCCGCGCGCGCTGGTCGCAACCCACGCCCCCGCGACTTGAACAATATGGCGCTAAACCTCACATTTCGCTTGTAGTAGGTCCCTTGCGGACGCTATCACGCGGGCAGGGGCACGCACTCTCGACGATTGGTCGGTTTAGAGCGATGACCCGCATCCTTCGCTTTGAGGTCGCTGCAGTCCGGCGGCCCTGGCAAGTTCGACGTACCGATCTCGTCTAGATCGTCGGTGCGCGACGGGGGTTTGCACCGCATTTCGGAGCACGACCAGATTTTGGTTCGACGACTGAGGACACAAGCTTGATCAACAACCGGCAAGCCGGCCGCCGTCGCGGTCGTGGCAACAATAATAATGGCGGCGGCGGTAGTGGTGGCGGTCAACGCCAGGGTGGCGGCGGCGGCGGCGGCCAGGGTGGTCGCGATACCGGCAACCGCATCGACAGCCGCGCGCGCGGCAACGCGAGCCAGCTGTACGAGAAGTACAAGAACCTCGCGCGCGACGCGCAGCAGCAGGGCGACCGCGTCAACATCGAATATTACCTCCAGTTCGCGGACCATTATTTCCGCGTCCTGAGCGAAACCCGCGCCCGCTTCGAAGAGAGCCAGCCGCAGGCGCAGCAGCAGCCGCGCCGCCAGCAGCCGTTCGATCTCGACGGCGACGACGATTACGGCGACGAGGGCGAACCGATCCGTTCCGGCGAGCAGCAGGGTACGCCCGAGCAGTCGCGTGGCGAGCAGAATGGCGGCCAGCAGAACGGCCAGTACCAGAACGCGCCCCGTCAGAATCGTGAGAACCAGCCTCGCGACACCCAGAACCGCGAGGACCGCCCTCAGCGTGAAGATCGTCCGCAGCGCGAAGAGCGCCCGCGGTACGAGAACAACCGCTACGAGGGCCAGCGTAATGAGGGTCAGCGTAACGAGTCTCAGCCGCGCAACGAGGGTCAGCGCGAAGATCGCGTCCGTGGCGACAATCCGCGCAACCAGCGCAACGCCCAGTCGCGTGATGCTCAGCCCCGCGACGACCGCAACGGCGAAGAGCAGGATCAGGCCCGTGAGGCCCAGGCACGCGAGACTCAGTCGCACGAGACCCAGCCCCGTGACGAGCAGGTCCGCGAACCCCGCAGCGATTACCGCGATGCGCCGCAGCGCGAGACGATCCGCCGCACGCCCCGCGTGAGCGCACCGGTCGCCAACGCCAACCAGGATTCGGAAGCCGATGCGGTCCGTTCGGTAACCGAAGCCCCCGAGCAGGTGGCTCAGCCAACCGAAACCGTCGAGACGGCGATGCCGGTCGCTGCGACCGAGGAACAGCCCCGCCGTCGCGGTCGCCCGCGCCGCGATCGCAGCCTCGACGCACCTGTCGCACAGGACCAGGGCGCGACCGAAGATGCGGCACCGACCGCATTCGACGCGGACCGCCTGCCGCCATCGCTCGGGATCTCGGCAATAACGCCGGCGCCAGCACCTGCGAAGGACTCGCCCGCCGCCGATGCTGCGCCCGAAGAAAAGCCCCGCCGTCGCCGCGTTCGTGCGGTACCGGACGAGGTCGCAGGCTGAAGCCGTCATCCCGGCCTTTTCCGGGATCACGCTGAGACTTGAAAAGGCCGGTGCCGCTTCACGCGACACCGGCCTTTTTCATGCCCGACCATATCAGCGCCGCGCGCTCAATCGAGCCGCGTCACGTCCTCGTCATGCCCGCTTCCCGAACTGAGGAACGCGAGCCCCATCAACAGTCCGGCCATCATCACCGATCCGCCGACCCCGCCGATCACCGCGAGCATCGTCACGAGGTGCAGCGGACCTTGCACATGCGCCATCGCCGCAATGATCGCCGCGACGCATATCGCTGCCGCCAGCACCATCCACGCCATGATCGCCCGGAACCGCGCCCATGCGAATGCAGCGTATTGCGGGTCGTCCAACCCGGCCGGCGGTTCAGGCAGTCGATCGGTCATCGCTTCACATTGCCGCGCAAACATGGTTTCCTCAAGCCGGGCGCACTAGACGCAGTTGAGGAGAGGCGAAGATGACGATCGCGGCGATCCTGAAGGACAAGGGCGACATACAGTCGCTGACCCCCGATTCTACCGTGGCCCAGGCGGTGGCCCTGCTCGCGGAGAAGCGGATCGGCGCGGCGCCGGTGCTCGATGGCGGCAAGGTCGTCGGCATTTTCTCCGAACGCGACGTCATCCACTGCCTGCAATCGGATGGCGCAGCGGCGCTCGAACGGCGGATCGGCGACGTGATGACCACCGCGGTAAAGTCGATCGGGCCCAACGAGTCGGCGATCGGCGCATTGTCGCTGATGACCCAGCGACGCATCCGTCACCTGCCGGTGATCGAGGGCGAAACGCTGGTCGGGTTTGTCTCGATCGGCGATCTGGTCAAATACCGCATCGACCGGATCGAGGCCGATGCCGCGGCGATGCGCGAATATATCCAGTCCGCGTAACTAGGCGGCGACCGGCTGCTTCCGCGCGACCGCGATCAGTTCGCGCACGGTCGCCCGCGCAAAGACCAGCATCCACGCCGCATAGACCGCCGCGCCGATCGCCACGAGCATCATCAGCCGCCAATGCGCATCGAGCGGTGGCAGCGCGCGATCCACCAGCCCGACGATCAGCGCCATCGCGATCGCCGCCAGTGCCGGCGATGCGACCGCGCGCGCCACGTCGCGTGCACGAACGCCGATCACCGGCAGCGTCCGCCAAGCGCTGATCCCCAGGTAAAGGGGATAGGCCGCGATCCACGCCACGCCCATCCCGGTCGGACCCCACTGGACACCGACCAGGAATGCTGTGGTCAAAATCAGCGCTCCGACCGCGCCGTTCTGGACGCCGATCCCTGGTCGGCCGCGCGCATCGGACGCGGGCGTGAACAACACCTGCAACGTCATGAACGGCATCGCCAGCGCGAGCAGGTGGACGATCGGCGCCGTCTCGCGCCATTTGTCACCCAGCACGGTCAGTACCAGCGGCTCGGCGGTCGCGGCCAACCCCATGTAGAACGGCATCGCGACGATCATCACCATCCGGACGCCCTTCACGAACGCGCGCCCGATCGCATCGGGATCGGCCTGCATCCGCGCATAGGCGGAGAAGGCGACCTCGTTCAGCGGCGGCACGAACTTCGAAACGAAGATCTGCGTCAGGAACAGGCTCGTCGTGTAAATCCCGAGCGTATGCGCCGAGAAGCTGCGTCCGGCGATGAACACGTCGGTCTCGCTTTGCAGGAACCAGAACAGCTGCCCCGCCGCCATCACGCCGCCATAGCGCGCGATCGTCCCAGCACCGCGAAAGTCGAAACTCGGCCATACGAGGGACCGCGCGCTCCACGTCATCATCGCGCCGCGCACGCTGAACAGCACGATCGGCGCGATCACGAGCGTCCAGACGCCAAGGCCGTACAGCGCACCACCCAAAGCCACGCTGGCGGAGGCGATCGACGCGGTGATGTTCGCCTTCGCCTGATGGCGAAAGTCCATCGACCTGGACAGCAGCGCGTACGGCAGCGCGATGAAGGGCGTCGTCAGGTATAGCAAAGCCTGTACTCGGAGCATCTCGCCGACGATCGGCTGCCGGTAATAGGCCGACGCAAGCGGCGCCAACGATACCTGTATGATCGCCAGCGTGACATTGAGCAGGATCAGCATGCCGAACAGCTGGCGAACTTCGCGCTCGGTAATCGTCTTCTGCTGGATCAATCCGCTGGCGAGGCCATAGCCGTTGAGCATCCCCATGAAGGTCAGGATGACCTGGCACATCGCGAACAGCCCGTAATCCGAAGGCGCCAGGATACGAATGACGAGGAACGTGGCGCTCCATTGCACGAGCTGCGCGACGATCTGGCTCCCCGACCGCCAGATCAACGCGCTACGTACCTGTCCGGCGAGCGAACTTGGCTCGCCGGGAACGGGAGTGGCGGCGACAGGTGCGGGGCTCACGGTGTCCATCGTATCGGGCATGTAGCGGTAATGGCCTTCACAATCGCTTAAGGCGATGACGTAGAGCGCTTAAGGCGATGACGTAGGGACGATCGAGCCAAGGCGTCGGACGTGACGTGCAGCGGCAAAGGCGCGGGACGCGATCGTCGAACGTATTGTGATCAGCGGCTTGGAAGGGGTGTGGGGCGTCCTAAACGCGCCAATCCGAGAAAATTGCCACAAATGTGAAAGATTGTGTTTGACGCGAATCGGAACCCCGCCTAGAGGGGTGTCACCGCAGCGGAGTGCCTCACCGGCTTCTGGAGCGGTCGCAAAAAACCGGATGCTGCAAGCTTC
>NZ_JAPZPQ010000005.1:0-268390 GCF_040407505.1 Sphingomonas faeni | reverse complement strand
TGCACCCATAGCTCAGCTGGATAGAGCATCAGACTACGAATCTGAGGGTCGGGCGTTCGAATCGCTCTGGGTGCACCAGGATTTTCCGCTTCACGGCGGGCTTGTCGAACCGGAAACGGGACGGCGATGCACCCATAGCTCAGCTGGATAGAGCATCAGACTACGAATCTGAGGGTCGGGCGTTCGAATCGCTCTGGGTGCACCATTCTTCCTATCATCGGGCGTCGAGCCAGCGGGCGATGCGATCGAGCAGCCGGTCTCTCGCGTCCAGCCTTCCGCCCATTTGCAGGAAGGCGTGGATCATGCCGTCGAACCGGTCGTGGTCGACCGCGACGCCTGCGTCGCGCAGGTGCTGGCCATAGGCTTCGCCCTCGTCGCGTAGCGGGTCGTTCTCGCAGGTTACCAGCAGCGTCGGGGGCAGGGCAGCGAGGTCGCTTGTCATGACGGGCGACGCGCGCAGATCGGTGCGATCTGCGTTCGAGGCGAGGTACAGGTCGATCTGGCGCTCCAAGGACTTCGCGTCGATAATGTTGCCGTCTTCGCTTTGGCGCGACGGGTAGGCGGCATCGCGGCGCAGGTCGGTGTTCGGGTAGAGCAGGATCTGGCCTTGTAGGGTTGGTGCGTCTTCGGACACTGCGCGGGAGGCGAGGGCGGTTGCGAGCGTACCGCCTATACTGTCCCCGGAGAGGACGACGCGCGACAGGTCGATATCCAGCGCGTCTGCTTGTGCGACGAGGCCGAGAAGCGCCGTCCAGCTATCGTCGAGTTGCGCGGGGAAGCGATGTTCGGGCGCCAGGCGATAGGCGGGCGCTGCGACCAGCCAGCCGGTCCGGTTCGCCAGTGCGCGCAAGGCTGGATCGTGGCCGTCTAGCGACCCGGCGATCGCGCCGCCGCCGTGGATGTGCAGCAGGAGCGGCAATGGGCCGGGTTTCGGGCGATAGAGCCGGACGGTCAGCGGTCCGGACTCGGACGGCAGCAGGAGGTGCGTGATCGCATGGACCGGTTCCGGATCGCCGGAGAAGGTCTTCAGCAGCGCCGTCTGGTAGCGGAAGTCGGCGAGCCACCGCGCGTCGTTAGCGTGCGGATCGGCATCGGGGGCCAGCGTCTTTATCGTGTCGAGTATCGTTCGAGCCTGTGGATCCACCGGCGCATCTCCTTCGCGGGTCGGACGTTTGGTGGCCACGACGGGTTCCCTGCGCGGGCGGCTGCGACTTTGGACAAGGCCGGGCGTTCAGCGCACTAAGGATTTGAAGGAGATGGCTATGAAGCGGACGGGCAAGCGATTGATCGGCGGGGCGCTGCTGGCGGCGGTATCGGGGATCGGGCTGTCGCTCTATTCGAGCCGCGTCGCGCGGCTTGCCGAGGATCTGGTGCCGGCGGAAGGGCGTTTTCTCGACGTCGCGGGCGCTCGACTGCATTATATCGATGTCGGCAGCGGGCCGGCGATCGTCATGGTCCACGGGCTCGCCGGGCAGTTGCGCAACTTCAGTTATGCGCTCGTCGACCTGCTGAAGGACGACTATCGCGTGATCGTCGTCGATCGGCCGGGGTCGGGCTATTCGACCGCGACGGGGGCGATGCCGGGGATCATCGGGCAGGGCGCGATCATCGCCGACTTCATCCAGAAGCTCGGGCTCGATCGGCCTTTGCTGGTCGGGCATTCGTTGGGCGGTGCGCTGAGCCTCGCGGTCGGGCTCGACCATCCGCATCTGGTCCGCGCGCTTGCCCTGATCGCGCCGCTGACGCAGCCGTTGGAGCAGGTACCCGAGAGCTTCCGCGGGCTCGCGCGGATTCCGTCGGGTGCGCGTCTGGCGTTCGCGCAGGTGCTGGGGACACCGCTCAGTCGGTTGACCGCGAAGAAGACGCTCGAAGGCGTGTTTGCGCCCGAGGCTGTGCCGGAGGATTTCATAACGCGGGGCGGTGGTGCGCTGTCGGCACGGCCGATCGCGATCGCGGCGGCGGCGGCGGATCTGGCCGGGGCGAACGACGATGTGACGGCTATGGTTGGGCGGTATGCGGAGATCGGTTTGCCGGTGCGGATATTGTTCGGGCGGCAGGACGCTATTCTTGATCCGGCTTGGAATGGGCACCGGACTGCGGCGGTTATTCCGGGGGCTAAGATCGACACGATTGAGGGCGGGCACATGATCCCGATTACCGCGCCTGAAGCGTGTGCGCGGTTTGTGAGCGCTGCGTTTGCGGCTGGGTGAGGGGCGGCGTCCCGTAGACTTTCCACCCCGGCGAAGGCCGGGGCCCAATTGGGGGAGCTAGCTAACGAAGTGCATCCCTCCGTTACGCCGAACTTTCCAATTGGGCCCCGGCCTTCGCCGGGGTGGTGCCTTGGTGGAGGACGGCGCGAGCAACTGAGGGCCGGCGGTGGAGCAAAATACCACCGTCCCCGCTGATACCGCACCGGTAACTCGCAGCCCTACGCCATAATCGAGCGACATCTCCCGCTCCTTGTTCTCCCGCGAAGGCGGGAGTCCAGGCTGGGCTCCCGCCTTCGCGGGGGAACATGCTTGCGTTTGAGTACCGGTCAGCCCGCGACGGGGAGCTTCACCTTACCCTCGTCGTCGCGTTCCAGGGGGCCGTAGGACAGTACGACTTCGAGCAGCAGCGGCCCGCCATAGATGTGCGGAAACAACTGCCCCCCCCGCGACTCTTCCCACTTCACGTCGTCGCCGAGCGCTTCGAGATCGATCGCCGCCACGTGCAGGTCCGACTGCCCGGCGAAGTGCTTGTCGACCGTCTCCGTCAGCTGCTCGGCGGTCGAAAGGTGGATGTAGCCATCGGCCAGATCCACCGGCGCCCCCGCAAAGCTCCCGCTTTCCAGAGTCGCCAGCTGCTCCCCCGTCAGCACTTTATAGGCGATCGGATCGCGGCTCATTCGCCGTCCTCCGGGCCCGCAGCCGTATCTTCGCCGATCGTCGCGCCGGTATCCGGAGCGACTTCCGGCACGGCGTCCGCCAGGTTGATCTCGGCGTCTTCCTCGGTTTCCTCGATCCGTGCGGCGGAGACGACATGCTCGCCCTTCGCCACGTCGAACAGCTTCACGCCGGCCGAATTGCGGCTGATGACGCGGAGCGACGCGAGCGTCGTGCGGATCAGTTTCGCCTGGTTGGTTACCAGCATCAGCTGATGGCCCTTCGCCGCGGCAAAGCTCGCCACGACGGGTCCGTTACGCGCGATGTTGTCGATGTTGGTAATGCCCTGACCACCGCGACCGGTTTGGCGATAGTCGTACGCGCTCGACAGCTTGCCATAGCCGTTCTCGCAAACGGTCAGGATGAACTGCTCGCGGTCCTTCAGATCATTGTACCGTTCGGCCCCAAGATCATGCTCACCCTCGCGCTCGCCCTTCCAAGGTGCGAACTTGAGGTAGGTTTCACGATCGGCAGGCGTTGCCGCGACGCGGTGTAGGATGGACAGCGAGATGACCTCGTCGTCGCCCTTGAGCGTCACGCCGCGCACGCCCGTCGACGTCCGGCTCTGGAACTCGCGGACGTCGTCGCCGGCAAAGCGGATCGCCTTGCCGAGCTTGGTGGCGAGCAGCACGTCGTCATGCTCGCTGAGCAAGGCGACGCCGATCAGCTTGTCCTCCGAACCTTCTTCGAAGCGCATCGCGATCTTGCCGTTCGACGGCACGTTCGTGAACGCGTCCATCGCGTTGCGGCGGACGAGACCGCGCTGCGTCGCGAACATCACGTGCAGGCGGCTCCACTCGCTCAGATCCTCCGGCAGCGGAAGCACGGTCGAGATCGTCTCGCCCGGCGCCAGCGGCAGCAGGTTGATCATCGGCCGACCGCGCGTGGCGGGACCACCCTCGGGCAGGCGCCAGACCTTGTAGCGATAGACCTTGCCGAGGTTCGAGAAGAACAGCACCGGGGTGTGCGTCGAGGTGACGAACAGCTCGGTGACGACGTCCTCGTCCTTCGTCGACATGCCCGCGCGACCCTTGCCGCCGCGCGCCTGCGCCCGGAACGTGTCGAGGCTGGTGCGTTTGATATAGCCCTGCATGGTCACGGTGACGACCATGTCCTCGCGCTCGATAAGGTCCTCGTCGTCGATGCCGTTGGCGGCAGCCGCAATCTCGGAACGGCGCGGGGTGGCGAATTCGTCGCGGATCGCGATCAGCTCGCCGCGCATCACTTCGTACAGCTTCGCGCGATCGCCAAGGATATGAAGCAGCTCGCCGATCGTCGCGGCCAGCGCCTTCAGCTCGTCGCCGATCTCGTCGCGACCGAGCAGCGTGAGGCGGTGCAGGCGGAGATCGAGGATCGCGCGGACCTGCGGCTCGGACAGCCTGTAGATGCCGTCGGCCTGCTTGTCCTCGACCGCCTCGACCAGCGCGATGTACGGCGCGATCTCCTCGACCGGCCACTCGCGGGCGAGCAGCTTGCCGCGCGCTTCGGCGGGGCTGGACGAGCCGCGGATGATCTTGACGACCTCGTCGAGGTTGGTGACCGCGATGACGAGGCCGAGCAACAGGTGCGCGCGCTCTCTAGCCTTGGCGAGTTCAAACTTCGAGCGGCGGGTGATGACCTGCTCTCGGAAGGTGATGAACGCGCCGATGATGTCGCGCAGGTTGAGCAGCTCGGGACGGCCGCCGCGGATCGCGAGCATGTTGGCGGGGAAGCTCGACTGCGCCGGCGTGTGCCGCCACAGCTGGTTGAGCACCACGTCGACGGTCGCGTCGCGCTTCAGGTCGATGACGATGCGCACGCCCATCCGGCTCGATTCGTCGCGGATGTCGCTGACGCCTTCGATCCGCTTGTCCTTGGCGGCTTCGGCGATCTTCTCGACCAGGCCGTTCTTGCCAGTCTGGAACGGGATCTCGGTGAGGACGATCGAGCGACGGTCGCCCTTGCCCTCCTCGACGATGTGGCGTGAGCGGACGATGATCGAGCCGCGGCCGGTCTCGTACGCGGATTTGGCGCCCGCGCGGCCGAGGATGATCGCGCCGGTCGGGAAGTCGGGACCTGGGACGATCTCGAACAGCTCTTCCGTCGTGATCGCGCCATTGTCCATGTAGGCGAGGCACGCGGCGATGACTTCGCCGAGATTGTGCGGCGGGATGTTGGTCGCCATGCCGACCGCGATGCCGCCCGCGCCGTTGACCAGCAGGTTCGGAAAGCGTGCCGGCAACACCGAAGGCTCGCGCTCCGAGCCGTCATAGTTGGGCGTGAAGTCGACCGTATCCTTGTCGAGATCGCCGAGCAGCGCGTTCGCCACCTTGCCGAGACGCGCCTCGGTGTAGCGCATTGCCGCGGGTGGATCGGGATCCATCGAGCCGAAGTTGCCCTGGCCGTCGATCAGCGGCACGCGCATCGACCAGTCCTGGGTCATGCGGGCCAAGGCGTCGTAAATCGAGCTGTCGCCGTGCGGATGGTATTTACCCATCACGTCACCGACGATGCGCGCGGACTTGCGGTAAGGCTTGCCGGCGACGAAGCCGCTTTCGTGGGCGCCGTACAGGATGCGGCGATGCACGGGCTTGAGGCCGTCGCGGACGTCGGGCAGCGCGCGCGCGACGATGACGCTCATCGCATAGTCGAGATAGCTCGACTTCATCTCGTCGACGATCGAGATCGTGGCGATGCCGGCGGGCTCGCCGCCCTGGGGTTCGGCGAGTATGGTCTCGTCGGTCAAATCTGAACGCTTTCGGCTTGTTGCGGTATGATGACACACCTTAGCCGAGGGGGGGGCACCTTACTACCCCCGCGCACGCGTACGCACGCGAGGGAGAAGGGTTTCATCGTTAATTCGGGCTTATTTGCAGGCGGTCTTGGTCTTGTTGCCGGCGAGCGAGCAATCATAGGTGACGGTCTTGCCGTTCGCGAGCTTGGCGCTGACCATGCGGCCTTTCTTGACCGTCGTCGTGCGCTTGGCGACCTTGGTGTTGCCCATCGGCGTGGTGGTCCTGGTCGTGGTGGTGTGCGTCGCGACGGTCTTCGGCTTGACGCTGGTCTGAGCCTGGGTCGCGGCGACGGCTGCGGTGCCGGACAGCAGCGTAGCGGCGGCGAGGATCGCGAGGGGGAGGGACTTCTTCATGCGGGTATCCTCTCGTTTCGGCCTTGGTGGACGATGTAGAGAGACTGCGCCGGAGGACCTGAACAGAGTGTGGCAGGCTGGTGAAATCCGCGTCATGAGTGGGGCTTACTTCTTACCCCTCCCTGGAAGGGAGGGGCAGGGGGTGGGTAGGCTTCCGCATTGGCTAGCGGTCGTGGTCTGCAACCGGCCGACCCACCCCCAACCCCTCCCTTCCAGGGAGGGGGGCAAGTCACGGCGCGACCTCGACACCATCCCAGGCGAACAGCTTCCCGCTGTCCGGTGCGCGCAGGCCGTCGATGACGTCGAGCAACTGCACCGCCGCGCGGTCCGGCTTGAACA
Organism: Sphingomonas faeni; assembly: GCF_040407505.1. Lineage (GTDB taxonomy): Bacteria > Pseudomonadota > Alphaproteobacteria > Sphingomonadales > Sphingomonadaceae > Sphingomonas > Sphingomonas faeni_E. The sequence continues at coordinate 262,000 of NZ_JAPZPQ010000005.1, read as the reverse complement.
GGTTGCCGGGCGTCACGTTGCCCTGGAACGGCTTCGACAGGCCGGTGTCGACCGTGCCCGGATGCAGGCCGACGACGATCCCGCTGGAGTTCCGTCGCTTGTCCTCTATCGAGATCGTCTTCACCAACTGGTTCAGTGCCGCCTTCGACGCACGATAGCCGTACCACCCACCGAGCTTGTTATCGCCGATGCTCCCCACGCGCGCCGAGAGCACCGCGAATACGATCCGCCCCGCCTTCGGCATCGTCGGCAGGAAGTGCTTCGCCACCAGCGCGGGCCCAATCGCGTTGATCGCGAAGTTGCGCGCCATCCACACCGGATCGAGCTCGCGCATCGCCTTCTCGGGGCCCTTGTCGCCGTCGTGGAGCAAGCCCGTCGCGACGATCACCAGCGTCGGCGAGCCGACCCGCAAAGCCGCCGCCGCAATGCTGGCCTCGTCCTCCAAGTCGAGATGCCGATCGCCGCTCTCCGACCGCGCGAACCCGTAGACCTTGTCGAAAGCCCCCTCGTCGATCAGTGCCTCTTCCAGCGCCTTGCCGATCCCGCCCGACACACCGATGACGACCGCGCTGCTCACTTGCGCACGAACCGGAACTGCGCGTCGCTGCTGCCCGCCGCGTCATAGGCATAGCCGTCGCTGTCGAACCCCTTGATCCCCTCGATGTCGTCGACACGGTGCTCGACCAGCCACCGCGCGACCATCCCGCGGGCTTTCTTCGCGTGGAAGCTGACGAACTTCTGCGCCTCGCCCTCGCGGAAATCGATCGCGACGACGCGGATCGACTTGGGCAGTTTCCCATCCGCCGCCGCCCAATATTCCTGGCTCGCGAGGTTGAGGATCGTCCCCGATCCCTCCGAATCGACATCGTCGGCGAGCAGCTTGGCGATCCGGTCTCCCCACCAGTCGGTCAGCTTCGTCTTCCGCGGCGCCCAGCGTGTGCCCATCTCCAGCCGGTAAGGCCGCATCAGGTCGAGCGGCCGCAGCAAGCCGTACAGCCCCGACAGCATCCGCACGTGATCCTGCGCGTAATCGACAGCCGCCTCGTCGAGCGTCTTGGCCTCCAGCCCGGTATAGACGTCGCCGGCAAACGCGAACATCGCCGGCCGCTCGGGCAGCGTGTCGAAATCGCGATACCGGTCGGCGTTGAGCTTCGCCAGCGCGGGCGAGATATGCATCAGTTCCGACAGCTTCTTCTGCGTCAGGTGCGCGGCGGCATGCGCCAGCGTTTTCGCCTCATCGGCGAAGCGCGGCGTGGTCGGGTCGAGCTTGGGCAGCGCGCTCTCGTAATCGAGCGTCTTGGCGGGCGATAGGACAGCGATCATCGTCGCGATCTAGCGGCGGCGGTGAGCGCGTTCAATCGACGTTCACCCGCTAATTTGCAGGCAGGGGATCCGGACCGCTTGCTTGAACGTATGCACCACGGACCATATAGCGTCGCGGCGCGCCACTTACGTAAGCGGGCCGACGCAGAGGGAGAGTTTCCGCATGAAGACCATTTCCAAGCTTGCACTGATTGCGGCGTTCGCCACCGGCACGAGCGGCCTCGCGCTGTCGGCGCCTGCGTTCGCCAAGGACAAGAAGGCCGAAGAGGCACCGGCCATGAAGCTGAGCCCCGAAGTCCAGAAGCCGGGCATTGCCGCACAGACTGCGCTGACCGCCAAGGATTATGCCGGCGCGCAGACCGCGATCGACCAGGTCGATGCCGCCGCCAAGACCGACTACGAGAAGTATATCGGCGCCGCGCTCCGCTATCAGCTCGAGAATGAGAAGCTGGTCGCCGCGCAGACCGCCAACCCGAACGCGCCGATGAACGAGACGACGCTGGCAAAGCCGCTCGACGCGCTGATCGCCAACCCGGCGACGCCGGCCGCAGACCGTGGTCGCTACGCCTATCGCCGCGGTGCACTCGCGTTCAACGGCAAGCAGTACCCGATCGCGCTCCAGTATTTCGCCAAGGCGAAGGAGCTCGGCTACACCGATCCGAACCTGCCGCTGCAGGTCATCAAGGCGAAGATGGACAGCGGCGACGTCGCCGGTGCGACCGCCGATCTGGAGGCCAGCATCGCGCAGATGACGGCATCGGGCCAAAAGGCGCCGGAGGAATATTACCGGTACGCGATCGCCAAGTCCTACGCCGCCAAGCGCAACGCCGATACGATGGCGTGGCTGAAGAAGTGGATCACGGCATACCCGTCGGCAAAGAACTGGCGTGACGTGCTGATCCTGTCGGGCATCCAGGCCAACGCGCTGATTCCGCTCGATGAAGCGCAGAAGGTCGACGTGTTCCGCCTGATGCGTGCGACCAATTCGCTCGCCGATCAGACCGACTATCTCCAGTATGCCGACAGCGTGAACCGTCGCGGCCTGCCGAGCGAAGCGCAGGCGGTGATCAAGGAAGGTCTTGCGTCGGGCAAGATCCCGGCGTCGAACACGATGGCCAAGGGCCTGCTGGCGGACGCGAGCAAGAACATCGCCAACGACGGCCCGTTGTCGGGTCTCGAGAAGCGCGCTGCGGCCGCGCCGAACGGCAAGCTCGCCGCGGGTACGGCCGATGCCTATCTCGGCCAGAACAACTACGCCAAGTCGATCGAGCTGTATCGCCTGGCGCTGACCAAGGGCGGCGTCGATGCCGACGACGTCAACCTGCATATGGGCATCGCGCTCGCGCGGTCCGGCGACAAGGCTGGCGCCACGACGGCGTTCTCTGCGGTCAAGGCTTCGCCCAAGGCGGATGTTGCTGGCCTGTGGACGACCTTGCTCGGCGCACCGGCTGCGTAAGCCACGGCGTCTTGAACAAGGAAGCGGGGTGGCAGAAATGCCGCCCCGTTTTTGTTTGGGGTATCGTTAGCCGCGTGCGTGCTGAGCTCCCCTCCCTGAAAGGGAGGGGCAGGGGGGGTGGGTAAGCCGGCTGGTGTCACGAAGGTCCGAACCAAGCGGAACCCGACCCACCCCCCAACCCCTCCCTTCCAGGAAGGGGCGAAGGCTAGAAAGTCAGAAGACTAGTCGACCACCACCGGGATGCCCGACAGCGCCTTTGCCGTCCGGATCGTCAGCGACGTCTTCACGCTCGCCACGTTGGGCGCGGGCGTCAGGTGCGTCGTCAGGATTTCCTGGAAACTCTTCAGGTCCGCCGCGACGATCTTCAGGATGAAGTCTATCTCGCCGTTGAGCATGTGGCATTCGCGGATCTCGGGAATGTCGGCGATGTGATGCTCGAACGCGGCGAGGTCGTGCTCGGCCTGGCTGCGCAGCGACACCATCGCGAACACAGTGATCGGGAAGCCCAGGCGGCTGGCATCGAGATCGGCGTGATAGCCACGAATGGCACCCGCTTCCTCGAGTGCGCGGACACGGCGGAGGCACGGCGGTGCAGTGAGCCCCACCTGGTCGGCGAGGTCGACATTGGTCATTCGACCGTCGGCCTGCAACAGCGACAGGATCTGCCGATCGATCCGGTCAAAACTCATTTCACGCAACTCCTGATGGGCATCGCAAACCAAGCGATTCATTCTTCATAGCGATAAGATTGTTGCGGCGAAACGCAATTGTCCCACAATGCGACGAAGGCTGTTGCCCACCAAAATGGGTTGTTCCTTCGCATCGCCGCGCGCGTTAAGGAATCGGTACGGAGAGCGTGCTAAGCCCGCTGAAGCCGGGGAACGATGTGCGGTTCGACGATAGCCTGAAGACGATCCTTGCCGCCGATATGGCCACCGATTTCGGTGCGCAGTCGGCATGGCGGCAGTTGGTCGACCTGATGGGACGCGGTCGTGCGGTGGTCGACGAGCCGGCGATCGCGCGGTTGCGGCTGTTGCGCCAGGCGGTGCCGGTCGAGGTACGGGCTGCGAGTGCGCGGGCGCTGGCGTTTGCCAAGCCCGATGCGCGGCTCGTCGGGTTCTTCGCGGAAGACGTGCTGGCGATCGCCGCGCCGGTGTTGCGGACGGCGACGCTGGAGCCGGACGATTGGCTTGCGCTTCTCCCGCGACTGACACCGCCGAGCCGATCCGTACTGCGTCATCGTCGCGATCTGCCCGCCGAGGTCCAGCGTGGGTTGCAGAGCTTCGGTCCGACCGACTTCGTGTTGCCGCAACCCGAAGCGCCAGTCGAGATCGAGATGGCGGAGGTGGAACCGGCCGCGCCCGAGCCGATCGCCCCCGAGCCGGTGCCGATCGAAAAAGCGCCAGTCCGCGATGACCCGGTCGCGAAGCTTCCGGAACCGGCTCCCGCTGACATTCCCGAGCTGTCCCTATACGCCGCGCCGCTGAGCGAGACCCCGTTCATGGCGCTCGGCGCGGTCGCACGCGGGCTGCCGTTCGTTGCCGAGGCGTTTCGCCACGCCAAGCTAGCCGAGACCGAGCCGACTGTCGTCGAGCCGGCTGGACCGGCGCCGGCGGACCGGTTCGAGATTTCCGACCTCGTCGCGCGCATCGAGGCGTTCAATCGCGACCGCACCGTCGATGCTGCTACGCCAGCGCCGGCGGCCGCCGAAATCGAGGGCTTCCGCTTCGAGACCGACGCGCAAGGCGTCATTCGGATGGTCGACGGCGTCGCGCGCTCGGCACTGGTCGGCGTGTCGCTTGCCTATGCCGCGCAACAAGGCGAGGCGCATCTTGACGGAGTCGCGGCAGGCGCATTCCGCCGACGCTCGCGGTTCAGCGATGCGCGGCTCGAAGTAGGCGGCCTATCCGATGCGTTCGGATCGTGGCGGCTGTCGGGCGTTCCGGCGTTCGAGCACGCATCGGGCCGATTCATCGGTTTCCGCGGAACGGGGCGACGGCCACGGCGGGACGAGACGGCCGAGCCGGTTCGTGTCTCGTCGCCGGTGTCCGACTCGCTCCGCCAGCTCGTTCACGAACTGCGCACGCCGACTAACGCCATCGCCGGGTTCGCGGAGCTGATCGAGACGCAGTTGCTCGGTCCGGTCTCGCCGACCTACCGCGACCGTGCGACCACGATCCGCACGCAGGCGGGCGACCTGCTCGCGGCGATCGACGATCTCGATACTGCCGCGCGGATCGAAGGGCGTGCGCTCGACCTGCGCCCGACGACGGTGCCGGTTCGTGCGTTGCTCGACCGGGTTGCGCGGGATCTCCAGCCGCTCGCGACGCTGCGTGGCACGAGCCTGGGCGTAGCGATGCCGGCGGGCGACTGCGACATTCTCGGCGACGATCGTGCGGTCGAGCGGTTGATCGGCCGGTTGCTCGCTGCGCTGGTTTCGGCGGGGCGGAAAGGCGAGCAGCTCGGCGTGGTCGTCCGGCCGGTCGCCGATACCGTGACGATCGAGTTCGACCGACCCGCTGCGCTCGCCGCGCATGCCACCGATGTCCTGCTGAGCATCGATGCCGAACATGAGAGCGACGGCGATGGTGCGCCCTTGCTCGGGACCGGGTTCGCGTTGCGGCTCGCCCAGAACCTCGCGGTCGAACTGGGCGGCGTCCTGACGATCGGCGCCGACCGCCTGACGCTTCAGCTTCCGGCTGCTGATACTGTCGATGCGGAGCGGACCGCCGACGAACAGCGGTGACGTATCGCCCCCCGCGCCCGACCGACGCACAACGCGTGGTATGGCCGGACGATTTCGGCACGCGCTTCACCGTCTTCGTGGACGTCGAAGAGGAATTCGACTGGAACGCCCCGCTTGATCGCCGCAATCGCGCGACGACGGCGATGGCGGCGTTTCCAGAGGCGCATCGCCGGTTCGCCGAACGGGGCGTCGCGCTGGCTTGCATGGTCGATTACCCGGTCGCTACCGATCCGGCGGCCGTCGCGATCTTGTCGCGTGTCGTCGAGGACGGACGGTCGGAGATCGGCACGCAGCTCCATGCCTGGGTCAATCCGCCGTTCCCGGACAGCGCGCCGCCGGGATCGAGTTACGCCGGCAACCTGCCGCGCGCATCGGAAGCCGCCAAGCTCGAAACGCTGACCCGGGCCATCGCGACCGCATTCGGCCGAGCTCCGCGCGCCTATCGCGCCGGCCGCTACGGCATCGGTCCCAACAGTTTTGCGCTGCTCGCTAGGCTCGGTTACCGGATCGATAGCTCGGTTCGTCCGGGCTATGATTACAGTGCTGACGGAGGCCCCGACTTCTCGATGGCCGACGCCGGCGCCTATCGCGCGGAGGACATCGTCGAGTTGCCGCTGACCACGGTCTTCACGGGCCATGCGCGTCGCGTTGGCCCGCATTTGTACCGGGCACTCGGACGCATTCCAAAGGGCAGGGGCCTCTTCGCACGCGCGCACCTGCTGTCCCGGATCGCGCTGACGCCCGAGGACATGCCGATCGCCGATGCTCTGGAAGCCGTCGCGGTGGCGGCTGGCGAAGGGCTGCGGTTGCTCAACCTGTCCTTCCACTCGCCGTCCCTGGTCCCGGGTCACACGCCTTACGTTCGCGACGCGGCGGATCTGAAGCGATTTCACGCATGGTGGACCACGATGCTCGACGAGTTCGAGCGCCGCGGGATCCGCAACGCCTCGCTCGACGAGATCATCGCGGCGTTGGGGTAAGGCGTCGATTGTTTCCCCGCGAAGGCGGGGACCCAGACTGAGCTCCCGCCTTCGCGGGAGAACAAGAAACGGCCGCGCCGCTGCGGCATCGACGCGCTTTCGTATCTGGTGGGAGCGTCACGTTCGACAAGTTCGACCGCCGTGGCCTCTGCAATAGCCACGCTGCGCGCCAACTCCAACAGGCTCCCCTCCCTAAAAGGGAGGGGTTGGGGGTGGGTCGGCTTCCGCATTTTCGACCGTTGGGGCTCAAGCTGGCCGACCCACCCCCGACCCCTCCCTTCCAGGGAGGGGAGATCGTTGGGGTCTGGGCTTTGTTGGAGCGTTCAAACTAGCGTTGGCGTAGTCGCAGGCCCAAAACCAGAAAGGGCGGCCCGTTGCCGGACCGCCCTTCTGATACGCAGATACTGAAAGCGCGATTAGCGCTTCGAGAACTGGAAGCTACGACGGGCCTTCGCCTTGCCGTACTTCTTGCGCTCGACGACGCGGCTGTCGCGGGTCAGGAAGCCTGCCGCCTTCACCGATGCGCGCAGCACCGGCTCGAAGCGGGTCAGTGCCTGGCTGATGCCGTGCTTGACCGCGCCGGCCTGGCCCGAAAGGCCACCACCCTTGACGGTGCAGACGACGTCGTACTGACCTTCGCGCTCGGTGATCCCGAACACCTGGTTGATGACGAGACGCAGCGTCGGACGTGCGAAATACACTTCCTGGTCACGACCGTTGATCGTGATCTTGCCGGTGCCGGGCTTGACCCAGACGCGTGCGACGGCGTCCTTGCGACGGCCGGTCGCATAGGCGCGGCCCTGCTTGTCGAGGATCTGCTCGCGCAGCGGCATCGGCTCGCGGACGGGCTCGTTCGACACCGGCGCTGCGATATCGCCTTCGCTGGTCGGCAGAGCCTGCTCGGCAGGGGCAGCCGGCGCGGGCTGGTTGGTCAGGCTCGCGAGATCGGCGAGCGACTGGCGGTTGTCGGACATTATGCGCCCACCTTGTTCTTGCGGTTCATGCTGCCGATGTCGAGCACGGCAGGGTTCTGTGCCTCGTGCGGATGCTCGGTGCCCTTGAAGATACGCAGGTTGCGCATCTGCTCACGACCCAGCGGGCCGCGCGGGATCATGCGCTCGACAGCCTTTTCGAGAACGCGCTCCGGGAAGCGGCCGTCGAGGACCTTGGCGGCAGTGATGCCCTTGATGCCGCCGGCGTAACCGGTGTGCTTGTAGTAAATCTTCTTCGCGGCCTTGTTGCCGGTGAAGCGGATCTTGTCGGCATTGATCACGACGACGTTGTCACCGCAATCGACATGCGGGGTGAACGACACCTTGTGCTTGCCGCGCAGGACGTTGGCGATGATCGATGCGGCACGACCGACGACGAGACCTTCCGCGTCGACGATATGCCACTGCTTCTCCACCTCAGCCGGCTTCGCCGACTTGGTGGTCTTCATGAGCGCCTTCATGGGCGTTAGACCTTCCAGATTGAATGCGAGCGCACCAAGGGGAGGCCCCGCAGCGCGAATGCCGGCCTAATGCTGAAAGGGGGGCTTCAAGTCAAGCTTTCCGCCGGTTTCCTGACGGGTATTATTATACCCGCTGCTTCAGGCGGGGCGCTGTGCCGACTGCGTGCGCGGCGAACATAGCAGCGATAAGGAGGAGTGCGGCGTTGCCTTGGTGCGCGACCGCGACGTCGATCTGCACGCCGGTCATCAGCGTCGCGATGCCAAGCATGATCTGCAGCGTGACGAGTCCGACGACGAAGAATCCCGCGCTGCTGCCGGTCTTGGTCGCTTTGATCGCCAGCCAGATCAGTCCGGCGGCGGCCGCAAACGCGAACCAGCGGTGGATGAACTGGACGACGATCGGGTTGTCGACGGCGTTGCTCCAGGCGGGGTTCACCATCGGCACGTCGGCAGGGAACAGCCCGTCGCCCATCAGCGGCCAGCTCGCGAAGGCATAGCCGGCGTCGAGCCCGGCGGTGAACGCGCCGTAGACCAACTGGACGAACAGCAGCGCCAGCGCGAGGATCGCTACGGGCGCGAGGCGGGCAGGGGCGGCGAGCGGATTGCGGTGCAGCGCCATCAGGTCGAGCGCGGTCCACACAATCCCGGCGAGGATCGTCAGCGCGGTCAGCAGGTGGACGGCGAGTCGGATGTGGCTGACATCGGTGCGAACCGACAGGCCCGAGGCTACCATCCACCAGCCGATCGCGCCCTGGAACGCGCCGAGCGCCAGCAACGCCGACAGCCGCCAGCCATAGCCGACCGGGATGCGCTTGCGCACCGCGAACCAGATCAGCGGCACCGCGAAGACGAGACCGATCACGCGGCCCCACAGCCTATGCAGATATTCCCAGAAGAAGATCGCCTTGAACCCGCCGACCGTCATGTCGGCATTGAACGCGGCGTATTCGGGGATGCGCTTGTAGGCGTCGAACTCGGCCTGCCATTGCGCGTCGTTGAGCGGCGGGATGATCCCGCTGATCGGCTTCCACTGCGTGATCGACAGCCCCGACTCGGTCAGCCGCGTGATCCCGCCGATGACAACCATCGCAACGATCAGGCCGGCGACCGTGAACAGCCACAGGGCGACGGAACGAGGACGGGCTTTGCTGAGGAAGGCGGCGCTGGGTTGAAGCATGGGGATGAGATAGTGGTTTGCGCGGCGGTGCGCCATCGGTTCGTGGTGCGCCGTTGCTTCATGTTGCTGGAGGTGCTGCGGGTAGGGGGCCTTCTCCGTCATCCGGACGAAAGTCAGGACCCAGGGTACCAAGCATTGCCGGTTACGGCTCTGGGTCCTGACTTTCGTCAGGATGACGGCAGCAACGTGGGGATGATCGGCAAACGCGGACAAAATTCCCCAAGAAAATCTGCAATGTAATGTTGTATCCTTTCAACCGTCCATCTATATCCGACGAACGATGACGCCCTCGGCTACGCATACCCACCGCTTCGCCGGTCTCGATCGTTATGCGATCGGACTGTCGGGCCTGTGCATGGTGCATTGCCTAGCGACCTCCGTGCTGGTCGCGCTGATGTCGACCGCGGGCGGTTTCCTGCTCGACCCGATCTTCCACGAAGTCGGCCTGACGATCGCGATCGGCCTCGGCGCGCTCGCGCTCGGGCGCGGCGTGCTCAACCACGGCTATATGATGCCTGCCGCGATGGGCGCGCTCGGACTCGGCATCATGGCGGGCGCGATGACGCTGCCGCACGACAGCGGTGGCGGCGAGACGTTGTGGACGATCGTCGGCGTCGGCCTGCTCGCATTCGGCCACGATCTCAACCGCCGCGCGGAAAGATGAGCGGGTTGCTGGAACCCCTCCGGCATCCTACTTCACTCAGCATGGCGCACGCTCACAACCACACCGAACCGCAAGGCGCCGATCTCACCGTCGCAGCACAGACGACGCTCGAAAAGGCCGGCGAGCAATGGACGACGATGCGCGCCAGCGTGTTCGCTGCGCTCGCCAGCTTCGAGAAGCCGGCATCGGCCTACGATATCGCCGAGGCCGTCTCGAAAGCCGAAGGCCGCCGCGTCGCCGCGAACAGCGTGTACCGCATCCTCGATCTGTTCGTCGGCGCCAACCTCGCCCGGCGAGTCGAGAGCGCGAACGCCTATGTCGCCAACGCCCACCCGGATTGCCTGCATGACTGCATCTTCCTGGTCTGCGACTCGTGCGGCCAGACCACGCATCTCGATAACGACACGATCACCAAGGGTGTGCGGAACGCGGCTGAGGCGGCGGGTTTCTCCCCGGTGAGGCCGGTGATCGAAGTCCGCGGGCGCTGCGCGGACTGCGAGGCGAAGTAGCTTCGACCGCTTATTCCTCCCCCGCCAGGGGGAGGTGGCTGGCGCTTGCCAGACGGAGGGGGAGGAAAGGGCAAACCGCTGTTCCGTGTCCTCTCCCTCCGTCGCCTTCGGTGCCACCTCCCCCTGGCGGGGGAGGATCAGCTTCTGCCCAGATCCTTCCCCATCCGGATCATCGGCACCGGCACGTCTCCCGGAGTTTCGATCCGCTCGATCGGCAGATACCCGCAGGCGCGGTACAGCGGCTCTCCGGCCAGCGTTGCCATCATCTCCGCCTGCGCAAATCCGGCCTCTCGCGCTGCCGCCTCGCAGACCGACAACACCAGCCTCCCGACACCCCGCCGCGTAAAGTCCGGGTCGGTATACATCGCGCGAATCCGCGCGGCGTCGCGCATAGGATCGAGTAACGCCGCATCGCGCAACGCCGTGCTGTGATCGCCCCCATACAGCGTCGCGCGCCGACTCCACCCGCCACATCCGGCCAGCCGACCCTCCGCCTCGACCAGCAGATATGTCCCGTCCGCGATCAATTGCGTATCGAGTCCCATCACCGCCCGACTCGCCTCGACCTGTGCCGGTGTGAGGAAGTCCCCCTGTAACGCGCCGATTGCGCGTGCCATCAGCGCGGCGATCGCCGGGATATCCGCCTCACCGGCCACACGGTGCGTAAAGTTCATAATTGTGCACTTTCCGAGCGATTCCAGTGCGAATGCTAGCGCAGGACACGGTAACAATCGACACGATACGCGCGCTGCATTAAGCCCGTCCGATGGCCGACCTTCCCTCGACACCGCTGCTCGACACCGTTTCGACGCCCGACGACCTCCGCAAGCTGCGCCCGGACCAGCTCCGCCAACTCGCCGACGAACTGCGTACCGAGACGATTTCCGCGGTCGGCACCACCGGCGGGCATCTCGGCTCGGGCCTCGGCGTGGTCGAGCTGACCACCGCGATCCACTATGTCTTCGATACCCCGCGCGATCGCCTCGTCTGGGACGTCGGCCACCAGTGTTATCCGCACAAGATTCTCACCGGACGCCGCGATCGGATCCGCACGCTGCGCCAGGGCGGCGGCCTCAGCGGCTTCACCAAGCGTAGCGAGAGCGAATACGATCCGTTCGGCGCGGCGCATTCGTCGACCTCGATCTCGGCCGCGCTCGGCTTTGCGATCGCCAACAAGATCGCGGGGACGCCTGGCAAGGGCATCGCGGTGATCGGCGACGGCGCGATGTCCGCTGGCATGGCGTACGAGGCGATGAACAACGCCGCGCAGGCGGGAAACCGCCTCGTCGTGATCCTCAACGACAACGACATGTCGATCGCGCCGCCGGTCGGCGGATTGTCGGCCTATCTTAGCCGAATCGTGTCGAGCCGCGAGTTCCTCGGCTTCCGCGATCTCGCGCGTAAACTCGCCAAGCGGCTGCCACGGCCGATCGCCAGCGGGATGCGCAAGACCGACGAGTTCGCGCGGGGCATGACGATGGGCGGCACGCTGTTCGAGGAACTCGGCTTCTATTATGTCGGCCCGATCGACGGGCACAATCTCGAACACCTGATCCCGGTGCTCGAGAATGTCCGCGATGCCGAGGAAGGTCCGATCCTCGTTCACGTCGTCACCAAGAAGGGCAAGGGCTACGGCCCCGCCGAGGCTGCCGCGGACAAGTATCACGGCGTCCAGAAGTTCGACGTGATCTCCGGCGTCCAGACCAAGGCGCCGCCGGGTCCGCCGCAATACCAGAACGTGTTCGGCGCGCAGCTCGTCGCCGAGGCTGCGAAGGACCCGCGGATCTGCGCGATCACTGCGGCGATGCCGTCGGGCACCGGGCTCGACGCGTTCGCCAAGGCGTATCCCGACCGGTTCTTTGACGTCGGCATTGCCGAGCAGCACGGCGTCACCTTCGCGGCCGGGCTTGCCGCGCAGGGGATGCGACCGTTCTGCGCGATCTACTCGACGTTCCTCCAGCGCGCGTACGACCAAGTCGTTCATGACGTGGCGATCCAGAACCTGCCGGTCCGTTTCGCGATCGACCGTGCGGGCCTGGTCGGCGCGGACGGTGCGACTCACGCCGGATCGTTCGATGTCACCTACCTCGCGACGCTGCCGAATTTCGTCGTGATGGCGGCGGCGGACGAGGCGGAACTCGTCCACATGACGCACACCGCGGCGCAGTACGACACGGGCCCGATCGCGGTGCGCTATCCGCGCGGCAACGGTACCGGCGTTGCGCTCCCAGAGACTCCGCAACTGCTGGAGATCGGCAAGGGTCGCGTCGTGCGCGAGGGCAAGAAGATCGCGATCCTGTCGCTCGGCACGCGTCTCGAAGAAGCGCTCAAGGCCGCGGAGGTTCTCGAAGCCAAGGGATTGAGCACGACAGTCGCCGATCTACGCTTTGCCAAGCCGCTCGACGTCGACCTGATCCGTAAGCTGCTTACGACGCACGAAGTTGCGGTGACGATCGAGGAGAATTCGGTCGGTGGCTTCGGCGCGCATGTGTTGACGATGGCGTCTGACGAGGGCTTGATCGACGGTGGGCTCAAGCTGCGTACGTTGCGTCTGCCCGACGTGTATCAGGACCAGGACAAGCCCGAAGTCCAGTATGCCGAAGCCGGCCTCGATGCGACCGCGCTGGTGGATACCGTGCTCAAGGCGCTCCGTCACAATTCGGGCGGGGTTGCCGAAGCGCGCGCATGACCGGGCCGACCAAGGGTCTTGTGATCATTGCGCTGGCGGTGGTCGTGATGGTGTCGTTGAATATTGCGATGTGGCGGCGGATGCGGGGTGGGCTGGCTGCGGCGAAGGCCGAGCAGGCGGCGAACCCTGAGTTGTTCGACGAGGATGGTACGCGGATTTCGTAAGCGGACTTTGGTAGCAGCCACCACCCCGGCGAAGGCCGGGGACCAATTGGGAGACGTTGGTAACGGAGCGCGGTGCTTCGTTACTGTGACCTCACCAATTGGGCCCCGGCCTTCGCCGGGGTGGTATAGTCAGGTGGGCGACATCACCCCCCCAAATAATGTGTCTGCGCGGCATCGGTTGCGCTTACCGCAAGGATCGACCGCGCCTTGCTCGGCGGCAAAGCCTGCCCCCGACCATCGCCACTTGCCGCGATGACGCGCTCCAGCAAATCCTGCCCTTCGCGCCACCAACCGATCCCGCTCGCGGCATTCAGATGCCCCTGCGGCCCGGCGTCGACAAAGTGGCTGCCCCAGTCCGCCGCCATGCTGTGCGCGCGCTCGGGCGTGACCCAGGGATCGTCGCTGCTCGCCACCACGATCGACGGGAACGGCAAGGGGGTTCGCGGAGTCGGCGAGAAGCCTTTCAGTTCGGCCTGTGCGCCGCCGCGATCTACGTCCGCCGGCGCCACGAGAAGCGCGCCTGCCACGGGCCACCCATAAGGCTGCGGGCTCAGTTCGGCCCACCATGCCACTGCGAGGCACCCGAGGCTGTGCGCGGCGAGGATTACCGGCGCCTGCGCCTGCCGGATCGCTTCGTCGAGACGCGTCACCCAGGCGTTGCGGTGCGGCGTGTTCCACATGCCGAGTTCGACGCGCACCGTGTCGGGCCGCGCCTCTTCCCATAACGTCTGCCAGTGCGAAGGACCCGATCCACCAAGGCCGGGCACGGTCAGGATCGTTGGCTGGACGGAATCATACGGTGCGAAACTACCCACAGCGCTTCTCCTTCTCCAAAACCTCGTTCTTCGAGGTCGGGAGCGTGGCCGAAGGACGCTTTAGGGCACGCCATCCGGTCACGATCCCATGCCCTCAAGATAATCCTACTCGTTCGGTAGGCAATGGCATTGCGGCGAAAGGAAGGCAGCTTGCGGCAATCGGATCAGGCGGCGATACGCACGCGATGGTGAAGATACGCGCGGACCAGATGCTGGTCGACAGAGGCCTCGTCGAGTCGCGGACGCGCGCGCAGGCGCTGATCATGGCGGGCCTCGTGTTCGCGGGGACGAAGAAGGTCGACAAGCCAGGGCAGACGCTCGCGGACGACGTGCAACTCGATGTGCGCGGTCGCGATCATCCCTGGGTTTCGCGCGGCGGGATCAAGCTGGCGCACGGCCTTGCCCATTTCGGCTGGGACGTGACCGGCGCGGTCGCAATCGACGTCGGCTCGTCGACCGGCGGCTTTACCGACGTCATGCTCAAGAACGGCGCGGCGAAGGTCTACGCGGTCGACAGCGGGACCAACCAGCTTGCCTGGTCGCTGCGGCAGGATGAGCGCGTCGTCGTCCACGAACAGACCAGCGCGCGTATCCTGACGCCCGCGCATATTCCCGAGCCGGTCGACCTGATCGTCTGCGATGCGAGCTTCATCGGCTTGGCCAAGGTGCTGGAGCGGCCGATGTCCTTCGCCAAGCCCGACGCGCGGCTGATGGCGTTGGTGAAGCCGCAGTTCGAGGCGGGGCGCGGCGAAGTGGGGAAGGGTGGTGTCGTCCGCGATACCGCGATCCACCAGCGCGTCTGCGACGAGGTCGCGGCGTGGTTGACGGGACAGGGGTGGAGCGTGGTCGGCGTGGTCGAGAGCCCGATCACGGGGCCGGAGGGTAATGTCGAGTTCCTGATTGCTGCTTTGCATGGCGAGAGTTCGACGGTGGATCAGTCTGCGTCGGACGTGCCCGAAACGCCCCCGTCATCCTGACGAAAGTCAGGCCTCAGCGCCACGCGGGGCGCGCTCGGTATCCTGGATACTGACTTCGTCAGGATGACGGCGTGGGGAGGTAGCGTGCCGGAATGAACCACTAGCGGAACGATTATCCACCAAACTCGGTTTACCGATCGCAAAATGCGCGCCAGGACGAACGCGCGTAGAGGCGGAAGGATTTGTGTGGGCGGTATCGCTTCGAAGGGCCAGTTGAGGATGTCGTTCCTCCGCTGGGCGGTCGTGACCGTGCCCCTGATCCTGTTGCTCGGCTTCCTGTCCGGCCGATCCGTCAGCGTCGGCAGCGAGAATGCCTGGTACATGGCGCTCGCCAAGCCCGCGCTGAACCCGCCGGGCTGGGTATTTCCGGTCGTGTGGACCACGCTCTATATCATGATCGGGCTGGCGCTCGCGATGATCCTCAACGCGCGTGGCGCTCGGTTGCGCGGGCTGGCCGTCGCCTTGTTCGTCGGCCAGTTCCTGCTCAACCTCGTCTGGACACCGATGTTCTTCGGCGCGCACAGGATCGGACTGTCGGTACTCGTGATCGTCGCGATGCTGGTGCTGTCGATCGCCGCGACCTTTGTATTCGCGCGCATCCGCCCCGCCGCGGCGTGGCTGATGGTGCCGTACATGGTCTGGATCAGCTTCGCAGGCGTGCTCGCGTTCAGCATCGGGCAGTTGAACCCGGATGCCGAAACCCTTGCACCCGCGCCGCATACGTCCCAAATGCTGTGACGCAGCAGTCACTGTAACAGTCACTGCGACAGTCTTGGGATTTTGAAGCAATGCAGTCCGAAAACCGCGTGTTCGACGATATCGTCAAGGTCTTGAACGGTGCTGCCGGTACGCTTGCGGGCGTCGGTCGCGAAGCCGGTTCCGGTGCGCGGGAACGCGCGCGCGAATGGCTCGGCGGGCTCGACTTCGTCAGCCGCGAAGAGTTCGACGCCGTGAAGGCGATGGCATCGGCCGCACGCGACGAGAACGACGCGTTGAAGGCTCGGCTCGACGCGCTCGAAGCAAAGTTCGCGGCGCAGTCGACCGTAAATGCACCGCTCGGGGCGTCGGTCGACTGACTTTTCCACAGTTTTCCGCAGAATTGGGGCCGATGGGGTTGTCGGGGCGTTTTTGCCTCGGCACCCTTTGTCGTGCGATAAGGACCGCCAGGACCCTATGATGCTTGAACACGCCGACCACGACCACGAAGACGCCGCCC
Source organism: Sphingomonas faeni (assembly GCF_040407505.1). Classification (GTDB taxonomy): domain Bacteria; phylum Pseudomonadota; class Alphaproteobacteria; order Sphingomonadales; family Sphingomonadaceae; genus Sphingomonas; species Sphingomonas faeni_E. Next base: position 245,831 of record NZ_JAPZPQ010000005.1, on the reverse strand, counting down.
CGATCGACATGCTCGAGAGCTATTACGCTGCGCATGGCTGGGAGCATGAGCGTCACGACGACGAGATCGTCGCGACCGTCAAGGGAAGCTGGGCGACCTACGAACTGCGCGCGCTGTGGCGCGAAGACGATAGCGTCCTGCAATTCCTAGCTTTTCCCGACATCAAGGTGCCCGACGAGCGGCGCCAGGCGGTGTACGAGACGATCGGGCTGGTCAACGAACAACTCTGGATCGGCCATTTCGAGCTGTGGTCGTCGAGCGGCATATTGCTGTTCCGGCACGCGGCGATGGTCGACGGCGGCGATGACGGTACGATGTCGCTCGATGCGGCGGAACTGCTGGTCGAATCGGCAATCGAGGAGTGCGAGCGCTTCTATCCCGTGTTCCAGTTCGTGCTGTGGGGTGGGAAGAGCCCCAAGGAAGCGATCGCCGCCGCACTGATCGAAACGCACGGCGAGGCATGAGCTTTCCGACAGGTCTGCTGTGGCTGATCGGCTGCGGCAACATGGGCGGCGTGATGCTGCGGCGGTGGATCGCCGCCGGGCTCGAGCCGGCGACCGTTACGGTGATCACGCGGAGCGGGCAGGGGGCGCCCGAAGGTGTCCGTTCGCTGACCGCGCTTCCCGACGAAGACGCCCCGGCAACTGTGATGCTAGCGCTGAAGCCGCAACAGATCGATGCCGCGCAGGCTTTGCTGGCGCCCATGCGAGGCAAGCCGCAGCTGCTCCTGTCGATCCTCGCCGGTGTCGACCACGCGGCGCTCTCCCAGCGGTTCGCGGCTGACACGATCGTCCGCGCGATGCCCAACCTTCCGGTGGCGATCGGCAAGGGCGTGACGTCGCTCTACACCGCTGGGGCGGCGGAAGAGGCGACCGCGGCGGCGGAAGCGTTCGCAGCGCCGCTCGGTCATTACGAATGGATCGCCGACGAAGCGCATTTCGATGCTGTGACTGCGCTTGCCGGATCCGGCCCCGGGTTCGTGTTCCGATTCGCCGATGCGCTCGCCAGGGCGGGTGCAGCGCTCGGGCTGCCGGTGGACCAGGCGGCGCGGTTGGCGATCGCGACGTTGGAAGGATCGGCGATCATGGCCGCGGAGGCCGAGGTCTCGCCAGCCGTCCTCGCCGATCGGGTAGCGAGTCCGGGCGGGTCGACGCGCGAGGGGCTGAACGTGCTGGACGACGACGATGCGCTGGTGGCGCTGTTGACTAGGACGCTGGCAGCCTCGGAACGTCGCAATAGCGAGATGGCCTTGGCGGCGCGGTAACGCTGATAGCTGCATACTAAAAGGCTACCCGGCGGAACCCTCCAGTCCGGTAGTTTGCGAGGCTGCCCTACGATCGATCAAGCGAAATCGAACACGCCGCCGGGTGGGGCTGCGATGAACCGATCGGGCGAGATTGACGCAGCGGATAGCGCCTCGGCCAGTGCGATTCGCGGCGCGTCGCGCGCTTCGTCGGTCAGCTGGAACGTCCCCCAATGGATGCCGAGCGCCTGTTTCGCGTCGACCTCGTCGAAGATCCGCACCGCCTCGGCGGGATCGACATGCTGCCCGGCCATGAACCAGCGCGGGGCGTAGGCGCCAATCGGGATCAGCGCGACGTCGGGCGCGCCGAGACGCTCGCGGATCTGGCCGAAGATCGCGCCACTGCCGTACGCGGTATCGCCCGCAAACCAGATCGCTCCGGCGGGCGTGTCGAGCCAGTGCCCTGCCCATAGCGCCATCCGGACGTCGCTCGGCCAGCGATTCGCCCAGTGATAGGCGGGGGTGATCGTGGTGGCGATGCCGCCCGCGATCGGCAGGCGATCCCACCAGTCGCCGACCACGCACCGGGCGTCGGGGACAGCGGCGCGCAGAATCGTATCGTTGCCGAGCGGCAGCACGAACAGGGGCGCGTGCGCGGCCTGAAGCCTGCGCAAAGTGGCGACGTCGAAATGATCGTAGTGGCAATGGCTGATGAGGACGACGTCGATCGGCGGCAGGTCGTCGAAGGCGATACCGGGCGCCGCGACGCGCTTTGGTCCGGCGAACGAGATCGGGCTCGCGCGCTCCGACCAGATCGGGTCGGTCAGGATGTTGAGCCCGGCCACCTGGATCAGCAGCGACGCATGCCCGATCATCGTGACACGGATCCCATCGACGCACGGGGCGGGCTTGGCCGGCGTGACTGGCACCGAGCGCGGCCATTTCACGACGCCGCGCGCCAGCTTCCACCGCAGCACGTCTTTCAGGCCGCGATCGGTCGGCGCCTGCCCAGGATTGAAGAACCGGAGACCATCGAAATGGTCGGACGGGGGACCCTGATAGTAACGGTTCTGCGGCATGTGCCTGCCTAGCCCGAAGCCCCCCGGCCGCCCAGACGCTACTTCGCGTTCTTTACGTATTTGTCGAACCACGCGATTGATCGTTGGCGGACGTCAGCCGACTGTTCGGGGCCCGTCACGCAGTGTCCGGCGTCAGGATAGATCACGAGGCTGACGGGGACGTTCTGATCCTTCAGCGCGTGCCACCATTCGATCGACTGGGTCGGCGGCACCTCGATATCGCGCTCGCCGACATAGATGAACGTCGGCGTCCGGGCGGTCTTCGCGTGATAGATCGCGGAGACGTCCTCATACGCCTTCATGTCGTCGTACATCGACTTGCCGAAGAACGGCAGCAGCCACTGGTCGATGCCGTTGGTGCCGTAATAGCTGACCCAGTTCGACAGGCCGGCCCCCGCGACGATGCCCTTGAAGCGGTTGGTCTGCGTGTTGGCCCACATCGCCATGAACCCGCCATAGCTGCACCCGCCAAGGCCGAGGCGCTTGTCGTCGACCGGGGCGACGCGCTCGACCGCATCGACGCCGGCCAGCACGTCGCGCAGGTCGCCACCCCCGAAGTCGCGCTTATTCGCGGCGGTGAATGCCTCGCCCTGGCCGTAGCTGCCGCGCGGATTGGGCAGGAATACGTAATAGCCCGCCTTGACCAGCGCAGCGTTGAGCGACGTCGGATAGAGATAGCTAGGCGTCGAGGCAGCCGACGGGCCGCCGTGGACGATCGTGATCATCGGCGCCTTGCCGGCCGGCGCGGTGCCCGAGGTGGGGCGGGGCGCGAGCAGCCAGCCCTGGACGTCGAAGCCCTCGTTCTTCCAGCTGATGCTCCGTGCGGCGGCGAGCGCGGGCATCGCGTCGTTGTCGTGCGTGATCTGCTTCACGCCCTGTCCCTGGGGGGTGAGCGGACCTGCGTAGATCGCCGGCGCATGTTCGTAATCTTGTACCACCGCGGCGGCGATCCGTCCGTCCGCGGAGAACACCGCGCGGCCGTCGCCTGCGCTCGAGCTTGCCGGTTTGGCAAACCCCGGCGCGACCGACTGGCCGGGCGTGAGCGTGCCGAACTGCATCTGGTCGCCGGCCAGCGTCACGGTGCGCAGACCACCGCGGGTCCAGGCGATCGTCGTCACCGTGGACTTGGCACCGGCGGTGACGTTGCGCGGGGTGCCGCCCTCCAGTCCGACCGTAAAGACGTCGCCGCCGATCGATCCGAAATCGCTCATCAGGCCGCCGACATAGGCGACGGTGCGGCCATCGGGCGACACCCGCGGCTGGTTGATCTGTGTCGTAGGTTTGGCGATCGAGCGGACCGCGCCGGTCTGCGCGTCGATCGCGTCGAGCGTCGCCACCCACCAGTTGTTGTCGCCATTGCCGAGCGCGGTCGTCGCGACGAACCCGCGGCCATCGGGCGTCCAGTCATACTCGTAGACGTAGCGACCCGCAGGCGAGAGCGGCGTCACCGTCGTCGTCGCCTTGGCGATGTCGAACACTGCGAGGCGTTGCTCGTCGCTCTTCTCGCCGATCTCGCCGATCATCCGGACACCGGCCTGCGTCGCGCCCGATTCCTTGGCGGCACCGAGCGTCACCAGCAGCGCGATCCGCTTGCCGTCGGGCGACACGCGCGGAGTCTGCGCGATACCGGCTATGGTCGCGACGGTGCGCGTCGTCTTGGCGTCGGCATAGGTCAGCCGGACGTTGCCCGCCGCGGTGTCGCGGACCAGGAATACCAGGTCGCCATTCGGCGCGAAGGTCAGCCCCGCATAGCTGCACGTCGCGCACGGATCGATGGTCCGCAGCACGCGCCCGTCGGTGACGTTGCGGAGGGTTATGACACCGTGCGCGCCGCTGCTTTCAATGGTCGCGGTACGATCGCCCGCAGGCGACAGCGCTAGCCCACCATATTGGTGAAGCGTCTGCGCGGACGCAGGCACGGCGGTCGCGAGGAGAAGGGCGGCGGTGACGGTAAGACGCATCGGGGGCTCCGGCAGAACAGCGGTTGTCCCCTGCTTAACGCTTGGCCGACTTGCGGCAAGCGGGTGTCGTGTCCCGTCTCCCCGGTAACGGCCTACCGGCGGCTTGCGTTCGTACGGGGAAAGGTCGGCGCTGCTTCGCCATCGCTCATGACGATCGGCAGGATAGTACCGTTGGCGCCGTAGCGAACACGATCGATCGCTACGTTGCGCTCGCCCTTCAGCGGCACGGCACCAGGCGGCTGATCCCAGCGATGGTATATGATGAGCCAGTCACCCGTCGGCGTGCGGACGAAGCTGTGATGGCCCGGACCCTGATGTGACGCGTCGCTTTTGAGGATCTCCCCACGGTAGCGCCACGGACCGACAGGGGAGGGCGCCGTCGCATAATGGACCGAGTAATCGGGGCGGTTCCAGTGACCATGGCTGTACGAGAGATAATAGACCCCGTTCCGCTCGTGCATGAACGCGCCTTCGGTGAAATTGGGCGGCTGGTCTATCGGGACTTCGCGCGCAAGACTGACCATGTCGCGGCCGAGTTCCCAGACACGCAACTTCGCGCCCGCGCTGCCGCCGGCGTAGAGATAGGCCTTGCCGGAACGCGGGTCGATGAACGCCATCGGGTCGATCGCCTCGAATTCCCCGTTCGCCTGACGACCGCCGGTCACCAGCGGCCGCCCGCTGTCGCGGTACGGGCCCTGCGGTGCGTCCGCAACGGCAACGCCGATCCGGCTCGGTGTCGGGTTCTGCGGCCCTACCGAATAATAGAGATACCATTTGCCGCCCCGCGTCGCGACGCCCGGCGCCCATAGGAAATGCGCCTTCGCGCCGTCGTCGCCGATCCAGCGGATCTGATCGCGGCGCAGGATCTCGCCGCGGCTGGTCCAGGTTTTCAGATCACGCGACGAAAAGGCACCAAACCGGTCCGCGGCCCAGCTTCCGCCCGGGCCGCCGGTCGGGAAGATCCACATCTCGCCGTCGATCATCATCGCATGCGGGTCGGCGCCCTGGAACACCGGGTTGCGGGCGATCGCCGCGGTGGCAACGACGAGCGCGACGCCGACCGCGCTCGCGATCCATCGCTTTCCCGACCAGCGCGTCACTGCGCCGGCTGCCCATAGTCCAGCACGAACACCGGCCCGACATCGAGTACCTGCTTGGCGGAGTCCAGGTGCAACGCCGCATTGAGTTGCCGCGGGGCATAATCCTGGTCCGCTACCCCCTTCAGTTGATACATCTTCCAAGTCGGGCTCACCTCGAACGGTTGCTCGAAGATCGCCCGGACGACCGGCGTCGCCTCCAGCTGAACGCGCCCGATCTTGCCGGGTGCGCCGTTCTCCGTCTCCTCCGCACGCGCCCAGAAAGCGATGACGATCTGGTCCCCCTTCCTGACCGGCTTCAATACGGGCGTGGTCACGCCAACCCTCCAGAAATCGGCATGGCCCTTCAACGGCACGCGCAACGCCTTGCCGAACTGGACGGTCTTGTCGGCGCGGACCGCGGGAGGAAGCCGCAATCCGTACGGATTGAGCGCCTCCACCCGCGGATCGTTGACGATCCGATCCGCCATGCCCGCGGTATCGGCCGCCGCCATGACCGGGGTCATCACAAGCGCGGTCAGCCCCAACGCGGCGAGGAAAGTCATTCGCATGATTGTATCTCCTATGCTCGCTATGTCAGGTCAGAACCGAAACCGTACGCCGAGCGAATACGTGCGCTCTAGGTAGATGATCTGCCGTGCATAGGTATCTCCGGCATCGTCATACTGGCGCTCGCGTTGCAGCGGATTGCCGAGAAGGTTGACGATGTCGAACGCCAGCGTGACGCTGGGGATCGGCGTGACGGTGGTCGAGAAGTCCAGCTGCCCGCGACCCTTTTCATACGTACCGCGCACGCGACGATCCGCGACGTTGGCCGGATCGACGTCGAGGTTCTCCTGGCTGTAGAAGCTGACGAACCGCGAGCGATAATTATAGGCGAGCCGTGCCGAGAAGAACGGCCGTTCGTACAGCGCGACCACGTTGTACGTCCATTTGGACACGCCGTTGAACGGCACGCGGCGGTTACCAAGCAGGCGGTTGAAGTCCGGCGACAGATCGCCCTTCGAGTCGACGTACGTGCCGTTGGCCTGAAGACCGAAGCCCTTCGCCCAATCGGGCAGGCCATCGATGTCGAGAAAGCTCGAGAACGACACTTCGGCGCCCTGGAAGCGTGTATTGCCCGAGTTCACCGGCTGATTGATCTGCAAAAGGCCGTAGACCGGATCGGTCACCAGCGTCAGGCTGTTGAAGATGAACCCTTGCGCATCCCGACGGAAGATAGCGCCCGTCAGCGACCCACTGCGCGAGAAGTAATATTCCAGGCTCGCATCGTAATTGTTGGAAGTCAGCGGAGTAAGGTTTGGGTTGCCGCCGTTCGCAGTCCGGTAGGTCTGCGTGATGGTGCCGTTGTTGTTGACGATCGGCGTGTTGTCGCTTCGCAGCGGATCGATCGTCAACGTCGGGTTGAGCGATAGAAAATTGGGCCGCGTTCGCGTCTGCGTATAGGCGAGCCGAAGCTGAAGTTCGTCACTTAGCCCGACGCGGGCGCTGACGTTGGGCAGATAATCAGTATAGTCCTTTGCCTGCGTGGTCGGCACGAAGCTTTCGCTGTTCGCGGTCAGGACGCGGTTGAAGCCGGCGATCTGAGTCTTGGTCTTGATCGCCCGAACGCCAACGAGCCCATCTACCGTGATGCTGCCGAGGTCGAAGCCATACTTGACCTGACCGTAGGCGGCATAGGCCTTCTCGTTCGCGACGAAATTCTCGGTTGGGTTGAAGACCGGAGTTCCTGCCGGGGCACCGTAGAAGGTGCGCAACTGCGGAAGATTCTGGCGAACACTATCCGACGAGGCTGCGACGAAGGTCCGCACCGGGAACACGCTGTTATAATTGAAGCCGGCGTTGGTCGATTCCAGCCCGACCGGGACGCTGGACAGAGGAATGCCCGCGGGGAGATTGTACCGATAGTCCGTCCCACGATCCCGCGTTGCATCGCGATCGTTGTAGCGCACGCCGAACTGGATGCGCCGCAAGAAGCCTTCGCCGACATCATATTGAACGTCGGCGCGGGTCTGGACGTCCTTGCCGCTGACCACCAGCAACTCCTGATAGAAGCCGCGACTGAGGAAGTTGGCAGGGTTGGTAACGTCGAAATTGACGAAATCGAAGCTCGGGCCACCATCCTTGCCGGCATCGAAGCTCACGTTGCGCACCGGCGAGCTGGCAAAGGTGTTGTCTATGTTGACGAGGTCGGCGGTGTATTTGCTGTCGGTGTAAGCGATATCCGCCGAAATCTGCAGCTTGTCATGCTTCCAGATTGCGCCGCCGCCTGCCTGATACGTGTCGGTCTTGCCGTGGAACGAGCCTGAATAGCCATCGGGTGCGACGGCGTTGCTGACGGTGAAGCTCTGCGCCTGGCTGGGGTGGTCGGGGTTCGTGACGACGTTGCTCAGGCGAATGTCGCCGAAGATCGGCACGAACATGTAGCGGTTGGTGTCTTCGCTGCGGAACCCCTGGAACAGGCCATCCGCGTAGATCTCGAGTTCGGGCGTCGGCTTCCACTGGAACGCGGCGTTGGCCGACGGGCGCCAGCGATGGCCGCCACCGTAGAACAGCCCTTGCGCGTCTGGATAGCGGATGCCTGGCGCCGTGCCCTGCGCGGCGCTGGTCGTGCCGATCACGAGCGACTGTTCGCGTGTCGAATCGAGGAAGTCGATACCGACGAACGAGCCGTTCAAGAGCAGGCCCATCTCGCCGATGCCGGTATCCCAGCGATCGCTGATCAACAGGTTTCCGTTCCATGACGTCTTGCCCGATTGTTCCCATGCAACGCCGTTGGCCGACCCCGATACTTCAAAGCCGTTGAAGTCGAATGGCCGGCGGCCGCGGACGTTGACCTGGCCGCCGATGCCGCCCTCGATCAGGTTGGCGGTGCCAGATTTATAGACTTCGAGCGCAGCAACGGTGCCAGCGGGAAAATCCTGGATCTGGACGAAACGGCCTTCGGCCGTGAATATCTCGCGGCCGTTATAGGTGGTGCTGAGATCGGGCAGTCCGCGCACCGTGACGCCTGCCGACTCGCCGCCACCGCGCGTCACCTGCACGCCCGACACGCGCGCGAGCGCGGACGACGCGAACGTATCCGGCAACTTGCCGATGTCCTCGGCGACGATCGCATCGACGATGCCATCCGAATTGCGTTTGATCGCTTGCGCCGACTCGAGGCTGCGACGCAGGCCGGTAACGACGATCTCGCCGTCGCCCTCGGCCGGGCTTTCCTGAAGTGAAGGCTGCGGTGCGGCGGGATTGGCATTCTGGTCCGAAGCCGTAGTCGGCTTAGGCAGGTCTTGGCCGCCGACCTTGGTCTTTACCGTCGAATTGTCGGAAGTTTGTGCGGTTGCCGGCGTCACGGTCGCCAGCGTGATGGCGGCTACGGATGCGCACAGGCGTGCTTTCGTGTTCATATCTCTCTCCCCCTAAGTGTCGATGGTTCTCCATGCGACTTGGGATCACGCTAAAACGATCAAGCTGCGTAATCAATTGTTTTGTAGGACAAGAATGGCAGAATCTTTGCGGGGCCTTGTTGATCCGCGGCACGGCCCGCTAAGGTTGCCGTGGATGCGGAAACAGCACCGCGGTGACTCTGCGTATCGTCGAAACGGCGAGCGGCGGAACCGTTGAACAGGAGAGGAACGCCAGTGCAACATGGCAATTTAGCGCGGATAGCCCCAAAGTTGACGCAGGTTTGTCGGACCGGAAGAACCGCGGCTGCTGGAAAATCGCTTTATCTCGTCTTGCTCACCACCGCCGCGTTAGCCGCGAGTCCGGCTGAAGCCCGGGTACGCTGGACCGAGACACAGGCGAAAACCTGGTACGCGGCACAGCCCTGGCTGGTGGGCGCCAACTACGCGCCTGCGACCGCGATCAACCAGCTCGAAATGTGGCAGGGCACGACCTGGGATCCCAAGCGGATCGATTACGAACTCGGTCTTGCGCAGGGCATCGGCATGAACACGATGCGCGTGTTTCTCCACGATCAGCTCTGGCAGCAGGATCCGGAAGGCTTCAAGCAACGGATCGACGCATTCCTGACGATGGCAAAGGCGCGCAAGATCAAGCCATTGTTCGTGCTGTTCGACAGTTGCTGGGATCCCGATCCGAAACTCGGGCCACAGCATCCGCCGATCCCCGGCGTGCATAACTCGGGCTGGGTGCAGGGACCTGGCATGCCGGGCCTGCGCGATCGCACGCGCTATCCCGGCTACAAGGCGTATGTGCAGGGCGTGATCGGCGCGTTTGCCAAGGACGACCGAATCCTCGGCTGGGACGTCTGGAACGAACCCGACAATGGTGCCGATCAATATAAGGGGCAGGAGGGCAAGGAGCCGCTGGTCCGCGCGCTGCTGGCGCAGGTGTTCAACTGGGCACGCGATGCCGATCCGACGCAGCCGCTGACCTCGGGGGTGTGGATCGGCGACGATTGGACGCCGGGCGGCAAGACCTCGCCAATGGAGAAGCTCCAGCTCGCGCAATCGGATGTGGTGACGTTCCACGATTATAGCTGGCCCGAGACGTTCGAGCGACGGATCAAACAGCTGCTCGCCTATAATCGCCCGATCATCTGCACGGAGTATATGGCGCGCGGCAACGGCTCGACCTTCGACGGTTCGCTGCCGATCGGCAAGCGCTACAATGTCGGCATGATCAACTGGGGGTTCGTCGATGGAAAGACGCAGACGCGCCTACCCTGGGACAGTTGGCAGAAGCCGTACGTGCTGGCCGAGCCGACAATCTGGTTTCACGAGGTCTTCCGGAATGACGGCACGCCGTATCGGCAGGCCGAGACCGATCTGATCCGGCGATTGAGTGCCGCGCCGAAGGGCGTCGTACCGACGGCGCCGTCCGATAGTCCGGCGGTACGTCGCCAGCGGTAGGCCGTGTGCAGCATCGCCCTCCCACGGGAGGGCGATGCTGCCTGCGCCTCAGTGATTGTCGCGCGGTAGGCCCATCGTCTGCGCGATCCGCTGGTACTTCTCGGCACCCTCGAGGATTGCACCGGTTTCCATCTGGCCGACGGTCGCGCGCTGGATTTCCTGCCACGGCGTCTGCGAACGCGGATAGGCATAGCCACCTGCTTCGGTCAGCGCACGGCGGCGCTCGGCGAGGTCCTCGTCGGAGATCAGCACATTGGCCGATCCCTTGGCGAGATCGATGCGAACCCGGTCACCGGTCCGGATCAGCGCGAGCCCACCCATGGCGGCCGCCTCAGGCGAGGCGTTCAGGATCGACGGCGACCCCGACGTCCCCGACTGGCGACCATCGCCGATGCAGGGGAGGGCATGCACCCCCTCGCGGATCAGATACGCCGGCGGCCGCATGTTCACGACTTCGGCCGCACCCGGATAGCCGATCGGCCCCGCGCCACGCATGAACAGCAGCGTGTCGGTGGTGATCCCGAGCGAGGGGTCGTCGATCCGGTGGTGATAATCCTCGGGGCCGTCAAACACGACCGCGGGGCCCTCGAATGCCTCCAGATCGTCCGGGTTGGATAGATAGCGCTCGCGGAACTCCGGCGAAATCACGCTGGTCTTCATGATCGCCGAATCGAACAAATTGCCGCGCAACACGATGAAGCCGGCATCCTCCAGCAGCGGCGTCGCGAACGGGCGGATGACGCGCTCGTCCTCGATCGTCGCGGTCCGGCAATTGTCGCCGATCGACTTGCCGTTCGCGGTCATCGCGTCTTCGTGGATCAGGCCCTGCTTCATCAGTTCGGCGACCACCGCGGGCACGCCGCCGGCGTGGTAATAATCCTCGCCCAGATATTCGCCTGCTGGCTGGAGGTTGACCATCAGCGGCACCTTGTGGCCGTGCGTCTGCCAGTCGTCGATCGGCAGGTCGACACCGATATGGCGCGCGATCGCGGCCAAGTGGATCGGTGCGTTGGTCGAGCCACCGATCGCCGAATTGACGACGATCGCGTTGTGGAACGCCTCCTTGGTCAGGATGTCGGACGGCTTCAGATCTTCCGAAACCATGTCGACGATCCGCTTGCCGGTCTTGTAGGCTACTTCCTGGCGATCGCGGTACGGCGCGGGGATCGCGGCCGAGCCGGGCAACTGCATGCCGAGGGCTTCGGCAAGGCTGTTCATCGTCGTCGCAGTGCCCATCGTGTTGCAGTAGCCGGTCGAGGGCGCTGACGAGGCGACGAGCTTGATAAAGCCCTCGTCGTCGATCGCGCCGGTCGCGAGCAGTTCGCGCGCCTTCCACACGATCGTCCCCGAGCCGGTCCGCTCGCCCTTGTGCCAGCCGTTGAGCATCGGCCCGACCGACAATGCGATCGCCGGGATGTTGACGGTCGCCGCCGCCATCAGGCAGGCGGGCGTCGTCTTGTCGCAACCGATGGTCAGCACCACGCCGTCGAGCGGATAGCCGTAGAGTACCTCGACCAGCGCGAGATAGGCGAGGTTGCGGTCGAGCCCGGCGGTTGGCCGCTTGCCGGTTTCCTGGATCGGATGGACCGGGAATTCGAGCGCGATGCCGCCGGCTTCACGAATGCCTTCGCGGAGGCGCTCAGCCAGCACGAGGTGGTGGCGGTTGCAGGGCGAGAGGTCGCTACCGGTCTGCGCGATGCCGATGATCGGCTTGCCCGAGCGCAGTTCCTCGAGGGACAGCCCGAAGTTCAGATAGCGCTCCAGATAGAGCGCGGTCATGTCGATGTTCTCGGGGTTGTCGAACCACGCGCGCGAGCGGAGCTTTGGTGTGTCGGTCATGAGGAGCTTTCTGGAAGATCGGGGTCGAGATCAGCGCGCGACGGACACGCGGTAGACCATGCGGTGGTGATAGGGTTTGCCGGGCTCGACGCGCGCCGAGCCGAACGCGGGCTGGTTGGGCGTGTCGGGAAACTTCTGCGGTTCGAGCGCGAGGCCGTCACCCATCCGGTAGACGTGGCTCGATTTGCCGACCAGCGTGCCGTCGAGAAAATTGCCCGAATAGAATTGCACGCCGGGCTCAGTCGTCAGCACTTCGAGCACGCGGCCCGACGCCGGATCTTCCACGCGAGCGGCGAGGCCAGGCTCGGCGGTCACGCCCTTGTCGAGCACGAAATTGTGATCCCAGCCGTGCGCGATGACGATCTGCGGATCGCGGCCGTCGCGAATGCCATCGGACAGCGCGCGGCCCTTGGTGAAATCGAACACCGTGCCCGCGACCGGCTTCAACTCGCCGGTCGGGATCAGCGTCGCGTTGACCGGCGTATAGCGCCGCGCCGGGATCGTCAGCCGTTGGCCGTAGATGCCGGTCGCGGACCCCTCGCCCGCCAGATCGAACAGCGCGTGGTTGGTCAGGTTGACGATCGTCGGCGCATCGCTGGTCGCATCGAAGTCGATCGTCAACTCACCCTTGTCGTCGAGCGCATAGGTCACCTTGACCGACAGCGTCCCGGGATAGCCCTGGTCGCCCGCCGGACTGGTCAGCGTCATCACCACCTTTGCCTGCGCGCCATTGGTGACCGACACGATCTTCCAGACGTGCTTGTCGAAGCCGACCGTGCCGCCGTGCAGCGTGTTGGTCTTGTCGTTGAGCGTGATCTGATAGGGCTTGCCGTCGAGCGTGAAGCGACCGCCGGCGATCCGGTTGGCATAGCGGCCGATCGTCTGGCCCCAGAAATTGGGTGCGGTGACGTAGCGTGCGGCATCGTCATAGCCGAGCGTGATGTCGGCGGTCTTGCCGTTGCGGTCGGGCGCGTTCAACGACTGGAGCGTCGCGCCAAGCGTCATGACGCGGGCGCTGACACCGTTAGTGCCGGTCAGCGTGACGGCTTCGATCGCGGTGCCGTCGGGCAACGTGCCGAAGGCCGCGCGTTCAGCCGTCGCCGCCTCGGCTGTGTGTGCCGAAAGCGCTGCCAGTACGGCCGCCACGATGATCCCCGACTTCGACCCCGATCTCGACATCGACTTCGACCCAAACTTTGACATTATGCGCATCCCGTCCTTAATCGCCCGACGCCGTTGACGCGCCTTGTACGGCTATATAGTCGGACAATATAATTCTGGGCAAGCCATGCGGGACAAAGACTGTCAACCAGAACGGTAGACCAGTCGCCGACACGGCATGGAGGATGATGATTATGGCGATGCCGATACAGACGCAACGACCGGTCGAGGCCGGGGCTACATCCACGGTCCCAGGCGGAAGCCCGAGCTATCGATCCGCGCTGACGTTGCTTGCCAGCCTGTTCTTCATGTGGGGCTTCATCACGGTGATCAACAACACGCTGCTGCCGCACTTACGCAGCGTGTTCGACCTTAGCTACACGCAGACCACGCTGATCGAGAGCGTCTGGTTCATCGCCTATTTTTTCGCGTCGATCCCGTCGGCCAAGCTGATCGAACGGGTCGGGTATCAGCGCGCGATGGTGTTCGGGCTCGGCCTGATGGCAGTCGGTGCGCTGATGATGGTGCCCGCCGCGCGGCTGCCGTCCTACGGCGTCACGCTGGTGGCGCTGTTCGTGATCGCCAGCGGCATCACGCTGCTGCAGGTCGCAGCCAATCCCTATGTCGCCGTTGTCGGTCCGCCCGAGACCGCGTCGTCGCGTCTGAATCTGGTGCAGGCGTTCAATTCCGCCGGTGCGACGCTCGCGCCTCTGTTTGGTGGCTATCTGATCCTTGGCCGCTCGACCTCGGGCACGGCGGTTGCCGGTTCGACCGCGGTGCTGACACCCGCCGAGCGGCTGGCCGATGCGCAGTCTGTGGTGCTGCCGTATCTGATCGTGGCTACGGTATTGGTCGTTCTCGCGGTGGTCATCGCGCGCTTCCCGCTGCCGGCGATGGGCACGGCCACGCAGCGCTCGGCGAAGGCGGATCGCAAGGGGCTGTCGCTCTGGTCGCACCGCAACCTGGTGCTCGGCATCCCGGCGATCTTCATCTATCTGATTGCCGAGATCGGCGTCGCCAACCTGTTCATCAACTTCGTCAGCCAGCCGCAGATCGGCAACCTGACGCACGAGCAGGCATCGCACTACCTGTTCATCCTCTGGGGCGGAATGATGGTTGGCCGGCTGGTCGGCAGCGTCGTCATGCGAACCGTGCCCGCCGAGCGCGTCCTCGCGTTTGCCAGCATTGGGGCGTTTATCGTCATGCTGATCGCAAGTTTCACCACGGGTCACGTCGCGATGTGGGCACTGATCTCGGTGGGCTTGTTCCACTCGATCATGTTCCCGACGATCTTCACGCTCGGGATCAAGGGGTTGGGGCCGCTGACCGAGGAGGGCTCCGGGCTGCTGATCATGGCGATCGCTGGCGGCGCACTGGTCATCGTGCAAGGCTGGCTTGCCGATACCTATGGCTTGCAGGCGTCGTTCCTGCTCACCGCGGTTTGCGAGCTCTACATCCTCTTCTACGCGGTGTGGGGCTCGAGAGTTACCGATCCGCTGCCCGAGCCATCGGTTCGCTAAGGCTTCTTTGACTTCGCGAAGGATGGCCGAGGCAGGTCGATCGGCCGCGGAAACTCAGCGTGCCATGGCCAGTTGCGTATCCTCGAGCGCAAGGTCGACCAGCGCGCGCATCGCGTCGCTGGCGCCGGTCGCATCGGCGGCCGCGATGGCATCGTACACGCGCATGTGATCGGGAATCGGGTTGCGCGGCAAAGCGCGGCCGCGCTGCTTGAACAGCGTGGTCCAGCCGACCGCCGCACCGATGCTCGCGCTCAGCACGATCAGCGCGTCGTTGCGAGTCGCGTGCAGGATGGCATCGTGAAAATCGCGGTCCGCCGTGCGCCCCGCCTCGGTCGCCAGCGTGTGCCGGCGCATCGCCGACAGCGCGTCCTTCATCGTTTTCAAGTCCGAGCGCTCGCGGCGTTGCGCGGCAAGCGCAGCGGCCGCCGGCTCGACGATCCCGCGCAGTTCGAACAGGCTGCGGATGAAGGTGATGTCCGGCTCGCCGGCAAATGCCCAGGCCAGTACGTCGGGGTCGAGCAAGTTCCACCGGCTTCTCGGCAGCACGCGCGTACCGATCTTCGGCCGGCTTTCGACTAGCCCCTTGGCCGTCAGCACCTGCACCGCCTCGCGGTATGCACTGCGCGACACATCCAGCGTCTTCGAGAACTCGACTTCACCCGACAGCGTATCGCCCGGCGCGAACTCGCCTGCCAGGATTGCCGTGCCCACTTTATGCGCAACCGCACCGTGCAACCGCCGTCCGGTCCCACGAGGTACGCGTGGCGACGTCACGTCGATACCCGCGTCTTCTCCTGTGCCCTGGATTTTTGTCATGTTCAGCCGCTCCCTGTCAGGGGCGTAACAGCCCGCTCCCGATCACGGAACGACAAAGATTGCCAAAGTCCGATCCCGCTTATATGTCCGAGTATAGGGAGAGGCTCCAATGTCCGATACTATGAACTTTACTGCAACCGAGCGCGCAAGCCTTCGCTCGATCGAGGCCGCGACCGGGATCGCGACGGGCGAGGCGTTCGCCGTGCACGGCCCGGATGAGGTCGAAGCCGCTTGTGTCGCCGCCGATGGCGCGTTCGATGTGTACCGCGCGACCGCCAACGACGCACGTGCAGATTTCCTCGAGCGGATCGGGGCGGAAATAATCGCGCTCGGCGACGACCTGATCGTGGCGGCCATGCGCGAGAGCGGCCTGCCACGGGCGCGGCTGGAGGGCGAGCGCGGTCGTACGGTCGGACAGTTGAAGCTGTTCGCCGACGTCGTCCGTCGCGGCGGATATATGGGTGTGCGAATCGATCCTGCGTTGCCGGACCGCGCGCCACTGCCGCGTCCCGATCTGCGGTTGCGGATGATCCCGCTCGGCCCGGTCGCCGTGTTCGGCGCGAGCAACTTTCCGCTCGCCTTCTCGACGGCGGGTGGCGACACTGCTTCCGCTTTGGCCGCGGCTTGTCCTGTGGTCGTGAAGGGCCATCCCGCGCATCCTGCGACCGGCGCGATGGTCGCGGGTGCGATCGATGCCGCGGTTGCAGCCTGCGGATTGCCAAAGGGCGTGTTCTCGCATCTGGTCGGCCCGGGCAACGAGCTCGGCAGCGCGCTGGTGCAGGATCCTCGGATCGCCGCGGTTGGCTTCACCGGATCGCGCGCCGGCGGCCTCGCGCTCGTCAAGCTGGCGCAGGCCCGTGAAGTTCCGATCCCGGTCTATGCCGAGATGTCGAGCATCAACCCGGTCGTGCTGCTGCCCGAAGCTCTGAAGGCCCGCGGCGCGGCGCTCGGGACGGCGTTCGTCGGATCGCTGACGATGGGCGCGGGGCAGTTCTGCACCAACCCCGGTCTCGTGCTCGCGATCGAAGGCGAGGGGCTCGACGCATTCGTGTCCGCTGCCGCAGCGGCATTGCCTGAGGCTCCTGCCGCGACGATGCTCACCAGCGGCATCCATGCCGCCTACGAGCAGGGCATCGCCGCCCTTGCCGGCCACGACGCGGTGAACGAGATCGCGCGCGGCAAGGTCGGTGAAGGCGTCGCGCAAGGGCAGGCGGCATTCTTCGAAACGACCGCCGCGCAGTTCCTGAGCGACAAGGCGCTGGGCCATGAAGTGTTCGGGGCATCGTCGTTGCTGGTGCGCTGCACGAGCGAGGACGAACTCCACGCCGTACTGCGCGCCGCCGAGGGGCAGCTTACCGCGACGATCCAGATGGACAACGCTGATGCCGACATGGCGTCGCGACTGATCCCGCTGCTCGAGCGCAAGGCTGGACGGATCCTCGCGAACGGCTGGCCTACCGGTGTCGAGGTCGCCCATGCCATGGTTCATGGCGGTCCGTTCCCGGCGACGTCGGACGGCCGCACGACTTCGGTCGGCAGCCTTGCGATCGATCGGTTCCTGCGGCCGGTGTCGTACCAGAACCTGCTGCCCGAACTGCTGCCGGGAGTGTTGCGTGACGGCACGACCGCGCCGCGGCTAATCGACGGCGTTTCCGCCAACTAAACTGATATATCCGGCGGCGAACCGTAACAGCGGCGTCCCGACTAGGAGAGAAATTGATGACTTTGCGTCTGTTGCAGCATGTTGGCGTCGATGGCACGCGATCGGTGATCGCGGCTACTAACGAGGGGGCGGCGTTCGTCACTGGGGTCGACAGCGTTCGCGCGCTGGCCGAGCGTGCGATTGCCGCCGGTAGCGATCTCGCCGGCGCGGTTGCGGCCTGTGGAACGGGCGCTACCGTCGACATCGCTGCCGAACTCGCCGCGGGTCGCCTGACTTCGCCGATCGATCATGTCGATCCGGCCCATTTGATCATGACCGGCACCGGCCTGACTCATCTCGGTTCGGCCGAGAGTCGCGACAAGATGCACCGCGCGGCCGCGGACGCCGAGAAGCAGACCGATTCGATGCGGATGTTCCTTGAAGGCGTCGAGGGCGGCAAGCCCGCAGCGGGGACGCGTGGGCAGCAGCCCGAATGGTTCTACAAGGGCGATGGTTCGGGGCTGGTTGCACCGGGTGAGGCGTTCGCGATGCCTGATTTCGCCGAGGATGGCGGCGAGGAGCCTGAGCTTGCCGGGATCTACCTGATCGGTCCCGATGGCACGCCGTTCCGCCTCGGCCTGTGCCTCGCCAACGAGTTCAGCGATCACGTCACCGAGCGCCACAACTACCTGTGGCTCGCGCATTCGAAGCTGCGCCAGGCGTCGCTCGGGCCCGAACTGCTCGTCGGCACCCCGCCCGAGCATATCGAGGGTGCGAGCCGCATCCACCGCGACGGTGCGCTGCTGTGGGAAAAGCCGTTCCTGTCGGGCGAGGCGAACATGTCGCACAGCATCGCCAACCTCGAGGCGCATCACTTCAAATACGACCTGTTCCGCCGTCCGGGCGACGTGCACGTCCATTTCTTCGGCACCGCGACGCTGTCGTTCGCCGACGGCGTGACGACGCGCGAAGGCGATGTGTTCGAGATCGAGGCCGCGCCGTTCACCCTGCCGTTGCGCAACACGCTGACCAAGGCTGCGCCGCAGCCCGTTACCGTGAAGGCGCTCTGAGGATGCCCGCTATTTCTAACGGCGCAATCCGCGTTGCGGTCGTCGGCATGGGCAAGATCGCGCGCGATCAGCATCTGCCGTCGATCGCGGGCAACCCCGAGTTCGAGTTCGTCGCCAGCGTCAGTCCGCGCGATCCGGGCGTCGAAGGAGTCGCCAACTTCAAGTCGTTGGATTCGTTGCTCGCCGACGGTCCGGCGATCGACGCGATCGCGCTCTGCACGCCGCCACAGGTGCGCTACGAGCTAGCCTCGATGGCGCTCGCCAAGCGCGTGCACGTCTTCCTCGAAAAGCCGCCCGGTGCGACGCTCGCCGAGGTCGATGCACTCGAAGCCCAGGCTGCCGAGACGGGAACGACGCTGTTCGCCGGCTGGCATTCGCGGTTCGCAGCGGGGGTCGCGCCGGCCAAGGCCTGGCTCGCCGAGCGTAAGATCGAGCGCGTATCGATTGTCTGGCGCGAGGACGTTCGCGTCTGGCATCCGGGGCAGGCGTGGATCTGGGAGCCGGGCGGTCTCGGCGTGTTCGATCCCGGCATCAACGCGCTCTCGATCGCGACCGAGATCCTGCCGCAGCCGTTCTTCCTGACGGCCGCGACGCTGTCGACGCCGGCCAACCGCGCCGCCCCGATCGCTGCCGACCTGACCTTCCGCAGCGCCTCGGGCACGCCGATCGACATGGATCTCGACTGGCGTCAGACCGGCCCGCAGAGCTGGGACATCACCGTCGAGACCGATGCCGGCACGCTCAGCCTCGCCAAGGGCGGCGCGGTGCTGACCTTGCCGAACGGCACCGTGCATAACGACGACGAGGAATATCCCGGCCTCTACACCCGCTTTGCGTCGCTGATCCGCGGTGGCCGCAGCGAAGTCGACACGACCCCGTTCACCCTCGTCGCCGACGCGTTCCTGCGCGGCACCCGCAATTCCGTGGAGGCTTTCGATGATTGAGGCAAAAATGGCCCGCACGCTGAAGGGCCTCGCCGCCGCGCTGCTGGTCTCGACCGCCGGCATCGGCACCGCGCAGACCGACGCGCCCGCCACCGCGCCCAGTTCGACCGGGGCAACTGTTACGGTCCACGCCGACACGCCCGGCCCGACCTATGATCGCCGCATCTTCACGCAGTTCGCGGAGCATCTCGGCACCGGCATCTATGGCGGGCTCTGGGTCGGTGAAAAGTCGAAGATCCCCAACGTCCGCGGTTTCCGTACCGATGTCGTCACCGCGCTGCGCGGGATCGGCGTGCCGGTCGTGCGCTGGCCGGGCGGCTGCTTCGCCGACGAATATCACTGGCGCGAAGGGATCGGTCCCAAGGCCAAGCGCCCGGTCAAGATCAACACGCATTGGGGCGGCGTGACCGAGCCCAACACGGTCGGCACGCACGAGTTCATGGATCTCGCCGGACAGCTCGGCGCCGAGCCCTATATCGCCGGCAACGTCGGCAACGGTACGCCGCAGGAAATGGCGGAGTGGGTCGAATACATGACCTCGCCCGCTGGCACGCTGGCGGACGAACGCGCGAAGAACGGCCACAAGGCGCCGTGGGCAGTGCCGTATTTCGGTGTCGGCAACGAGCTGTGGGGCTGTGGCGGCAACATGCGCGCGGAATATGCCGCCGACGTCACGCGGCGTTATGCCACCTTTATCAAGGCGCCCAAGGATACGCGCGTGATGAAGATCGCGAGCGGCGCCAACGTCGACGACTATCACTGGACCGAGACGATGGCGCGCGAGCTGGTCGGCAAGGTCGATGCGCTGTCGCTGCATTACTACACCGTCCCCGGTGGCTGGCCGCCGCGTGCGTCCGCGACCGTGTTCGACGAGCGCGGCTGGGCCGAGACGCTGTCCGAGACGCTCAAGATGGACGAGCTGATCACCAAGCATTCGGCGATCATGGACAAGGTCGATCCGAAGAAGACGATGTGGCTCGCGGTCGACGAATGGGGCACCTGGTATGCGGGCGATCCGGGCACCAACCCCGGTTTCCTGCGCCAGCAGAACACGCTGCGGGACGCGCTGGTCACCGCGATCAACCTCAACATCTTCGCCAAGCATGCCGACCGCGTGAAGATGACCGCGATCGCGCAGATGGTGAACGTGCTGCAGGCGATGATCCTGACCGACGGCAGCAAGATGGTGCTGACGCCGACCTATCACGTGTTCGCGATGTACAAGCCGTACATGGACGGCACGGTCCTGCCGATCGACATCAAGTCGCCCTGGTACAACAAGGACCAGTGGACGATGCCGTCGGTCAGCGCATCCGCCGTGCGCGGCAAGGACGGCGTGGTGCGGATCGCGCTGTCGAACCTCGATCCGAACAAGCCGACCAGCGTCGCGGCTGCGCTGCCCGGCGTGACCGCGCAAAGCGTCACCGGGCAGGTGCTCACCGCGCCGACGATGACTGCGCTCAACACCTTCGAGGCGCCCAACGCGGTCGCACCGAAGGCATTCAACGGCGCTAGCCTGAGCGGTGGAACGCTGTCGGTGACGTTGCCGCCGATGTCGGTGGTGATGCTCGAACTGAAGTGATCGTGACGCCCGCCGGAGCAACCGGCGGGCGCACCTACCGGGAGAGAGACGATGGCCGCACCGAAATGGGCGACCGGACTGATCGCGCTGACGCTCGCGAGTAGCGTGCTGGCGCAAACCGCCGATACGCCGCCTGCATTGAACGCCCGCCTGACCGGCGACATCGCCCCGGTCCACGACCCGGTGATGATCCGCGCGGGCGACACCTATTACGTCTACGGCACCGGGCTCGACGGCCAGATGCTGAGCGCACGGACGTCGCCGGATCTGGTCCACTGGACTGCCGGCACGCCGCCGTTCACGCGCCTGCCCGACTGGACGACCAAGGCGGTGCCGGGAACCAAGGGGATGTGGGCGCCGGACATTTCGCGCAGCGCAGACGGGCGGTACCGGCTCTATTATTCGGTCTCCACCTTCGGCTCGAACCGCTCGGCGATCGGCTTGGCGACCAGCCCGACGCTCGACCCCAAGGCCCCCGGCTATGGCTGGCGCGACGAGGGGCTGGTGGTGATGTCGACGCCCAAGGATGATTTCAATGCGATCGACCCGAACCACGTCCTCGATGCGCAGGGCCGCGAGTGGCTGTCGCTCGGCAGCTTCTGGACCGGTATCAAGCTGTTCGCGCTGGACCCCAAGACCGGCAAGCTGCTCGACCCCGCGGAGAAACCCCACGCGATCGCGCGCCGCCCCGCACCCGCCGGCGGACCAGCGCCGGTCGAGGCGCCGTTCATCATCGGCCATGGCGGCTATTACTGGCTGCTGGCGAGCTACGACTATTGCTGCAAGGGCGTGAACAGCACCTATTACACCGTCGTCGGCCGATCGAAGGCGATCACTGGGCCGTATCTCGGCAAGGACGGCAGCGCGATGATGCAGGGCGGGGGGACGATCTTCCTGCGCGCCGACCTGCAGGAAAAGCAGCGCTATCGCGGCCCCGGCCACCCCGGCGTGATGCACGACACCGACGGCAAGGACTATGTCGTCTACCATGCCTATGATTCCCAGACCAAAGGCACCCCGACGTTGCGCATCGCACCGATCGCCTGGGGTGCGGATGGCTGGCCAGTTGCGGAGAATCGACCATGACGATGGATTTCACACGACGGCTGTTCCTGGCCGGTGCTGGTGCTGCGACCGCTAGCGGTGCGCTCGCACGGGTCGCGGCCAAGGCGCCGGTGCCGGTCAACCCACTGGTCCGCCAGCGCGCCGATGCGCAGGTCTTCCTGCACACCGACGGCTATTATTACATGACCGGCTCGGTACCCGAATACGACCGGCTCGTGCTGCGCCGCTCGCGCACGCTGGCAGGGCTGTCGACCGCCAACGAGCGCGTGTTGTGGCGACACGAGAAGACCGGGCCGATGTCCGGCTTCCTCTGGGCACCCGAACTGCACTTGATCGACGGCCGCTGGATCATGTATTTCGCGGCAGGCCCCAGCGGCGGCGGCGAGGACGTGTTCCGCATCCGCACTTTCGCGGTGGTCTGCGACGGACCCGACGCCATGACCGGCACCTGGACCGTGCTGGGGCAATTGACGACGCCGTGGGACAGCTTCACGCTCGATTCCACCAGCTTCGTCCACCGCGGCACGCGCTATCTCGCCTGGGCACAGCGCGAGCCGGGGATCGAGACCAACAGCAACCTCTATCTCGCACCGCTCGCGACCCCGCTGACGCTGGCGGCGAAGCCCGCGCGGTTGGCGGTCCCGACGCTCGACTGGGAAATCCGCGGGTTCAAGGTCGCCGAGGCGCCTGCGCTGCTGGCGCGCAACGGCAAGCTGTTCATGACCTACTCGGCGAGCGCGACCGACGCGCGATACTGCATGGGCATGCTGACTGCGCGCGACGATGCCGACATCATGGACCCGGCAGCCTGGACGAAATCGCCGCAGCCGGTGTTCAAGTCGTCGCCCGCGCACAAGGTCTTCGGGCCCGGCCACAACAGCTTCACCGTCGACGAGCGCGGTCGCGACATCCTGGTCTATCACGCGCGCGACTATGAGGCGATCAAAGGCGATCCGCTGTTCGATCCCAACCGCCACACCCGCGTCCAGACCTTCAAGTACAAGCCCGACGGCACCCCTGACTTCGGCGAACCGGTTGCCAACGGCCCATTGCGGTGAGCGGCTTCGATCGCCGGACGTTCCTTGCCGCGGGGGCCGCAGCGGTACCCGCGGCCGCGATAGGCGCTGGCAGGAGCGCGAACTCGGAGCCGCTGGCCCCGACCCCGCCGATGGGCTGGAACAGCTGGAACAGCTTCGCGACGACGATCACCGAGGCGCAGGCGATCGAGACCGCGACGATCATGGCGGAAAAGCTGCTGCCATCGGGCTATGATATCTTCACCGTCGATATCCAGTGGTACGAGCCGGGGGCGACCAGCTACACCTACGCGACCAAGCCGACACCGGCGATGGACGGCTATGGCCGGTTGCTGCCCGCGCCAAACCGGTTTCCGTCGAGCGCCAGCGGCAAGGGCTTCCGCCCGCTCGCCGACCGGGTGCACGCGCTCGGCCTGCGGTTCGGCATCCACCTGATGCGCGGTATTCCGCGGCTGGCGGTGGAGCGCAACCTGCCCGTGTTCGGGACGAAATACCGCGCGCGCGACATCGCCGACACCGCCAGCATCTGTACCTGGAACCCGGACATGTACGGCGTCGACATGCGCAAGCCCGGCGCGCAGGCCTATTACGACAGCGTGTTCGCGCTCTACGCATCCTGGGGCGTCGACTTGGTCAAGATGGACGACATGAGCCGCCCCTATGACGCGCATGCCCCCGAGATCGAGGGCGCGCACGCCGCGATTGTCGCGACAGGCCGGCCGATCATCCTCAGCCTGTCGCCCGGCGAAACGCCGGTATCCCGCGCCGATCACGTCCGCCGCTTTGCGCAGATGTGGCGGATCAGCGACGATTTCTGGGACGAATGGCCGCTGCTCGAAGCGCAGTTCACCCGGCTGGAGAACTGGAACGCGCACCGCGTACCCGGCGGCTGGCCCGATGCGGACATGCTCCCGCTCGGGCGCCTCGCGCTCGGCGCGCGCGACACCAAGTTCACCCCCGACGAACAGCGAACGCTGATGACGCTGTGGTCGATCGCGCGCTCGCCACTGATCATGGGCGGTGATCTGCGGCACATCGATGCCGCCACGCTTGCGTTGTTGACCAATCCGGAGGTGATCGCGGTCAACCAGGCGAGCACAGACAACCAGCCCCATTTCGTCGAAGACGGCACGCGGGTCTGGTCGGCGCGCATACCCGGATCGGGTGATCGCTATGTGGCGCTGTTCAACACCGGCAAGGCGGCGAAGCCCGTCGGGATCGATCTGAGCCTGCTTGGCATCGCCGGCGAGGTGAGGGTCCGCGATCTATGGACCGGGCGTAAGCTTCCCGCGGTGGGCAGTCGTTTCGCACAACTATTGCCAGCTCATGGCGCCGGACTGTACCGGCTCGGCCGCTGATCCGCCAAGCCGCTCGGGCACAACTAGTAGGACTTATCTTGCCCGCTCATGCGAATGCTAATGGTCACGCTACCACGCTTACCCGAGCTTAAATGCGAGATATTCGCGATTATCACTTGCTGCATGTGCGCTCGCGCCATATGCAATGTCGGAGTAATAATCGCGGGTCGATAAGGCCGTGTTAGCGTTCAGGAGAGGGTTATGGCGTTGAAGCCAGTTGTCTTGTCGTCGGTGTCGGTCGTGGCCCTCGTGCTGTGCGGGCCGGCGTACAGCCAGGAAACGTCCGCCGCGGCGGCGCAGTCGCCCACCGAGCAGGGCGCGCCCGCTACCGTTGCACCCCCCGCTGAAGCAACGACCGATGCAACGATACCGTCGACCGGCGAAGACATCATCGTCACCGGCGTCCGCGCCAGCCTTTCCTCTGCACAGCAACGCAAGCAGCGGTCCGTGCAAATCGTCGACTCGATCGTCGCCGAAGATATCGGCAAGCTGCCCGACAACACCGTGTCCGATGCGTTGCAGCGCGTAACCGGCGTGCAGGTCACCCGCGGTGCCGGCGAAGCTGGCACGGTGCTGATCCGTGGCCTTCCGAACACGGCGACGCTGCTAAACGGGCGCGAGGCCTTCACCGGCACCGGCCGTGGTGTCGCACTGCAGGACATTCCGGCCGAGCTTCTGGCTGGCGTCGACGTCTACAAATCAAGCACGCCCGACCTGGTCGAGGGCGGCGTCGCCGGCGTCATCGACGTTCGACTGCGGCGTCCGTTCGACTTCAAGGGCCTCGAAGTCGCGGGCAGCGGTCGCGCGGTCTACAGCGACCAGTCGAAGAAATGGGGCTATATCGGCAGCGGGCTAATCGCCGACCGCTGGGACACGTCGATCGGTGAAATCGGCGCGATGGTCGGCGCGTCCTATAATCGTCGCAAATATCGGGATGATGTCGGCTTCAACTTCATTTCGAACCCCGGTGGCGCGAACGGTATCGGCATCCCCGACACGGTCGGCGGGCAGTATCAGAATGGCGATCGAAAGCGCACCGCATATAATGCGTCGTTGCAGTGGAAGCCGTCTTCCAACCTTGAATTCTACGCGGACGGGCTCTTTACCGAGTATAAGAACACTTCCGACACGAACTTCTTCATCGGTCTGCCTAAAGCGGGAGACGTCACCGCCACGCCGCGCGAGGACGCTCCCGGATTGGCGGGAAGCACGGTCACGCGGAACGCGTACACGCTGACCAGCAAGCAGGCGTACAAGAACAAGACGCAGACGTGGCAGGCCGATATCGGCACCAAATGGACCACCGGCAACGCGGTGCTTTCGACCGAACTGACGTACAACCACAGCCGCCTGACCGGCCGCAACGCGATCGTCGACACGTCGTTCAATGCGCCCGTGCTGAATATCGATTTCGACAATAACGGTACGCCGCTGATCGGCATCCCCGGCGTCGACCTGACCGATCCGTCGATCTACACGCTGCGGACGTTGTTCGACAATCACTCGGTCGCAACCAGCCGGCAATGGGCTTGGCGCAACGATCTGGTCTACAATATCGACGGCGGCGTCCTGTCCAACTTGAAGATCGGCACGCGCTACACCAGTCGTCGTGCCGAGTCTGAAGCGACGGCATCGATCCCGATCGCAATCGCCAATCCGGTTCTGCTCAGCAGCATCGCCGGGCTCGCGACGCTGTCGCCGGATGGTCTCATCAATGGCAAGGCGGGGATCGGTCAGTTCGCTTTGGCCGACACCGGCTTCCTGCTCGACAATACAGATCAGATCCGCAGCATTTTCGGACAACCCGCCGGCGAACGCGCCTATGATCCGAGCCTCGCCTTCTTCGACGATGAAAAGACGTACGCGTTCTACGGGCAGGTCGGCTATGCCTTCGATCTGGGGTCCGTGCATGTCGACGGCGTCGGTGGCGCCCGCGTCGTCAACACCGTCGAGACACTGGTCGGCAGCGGCGTTTCGAGCCGCAACAACTACCTGAACGTGCTGCCGAGCATCAACGCCCGGATTGCGTTGACCGAGAAGGTCCAGGTCCGTCTCGCGGCCGGCAAGACCATCACGCGGCCGGACTTCGCGCAGTTGAACCCGCTCGTCAGCTATGCGTCGAACGGCGATACCGGGGGCTCGGGCACGGCCTTTACCGGCGGCGGCGGCAACCCCGATCTTAGCCCGATCAAGTCGACGTCCTATGACGTGTCGATCGAATGGTATCCTTCGCGGACCACGTCGATCACCGCGGCGGGCTTCTACCGCGACCTGAACGGCTACATACAGACCTATTCGGAGATCGAGTCGTATCTCGGCCAGACCGCGCTCGTCAGCCGTCCGCGTAATACGGGGGATGGCACGCTGAAGGGTGTCGAGCTCGCCTATCAGCAGTTCTTCGATTTCCTGCCGGGACCGCTGAGTGGTTTCGGTGCGCAGCTGAACGGGACGTACATCGACGGCAAGACGGAGGATCCGATCAACGGTGGCCAGCAGCGGATCGTCAACGTCTCCAAATATTCGTACAACGTGATCGCGATATACGAGAAATACGGCCTGTCGGCGCGGTTGGCGTATAACTGGCGCTCCAGCTTCGTCGACAGCTACAATGCGGGCGGTGTGCAGGCCCATACGATCGTCGCGGCGCCCACCGGGCAGCTCGACTTCTCCGGCAATTATGCGCTGACCGACTGGCTGACGCTGACCGTGGATGCGACCAACCTCACTAATCGCACGTACAAGGATCGTTTCCAGGGCCTCAACGGCGCTGGTGCATATTCCAGCACGCCGCGCGATACCCGGACGTACGATCGCACGTTCCAATTCGGTGCGCGGTTCAAGTTCTAGTCTAGAGGCTGGGGGGGGAGGGGTGGAAAACCTACTCCCCACTTGCGTCGAATCCAGCAACGGCCCATTTCGCGGACAAGGAATCCCCAGAGCGGAGAACCCGAATGACCGAAACCGCCGACTATACGCCCCCCCCAATCTGGACATGGAACAAGACAGCTGAGGGTCGCTTCGCCACCATCAACCGACCAGTTGCCGGCGCTACGCATGACAAGGAATTGCCGGTTGGCAGGCACCCGCTCCAACTCTACTCGTTGGCGACGCCCAACGGGGTGAAGGTGACGGTGATGCTTGAGGAGCTGCTCGCGGCGGGGCACACGGGTGCCGAATACGACGCTTGGCTCATCAAGATCATGGATGGCGACCAGTTCAGCAGCGGGTTCGTCCAGGCCAACCCCAACTCGAAAATTCCTGCGCTGGTAGATCGCAGCAGCAACGCAACTCCAGTCCGGGTCTTCGAGTCCGGCTCAATCCTAGTCTATCTCGCCGAGAAATTTGGCGCGTTTCTGCCCACCGACCTTGCCAAGCGCACTGAGGTGCTTTCGTGGCTGTTCTGGCAAATGGGGGCGGGGCCATTGCTCGGCGGTGGGTTCGGCCATTTCTACGCCTATGCGGCGGTAAAGATCGAATATGCGATCGACCGCTTCGCGATGGAAGTGAAGCGCCAGCTCGACGTTCTCGACCGGCGTCTGGGCGAGAGCGAGTATCTCGGCGGCGACGACTATTCGATCGCCGATATGGCGGCGTGGCCTTGGTACGGCGCTCTGGTCAAGGGGGTGGTGTATGATGCTGCGGCGTTTCTCCAGGTTGATGACTACAAGAACGTGGTGCGCTGGAGCGATTTGATCGCCGCGCGGCCCGCGGTGGTGCGTGGACGGATGGTCAACCGGGTGATGGGCGATCCTTCCAGTCAGCTCCACGAACGGCACGATTCCAGTGACTTCGACACGCGTACGCAGGACAAGCTCGACGCCGCAGCGACGGGGTGACGCCGCACCCGCGAGGCTGAACGTTCGCTTTCAGATCACTCCTGCGTCGCTAGTGCCGCTAGCGTCGATCCGGCTTGTTTCGGCTTAACGTAGCGATTCAGCCAGTCCGTCATCTGCCATAACGTCTCCTCGGTCGATTCCAGCGCGCGATATCCGTGCGGCTCGTTGGGCAGGACGACGTAGCGTACCGTCGCACCGTTGCCCTTCAGCGCCGCGTACATGCGCTCGGACTGGATCGGAAAGGTGCCGCTATTGTCGTCCGCGCCGCCATGTATCAGCAGGATGGGCGCCTTGATCCGGTCGGCATAGGTGAACGGGCTCATTTCCGTATAGGTCGGCGTCGCCTGCCAATACGTCCGCTGCTCGGCCTGAAAGCCGAACGGCGTCAGCGTGCGGTTGTACGCGCCCGATCGCGCGATGCCGGCGCGGAACAGATCGGTATGCGCGAGCAGGTTGGCGGTCATGAACGCGCCGTAGCTGTGCCCGCCGACCGCCATGCGGCTGCGGTCGCCGACACCCAGTTTGACCACCGCATCGACCGCGGCCTGCGCATCCTGCTGCAACTGTTTGACGTAGGTGTCGTTGGCCTCGGCCCCGCCTTCGCCGATGATCGGCATCGAGGGATTGTCGAGAATCGCATAGCCCTGCGTGAGCAGGAACAGGTGGCTGATGCCGCGCGGGCGGACGAACCGGTTGCCCTGATCGACCGTCTGGCCGGCGACCTTCGCGTCGGTGAACTCCGCCGGATACGCCCACAGCAACGTCGGCAGCGGCCCGTCGCGTTTCACGTCATAGCCGGCGGGCAGGTACAGCGAGCCCGACAGCTGGAGTCCGTCGGCGCGGGGGTAGGTGATCGTGCGCTGCGTGACGCCGGCAAAGACCGGGGCGGGATCAACAAAGGCGGTGACGGGCTTGGCGCCGCCGCCCTTCACGCCGCGGATCATGTAGTTGGGCGCGAGCTTCGCGCTCTCGCGCCGCGTCAGGATCCGCTGTGCCTTGTCATCGAGCAGTGCGACGACCGTTTCATAATAGGGCGCCTTGGCCGTCCAGAGGCGGGTCTGCTCGCCGCCGGCGACGGGCATCGTCGCCAGGAAGGGGAAAGCCCCCGTCTTGGTCGCGCCATCGCCGGTGACGTATACCCCGCCATGATCGGGGGTGAAGCGCATCACCGGTTTGCCGGCGGCATTGTCCTCGACCATTGGATCGCCGGGATCGCCATATTGGTCCTGATAGTTGCGCGTCGATATCGTCCTCGTCTGGCCCGGCCGTGACGGGGCGACGGCCAGGCGATGCTCAGTACGCGATCGCCATTCGCGGTCGACGACCATCGCGAAGCGATCATCGCCCCACAGAATTGTTGCGTAACGGGCCGGGGTCTGCGCCAGTTCGACCGGCGCGGCATCGAACGGCGCGGGCTGCATCATCACCTTGTCGTGGAACGCGATCTTGGCGCGGGGATTACCGCCGTCCAGTGCTTCCGCCCAGACCAGCGTTGCCGGCGCATCCGACCGCCACATCGCCTCGCGCGGCCCCTTGACGGTGGCGTCGAAATCGACCGGCAAGTCATCGGCGAGCGGGCGATCGACCAACGTCTTCACCGGTTGGCCGCCGATCGTCGATACGGCGATCTCGGTCGGGAAGAAACGGGCAGGCAACAGATAGGAATAAGGCCGCTTGAGCCGCTCGGTCAGCAGGTAGCGACCGTCCGGGGAGACGCTGAAGTCGGTGATCAGGCCCGGCGTTCCGATCGGCCGCGCAGCACCGGCGAGATCGATCCGGACCAGCTGCCCGGTGAAATAGTGATCGAACAGCGCTTCGTCATGCGCATCACCAAGCAGATCCTCATAGGTTCGTGCTGCCGAGGTGCGGCCCGCGCTTTCCTGGATCACCGGGCCGGCCGGTGTGCTGCTCGCGACCGGTGCCGCGCCGCGACCGGTGGGCACGGTGTAGGCGACCAGCGCCTTGCTATCCGGCATCCAGACGAAGGGCGTGCCGAACGTGCCGTTCAGTGCCCGGGCGACCGTGCGGGCACTGCCGTCGCGCTCGGCGATCCAGAGCGACAGGCCTTCGGCGTCTTGCGCGTAGAAGGCGAGGCGGGTGCCGTCGGGCGACCAATTGGGCGAGGCGAAGCGCAATCCGGTGGGCAGCTTGACCGACACGGTCCGCCCCGAGCTTACATCCTTGAAGCTGAGCGCGTTCAACCATTGCACGCGCACTTCGGCCTGGCCGTTGGTGGCGGGATCGATGCGGTAGCCGCCCAGCCGCAAGATCGGTTTCGAAAGATTGGCGATCGACGGCAAATTCTCGCGCCCCAGGATGGCGAGCGTCCGGTGATCGGGGCTGACGGCGACCCCGGGGGTGGGCGGCGTCTCCAACGCCTTGGCAATCGCGTCGGGTGCGCGATGGTAGGTGCTGCCACCGGGCGTCTGAGAGAAGGCGGTGGTGGTGGTGAGGAGCAGGGCAATCAGACAGGCACCGGCGCGCATTCGAATTCCTTTGTCGATATCGTCCAAACCGTATGGCGCCTGAGGTCGGCAGGCTAAACGCTTAATCGAATGAAAGAACTTACGTGAGTTTCGTCAGGGGGCAAGGTGTTGCACCTGGCTTCGGAATCTCTTTTGCCTCAACGCGACCTAGCGTCAGCGCTCATGCCGCATCGCCTGGCAGTTTCGTCGAACGGCCGAACAGTTTCCACCCGAGCAGCCCGGCGACGAGCAAGCCGACGATGACCCAGGTCAGATTGCCCAGCAGGCTGGCGATCGTCTGAACCTGGTCGCTGAAGGCGCGGCCCAGCGAAACGTAGATCAGCAGCCACAGGACTTCGCCCGCGACGTCGAGAACGATGAAGCGCACCCAGGGGTATTCGGTCAGTCCGCTGGTCACGTTGATCCATGGTCCCAGTGGCCCGATCAGCCACCGGCTGAAGAAGATGCCCCAACCCGCCCATTTACGCGAATAGGCTTCGGCCTGCTCAACCTTGTCCGCTCCGCCGATCCGGGCCGTGACCGCGGCGAGCAAGGGGCGGCCGCCATATCGCCCAAAGGCGTAGCCGATCTGGTCGCCGACGATCGCTCCGGCTGCTCCGGCAAATATCACTGGCCAGAATGCGAGCTCGCCTTGTGCAACAAACGAACCCATCGCGACTAATGTCAGCGAGCTGGGGAATGGCATGCCGGCCGCAGCAAGGATCATCGCACCAAAAAGCGCGGGCAGCCCGTAGGTCGTCAGCAGTTCAAGCAGCTGGTCGGTCATTTGGCAGGCGATGGTGACGGTGAAGGTGGCGTCATGAATAGTCGCGGCGGTGGACCGGGCGGCGGGTAGGGCGGCCGCGCGTGGACGATAGCGTAGAGCAGCTTTGCCTCGATCTGGTTCATCGACCGTCCGCTGTCCCGCGCGATCCGGCCGAGCGGACGATGGTCCGGCATCGGCGGCAGGTTCAATGCCTGGTGCAGGACGTGCGGCGGAACGTGATACGAATGGGCGACATAGCCTATCGTCATCCACCGCTCGATCGGCTCGTCGCGGTGCGCATTCCAGTAGATCGCATCGCTGACCGTCCTGACCGCGTGATATCCGGTGAAGGCCAATACCGCGACGAACAGGGCAATCAGGACTTTTCGCCAACGTCGATTGTGGGTCATTCAAGCGCGATACGCGCGCAGAGTGCGACGATCAACGTGGCATGATCGATGCTCTTCGACGCCGTCCCGGCAACGCGCGGATCAGATCCGACAGACTACAGAAACACCCGCCGGCTGGGACCGCGCGCTAGCTGTTGGCACAGACATCCTCGACCTGATCAAGATATGCGGCATAGCCTTGCTCGTCCATTTCGGTACGCGGGACGAAGCGTAACGCCGCGGAGTTGATGCAATAGCGCAATCCGCCGCTGCTGCGGGGACCGTCCTTGAAGACGTGGCCGAGATGGCTGTCACCATGTGCCGAGCGCACTTCCGTGCGCGGGATCAGCATCGACCAGTCGCGCTTGGCGGTCACGTTGGTGGGTTCGATCGGCCGGGTGAAGCTGGGCCATCCGCAACCGGACTCGTATTTGTCTGCGCTGGCAAAGAGCGGCTCGCCCGAGACGATGTCGACGTAGATCCCCGCAGCCTCGTTGTGAAGCAATGCGCCGGTGCCGGGACGCTCGGTAGCATTTTGCTGTGTTACGCGGAACTGTTCCGGGGTCAGCGACGCGATGGCGGCATCGGTCTTGCGATAGCTGGTCATGAGTAAACTCCGTTGACCTGCATGTGGTGCGTCGCGCTGAAAATTCGAGGTGTCTTGCCGTGGCGCTGCTGAACGACCGGCAAAAACGTTGGAGGCCGATGCACGCTCTGGACGCCTGGCTGTAGATCACTCGTCCCCGTCGGGTGGCCGCGTGATCGCGCTCGCCTCGTGCAGTTGCTGACGATTGTTCAGCTAGTCGGAACGGAAGGAACGGTGCCCTCGAACCGCGTGTCGCCGGGGAGAGAATGGGCGAGGCTGAGATCGCCGTTGTGCCCCCGGAAGATTTGCCGGGCGAGCGCCAGACCCACGCCCGTGCCCTCGGTCTTGGTGGTGAAGAAAGGTCGGAAGATGTCGACTTGATATGCGGCGGGGATACCCGGGCCGGTGTCCGTCATCACGAACTGGGTTTGGCCGACAAGCGCGGCGACGGTGAGCGTGACCCGCGCATCGGACGAGCCGTGCAACGCCTCGGCCGCGTTCTGCAACATCGCCCAGAGTGCTGCGGTCAGTTGATCCGGGTCGGCCAGCAGATGGGCCGGTGCGTCCAGGAGGTCGGTCGTAAACGCGATCCTCGGCCATCTCGTCGTAAACAATGCCGCCAGATCGCTGACGAACCCGGCCAGAGGGATACGCTCCACCGAGGGGGCGGGCAGCTTCGCCAACGCACGGTAGCTTTCGCCGAACCGGTGCAGGCTGGCGGCGCGGCGCGCGACGGTCTCGACCGCGTCGCGTACCTTGGGCAGCATCGGGTCCGGATCGTCGAGCATCGCCACCGCGGTCTCGGCTAGCGAGGCGATCGGGGTGAGGGCGTTGACGATCTCGTGGCTCAGGACCTGGACGAGTTCGCGCAACGCGGCGGCCTCGGCGGCCTTCAGTTCGGCGTCGATGTCGATCAGCGCGCCGATCCGCGTCATCCGCCCTGCCAGCGCAAGGTCGCCGGTGGCCAGCGCGAAGCTCCGGATGTCGGTGTCGTGCCCGATCTCGATCATGGCGGTGCGGCCGGGGCGGGTGTCGGCGAGCGCGGAAACGAGCCCCTCAGGCGGATCGACGACCAGATCGCCTGCGCCGAGCAATCGCCGCGCGGCACGGTTGACGGCGCGCAACCGGCCGTCGTCGAGCGCGACCAAGGGCGCAGGCGACAGATCGAGATAGGCGTTCAGACGGCGCCGTTCCTCTTCTCCAGCAGACGGGGTCGGAATTGGTGGCGCTGGCATCGGTGAGCGCTGACCAGCGTCGACCAGGTCGAGTGCGGCGATCCAGATCGCGATCATCGCCGCGAGGAGCGCAGTGGCGTACAGACCGCGTGTGGCCGCAACCGCACCACCGGCGCCCGCCGCAGCTATCACCAGCGCGCGTACCACCGCGCGCGTCCGGTCAGAGGCCATAGCGCGCCATCCGGCGATAGAGCGCCGCGCGGGTCAGTCCGAGCTGTGCGGCGGCGCGGCTGACGTTGAAGGCATGGCGCTCGAGTGCCGCGGTGATCAGCGTTTCCTCGTTGCGCGCGAGCGACAGATCGGGGGCGAGCGATTGCGGCTCGGCGGCGCCGGGCGAACGCAGGAGGTCGCTGATCGCGTAAGTCTCGCCATTGCCGAGCAGAACCGCGCGTTCCATCATCTGGCGCAGGCCGCGGACGTTGTCGGGCCAGCGATCCGCCGCGATCGCCTGCACCGCGTCCGCATCGAGTGGTCTGAGGGGCTTGCCGTGGCGGTAGGCGAACAGCGCAAGGAAATGGCGAGCGAGCAGCGCCACATCGCCCGCGCGATCGACGAGCGGCGGGAGGGCGATTTCGATCGTCCCGACCCGGTCGAGCAGGTCTTCGCCGATAGCTACCCGAACGCCGGTGCGATCCAGTCGCGTAGTCGCGATGACCCGGATGCCGTCGAGCGCTGACAGGAGAACGCCGTTGAGCGCACGAGGCAGGCGGTCGATATGGTCGATCACCAGCAATCCGCCAGCGGCCGCCGCTGTTTGCTGGGCGATGACGGCGGCGTCCGCGGCCTCGGCGTCCACCGTGATGAGCGGCAGGGCGGCGTGGGACGAGGCCTGATGAACCAGTCGGGCTACCAGCGTCTTGCCGGTGCCCGCAGCGCCGTGGATCAGGATCGGCGCCGCGGTGGGCGCGACGCGAGCGACCAGGTCGCGGGCGCGGGTGATCCCGGCGCTTTCGCCGAGCAGAATGCCGTCGTGGACGGGCGGTGTCGCCGCTGTCTCCAGTTTCGCGCGGCGCAGCGCCAGCCCGCGTTCGACCGTGGTCAGCAGGCGCTCGTTGTTCCAGGGCTTGATCACGAAGTCGGTCGCGCCGCTGCGCATTGCCCGGACGGCGACCGCGATCCCGCTGTGCCCGGTGACGACGATGACGACGGCGCGCGCGTCTGCCGCGATCAGCCGGTCGAGCATCGCGAACCCCTCCTCGCCGGTGGTCCGTCCGCGCGCGAAGTTGAGGTCGAGCAGGATGACGTCGATCGGTTCGCCGGCGAGCAGCACCCAGGCCGCCTCCGGGTTCGCTGCGGTCGAGACGCGCATGCCGTGCCGTTCGAGCAACAACCGCGCTGCCTTGGCGATGTCGGGATCGTCGTCGATGACCAGGATATGCGATTCGGTTGACATGGCCGTCATAGTGTCCGGAAACGGACAGTTGGTACAGTCGAGTGTGCGCCTCAGCTACGGGGCGCTGAATTATGTAGCGTTAGCAGTAGCTTAGGTTCTGGTCGATCCGTCCCGTACACTGTCCGCATGATAGAGACGACCCTGCCTGGAACGGGCGCCGCGATGGACCGGCGTATCGAGCGTCCGCACGCCCGGCGGCGCAAACGTATCGTGCGCGGTGCGCTTGCAATCGCGGTGGTGGCTGCGGCGGTGTTGCTGTGGCTGCTGATGCCCGGCGCCAATGCGCTGACCGTCGACGCCGCCGCGATCCGTACCGGCGATGTCGTGCGCGCGCCGTTCCGCGATTTCGTGCCGCTCCGCGCCGAGGTGGCGCCGTTGCGCACGGTGTTCGTGACCGCGATCTCGGGCGGGCAGGTCGCCGACCTCGCCACCAGCGATGGCGCGATGGTCGCCGCCGGCACGCCGCTCGCACGTTTGTCTAATCCGTCGCTCGAACTCGACGTGGCCAGTCGCTCGGCGGAGATCGTCGGGCAGTTGAGCGCGATCAGCGGCCAGCGGCTATCGGTCCAGAACAGCCGGCAGGACGGCGCACGCGACCTGGCCGAGGCGCGCAACGCGCTGTCCAAGGCGCGGACGTTGCTCGCGCAGAAGCAGGTGCTGTTCGACAAGGGCATCATCACGCGCGCCGCGATCGATCCGGTGCGAGAGGATGTCGGCTATCAGCAGGCGCGGGTTGCTGCGCTCGATCGCGGGACGGCCGAAGCCGGTGCTACGCTGGCGGATCAGTCCTCTGGCATCGCCGCGACCGCGCGGCAGTTGCGCGAGAGCCTGGCGATGGTTCGAGCGAGTCTCTCCGCGCTGGTGCTGCGTGCGCCCGTCGCGGGACGGCTTACCGCCTTTACGTTGCAACCCGGGCAGACGCTTAAGGCCGGTGATCCGGTCGGCCAGATCGACTCCGAGGGACAGTGGAAGCTGACTGCCGATGTCGATCAATTCTATCTCGGGCGCGTCCGGGTCGGGCTCGGCGCCGCGGCCGATATCGACGGTCGGAGCTATGCGATGTCGGTCATCAAAATCCTGCCGCAGGTGACCGAAGGCCGGTTTCGCGTCGAACTCGGTTTTCGGGGGGCAGCGCCTACGGGACTGAACCGCGGCCAGACGCTCGACGTGCGGCTCGTGCTCGGCGCCGACCGTCCGGCGGTGGTCGCACCGTCGGGCGGCTGGCTCGATGCGGGTGGTACCACCGCGTTCGTGCTCGACGGGAACGCGAAGGCCGTCAGGCGGGCGATCGTCGCCGGCCGACGCAATCCTGATCAGGTCGAGATCGTCTCCGGCCTCGCGCCCGGCGAGCGGATCGTGACCACCGCGCTCGGCACCTACACCCCCTTCCAGACCCTCCTCATCCGATAGGATTAGATATGATCCAGTTACAGGACCTCAGCCGCACCTATGCCTCCGACGAGGTCGAGACGACTGCGCTCGGTGGCATCGACCTAGCGGTCGAGGCGGGCGAATTCGTCGCGATCATGGGGCCGTCGGGGTGCGGTAAATCGACGCTGCTCAACATCATCGGCACGATCGACCGGCCCACGGACGGACGGTATCTGTTCGAAGGGGCCGACATCGCGCGCGCGCGCGAAGCCGAACTCGCCAAGCTACGCCGCGACCGGCTGGGCTTCGTGTTCCAGAGCTTCAACCTGATCGACGAGCTGACGATCGCAGAGAACGTCGCGCTCGGCCTCGCCTATCGGACGATGCCCGCGCGCGAGAAGAAGGACCGCGTCGCTGCGGCGATGGACCGGGTCGGCATCGCGCACCGCCAGCGTCATCACCCGCACCAATTGTCGGGCGGCCAGCAACAGCGCGCCGCGATCGCCCGCGCGATCGTCGGCGAGCCTCGGCTGATCCTCGCCGACGAGCCGACCGGCAATCTGGATACCGAGAACGGCGCGCAGGTGATGGACATCCTTGGCCAGCTGAACGCGGAGGGCGCGACGATCGTGATGGTCACGCACAGCCCCTCGCACGCCGACATCGCCAAGCGGACGGTGCACATGCTCGACGGCCGGATTCTGTCGTCGGCGCGGCGCGCCGCCTGATGCGCCGCTCGCTGCAGATGCTCGTGCTGATGCTGCTCGTGGTGGTCCTCGCCCGCCACCTCGCAGCGACCAAGCCCGGCTCCAAGCCCGGCCCCGATACCGCAAGCGACGCCTGAAGGAGCCGCCATGTCCGCACTCACCAGCCTCTATCGTTCGCTCGCGCATCACCGCCTGTTCGCCCTGCTCAACATCGGCGGTCTCGCACTGGGGATCGCGACGTTCCTCGTCCTGTTCCTCTTCGTTCGGTTCGAGACCGGGTACGACCGGGTGCTGCCGCAGCAAGACCGGTTGTGGGTAATGGAGGAGCGCTATGTGATGCCGGGCTATCCGGCGGACACCAATCCGAACACGATGGGCAGCGAACTCAAGATCCTGCAGGCGGATTACCCGCAGCTGGTCGGCACGCGCTACATGAACATGGCGGCGACGGTGCAGCAGGGAGGGCAGGCGACGGCCGAGGATTTGGGCACGGTCGACCCGAACTTCTTCGATCTCATGCGCTTTCCCGCGGTCGA
Source organism: Sphingomonas faeni (assembly GCF_040407505.1). Taxonomy (GTDB): domain Bacteria; phylum Pseudomonadota; class Alphaproteobacteria; order Sphingomonadales; family Sphingomonadaceae; genus Sphingomonas; species Sphingomonas faeni_E. The sequence goes on along the minus strand of NZ_JAPZPQ010000005.1, from coordinate 208,259 downwards.
GGGGAATCCAGCGGCGACGCTCGCCGATCCGAACGGCCTGGTGGTCACGCAGAAAACCGCGCGAAAATATTTCGGGAGCCAGTCGGCGATCGGCCGGACGCTGCAACTGTCGATCGATGGGACGACCTATCCCTACAAGGTCGGGGCGGTGCTGCGCGACATGCCCGACGACGTCACCTTCAAGAGCGAGATGTTCGCGCAAATCTCACGGACTCGCTTCGGCAACGAATGGTGGGAGCACTGGGGCAGCGCGTCGCTGACCACGTTCCTGCGGTTCCCCGATGCGGTGGCAGCGCGGGCGTTCGAGGCGCAATTGCCAGCCTTTCTCGATCGCCACGCCTATGCCGGCGGCAATCTGAAGAAAGGCGAGTATTTCCAGTCGCTGCGGCCGCTGACCGCGATGCATCTGTATAGTCCGGGCGATCGCGCGATCGTCACGACCTTGGGGGCGGTCGGGCTGCTGACGCTGCTGATCGCGATCGTGAACTACGTCAATCTGGCCACCGCGCGTGCCGGGTTGCGTGCGCGCGAAGTGGCGATGCGCAAGGTGCTGGGCGGCACGCGGCGGTCGCTCATCCGCCAGTTCTTGGGCGAGGCGCTGGCGACGGTTGCTGTGGCGGCGCTGATTGGGCTCGCGCTGGCCGAGATCGCGCTGCCGTTCGTCAACGCGCTTGGTGGAACGTCGCTGGCGATCCGCTATGTCGGTTGGGACGGCGTCGTCCTGCCGCTGGTCCTGCTGGTCCTGGGCATAGCACTGGTCGCGGGGCTGTATCCCGCGTTCGTACTATCGGGGTTTCGCCCCGCCGCGGTGCTCGCCTCGACGCGCGCGCCCGGTGGTGGGCGTAGCGGCACGAGGCTGCGAAGCGCGCTCGTCGTCGTGCAGTTCGCGATCGCGATCGCATTCGCCATCGCCACCGGGGTCATGCTCAAACAGACCGAGCATATCCGTGACGCCGATCTCGGGTTTCGTCGCGACGGCTTGATGATCGTCCGCTCGCTGATGACAGGCGGGATCGATTCACCACAGCGCGCGGCGATCCTGCGCAGCCTGGCGGCGGCACCCGGCGTCACCGGCGTGACGGTCGCCAACAACGCGCCGGGCGACCAGAGCACGACCAATTTCTCGGGATATAGTCGCGCAGGAGCGTCCGGCAGCAAGATATCGTTGATGGATGTAGGCACCGGTCGCGACTATTTTCGCGTGTACGGCGCACGGCTTGTCGCGGGGCGCCTGTTCGACGCCGCGCATGCCGACGACCGCGGCCTGTTGACGACTGCCGAACGCAAGCGGGCCGGGCCCAATGTGGTGATCAACCGGACCGCGGTGACCGCATTGGGCTTCGCGTCGCCGGCCGCGGCACTGGGACAGGCGATCAACGATGGCGAGCGGGACGCGACGATCATCGGCGTGGTCGACGACCTGCGCTTCAGGAGCCCGCGCGATGCCGTCACGCCGGTCGCCTACACCTACAACACGGTCGATATCCTCTCGCCGTTTGCGGCGGTGCGCTATGCCGGCCGCGATGCGAAGACGATGATGGCGGCGCTCGAGGCGGCGTGGAAGCGCGTCGTGCCCGGCGTTCCGTTCGAGGCGCGCTCGGTCGAGGACAATCTGTACCAGCGCTATTACAAGGCGGATGCGCAACGCTCTCGACTGTTCACGATCGGCGCGGTGCTGGCGGTCCTGATCGGCTGCATCGGGCTCTACGGCCTAGCGGCGTTCGACACCGCGCGGCGGGTGAAGGAGATCGGCATCCGCAAGACGCTCGGCGCCTCGACCGCCGAGGTGTTGCGGCTGTTGATCGGGCAGTTCCTGCGCCCCGTGATCCTCGCCAACCTCGTCGCGTGGCCGCTCGCCTATGTCGCGATGCAGCGCTGGCTAGGCGGGTTCGACGACCGGATCGTGCTGTCGCCGCTATTCTTTGTCGGCGCCTCGCTCGCCGCAGTGCTGATCGCGAGCGCGACCGTCTTCGGGCAGGCCTGGCGCGTGGCCCGTGCCGAACCCGCGCGCGCGCTGCGCCACGAATAGGAGGCGATCGATGTCCTCAGCCTTCCTGACACTGTACCGTTCGCTCACCCGCCATCGGCTATACGCCATCCTCAACATCGGCGGGCTTGCGCTCGGCATCGCGGTGTTCCTGGTACTGATGCTGTTCGTCCGCTTCGAGACGAACTACGACCGCGTGCTGCCGGGATGGGAACGTGTCTGGACGATCGCGCGCACGATCCAGTTTCCCGGCAACCCCGAGGTGCAGATTCCGTCCTCGCCTACACTCTCCGGGCAATTGGCGGCGGCGTTCCCCGATCTCGTCGTGGCGCGAATGACGCCCTATGACACCGCGACGGTGCTGACCGGGAACACAAGTACCACGCGCAAACTGGCATTGGTCGACCGCGATTACTTTCGGATTTTTCCGTTTCCGGTCGTCGAGGGCGATACCGCGAGTGCGATCGCCCGCCCGGATGGGATTGTCGTCACCCAGAGCGTCGCGGAGGCGTATTTTGGCAGAGCAAGCGCCCTTGGACGGACGCTGACGGTTGCGATCGATGGAAAGGCGCGCACCTACCGGGTCGGGGCGGTGATCGCCGACCTGCCGCAGAACCAGACATACGCCAGTGTCCTGTTCGCGGAGATCCCGGTCGAACTCGCCGACGATTCCCGATCTACCAGCAATGGTGTCGTGACGTTCCTGGCACTCCCCAACACCGCGATGGCGGACCGGATAGGAGCATTCATGCGGCGCCATCCCGATCCCGCGTTCAATCCCGATGCGCGTCAGTTCCTGAAGGAAGGCATCGTGCCGCTCGCCGGGCGCCATCTGACCGGCAACGGGGTCGGCACTGTCGTCGCCGTGCTGGGCGGAGTGGGGATCGTCGCGTTGCTGCTGGCGGTGGTCAATTACGTCAATCTGGCGACAGCGCGCGCAGGGCTGAGGGCGCGGGAGATCGCGATGCGCAAGGTCGTCGGTGCGACCCGGCGGATGCTGATCGGGCAATTACTCGGCGAGGCACTGGCCGCCGTGACGCTGGCGGCGTTGATCGGGCTGGCGCTTGCCGAGATTGCGCTGCCGTTCGTCAACGCGATCGGCGGCACCGACTTGTCGATCACCTATTGGGGGGCGGGATCGATCCTGCCGCCGCTCCTGGCGACGACCGCTCTGGTGACGTTGCTGGCAGGGTTCTATCCGGCGTTCGTGATATCCCGGTTCCTGCCCGCGGGCGTGCTCGCCGCGGCCCGGACCCCCGGCGGCGATCGCGCGGGCGCAGGACTACGCAAGGCACTGGTGGTGACGCAGTTCGGCATCGCGGTCGCGCTGATGATTGGGACTGCGGTTCTGTTCGCCCAGACGCGGCACGTTCAGCAGGCGGATATCGGCTTCGGGCGAGACGGCCTGATCATGCTGAGCGGTTACGGCGACGCCGCGCTGGATCCGGGGCAACGTGCCCGGTTGCTCGACGCGATGCGCAAGACCCGCGAGGTTGCGGATATCACGACGAGCGGCGTCGTGCCCGGCGGCGGCACGTTCGCCATTGCCAAGATGAAACGCGCCGGGGCGATCGGCGAGCCGCCGATGATCGTCCAGGCCACGGTCGGCGAGCACTTCTTCGAGACCTATCGAGCCCGTCTGCTGGCCGGTCGGATCTTCGATGCGGATCGGTTCGCGCTGGACGTTGGGAATAGCGGCACCGGCAGCAAGGCCGTTGCGGGCAGGGTAGCGAACATCGTGCTCAACCGTACTGCCGCTCGGCGCTTGGGGTTCGAGCAAGCCGACGAGGCGATCGGCCAGTTCGTTTCGCTCGATGGCGCGACGGTGAGGATCGTCGGTGTGATCGCCGATATGCGCTTCGGGACACCGCGCGAGCCGGTCGAGGCGTTCGCCTATAGCTATCGGCCTGGCGGTGGCTATCGCGCCATCGTGGTGATCCGCACCTCGGCCGATCCCGCATCCCTCCTGGGACGGCTGGAAACCACGTGGCGCCGCATCGCGCCAGCGGTTCCGCCAGCAGCCACGACGGTCGACCAGAAACTGTACGACTCCTATTATCGCCAGGACGTGCAGCGGTCGCGGTTGTTCACGGCCGGCGCGGTGCTGGCGGTCGCGATCGGGTGCCTCGGGCTCTATGGCCTGGCAGCGTTCGATACCATGCGGCGGATCAAGGAGATCGGTATCCGCAAGGTGCTGGGGGCCTCGACCAGCGACGTGATGCGACTGCTGCTGGTCCAGTTCCTCAAGCCGGTCCTCCTGGCGAACGTGATCGCGTGGCCGATCGCGTGGTTCGCGATGTCGCATTGGCTGAGCGGGTTCGACGACCGTATCGACCTGTCACCCGGCTATTTCGTCGGTGCCAGCGTGCTAGCGCTCGTCATCGCGGCGGCGACGGTTGCCAGCCAGGCATGGCGGGTCGCACGAGCCGAACCCGCGCGCGCGCTGTGCCAGTTCTGATCACCGTAGCGTGAGTATGAATGAGTGCCCGAGGTCGGCGCGTGATAACCGCTTGTTCCAGGTGTTTGCCTAAAAAAAGCCGGCACGGGACGGGCGACCGCTCGCAACGTAGCGTGGCGATAGAGGCAGCGCGCTGGCTTATCCGTCGCATCGGCTGGGATGCCCTGCTAAAGCGATGTCGAGTGGGAATTTCGGGGGCGATAGCGGTGGGGGGAAGATGGCACTGGTCGATGGCGGTCGCGCTGGTGTGCCTTTCGTCGACGGCCGACGCACAGACGGCCCTCAGCTTCGACGCGGCGCAGATGCGGCTGGATCGAACGTCGCGCGCGTTGAGTGCTGCCGATCATGGTGTCGACGCGGCGAAGGCGGGCGCGGATGCGATGCGGACGCTGCACCGACCGATCGTTACCGCGTCCGCGCAGTATCTCGTGTACGAGAAAACCCTGTCGGTCGATCTCGCGGGTGCGAAGGGCAATGCGCTGGGTAACACGCAGGATTTCCTGGCGTCCTTTCCTGGCAGCGTACCACCCGCGTACCAGCAGATCGCGACCGAGATTACCGGACGGCTATCGCAAGCGCTGCCGGGGGTGTTCGATGCGATCCCCGACCAACTCAGTTACCGCTTTCGTGATGACGTGTTCAGGCCGACCGTGCAGGCGGCGATGCCGCTTTATACAGGCGGCGCAATCCCGGCGATCCAGCGCGCGGCGCGAGGCGGCGTCGCGATGGCCGAGGGACGCCGCGCGCAGGTGATCGACCTGGCACGGATCAATCTCATTCGCGCATATTTCGGGCAACAGGCGGCAGCCGGGCTGCTGGAGGCCGCCCGTCATAGCCGTGACGCCCTCGACAAGATCCTGTCGGACTCGCGCAAGCTGGAGGCGGCGGGGGTCATTCCGCATGCCCGCACGCTGGAGGTGCAGGTCGCGCGCGATACGGCCGAACGCACCTATCAGCGTGCCGACCTCTCCAGCGCGACCGCGCGCGACGAACTCGCCCGGCTGCTCGAGATTGAGGGCAGCGTGGTGCCGACCACGGCATTGTTCGTGCAGACGCGTCCGCTCGCGCCGGTCGAGACCTATCTCGGCAGCGAGGGCACGGCACCGGAGGCCCGAACCGCGGATGCCGGGCGGCAGATCGCCGACGCCGGCGTCGCGCTTGCCCGATCACGTCGTCTGCCGCAGGCCTATGCGTTCGGCGAATACAATCTCAACCGTTCGAATGCGCTGCCGATCGAGCCCGACTGGATCGCAGGCGTGGGCGTCCGCTACACCATCCTCTCGAACATCGACCGCAGGCGCACCGAGGACGCAGCGCGCGCGCAGGCCGCCGCCGCCGCGGATACCGCAGCCGAAGCGCGCCGGATCGCCACCAGCGCGACGATCCGCGCGTATAATCTCGTCGAGGGCGCCCGGCGGTCCTTCGTCCTGCTCGACAGCAGCATGGTGGCGGCGCGCGAGAACGTCCGCGTGCAGGCGGTGGCGTTTCGCGAAGGTGAGGGGACCGTGACACCGGTAATCGCCGCGCAGGCCGCACTCGATACCGCCGAGGCACAACGTATCGCGGTCGCCTATGAATACGACCTCTCGCTTGCCGGGCTGCTTGCCTCGGCAAGCCGGCTCGACGCGTTCGGCGCACACCTTGCCCAAGCCGACCAGCGCCTCACCTACGGAACCGACCGATGAGCGATCCCACCGCCCCGCCGACCCGCCGTGCGCGCGTGTTGCTCTATGTCGGCCTGCTCGTCGTGGTCGCGATCGTCGGGATGGGCTTGTGGCTTGCGAGCCGACCGGGGCCCGCGCAGATCCAGGGCATGGTCGAGGCGGACAGCGTCAACGTCGCGACGAAGGCGCTGGCGCGGGTCGATCGGTTGCTGGTCGATGAGGGCGCGCGGGTGAAGGCGGGGCAGGTTCTCGCCACGCTGTCGAGCCCGGAGCTTGGTAATGCCGAGCGTCAGGCGCAGGGCGCGCTTGATACCGCCCGCGCGCTCGATGCGGTGGCGCAGGCGGGCGTACGGAGCGAGGATGTCGGCTCGCTCCGCGCGATCTGGCAGTCGGCGCAGGCTGCGGCGGATCTCGGTGCGACGTCGAGCCGCCGTGCGGACACGCTCTATGCCGAGGGGGTGATCGCCGCCCAGCGACGCGACGAGGCGCATGCCGCGCGCGACAGCAGCCGCATGTCGGCCGAGGCGGCGCGGCTGCAATACGAGAAGGCGCTCGCCGGGCCCCGCCGCGAGGACAAGCAGGCTGCGGCGGCACAGGTACGGATCGCGCAGGCTGGGCTGTCGACGGCACGATCGCTGATGACCGAGACGCGGCTGGTATCGCCGATCGATGGCGAGGTATCGCGCAAACTGCTCCAGCCGGGCGAGATCGTCAGCCCGGTGCTGCCCGCCTACCAGGTGATCGACATCGACCATCCGCGCGTCGAGATCACCGTGCGCGAGAGCCAATATGCCGGCGTCGGTCCGGGACGCATCCTGGTCGGCCAAGTTCCGGCCCTTGCGCGCAACGTCCGGTTCCGCATCACGCATATCGCGCCCGAAGCGGCGTTCGCGACGGTGCGCGCGACGCGGCAGTCGAGCGGCTACGATGTCCGCGCGTTCGCGGTCCAGCTGCGGCCCGTCGAGCGGGTGGCGGACCTGCGGCCGGGAATGAGCGTGCTGTTCGATTGGCCGCGATGAGCGCGTTCCGGCGGGCGCTGGCCGAGGAGCTCGCGCATCTCTGGCGCGACCGGTTCGACCTTGCGCTACTGACGTTGGTACCGCTGGTGTGCCTCGTGGTGATGGGTGGCATGCTGTCGCAGGGCTCGCCGCGTGGCCTTGGCGTGGTGATCATCGACCAGGATCGCAGCGTGGCCTCCCGGTCGATCGTCCGCGCGATCGGCGCGGTCGATGCGCTGACGATCGTCGATGACGTATCCAGCCTGTCGGAAGGTTTTTCCGCGATCCGGCGCGAGCGCGCGATAGCGGTGGTCGTGCTGCCGTCCGGTCTCGGCATCGCGCGGACGGCGGCGACCCCGCGAACGATCGAGATCTTCTACCAGACCGCGTTTCTGTCGACCGGCGCGCTGACCTCGGCGCTGCTTCAGGCGACGATCACCGCGGACCTGATTCGACAGGCGCCTGCGAACTCCGGCGTGGGAGGGATCGCATTGCTCAGGGTGCCGCTGCCCGATGTGCAGGTGACGCTGCTCGGCAATCCATCCGCCAGCCTCGAATGGTATCTCGGCCTGCTGATCGGTCCGGCGATTTTGCATTTGCTGATCGCCGTGACCTGTGCCGCATCGCTCGGGCGCGAGCTGGTCGGCGGATCGATGGGCCCCTGGGCGGTTCGGGTCGGTGCCCCCGCGATGGCGGCCGCGGGGCGGCTGTTGCCGCATGTCACGATTGGTACGCTCTGGTTATGCGCGTGGCTGCTGTGGCTGACCCTGGGGCAGGGCTATGCCTTTGCCGGCGCGATCGGGCTCGTCGCGATTGGCGGGCTGTTGCTGTTCGTCGCGACCGCGGCCATCTCGACGTTGCTCATCGTACTGACCGGCGAGGTCGCCACCAGTCTGTCCGCGAGCGTGATCTATGCGGGGTCTGCGCTCGCCTATTCGGGCGCGTCGTTGCCGATCACAGGCGGTATCGCCGTCGCCCGGATCTGGAGCGCGATCCTGCCGCTTACCCATTATGTCTCGCTCGAGATGGATCAGACGATCGGCGTGGACATCGTGATTTGGGCGCAGCAGGTGGCGATCCTGGCGTTGGCCGCGCTGGTCGCGGCCGGTGGTGCGACGCTGTTGCTGCGGCGGCAGGCACACAAATCGGCATGATGTTCCGCCCAGCCTTCGAGGGAGCGCTGCTCGAAATTCTGCGGACGAGCGATCTGGTTGCGGTCGCAGTGATCTCGGTGTTGTTCTACGCCTTATATTACCCCGCACCCTACGCGCATCAGGTCGTCGAACGCTTGCCGATCGTCGTGGTCGATGCCGACCGGAGTGCCGTCTCGCGTGCGATCGTCCGCAACCTTGGGGCCGCGCACGAGATCGAGATCGCCGCGGATGTATCGGACATGGGGGCGGCGCGCGTGCTGGTGCGGAACAGGAAAGCCGAGGGCATTCTTTTGATCCCGCACGATCTCGGTTCGGCGGTGATCGAAGGGCGACCCGGCGGCGGCATCGCGGTTTGGCTCAACGGTGCGTATCTGCTCCGCGCGGAGGCGGTCGGAAAGACGGTCGGCGCAGCCATCGGTGCGACGCTCGAAGGGCACCTGTCGGGTCTCGCGAGATCGGCCGCAGTGCCCATGACACCGGTCGTCACGCGCCCGTTGTTCAACACGACCGAGGGCTATCGCGACTATATATTCCCCGCGGTCGCCAATATCATCCTGCAACAGACGCTATTGTTTTCCGTGGCGCGCCTGATAGCCGAGCGGCGACGCACTGGACGGTGGCTGCGCGGAATGTTTCTGGGCGTTTGGGCCGCGTGTACGACGATCGGGATGCTCGGCGGGCTGTTCTACTTTGGCCTGATCTACTGGCTGCAGGACATCCCGCACGGCGGCAATATCCCGGCGCTGTTGCTAACCGTGCCGCTGTTCGCCGCGACCGTGTCCGCACTCGCGCTGGCGGTCGGCAGCTTCGTGCGAAGCGGAGACGATGCGCTAAAGTTGCTCATCCCGACGTCGATCCCGTTCGTCTTCCTGTCGGGCTTCGCGTGGCCGTTGTTCGCGATGCCCGGGTGGGTTCAGGCGATCGCCTGGATGATCCCCGTCACGCCGGCAACCCACATCTTCGTGCCACTGAACCAGATGGGCGCATCGCTAGGCGAAGTTCGCGGTGCGGTTGCAATTCTGGTCGCGCAATTGGCGGTGTTCGGGTCGGTGGCGCGCTACCGATTGCGATGAATACGGCTGGTGAGGGGCAACTCAGCCATAGTTCTACCTAGCTCGTGATCCCGGACCAGCGGTAGGCTGCTGTTCCAAGGGCATCAGGTCGAGCCACATCCTCAGTTCGGATATCGCCCTGGTGTGCGTGCCTATGAAGTAACGCAGGATACGCCAGCCGTCTTTTGTATCACGCGCGCGAAGCCCCAGCATGGCGCGGGTGGGCTCCCCCAGATATATGTCCACGATTACGGGAATCTCAAACTACTTACGCTCACGCCGTTGGGACCCTGATATGTTGGCATTCGAACACGAGACATCCTCTTTCGTTTTTCACGAAGTTCGGATCGGACCGGGTGTTTCCGTCACGCAACTCGCAGCGGCTCTGCGCGTCAGCGTTCAAGACAAGCCAGATGATTCAGCATGGCGCTTCGTCAAAGTCGACGCCCGACCGCTGAGCGCGTTTGTCGCGTTTTTGGAAGGCAAGATCAACAGCGGCTATTTCTGGGTCGACGTGCCTGGTGCCGGGTGGAATGACTATGAACGCGCAGAGCATCAGCGTCGAATGGAACACGAGCGTTTGATGTGCGAGATGTTCGGAGCGCTGCAATACGACGATCAATTTTTGCGCGTCGACCTCGTGCGCGATCCTCGGTCCGGCCTCGAGCAGATACGGTTCGAAACTAGGTGAACGGCTTGGGGTACGTGCGGTTGAATCCGGGCGTGCGATGCCGGTGAGGGAAGGGCGCGTTGCGTTGCTTGAGGACGAGGAGCGCGGCGTCCCGTCAGACGCATTTCGCGAATAGGGTGACGTCTATTTGATCTATAGCTTCGAAGACGTCGCCTTCCACTGGGAGCATGTAGCGGGACGAGTTTTCCGTCGCTTCAGGGGTACGGGACGGGAGAGCGTAACCGTACATTCAATAGCTTATATACGGACGCTCTAATAGGTGGTCGGCCCGCGACCCGAGAGAAGTACGACAGTTACTAGCCTATCGTGTAGCCCAATTGACGATGCGATTGTGCTAGCTACTCCTGCGCATCAGGGACAGATCGATAAAGCGGGCGCGCCCTACATCCTGCATCCGCCCCGGGTATTGCTGGCGCAGGCGGACGATGTGCGCCGAATCACCGCGGCTCTGCATGATGTCGTCGAGGATCGCGCTGTAACGCCAGCCACGATCCGCGCCTGCTTCGGCGACGTGGTTGCCGACGCCGTGGAGGCCTCACGCGACGCGATGACGAGGACTACGACGCCTTCGTAGCGCGCTGTGCCGCAAACGAGATCGCGCGCTACGTAGAGCGCGCCGACATTGCCGACAATCTCGACCTTTCGCGCCTCCCCGTTGGCATGAGCCGGGATAAAGAGTCAGCTTGGAAATATCGAAGAGCGCTCGCGTTGCTTCAGTAGCGGATGGGCCAATCTGTCGAACCGTCGCAATTTTCGGGTAGCGCAGGTAGCGGTTGTGTCTTTCAGGCTGGATCACCTGTTTCGAGAAGAAGTGCGTGTTGCCCGATACGGAACCCGGCCATGAGCAGGACGGCCTTCATCGAGTAATATTAGACGTAAGGCCACAGGCTAAATCTCAGGTACTGCCACTCGACGGCACTGGGTATGCGCAGCTGAGGCTTGAGTTACTTACAACGCCTTTACCATATACGCAGTTATGCGAACATGATCCGCAATTCGTTATGATCGCCCACATTTGAAGCGCATGGTCGGCGGACGTGAATGCCACCCTCGAGAGTGACAGCACGCAACCGGGAGAATGCAGGGTGGATTCGAGCAATCGACGCCGCGTACAGTGTATCTATATCGTTGGTGAGAAAACCGGCCAAACGTTCAAGGAGATATCCAGGTTTGTTCTAGGCAATGCGAATTACACTATCATCAGCATTCCCGATTTCGACGAATTTGTGGGCGACATCGAAAATATCGAGCCGGGGTGCGTCGTCGTGAAGGCGAGCGCGGTGCAACTCGCGCAACTCGCTCTTGCACGAGAGGAGAGCGCTCGATCGCCGCCGTTGTCGTTGATCCTGCTGGGGGACACACTCGACGTGGCGACCGTGATCGAGGCGATGAAGGTGGCTTCGATCCAGTTTCTCGCACGCCCTTTCGATGCGTCGCATCTGCTCGCGGCGTTGGCGGAAGGGTTCGATAGCCTGGATCGGGAGTTGCAGACCACGACCGCGGATCGCGCGGGCGTCGATCAGCTGGCGTCGCTGACACCGCGCGAGCGCAACGTGTTCGAGGGGCTGATCGATGGCCTGTCGAACAAGGAGATCGCGAAGCGGTTGGCGATCAGCCACCGGACGGTCGAGGTCTACCGCGCCAATCTCGCGGTGAAGCTGCACTCCAAGAAACCGACCGATTGGGTACGGCTCAAGTTGGGGCTTTCGCCGGGAACGACAAATCGGCGGCGCGACGACACGTCGGCGGAGGAACCGGTCGTCGAAACCCCGGAGATCAGGGCGACACGTCGATCGTGATCGTGTCGCTGTAACGCCCTGACGGCATGCCTGCCACCTCGCCAACGGTGACGCGGAGTTCGAGCGCGACGCCGTCGATCGTCAGCGGCGGGGCGATTGTGCGCGACGACGGCCCCGACAGGTCGACGGGCGTTCCGTCGATCGCAAGGCCGTAGGGGATACGCGCCTTGCCTGAGTCGCTGCCGACCAGATGACCCGTGTTCGCCGATACGACGAGCAGATGCGCGACGGTGTTCGCCCGAACCTGAAGCATCGCGGTGCGCTGTTCGCCGGTGGTGAGCGTGCCGAGATCGATCGCCTGCGCCGACGTTCCGCTGGCAAAGCCACTGCTGGTCCCCGCGAAGTTCGCCTGGGCGCGGGCGATGCTGCGCAAGAGGAGCGTCGATCGCGCGGAGAAAGCGTCGGCAGCATCGGGCGTCCGGAGCATCGCCTGGACGATCCGTGAATATTCGCCGGCTGCGATGACCGAATCCTGGTCGACCAGCAGCCTCCAGACGATCGTGACGCGCGGCCGCGCGGTCGTCAGGCGGACGGTCGACAGGTCCGGGGAAAGCCCGGCCACGACGCCGTCGCCGGGCTGCACCTCGATCCGGTACACGAGCGGCCGTGTCGCGTCGCCGAACCGGATCGTGCGCAACGGTGCCGACGCATCGTCGACCAGTGCGACGGTCGCCTCGCAATCCTCACCCTCGACCAGATCGACGGTCGTTCGCAGCGATCCCTCGCCGGGGGTCATGCCGAACGGGTCGTAGGCGATGGGGCTCGCGACCAGCGTGCCGATCCGGACATCGCACGCGAACGCGGTGACGGGCATCGCCAACCCGAGCACGAGCACGGCGCCGGGAAGCCAGCGACTAAGGGCGGACTGCATGAAGCGTACCGACATCGACTATTCCCTTCGAGAGTTCGGAGACGGCAAACTCGACCGTGGCCACGGTTTCGATCGTCACGCGGTAGCGACCGGGCGAGAGATGGTCGGCCGCGAACCGGCCCGCGTCGTTGGTGAAGATCGGCCGTTTGCCGAACGCCTGGTCGCCGATCTTCTCGATGACGCCGGAGTAGTTCGACACCGGCCCGCTGGCGGTGACGATGAACCCCATCGCGATCCGCGACGCCGCCGATCCGACCGCGACCCGGTAGCCCGACGCGGAGCCCGGAAAGGCGAGCAATTGCCCGTCGCCCAGATCATAGCCGGCGGGCAGCGGATCGACGTCGTAGATGTCGAGGATCGGGCTGAACACCCGGTTGAGCGGCACCAGCGGCGCGCCAAGCCAATCCTGTCGGCCGACCACGTAACCCGCCTCGTCCTTGATCGTGACCGCCGCGCCGTCGAGCGTGGCGTGTCGATCGAAGATCGCGAAATTGCCGACGCCGGGGCGACCGATCGAGACCTTGCCGTCGGCGAAACCGAGAAAGGTCGATGCCCGCAGCCGCGTCTCGCGCGCGCCGATGCCGGTCGGCGAGCGGGAATATTGCAGATCCTGCTCGATCGACGCGATGAACCGGTTGCCGAAATAGCGCGCATCGCCGGATATGCCCGCACGCTCGTCGCTGCGACCGAGCTGGATTCGGCCTGACAAGTCGCCGACTTGGTCGATCGGGCTCCGGCTGGCCTCGATCACCCCGGTATTCTGGCGGGTGTCGATGCGCGCTGCGATCGTATCGCGTCGCCCGGTGCGCATCGACAGGCCGAGCAGGCCTTGCGGATGCCAGCCGCCCGGCAGGTTACGCTCGACGCCCAGGGTGGCCGTCCAGACGAAGCGACCGCGCGTGAGATAGCCGTTCAGGTCGAGGCCCTGCCGTCCGGTGTTGCTGCGCGTGCTGCCGTAGCTTGCGATCGCGGCGAGCCCGTAATTGCCGCGTCGCCAGTCGGCACGGGCATCGACATGCCAGCGCTCGTCGTTGATCCGTCCGTCGCGATCGAAGGGCGACGAGAAGTCCTTGCTGTAGCGGCTCGACAGGACCGTAAAATTCCAGGTGTCGCGGTCGAGCGTCAGCGTCTGGAGCCAGTCTATGCTGAACGCCGTCCCCTGCTTTCCGTCGAACTGGCTGGTGCTGGCCTGGCCACGGAACAGCCCGATCGGCGTGCCGACCACGCCTTCCCCGCTGACCTGCCAATTGCCGTCCGCATATTGCCCGCCCGTGCCGAGCGTGAAGCGGTTGGCGAAGCCGTGCCGGATATAGCCGGTCGCGGTCATCGGACCGCCATAGCGTCGCTCGCCATTCTCCTGCCGGCCGAGCGCGGCGCCGAAATCGGTGAGCCCGCCCGCCAGCATCGCGGTCGCGGTGAAGAAGGCTGCCGATGCCACCTCGTGACGGCCAAGATCGTCCTCGACGATCAGCCGGACGTCGTTAGCGCCGAACTGCGAAGACAGATCGGTCAGCTGGTAGCGGCCCGGATCAAGGCGCAGGCGGCGCGTCTCGACGCCGTTGGTCTCGACGATGATCGTCGATGGCCGGTCGAGCGTCACACCGCCGCGCCCCGAGGGACGGATATTCTCGAACGGCCGGATTCCCTGATAGTCGCGCGCAACCGCGATGCCGAGGATCGTGTTGCTGCCCTGGAAGCCCGTGATGCGCGGCGTCAGCTCTCCTGCTGCGTAGCGGATAGCCGAGTCGAAATCGTCATAGGTCAGCCGCGTCACTGCTCGATCGAACCCGTAATGCCCGCCGTCATGCTCGGCGAGGACACCGCCCGACCGGAGGGTGACGCCTGGAAACGCGCCGAACGTGACGAACCCGTCCGCTGTCACGCGCAACGGCGACCGTCCGCGGTCGGGCCCGCTGTCGATGAAACCCTGATCGATCGCCAACCCGACACCGCCCGCAAGCCGCGCCTGCTGCATGTATCGCGACGGATCGGGACGAACGTCGCCGCGCATGCTGAGCGACTGGAGCGCGAGCGCGCTCGCCGGCACGGTAACGGCGACCTCGAGCGTTGCTGGATCGTAGCGGACACTGATCGGCGGGACGTCGAGCGCGTCGAAGCGTGCCCGGAGAGCCGGTCCGACTTTTGCCTTCAGCTTGGCGAACAGCGGGGCGTCGATGCTGGGCCCAAGCAGCGCCAACAGGCGGACGGCGTCGATATCGCCATTGCCCGCCGTATCGACGCGAACGCCGATCTCACCAACCAGGCGCCCGTTCACGAGTAACGGCGCGTCGAGGTCGACGAGGCCGCGCGGAACCAACGGCGGTGTCACCAGGGGAGGTGTCACCAGGGGGGGTGTCGTTGGAGGCGATATTGCCGAGGGCGGCAGTATCGCAGGCCGGACATCCTGAGGGACGGTGGGGGGAACGCGCCCGTTCTCCTGCCGGGCCTCACCGGCGCCAGCGACGGCATCGTCGGCCGCAACCAACGCAGCGACGTCCAGCGTCGCGAACGGGAAAACGGCTGCACCCGCGGCCGAACCGTAGGACAGTGCGCACAGGCAGGCCGCCGATCGCCTTATGTGCCGTCGGGCACGCCAAGGGGACCGTCGTGCGCGATCATAGCCCGCGGCCACCTCGCTCCTCCGGAAGAGCGCCGATGATGAGCTGGGCGGGTCCCTTGATCGTGTCGACAAGGGACATTTCACGCGATGCGCCAGGCATCACGAAGACGGCGTCGCCGTAGCGGATCTGGTCGAGCGCGAGCGGTTCGACCTTGTCACCGCGTTTCAATTGCCAACTGTATAATGTCAGGTCCGCGACACCGGCGCCGCTGTTGGTCATTCGTCCGTGCAGCGCGCCGTCCTTTCCGAGCACGAGATCGCCGGTCATCGCCAGCGCGGGCTTCAGCGAGTCCGGCTGGACGATCGCGGTGGTGTTGAAATTGAGCGACATCGCCAAGTGGCTTTGCATCGCCGCCGCTGCGTCCTGCTTGACCATCTCGGTGGAATTGGTCTGCTTCACGCGGAGGACGAAGACCTTGCCCTTGTCCATCGTCGGCGCACCGACATAGCGTACCTGCATCAGCTGCGACTTGTCGCCGGCGATGCTGGCTTGCGGCGGAAAGATCAGGAAATCATTGGGCGCCGGGGTAAAGGCCCGCTTGCCGGTTTCGTCGACCGTAACCGAGAACGGCTGGAGCTCGACGTTGAGGACTTCGGCGCGGGTATTGGTCACCGTGATCCGGGCCGTCGATCGCGCGCCGCTAGGCGTCAGCGTGTAGATCATCGGTTGTACGCTGTAGGCGAAGGCGAGCGTCGAGGTTAGGGCCGTAAGGGCGAGGCTGGCGATGACGCGGCGCGATGTTCTCAGCACGATGTTTCCCCCCGGAAAAAAAAGGAGGTGGACGCCACCGGATTGCAGCGTCCACCCCAGTAGTATCAGCCGACCGTCACATCCCAGCTCTCGCTATATGCACCAGCGAGGAAGGGCAGCGTCTGCAGCGTGACCGAGAAGTTGCCCGGCAGGCCGTTGGCGACGGTCGCATCCGGTGCGCCGATACCCGACGAAATCGCTGCGCTGGTCATGTTGACGTTGTTGAACGGCAGGAGGTTGCCGTCGAGATCGAGCGTCAGGTTGTAATGGACCTGCGACGAGGACGGACCCGCGAAATAGCCGTTGGCGGCATCGACGGTGATCGCCTTGTTGCCGGCCTTGTTGCAGGTGACCAGCACGCCAGCGATGTTCTGCAACGTCTGATGCGAAGGATCGAACGAACGTGCGGTCATGTCGACCTTGCAGACCGGCGCGATCGTGCCCGTCGTGGTCAACGTAGCAGCGCTGGCAACACCGGCAAATGCGGTGGAAGCAACGATGGCGATGGAGAGAACCTTAAATCCGTTCATGATAAATTCCCGTGCTGTTGATCGACTGGATCGCCGATAATCTTTGTCTACACACTAGCCTTCATTCACAAATCGTTCAGTTGAATAGGTCTGATCGACTATCGCTATGGTGTAATTTGCGTTGAACATGCACCGACAGCGACAAGGCTATTCTTTGTGCCTGGGGTGCTCCGCTGACATTCATCTTTGCATAGATCGATCGTAAATGGGCCCGTACCGTGTTCACGGAGATGTTGAGCGTACGCGATATCTCCTTCGGGCAGACCGCGTCGGCCACCCCCTGGAACACTGGCAGTTCGGACGGCGTCAGGCCGAACATCGCGCCCGCAATGCTTGCGTCGATCAGTGCGCGCGAACTGATATCGTCGAGCGTGACCAGCAACACCCAGGATCCGTCGACGATCGTCTTGAGAATCGTCACCGCGACCCAGCGTGATACGCCGAAAGGCAGGATCAACGCCGCCACCGCCTCGTCGCGCGACAGCGCGAGCGCCGCCTGCTGCTGGAACAATCGGTTCGACGCAGGTTCGGCAAAGCGCAGGCGGTGGCCGACATGCGGAGCGACCATGCCGACATCGAGCAATCGCTGTCCCGCCTGGTTCGTTCGCTGCAACCGCAGCGCATCGTCGAGCACCAGCCGGGCCTGCGCATCGAGTTCGAACCAGGCCACGCTCCAACGCTGTGCAAGTGCGCTCGGGCTGGGCCGCGATAGCATATCCATTCTGTCGATGACGCTCATAGGACCCCTTGGAATGTGCCGCTGTCAGAGTTGCAGATATTCCGTGCTTCGATCTCGGGATGAATGCGTCTTGTCGATCGCCCACCCTCTCCTACCCCTACATCCAACCAATCTAACCGAAGTTAAAGTACGTACGGCAACTTAGGTAATGCCCCTTACGTACTAGTCCTTAGTCGATCTTGATGTTGGCTAGTCGGGGAAGCTGCCGGATGATGACCCAACGGATTCTTGAATATTGACGACGCGGTCGAGCGATACTTCAATAAAATCCGAGGGATGGGGATAATTGCGAGATGCACGCGGATTGCGAGCGCGAACCGATCACGTTTCCCGAACGCATCCAGAGTTTTGGCTTTCTGCTTGCGGTGACCAACAACTGGGTGATCGAGAGGGCATCGGCGAACCTGTCCCAGTTTCTCGAGATGGAGGCCAAGTCCGCGATCGGCATGCTTCTCGACCGCGTGATCCCGCAGCCGGCGATGCATCACCTGCGATACCGCGTTGCGATGCCCGGCGCCGGCCGGGGGATCGACCGGATCTTCGGCTTGCGCTTGAGGCCGGGGGGCGATCTTTACGACCTGGCGTTTCACCTGAGCGGCAATCTCCTGATCATCGAAGGCGAGCCCTGCGGGAGCGACCAGCCGGCCAGTGCGGCGACCCTGGTGCGTTCGATGATGGGGCAAGTTCAGTCGCAGGCTACAGTCGATTCGCTCTACATCGACGCCGCGCGCCAAGTCCGCGCGATCACCGGCTTCGACCGCGCACTCATCTATAGGATTGACGACGACGGTACCGGGCAGGTGATCGCCGAGTCCGCAAAGGCCGATGTCGATCCGCTGCTGGGACTGCACTTCCCCGCGACCGACATCCCCAGCCAGGCGCAAAGCCTGTATCTCCGCAACCCGTTCCGGATCATCGCGAACGTCGCTTCGACACCCGTCGCACTGGTCTCGTCGGGCTCTGGCCGGACTGCGCCGCCGCCGCCCCTCGATCTGACGCTGGCAATCACCCGCGCGGTATCACCGGTCCATATCGAGTATCTGCGGAACATGGGCGTCGCGGCCTCCTTGTCGATCTCGATCATCGTAGACAACACGCTCTGGGGCCTGTTCGCCTGCCACCATTTCACGCCGCGGTTGCCGAGTTTCGTCATGCGCAGCGCCGCCGAACTCTTCGGCGCGATGTTCTCGCTGACGCTGGAGAACCGGCTGCATGCCAGCGCCGCCGCGGACGATGCACGCAACCGTATCGCGATCGAGGAGATTGCCGCCGCGGCAACGGCAGACCCGACGCGGCTGGCCGATCCCACGTGGTTGAGCACGACGATTGCGAAGGTCATAGACTGCGACGGCATTGCGCTGACGAACAACGGCGCGCTCACCACTGCCGGGACAGTGCCCGACAAGGCTGCAATCATGACGCTGGTCGAAAGCCTCGACAGGGCGGATATCGACCGCGTCTGCGCGACGGACTGTCTTGGCCATTCTGAGCGAGCGGCGGGCGTGCTCGCCATTCCCATCGCCCGGTCGCCTCGCGACTATCTATTGCTGTTCCGGCAGGCGCGCGCCGAAGAGAAGCGCTGGGGCGGCGATCCAGATCCTGTCGTCGTCGTCAACATAGGCGAACCACCCAACGCAGCGAGCTTGCCGCATCCCAGAACCAGTTTCAGTCCGCTCGTACGTGGCAACCTCGGTCAGTCTTCGTCGTTCACCGATGGCGATTGCCGTGCCGCGGAGATGATCCGAACGGCATTCGACCGCATCCTTCTGAAGCTGCTGGTAACCAAGACCAATCATGCCGAGCAAGGATCCGCGCGACAGGACATGGTGATCGCCGAACTCAACCACCGGGTCCGCAATATCCTGACGCTGATCCGCGGCTTGATCGGCCAGACCGCGATCGACGGTATCGGCACCGAGGATTACGTCGCGGCGCTTGGCGGTCGCGTCCAGGCCCTGGCGCGCGCGCACGATCACGCGACGCGAGGCGATGGCGTCTCCGGCACGCTGATCGCGTTGCTGGACGACGAGATCGCCGCGTTCGTACCGACCCGGCGCGATCGGTTTCAGATGTTCGGACCCGCCGTTCGGTTCGACGCGCAGGCGCTGGCGACATTGGCGCTCGTCATCCACGAACTCGTCACGAACAGCGTCAAGCACGGTGCGTTCTCGACCAGCGGGACGGTCGAGCTGCACATCACCAACGATAGCGACGGCGTGCGCATGGCGTGGCGCGAACGCCAGGGTCCGACGCCCTCCGAGCCAAGGGAGCGAGGGTTCGGTTCGGTCATCATCGAACGCATGATCCCGTTCGACCTGCAAGGTCTCGCACGGACCCGCTATCCGCCCGCAGGGTTCGAAGCCGACTTTTTCGTGCCCGCAGCCCATGTCGTGGCGGAGCCCGAAATGCTGGTAGCGATTCCGATAGGAGCGGCATCGCCCGACGCACCGTCAGAACGCCCCCTGGCAGGACTATCCGTGCTCCTGCTCGAGGATAACATGATCGTGGCGCTCGAGGCGGAGGACCTGCTTCATCAACTGGGTGCCGCGAACGTAGAGATCGCAGCCGACCTGATCGGCGCCGAGAAAGCAATCGATCGCGGCGGCGTCGACATCGTCATGCTCGATATCGGCATAGGCGATCTCAACAGCGCACCTCTGGCACGCCGCCTCTCCAGCGTGTCGATCGCCTTCTTCTTCGCCAGCGGCTACGACGAACGCCCCGGCCTGGCGTCAGAATTTGCAGATATACCGATCGTCGGAAAGCCGTACAGCCTTACCAATCTGCGGATGGCGGCCACCCAGTCCCTGATGAGATAGTTAATTAAGGCCAGAACCCGTAAAATATTTTAAGAGTCATTTGCAATTCAGAACCGCTCGCAACTGACGATATTTGATCTATCGATCGAATCGGATCAATAATTGTTCGACTAGTATTTACCTTGTTAACGTTTTTATCGTTACTTGGATCTAATGCTTATTCGCTTACCCCGCGATAAAAGTTCGAGCGGGCGATTTCAAAATGCGAGACTTAGGCCCCCTTTACCCGGCTTCGATTGGTTGCGCCGTGCGATGGTCGCCTGGCTGGCCTGCGGGATGTTATGCGCGTTCACCGTCATCCCGGCGCGCGCGGCTGACCGCTGGACCGGTCTCGCATCCACCGTGTTCCGTAATTACGGGCGTGACCAGGGTATGCCGCATCTCGTCGCCACCGCATTGGCGCAAGGACGTGATGGCTTCATCTGGATCGGCACGCAAGGCGGTCTGGCACGGTGGGATGGCTATCGGTTCAAGGCGTACACCGCCAATCGCGCCATACGCGGAAGTCTGCCTGACAACTGGATCCAGACGCTGCATGTCGATCCGGCGGGTCGCCTTTGGATAGGGACGGCCTCCGGGCAACTTGCCCGGTACGATCCCGTGCATGATCGCTTCGATACCATCGGATTGGGTGTTGGTGCGGCTCAGATCCACATCGGATCTATCGTCGACGATGGGAGCGGGGGGCTCTGGATCAGAACCGACGACGAGCTGCGCGGCCTCGATGCACGCGGGAAACTGGTAAGCGTCTTGCGTGGCGGGATGCACGGATTGCCCAGGGTACGGATCCAAGCGGTACTGCGCGATCGAGGTGGCGCGCTCTGGGTCGGCACGGCAGCGGGGTTGGCGCGCCGAAACGCCGGGGCATCCGTTTTCGTATCCGTGGTGCTGGCCGACACTAGACCTGGTGTCTCGGCGTTGTTCGAAGATGACGGCGGTCGCCTTTGGATCGGTACGGTCCGCAATGGCCTGTTCGTGATCAACCGTCGGAACGATGTCCCTCACCGGATCGGCGCTGACGTCAACCTGCTGCAGACCTCGATCTCGGCCATCCAGACGGCTGGTCCTCATCAAATATGGGCGGCACTCCGCGGTTCGGGTATCCTGTCCATCGACACGCGGTCGGGCTTGGCGACGGTCATCCAGCACGACCGCACCGTGCCGACCAGTCTCGCGCACGATGATGTCTGGGCTCTGTTACGGGACACTACCGGTGGCATGTGGGTCGGAGGTACGGGGGGGCTCAGCTATCACCCGCCGAATTCCGGGCTGATCACCACCATCTTCGGCGCGCAGCAACGACCCGGCGCATTGAGCGCAAGCGATGTCATGTCGATCCTCACCACGCGCGATGGTCACATATGGCTGGGCTACATGGACGGGGGGATCGACGTGATCGATCCCCGACGCGGCCGGATCGCAGCGCTACGACCAAGCCGCACGCTGCCAGACCGATCTCTCCCACAGGAGACCGTGTTTGCCATGGTCGAGGGCGATCACGGAGAGGTCTATATCGGCACGCGTCGAGGCCTGTATGCGTCGCCCCTGTCGGTGCGCACCGTCCGGCTGCTCAAGCTGAAGGGCCATAATTCCGACTTCGCGGTCAACGCACTGCTCTATAATGCGGGCGTATTGTGGGTCGGCAGCGAATATGAAGGCTTGTGGGGCGTCGTGCCGGGCCAGCGCGCCGGCACGACAAACCGGATCGTCTTCGCACCCTCGGATGCAGCGAAGTTGACGAATCTGCATGTCAGCGTCCTTGCCCGCGGCGGTGGGCAGGATCTGTGGGTTGGCACGCGCGACGGTCTCAACCGCTTCGACCTGTCCACGCACCGTATCGAACGGATACTACCTGACCCCATCGATCCGCGCGGACTGCCGGCGGGGTTCGTTGCAACGCTGCAACTCGATCGCGCGGGACGGTTATGGGTCGGTACGTTCGGCGGCGGTCTTGCTGTTTCAGCGGGGCGGGATGGTCGCGGACGACTGCGCTTCCGCCGCTTTGGATTGTCCGATGGACTCCCCCACCTCAACGTCGACAGTTTGGCACTCGACGGCGGGGGCACGCTATGGGCTGGTACCGACGACGGGTTGGCCCGGATCGACCCACACAGCTTGGCGATCCACGCGATGAAGCCAGCCGATGGCGCCGTGCTCAGGGATTACTTCGTCGGGGCCCGCACGACTACCCCCGCTGGTGAAGTCTTGTTTGGTGCCAAGGACGGCTTCACGATCGTCCGTCCCGGCAAGGCCTTGGTCTCGCGCTTGGTGCCCCGCATCGTCATCACCGATCTGCGCGTCGGTGGAGTCCCGGTGCCAGTCGGGCCTTACAACGAAACCGGCACGCCTGCTCAGCTCGTCCTGACACCCGAGGCGAACAGACTGACGGTCGAGTTCTCGGCGCTTGACTTCATGACACCCGAACAGAACCGCTTTGCCTACCGGCTTGAAGGGTTCGACAGCCGTTGGACGGAGACGGATGCGACCCGTCGGCTGGCGACGTACACGAACCTGCCACCGGGCGACTACACGCTGCGGCTACGAGCGTCTGATCGCGATGGTATCTGGACCGAGCGGCCAATGCCGTTGCGGCTCAGCGTGTTGCCGGCGTGGCACCAAAGTCTGTGGTTCCGTCTCATGCTGGCAGCCTTACTCGCGCTGACGATCATCGCCCTCGTCCGCGGGCGGACGGCTCACCTGCGCCGACGGCAACGGGAACTCGAACGTCAGATCGTCGATCGGACTGGTGATCTCAGCGCGGCCAACGAACGCCTGACCCAGCTCGCGCAGATCGATACCCTGACGGGCTGCGCGAATCGTCGTCACTTCCTCGATCGTGCCGACGAGTTGATCCAGCTGGCCGGCCGCCACGACCTTCCGCTGAGTCTGGCGGTGCTCGACCTCGACAATTTCAAGCACGTCAACGACACGTGGGGCCACCCTGGCGGCGATGCCGTGCTGGGTGCCGCCGGGCAAATACTGCGCCAGCATGTGCGCCTGAGCGATCATCTCGGACGGATCGGGGGCGAGGAATTCGCGCTACTCATGCCGCATACCACAACCGCGGGCGCACACTTGTTGGCTGACCGCGTACGGTACGCTTTAAGCGACGCGGTCGTTACCGTCGAAGGCGGCGCGATCCAGGTCACCGCCAGCTTTGGCATAGCCGAATTGCGCGCCGGCGAGGATTATGACGCGCTCTACGGCCGGGCGGATGCCGCACTGTACGCAGCAAAAAGCGCGGGACGAAATCGGGTGGAAATCAGCATCTGACACGTCAAATCAGTAGGATCAAAGAGATGAGTGTTGTGGATCGCCGATACGTCAATGGGCCCCCGATTTTCGCTTTTATCGTTGGCTACGTTCGGGGCGTTCCCTAGGTCGTCGCGAACGTTCGACCGGACAGCGGCCTGTTTGACGTTAGGGGGACGGGAGAGGTGTTGTCGTCGACTTACCGTGAGGCGAGGGCGCCGTCCAACCGAACGCTGCAAAACCCTACTGACGCTGTCGTGCTTGTCGGCGTCTAGGCAGTGTCGCGGTATGCAGAGTACGGCCTACTCGACCACCCGCCTAAAGCCGTCTTCTGGGAAAAAGCCGAACTCGCGTAAATGATGGTCGACGAAGCGTTGCGAGATCAGTTGTATCTAACGACACTCGCATTTCGAAGAGACGATCTTTGAACAAGCGGTGAACCTGGCGCCACTAAAATGTGACCGCAGCGATCAAGATACTGAAGCAAGACCGGGCGGTGATTCTACCGCGGGGACGCCATTGGTGCGCTCGCTTGTGCCAATGGTGTAAATAGCTGATAAAAATAAGCTAGATGATAGGCTCAGGTGATAATCTGGCTGGGGCGGCAGGGTTCGAACCTGCGCATGGCGGCATCAAAAGCCGCTGCCTTACCACTTGGCGACGCCCCAACAGAGGCGGCCTTATAGCGGGGCAGCGGCGTGTGAAAAGCCCTTGCGGACGTCAATCCGCGAGATGGTGCAGCCAGTTGTTCTCGTCGGGTGCGGTGCCGCGCTGGATCGAGACGAGCGCGTCGCGCATCCGCATCGTCAACGCCCCCGGAGCGCCGTCGCCGATCGTGAAGCGGCCCTCGGGGCTCGCGACGGTGCCGATCGGCGTGACCACGGCCGCGGTGCCGCAGGCGAACGCCTCGACCAGACGACCGCTCGCCGCGTCGGCGCGCCACTGGTCGATGGTGTAGCCTTCCTCGCGGACCGTAATGCCGTTCGCGCGTGCGAGCGTCAGGATCGAGTCGCGGGTGATGCCGGGCAGGATCGTGCCGGTAAGGGCAGGGGTCGCCATGCTGCCGTCGTCGAACACGAAGAAGATGTTCATGCCGCCGAGTTCCTCGACCCAGCGCCGTTCGGCCGCATCGAGGAAGACGACCTGGTCGCAGCCGTTGCGGATCGCCTCGGACTGCGCGAGCAGGCTCGCGGCGTAGTTGCCGCCGCACTTTGCCGCCCCGGTGCCGCCCTGAGCAGCGCGCGTGTATTGCTGGCTGACCCAGATCGACACGGTGGGGGCGCCGCCCTTGAAGTAGGCGCCGACCGACGAGGCTAGCACCATGTACAGATACTCGGCGGATGGCTTCACGCCGAGGAACACTTCGGACGCGAACATGAACGGGCGCAGGTACAGCGCGCCGCCATCGCTCTCCGGGATCCAGTTCGCATCGGTCTTTACGAGGCGCTCAACCGATTCGAGGAACAGCTCGGTCGGCAGCTCGGGCATCGCGAGGCGCCGTGCCGAATCCTGGAAGCGGCGCGCATTCGCCTCCGGACGGAACAGCGCGGTGCCGCCGTCGGCGAGTCGATACGCCTTCATCCCCTCGAAGATCTCCTGCGCGTAATGCAGCACCGACGACGCCGGATCGATCGTCAGCGGCGCGCGTGCGGTGATCCGCGCGTCATGCCAGCCCTCGGTCTCGCTGTAGCGGATCATCGCCATGTGATCGGTGAAGACCCGTCCGAATCCGGGATCGATCAGCCGCTTCGCCCGCTCGTTCGCCTCGACCGGAGTCGCGTTCGGCTCATGGCGGAAGGCGGAAGACGGCGTAAAAGCTGGAACGGACATCGAAAATCTCTCTCGTTGCGGGTTGCCGACGACTACGGGCGATGTCTAAACCGGTCAACATGTCTGCCACAGCTTCGTCCGCCTCACCCCTGTTCCTTCGCGAACCCGAACTCCGCCGCGGCATGGAGCTGCTGTACTTCGGCTATAGCCACCTGACCCGATCGATCGACCAGGGTCTCGCCGAAGAAGGGCTGGGGCGCGCGCACCACCGCGCACTGTATTTCATCGCGCGAAAGCCCGACATGACGGTGAGCGAACTGCTGTCGCTGCTGGCGATCACCAAGCAGTCGCTGGGACGCGTGCTGAACGAACTCGCCGACCGCAAGCTGGTCGAGACGCGGCCGGGCGAGCGTGACCGACGGCAGCGGTTGCTGCGGCTTACGGCGGAAGGATCGGTCATGGAGCGCGAGCTGTTCGAGGCGGCACGGATCCGGATGGCAGAGGCGTATGCGAGCGCGGGACAAAGCGCGGTGTCAGGGTTCTGGGCGGTACTCGAGGGACTGGTGCCGGAGGCGGACCGTTCGCAGGTGTTCGGCCTGCGCGGTTAGGTGATCCGCCGGAAGGCAGGCGGGCTCACGCGGGACGATTTGGCGTTGACGTCGGCGCAAGGACTGTGGCACTCGGCCGGTCATCGAGAGCCGGTGCAACACCCGGACCGAAAGGCGTAGATCGCCGTTAGCGGGTGTAGCTCAATGGTAGAGCTTTTGCTTCCCAAGCAAGTGACGAGGGTTCGATTCCCTTCACCCGCTCCAACGCAGACAGCAGTGCGGTATACCTTCTGACCGGTAGCCTATATATCCGACCGCGGCGGGGTAGCATGCAGCCGGCGTTGCCTAGCAGCGTCAGGTTATAGGTCTTTGGGTTCCGTGGACGTGTCGCTGGGGTCGTACCATCCGAGCGCCCGCGAAATCTGCATCGCGGTTCGTTTCAGCGCGACCAGCGCTTCATCTGCGGCGATATGCGGCGTTTCATCGATCACCTCCAGGAAAGGGATCGTCAGCGCCGCGACGACGTGCCCGTCATAGCCGAAGATCGGGCAGCTCATGTCGGAAACGCCCGCCATGCGATTGCTTTTGCTCAATTCATACCCGCGTTCCTGGATCGCGGCGAGGTGCGCGTCGAGGTTGCTGCGCGTCTTGCCTGGCACCTCGGCTGTCGTCTCGTCCAGGATCGCGGTGCGCGCATCCTCGCGCATAAATGCGAGCAGGACATGCCCCGAGCAGTTCGTCGCAAGCGCGATGCTGGTGCCCAGCCGTACGGCGAAACCGGTCGGACCGGGACTTTCCTGGCGCAGTACGATCAGGCCGCGCACACCACTGAGCACAACCAGATGGCAGGATTGCATCGCGATCGTCGCCAAGGCGTGCATCAGCGGCGCTGCGACATGCGTCAGTTCTTGTGCGGGCGTGGCACGGTGCGCGGTTTCAAGCAGCTGGTAGGTCACGCGGTAGCGGTCGCTGGTAGGGTCCTTGTGCAGCCACCCACGCCGATCGAGTACCACAATCACGCGGAACAGCTCGCTGATCGATCGCGACAGACGGTTCGCGATATCGGTGACCGTCAGACCGCCTGGCTCGCGCGCAAGCAGTTCGACGATGTCGATCGCCTTTTCCAGCGCAGGCGCGGAATAGACGCGCGGGCCGGCGGTGTTCGTATCTGGCTTGGGCGGTGGCGGTGGAGCGGACATGGCGGGGCGATCGTAATTGTGAGCGTGGACCTTATGCCGCAAGCGCCGCGGCTCGGCACAACAATCTTTCATATCTGAAAGTTGCTGGCGGGGGCGTTGGCTTGCTAGGGGACGTCGTACGCCGCGATTTCGGGATCGATGTGCACAATATGGGAGATGCCGCATGACGATCGCCTCGACGCTCGATTTCCGCGAGGCTGCGCGTAAGCGACTGCCGCGGTTCCTGTTCGAGTATGCCGATGGCGGTTCCTATGCGGAGGCGACGCTCGCGCGTAACGTCAGCGACCTCTCGGGGATCGCGCTGCGGCAGCGGGTGTTGCGCGATGTTTCCAATCTCGATCTGTCGACGACGCTGTTCGGCCAGCATCAGGCGTTGCCGGTCGGGCTTGGGCCGGTCGGGATCGCGGGCATGTACCATCGCCGCGGCGAGACGCAGGCGGCGCGGGCGGCGCATGCCGCGGGCGTGCCGTTCTGCCTGTCGACGGTGTCGCTGTGCTCGCTCGGCGAGGTGGTGAAGGCGGCGCCGACGGGGCCGACTTGGTTCCAGCTCTACGTCATCCGCGACCGGGCGTTCATGCGCGATCTGCTTGCCACGGCGAAGGCGGAGGGCGCGAAGGCGCTGGTGTTCACGGTCGACATGCCGGTGCCGGGCGCGCGCTACCGCGATCAGCACTCGGGGATGTCGGGGCCGCGCGCGCCGCTGCGGCGGATGTTGCAGGCGATGGGCCGACCCGGCTGGGCGTGGGACGTGGGCTTGCACGGGCGGCCACACCAGCTCGGCAATCTGGAGCCGGTGCTGGGCAAGGCGAGCGGGCTGAACGATTACATGGGCTGGCTTGGCAGCAATTTCGATCCGTCGATCGCATGGAAAGACCTCGAATGGATCCGCGAAGGCTGGGATGGGCCGCTGATCATCAAGGGCATCCTCGACCCCGACGACGCGCGCGAGGCGGCGGCGATCGGTGCGGATGGGATCGTCGTGTCGAACCATGGCGGACGGCAGCTCGACGGCGTGTTGTCGAGCGCGGCGGCGCTGCCGGCGATCGCGGAGGCGGTGAAGGGACAGCTTACGGTGCTGGCGGACTCCGGCGTGCGGTCGGGGCTCGACGTCGTACGGATGCTGGCGCTGGGGGCGGACGGCGTGTTGCTCGGCCGGGCGTGGCTGTATGCGCTGGCGGCGCGGGGCGAGGCGGGGGTGACCCAGTTGTTGACGCTGATCGAGCGCGAGATGCGCGTGGCGATGGCGCTGACGGGGGTGCGGTCGATTGCGGAGATCGACCGGAGTATTCTGGTCTAGTCTTCCAACCTAGTGACAAGCATGATTCCCCGCGAAGGCGGGGACCCAGACTGGGCTCCCGCCTTCGCGGGAGAACAAGGAGGTGCGCGGCGCGCTTTGCCGCTCAGTGGATCGTCGGCTGAAGCGCCTCACCCGACAGCGTCCGCCCGGCCTTCATCGCGAACGCCAGCACCACCAGAAAGCACACGGCCGGCACGAGCATCGCAGTATCGATCCCGGCGAGGTCGGAGATATGCCCCATCAGCCCGGTCAGCACCGCGCCGCCGATGATCGCCATGATGATCAGTGAGGCGCCCGCGCGACGGAGCGGACCGAGTCCATCCATGCCGAGCGCGAAGATCGTCGGGAACTGGATCGACATGAACAGGCTGGCGAGCACCAGCGCGTACAGCCCGACCTGCCCGCCGACGAGACCCGCGACGGCGGCGAGCACGGCACTGACCACCGCGAAGATCGCGAGCAGACGAGGGGGCGCGATCCGGCCCATCAGAGCGGTACCGGCGAAGCGGCCGATCCCGAACAGCACGAGGCTGGCGAAGAGGTAATCCGCGGCATCGTGCTCGGCCATGCCCGGGACGTTCGCCTGCGCATAACGGATCGTATAGCTCCAGATGCCGACCTGCGCGCCGACGTAGAAGAACTGCGTCACCGTCGCGAAGATCAGCCGCGGGTGGCGGAAAACGTCGACGAACCGCGAGGGTGCGCCGACGGTCTCTTCGGCGCGGTGCTCTGGAAAGCGGATCACCGCGGCGGCGACCGCGAACAGCAGCACGACGAGGCCGATCACCAGATAGGGCGTCTGCACCGCGACGACTTCGCTGCGATAGAAGGCCTCGCGCGCCGCCGGGCTCATCGCCGCGACCGCGCTCTCGTCGTGGACGATCGCAGACAGGATGAAATACTTGCCGATCAGCACGCCCGCGACGGTGCCGACCGGGTTCGCCGCCTGCGCCCAGTTGAGCCGCTTGGCCGCGGTCGTCGGGTCGCCGAGTTCGGTCATCAGCGGGTTCGCCGACGTCTCGAGGAATGCCAGCCCGCACGCGATCACGAACAGCGCAGCGAGGAAATACAGATACTCCCCGTAATGCGCCGCGGGATAGAAGAGCAGCGCACCCGCCGCATACAACACCAGCCCGGTGACGATCGCAGTCTTGTAGCCCTTTGCCCGAGTCACCAGCGCTGCCGGCACCGCGAGCAGGAAATAGCCCATGTAGAAGGCCTGCTGTACGAAGCTGGTCTGGAAGTCGGTGAGCGTGAACGCCTTCTTGAACTGCGCGATCAGGATGTCGTTGAGGTTGTTCGCCATCCCCCAGAGGAAGAACAGCGCGACCGTCAGCACGATCGCCGGCACATATTTCCTGTCGGCGGTCGTTCCGCTCATGATCCACTCCTGATTATGTTTTTTGTTAGTCTATCGCGCGGTCGAGATGCGTGTAGCCGCCATCGACGTAGAGCCATTGCCCGGTGGTGTGGCTCGCCCGGTCGGAGAGCAGGAACACGACCGTGTCCGCGATCTCGCGGTCTTCGGTCATGCGGTGACCGAGCGGAATGCGCGCGACGATGCCGTCGAGCTTCTCCGCCGGATTGTCGAAACTGTCGATCCAGCGCTGGTACAGCGGCGTCATCACCTCGGCCGGGATCACCGCGTTGACGCGGATCCCGTCGCCGCGCAGCGCCACCGCCCATTCGCGGGTCAGCGCAAGCTGCGCGCCCTTCGCGGCGGCGTACGCGCTGGTATCGCCCTGACCTGTGACCGCGGTCTTCGACGAAATGTTGACGATCGCGCCGTGTGATTTCCGTAGATGCGGCACCGCGTGATGCGCCATCGCGAAATAATGGACGAGGTTCTGGTCGAGCGAGGCGCGGAACTCCGCCGGCGTCCGGTCGAGCCCGATATTGTCGTTGGCGCCGGCGTTGTTCACCAGCCCGTCGATCCGGCCATAGCGCGCGACCGCCGCTTCGACAGCCGCTGCGCACGCGTCGTCGTCGGACAATTCGGTCGCGACGAACAGATGGTCGGCCACGAAGTGCTCCGGCGCGCTCCGTGACACGATCACCGGGATCGCGCCTTCCTCGGCCAACCCGCGCGCGATGGCGAGGCCGATACCGGCCCCGCCACCCGTGACGATCACGACCTTGCCGTCGAGCCCGAGCTTCACCCGGCGAACCGATAGTCGATCAGCGACTGCGGCTTCATCTCGATCGAATAGCCCGGCAGCGCCGGCGGCATGTAGGCCGCGTCGCGGATCACGCAGGGGTCGACGAAATGCTCGTGGAGATGGTCGACATACTCGATCACGCGCCCCTCCTTGGTCCCGGAGAAGCATAGATAGTCGATCATCGAGAGATGCTGGACATATTCGCACAGCCCGACGCCGCCGGCGTGTGGGCACACCGGCAGGTCGTACCGCGCGGCTAGCAGCAGCACCGCCAGCACTTCGTTGACCCCGCCCAGACGGCAGCTGTCGATCTGCACGACGTCGATCGCGCCCGCCGCCATGAACTGTTTGAACATGATCCGGTTCTGGCACATCTCGCCGGTCGCGACCTTCACCTCGCCGATCGCGTCACGGATCGCCTGGTGCCCCAGGATATCGTCGGGGCTGGTCGGTTCCTCGATGAACCAGGGTTTGGCGAAGGCGAGCGCGTTGACCCATTCGATCGCCTGCGGGACGTCCCACACCTGGTTCGCGTCGATCATCAGCTTGCGGTCGGGCCCGAGCACTTCGCGCGCGATCGTCAGGCGACGGATGTCGTCCTCCAGATCGCGACCGACCTTCAGCTTGATATAGTCGAAACCCGCGTCGACCGCTTCCTGCGCGAGCCTGCGCAACTTCTCGTCTGGATAGCCGAGCCAGCCCGCGGATGTAGTGTAGCAGGGGAAGCCGGTCGCCTCGAGATCGGCAATCCGCTCGGCCTTGCCCTCCGCGCGCTTCGTCAGCAGCGTGAGCGCTTTGTCGGGCGTGATCGCGTCGGTCAGGTACCGGAAGTCGATCGTGCGGACCAATTCCTCCGGCGTCATGTCCGCGACGAGCCGCCAGACGGGCTTGCCGACCGCCTTCGCCCACAAATCCCAGATCGCGTTGACCACTGCGCCGGTCGCGAGGTGGATCGCACCCTTGTCGGGGCCGATCCAGCGCAACTGGCTGTCGCCGGTCAGGTGTCGCCACATCCGCCCCGGATTCTCGATGATCCAGTCGAGGTCGAGCCCGATGACGAGATGCCGCATTGCCTCGATCGCGGCGACGCAGATGTCGTTGCCGCGGCCGATCGTGAAGGTCAGGCCGTGACCCTCAAGACCGTCCGTATCCGTGTCGAGCACGACATAGGCGGCCGAGTAATCCGGATCGGGGTTCATCGCATCGGACCCGTCGAGCCCCGCGCTGGTCGGGAAACGAAGGTCGATCGTCCGCAGGCCGGTGATGGTTGTCACGCGGCGGCGACCATCGTCTGAGTCTGCTCGCCGAGCCCATCGATGCCGAGCCGCACCGTCTGACCCGCACGCAGATAGACCGGCGGCTTCTGGCCGAGACCGACGCCCGCAGGCGTGCCGGTCGAGATGATGTCGCCCGCCTCCAGCGTGCAGAAGTCGCTGAGGTACGAGACGATCGTCGCGACGTCGAAGATCATGTTGGCGGTCGTTCCGTCCTGATAGCGATGGCCGTCGACTTCGAGCCACAGGCCCAGCTTTTGGGGATCGCCGACCTCGTCCGCGGTGACGAGCCAGGGACCGATCGGGCCGAACGTATCGCAGCCCTTGCCCTTGTCCCACGTGCCGCCACGCTCGAGCTGGAACGCACGCTCGGACACGTCGTGGACGGCGCAATAGCCGGCAACGTGCGACAGTGCGTCTTCCTTGGCGATGTGGCGGCCGGGTGTACCGATGACGACGCCGAGTTCGACCTCCCAGTCGGTCTTTTCCGAGCCGCGCGGGATCTCGACATCGTCGTTCGGACCCTGGATCGCGCTGGTCCACTTGCCGAACACGACCGGCTCGGCGGGGAGGGCCATGTTGCTCTCGGCGGCGTGGTCCGAATAATTCAGGCCGATGCAGATGAACTTGCCGGTGCGCGTGACGCACGGCCCGATCCGGGGGGCGCCCTCGACCTTGGGCAGGGTCGTGACGTCGAGCGCGGCGATCTTCGCGAGGCCCTCGGGCGACAGCAACTTGCCGGCGATATCGCCGAGGTCCGCAGGCAGCGCGCGGATCGCGCCGTCCTGATCGAGGATGCCGGGCTTTTCCTGGCCGCGCGGGCCGTAACGTAATAACTTCATGCGGAATTCCTTTAGTTGACCCAGCCGCCGTCGATCACGTGGACCGCGCCGGTGGTGAAGCTCGATTCGTCGCTGGCGAGATACAGGAACAGCGCGGCGATCTCTTCGGCGCAGCCCAGCCGGCCCATCGGCTGGCGTGCGACGAACGCGGCGTCGGCCTCGCTGACCGAAATGCCCTGAGTCCCTGCTTGCGAGACGATGCGTTCGCGCAGGGAAGGGGTCTCGATCGTGCCTGGGCACACGCAGTTGCAGCGAATTCCGCGACCGACGAAATCGGCCGCCACGGCCTTGGTCAGCCCGACAACGGCTGCCTTCGATGCGCCGTAGGCGTAGCGGTTTGGGATGCCCTTCACGCTCGATGCGATGCTGCTCATGTTGATGATCGCACCGCCGCCGCGCGCGAGCATGCCGGGCAGGAACGCGCGGGTCATGCGGTGCATCGCGTAGACGTTGAGGTTGAACGACAGCATCCAGTCGTCGTCACTGCCCTGGAGAATATCGCCCGCCGCGACGAAGCCGGCGACGTTGGCGAGAATGTCGATGTCGCCGATCATGGCGGGCAGCGCGGCGATCGCGCTGGCGTCGAGCAGGTCGACGACCAGACGTTCGACGCCGTCGATCACCTGCAGCGCATCGCCGTCGCGATCGAGTGCGAAGACCCGCGCGCCCTCGTCGCGGAAGCGTTCTGCGGTAGCGCGGCCGATGCCTTGTGCCGCCGCGGTCACTACCGCGGTCTTGCCGGACAGTCTCATTCCATCTCCTGCGCGTCGTTGTGCGTTTTGCCGGTTTTATTAGTCAAAGTAACTTTTGAAAAGGGGCGGCGGCGCTATTGTCGCGAGAGTACGCCGTATCGAAGGAATTTCCGTGACGTATCGCATCGTGACCGCGCTCGACCTCGTCGACGACGCAGACCTGATCGCCGCCTACCGCGAACGCCACGCGCCGGGCGCCGTGTGGCCGGAGGTCGTGCGCGACATCGTCCAGCGGGGGTATCGAGAGATGGAGATCTGGCACGTCGCCGACCGGCTCGTGATGATCGCCGAGGTCGAGAACGATTTTCCGCGCGCAGCCGACCCGGCGTTGCAGCCGGTCGTCGCGTCCTGGGAGACGGCGATGGACGTGTATCAGAAGCCGATCGACGCGACCGGGCCGAAATGGGCGGTGATGGAGCGGATCTTCTCGCTCGCCGATCAGACCGCCGGCTGATCGTTTTCCCGGTTGATGTCGTTAGGGCGTGAGCGTCACAAAGCTGTCCATTACGCGCTTGCGGCCCGACTGTTCGAAATCGATCTCCAGCTTGTTGCCTTCGATCTCGGCGATCAGCCCGTAGCCGAACTTCTGGTGGAACACGCGCATGCCCAGCGAGAGGTCGTCACGGCCCTTGTTGCCGAGGCTGATCGCGCTCGACCGGCTTTCGACGACGCGGGCGGGTTTGGTGGAGAAGGTGCTGCCGGTACCCGACGCGCGTTGCCAGCCGGGGCCGCGGCCAGTGCCGCGTGCAACGTCGGCGAACGGATCGGCGCGGTCGGACCAGTTGGCCTGCCACAGGCTGGCGCCGCCCGACATCGTGGTTTCCGTGTCGATGTGTTCGGCGGGGAGTTCGGCCACGAAGCGCGAGGGTATCGAGGAGTTCCACTGGCCGTAGATGCGACGATTGGCGGCGTGGATGATGACCGCAAGCCGGCGTGCGCGCGTGATCGCGACATAGGCGAGGCGGCGTTCCTCTTCGAGGCTCTTTACGCCGCCTTCGTCCAGGGAACGCTGCGACGGGAACAGGCCTTCCTCCCAGCCGACCAGGAACACGGTGTCGTATTCGAGGCCCTTGGCGGCGTGGATGGTCATGATCGTGACCTGTGGATCCTGTGCCCCGCCCTCGTTGTCCATCACCAGCGACACGTGTTCGAGGAACGCACCGAGCGAGTCGTATTCCTCCATCGCGCGGACGAGTTCGCTGAGGTTCTCCAGCCGCCCGGTCGCCTCGACCGACTTTTCGGCCTGATACATCGCGGTGTAGCCGCTCTCGTCGAGCAACTGCCGCGCAAGTTCGGCATGCGGCAGGTTGGTCGCCATGTCGCGCCAGCGGGCGATGTCGCCGACCAGTCGTCCGAGCGACTTCTTCGCCGCGCCGGTCAGTTCGTCGGTGTCGAGGATACGGGCTGCGGCGGTGGTCAGCGGTGTGCCGGTGGCGCGCGCGAGCTGATGGATGCGCGCGACCGCCTTGTCGCCGAGCCCGCGCTTGGGGACGTTGACGATGCGTTCGAAGGCGAGGTCGTCCGCCGGCTGATTGACCACGCGCAGATACGCCAGCGCGTCGCGGATTTCGGCGCGTTCGTAGAAGCGGAAGCCGCCGACGATCTTGTACGGCATGCCGATCGCGATGAAGCGGTCCTCGAACTCGCGCGTCTGGTGCTGCGCGCGGACCAGGATCGCGACCTCGTCCAAGGATTTGCCGGAGCGCCGGACGATGTCGATTTCCTCGCCGACGCGGCGCGCTTCCTCGGGGCCGTCCCAGACGCCGATGACCTTGACCTTCTCGCCGACGTCGCGCTCGGTCCAGAGCTGCTTGCCGAGCCGCCCGCCATTGTTGGCGATCACGCCCGACGCCGCGCCGAGGATGTGCGGCGTGCTGCGGTAATTCTGTTCGAGGCGGATGACCTTCGCGCCGGGAAAGTCGCGCTCGAACTTCAGGATGTTCTCGACCTGCGCACCGCGCCACGAATAGATCGACTGGTCGTCGTCGCCGACGCAGGCGATGTTCTTGCGCTCCTGCGCGAGCAGCCGCAGCCAGAGATATTGCGACGAGTTGGTGTCCTGATACTCGTCGACCATGATGTATTTGAAGCGCTGCTGATACTGCGCGAGCACGTCGCGGTGCGTCTTCAGGATCACCAGCATGTGGAGCAGCAGGTCGCCGAAATCGCACGCGTTGAGCGCAATCAGCCGCGCCTGATATTGCTGGTACAACTCGCCGCCGCGGCCGTTGGCGTAGCGCTCGGCCTCGCCCGCATCGATATCGGCGGGGACAAGACCCTTGTTCTTCCACTGGTCGATCAGCCCGGCGAGGCTGCGCGTCGGAAAGCGCTTCTCGTCGATGTCGGCGGCAAGGATCAGCTGTTTCAACAACCGCAACTGGTCGTCGGTATCGAGGATCGTGAAGTTCGATTGCAGCCCGACCAGTTCGGCGTGGCGGCGCAGCATCTTGGCGGCGATCGCGTGGAACGTGCCGAGCCACGGCATCCCCTCGACGGCGTCACCGACCAGACGACCGACCCGCTCGCGCATCTCGCGCGCGGCCTTGTTGGTGAAGGTGACGCTGAGGATTTCGGACGGCCACGCCTTCTTGGTGAAGATCAGGTGCGCGAGGCGGGCAGTGAGCGCCGCGGTCTTGCCGGTGCCGGCGCCGGCAATGATCAGCACGGGCCCGTCGGTGGTCAGCACCGCCTCGCGCTGCGGCGGGTTGAGACCGCGCAGATAGGGAGGCTCTGCTTGCGGCGCGGACGTTTGGGCGATCTGGTTCACCGGTGAACAGGTAGGGAACGGGGGGCGATGGGGCAAGCGGGTATGGCTTGCGCGGTTCGACGATACGTGGAACAAGTTGAGAACATAGAGGGAGGCGGGCATGCTGGCGGGACGATGTCATTGCGGAGCGATCAGCTATGTCGCGGAGGGCGAGCCCGAGCATCACGCGCTATGCCATTGCGGCGATTGCCGGCGAAGCGCGGGTGCGCCGATGGTAGGCTGGATCGCATTCAGGTCCGAGCAGGTGACCATCTCGGGCGATCCGGTGACGTATGAGTCGTCGGCGAGCGGTCGGCGTCAATTCTGCGCACGGTGCGGGACGGGACTGTTCTATACCAATGCCGAGTATCTGCCGGGGATCATTGACGTCCAATCCTGTACGCTGGACGATCCCGAGGCGGTCGCGCCGGGTGCGCAAATCCAGGTGGCCGACCGATTGGCGTGGATGGCGGATGTGGCCGCTCTGCCTGCGTTCGAGCGATATCCGGGGATGTGACCTAACGCCTCATCTAGAGTTTCGGCGCGTCGTCGGACCGTCGTCGGACCGTCGTCGGACCGTCGTCAAACCGTCGCGCGAGCGTAACGAACCACGGGTAGGGGATGCGCAGCGACGTGGTTCGTCGTCGGAGATGCCGCACTCAGAAAGGTCTCCCGACGCGCTGGCGCCGTCGCCCGCGGGCATAGCCTTGCGGACCGCAGGACCATTTGAGGAACATCATCATGAAGCTTTTCATCAGCGTCGCTTCGGCGGCGATCGTCGGCGCTTGCCTGTTTTCCACGGGTGCTTCCGCGAGTTCCGGGCGCGACCCGGTATCGGTGCGCGTGTCGCGCGCCGGGCTCGACCTGACCAGCGATGTCGGGCGCACCGCGTTCCAGCGCCGGCTGCATTCTGCGATCACGAGCGCTTGCCAGTCACACGGTGCCGGCCTCGCGGCGCTTGCCGACGCGCAGCAGTGCCGCAAGGAAATGACCGCGGATGCGGACGTGAAGATGGCCACATTGTTCGGCCGCAATGGCATGCAGCTCGCGAGCATCGGTGAAGCTCGGTGAATTAACTCACTCACGTCCGACGAAGTCGGTTCCGCACAATCCTACCCTGCAAGGGGGAGGTGGCGCGAAGCGACGGAGGGGGAGGACACGGAACGCACGTTGTCCTCTGCCTCCCCCTCCGTCTGGCGAGGGCCAGCCACCTCCCCCTGGTGGGGGAGGATCGTTAAGGCGACGTCCCAAATAGGGTCGAACGATAGCTTGATTTACATCTGTCATAAGATTGTCATCGTAAGGGCCGACTGCACATTCCTATGGCAACCTCCACATTTGCACCCGATGCGGTGACGGCTGATTCGGGCGCTACCGCTGCGCCGCATACCGGTCCCAAGCTCGATCATTCGCTGCACCCGGCGGGGCGGTGGATCTTCCTCGCCGTGCTGATCGGCGGGCTTGCCTATGCCGGGTTCAGCATCGCCTTCGATACCGCGCAGGTCGGCGAGAGCTTGGCGGGCGGAGCGTTCGCGTTTCTTGCGCTGGCGCTGCTGATCGCGCTCGGGTTCGAGTTCGTGAACGGGTTCCACGATACCGCCAACGCGGTCGCAACCGTCATCTACACGCACTCGATGCCCGCGCCGGTCGCGGTCGTGTGGTCGGGATTCTTCAACTTCCTCGGCGTGATGCTCTCCTCGGGTGCGGTGGCGTATTCGATCGTCACGTTGCTGCCGGTCGACCTGATCCTCAACGTCGGCAGCGTCGGCGGGTTCGCGATGATCTTCGCGCTGCTGCTTGCGGCGATCCTGTGGAACCTCGCGACCTGGGCGGTCGGGCTGCCCAATTCGTCGAGCCATGCGCTGATCGGCTCGATCCTAGGCGTCGGCCTTGCCAACCAGATCATCAATGGTGGCGGCGCGGACGGCACGTCGGGCGTCGACATGGTGCAGGTCTGGAAGGTTCTCTCCGCGCTGGCGTTCAGCCCGATCGTCGGGTTCGTCGGCGCGCTGCTGCTGTTGCTCGTGATGAAGCGGTTCCTGCGCGACAAGAAGCTGTACGAGGCGCCCGAGGGCCAGACGCCGCCACCGCGCGGCATCCGTGCGTTGCTGATCGGCACCTGCACCGCGGTCAGCTTCGCGCATGGCAGCAATGACGGGCAGAAGGGGATGGGGCTGATCATGCTCATCCTGATCGGCTGCGCGCCGACCGCCTATGCGCTGAACCGGACGATGCCCGAGAGCGCGATGCCGGCGTTCGTGCAGTCGGCGCAGGCTGCATCGGCCGCCTACCGCGCGCATGCCGACGGCGAACCCGCCGACGTCACGACCTCGCGCGCTCAGGTGACCAAGGCGCTGAAGACCAAGCATGTCGCCGACCCGGTCATCTATGGCGCGCTGGCAACGTTGTCGGACGACGTGTCGAGCAGGATCGCAAGCTATGGATCGCTGGGCAAGGTGCCTGCCGCGGCGACGCCGAACCTGCGCAACGACATGTACCTCGTGCTCGATACGACCAAGCTGATCGCCGAGGACAAGTCCGCGCAGAGCCGCTTCACCGCGCAGGAGATCACGACGCTCAAGAGCTACAATAGCGGGCTCGAACAGGGCACGCGCTATATCCCGACCTGGGTGAAGGTCACCGTTGCGCTGGCGCTGGGGCTGGGGACGATGGTCGGGTGGAAGCGGATCGTCGTCACCGTCGGCGAGCGGATCGGCAAGACGCACCTGACCTACGGCATGGGCGCGTCGGCTGAACTGGTCGCGGCGGCGACGATCCTGCTGGCGGTGAAATACGGCATGCCGGTGTCGACCACGCATATCCTGTCCTCGGGTGTGGCGGGCGCGAGCGTTGCCAATGGCGCCGGGTTGCAGCGACGGACCGTGATGAACATGGCGCTGGCGTGGGTGATGACGCTGCCGGTGGCGATGCTGCTGTCGGGCGGGCTGTACTGGCTGCTACTGACGCTGGCGCATTTGTTCGGGTATTGAGACGTGTTCGATCCTCCCTGTGAGGGGAGGTGGCTGGCGCTTGCCAGACGGAGGGGTGTTGCCGTTAGTTGGCCGCGGATACCCCTCCGCCAGTCCCTGCGGGCCTGCCACCTCCCCCGATGGGGGAGGATTTAGATCAGGCGGAACCGGTCACTCGCGCCGCGGGTTGCCGGAAACATGCGATTACGATGCTCGATCTGTGGGAACTGGGACTGGCTCGTGCGTGAGGATTGGTTCGAGTGTAGCCACTGCCGCCTGCTTGTTCGCGACGTGAGCGAGGTCGGTGCGGTTGCAGGCGAGATCGTCGCGCGGTTCGAAAGCGGGCTTGTCGACCTACAGCGCGAACCGGCTAAGAGCTGGACGCTGGACCCGGCGGGTTTGCGGAACGCGGCGTGGCGGTTCGGGTTCGAGGTGGAGCCGGTCGCCGTTGCGCGGAACGATGTCTGCTTTCCCCCTAATTATTGCCCAGCCCAAGCGCAATCGGCTCCCGCGACGACTGTGCCGCACGCGATAGGGCTCGGCATTATGGCGCGACCCGCCGACGCGAACGACATCGTCGAGATCGCGACCGATTATCGCACCGCGTTTGCCCGGATCGTCGTCCTGCTCGACGGCACGGCAGACGAGGCAGGTGAAATCGCAGTGCGGGTCCCGTGGATCGAGGTCGCTCACCACCCCCTCGCAAGCGACTTCGCCGTACAACGCAACCGCCTCCAGGACGCGATGCAGACCCGCTGGGTGCTGCAGATCGATACCGACGAGCGCCCCGACGGCGCGTTGCTCGACGCACTCGGCTGGTTGGTCGCGGCGGCGGATCGCGACGGGTTGCGCTCGCTCGGCCTGCCGCGCCGCAACCTTGTCGACGGGGTGCAGTCCGCGTCCTATCCGGACATCCAGTACCGCCTCAACCGCAGCGACATCCGCTTTGCGGGCCGCGTCCACGAGCGTCCGGTCGTGCCGTTCGTCGAGAGTTCGCTGGCGCTCGCCGGTGCACTCGAACATCGGCTCGACGGCGAGCGCGTGCGCGAGCGGACGCGGATCTACGAGGCGATGTCGACCGGCGCGGGCAGGCCGGAGGACGAGGCGTTGCTACTCGCCCCCTTCGATCCCATCGCGGTGCGATAGACCGCGGTCGTCTGCGCGGACAGGGTATCGCGCGTGAACATCCCCGCCGCCCGCCGGCTCGCCGCGGCGTAATGCGCGCGTAAGGCCGGGTCCTCGATCAGCCGCTGGATCTGCGTGGCTATGTCGTCGCCGGTGCAGGCCTTGGCCAGCAACCCGGCGCCGCTATCTCCGATGAACAGCCGTGCGCTCGGATCCTCCGCGCAGGCGACGACCGGTCGGCCGAACATCATCGCTTCCTGGTACACGAGCCCGAAGCTCTCGTAGCGCGAGGGTGCGACGATGACGTGCGCCGTGCTCATCAGGTCGTGCAACGTCGGTTCGTCGACACGGTGATGGCATAGCAGACGCGCACGCGCAGTGGACGGGAGCGCCTTCAAATCGTCCGCATGAACGCCGACGATCGTCAGGCGGAAATCGCGCATCCCGGCATCTGCGCGCCGGGCGAGGATCCTCAGCGCCATGATCAACGCATCGAACCCCTTGCGATGCTCGTCACGTCCGACGAACAGCAGTTCGATCGGCTGGTCCTCGGGGACATCGTCGGGATAGGCTGCGGCCGTTCCTCGTGCGACGATTTCCGGTGGCAGGCTGAGGCCGATGACTGCGTGGCGCCCGACCGGCCCGGGGGCTTCGACGCCGTACAGATGGGCGATCTTCTCGCCGTGGAGCTGCGTGTTCGAGATCAGCGCCTTGCTGAAGCGTGCGGACACTTTCTCGGCCAGCATTGCCGCGCGCCGATCGAACCGGTCGCGTAGACTCGTGACCGTCTCTGCCGAAGTCGCTGCCGGGGTCGAGTTGCGCGTCACCAACGGCGCGGGGCCGGTAAGCGCGATCGCCAGCCCTGGCGCGTACCAGTTGGTCGCCTCCACCACGTCGAACGGCTCGCGACGGTGCTCGCGCACGACCGCGCGGCGGAACTTGAACGGCGCAACCAGATGTCCGATCCCAGCGATCTTGCGCAGGCGCGCAGCAAGCGATCCCTCGCGCAACCCGCAGCCGATGACCGAAACCCGGCCATCGCGACTGTCTTCGCGCCGATCCATCGCGAAAACGGACACGTCGTTGCCTGCGTCCGCCAGCGACTGTGCAATCTCGCGGGCGGCTCGGGTAAGTCCACTCTTTTCAGGGGGATAGGCCCAGGTGAGTAAAGCTATCCTCACGACCTGTGGTCGCTGGACGAACGGCACGTCAGCGAGAACGTGATAACCTGCGTCAATACCTGGGTTTTAAGTGTCATCGCCCCGGAACTCGGCAACCCCGCGAGCGGTTCCTTCGATGAATCACAGATGAACGGGGCAAAGGTGTTCGTTTTACATATCGCGTTGCAGGGATGTTTGCGCGCAACCGACGTGGAATACGGAATTACCGCCGATACCGGGGGCCACATTCGGTACCTGCTGGACCTGGTCGCTGCCAGCGGCCGTAATCCGGCGATCGACCGGATGGAAATCGTGACGCGCGCGTTCCACCACGTGGCCTATGCCGAATGCTATGCCGAGCCGATCGAGACGATCGACGGCACCACGCGCATCGTCCGCCTGCTGACCGCGTCCGATGCGTATCTCGTCAAGGAAGACCTGTGGACCGAGCATGACAGCCTGGTCGAAGCGCTGGTGGCGCACATCGCTACGCTCGATCGCGCGCCCGACGTCATGCATGCGCACTATGCCGATGCCGGACTGATCGCGGCGCGCGTTTCTGCACGGACCGGCATCCCCTATGTCTTCACCGCGCATTCGCTCGGTCGAGTGAAGCTGGCTGCGTTTGATCGTGATTGCGCGGAAACCGCGGGTCTCGATCGCCGGATTGCGATCGAAGAGGAAGCCATTGCCGGGGCGGCCGGGATCATCGCCTCGTCGCGCGACGAGGCTGAAGTCCAGTATGCCGATTATGATGCATATGATCCCGGTCGCATCCGCGTGTTCGCGCCAGGTAGCGATCTGAAGCAGTTCGCGAACTGTGGCACCGATGCTCGCGTAGATGTGCTGATCAACCGGTTCCTGGACGATCCCGCCAAGCCTGTGATCCTCGCGATTGCTCGTCCCGTGACTAAGAAGAACCTTGCGGCGCTCGTCCATGCTTATGGCCGGTCACCCGCGCTTCAGGTCGCGGCTAACCTCGTGATCCTGGCGGGCACGCGTGACGACAGTGCGACGCTGGAGCCTGAGATTCGCGACAACATTGCCGAACTGCTCCAGTTGATCGACCGCTACGACCTGTACGGCAAGGTCGCCTATCCCAAGCAGC
This sequence comes from Sphingomonas faeni, assembly GCF_040407505.1. GTDB lineage: Bacteria > Pseudomonadota > Alphaproteobacteria > Sphingomonadales > Sphingomonadaceae > Sphingomonas > Sphingomonas faeni_E. Next base: position 165,925 of record NZ_JAPZPQ010000005.1, on the reverse strand, counting down.
ACCGACCGGACGATATCGCCGCCGTATATGCTCATGCTCGAATCCGGCGCGGCGTCTTCGTCAATCCGGCGCTCAATGAACCGTTCGGGCTGACTTTGCTCGAAGCGGCGGCCAGCGGGTTGCCCGTGGTCGCGACCGACAGCGGTGGGCCGAACGATATCGTAGAGACCTGCGGCAACGGCATCCTCGTCGATCCGCGTTCGCCTAGCGCCATCACCGATGCGATCCTGAAGATACTGGACGATCCGGCGCTGTGGTCGCGCTACTCAGCAGCAGGATCGGTAGCGATCCGTGCCTATGACTGGGACCGGCACGTACAACTTTATACCGGTTTGCTCGCAGAGGTCGTGAACGCCGCGCCTGCGGTCATGGATCGGAAGCCGGAATTGTTGCTGGTGTCGGATATCGATGGAACGCTGCTCGGCTGTGCAAAAGGCGTCGACGATTTTACCGCGTGGCACGAGGCGCAGACCGATGTCGCGTTCGCGATCGCGACCGGGCGCAGCTTCCACAGCGCGATGGCGGTACTCGGGCAGCATGATGCGCCACGGCCTGAAATCCTGATCACCTCGGTCGGCTCGGAGATCTATTACCGGACGGTGCGCGGTGCCGTGTACGACCGCGATACCGAATGGGACGGGATCATCGCCGCCGGCTGGGACCGCGAGGCGGTTGCCGCGCTGATCGGGCAACATGCCGGACTGACGCCGCAGAGCCCGCTCGAACAGCGCCGGTTCAAGCTCAGCTATTTCGCGGATGGCGACATGGCGGCGGCCGAGCGGGTGCGGGCTTTGCTGGCGGAACACGGCCATAGCTGTTCGATCATCCAGAGCCACGGCCGTTATCTCGACATCCTGCCGCATGCCGCGTCGAAGGGTACCGCGGTCGAGCATGTCCGCCGTCGCCTCGGTCTCGAACCGCGACAGGTGATCGTCGCAGGCGACAGCGGCAATGATATCGAGATGCTGCGATCGTCGCGTCATGCGATCATCGTCGGCAATTATTCGGACGGCCTGGGATCGCGCGCGGACCTGGCGCACGGCTATGTCGCGATCGGCCATCATGCGCGCGGCGTGATCGAAGGCGTGGCGTTCTTCCGCGATGCCGCCGCCGGGATCGACGTAGAGGGTATCAGGAGAGCATCGTGACGTCCTCGACGGTCAGCGTGCTGACGCTAGTGCGCGGACGCCGCGCGCATCTGGTGAACCTGATCGCCGGCCTCAACGCATCGACGCGCAAGCCCGACGAACTCGTGATCGCGTACATGCAGGACGCGCCGCACGCCGATCTCCCGCCGACGGACTTTCCGGTGCGCGCGGTGCTCGTCGATGGCGAGGCGATGCCGCTGGCGGCGGCGCGCAACCGTGCGGCGGCGGCTGCGCATGGGGATCAACTCATCTTCCTGGATGTCGATTGCGTCCCTGCGCCGACGTTGGTCGAGCGCTATGCGGCTACGGCGATTGAGCCGGGCGGTATTCGGTTGGGCGAGGTGCTGTATCTCCCCGCCGGCGCGCTGGATGCCGGGGTGGACTGGGACAGGCTCGACCGGGTCGGCGTGCGTCACCCGGCCAAGCCACCGATCGCGCCCGATGACATACGGCCGACGCCCAGCCACGGCGAGCTTTGGGGCCTGTCGTTCGCGATCTCCGCGGCGGACTGGACGCGGGCAGGGGGGATGGACGAGCGCTATGTCGGCTATGGGGGCGAGGAAACCGACTTTGCCGCGCGGCTCGAACGTGCCGGGGTGCCGATGTGGTGGGTCGGTGGTGCGCGGGCGTATCACCAGCATCATGTCGTCCACACGCCGGCCTACCAGCATTTCGACGCGATCATTCGCAACGCGCGGTTGTTTCGCGGGACTTGGGGGCGGTGGTGCATGGACTATTGGCTGGGTCATTTCGCCGAGCGCGGGCTGATCGCTTGGGGTGCGGATACGATCACGGTGTTGCGGGGGCCGACTGCGGAAGAGGTGGCCGCGTCGAGAATGCCGCCGGAGGTTTTGTTTAGCTGAGATGCGGGGAAGTTCGCGGCGTTCTCCCTGCGACCCAAGTCCGTCACCCCAGCGAAAGCTGGGGTCTCCGTCGGGGCAGGTGACCGGGGTCTCATGACAAGATCCCAGCTTTCGCTGGGATGACGGATAAGGTGAGGCGTCCCCCGGTTAAGTAGAAGCAGGCGCCCAAAGCGAGACCGCCAGTTCCTCCAGATAGTCCGCGGCGACCTTAGCTGCATCCGCGTCGTACAGGTCGGCGAGCGCGACGGGATCGAGCGCCTTCGCGGCGTCGAGGATGCCGCGCCACGGTGCCAGCGCCCCTGGCCATGACGGCAGCGCGACCGCCGCGCCAAGCTCCGCGAGACGTTCCGCCTTGCGTGTCTGTTCGCCGAAATACCGCCATTCGGGCGCGCAGACATATGGCCGACCGACGCGCGCGATCTCGTGCACGGTGTTGTCGCCGGCCGATGCGATGACGACGTCGGCGGCGGCGATGTGGTCGGTGACGCCGGGCACCCAGCCGAGTTCGACAAGGTTGCCGAAGTCGGTCTCATGCCCCTCGCGGTGGACCGGCCCGAGCACCAGCCACAGCGCATCGGGCACCGCGCGCGCCGCCATCGTCAGCGGCGCGTAGGGCGTGCCGGCGCCGCCGCCACCGGTGAGGACGACGATGATTTCCTTGGTCGGATCGAGGCCGAGCTTCGCACGCGCCTCAGCCTTGGTCGGGACGGGGTCGACCGTCGTGCACAGGCCGCCGGCGTAGCACGTGTTGGCGCGGACCCAGTCCGGCGTGTCCGCCTGTTCGAGCGCCTCGCCGAAGGGTGCGAGCAGGCCGACGCTCGCCTGGTAGGCGCCCAGATGACCGGGATCGAGGCGGTCGCCGTGCATGCGGATGCTGATCGCGGGCACGCTCGCGATCCGGGCGAGCAGCGCGATCTCGGCGGAAACGTCGACCACGAACAGCGCCGGATCGACGTCGTCGAGATGGTCGATGATCGTCCGCATCGTCGCGCGGGTATTCGCGACGCCGAGCGGAACGCAGTGCATCACCTCGGGCGTCGCTTGCGCGAACAGGCCGGGCGTCGGCACCGGTGCGCCGATCATGTCGGGCAGCGCGGCGATCGTGATCGGTCGCTCGAACCCGTCGAACAGCGACGGCTTGGCGGTCAGGATCGTCACCGCGCGCTCGGCAGGCAACTCGCGGATGATCGCCATCGCACGGTTGGCGTGGCCGCGACCCTGGTGATGGATGAAGAACGTGATCGGCTTGGTCATGCCGAACGTTGTACCGATCCAGCCTCCGATGGCGATTGATATCGATCAGCATAGTTCGCGCTCAACCCGAACACAGCCTCGACCTCGGGATCGAGCCACGCGGTGATGTGTTCGGCATCAGCAGGCGCGAGTTCGGGATAAGCCGTCGGAACATAGGGCGCATAGCCTTGCCCCTTGTAGCTGGTGATCGGCACATATTCTTCGCGCCGCGGGATGCCGGTCGCCTCGGACAACGCCTCGACGAACGCCGACGGCGCGCGCGCGAACGCATCATAGCCCAGCAACGCGACGTTGTGCGTCCGGTTGGTCAAAGACGCCCAGTGGCGGAGTTTCGCGGTGCGCTTGGCGATGCAGTTGGCGAAGCGTTCGCCGGTTTCCGGATCACGCTCGTGCAGCATCTCGTCGCCCTGCATCGGATGCCCGGGCTCGATGGGGCCGAAATGATCGTCCCAATAGCTGTGCCACTGGCTGCGGATGAACACGTCGAACGGCTCCGCCTTGAGGTCCGGATGCGCGTGCCAGGGCTGGCGGTGAAGGCTACGGGTCCAGTCGAACGCATCGCGCGCGACGACCAGCACCAGCGTATCCTTCACGAACAACGTCTGCGGCGGCACGAACCAGTGCTTGAAGCCGAATTCCTCGGTGATCGTCACGCTCGGCATGTTCGCCTCGATCGCGCGCGTGACGAGGTTGGTACCGCTGCATCGCTGGCCGTAAACCTGGACTCGCGTGATCGGTACGTCGCCCCGCTTGAGGATCCGCAGGCCCTCCAAAGGCTGGAGCCAGTTCAAGGGTTTAACGTGCGGTTTGGCGGGCGTCGACATGGGGAATGCCGCTAGCGCCGACTGGCGCTTCATACAACCATCCCACCTCGCAGCGTGCCGGGGAACCGCTTCGACGATCACGGTGGCTTCCGGAAACATAGCGGACAAACGCCGGGTCCATGCGGCCGCCATGATCGCGAACCATCACGGCTTGCCCGGCCCTGCTTCGTACGTTCCTAACGGGAACACTTTTAACACCAGCGAGACCCTGCAACCGGCGACCGCGCGGATCGTCATCGTCGACGACGATCCGGGCTTGCGCGATCTGCTCACCGAGTTCCTGATCGATCATGGACTTCAAGCGGAGGCCGTCGAGAGCGGAGCGGCACTGCGCCAACGTTTGGGGCAATCGCCGTGCGACCTGATCGTGCTGGACATGATGATGCCGGGCGAGGACGGGCTGTCGGTCCTGCGGACGCTCCCGCAGGGCGCCGGCGCACCAGGGGTAATCATGTTCTCCGCGCTCGGCGGCGAGATCGACCGAGTGGTGGCGCTCGAACTGGGCGCCGACGATTACGTGACGAAGCCGTCCAGCCTACGTGAGATCCTGGCGCGGATCCGCTCAGTGTTGCGGCGTCGGGCGACGGGCGGGCCGGCTCCGGAGGCTTCCCCAGTCGTCGAGGGCGTGCATTCGGGAGCGATCGACATTTTCGCGTTTGCCGGTTGGATGCTCGACTGTCGGATGCGCGTGCTTCACGCACCGAACGGGATGATCATCCGGTTGACCGACGGCGAGTATCAGCTGCTCGTCGCATTCGTATCGGAGCCGCAGGTGGTACATTCGCGCGACGCGATGATCGCCCGGTCGGGACGGACCGAAAGCATGGCGCGTGGGCGCACGATCGACGTCAACATCAGCCGGTTGCGGCGGAAACTGCTGGCGTTCGATCCGACGGAGATCATCCGGACGGTCCGCGGAAACGGCTACATTTTCATGCCGACGGTCGTCGCGAAATAGCGTTCGGTCACGGCGGCACGTCGATCCGATTGCTGCGCTGGCGTGCACGCGGTACGTTCTTTGGATGCAGACGCAGCCGACCAGCCAGCCGAGACTCGCGGCGTGACTCGTATCGATGCGCACCAGCATTTCTGGACCTATTCGCCGTCTGCATTCGACTGGATCGATACCGACAGCGTGCTCGCTCGCGACTTTTCGGCTTCCGATCTGATGCCATTGTTGGACGGCGCCGCGATCGACGGCTGTATCGCGGTACAGGCGCGGCAGAGCGAGGCCGAGACCGACTGGCTGTTGGAGCTCGCGGCTGCGCATCCGCGGATCATGGGCGTGGTCGGCTGGATCGATCTGCGGGCCGGCGACATTGCCGAGCGGCTGGAGACTTGGTCGGGATCGTCCAAACTGGCTGGGTTTCGGCATATCGTCCAGGACGAGCCGGTCGACGATTTCCTGCTGATGCCCGACTTCGTGCGCGGGGTCCGGGCGACGGTCGAGCGCGGTTTCAGCTATGACATTCTCGTCAAACCTCGTCAGGCGATTCATGTCCGTCGCTTCTGCGATCTGGTCGCGGCGGGGTGTTCAACGGCGCCGCGGCTGATCCTCGATCATGGTGCGAAGCCCGCCATCGCGCACGACGGCTGGGAGCCTTGGGCGGACGCGATCGCCGACATGGCGCAGGTGCCGTCGCTTTATTGCAAGATATCCGGGCTCGTCACGGAGGCGGATCACGCGACGTGGACGGCGGACCAGATCGCCCGGTATCTCGATCACCTGCTTGCGTGCTTCGGGCCCGATCGGCTGATCTTCGGCTCCGACTGGCCGGTCTGCCGCCTTGCTGCCGAGTATCGCCAGGTCGTCGACCTGATCGACGGGTTCGTCACGCGCGCTTGCCCGGAGGCGCGGGACGGGGTCTTCGGCGGCAATGCTCGGGCGGCCTATGGGGTCTAGAGGTTCACCCCCGACCAATCGCCGCGGCTGATTCGTTCCGCCGCATCGGCGACCGCGGACCGGGCGGCTGCGTCCTCGCGGAGTTCGGGGGGGAAGCCCAGTCCGGCATCGATCAGACGCGCGACGACCTCGGCGGCCGTTCCATCGCGTGCCGCAGAGGCGAGGCGATCGCCGGCGGGATCGACGATCGGGGTATTGTCGCGGGCACGTTGCATCAGGAAGGCGACCCATGCGCCGAGCGCGGTGACGACCCCCGCGGGCATGCGACCCGCGCGGCGGTTTGCGACGAGTGTATCGCGCAAACGGTAAGGAAGCTTCTGTGAACCGTCCTGCGCGATCTGGTCGAGCCGGTGGACGATGACCGGGTTGCGGAACCGCTGGAGCACGGCGGCGCGGTAGGCATCCAGGTCGAGGCCGGGGGTGTGGGCTAGCATCGGGATGATGTCATCGCGGATCATCGCATCAACGAACCGGGCGAGCGCCACGTCGTTCATCGCGTCAGCCACGCTCGCCGCGCCGCGTAGCAGGCCGATATAAGCGAGCGTCGAATGCGCGCCGTTGAGAATCCGCAGCTTCGCCTTCTCGTAGCTGGCGACATCGGTCGTAATGGTCGCGCCGACCGACGCGAGATCGGGACCGAGCGGCGTGCCGATGTCCTCGATCACCCACTGTGCAAAGGATTCGCGTTGGACCGCGGCGAGGTCTTCGAGACCGATCGCTTGGGCGACGTCGTCGTAGAGTGCAGGATCGGACGCGGGCGTGATCGAATCGACCATCGTGGACGGCACCCGCACTTCGCCGGCGATCCAGTCCGCCAAGTGGGTATCGCCCACGCGCGCGAAGGCTACCAGAGCGGCGTGGAGCTTGGCGCCGTTGCTGGCGAGATTGTCGCATGGCATCGGCACGAACGGCGCGATCCCCGCATTCCGGCGCGAGGCGAGACCCGCGACCAGCCATCCGACCAGGCTGCGCGGCGTTGCCGTCCCGGCGAGGTCATGGACGATATCGGCGTGCGACAGGTCGAGTGTGCCGTCGGCGGCGAGACAATAGCCCTTCTCGGTCACGGTCGAGGTCACCAGCCGTACCGCGGGATCGGCGAGCAGTGCGTGCGTTTCGGTCGCGTCGTCGGGCCCTAGGAACCGGCAATGCGCTCCGATCACGCGGTTCGTTGACTGAGCGTCGCGGATCGCGAGCGTGTAGAGCCCGTCCTGCTCGGCGAGTGCTGCGACCGTCCGCTTGCTGCGCATCGAGACCGCCGCGATGCCCCAGCGCGGGTCATCACTCAACAGCGCGTCGATATACGCCGCCTGATGCGCGCGGTGGAATGCGCCCGGCCCGAAATGGACGATGCCGATCGAGGGAAGGGGGCGGCTGCGCGGGCTCTCGATCGTCGCCGGCAGTTTGTCGAGCGTCGCATGGGTCAGTCGTGTCAAAGCGTTACTCCACGTTTCCAGATCGCGATTTCGCGTTCGCCATTGCGCTCGGGGGCGGTCTCGCGGCCCGATGCGATCGCGGCGATGCAGTCGAGCAACGCCGTTTCGGCCGAGGCAAACCCCTGGTCGAGGACCTGCCCGGCGTCGAAATCGATCCAGCCGGGCTTGCGCTGGGCAAGGTCGGTGTTCGACGCGATCTGGATCGTCGGCACGGGAAAGCCGGGCGGGTGCTGCGGCAGGTTGCGCGGAATAGCCTGAGACAGGGTGAGCACGGCGTCGCCGGTATCGATCCGGTCGCCGATATCACCGTCGCGTAGCAGGGTCGCGACGCTATCGCCTGCTTGGACTATCACTGCATCGACCATTCCGGACCATCCGCTCCATTTTCGCGTGCAGGATCGCATAGTATCAAATTGGCGCGCGACGCACGAATAAAGCTATCGGGGAGCGTCATCGGATCGAGCAGGGCGCGCGTGGCTCCGCGACGATTATTGGTAGCTCAGCGCTTTTTGAGAGCCAACGGCAATGAAGTCCGTGTTTCGACGTGGCTTCAGCCGAGCCCAGGTCGATTGGACCGGTGCATGACACCGGTCCAACAGATTAGTTGCTGTCGGAATCGTCGCCATCGTCGATCGCGAGATACAGACCACCACCGACCGCAACGGCGGCAAGAGCGATGATGATGAAACCACCGTCGGCGACCTTGGACTTCTTGACGGTCGGCGTGCCGACGCGTGCCGACTGGATCGTCGAGAGGCTGGATGCCGGGTTGGCCGAAGCCGCATTCGCTGCAACCGGAGCGGCTACCAGCATGAGGCCAGCCGATGCCGTGGCAAGTGACTTAAGAAACATGAAATCTCCACTGTTTGAGTAAGACTTCATCCTAAACCACAAAGTATCTTAACATGAAATAAGTTTCATAAAACAAAGAATGTCGGTCAGGCCTAAGTGTCGGTAGAATATAAGAATTTGCGCGCATACCCGCCAAATCCCACCCACCGCGAACGTGTCTCGCCTGGGATTTGTTTTGAGCTCAGACTTTTAGATACCTGGGGGAAGCGCAGGTTAGACGTTGTCGCAAGAATGACTGCAACTGGCTGAGCAGATTTGAAAAACGGGGTTCCCGCCTACCGGCATCTCGCGAAGAAGCGAGGACTTGTCCGGCTGGAAAATGGCTCCCTGAGTAGGATTCGAACCTACGGCCACTCGATTAACAGTCGAGAGCTCTACCGCTGAGCTATCAGGGAACGTTGCCGGAGGCGGCTCTATAAACGGCCGGTCGGACGATGCAAGCGGGTTTCGCCGCAAAAATGCAAAGTCCGCGATAAACCGCGTTCAGGCGACGAACTGTTCCATCGTGATCCGGTCGTCCAGTGCGTGCTCGGGATCGAACAGCAGCGTGAGCTCGCGGGCGCGGTCCATGCAGATGTCGACCTGCGCGACGTCGCGGATCTCGCGCTGGTCGGCGACCGCGGAGACGGGGCGCTTGCCGGGGTCGAGTACGCGGATGCGGATGCGTGCTTTGTCGGGCAGGATCGCGCCACGCCAGCGCCGGGGGCGGAACGGGCTGATCGGGGTCAGTGCCACCATGCCGGAGCCGAGCGGCAGGATCGGACCGTGCGCGGAAAGGTTGTACGCGGTCGAACCGGCCGGCGTCGCGACGAGGATGCCGTCGCAGGCGAGTTCGGCGAGGACGACGCGGTCGTTCACCGTGACTTCGAGATTAGCGGTCTGGCGGGTCTCGCGCAGGAACGAGACTTCGTTGATCGCGGGCAGCGTGTGGGTGCGGCCGTCGACGCCGATCGCGGTCATGCTGAGCGGGATGACCTTGAACGGTTTCGCGCGCTCCAGCCGGTCGGTCAGGCCGTGGTGGCGCCATTCGTTCATCAGGAACCCAACGGTGCCGAGGTTCATGCCGAACACGGGAACGGGTGGCTTGCGGCGCTCCAGCATCGTGTGCAGCGTCTGAAGCATAAACCCGTCGCCGCCGAGCGCGATGATGACGTCCGCGTCCTCGACCCGCACCCACTCGCCCATGTCGGCGAGTTCCGCTTCGGCGGCACGAGCAGGCGGGGTATTGGACGCGACCAGCGCCCGCCGCTCGTACAGGCTCATCCGCCGGTGACGCTCATGTGGCGTGAGACCGCGGGGCCTTCGCCCTGGCCGATGCGGAAGTCGTGCGCCTTTGGCTTGGCGAACAGACCAGCGTCGATGGCTTCGTCGAGGCCAGCGGTGCCACCTTCGCGCAGGGCCGCCTTCAGATCGACCTGATCATCATGGCCCAGGCACATGTAGAGCTTGCCTTCGGTGGTCAGGCGCACTCGGTTGCAGCCGTCGCAGAAATTGGCGGTCAGCGGCGAGATCAGGCCGAGGCGGGTGCGCGTGCCGTCGACGTTCCAATAGCGCGCGGGGCCGCCGGTCTTGTGCGCGTCGCGGGCGAGCGTGAACTGCTGGCCGAGATCCTCGAACACCTTGGTCAGCGGCAGGAAGCGGTCGGTACGGTCCTCGTCGATAGCGCCGAGCGGCATCGTCTCGATCAGTGACAGGTCGAAGCCCTCGTCGCGACACCAGGCGAGCATCGGTGCGATCTCGTCCTCGTTGAAGCCCTTCAGCGCGACCATGTTGATCTTGATCGCGAGCCCCGCGTCGCGTGCGGCGTAGATCCCGCCGATCACCTGCGACACGTCGCCGTGGCGGGTGATGTAGCGGAAGCGCTCGGGATCGCGGCTGTCCATGCTCACGTTAACGCGGCGGATGCTAGCATCGACCATCGCCTCGGCATGCTGCGCGAGGCGCGTGCCGTTGGTGGTCATCGTCAGCTCTTCCAGGCCCGATCCGATGTTGTGACCCAGGCGCTGGACCAGTTCGGCGACATCGCGGCGTACCAGCGGTTCGCCACCCGAAAGGCGGATCTTGGTCACGCCGCGCGCGATAAATCGTTCGGCAATGATCGCGATCTCTTCGAGGCTCAGCAGCTTGCTGCGCGGCAGGAACGTCATCTTTTCGGACATGCAGTAGCGGCAGCGCAGGTCGCAGCGATCGGTCACCGAGATCCGCAGATACTTGATCGTGCGACCATGCGTATCGCGCAGCGGCTTTTGCTCGAGGGTGGGCGCGATCGTCATCTCCTCCGAGCTAAGACCTGACTGTCCCACTAACAAGGCCGGATCGGCTGGTATTGGATTGGCGCGCGGCGATACGGCGGCTAGGCTCGCACCGATCGAGCGAGGTGCGACGGATATGGAAGACATGCAGATCGCAACGACGCTGTTCGCGGTATCGTTCCGTCAACGTGATGAGATCGCGGAGATTTTAGCGAGCGCAGGGGCCGGTGCGGGGTGGCAGGCGGCGGTCGTGGGCGATGCCGAAGGGTTGGAAAGCCGGTTCCTGGGAAGCGGTGCCGCGGTCGCGTTGATCGATGCGCGCGGTGCGCTCGACGACGGACTTTCGGCGACGCGCAGGCTGGGCGGGTTGGTCGCTACCAACGGTGCCGCGTTGCTGGTGCTGGTATCGCGCGGCGATGTCGAGGCGATCGGCGAGTTCTTCGATGCGGGCGCGACGCAATTCCTCGCGAGTCTGGCCAGCGAAGGCGAACTCGTCCAGGCGCTGCGGTTCGCGGGGCGCCATGCCGCACGCGCATCCGGCGGCGCGATCGATCGGCGCGGCATACCGGGCGCGTCGCACTATGACAGGGAGACCGGCGAAGCGCGGCGCTGGATCGTCAGCCGTATCGCAGAGGAGCGGCCGGTGGCGGTGGTGCTGGTGGCGCTGTCGCGCCTCGACATCGTCAATGCGGCGCATGGCCGTCCCGCGGTGGATGGCCTGATCGAAGCCGCGGTGTTGCGCGCGGAGACGGTCGCGCGCCAGGCAATCGGCGTGGATGCGATGGTCGCTCGGCTTGGCGGGTCGGAGTTCGTGCTGGTGATCGAGGCGGCCGGGGCCGCGGTGACGGCGGCGATCACCGCGCTGGACGCGGCGCTCGCGCGCCCGTTCGCGGTGGCCGATACGCGCGCGGTACTCGGATGCCGCTTCGGCGTGGCGCAGCGCCAGCCAGGCGACGACGCGGCGGCATTGTTGCGCCGGGCGAGCGAGGCGCTGGCCGAGGCGAAGGCGAGCGACGGATCGGTGCTGCACGTGGCGCTGCCCGACGGAGTCGCGCCGATCGATGCGCTGGCGATCGACCTGCACCATGCGATCGAACGCGACGAGATCGACCTGCGCTGGCAGCCGCAGGTCGAGATCGCGAGCGGCAAGATCACGGGGGTCGAGGCCTTGGCGCGCTGGAACCACCGGGCGCTCGGGCCGCTCGGGGCGGATACGTTGTTCGACGCCGCCGACCGGGCCGATCTGGGCATCGCGTTGTCGGACCATATCCAGCGGCTGGTGCTGGCGCGTGCGGTCGCGTGGCCGGAGGTTTTGGGGACGTTGCGCGTGTCGCTGAACCTGACCGCGGCGGATATCACGCGGCCCGGGTTTGCCGCGCTGTTCCTCGCGCGGATCGACGAGAGCGGCTTTCCGCGCGGACGCCTGACGGTCGAGATTACCGAGACGGGGTTGATCGAAGACCTCGCGGCGGCGTCGGCGTTGTTGGCGGAACTGCGCGGGGCAGGGTGCCGGGTGGCGATCGACGATTTCGGGACGGGCTATTCGAGTCTCGCCTATCTGAAGTCGCTGCCGCTCGATTACGTCAAGATCGACAAGTCGCTGGTCCGGGACATCGACGGCAGCGCGCGCGACCGCGTGGTGGTCGCCGGCGCGATCACGATGGCGCGTTCGCTGGGCCTCGCGGTGATCGCCGAGGGGGTCGAGCGACCGTCGCAGCTCGAACTGCTCGCCGCGGGTGGATGCAGCCTGTACCAGGGCTTCCTGCTGTCCGAACCGGTGGGCGAGGCAGCCTTGCTGGACTTGATGGCGCGGGAGTGACGCACTGATGTGATCCATGATGATACCCCTCGCGATCGTCGCGATCGCGGCACCTGCGATTGCGCAGACGCCCGCCGAAATCGCGATCCGCAAGGGCATGGAAGCGAGCGCGGCGGGCTGGAACGCGGGCGATCTCGCGCGGTTCATGGACATCTATGCCGAGGACGCGGTGTTCGTGACGCCGAAGGGACTGCTCCGCGGCAAACCGGCGATTGCGGACAAATACCGGTCCAGCTTCAGCGGCACGGGCAATGCGCGCGGCAAGCTGTCGTTCGCGTTCCTGGAGATGCGCGGTCTGGATCCGGCGCATGCGATGCTGTTCGCACGATGGACGCTGACCGGGGCGTCGACCAGCGAAACGGGCATGACGACTTTGGTGTTCGAGCGGCGTGGTGCGGCGTGGAAGATCATTTCGGACCACAGCAGCTGAATGGCCGGCGAACGATGTAGGATGACACGATGACACAGCGGCTCGACCGCGCGACTGCGGCGCGATTTGCCAGGCTGACGCTGGGGCATCTGACGCGCGAATGGCCGTACAAGCTCGACCAGGTGCTCGACGGGCCCGGTGACCTGGCATTGCCGAAAACGCTTCATCCGGTGTTTCACGGCAGTTTCGACTGGCATAGCTGCGTGCATGGCTGGTGGCAGGTGATGCGCCTCGCGCGGCTGTATCCCGACATGGTGGAGGCCGCCGCGGTCGAGGCGCTGGCCGACCGGATGCTGGTGCCCGCGCTGATCGCGGGCGAGGTGGCGTATCTCGATCGACCGGGCACGGGCGGGTTCGAGCGGCCCTATGGCTGGGGATGGTTGCTCGCGCTGCATGACGAACTGGCGCGGCGTGTCGATCGGCCTTGGGCGGCGGCGGTCGAGCCGTTGGCACGCGCGTTCGCTGCGCGGTTTGCGGCGTATCTGCCGAAGCTGATCTACCCGGTGCGAAGCGGCAAGCATGATTGCACCGCGTTCGCTCTAGTCCACGCGCTTCGCTGGGCGCGGACGCACGACGCGTCGCTCGCCGCGTTAATCGAGGCACGCGCGAGGGACTGGTATGGCGACGACCGCGACTGTCGGCCGTTCGAGCCTAGCGGGGAGGATTTCCTGTCGGCGACGCTGTGCGAGGCGGCGTTGATGAAGGACGTGCTCGGCGTGGAGTTCGCGCCGTGGTTGGCGGCGTTCCTGCCCGATCCGTTCGGTGCCGCGACGGCGTGCTTGCGCTCTCCCGCGATCGTCAGCGACCGGTCGGACGGCCGGCTCGCGCATCTCGATGGCGTGAACCTGTCGCGCGCGTGGTGCTGGCGAACGATCGCCGACGCGCTGCCCGATCCTGCCGCCGCTCGCGCGATCGCCGACGCGCATCTGGCAGAGGCGCTGCCGCATCTCGCGGACGATTACATGGGCGAGCATTGGCTGGCGACGTTCGCACTGCTCGCGCTGGAGGCCGACTGATCTGAAGAGAAGGGGCTGGCGTAGCGGACCGCGCTGCCTACAGTCGCATCACTGAACGATAAGAGAGTGATGATGCAAAGACGCCTGCCGTTCCTGGCCTTGCTGGCCCTTTCCACGACCGCGTTGGCCCAGAATTCGGCTCCGCCGCCCGCCGCCGATCCGAACGCGTATCTTGAGGACATCCACGGCACGCGTGCGCTCGATACGGTCAAGCGGTGGAACACGCAGTCGCTCGCCGCGCTCGAAGCCAAGCCGGGCTATGCGCGCTACCGCCAGCGTGCGCTCGACCTGTTGCAGGCAGACCGCCAGATCGCGACGCCCGACCAGATCCTCGGCGATCAGGTGCTGAACCTGTGGCAGGACAAGACGAACGTGCGCGGGCTGTGGCGGGTTGCGTCGCTGGCGTCGTTCACCAGCGGCAAGCCGGAATGGCGGACGCTGATCGACGTCGATGCGCTCGGCAAGGCCGAGGGCAAGAGCTGGGTGTGGAAGGGCGCGACGTGCCGCTCTCCGTCGTACGATCGCTGCATGGTGGCGCTGTCGAACGGCGGCGGCGATGCGGTCGAGGAACGCGAGTTCGACATCCCCACGGGCAAGTTCGTCGCGGACGGTTTCGTCGTGCCGAGCTTCAAGACGGGGCTGAACTGGGCCGGGCCGGACGCGCTGTACGTAGCGACCGATTTCGGCGCCGGCAGCCTTACGAAATCAGGCTATCCGCGCACCGTGAAGCGGTGGCAGCGCGGCACGCCGCTCTCGGCCGCGGCCACCGTGACGAGTGCGACGACGGACGATGTCGGGATCGAGACCAGCGTCTTCACCGATGGCGACCGGCGCTATCCGCTGGTGTCGCGCAACGTCGATTTCTTCCATTCGAAGCGCAGTCATATCGCCGAGAATGGCCGGCTGGTGCCGTCGCCGTTGCCCGATGACGCGGAGATCAACGCCGTCCTCGATGGCCGGTTGATCGCGACGCTGGCGTCCGACTGGAAGGGGATCCCGAGCGGGTCGGTCGTGGCGTACAGCGTCGCCGACGTGCTGGCGGGCCACGCGCCGACGATCGAGCGCGTGCTGGTACCGACCGCGAAGCAGGCAGTGGAGCAGGTCGATTCGAGCAAGTCGGTACTGTGGGTGAAAATGCTCGACGACGTCTCTGGCCGGCTCGTGTCGCTGACGCGCGGCGCGGATGGCGTCTGGACGCAAGGTGTCGCGGCGCTGCCGACCGCGTCGACGATCCACCTCGAGGCGACCGCGGGCAAGGACGACGTCGCCTTCGCGGTGGTCGAGAGCTTCCTCAGCCCGCCCGCGCTCTATGCCGTCCGGCCCAACGCCAAGCCGGTGGCGGTCGACACGCTGCCCGCGCGGTTCGATGCCTCGACGATGCAGGTCGAACAGCGGTTCGCGACGTCGAAGGATGGCACGCAGATCCCGTATTTCCTGGTGCGGAAGAAAGGCACGACGGGGCCGGTGCCCGCGCTGGTCCACGCGTACGGCGGGTTCCGCAACGCGCAGACGCCGACCTACCTCGTCGACCAGCCCTATCGTTCGGGCCCGGCCGGACTGTTCTGGGTCGAGGAGGGCAACGCGTTCGTGCTCGCCAACATCCGCGGCGGCGGCGAATACGGACCGCGCTGGCACCAGATGCCGCTGCGCGAAAATCGGCAAAAGGCGTATGACGATCTCCACGCGGTCGGCGACGATCTTGTCCGGACCGGCGTCAGCGCCAAGCGGAAGATCGCGGTATCCGGTCGGTCGAACGGCGGCCTGCTGGTCGGCGTCGCGATGGAGCAACGTCCCGATCTCTACGGCGCGATCGTGATGGGATCGCCGCTGCTCGACATGCAGCGCTATTCGCATCTGTCGGCGGGCGCGTCGTGGATCGGCGAATATGGCGACCCGGACAAGCCGGCGGACTGGGCGTTCATCTCGAAATATTCGCCGTACCAGAACCTGAAACGCGGCGTGAAATACCCGACGCCGTTCATCTACACCTCGACCGAGGACGACCGCGTCCACCCCGGCCACGCACGCAAATTCGCCGCGCGGCTGGAGGCCTATGGCGACCCGTTCTTCTATTACGAGAACCCCGAAGGCGGCCACGCGGCGGGCGCCGACAAGATCGAGGACGCCAAGCGCGCCGCGCTCGTTACCGTCTATCTGAACGCACAACTCGCGCCACAACGCTGATCGTCAGGAATCCATGATGCGTAATTTCCGTCTGTTGCTCGGCGCCGCGATGCTCGCGCTGCCCGTCTCGTCGATCCCTGCGCCCGTGCTGGCCGCGCAAGCGAACGAGACGTCGGCGTTCGCGTCGCTCTCGAAGCGCTACGTCGATGGCCTCGCCCGCCTCAATCCGTCGTCGGCGACATCGCTCGGCGATCACCGCTTCGACGCACAGGTCACCGACATGTCCGTCGCAGGGCGCGCCAAGCGAGAGGCGTTCTCCAAGGCTATGCTCGCCGATCTCCAGCGGATCGACCGCAAGGCCCTTTCGCGCGAGGAGCAGGTCGACGCGGCGCTGCTCGACAATGCGCTGCGCTACGACATCTGGGATACCGAGACGCTCGGTGGATGGGCGTGGGATCCGCAGGTCTATAACGACATCGCCGGCAGCTCGCTCTATTCGCTCGCCGCGCGCGATTTCGCACCCTGGCCGCAGCGCCTGAACGCGGCGACCGCGCGGATGGCGGCGCTCCCCGCATTGCTGGCACAGGCCCGCGCGAACATCGTCCCCGCCCGCGTACCGTCGATCTACGCGACGACCGTAGCGAAGCAGAACAGCGGCATCGTCGACATCGCCGAGACCATGCTCGCCCCGCACAAGGGCGAATTGTCGGCAGCGGACGCCAAGCGGTTCGACGCCGCGCTCGTCAAACTGAAGGCGGCGGTCGCCGAGCATCAGGTCTGGCTCGACAAGACGCTCGTCCCTGGCGCGAAGGGCGACTTCCGCCTCGGCGCTGCGCTCTACGACAAGAAGCTCGGCTTCGCGCTGCAATCCGACCTCACCCGGGCCGAGATCAAGCGCCGCGCGCAGGCCGCGATCGTCGACACGCGCGCGCAGATGTACGCGATCGCGCGCCAGATATTCGGCGCCAAGAAGGGCGCGCTGCTGCTGCCCGACAAGCCGTCCGAAGCGCAGCAACAGGCCGCAATCCAGCTCGCGCTCGAACTCACCTACGCCAAGCGCCCCGCCCGTGACGGCATGATCGACGCCTCGACCAAGGCGCTGGCGCAGGCGACCGCGTTCGTCGGGGAGAAGGGACTGGTCGGCATGCCCGACAGTCCCGTGAAGATCATCACGATGCCCAAGTTCCAGCAAGGCGTGGCGGTTGCGTACTGCGATTCACCCGGCCCGCTGGAGAAGAACCTCGGCACGTTCTTTGCCGTCTCGCCGATCCCCGACGACTGGACCGAGGCGCAGGCGACCTCGTTCCTCAGCGAATATAACGATTACATGATCCACGACTTGGCGGTGCACGAGGCGATGCCGGGGCATTACCTCCAGCTCGCGCATGCCAATGCGACCCAGTCGACGCTGCGCGCGGTGCTCGGTTCGGGACCGTTCGTCGAGGGCTGGGCGGTGTATGCCGAGGGCATGATGGCGGACGAGGGCTATCTGAACGGCGATCCGCTGTTCAAGCTCACCGTGCTCAAGATGCGGCTGCGGTCGATCTCGAACTCGCTGCTCGACATCGGCATCCATACCGAGGGGATGACGCGCGAGCAGGCGATGCAGCTGATGACGCACACCGCGTTCCAGCAGGAGCGCGAGGCGGCGGGCAAATGGGTCCGCGCGTCGCTCGGCTCGACGCAGCTGCTGAGCTATTTCACCGGCTATTCGGAGCACATGGCGCTGCGGGAAGAGGCCAAGAAGCGGCAGGGCGCGGCGTTCGATCTCAAGCGCTACAACGACGCGCTGCTCGCGCATGGTTCGCCCCCGGTGCGCTACGTCCGCGAACTGCTGTTCGACCTGCCGATCGGATGACGGCAGGAGGGTGCGCGTAACGCATATCCCGCGGTCGATCCGTTCATCGGCATGGGCGGCGAGGGGCATGTCTTGCTCGGCGCAGTACGCCGTTCGGAGCCCACCGCGACCCTATTCGATGACATCGTACGGAGAATGCCGTCGTGATCGTCGTTGGGTTCGCCCGTCCGGGCGCAGAGCGATTGACGCGGATCGCACTACGCCAACAGCGTATGGTTTCATACAGTGGGCACGGCAACGGGCGCACGCTTTCAGATTGTCACAGCCCATGCGTCTTCCTCGCCTGTTCAGCCGCCCGTCGAACGACATGGCGATCGATCTTGGAACGGTAAACACCGTCGTCTATCTGCGCGGTCAGGGCATCGTCCTGAACGAACCGTCCGTGGTGGCGATCGAAACGCGCAATGGCGTACAGCAGGTGCGCGCGGTGGGCGCCGAAGCGAAATTGATGATGGGCAAGACGCCCGACGGGATCGAGACCATCCGGCCGATGCGTGACGGCGTGATCGCCGATCTCGATGTCGCCGAGCAGATGATAAAATTCTTCATCGAAAAGGCGCATGGCGGCCCCAGCCGGCTGCCACGCCATCCCGAGATCGCGATCTGCATCCCGTCCGGCGCGACCCTGGTCGAGCGTCGCGCGATACGCCAGGCGGCGTCCAATGCTGGCGCGCGCAAGGTGTATCTAATCGAAGAGCCGATGGCGGCGGCGATCGGTGCCGGACTGCCGGTGACCGAGCCGGTCGGGGCGATGATCGTCGATATCGGCGGTGGCACGACCGAAGTGGCGGTGCTGTCGCTGCGAGGACTTGCCTACAGCACGTCGGCGCGGGTCGGCGGCGACAAGATGGACGAGGCGATCAGTTCGATGATTCGTCGCAAGCACAATCTGATGATCGGCGAAGCGACCGCCGAGCGGGTCAAGCTGGCGGTCGGCATGGCGCGGATGCCGGAGGATGGGATCGGCGAGGTCATGCGCGTCAAGGGACGCGACCTGCGTGCGGGGGTGCCACGCGAGATCGAGGTGACGCAGGCGGATATCGCGGCGTCGCTGGCTGATCTGATCGGCCAGATCGTCGAAACCGTGTTGACCGCGCTGGAGAAGACCGAACCCGAACTGGCCGCCGATATCTGCGATCAGGGCATCGTCATGACGGGCGGCGGATCGCTGCTCGCGCGGATCGACGAAGTGTTGTCGGACGCGACGGGGCTGCCCGTCACGGTCGCCGAGAACGCGCTGACCTGCGTCGCGATCGGTGCGGGCCGCGCGATGGAAGAGCCGATTTATCAGGGTGTGATGACGGAAATCTGAGTTGGGGGAACCCCGGCGCTCTGCGGTTTCGGCAACGTCGGCATGCACTGCACGTCGTGAAGGTCTCGAACCCGACATCGGTATTCAAGCGCTTGGCTCGATGACGGGGAGAGGGGTTGGTGGGCCCGGCAGGAATCGAACCCGCAACCTAGCCGTTATGAGCGGCCAGCTCTAACCGTTGAGCTACAGGCCCCACCGGCGCATGCGTTAGCGCAAGCGATCCGCCCGCAAAAGGGCGCACAAGCAAAACGGCAAAGAAAAAGGGCGCTCCCGAAGGAACGCCCTTTCCGACACTAATACTCTATCGAGCGCGAACGCCCGACAGGGTCTTAGTTCATGTTGTCGGTCTTCTCGTCGGCAGCGTCACGGACGTTGTCGGCAGCTGCGTTCATGTTGTCAGCAGCGTTCTCGAGCACGTCGGTAGCGACTGCGTTCGAGGTGTTGTCCGCCATGGCGTCCATGTTGTCAGCCTGCATTTCCATGTTGTCAGCCAGCATGTCCGCGTTGTTCTCAACTGCGGCGGCTTCTGGCGACTTGCTGCAGGCTGCGACGGACATCAGGCCGGCGGCAGCAGCGATCAGAACGATCTTCTTCATTCGAATGCTCCCAAGCATAGTTTCACTCGCGGCCGACCCGATTGCCGTCGCGAAGTCACGTCAAATAGCGGCCCCCGGCGGGCGGTCAATCCGCTAAATTCATCTGTCCGCAAGGTTTGCGGCAGAACGATGACAGATTGGTTCATGCAATTCGTCACTTCTGGGGCACAATTGACCCGATTTCCTCGGGTGCATTGGCCACCGTCGCGATCACCGTGGTCCAGGCCGCGACGTTCTGGCGGAGCTGTTCGGGGTCGATCAGATCCAGCGTGTCCTCGGGCGTATGGTGATAGTCGAAGTAGCGCAGGCCCGACTGGTTGAGGTCGATTCCGGCGACACCCGTGGCGATCACCGGGCCGACATCGGTGCCGCCGTGCGGGGCGTCGGCACCGCGGACGATCCCGAGCGGCGCGAGCGCGACCGCCAGGCGATCCTCGATCGGCTTGGCGGCGTCGGGCAGGCTGCTCTCGAACCGCCAGACGCGATCGGCACCGAAATCCGATTCGGCGGCAGTCGCATGGCGTTCGCCGGCGTGCGCCTTGGCGTAGGCGGCTCCGCCGAAGCCGCCGCTCTCCTCGTCGCCGAACCAGACGACGCGGATGGTGCGGCGTGGGCGCTGGCCGCCGTCCATGACGATCTTGGCGGCCGCCGCGGTGATCGCGATGCCCGCGCCGTCGTCGATCGCGCCGGTGCCGAGATCCCAGCTGTCGAGATGGCCACCGACCAGGACGATCCCGGCCTTGGGATCGGTGCCGGGGACTTCGGCGACGACGTTGCCCGATTCGCGCATGCCGACCTGCTTGTCTTCGAGCACCAGCTTCAGCGTCACCGGCTTGCCGAGCTTCACCAGCCGCTCGACATGCTCCGCGTCCGCGACCGACAGCGCGGCGGCGGGGATCGGCGTCACGCCCGCGTCGAAATTGGTGTTGCCCGCGTGCGGCCCGCGGCCGTGATCGGTGCCGATCGACCGGATCACGATCGCCGCCGCGCCTTTCTTGGCGGCGACGTTCGGTCCGACGAAGCGCGCGGTGCCCTGCGATCCATAGCTCGACCCGTCCTGCGTCGGCTGCATCGCGTTCGAGACGAAGGCGATCTTGCCCTTCAGGCTGCCGTCAGCGGCGAGCGCCAGATCATTGTACGTCGCGAAATACACGATCGGCAGGGTCAGCCCGCCCGGCGGCGTCGCGCCCGAATTGCCGAGGCCGACCAGGTGCAGCTTCTGCGCATAGGGGGCGACCAGCTCACCACTCTCCGTGCCACGCGACCATACCGGCAACTGGTATGGCTCGATCCGCACGTTCTTGAACCCGAGCGCCTTCAGCTTGGCGACCGACCAGGCGCGCGCCCGCGGCGCCGCCTCGGTGCCGGTCATCCGCGGGCCGACCTCGGTCGTGATCCCCTCGACGATCTTGTACGCCGTATCGTCGGTCAGTGCCTTGTCGCGCAGCGCCGCGACCTTCGCGTCGACCGCGGTTGCGGGGGCAGCGGTGCGCTGCGCGGCAAGAGGAGCGGCGGTGATTGCGGCACAGGCCGCCAGAAATGGTGCGATACGCGTCATCAGCAATTCCCCTTGGTGTCGGCCTCCTTCGTTAGGTCCCAGCTCGCGCGTTGCCAACCTTCGCGGCTGCCCTTACATGCGCAGATCAATCCCTCCCTCACGAACACCCGAACGGAGACCCCCGTGGCCGGCCAATACGCCTATGTCATGAAGGACATGACGAAGACCTTCCCCGGCGCGCCCAAGCCGGTGCTGTCGAACATCAATCTGCAATTCTATCATGGCGCCAAGATCGGCATCGTCGGCCCCAACGGCGCGGGCAAGTCGACGCTGATCAAGATCATGGCCGGCATCGACAAGGACTATACCGGCGAGGCCTGGCCGGGCGAGAACGTTACCGTCGGCTATCTGGAGCAGGAGCCGCAGCTCGACGCCACCAAGACCGTGCTCGAGAACGTCAAGGACGGCGCGCGCGGTGTCGCGGACATGGTCGATCGCTTCAACGCGATCTCCGCCGAGATGGGCGATCCCCAGGACGACACCGACTTCGACGCGCTGCTGGAGGAGATGGGGACGCTTCAGGAGCAGATCGACGCGATCGACGGCTGGACGCTCGACAACCAGCTCGAGGTTGCGATGGAGGCGCTGCGTTGCCCGCCGGGCGACTGGCCGGTCGACAAGCTGTCGGGTGGTGAGAAGCGCCGCGTCGCGCTGACCCGCCTGCTGATCCAGAAGCCGGGTATCCTGCTGCTGGACGAGCCCACCAACCATCTCGACGCGGAAAGCGTCCAGTGGTTGGAGAATCATCTGAAGGATTATGCGGGCGCGGTGCTGATGATCACCCATGACCGCTATTTCCTCGACAACGTCGTTGGCTGGGTGCTCGAACTCGATCGCGGCAAGTATTTCCCGTATGAGGGCAATTACTCGACGTATCTCGAGAAGAAGGCCAAGCGCCTTGAGCAGGAGGATCGTGAGGAGTCCGGTCGTCAGACCGCGATCAAGAACGAGCTCGAATGGATTCGTCAGGGTGCCAAGGCGCGCCAGACCAAGTCCAAGGCGCGTATCGCCAACTTCGAACGCCTCGTCTCCGCACAGGAGAACCGCTCGCCGGGCAAGGCGCAGATCGTCATCCAGGTGCCCGAGCGTCTCGGCGGCAAGGTCATCGAGCTCGAGAACGTCTCCAAGGCTTACGGCGACAAACTGCTGTTCGAGAACCTCTCGTTCACGCTGCCCGCGGGCGGTATCGTTGGCGTCATCGGTCCCAACGGCGCCGGCAAGTCAACGCTGTTCAAGCTGATCACTGGGCAGGAGACGCCGGACAGCGGCACGATCGACAAGGGTTCGACCGTGCGGCTCGGCTATGTCGACCAGAGCCGCGACCATCTCGACGACAAGAAGAACGTCTGGGAGGAGATTTCCGACGGTCTCGATTCGATGAAGGTGAACGGGTTCGACCAGTCGACGCGCGCCTATGTCGGCGCGTTCAACTTCAAGGGCCAGGACCAGCAGAAGAACGTCGGCAAGCTGTCGGGCGGTGAGCGCAACCGCGTCAACATCGCCAAGATGCTGAAGCGCGGCGGCAACGTGCTGCTGCTCGACGAGCCCACCAACGATCTCGATGTCGAGACCTTGGGCGCGCTCGAGGAAGCGATCGAGAATTTCGCAGGGTGCGCGGTGGTGATCAGCCACGACCGCTTCTTCCTGGATCGTCTTGCCACGCACATCCTGGCGTTCGAGGGCAACAGCCATGTCGAATGGTTCGAAGGCAATTTCGAATCCTACGAAGAGGACAAGCGCCGCCGTCTGGGCGATGCGGCGGATCGTCCTACCGCGCTGTCCTATAAGAAGCTGACGCGCTGACCCGATGTTGCGGGGGCTCGACGAGGAGCTGGTCGCTCACAAATACGCGCATGTCGAGCGCGAGCGCCGGTTTCTCGTCGATCCTGCGCGTCGGCCCGATCTGGCCGACGCGCCGTATATCCTGATCGAGGACCGATACATCGAGGGCACGCGGCTGAGGCTGCGCGCCATGACCGATAGCGTGTCGGGGCGTGTGGTCCTGAAGATCGGCAAGAAATACGACGTTGCCGACGTGCTGAGCAGGCCGACGGTCACGACGTATCTCGATCGGGACGAGTATGACCTGCTGGCGCAACTGCCGGCACGATCGTTGAGGAAACGCCGGTATCCGGTGGATGCAGACTTTGGCATCGACCTGTTCGAAGGAGCGTTCGCCGGGCTCGAGCTCGCCGAGATCGGGCAGGACGACGCGACCGCTCTGACGTCGATCGTCAGCCCCGAATGGGCAATCGCGGAAGTCACGCACGATCCGCGATTTCAGGGTGGGCGATTGAGCTTGCTGGATGCGGCAGGCGTGACGAGACTTATTGCCAGTAACATCGAGTGAGTATGACGGTTATCGAACAATCTCCCGGCGGCGATCGGCCACCCGGCGCAGGCGAACTGGAATATCGTCTTCGCCAGCAGTCGATCCTTGCCGATTTCGGTATTGAGGCGCTGCGCGCGCGGGATTTGCAGCCGATGTTGCAACGCGCGACTGAGTTGTGCGGCGAGGGGATGCGGTCGAAATACTGCAAGTTCCTCGAATACCGGCCCGAACAGAACACCTTGTTGGTCCGCGCCGGGATCGGCTGGGCGCCGGGGGTGGTCGGGTCGACCGAGATGCGGACCGATCTTGGCTCGCCGGCGGGGTTCGCGCTGGAAACCGGGCTACCGGTGATCTCGAACCATCTGGAAAACGAACAGCGCTTCCGGACGCCCGAGTTCATGGCGCAGCACAATATCCGTCGCGCTATCAACGTGCTGGTGGAGACGTCGGGCAAGCGCTTCGGCGTGCTGGAGGTCGACAGCCCGGACGAGGGCAAGTTCGAGCCCGCCGACTTCGCGTTCATGCAGGGGTTTGCCAACCTCATCGGCGTGGCGATCGAGCGGCAGCAGGCGGAGCAGCGGCTGAGCGAGGCGATGGAGCATCAGGAGTTGCTGACGCGGGAGGCTAGCCACCGGGTGAAGAACAGCCTCGCTTTGGTGTCGGCGATGCTCAACCTCCAGATGCAGGAGGATGACGATCCGCGGATCCGCCGGCTGCTCGGCGACGCGCAGGCGCGGATCACCGCGATCGCGCAGACGCACGACCAGCTCTGGCGTGGCGATCAGGTTGGCATCGTCGCGCTGAACGATCTAGTCTGCGGGATCGCTACGGGACTGGGCGAGCAATCGCTCACCCACCGGATCGACTGCGACATCGAAGCGATCCTGATCAGCGCGGACGTGGCGATCCCGATGGGGTTGCTGGTCACCGAGCTGGTCACCAATGCGATCAAATATGCGTATGGCGACGATGGTGGCGTGATCCTGGTCACGGTGCGGAGCGCGGACGGGCGGATCGTGCTGACGGTGTCCGACGAGGGCGGCGGGTTGCCGGCGGACTTCGACTTGAAGACGGCATCGCGCAAAAGCCTCGGGATGCGGATGATCGGCAGCCTCGCGCGGCAGTTGCGCGGAACAGTGACGATCGAGAACGCTGCGGTCGGGACATGCGCGACGCTGGACGTGCCGGATCCTCGGGTCGAGGCGTCGGTCTAGGCCTTAGCACCCCACGGTGTTCTCCTGCGAACGCAGGAGCCCAGGATACCAATGCGCAGCGATCGTGACCCTGGGCTCCTGCGTTCGCAGGAGAGCGGGAGTTTTAGGCCGCTACGGCATCCGCCTTGGTCGCCATCCAAGCCTCGGCCATCGCGAGTGCAGGCGCGTCGTCGACGTCGATCCAGTCGATGTCGCTGCAATCGACTATCCGGGCGAGACCTTGTGCGGCCAGCAGGCGGACGCCTTCGGTGAGCGAGGGGCTCGCGAGCGTGGCCAGCGCGTCCGACAGCGCAGGGCCGATCGCGAAGACGCCGGTGTCGTAGCAGTCGTGCAGTGCGAGGCCCTTGCCGATCGCGACGATGCGGTCGCCTTCGGTCGCCACGCAGGTGACGTCCTCCGGGTCGACCCAGTCATGACCGAGCCGTCGGTCGATGCCGAGCCGCAAGCCTCCGCCAGCGCCGGCCTTCGCCATGCGGGCGTAAAGTTCGGGACTGACGAGGTGGTCGCACATCGCAAGAATAGCTTCGCTGCCGGCCAGCGCCTGGCGCGCCGCCAACACCGAGACGCCGTTGGGTTCGCGGTGATCGGCCAGAACCGTCTCGACCGCCAGCGGCCAGCGCCGGCTCGCGAGATACGCCTCGATCGCCTCGCGACCGTAGCTCACCGTCACGATCGCCCGCGCGAAACCGGCTTCCGCCAGCCCTTCGAGCGCGTGGGCGATCAACGGCCGCCCCGCGACCGCGCAGAGCGGCTTGTACGGGGCGGAGGTGCGAAGGCGGCTGCCTTCCCCGGCGGCGAGGATGATCGCCGTTTCAATCCGGGGCGTATCGATCATGTCAGGCGGCCTTGATGAACCGCTCGACTTCGATCTGTGCGAGATCGTCGGTCATCTGCGTGCGCGGATGCTTGCAGAAATACGCCGATGCAGGGTCGATGACGCCGGCGATGCCGCGATCCTTGGCGATCTTGGCGCAACGGATCATGTCGATCGCGACACCTGCCGAGTTGGGGCTGTCCTCGACCGAAAGACGCAGTTCGATGTTCATCGGCACGCCGCCGAACAGCTGGCCTTCCATGCGCAGGAAGCAGACCTTGTTGTCGTTCTGCCAGGGCACATAGTCCGACGGACCGATATGGACGTTGTCGTCGTCCATGCGCTCGGCCGCGACCGACTGCACGGCTTCGGTCTTCGAAATCTTCTTCGACTCGAGACGGCGATGGTTCGACATGTTGAGGAAGTCGGTGTTGCCGCCGGTGTTGAGCTGGTAGGTGCGATCCAGCTTCACGCCGCGCTTGGCGAACAGGTCGGTCAGCACGCGGTGGACGATCGTCGCGCCAAGCTGAGCCTTGATGTCGTCGCCGATGATCGCGACGCCGGCGTCCTCGAACTTCTTCGCCCAGACCGGGTTCGATGCGATGAACACGGGGATGTTGTTGACGAACGCAACGCCTGCTTCAATCGCGCATTCGGCGTAGAATTCGGTCGCTTCCTGCGAACCGACCGGCAGGTAGTTCATGAGAACGTCGGCGCCCGATGCCTTCAGCTCGGCGATGACCTCTTCACGCGTCGGCTCGGCGGCGTCGGAGACCAGGAACGTGCGGTCGTCCTTGAAGTCGGCCATATGGTCGGCGACGCCGTCCAGCTTCTTGCCCATCTTCACGATCGTGCCGGTGTTGCCGACATTGGGTGCGAACACCGCGGTGCAGTTCGGCTTGGCGAAGATCGCCTCGGCGACGTCCTTGCCGACTTTCCGGCGATCGACGTCCCAGGCCGCGACGACCTTGATGTCGCTCGGCTTGTAGCCGCCCATATCGAAATGCATCAGGCCAACCTGGTCGTTTGCCCCCTCGCGATAATGCTCGAGGCCCTGGACGAGCGAGCTCGCGCAGTTGCCGATGCCGACCACGGCGATCCGAATGCTATTCATTACTGACCCTGTTCCTTACGAAAGATGCATGCGCGACGCGGTCTTTGGTCGCGTTGCGGAAGTATTACGAACGAAAGCCCGCTCGACACGACGGTGCCAGACGAGCCCGACGATGGCCACGAGCGTCAAAGGGACGATCTCGAACCACCAGAAGATGCGTGGGTTGCCCGCGAAACAGGCGACGAAGATCGCCCATACCCGGACATTCGCGGTAAGCAAGGCCATGAAGCGCAACGGCGCGACGGCGCGGCCACCATACAGGGCGCCGAGCGCGATCGGATCCGCCGACTGACCGAGCGTGCGCTCGAACGGCATGGCAATCCGGTCGATGCTGCTCGCGACGCCATCATAGAAGCGTACGAGCGCGTTGCCGGTCGGAACTGGAAGCGCTTCGAGTGCTACGCCCTTGATGCGACGATGGAAGCGCGAGCGCTCGCCCTCGTACATGTTCGACTGGACCGCATGCGCGCCGCCGGCTGCGAAGGCGAGGACCCAGCCCTCGGGCGTGTCGATCGTCAGCGCGAGCGAGATGTAGATCAGCGCGAAGACGCCGTGATCGCATAATCCGTCGAGCATCCTGCCGAGCGGGCTCGCGGTCTTGGTCGCGCGGGCAACCATGCCGTCGAGTCCGTCGGCGATCAACCAGCCCATCGACAGCACCAGGCCGACCAGCGCGAGCGCCCAGTTTCCCCACTGCGTGTAGGCGAGCGCCGCTGCTCCGCCGAGGCAAAGCCCCGCCACCGACACCGAATTGGCCGAAATTCCACGCGCCAACGCAAGCGGCAAAAGCGCACGGCCTGCCGGGTGAATCAGCCAAAGATTAGATGGGATCTCGATCCGGCGATCGCGCGATCCATCCGGTGGAGCCACTGTCATAGGATTTTCATAATGCGCCGGATGGGCGATTTATGCAAGGTGGCGCGGCTGACCTTACGGAACGCTTGACCGCAATTCCTTGATCCAGATCGTCGCAGTTCCATCCGACGGCGCGCGCCAGTCGCCACGCGGCGATAGCGCACCGCCTGCTGAGACCTTCGGTCCATTGGGCATCGCCGACCGCTTGAACTGGCTGGTCGTGAAGAACCGGAAGAGGAATTTCTCCAGCCAATGGCGGATCGTCGGCAGGTCATAGGCGACGCGCGCGTCCGCGGGCAGGTCTTCCGGCCATGCGCCGACGCTCGCATCGCGCCATGCGTGCCAGGCGAGAAACGCGATCTTCGATGGCGCGAGCCCATAGCGGATCACGTAATGCGCGAAGAAATCGTTTAGCGCGTACGGCCCGATCATCGATTCGGTGCTCTGCAATGCGCCATCCGCACCGGCGGGCACGAGCTCCGGCGAAATTTCCTGCGCGAGGATCGTCGACAGGATCGCGTCAGTCGCTGCGTCATACTGGTCGGTGCGAATACACCAGCGGATCAGGAACTGGATCAGCGTCTTGGGCACGCCGCTGTTCACCGCGTAATGGCTCATCTGGTCGCCGACGCCGTAGGTGCACCAGCCAAGCGCCATCTCGCTGAGATCGCCGGTGCCGAGCACGATCCCGCGCCGCTGGTTGGCGAGGCGGAAGAGGTAGTCGGTGCGCAGACCCGCCTGCACGTTCTCGAAGGTGATGTCGTAGACCGGTTCGCCTTCGCTGAAGGGATGGCCGATGTCCTCCAGCATCCGCGTGGCGGCGGGGCGGATGTCGATCTCTTCGGCGGTGATGCCGAGCGCGCGCATGAGGGCCCAAGCGTTAGCCTTGGTCCCTTCGCCGGTCGCGAAGCCAGGCATGGTGAAGCCGAGAATCGCGCTGCGCGGGCGTCCGAGGCGGTCCATTGCCTTTGCCGCGACGATCAGCGCGTGCGTCGAGTCGAGGCCGCCCGATACGCCGATCACGATCGTCTCGGCATGCGCGGCGACGAGGCGCTTCGACAGTGCCTCCACCTGGATGTTGAACGCCTCGTAGCAATCGTCGTCGCGCCGCGCCGGGTCGTTCGGGACGAACGGGAACCGGCGGATGGCGCGTTCGAGGCCAGCGTCCTCAAGTACCGGCGCGTGATCGAACGCGGTCCGCCGGAATCGTGTTTCGGGGTTGCCGGCGAACATCGCCGCATCGTTGAAGGTGCCGGTCCGTAGGCGTTCCTGCGTGATCCGTTCGCAGTCGACGTCGGCGACGACCAGTTCGGGCTCGGTCGAGAACCGCGCCGACTCCGCGATCTGCTCGCCGAGTTCGTGGACCAGTCCCTGGCCGTCCCACGCGACTTCGGTGGTGCTCTCGCCCGGTCCCGCCGCGGAATAGACATAGGCGCAGACCGCGCGCGCCGACTGCGCGGCCGCCAGCATTGCCCGGTCGCGCGCCTTGCCGATGACAATGTTCGACGCGGACAAGTTGCAGCAGATCAGTGCACCCGCAAGCGCGCCCGCGGTCGAGGGCGGGGTAGGGGCCCAGTAATCCTCGCAGATCTCGGCATGGAACACGAAGCCGGGCAGGTCGCGCGCGGCGAAGATCAGGTCGGTCCCGAACGGCACGTCCTCGCCGTTTAGGTCGATCGTCAATCCGGTCATTCCCACGCCACTCGCGAACCACCGCTTCTCGTAAAACTCGCGGTAATTCGGCAGGAACGTCTTCGGGACCACGCCGAGCACACGCCCGCGTGCGATCGCCAGCGCGCAGTTATACAGCCGCCCGTTCCGCACCAGCGCCGCGCCGACCACCAACACCGGTCGCATGGTCGCGCTCGCCTCCACCACGATCGCGATCGCCGCGAGCGTCGCGCGCTGCTGCGCAGTCTGGAGATGCAGATCGTCGATCGCGTAGGAAGTGAGGTTCAGTTCCGGGAACACGACGAGGTCGACGCCCTTCGCATCAGCCTCGCGCGCCAGTGCGATCGTCGCTTCGGCGTTGGCGCCCGTATCCCCCACCGAAGCCCGCGGCGTCGCGGCGGCAACCCGGATCAGCCCGTGACTATGGATCGCGTAGAATGGATGCGTCATGGCGCACCGATAAACGCCCGCGCTGCGTCACGCCACCGGCTTGCGCTGGTCAGGCACGAATGATGCGCGCGGCGTAACATCCGCGTCTGGCGTAGTGGGCCTGCAGATACGCCACGTCCGGCACCGCGAGGAACCGCTCGATCAGCGGGATCAGGTCCGTGCCTGCGACAAGGTCCGCGTCGATCATCTCGTCGTCAGGTCCAAAGGCGCGCAGGGATATCGGCCGGCTGCGGATCGCCTTGGGGACCGCGTCGAGCAGGTTCAGCGGTTCCGTCTCCGCCTCGGATACGAAGATCGCGTGGCGTGCGCGGTAGGGCGTGTCGGCCGGCTGATGTTCGTAGTTGATCAGGATCGCCGTCTCGCCAATCTCCAGATCGCGCACCGCAATGCGATCGGGAAAGCCGGGCTCGGCGTCGACTACGTATCGCCGTGCGCCGACGAGCGCGAGACTGGCATCGGAGGCGCCGAACAGGTGTCGAAACTGGTCGGGGTCGAGCCCCTGAACGCGGAAGGACATGATCGCTCCTCTTGAGTATGAGCGAGCTTCATGTCCTGGATCGGGTGCACGTGCGTCCCGTAGCTTGCTACCAAACGGCTGCGCTTGGACTGATTCCAGTTTTGCTTCGGAGGCTATTTTGACGATCACGATGTTCGGCATCAAGAATTGCGACACGATCAAGAAGGCGCGGACATGGCTCGATGCGCACGACGTGGACTATGCGTTCCACGACTATAAGACCGCCGGAATCGACGCTGCGCATCTGGACGACTGGATCGGCCGGGTTGGCTGGGAGGTTTTGCTCAACCGTGCGGGAACGACGTTTCGGAAGCTTCCGGAAGCGGACCGAGCGGATCTCGATGCCGGGAAGGCCACCGCGCTGATGCTGGCGCAACCGTCGATGATCAAGCGGCCGGTGCTCGATACCGGCAAGACGCTGCTGGTCGGGTTCAAGCCCGAGGCGTATGAGGCGGCGGGGCTGGGGCGCGCCTGAAGGAGATCAGCATGCCGGTTGCAAGTTGGAATGGCCACGAGATCGCACGATCGGACGATACCGTCGTCGTCGAGGGCAATCATTACTTCCCCGCCGATAGCGTCGATCCGGCGTTGCTGGAGGATAGCGCGACGCATTCGAACTGCCCGTGGAAGGGTGTGGCGAGCTACAAGACCCTCGTCGTCGACGGGAAGCGGAACATCGATGCGGTCTGGTATTATCCGGAACCGAAGTCCGCAGCGGCCGAGATCGAGGGGCGCTATGCGTTCTGGAAGGGCGTCGTCGTCGCATAAGAACGCGCGCGCCATTGTTTGAATCCTCCTCCGCCAGGGGCAGGTGTCGCCGGAGGTGACGGAGGGGGAGGACACGGAACAGGCTTTTCGCTTACCTCCCCCACCGTCTGGCAAGCGCCAGCCACCTCCCCCTGGCGGGGGAGGATCGGGAGGCTCAGCTCAGATCGCGCCTGAGAACGTATCGCACTGCTGTGGATCGCCGCTTTCCAGCCCGCGCTTCAGCCAGGACTGGCGCTGAGCCGAGGTGCCGTGCGTGAAGCTGTCCGGTACCACGCGGCCCTGCGACTGCTTCTGCAACGTGTCGTCGCCGATCGCCTGCGCGGCGGTCATGCCCTCCTGGATATCCCCGGCCTCGAGGCGCGACTTGTTCGCCGCCGCCCACACGCCGGCGTAGCAATCCGCCTGCAATTCGAGCCGCACCGACAGAGCATTGCCCTCGGTCTCGCTCGCCTGGCGCTGCGCCTGCTGGACCTGCGCGTTGGTACCGAGCAGCTTCTGGATGTGATGGCCGAACTCGTGCGCGATCACGTAATCCTGTGCGAAGTCGCCGTTCGCCTTGAAGCGCGTCGACAGCTCGTTGAAGAAGCTCGTGTCGAGATAGATGCCCTGGTCGGTCGGGCAATAGAATGGCCCCATCGCCGACTGCGCGGCGCCGCAACCCGAGCGGCCGTTGCCGTCGAAGAACACCAGCTTGGGCGCCTCGAACCGCTGGCCGTTCTTCTGGAAGATCGCTTCCCAGGTATTATCCGCCGAGCTGAAGGCGTTGCAGGCGGCCTTGCTTTCGGCGTTCAGCGAACAGCTCGACTTGGTATCGGAGCCCGAGCGCGGTCCGCTCTGCGTCGTCGGTGCCGACGTCTGTCCGCCACCGAGCAGTCCGCCAAGGCCGCCCATCCCACCGAACACCGCCATCAGGATCAGCACCACGACGATCCCGCCGCACCCGAAGCGGCTGCCGATCATCGGCAGCAGCCCCATCAGCAGGCCGCCACCGCCACCGCCGCCGCCGAAACCGCCGCCGCCTCCGCCGCCCGAGCCGCGCTGGTCCTCGACGTTGATGTTCGGATCGTAATCGTCGAGCCGCATGGATATGCCCCTTTTCGTTTCTTCTCGGGAACGAAATGCGCAAGGTGGCGCTAGGGTTGCACGGCGGCAGAATACGCTGCGCCAAGATGGGGGAGTATGCATGTTCCTGAAGGGCAAGACCGCGGTCATCACCGGATCCACGTCGGGGATCGGGCTCGCCTACGCCAAGGCGTTTGCAGCCGAAGGCGCAGCAGTGGTGCTCAACGGGTTCGGCGATGCCGATGTGATCGAACGTGAGCGGGCGGCGTTGGCGCAGGCCAGCGGCGCGATCGCACTCTACGATCCCGCCGACATGACCAAGCCCGACCAGATCGCCGCAATGGTCGAGCGTGCCGCAGCCGAGACCGGCAGCGTCGACATCGTCGTCAACAACGCCGGCATCCAGCACGTCGCGGGGATCGCCGACTTCCCGATCGACAAGTTCGACGCGATCATCGCGATCAACCTGTCCTCGGCCTGGCACATGATGCGTGCCGCCGTGCCGCACATGCGCGCCAAGGGCTGGGGACGGATCATCTCGACCGCATCGGCGCACTCTCTCGTCGCGAGCCCGAACAAGTCCGCCTACGTCATGGCCAAGCACGCGATCGCCGGGCTCACCAAGACGATCGCGCTGGAGACCGCGACCGACGGCATCACCGTCAACTGCATCTCGCCGGGCTATGTCTGGACGCCGCTGGTCGAGAACCAGATCCCGGACACGATGGCGGCCCGCGGGATGACGCGCGACCAGGTCATGAACGACGTCCTGCTCGCCGCGCAACCGACCAAGGAGTTCGTCACCCCCGAACAGGTCGCGGCGTTCGCGGTGTTCCTGTGTCGCGACGAAGCCAAGGCGATCACCGGCGCCAATTTGTCGATGGACGGCGGCTGGACGGCGTCGTGATGGTGCCCCGTGGTGCGAGAATATGATTGTAATACGGCATGTTAGAGGGTTAGCTTCGGATATGCACACGCGGTCGACGACGAAGCGGACATGGTTGGCCACCGGGGCCTGTCTCATACTAGCCGGATACGGTTCGAGCCCATCGCGCGCGGCGCTGATCGGCTCGGGCGCCATGTCGCCGCTCGATACCGATCGCGACTCCGACTGGCGGCGTGTCGCAACGGTCGCTGATCGCGCGCGTTTGCGGGGCTGGCGTGGTGCATGGATGGATGCGCTGGCACAGGTCGACGCGAAGGACCTTGCCGCCGAGCCGATATTGTTCGATCCGGACCACGCGCTCGCCGACGCCCTGCCACCCGCCGGAAGTTATCAGTGCCGCACGTTCAAGCTCGGCGCGCGCGGTGGGATCGGCCCGACATACAGCGCATCCGCCTGGTTCGCGTGCCGGATAGACTCGAACGGCGACACCGATGTCGTCAGCCTGGTCAAGGTCGATGGATCGCAGCGCCCCGTCGGCACGGTCTTCGTCGACACAGCGTCGCGGGCGATATTTCTCGGCACGATGGAGCTCGGCGATGAAAAGCGCCCGATGCGCTATGGTCGCGACGCCAGTCGCGACATGGCCGGCTTGATCGAACGGATCGGCACGCGGCGGTGGCGCGTCGTCCTCCCGTATCCGCGATTCGAGTCGGTGCTCGACGTGGTCGAACTGATCCCTGCGCCTTAGTGAGCGGGTACTGGTGCCGCCGTGGCAACGACCGCCGGTGTGTTGGAGGCGGTTGCCTGTGACGGTGAGATCGGCGGCAGGCTGGCGAGATAGTCCTTGCCGTGTAGTCCGACCGGGATGACGCGACCGACATTCGCGGCGCCGACGGCCTTCAGGTACGAACGTGGCTTCTTCATCAGCTTGGGTTGGTCCAGCCCCGACAGCCCGACGATCCGCGCCGCTTCCTTCACGAACGTCACGCAATTGTGATCCGAAAGGCGGTAGACGCTGTCGGGCTTGCCCTCGCTCCAGGCGTCGACCAGCCGCAGCACCGCGTTGTATTGCGTGTCGCTCATCACGACCGAGAATTGCGCATCGCTGCTCGCGATATATCCCGGCCTGGCGATGTCGAGCTTGCCTGGCACGGGCCCCATCAACAGCGCCGGCGAAACCGATTTCGCGGTGAAGCCGGCGTTGGCGTCGACCGGTGCGCCGCCTGCATCGGGTATCCCGCGCAACGTGAAGAACGCGTGCGGGAAGCTGTTGCCGAGCTCGTGGCTCCAGAAGGTGATGGTGACGGCCGCCTGTGCGGGGAGCGCGTATCCCAGGCACAGGCAGAGCAGGGCGATCAGCCGAAGTAGCGGTCTCATCCCCCAATATTATTTTGGAATGTCGAGCCTTACCAGTGAGATGTGTCTGATTTAGATCAGATTTGCGTGGTATTTTGTGCGGTCGCCGGGGCGGGCGAAGCGGATGCGGCAAGCGTCGCGTTCTCGCGCTTCTCTGGCCGGATGTAGATCGAGGAGAGCATCGGGATGGCGGCACGCAACTCGGTCTCCATCGCCTCGATCAGTGTCTCGCCGTCGCCCATCGTCACCGAATCGTCGAAGTCCGCGCTGATCGCGGCGAAGATGCTTTCGGGTGCGGTGTGGATCGTGCGGACGTGATTGACCGAGACGATCGCGGGATGGGCTGCGACGATCTTGCGGATCGTCGCGATCACCGCCGGGTCGGCGCGCTCGCCGATCAACAAGCCCTTCGACTCGCGCGCGAGCAGTACCGCGACCAGCGCGAGGATAAGGCCGATCGCGATCGAGGCGGCGCCATCGATCCGCGGATCGTTGAACGCATGGCTCGCCCATATGCCGATGCCGGCGATGACGAGACCGGCGAGCGCCGCGGAATCCTCGAACAGTACGATGAAGCCGGCCGGATCCTTCGACCGGTGGATCGCCGCCCACCAGCCCATGTCACCCTTGGCCTTCGAGAATTCGCGCACCGCGATCGTCCAACTGCTGCCCTCGAGCGCGAACGAGATTGCGAGCACCACGTAGTTAACGGTCGGGCTGGTGAGCGGCTCGGGCTCCTGGATATGTCGCCAGCCCTCGAAGATCGACACGCCCGCGCCGATCGCGAAGATCAGGATCGCGACGACGAACGCCCAGAAATACAGCTCGCGACCATAGCCGAACGGGTGTGCTTCGTCGGCAGGACGCTTGGCCTTTTTCTGACCGTAGAGCAGCAGCACTTGGTTGCCGCTGTCGACCACCGAGTGGAAGCCCTCGGTCAGCATCGACGACGATCCGGTCATTCCGGCCGCGACGAATTTCGCCACGCCGATCCCGAGATTGGCGGCGAGGGCGCCGTAGAGGACGATGTCGTCCTTGATGCGAGCGGTCAGTGTCTTGGCCATGTCGCCGTCCTACACGAGGGGATGCGGTTGGAAAGGGTGGCCTTCGCAACGTGTTGCGTAGTCGGGCGTGAGATCGACGGTGCTCTGGTAGGCGGACGTACCCGGCATCCCCACTCCGTCATCCTGACGAAAGTCAGGATCCAGAGCCACAAGCTCCAGCGCCCGTTACCCTGGATCCTGACGTTCGTCAGGATGACGGGCTTCGGGAGCGCCCCGTCCTTTTAAACAGGAATACCCGCCGATGGACGAGCCACCGGCGGGATCCTTTCCTCCCCAGGAAACTGTGTGAAGCGGTTTAGCCGAGCCGACCGAGGCGGTGGTACAGCGCACTCATCCGCGTCAGCCGTTCGTCGTCGATCGAGGTTTTGCTGATCATCTCGCCAAGCACTTCCTTCATCAGCGCGAAATCGTTGGTCGAGAAGACGGCGCGGGCGCGGGGTTGTTCGGTGGTCGTCTGCATGGCTTGCCTCCTTCGATGATCGTCTTGTCTCTCTCTTTACACGCATCATGTGCCGAGAGAGGCGATGCACAGCCAATAGCGTTCGAGGCCGGCAAGTTGGAAGGCCGCCCCGAGCCGTCGCAACGTCGCGGTGTCCGTTCAGCTTGTGGAACACGTGTCGTTCTGTAAACATCGTGACAGGAGGGTTTGCGATGGCGGAACGGAAATTGCTCGCGGGGCACGCAATCCGTCGCTTGCGGCGCGGGGCGGGGCTGACGCAGGCGGCGATGGCCGACATGCTCGCGATCAGCCCGAGCTATCTCAACCTCGTCGAGCGCAACCAGAGGCCGATCTCCGCGACGCTGCTGATCAAGCTGGCCGAGAGCTTCGACTTCGATCCGCGGTCGCTCGCGGCGGGTGAACCGGGCGGCGGTGCGGATGCGATCCGGCGGCGGCTGGCCGACCCGATGTTCGCCGACCTCGAGATCGACCGCAACGAAGTCGAGGAATGGCTCGCCAGTGCCCCCGGCGGCGCGGCGGCATTCGCCCGCGTGTTCGATCGGATCGGCGGCGGCGCAGTGGTCGAGGCGGGCGACGATCCGGTCACGCTCGTCCGTCGCGAGATCGAGCGTTGGCGTAATCACTTCGCCGATCTCGATGCCGCGGCCGAAGCGTTGGCCGACGAATTGCGGCTTGGCGCTGGCGATCTCTACGGCGCGATCGCCGAGCGGCTGCGCGCCAGGCACGGCCTGACCATCCGGGTACTGCCCGCCGACGTGCTCCCCGACACGCTACGCCGCCTCGACCTGCACGCGCGCCAGTTGCAGCTGAGCGAGATGCTCGACCCGGCATCGCGCACGTTCGCCGTCGCGTTCCAGCTCGGCCAGATCGAGGCGAAGGCGGAGATCGATGCGCTGGCGAAAGGCGCCGGGTTCACCGATCGCGCCGCCGAGCGGCTCTATCGCCGCCACCTTCTCGGCTATTTCGCAGCGGCGCTGATGATGCCCTACGCCCGGTTCCTCCGTGGATGCGAGACGACGGGGTACGACATCGAGCTGTTGCAACGCCGGTTCGGCGCTGGCTTCGAACAGGTGGCGCACCGGCTGACGACGTTGCAGCGCGTCGGCGCACGCGGCCTGCCGTTTTTCATGATCCGCATCGATCGGGCGGGTCAGGCGTCGAAGCGCTATCCCGGCGCAAGCGGTGCGGCGCTGGTGGAGGCGGACGGGCGCTGCCCATTGTGGCGGTTGCATCATGCATTCGACCGGCCGGGCAGCCTTATGGTGCAGCTCGTCGAACTGGAGGACGGCGCGCGCTGGCTGACGATGGCACGCACCGTGACGCCGCAGGGCAGCCGCTTCGGTGCGGTGCACGCGGAGTTCGCGATCGGCCTGGGCGTTGCGGCGTCACAGGCGGGCATGCTGGCGGCGGCGAGCGGCTTCGATCTCGCAGGGAGGGCGATGCCGATCGGGCTCGGCTGCCGCGCCTGTTTCCGCAACGATTGCCCGCAGCGGTCTGTCGCACCGGCCGGGCGAGCGCTGCTGATCAACGAGCGGGAGCGGCGGACGTCCGCGCTGACGTTTGCGGGGGACTGAGGGAGGTCTTCTAATCCTCCCCCGCAAGGGGGAGGTGGCAGGCGCCTGCCTGACGGAGGGGGAGGAAGCGCCAACCTCTGTTTCGCGTCCTCCCCCTCCGTCACCTTCGGCGACACCTCCCCCTGGCGGGGGAGGATTAAGGTCAGGCGCCAGCGACCATCAGCGCGTCCAACTGGTCCTTCGACAGTTCCAGCGTCATCGCCGGCAGCAGGTCTTCGACCTGCTTCACGCTGGTGGCGCTCGCAATCGGCGCCGTCACGCCCGGCTGCGCGATCAGCCACGCCAGCGCAACCTGCGCGTGGGTCGCGCCAGTAGCTTCGACCACCGAGTCCATCGCATCGAGGACAGCCTTGCCGGTACCTTCGAGCAATTCGCCCATCCGACCACCGCGAACGCTCTGCCCCAGATCGTCCTTCGTCCGGTACTTGCCGGTGAGGAAGCCCGAGGCGAGCCCGTAATAGGGCAGCACGCCGATATTCTCGGTAACGCAGTAATCCTGCAATTCGCCCTCGAACTTGGTGCGGCTGACGAGGTTATATTCGGGCTGGAGAACGTGATAGCGCGGCAGGTCCGACGTCTTCGCGGCCTCGACAGCGGACTTGAGGCGAGCGGCGTGGAAGTTGGACGCGCCGATCACTCGGACTTTCCCCGCATCGACCAGCTTGCCGAATGCTTCGAGAACCGCCTCCTGCGTCTGCGACTCGTCGTCCTGGTGCGCGTAATAGAGGTCGATGCGATCGGTGCCGAGGCGCTTGAGCGAGGCTTCGGCAGCGGCGGCGATACGCGCGGGGGCGAGCTTCTCGCCGCCTTCGCCGGGGAGCATGCCGACCTTGGTCGCGATCAGCACGTCATCGCGCTTGCCGCTGGCCTTCAGCCATTCGCCGATCATGCTCTCGGACTCGCCGCCCTGATGACCGTCGACCCAGGCCGAATAGACGTCGGCGGTGTCGATCATCGTGCCGCCGCCCGCGACAAATGCATCGAGCACGGCAAAGCTGGCGGCGCGGTCGGCGGTCCAGCCGAACACGTTGCCGCCGAGGACGAGCGGGGCGATCTTCAGATCGGTCGAGCCGAGGCGGCGGAGGGTCATCGGGTCTGATCGCTTTGATTCGAGGGGAGTTCAGTATCTTCAGAAGCGGCGGCGACCGCGTTCAGGTCGACGCTGTTCGCATCGAGCATCGCGGCGGCTTCGTTCAACTGGTGCGCTTCGTCGGCGGTGACCGCGCCGGGTTCGCTCGCAGGCGAACACGCCGCGAGCGCTGAAATAGCAAACAGCGCCCCCACCATCATGCTGTCGTGCCAGCGAACGCTGGCATCCTCCCCGAGCGGTCGTCGTGACCCGAACCGGGAGCCCCCAGCGTTAGCTGGGGCGACGGAGAAGTGGGGGCGCCTAGGCAAGGCTTAGTCCTTGATCGCGTTGCCGGCGCGGGTCAGCGCGTTGCCGGTGGCGTCGGCGGCGCGGTCCGCACCGTTGCTGATTGCAGCACCCGCACGGTCTGCACCGGCTTCGATCCGGTCACCGGCGCGGTCGGCCTTGGCGTCGAGATGGTCGGTCGAGTTGTCGATGCGCGCACCGGCGTTATCGAGCGAACGCTCGGCCGAACCCAGCGCGCGATCGCTGGCGGCGCTGACGTCGTCGACGGCATTGGCGGTGGTCGCGCTCGCATCGGCGGCGATCGCGTTGGCGGCCTGTGCGGTCTGGTCCTGCGCGTTGTTGCTGCAGGCTGCGAGGCCGGCGGTCAGGGCCAGGGCGGGGATCAGGAACTTCTTCATAGGTATCTACTCCCGTGGATGTCGTCTTGTGGACCGGGTAATGCCCAGCCCATAGCGCAATCGAACGCGGATAAAGCGTTTCCGATCCGTCACGATCTCGCGCGATGCGACAAGTCGCGGGCGGACATGGCCAATGTCGAAGGCGCGCACGCCTGCGTTGACCTCATATAAAGAATTCTTTATATGTCCTGGCATGACGATGGCGCTCGAAATCTTCCGTGCTTTGGCGGACGCGACCCGGCTGCGGATCCTCGCGCTGTTGCGGCGGATGGAGCTGTCGGTCGGCGAACTCGCGCAGGTGCTCGGCCAGAGCCAGCCACGCGTTTCGCGCCATGTGAAGATCCTGTGCGATGCAGGGCTTGCCGAGCGTCGCAAGGAAGGCAGCTGGGTGTTCGTCGCGCTCGGGTCTCCGGACGTGGTCGAGCCGGTCGCGGGCGCGCTCGACGTGTGGGCGAAGGCCGAGCCGGATCACTGGGCGGTCGCGGATGCGGCGCGGCTTGCGGCGGTGCGCGCGGACCGGGCGGCGTCGGCGGCGGCATGGTTCGAGGGGCATGCCGACGAGTGGGATGCGATCCGGTCGCTGCATGTCGCCGACAGCGAGGTCGAGGCGGCGATGGCTGCCGTGCTCGGCGATGCGCCGGTCGGGACGCTGATCGATATCGGTACGGGCACCGGGCGGATGCTCGAGCTGTTTGGCGGGCGCGCAAAGGTCGCGCTCGGGATCGATCGCAGTTCGGAAATGCTGCGGCTTGCGCGCGCGAAGCTCCACGACATGACGCACGCCGAACTGCGCCAGGCGGACCTGTACGCGTTGCCGATGGCGGATGCGGCGGCAGACGTCGCGATCCTGCATCACGTGTTGCACTTCGCGCAGCAGCCCGGCGCGGCGGTGGGCGAGGCGGCGCGGGTGCTGGCTCCCGGCGGGCGACTGCTGATCGCCGATTTCGCCAGCCACGACCGTGAGGAACTGCGGTTGCGCGATGCGCATACGCGGCTCGGGTTCGCGGACGAGCAGATGGCGGCGTGGTTCGAGGCGGCGGGCTTGCAGACGGCGCGCGTCGAGACGCTCGAGGGCGGCGAGTTGACGGTGAAATTATGGCTCGGCCGAAAGATCGGCATGAGCTTGCGTGAGGTGAAGGCGGCATGACGAACATATCGATCCCCCAACTGGCCGAAGCGCGCCGCGCGCTCGAAGAACCGCTGTTCGCGGATCTCGCGGGCGATGTCGGCATCAGCTTCGAGTTCTTCCCGCCGAAGAGCGAGAAGATGGACGCGCAGCTTTGGGACGCGATCCGCACGCTGGAGCCGCTTGGCCCCGATTTCGTATCGGTCACCTACGGCGCTGGCGGCTCCACGCGCGAGCGCACGCATGCGACGGTCGCGCGGATCCAGCGCGAGACGTCGATGAACGCTGCCGCGCATCTGACCTGCGTCGAGGCGATCAAGGCCGAGATCGATCAGGTCGCCGAGGAATATTGGGCGGCGGGCGTGCGGCACATCGTCGCGCTACGCGGCGACATGCCGACGCTCGGCCAGCCGTATCAGGCGCATCCCGGCGGTTATGAGAATGCGGCGGCTTTGGTCGCTGGCTTGCGGAAACTGCACCCGTTCGAGATTTCGGTCGCGGCGTATCCCGAATGCCATCCGGAATCGGGCGGGCATGATGCGGATATCGACAATCTGAAGCGCAAGATCGATGCCGGTGCGACCCGCGCTATCACGCAGTTCTTCTTTTCGCCCGAAGCGTATTTCCGGTTTCGTGACCGGGTCGCGGCCGCCGGGATTACCGCGCAGATCCTGCCGGGGATCCTGCCGGTATCGAACGTCGCGCAGACGCGGAAGTTCGCGGGGCTGTGTGGTGCTGAGATCCCGGCGTGGATGGACCGGTTGTTCGAGGGGCTCGACGATCATCCGTCGGCGCGGCAACTCGTCGCGGCGACGATTGCGGCCGAGATGTGCCGGCGGCTGTATGCGGGCGGCGTGAAGGATTTCCACTTCTACACGCTCAACCGCGCGGAACTGGCCTACGCGATTTGCCACATGCTGGGTGTTCGCGCGAAGCCGAGCGAAAAGGTCGCCGCAGCGTAATTCCCCTCCCGCTTGCGGGAGGGGTTAGGGGAGGGGCTGGCCCAACCCGACCGTCTCGTTTGCGGCACTTCCCTCCCCCGACCCCTCCCGCCAGCGGGAGGGGAGGAGATCGACGATGACACCACGTGAACGTTTCAACGCGGAAGCCGCCAAGCGCATCCTGATCACCGACGGCGCGTTCGGGACCGAGATCCAGAACTGGAAGCTCGACGAGGCGGCTTACGCTGGGACGCTCGGCTTGTCGCACGACCAGAAGGGCAACAATGACATCCTGGCGATCACAAAGCCGGACGTCCCCGAGACGATCACGCGCGAATATCTCGAGGCGGGGTCGGACATCGTCTCGACCAACACGTTCAGCGCGAACGTCATCTCGCAGGCCGATTACGGCGCCGAGCATCTGGTACGCGAGATCAACGTCGAATCCGCGCGAATCGCCCGCGCGCTCGCCGATGAATATCAGGCGAAGGACGGCCGTCCGCGCTTCGTCGCCGGGGCGATCGGGCCGACCAACAAGACGCTGTCGCTGTCGCCCGACGTCAACGACCCCGGCTTTCGCGAGATCGACTTCGATTATCTCAAGGGCGTGTACCGCGAGCAGATCGACGCGCTGCTCGAAGGCGGCGAAGGGGTCGGCGTCGACTTCATCCTGATCGAGACGGTGTTCGATACGCTCAACGCCAAAGCCGGGATCATGGCGGCGATCGAGGCGGGCGATGCTCTCGGGCGCGACGTGCCGATCATGATGTCGATGACGCTGACCGATCTGTCGGGGCGCAACCTGTCGGGGCATACGGTCGAGGCGTTCTGGCATGCGGTGCGGCATGCCAAGCCGATCACGATCGGGCTGAACTGTTCGTTCGGGGCGGAGCAGCTGCGGCCGCATGTGAAGACGCTGTCGGCGATCGCGGATACGCTGATCATGATCTACCCGAACGCCGGGCTTCCCAACGAACTCGGCGAGTATGACGAGCAGCCCGCGACGACGGCCGGGCTGGTCGGCGAGTGGGCGGTGGCCAAGCAGGTCAACGTGCTCGGCGGCTGCTGCGGGTCGACGCCGGCGCATATCAAGGCGATGGCGGATGGCGTGCGCGGGCTTGAACCGCGCGCAGTTGCTCGT
Source organism: Sphingomonas faeni (assembly GCF_040407505.1). Taxonomy (GTDB): domain Bacteria; phylum Pseudomonadota; class Alphaproteobacteria; order Sphingomonadales; family Sphingomonadaceae; genus Sphingomonas; species Sphingomonas faeni_E. Next base: position 123,565 of record NZ_JAPZPQ010000005.1, on the reverse strand, counting down.
CCCGAGGTGCGGACCAAGCTCGCCGGCCTCGAACCATTCACGATGGCCGCTTAAGCCACCGCTCCCTCTCCCCGTCGGGGAGAGGGCCGGGGTGAGGGGCGCCACGAGCGCTACCGCCCGGAACTACCCCTCACCCCGACCCTCTCCCCGGAGGGGATAGGGGGCTAGAAGAAGCGAACCGATGACCACCTCCTCCTCCACCTCCTTCGTCAACATCGGCGAGCGCACCAACGTCACCGGCTCGGCGCGCTTCAAGAAGCTGATCATGGCGGGCGACTATCCCGCCGCGGTCGAGGTCGCGCGCCAGCAGGTCGAGAGCGGCGCGCAGGTGCTCGACGTCAACATGGACGAGGGGCTGCTCGACGCGCACCACGCGATGACGACGTTCCTCAAGCTGATCGCCGCCGAACCCGACATCGCGCGCATCCCGTTCATGGTCGACAGCTCGAAATGGAGCGTGATCGAGGCCGGGCTGAAGTGCGTCAGCGGCAAGCCGATCGTCAATTCGATCAGCATGAAGGAGGGCGAGGAGCAGTTCCTGAGCCAGGCGCGCAAATGCATGGCGTACGGTGCGGCGGTCGTCGTGATGGCGTTCGACGAGGTCGGTCAGGCGGACACCAAGGACCGCAAGGTCGAGATCTGCGAGCGGGCGTACAAGCTGCTCGTCGGGATCGGTTTCCCCCCCGAGGACATCATCTTCGATCCCAACGTGTTCGCGGTCGCGACCGGGATCGAGGAGCACAACAACTACGGCGTCGACTTCATCGAAGCGTGCAAGGAGATCAAGGCGCGCTGCCCGCACGTCCATATCTCGGGCGGCCTGTCGAACTTCAGCTTCTCGTTCCGCGGCAACGAGCCGGTACGCCGCGCGATGCATAGCGTGTTCCTGTACTATGCGATCCCCGCGGGCATGGACATGGCGATCGTCAACGCCGGCCAGCTCGACATCTACGACGACATCGATCCCGAACTGCGCCAGGCGGTCGAGGACGTCGTGCTCAACACCGATCCCGAGGCCGGCGACCGGCTCGTCGCGCTCGCCGAACGCTATCGCGGCACCGACGTGGTCGCGGAGAAGGCGGCGGCGGAATGGCGCTCGCTCGGTGTCAACAAGCGGCTCGAATATGCGCTGGTCAAGGGCATCGACCTCCACGTCGTCGAAGATACCGAGGAAGCGCGGCTGATGATCGCCGGCAATGGTGGGCGGCCGATCGAGGTCATCGAGGGCCCGTTGATGGACGGCATGAACGTGGTCGGCGACCTGTTCGGATCGGGCAAGATGTTCCTGCCGCAGGTCGTGAAATCGGCACGCGTGATGAAGAAGGCGGTCGCGCATCTGCTGCCGTATATCGAGGCGGCCAAGGAGCCCGGCGCGCGCGGCAAGGGCAAGATCATCATGGCGACCGTCAAGGGCGACGTGCATGATATCGGCAAGAACATCGTCGGCGTCGTGCTTCAGTGCAACGGCTTCGATGTGGTCGATCTCGGCGTGATGGTGCCGTGGTCGAAGATCCTCGAGTCTGCGAACGAGAACGATGCGGACATGATCGGGCTCAGCGGGCTGATCACGCCGTCGCTCGACGAGATGGTCACGGTCGCCGAGGAGATGAAGCGCGCGGGGATGACGATGCCGCTGCTGATCGGTGGTGCGACGACCTCGAAGGTGCATACTGCGCTGCGGATCGCGCCGGCGTATGATGGCCCGGTGGTGCATGTGCTCGATGCGAGCCGTGCGGTGGGTGTTGCGTCGACGCTGGTGTCGGACACGATCCGCGACGAGTTCGTGACCAAGACCGCAGATGAATATGAGGCGGTGCGGATTTCGCGCGCGAACAAGGGGCAGAGCGAGCTTTTGCCGCTGGAGACGGCGCGCGCGCGCGGGTTCGTGGCGGACTTCGCGATGAAGCCGCCTGCGCCGGTGAAGCCGGGCGTGCATGTGTTCGCGGACTGGGATCTGTTGGACCTGCGCGACTATATCGACTGGACGCCGTTCTTCCGCGCGTGGGAGCTCGCGGGGAATTTCCCCGCAATCCTGACGGATGAAGTGGTCGGCGAGAGCGCGAGTTCGCTGTATGCGGATGCGCAGGCGATGCTCGACACGATCGTCGCGGAGAAGTGGCTGACCCCGCGTGGTGTCGCGGGGCTGTGGCCGGCGCGGCGTGAAGGGGATGATGTGGTGGTTCTTGCTTCCCCCCTCCCGCAAGCGGGAGGGGCCGGGGGTGGGCACGCGCCCTCCTCCACCGTCGCGCCCGAGGATGGCGCGAGCCCACCCCCCAACCCCCTCCCGCAAGCGGGCGGGGGGGAAGAAGTTCGCCTTCCCATGCTGCGCCAGCAGATTGCCAAGCGCGAAGGTCGCGCCAACATGTGCCTCGCCGATTTCGTCGACACCCAGGACGACTGGTTCGGTGGCTTTGCCGTCGGCATCCACGGTATCGACGACCACATCGCGCGCTTCAAGGCGGACAACGACGATTACAACGACATCCTGCTGAAGGCACTCGCCGACCGCTTCGCCGAAGCGTTCGCCGAGCGGTTGCACAAGCACGTCCGCACCGATCTCTGGGGCTATGCGCCCGACGAACAACTCACCAACGAGGCGATGATCAAGGAACAGTATCGCGGCATCCGCCCCGCGCCGGGCTATCCCGCGTGCCCGGACCACAGCCTCAAGCCGATCCTGTTCGACCTGCTCGACGCGCCGACCGCGACCGGGCTCGAACTGACCGAGAGCTTCGCGATGTTCCCGACCGCGGCGGTCTCGGGGTTCTATTTCGGCCACCCACAGGCCGAGTATTTCGGTGTAGCGCGCGTTGGCCGAGACCAGCTCGAGGATTATGCGGCACGACGTGGCGCCGACCTGAAGACCGCCGAACGCTGGCTTCGTCCTAACCTGGATTGAAGGCCCTTCCCCGACGGGAAAGGGCCTTGGAGGTTACGCCCCCGCTTCAGCCGGCTTTCCCTGGCGCACGTCACCCGGCAGGCCGGTGATCGTCTTCACCTCCATGAAGTCGGTCAGCCCATAGCGCCCGTTCTCGCGACCATTGCCCGACTGCTTGTACCCCCCGAACGGCGCGCCGATATCCGGGCTCCACGAGTTGATCGTCACCAGCCCCGCGCGCAACTTCGGTGCGACCTTCGCCGCCGCCGCCGGATCGCCCGAGATCGTTGCCGACAACCCGTATTCGGTCGCGTTGGCGATGCGGATGCCTTCGTCCTGATCGGCATACGACGTGATCGTCGCAACCGGGCCGAACGTCTCCTCCTGCGCGATCCGCATGTCGGGGCGGACATCGGTGAACAAGGTCGGCTGGATGTAATACCCAGCGTTACGCCCGTCCGGCCGACCCACGCCGCCCGTCACCAAGGTCGCGCCTTCGTCGATCGCGGACTGGATCAGGCCCTGAATCTTGTCGAATTGCGCCTTGTTGACGACCGGGCCGATGTGCTGGCCCATCTCGGCGGGATCGCCGACCTTGGTCTGCTCCATCATCGACTTCACGATCGCCGTCGCCTCGGCGACCTGGCTCGCATGCACCAGCAGCCGGGTCGGCGCGATGCAGCTCTGCCCCGAATTGGCGAGCACGCCGGCCACGGTGGGCGGCAACACCGCCGCTAGGTCCGAGCCCTCAAGCACGAGGTTCGCCGCCTTGCCGCCAAGCTCCTGGTGCACGCGTTTCACGGTAGGGGCCGCCGCCAAGGCGACCGCGATCCCGGCGCGTGTCGAGCCGGTGAAGCTCACCATGTCGACGTCGCGATGCGCGCACAATGCTGCGCCGACGCCTGGACCGTCACCGTTGACGAGGTTGAACACCCCCGCCGGCACCCCCGCCGCATCCATGATCTCCGCCAGGATAACCGCGCACGAGGGCGCTTCCTCGGACGGCTTGAGGATCATCGTGTCGCCCGCGGCCAGCGCAGGCGCGACCTTCGCGCAGATCTGGTTCAGCGGCCAGTTCCACGGCGTGATCATCGCCACGACGCCGAGCGGTTCGTGCACGACGGTCGCCTTGCCGATCGTTTCCGAGAACGCGAACGCCGCCAGTGCCTTGGCGGTCGCCGAGAAATGCGCGAGCCCGGTGGGGGCCTGCGCCATCGAGGCGAGTGCCATCGGTGCGCCCATCTCCTGCGACATCGCCTTCGCCAGATCGGGTATCCGCGCCTTGTATTCGATCATGATCCGGCCGAGCGCATCGAGCCGCTCCTGGACGCTCGTCTGGCTCCAGCTCTCGAACGCCGACCGGGCCGCGGCCACGGCCTTGTCGACGTCGGCGGCGGTGCCGAGCGTGATCTCGGTGCAGGGCTGCTCGGTCGACGGGTCGATCACCTGATAGACGGTGCCACCTTCGCTCTCGACCCAGACGCCGCCAATATACTGCTTCAAATAGCTTTTCATCGTGCCTCTCCGCATCTTGTCTCGCCAAGGAATGGGCTCGCCCGAGATCGGTTGCAACCCGAAACGCATGCCGTAGGTTGATCGGGAAATTCATCAGGAGGCCGGCATGGCGAGAGTGGCATTCATCGAGAGGACCGGCGGCCCCGAGGTCATCCAGTGGCGCGACGTCGAACTGCCACCGCCGGGCAAGGGCGAGGTCTGGATGCGCAACACCGCGGTCGGGCTGAACTATATCGACACGTACCACCGCAGCGGCGTGTACCCGATCGACCTGCCATCGGGTCTCGGCAGCGAGGCGGCGGGCGTGGTGATGGCAGTCGGCGAGGGCGTCACCGACTTCGCGCCCGGCGACCGGGTCGGCACCTTCGGACCGTCCCGCGGCGCCTACGCGACCGAGCGCAACGTGTCCGCGGACCAACTGTTCAAGCTCCCCGACACCCTCGACGACCAGACCGCCGCGGCGATCCTGCTCAAGGGCTGCACCGCCGAGTTCCTGGTCGAGCGCTGCGCCAAGGTCCAGGCGGGCCAGACCGTGCTCGTCCACGCGGCCGCGGGCGGAGTCGGACACATCCTGGTCGGCTGGCTGAAGGCGATCGGCGCGACCGTGATCGCCAGCGTCGGCAACGAAGACAAGGCGACGCGGACGCGGAAAGCCGGCGCCGACCACGTCATCCTCCACAAGTCCGAGGACATCGCCGCGCGCGTCCGCGAGATCACCGACGGCAAGGGCGTGCCTGTGGTCCTCGACGGTGTCGGGCGTGCGACGTGGGACGCGTCTCTCGACAGCGCGGCCAGGCGTGGGCTGATCGTCAGCTACGGCAATGCGGGCGGGGTGGTCGACGGTGTCAACATCGGCGTCCTCGCGCGGAAAGGCTCGCTGTTCGTAACGCGGCCGACGCTGTTCGATTACTACGTCACGCCGGAGGAGAGGCAGGCCGGCATCGCCCGCCTGTTCGCCATGCTCGACAGCGGCGCGGTCACGCCGGAGATCGGCCGGACCTTTCCGCTCGAAGAGGCTGCCGCCGCCCATCGCGCGATCGAGGCGGGTGAGACTTCGGGTAGCACGATCCTGCTGCCGTAACTGCATGCGAGAAGGTGTGTTCACGCGAAGGCGCGAAAGCGCAAAGAAGATTTGTTCGCGCGGAGACGCGGAGGCGCGGAGGTGTTGCGGGCGGTATGGCCGTCTCGTGCATCATCTTGCGACGACGATGAAGGGGACCGTTGGTCCCGGAGAACTCTCCGCGTCTCCGCGTCTCCGCGCGAACCCATTCTTCTCATCTCTTCGCGCCTTCGCGCCTTCGCGTGAACCAATGCGACGTTTTCGCTAGGCGACGGACGGCGTTTGTAGCCTCCAGCTGGCGCCGCAAGACGCTTGTACGCGCGACGATGCACGATAGGACAGATGCTTGTCCAAGTGAGACCGTGATGAGCCTGAACATTCTGCTGGTCGAGGACGATGCCGTGTTCGCGCAGGCGATGGCCGAGGAACTGCGCGGGTTCGATCACGGCGTGACCGTCGCGCCGAATGGCCGCGACGCACTCGCCGCGGTGGACAGCCAGGCGTTCGATGCGGTGATCCTCGACCGGATGCTCCCGAAGATCGACGGCATTTCCGTGCTGGAGCGGCTGCGGAGTGCGAACATCACGATGCCGGTCATCATGCTCAGCGCGCTCGGCCGCTCGGTCGAGAAGGTCGAGGGGCTGGAGGCCGGCGCGGACGACTATGTGGTCAAGCCGATCGCCGCGGTCGAGCTGAACGCACGCCTGCTCGCGCTGATGCGCGGACGCGGCTGGACCGGTAGCGCCGGCGACACGATCCATGCTGGCGATATCGTCGTCAGCCCGACCAAGTTCCGCGCGTGGCGCGACGGCATCGCGCTCGATCTTGGCAAGCTCGAGTTCAAATTGCTCGCCGAGTTCGTCGCCAATGCCGATGCGGTGCTGACGCGGGCGATGTTGGTCGAGCGGGTCTGGGGATACGACTTCGCACCGACCACCAACATCGTCGACGTCTATGTCCGCCATCTGCGCGTGAAACTGACCGCGGCGGGCGGCGACGATCCCATCCGCACGGTGCGCGGCGTCGGATACATGCTGCGCGGATGACGCGCCTGCGGTCGCTGCGCGCGTTGACGCTGGCGTTCCTAATCGCGTTCCTCGTCGCCACTCTCGGCACCGGGTTCGCGATCTACACCGCGACGCAGCGCACGATCGAGCGACTGGTCGACCGTCGTATCCTGGTCGTGAGCGATGCGGCCGCCGGCATCTCCGGCGACCGCAGTCCCGAAGAACTCGTCCGGCGGATCAACGCCGCGACCCGCGAGCGTGATACCGGCGATATCGGCTTCCTGCTGCTCGACGCGACCGGTCGCAGGCTCGGCGGCAACATCGCCTTGCCGCGTCGCCTGCCGATGGGCTTCTCGACGGTCGCGTTGAAGGACCAGATCGCGGGACTTTCGGCCGGGCGTGCGCTGGTCCGCGACGTCGGGCACGGCATGACGCTGGTGACGATCGCCGAGACCGAACCGTTCGACGACTATAATGCGGCACGTGTCCGGATCTACCTCATTGGTTTCGGATCGATCCTGCTGGTCGTCATCGGTGGCCTGCTGTTCTTCGTCATCACGATCGGGCGGCGGATCGGCGAGACCCGGCGGACGGTCGACGCGATCATCGACGGCGACATGTCGCGGCGCGTACCGGTCGATCGATCGGGCGGCGAGTTCGCGCATCAGGCGGTGGCCTTCAACCGTATGCTCGACCGTATTGCGGAGTTGATGGCCGGTATCAGCAACGTCTCCAACGATATCGCGCATGATCTTCGCACGCCATTGGCGCGCCTGCGCAGCCAGTTGGCACTGGCGTTGCGTCGGGCCCAGACGGACAGCCAGCGCAACGATCTCGAAACCGCGATCGCGATGAGCGACGAACTGCTCGAGATGTTCGGGGCGATGCTGCGGATCGCCGAGATCGAAGGCGGCGATCGGCGCGCGGCGTTCGCGACGCTCGATCTGGCGGCGCTGGCCGAAGAGATCGCGACGATGATGCAACCGGTAGTCGCCGATGGCGGCCGGACGCTGGCGCTGGGAACATCGCCCGTGGCTGAGATCGTCGGCGATCGCCAACTACTCGGCCAGATGCTCGTGAACCTTATCGAGAACGGGCTCCGCCACACCCCACCCGGCACCCGCATCGAGATTGGCGTCACGACCACTAGCAAGACTGCCACGCTCACGGTGACCGATACCGGCCCCGGCATTCCGGCGGATCAGCGCAAGCTGGCGTTGCGGCGGTTCGGGCGGCTCGACGCCAGCCGCCACGACGAAGGGCACGGTCTTGGCCTACCCCTGATCCAGGCGATAGTCCGGCTTCACCGCGGCACCCTCCTACTCGAAGACGCGGCCCCCGGACTGCGTGTCGTCATCGCCCTACCCAAGCGCTGAAACGACGAAACCCGGACAGGCTCGACGCCGGTCCGGGTTCGTCTTTCTACACGGTCACCGCGATCAGAACTTGACCGAAGCCTCCATGCCGTAGGTGCGCGGCGCGTTAAAATTGCCGTAGTCGCCCAGCACGTTGTTGACGCTGCCCGATGTGAGGTTGGTCGTCGGAGCGCCCGGCAGGCTGTTCGACGGGTCGCGGCGGAACACGTATTGCTTGTCGAACAGGTTGCGGACCCAGGCCGAGATCGTCACCGCATTGCTGCCGCCGACGTGGATGTTCGCCAAGGCGAGGCGGGCGTTGGCGATGAACGCGGGGTCGTTCTTTGTCGCGAACTGATCGAAGGTCTGCGTCGCCTGCGAGTAGTTGCCGTCGAGGTGGAACTTCAGGTCCATGTCGCCGACCGGCATCGTGTAGTCGACCGATCCGTTGGCAGCATTGCGCGGCGTGAACACGATGTAGAAGTTTTGGTACACGCCGGTCGACGCGATCAGCACCGGCGGGATTTTCGTGTAGGTATAAGCATAGCCTGCGGTCAGCGTCAGGCCGTCGACCGGCTGCACGGTCAGGTCGGCCTCGATCCCGCGGATCTTGGTGATACCGGGCGCATTGATCGTCACGAGGTTGTTGAAGCTGCCCGACGCGGTCGTCTGGATCGAGCTGATGTCGACCTGGCTGTTCTTGCGATCCATGATGTAGCCGGCAAGGTTCAGGCGCGCACGGTGGTTCCAGAAATCGGTCTTCGCGCCGATCTCGTACGACTTCACGTCCTCGGGGTTGAACGTCTGGTAGTTGGACGTCCGCGAGCTGGCACCGCCGGCACGGTAGCCGGTCGCGTATTTTGCATAGACGTGGACCGAGTCACTGGCGTCATAGGCGAGCGTCGCCATTGGATTGAAGCGGTTCCAGGTGGCGTCGAGCGGCGCATAGCCGGCCGCGGTCAACTGGGCCTGGGTCGCCGTGTCGTAGTTCAAGTTACGCGAGAAATGCAGCACGCCCTGCTTCTCGTCGCGCGTGTAGCGGCCACCGGCGGTCAAGTGAACGCGGTCGGTCGCGTTCCAGGTGACCTGGCCATAGCCGGCATAGCTCTTCGAATGCACTTCCGAGGCACGATCGATCGATCGACAGCCGACGAGCGAGCCGAACCCGCCCGACCCGGTGCAGGGATCGAGCACCGAGATCGTCGTCAGCGACGAATTGAACGCCAGCGAGTTCGGCGTCGCCGCGTCGTCGCTGATGTGTTCGTTGAAGTAATACAGCCCGGCAACGTAATCGAACTGGCCGACCGTGCCGACCGCCTGGAATTCCTGGCTGAACTGGTTCTGATGGAGGTCGGCGAGGCTGTAGCGGCTGAAGTTACATGCACTGCCGACGCAGCCAGCGGCAACGACGGGGACGCGGTGATAGCCGCCGCTATTGTCGTACTGCGTCGCGTTCACGCCGCGCCACGCGGTGATCGAGCGGAGTTCGATCTCGGGTGCGACGTCCCAGCGGATGTTCGAGGTGAAGCCGTGCGTCTTGTCGATGCTCGGTTGCTGTGGAACGCCGATGTCGGCGACCTTCATCCGGCTGTCGCCGTTGACGACGACCTGGCTCGGGAGCGGCTTCACGCTGCCGGTCAGCGTCGTGTAGTTGGTGCCGGGAAGCGCGCAGGCGGGCGAGGCGGATTGCGCACCGGCCTTGCACCCGTTCGGGTTCACGTTGAGCAACTGGCTATAGAACGGGCTGTTCGAGTCGTAGCCGTTATCGTAGCTGAAATCGGCGGTCATGCCCGAGATCGGGCGGACACGTGCGGTCGCCTTGAAGCCGCGGCGATGATAATAATTGAAGCCGGTCTGGTCCGCGAGCGGGTTTTTGGTGGTCGCGTCCTGATGCTGGATGACGCCGTCGAGCTTCAGCGACACGCCGTACGTTTCGGGCAGGTCGACATGCAACATACCGTTATAGCTGCCGTAGTTGGCGATCCCGCCGGTCGCGCTGCCGCCCCATTTGCCGCTCGGGCCCTTGGTGACGATGCTGAGCGCGCCGCCTTCGGTGTTGCGACCGAACAGCGTGCCCTGCGGGCCCTTGAGCACTTCGATCCGGTCGACGTCGAACAGCGCCGCGTTCAGGCCGTGCTGGCGACCGAGATAGACGCCGTCGATATATACGCCGACACCCTGCTCGCGTGCGGGCTGGTTGGCGTCGAGCGGAACGATGCCGCGGATACCGATCGTCAGCGCGGACTGGCGCGCCTCGAACGTCGCGACGCGCAACGACGGCACCGCGCCGTCGGCGAGATCGTACAGGCTCTGGACGTGGCGGTCGGTCAGCGCCTGGCTGCTCAGGACGTTGATCGCGATCGGCGTCTTCTGAAGGTTCGTCTCGCGCTTGGTCGCGGTGACGACGATCTCGCCGAGACCGGTCTGGTCGGCGGGTTCCGCAGTGGCGGGGGCCGGATCGATCACGGGGTCTGCGGCAGCGGCAGCGGGCGCCGTATCCTTGGCGGCGGTCGGCGCGGGGGCCGCGAGCACTGGCGACGCGATCGCGACCGTCAGGGCGGCGCCGGCCAGCAGCCGCAAGCGCAGGCTTGCTGAATTCAACATCGAGAGTTTCCCTTTTTCGGCAGTCTTTGCCTTGAAGGGCGCGATAGGCGGCGGTCGTGGCACGTCCGTTACGAATATAAGAATCACGTGTCCGGCGATTTTAACGTTGGTTTAATGTGGGATTCTGCTCGCGCGTACGTGAGGCAATCCCAGATGACGCCGCTGTCACGCGTCTGTCATGCAAAGGTAACGTCGGTGCCATGCACGGCCGCTACCGCGCCTCCCAAGCCGGCTGAAGAAGTCGGGACCACCCGGGGGAATACCATGAAATCGAACCTGTCGACCCGCGTCCGCGGTCGCGTCCTCGCGCATGCGCTGCTCACTGGCTGCGCGCTGACTTCGCTGACCGCCACCAGCGCCTATGCGCGTCCCGATGCCGCGACCCCGGTCGGCGCACCGCGCGCGCTCGGGAGCATCACCGGTACCGTGTCGCAGGCAGGCAGCGGCGACTATCTCGACGGTGCATCGGTCTCGATTCCGGCACTCGACCTGTCGACCGTGGTCGACCGCACCGGAAGGTTCTCGCTGGTCGGTGTCCCCGCCGGCACGCACGAACTCGTGATCCGCTATGTCGGCTTCCCCGACGCACGCCGGACCGTGACGGTCGCCGATGCCGCCGTGACGCTCGACGTCGCGATGACTACCGAAGTCGGTGCGAATCCGGGCGAGGGCGACGAGATCGTCGTTTCCGGCTCGCGCCCGATCGCGGAGTCCGAGGCCGCCGCGCTCCAGATCCAGCGGACCAGCCCCTCGCTCGTCTCGGTCATCGCCTCCGATTCGATCGGTCGCCTGCCCGACCAGAACGTCGCGCAGGCAGTTAGTCGTCTCCCCGGCGTCGGCGTCCAGCGCGACCAGGGCCAGGCGCGCTACATCACGCTGCGCGGCGCGCCGATCAACTGGACCACCTTGTCGATCGACGGCATCAACGTCGTCAGCCCGGAAGGTCGCGACGCACGTTTCGATTCCATCCCCTCGGCGATCGCGTCGCAGATCATCGTGCGCAAGGCCGTCACCCCCGACATGACCGGCGAGACGATCGCTGGCAACGTCGACATCATCACGCGCTCGGCGTTCGATTATCCCGGCATGAAGGTGCAGGCCAAGGGCGGTGTCGGCCATGTCGAACTCGGCAAGAAGACCGAATATGAGGGTTCGCTCGTCATCTCCGACCGGATCGACACCGGCATCGGCGAGTTCGGTATCGTCTCGTCCGCCAGCCTGTATCGTCGCGGCATGGTCACCGACAATTTCGAGACCGACTTCGAAGCGGTCGATCGCGATCTACGGCCCGGCTTCGAAAACCGCAAATGGGCGCGCGAGACCGAGAACAAGCTGTATCGTCTGACGCGGAAAAACTACTCGCTGTCGACCCGGCTCGACTGGCGCCCGGCGCCCGGCCACAAGCTGTTCGCGGAGTCGATCTACTCGGCGTTCCAGGACGACGAACAGCGCAACAACTACATCTTCGATCTCGACGACCAGCAGTCGCGCACGCCCAATGGCACCGCCGCCTGCACCGTCAACGCACGACCCGCGACGGGCACGACCGGCTATGCCGACGTCTGCACCGGCAACACGCCGCTGCTGGGCACGGTCTACGGCATCGATCTCAACTCGAACTTCACCGTGCGCAAATACAAGCAGTCGGTGTTCACGAACACGGTCGGCGGCGATCACGAACTCGGCGCCTGGAACGTCAAATGGCGCGGTAATTTCACGCGTTCGATCGACGATCGCTCGCAGCCTGCACAGCTGAACTACGACAGCCCGTCGTTCGGCACCAACGGCGCGAACGCCGCCAACCGCCTGACCGTCGCCTATGACCTGACCAACCCACAGCTCGCCAAGGTCCAGCTGTTCCGCACGATCCGCAACGCCGACGGTACCTTCTCGCGTGGCGCTCAGGTCACGGCAATCGAGGACTTCCCGCGCACCCTGGCCCGCTTGCGGTCGCTGAAGGCGCAGGACGTGACCGAAGCCTACACCGCCAAGCTCGACATCAGCCGCGAAGCGTCGGTGTTCGGTGCGCAGACGGTGTTCGCGGCGGGCGTACGCTACGACGATCGCACAAAGACCGCGAACGAGTATCTGCTCGAGCTGAGCACGCCGGCCCAGTTCGCCGCGGCCGGCATTCCAACCGGGTACGCGGCAATCGCCAAGCCGGGCGGGTTCCAGGGCGAGATCCCGCTCGGCTACACGTTCCAGTATTTCGATCGGGACAAGATCCTGGCGCTGGTCGATCAAGCCAAGGCGGTCAGCCCGTTCGTGTCCACCGACGCCAATTTCTACGATGTCGGCGAGAAGGTTTATTCCGCCTATGCGATGGCGACGACGACCACCAACTGGGGCAGCGTCATCGGTGGCGCGCGCGTCGAGCATATCCGCAACGGCGCCGGCGCGTTCTCGTCGCTCGGCCTGATCGACGTGAAGTCGAGCCAGACGCTCGTCTATCCAAGCCTGCACGTGAACTGGGACGTCAACGACCGGATGAAGGCGCGACTGTCGTTCAACACCGGCGCCGCGCGCCCGGATTACGATCAGCTTCGCCCCAATCTCAGTGTCAACGACGCGAACGCGACCATCTCCGGCGGCAACCCCGACGCGAAGCCCGAAAAGGCCAAGGGCGTCGATCTCTATGTCGAATATTACACGATGCCGCGCGGCTTCCTGTCGATCGGCGCGTACTACAAGGACGTCACCGATGTCCTGTTCGACTCGACCCGGACCTACGGCCAGACCAACCTGAACGCTGCGGGCGTCGATCGGTCGGGCTATGTCTACTCGACCATCATCAACGGCGGCAAAGGCTATATCATGGGGATCGAGGGCGCGATCCAGCAGCAGCTCGACCCCTTCACCGCAGATCTCGGCCTGCCCGACTGGATGGGCGGCTTCGGCGTCCAGCTCAACGCGACGATCAACAAGAGCCGTGCCGATACGCCGGCAACAGGTGCGATCCCGTCGCGGAAAGTTCGCCTGCCCGGCGCATCGGATGCGATCTACAATCTGATCGCCTATTACGAAAAATACGGCTTCTCGGCCCGCGTTTCGTACCAGAACCGGTCGGCGTGGCTCGATGCGATCGGCGCGGTCGACACGGTCGGTGGCGTCGTCCGCGGCGTCGATGGCGGCGATTTCTATTGGGCCAAGGACAATGAACTCGACGCGTCGGTTCGCTACGCGATCAACGGCAATGTCGAGATCTACGGCGATTTCGCCAACCTGCTGAACGGTCCTGGCCGCCGCTATGTCGGTTCCTCAGCATACACGATCGAGCATGAGACGTTCGGCCGGCGCTACACCGGCGGCGTCCGGGTGACGTTCTGATGCGCATGCTGCCCTTTGCCGCGTTGCTGCTCGCGGGATGTGCAACGACGTCGGCCCCGGTGGCGGTCGAGGCGCCGACAGTCGCGGCAACCGCCGAGACCGACCCGGTCGACACCGCCGCCGATGCCGCGGACGATCCCGCGATCTGGCGCAATGCGGGCGATCCGGCGAAAAGCCTCGTCATCGGCACCGACAAGAAGGCGGGCATCCACGTCTACAGCCTGGCGGGCAAGCGCCTCAGCTTCACCCCGGCCGCGCGGCTCAACAACGTCGACCTGCGCGATCTTGGCGCCAAATCTGGCGGGCGCGTGATCGCCGCTGCCAGCGACCGGGCCGACATCGCCACCGCTCATGTCTCGCTGTTCACGCTCGACACGGCGGCGGCAAAGCTCGTGCCCCTCGGCCGCTTCCCGGTTGGGCCGGGCGAGGCCTACGGCATGTGCCTCTGGACCCGCGCAAGCGATCACGCGCTGTTCGGCTTCGTCGTGCTCAAGGACGGCCGCATCGACCAGGTCGCGATCGACCTCTCCGGCGCATCGCCCAAGGTCACGACGGTCCGATCAATGAAGCTCGGCACCCAGTCCGAAGGCTGCGTCGTCGACGACCGCACCGGACAGCTCTATGTCGCGGAAGAAGATGTCGGCCTCTGGCGCTTCGATGCCGACCCATCGGCATCGGTCACGGCAACCGTGATCGCCAAGGTCGACGGCAAGACGCTGGTCGCCGACGCGGAGGGCCTAGCGCTCGCCCCGTCGGGCAGGAACGGCGGCTATCTCGTCGCGTCGAGCCAGGGCGACAACGCCTACACGCTCTACCGCCTGCCAGGCGTCACCTATGCCGGGCGCTTCCGGATAGGCGGCGGCGCGATCGACGGTACGAGCGATACCGACGGGATCGAACTGATCCTCGGCAACTTCGGCCCCGCCTACCCCCAGGGCCTGTTCGCCGCACAGGACGGCGACAACGCGCCCGCCACGCAGAACTTCAAATACGTCAGCTGGGCCGGCGTGAAGCGCGCACTCAAACTGCGCTGATCCTTACGATGGCACGCCGTCGCAATAGGCGGCGACCATCGTGCGAATGTCGACCCGCGCCTTGAGACGAGCGGCGAGCAAGGCGGTGCCGCTGATCTTGCGCTGGACGAACAGCGTGTCGATCGGGGGCAGGTGCCAGGTGTCGCGGTCGCGCGCGATCTCGGTGCCCTGCTCGCGCAGCACGCCGACGAAGGCGCGGTCGCCGAAGTCGAACGGGCCGGGCTTGGCGAGTTCGCCGAGGATGACGTCGATCATCCGGTCGACCAGTGCGCGATGCTGGAGAACGGCCGCTTCGCCGAGGAACCCTGCGGCGATCGCAGCTTCGCGTACCGCGTCACCGTCGCCGGCGAGGGCAGCGGTAAGCAGGCGGCGATAGCCTTCGCCGGTTTCGGCAGGGAGGGGGCGGGCGGCGCCGAAATCGAGCAGGACGAGCTTTTCCGTCTCGGGCTGCCAGCGGTAGTTGGCGAAGTTCGGATCGGTCTGCATCAGCCGCCAGTCGAACAGTTCGCGCAACACAAGCGAGATCAGGTCGTGCATCACCTGGTCGCGAACGTCCTGTGGCGCGGTTTCCAGCGTCTCGACGGGGACGCCGGTGACGAAGCTCATCGCGAGGACGCGTGGCGTGGTCAGCTCGGAGTAAAGCTTTGGGACGACGAACTGCGACTGGTCGGCAAGCAGGTCGCCGTAACGCGCGAGCATCTGCGCCTCGCGGAGGTAATCGGCCTCCTCGTGAAGCTGCTTCTTCGCCTCGTCGAGCAACGGGGCGATGTCGAGCGACTTGGGGAGCATGCCGGACACGCGGAGAAGGGTCGCGACGTTGTCGACGTCGGCGTCGATGCTCTCCTTCACGCCTGGATACTGGACCTTGATCGCCAGTTCGGTGCCGTCGGGTAGGCGGGCGCGGTGGACTTGGCCGATCGAGGCGGCGGCGACGGGATGCGCCTGGAAGTGCGCGAAGCGACGGCGCCAGTCCTTGCCCCATTCGGCGGCGAGTACGCGATCAAGCTGCTGCGGCGGCATATGGTTCGCGTTGTTGCGCAAACGCGCGAGGATGGTGGCGAGTTCGGGTGGTAGCATGTCGCCCGCGTCCATCGAGATCATCTGCCCCAGCTTCATCGCGGCACCGCGGAGGTGCGAGAGCTGGTCGGCGACGCGCGTGGCGTTGGCGGGGGTGAGGAGAAGGTCGCCGATCTTGGGGCGTTCGCCGTTCGCAAGACGGCGGGCGCCTTCGGCCACGACTCCGCCGGCGACACCGCCCGCGAGTTTGCCGAAGACGCCGAGACGGGCGAGGCGGCCGCTCGGGATCGCGCGTCCGGCGCTGTTGCCGCTGTCTTCGGTCACGGATGTTCCTTGGGTTTTGGGGGCGGTGCGTTGCGATTGGGATATGGGTGCCGGGCACGTTCGATCAATCCGAGCCCATCCTCGAAGTTAACCAAGGCTACCCTTGTTCTCCCGCAATGTTTGTTCTCCCGCGAAGGCGGGAGCCCAGACTGGATCCCCGCCTTCGCGGGGAAACAAGCTTGGCGCGGACACCGGGCCATACCTTTTGTGATCTTGTCATCGCCGAGCCCATCGTCATCCCCGCGCAGGCGGGGATCCATAACCTCGACCGCTCGCGCTCCTATCGCACGGGCAGCCAGTATGGGTTCCCGCCTCCGCGGGAATGACGGGAGGGGGTACTGTTCTGATTCCCCCCATCCGAACTCGCCAGAACGAAGAGGAGGAATCTCGTTAGGCCTAACAGAAAAGAGCGCCCGGATTGCTCCGGACGCCCTCTTCTAATTCAGCGACGTGGCGAAGCCACGCCGTCGGTCGTCGCTACACGACGCCGGCCGACAGCGGATATCCGCTGCGCGGATCGGCGCGAGCGTGGTCGCGCCTTATCCGCTGTAATACATGTCATACTCAACCGGGCTCGGCGTCATCTCCCAACGCGCAACCTCGGCGTACTTGATCTCGACATAGCTCTCGATCTGATCCTTCGAGAACACGTCGCCCTTCAGCAGGAAGTCATGATCCGCGAGCAGGCATTCGAGCGCCTCGCGGAGCGACCCTGCGACGGTCGGGACCTGAGCGAGCTCTGCCGGCGGCAGGTCGTACAGGTTCTTGTCCATCGCTTCGCCCGGATGGATCTTGTTGAGGATGCCGTCCATGCCCGCCATCATCAGCGCCGCATACGCAAGGTACGGGTTGGCCAGCGCGTCCGGGAAGCGCACTTCGACGCGCTTCGCCTTGGGGCCGGTGCCGTACGGGATGCGGCACGATGCCGAGCGGTTGCGTGCCGAGTAGGCGAGCAGCACCGGCGCTTCGTAGCCGGGGACGAGGCGCTTGTAGCTGTTGGTCGACGGGTTCGTGAACGCGTTGACCGCCTTGGCATGCTTGATGATGCCGCCGATGAAGTACAGGCACATGTCGCTGAGGCCCGCATAGCCGTTGCCGGCGAACAGCGGGGTCTTGCCTTCCCAGATCGAGAAATGCGTGTGCATTCCCGAGCCGTTGTCCTCCTTGATCGGCTTCGGCATGAACGTCGCGGTCTTGCCGTACGCGTGCGCGACCTGATGGACGACATACTTGTAGATCTGCATGCGATCCGCGGTCTGCGTCAGCGTGCCGAAGGTCAGGCCCAGCTCATGCTGCGCAGCCGCGACCTCGTGGTGATGCTTGTCGCAGGGCAGGCCCATCTCGATCATCGTCGAGACCATCTCGCCGCGGATGTCGACGGCCGAGTCGACCGGTGCGACCGGGAAGTAACCGCCCTTGGCGCGCGGACGGTGGCCGAGGTTGCCGCCCTCATATTCGCGACCCGAATTGCCCGGCAGCTCGATGTCGTCGATCTTGTAATAGCTGGTCGAATAGCTGTTCTCGAAGCGGACATCGTCGAACATGAAGAATTCGGCTTCGGGGCCGACATACACCGTGTCGCCGACGCCGGTGGTCAGCAGATACGCCTCGGCGCGCTTGGCGGTCGATCGCGGATCGCGCGAATATAGTTCCCCGGTCGACGGATCGGCAATGTCGCAGATCAGGATCATCATCGGCGTCGCCGAGAACGGATCGACATAGACCGCGTCGAGATCGGGCTTGAGCGTCATGTCGCTCTCGTTGATCGCCTTCCAGCCCTCGATCGACGAGCCGTCGAACATCAGGCCGTCGGTCAGCTCGTCTTCGCCGATCAGGCTGGCGACCATCGTCAGATGCTGCCACTTGCCCTTGGGATCGGTGAACCGCAGATCGACCCACTCGATCTCCTGGTCCTTGATCATCTTGAGAACGTCGGAGGCCGAATTCGCCATGATGCTTGCCCTTCGTTTTTGAGATTTCCGCCGCAGCATGCGGGGAATCTAATTGCGGTATGGAACGGAATTCCCACACAATGTTGCGCCGCGTCAAATGACGATGTCGTCACCCGTCGTCAACGCCCTATGCGTGGTCTGGAACTAGATTGCGTCGTCGTCGCGCTCGCCGGTGCGGATGCGAAGCGCGCTCTCGACCGGGATGACGAAGATCTTGCCGTCGCCGATCCGGCCGGTCTGCGCGGCCGCGGCGATCGCCTCGACGACGCGTTGCGCGAGCCCGTCCTCGACGACGACTTCGAGCTTCACCTTGGGCAGAAAGTCGACGACATATTCCGCGCCGCGGTACAGTTCGGTGTGGCCCTTCTGCCGGCCGAACCCCTTGGCCTCGGTCACGGTGATGCCGCTCACGCCGATCTCGTGCAGCGCTTCCTTCACCTCATCCAGCTTGAACGGCTTGATGATGGCTTCGATCTTTTTCACAGGTACGCCCCCGATTGTTGAAACCCCCGCCCTTGCGAGCGAGCTGTACGCCCTGAAGGGCGCCTTGCACCAAGCGTGCCAGCCGCGGCGCCCTCGGGCAACCGCGGAATATCGTTGATTTCACTGCCCGAAATTGCGGCACCTGGGCGGTGCGTGCGCAATCCAAGGGCAGGGGAGCCGATCACAGGATCTCTTGCAGCCGCGCGATCGGGCGGCCGAGCCTAACACCCTTGTCGGTCTCGACCAACGGGCGCTCGATCAACAGCGGATCGATCATCATCGCATCAAGGATCGCCTCGGCATCGCCGTGCTTGACCGCCTTGGCGCCGTCCTCGGCCATGCGAAGGCCCTGGCGCGGCGTCATGCCCGCGCGGTCGTAGAGACGGACGAGTTCCGCGCGGGAGGGCGGGTTCTTGAGGTATTCGACGATCGTGACGTCTGCCCCGGCCTCTTGCAGCAGCGCGAGCGCCTCGCGGGACTTCGAGCAACGCGGGTTGTGGTAGATCGTCGCCTTCACGATGTCGGCTTCCCCGTCCGCCATTCTGTCATAGCACGCCGATATTGCTCGGATGCCTTGAGCCGCGGCATGTACCGGATCGGGCGGCGGCTCGCGAACGGCACGCTCATGTTCGTCAAACTTCCCCGTGCACCGCAATAGGTGCTGCACCCCCGATTGCCATCGTCAAGCTTGAGCGAAGACCCGACATGAGAGACGGTGAGCACGCACGCCGGTTCCCCGGGTAACGGCGCTTCGAGCTCGCGATAGACGAGTGTCGTCCCGCGGGAAGTCGCGATGCCAGCAATGTCGCACTGATGACCGTTGAAGAAATCGAGATGCGCGCGGACATAGGCTGCATTCGCGGCTACGGGCACGATCTCGACGACATTCTCCCCCGTGTATTTTTCGCCGGTTACCGTGCCGTTGGCGAACTGGGCATAATAGCGCCCAGCCAATCCCTCGACCGGATCGGGGAATGCCGGTCCCGCAGCCAGCAGGACCGGAACGGCAAGCAACATCCACCGCGACATCGTACCTACGCCCCCTGTTTGGCCAACCACTCTTCCAGCCACTTGATCGTGTACGCGCCTTCCTGGAACTCGGGATCGTCGAGCAGCGCACGGTGCAGCGGGATTGTCGTCGTGACGCCCTCGATCACCATCTCCTCGAGCGCACGCCGCAACCGGCGCAACGCACCCTGACGAGTCGTCCCGTAGACGATCAGCTTGGCGATCATCGAGTCGTAGTAAGGCGGCACGCGATACCCGGCATACAGCCCGCTATCGACGCGCACATGCATTCCGCCCGGCGCGTGATACACCTTTACCAGCCCCGGGGACGGCGCGAACGTGCGCGGGTCCTCGGCGTTGATGCGGCATTCGATCGCATGGCCGCGGAACTGGACGTCTTCCTGGCGGAGCGTCAGCGGATGACCCTCAGCCACCCGAATCTGCTCGCGCACCAGGTCCAGCCCGGTGATCATCTCGGTCACCGGATGCTCGACCTGGAGCCGGGTGTTCATCTCGATGAAGTAGAATTCGCCCGCTTCCCACAGGAACTCGATCGTCCCCGCGCCGCGATAGCCCATGTCGGCCATCGCCTTGGCGACGATCCCGCCCATCCGCTCGCGCTCTTCGGCGGTGATGATCGGCGAGGGGGCTTCCTCCAGTACCTTCTGGTGACGGCGCTGCAACGAGCAGTCGCGCTCGCCGAGATGGATCGCGTTGCCGTTGCCGTCGCCGAAGATCTGGAATTCGATATGCCGCGGATTGCCGAGGTATTTTTCCATGTAGACGGTCGCGTCGCCGAACGCCGCCTTCGCCTCGCTGCCGGCCTGCTGCATCTGCGTTTCGAGGTCTTCGGGATCGTTGACGACCTTCATTCCGCGACCGCCGCCGCCGCTAGCGGCCTTGATGATCACCGGATAGCCGATGTCCTCGGCGATGCGCTTGGCCTCGGCGATGTCGCTGATCGCACCGTCGGACCCGGGGACGAGCGGCAGCCCGAGCGCGCCCGCGGTGCGCTTCGCATGGACCTTGTCACCCATCGTCCGGATGTGCTCGGGCTTGGGGCCGACGAACAGGATGTTGTGGAGCTCGACGATCTCGGCGAACTGCGCGTTCTCGCTGAGGAAGCCGTAGCCTGGATGGATCGCGTCCGCGCCCGAGATTTCGGCCGCCGAGATGATGTTCGGGATGTTCAGATAGCTGTCCGCGGCGGACGGCGGTCCGATGCAGATCGCCTCGTCGGCGAGCCGGACGTGCATCGCGTCGGCGTCGGCGGTCGAGTGCACAGCCACCGTCTTGATGCCCATCTCGTGGCAGGCACGGTGGATCCGCAGCGCGATTTCGCCGCGATTCGCAATGAGCAGCTTCTTGATTTGCGGCATTATTCCACCACGACCAGCGGCTGGTCGAACTCGACCGGCTGGCCGTTCTCGACGAGGATCGCGGTCACCGTGCCCGCCGACGGTGCGACGATCGTGTTCATCACCTTCATCGCCTCGATGATCAGCAGCGTGTCGCCCGCATTGACCTTCTGGCCGACCGTCGAGAACGGCTTCGCCTCGGGGTTGGCGGCGAGATAGACGGTGCCGACCATCGGCGACTTGACTGCGCTCGCGCTGATCGCGGGGGCAGATGCGCCGACCTCGGCCTGCGGGATCGACAACGGTGCCGAGACGGGGGCCGGAGCGGGCGCCGGCGCATAATGCGCCACGGGTGCGGCTTGGGCGGCCTTGCGCGCGACGCGAATCCGGCGCGAGCCGTCCTCGACCTCGATCTCGGTCAGCTGCGTGGTGTCGAGCAATTCGGCGAGCTGGCGCACCAGGGTCACGTCGACCTGCATTGCGCCCGTGTTTTCAGTTGTATCGTTCATGGCGGGGCCTCCTGTCAGAACCGTGCGACGGCTTCAAGCGCGAGCAGATACGAAAGCGCGCCGAAACCCGCGATCGTACCCTTCGCCGCCTGACCGACCAGGCTCACATGCCTGAACGATTCACGCTTGTGGGGATTGGAAAGATGCACTTCGATCACCGGCGTCTTCACGCCCTTTATCGCGTCATGCACCGCGACCGAGGTGTGCGTGAACGCACCCGCGTTGAGGATCACGGCCTTGGCACCGCGCGCCTGCGCCTCCTGGATCCAGTCGACGAGGTGCCCCTCGTGATTCGACTGGCGCATATCGATCTCCAGGTCGAGCTCGCGGGCGCGATCCTCCAGCATCCCCGCGATGTCGTCGAGCGTCTCGTCGCCATAGATTTCCGGCTCGCGCGTTCCCAGCAGATTGAGGTTGGGGCCGTTCAGGACGAATATCGTATCGGGCAAGGGTGGCCTTTCGGTTACGGGTCGGTTGCGGGTGCTGCGGAGCGGTCTCTATATGCGCGTCACGCCATTCCTTACAGGCTCGTCTCGCGTCAAGTCGAGCCGCGCCGTCGCTATATAGTGGACCCTGTACCCATGCCCCATTCCGATGGCACCGTCTCGATCACCGTCAACGGCGAGCACAAGCGCGTCTCCGCCGGGCTCTCGCTGGCAGGGCTCGCGACCGAACTCGGCCTCGTACCCGAGAAGATCGCGGTCGAGCGCAACATGGAGGTCGTGCCGCGCTCGACGCTGGCAGACGTGATGGTCGAGGACGGCGACGACCTGGAGATCGTGCATTTCGTCGGTGGTGGCGATCATGATGATAGCCGGCATGAGGACCGCTGGACCGTCGCAGGCCAGACCTTCAAGTCGCGGCTGATCGTCGGCACCGGCAAGTACAAGGATTTCGCGCAGAACGCCGCCGCGGTCGAGGCTTCGGGTGCGGAGATCGTCACGGTCGCCGTCCGCCGCGTCAACGTGTCGGATCGCAATGCGCCGATGCTGACCGACTTTATCGACCCGAAGACAATCACCTACCTCCCCAACACCGCGGGCTGCTTCGACGCCGAATCGGCGATTCGCACGTTGCGCTTGGCGCGCGAGGCGGGAGGTTGGGAACTGGTGAAGCTCGAAGTGCTCGGCGAGGCGAAGACGCTCTATCCCGACATGGTCGAGACACTGCGCGCGACCGAGATCCTGGCGAACGAGGGCTTCAAGCCGATGGTCTATTGCGTCGACGATCCGATCGCCACCAAGCGCCTCGAGAACGCCGGCGCGGTCGCGATCATGCCGCTGGGCGCGCCGATCGGTTCGGGGCTCGGCATCCAGAACCGCGTGACGATCCGGCTGATCGTTGAGGGGGCAGGGGTGCCCGTGCTGGTCGACGCCGGCGTCGGCACCGCGTCGGATGCGGCGGTGGCGATGGAACTCGGCTGCGACGGCGTGCTGATGAACACCGCAATCGCCGAGGCGAAGGACCCGCTGATGATGGCCGCCGCAATGAAGGCCGCGGTCGAATCGGGGCGGCTCGCGTACCGCGCCGGGCGGATGGGGCTGCGGCGCTATGCCGATCCTTCGAGCCCACTGGCGGGACTGATCTGAAACATAGGTCATGACGCAAACGTCACGGAACCCACGATAAAGACGGCCGTTATACATTCGCAAGTCAAGCGGCCCGGTTGGCGGGTCCGCACAAGCAAGTGGAGGCTCTGATGGGCGAGTTCACCGACAAGGTCGCAGCAGCAGGCAACAAGGTTGCAGGTAACGTCAAGGAAGCCGTCGGCAAGGCGACCGACAACGAGAAGCTGGTAGCCGAAGGCGAGGCGCAGCAAGCCAAGGGCACTGCGCAGAACGTCAAGGGCAGCGTCAAGGGCGCACTCGGCGACGACATCTAAGCTTTAGCTTGGTGTAGGAATACAGGTCGCTACGGGAAACCGGAGCGGCCTTTTCTTTGCGTGTTCTTTGTGTGGTAGGTTTTTGCTGCCGCCACTATCAGAACTGCCACCACCCCGGCGAAGGCCGGGGTCCAAGTGGGGGATGGGTCTGATTAAGGGAGGCGCGCCGTTACCTCAGACATGCCAATTGGGCCCCGGCCTTCGCCGGGGTGGTGCAGAGAGCCGCACCAAACCGCCTTGCCCAACCCGCCAACCTCCCTCACGAGCACCCGCATGACCCTCCCAACCCGCAGCTACGCCGCATTCCTGTTCGACATGGACGGCACGATCCTCACCTCGATCGCGTCCGCCGAGCGAACCTGGACGAAGTGGGCGATCGCACACGGCCTCGACGCAGCAACGTTCGTGCCGACGATCCACGGCGTGCAATCGGTCGAGACGGTCCGACGCCTGAACCTCCCCGGCGTCGACCCGGTCGCGGAAGCCGCAGCGATCACTGCGGCCGAAATGCTCGACGTCGGCGACGTCGAACCGATCGCCGGCGCCGCCGCATTCCTGGCCAGCTTGCCCCCGGAGCGCTGGACGATCGTCACCTCGGCCCCCCGCGCGCTAGCCGAAGTCCGCCTAAAGGCCGCCGGGCTGCCGATCCCCGCGACCATGATTGCCGCGGACGACATCCCCAACGGCAAGCCCGCACCCGATTGTTTCCTGGTCGCAGCCGAACGACTCGGCGTCTCGGCGAGCGATTGCCTGATGTTCGAGGATGCCCCTGCCGGCATCACTGCCGGCGAGG
Organism: Sphingomonas faeni; assembly: GCF_040407505.1. GTDB lineage: Bacteria > Pseudomonadota > Alphaproteobacteria > Sphingomonadales > Sphingomonadaceae > Sphingomonas > Sphingomonas faeni_E. The sequence goes on along the minus strand of NZ_JAPZPQ010000005.1, from coordinate 99,459 downwards.
CAGCGGGCGGGGATGTCCTGGTAATCACGGCGACGCACGGGACGAGCCACCAGATTGATATGCGTCATCTGCGGATTGACGATTATCTGGACGTGACCGCCACGATCACCTCAGACGGTCGAATGGCGGTTACGTTTCGCTGACCGGGACGAAAGATCGGCTCAATCCGCATCACCAGATCGCTGCGCCCGCGCGATCAGTTCGTCGAGCGCTGCCTCATCCAGCCGACCCGCCGTGCTCAACGCCGCTTCGGGCGTCATCGCGATAACCGCTCCGTCCGGCCCGTCGATCACGACCTCGCCATTTTCATGGAAGACGTCGCGGGGTTCGGCATGCGGACGGGTCATCGCGCTCTCCTGATCTTTCAGGACAAACGTCAGTCAGGACGGATAGGTCCGCGATGCTGACTCATCATCGTCCGCCGTCGACCAGTTCCCCCATCCAGCGATCGAACAATTGCGGCCACAACGACCCAGGCGATCGCGGAGACAGGCGCGTGCCGAAGCCGTGTCCGCCATGCTGAAGGAAATGCGCCTCGGCAGGGATGCCAGCGCGGCGGGCGGCGGCGAGCGTATCGACGCTGTTGGCGACCGGGACCGTGTTGTCGTCCTCGGCATGCACGAGGAACAGTGGCGGGTCGCCAGCCTTCAACTGGCGGTCGATCGCGTAGCGCGCCTGGACCGCGGGCAGCGGATCGGGACCGAGCAGGTTCGCGCGCGATCCGCCGTGGCTGCGGCCGGGATCCATGTTCGAGACCGCGTACATGAGTCCCGCCCAGGCGGGCCGTGCCGAATGGCGATCGGCGGCGTCGACCGGGCGATAAGCCTTGAACTCGTGTAGCACCGTCACGGACCCGGCGAGGTGCCCGCCCGCCGAGAACCCTAGCACGCCGAGCTTCTCCGCCCTGATCCCGTAGGCGCGTGCATTGGCACGGATCAACCGCATCGCGCGCTGTGCGTCGGCGAGCGGGACGTCGGCGCGGTCCGCCCAGCCTTCGCCGGGCAGGCGGTAGCTAAGCACGAACGCGGTGATGCCGAAACCGTTCAGGACGCGCGCGACGTCGATGCCCTCGTTGCGCAGCGACGTGATCGAATAGCCGCCGCCGGGCACGATCAGGACCGCGCGGCCGTCGGGCCGAGCCGGGCGGAACACGCCGACCTCGGGTCGCACCACGCCGCGCATCTGGAAATCGCGATACCCATCGGGATAGCGCGGCATCCGCGGCTGCGGCACCGGCAGGGGGTTCGGCGCGCCTGGCGGGATACCCGGCCACAACGCGAACCGTTCTGCGGGCGGCCACATCGGCGGGTCCGTCGCGCGAGGCTGAGCAGCAGTGAACTGCGCACCGCTCCGCGCGAATGCAGGAAGCGCCAGCCCGGCGGCAAGGGGGAGGGTGAGAAGCGAACGGCGATCGAAGGTCATGGCGAAATCCTAGACGATCGGATCGCGTTCGGGGAGAGGCGGGCGCCGCGATCGGCGATTATTCGCGGGCTCTCTCAAAACACGGCGAGCGCGGCGTGCGGCGTGAGCGCGACGAGCATCAGGCTCGACAGCATGAACAGGAGAAAGCGGGCGCGGACGCGGTTGCTGATCGCCTGCACGAGGCTGTGCGCAATCCGCAGCGCGACATAGGCCCAAGCGATCCAGGCATTGATGCCGTTGCCTGTGCCGCTCAGCGCCAGCACGGCGCATACCGCGTAGAACAGCGTCGGCTGTTCCATCAGGTGGTTGTGATTGTGCGCCTTCCACTGAATGTGAGGCGGCAGCGCGCGATCGGCATCCGCCGCCTTGGTGCCGACGAGCTTGCCCATATCGACGCCGGCCGCCTTCATCGCCGGCAACCGCGTCGCAAGCGTCCAGCCCAGCATCACGAGCGTCCACGCGATCAGGACGACCATCGGTCGCAGGATGTCGCTGTGCATGAGAAAGCCTCCCCCGGTTATCCGGAGGAGGCTGCATCAATTGCCGGGTTGGGGCAACGCTATCTCAATCCTCCCCCGCCAGGGGGAGGTGGCAGGCACTTGCCTGACGGAGGGGGAGGAGAGGGCAACCAGCGTTATCGCCGCCTCCCCCTCCGCCGCTTCGCGCCACCTCCCCCTTGCGGGGGAGGATCGTACAGCGCGCTCGCTACCCGTTACCCCGGACCAGTTCCGGGGTCCACCGTTCCGCGTACTCTCAACTCGGCGAGGATGCGGAGCGGTGGATGCCGGAACGAGCCCGGCATGACGGAGGCGCCTCAGTCGAAGCTCGCGCCCCACTTGCGGACCGGGCGGTCCTTCCAAAGCCCACGATGATACGCATCCGACGCCAGCAGCGGCATGACCGAGCCCGCCTCCGCGAACACCATCTGCTCGATGCCAGTGTTAACCTTGCCCCAAGAAGCCGCTTCCTGCAGCGTCGAGGACGAGCACGCACCGTCACGCACGTCGGCGACCGTGATCTGCACCGCGTACTTGTGAACCTGGACGTCGTCGTGACCGAGGATCTCGGCGCAAACCACCGTGTCCTGGATGAAGTTCTTCGGCACGCCGCCGCCGATCATGAGGAGCCCGGTGGTGCCCGCCTTGATCTTGATCTCGGTGAGCTCGCGGAAGTCGGCGATGGCGTCGAGGACCATGTACGGCTTGCCCGCCTTCACCGCGTCGACCTGGTGCTTGACCAGACCGAAGCCCGCCGACGAATCGACGAACGCCGGGCAGAAGATCGGCACGTCATGCTCATAGGCGAGCTTGACGAGGCTGTTGTCCTTCTTGCCGTGCTCGACGAGATACTTGCCCATCTCGCGGATGAACTCGCGGCTCGAATAGGCGCGCGGCTCGAGCGTCTCGGCGATCTCGAAGATCGTGTGGTCGACGTGCTGGAGCTCTTCCTCGTCGATATAGGTGTCGTAGATCCGATCGATCATCAGCGAGCGCAGCACGTCGTCGTGCGGCACTTCGAGCGCCTGGTAATGCTTGTGGCCGAGGCCCTCGAAGAAATCCATGTCGACGATCGTCGCGCCGGTCGCGACGATGCCGTCGATCATGTTGTTGCGCAGCAGCTCGGCATACAGGTCCATGCAACCGCCGGCGCTCGTCGAGCCTGCGATCACGAGGAAGATCGTGCAGTCCTTGTCGGCCAGCATCTGGTTGTAGATGTCGGTCGCACGGCCGAGATCGCGGCTGGTGAACGACATCTTCTTCATCGCATCGACGATCGGCCGCGCGTCGAAGCTGGTGATGTCGATATGCTCGACGGTGGTGGAAAGGAGTTCCGCCTTGCGCTGCGCGTCGATGCGGGTGTCTTCGGTCATGTCTAATTTCTCCTGATCCCCCCTCCCGCCTGCGGGAGGGGGCTAGGGGGTGGGCGCGCGCTCACCGCGAACGCGCCAAATGTGGAAAACGCGCGCCCACCCCTCGGTCCCATCCCGCGAGCGGGAGGGGAAGACGAAGAGCGAACGATTACTTGGTGTTGATTACAGCTTGACGACGTTCGACGCGAGGTCCTGGAAACGCTCATCATACAACGAGACCATCGGCTCGTCGGTGACGATCACCGTCTCGTCCGATCCGAACCCGTTGAACGCGGTCCGCATCGCCGAGCCGTATGCGCCGAGCATGCCGATCTCGATGTAATCGCCTGCCTGCGTGTCCGCGGGCAGCATGAACGGGCCGACCATGTAATCCATGTCGTCGCACGTCGGACCATAGAAGCTGAACTCCATGTCCTTCGCACGGCTGTCCGGCTCGCGGAGCAGCTCGGTCGGGAAACGCCAGCCGATATGCGCCGCATCGAACAGCGCGCCATACGCACCGTCGTTGATATACAGCTCGGTCCCGCGGCGCTTCTCCACGCGCACGATGATCGACGAATATTCCGCGCACAATGCCCGGCCCGGCTCACACCACAGCTCGGAAGAATAGCTGACCGGCAGCGATTCGAACGACCGGTGGATCGTCTCGAAGAAATGCTCGAGCGGCGGGGGCTCCATGCCGGGATACGAGGACGGGAAGCCGCCGCCGACGTCGATGACGTCGACCGTGACCGCCGCCTCGACGATCGCCGCACGGACGCGCTCCATCGCGTTCGAATAAGCCTCCGGGGTCATCGCCTGCGAACCGACATGGAAGCAGATGCCGAGTGCGTCCGCAGCCTGACGAGCCGCGAACAGCAACTCCTTGGCTTCGTGCGGGGCCGCGCCGAACTTCGACGCGAGGCTCAGCTTCGAATGCTCCGACGACACGCGCAACCGGACGCAGAGCGTCAAGTCGGTGGCTTGGCGGGTGGCACGAACGACCTTGTCCAGCTCTTCCAGGCTGTCGAGGCTGAAGGTGCGGACGCCGTGCGTGAAATACGCTTCTGCGATCGCTTCCTCGGCCTTGACCGGGTGCATGAAGCACAGCGTAGCCTCGGGAAGCGTCCGTGCGACCAGGCGCACTTCGGCGATCGACGCCACGTCGTAATGCGTGATGCCATTGTCCCACAGGATCTGCAGGAGTTCGGGAGACGGGTTCGCCTTCACCGCATACATCGAGCGGCCCGGGAACTTCTCGACGAAGAACCGAGCGGCGCGCGCAGCAGCGTGCGGACGAACGAGCGTGACCGGATTGACCGGACGCCCTTTAGCGATGTCGATGCCGCTCCCGATGTGGGAGGTGTCGGCGGTCGAATGGGCTTTCGCTAACCCCAGCGCGATATGATGCTTGACCAATTCAAGGGACCTCCAATGTCCTGAGACAAATTACAAAAACACTGCCTTGCGGTTGGAAGTCCCATGGGGCAGCGGAAGCGCGATCTAGGGTTACGCGCCCCCCATGTAAATAGCGTTTGGCGGATAGGAGACGGCGTGTGACGATTTTGCGACAACCGACGCGGGCAGGGGTGCGGGACGCCGCGGAAAAGATCGCCCGCATCCTCCCGCCGACGCCGCTATTTATCAGTGAAATCAAGGGCGTACCGGTCGCTTTCAAGGCCGAGTCGTTGCAACCAATCGGCGCCTTCAAGATTCGCGGCGCGTGGCATCGGCTCACCGCATTGGACGAGGCGACGCGACAAAAAGGCGTCGTCGCGTTCTCCTCGGGCAATCACGCGCAGGGGGTGGCCTGGGCGGCGAAACGGCTCGGCATCGCAGCGACGATCGTGATGCCGTCGGATGCGCCACGCCTGAAGCGCGAGTCGACGTTGGCACTGGGCGCGGAGGTGGTGACCTACGACCGCGCCACCGAGAGCCGCGAGACGATCGCCGCGGGACTGGCCGAAGCGCGCGGCGCGACGCTGGTGCCGAGCTTCGACGACCCGTGGATCATCGAGGGGCAGGGGAGTGCCGGGATCGAGGCAGCTGCACAGATGGCGGCACTGGGCATGGGCGTGCCCAGCCGCGTCGTGATCCCATGCGGCGGTGGCGGCCTGTCGGCAGGCATCGCGCTGGCGTTGAAGGACAGCGCGATCACCGTCGTCGAGCCCGAAGGCTGGGACGACATGCGCCGCTCTCTGGAAGCGTCGTGGATCGAGCCCGTCAGCCCCAATCCGCCGCCGACCGCCTGCGACTCGCTCCAGACCTTACGCGTGTCGCCGCTGACCTTCGACGTCCTTTCCCGCCGAGACGCGACGGGTGTGGCGGTCAGCGAACAGGAGATCGCCGCGGCGCAGCGCTGGGCGGCGGAGAAACTGCGGCTGGTGATAGAGCCAGGCGGCGCGGTCGGGCTGGCGGCTATGCTGGTCGGCAAGGTTAAGCTCGAATCCGGCCTGCTCGTCATCCTGTCCGGCGGCAACGTCGACCTCGCCGCTTATGCAAAAGCGGTAGCGGGCTGATCTAGCTTTTGGGCGCCACGATGGTGCGGGGTGGCCCGGCGCAGGCATAAGCATGCTTGTAGCTCTGGTTCCAGCAAGCGACGAACCCGTCGAGAATGTTGAGGTTCATCGGCCACGCATAGGCGCGCGGCTTGCCGTCGGCACCGACCGGAGCATAGCCGGCGGGGTGGGGAAGTGCGGCAAGCTTGCTACGCGCCGTATCCAGTCCGGCAAGGTCGCGGCGGAGGAAGGCGATGCTGCCGTCGACATAGAGGTTCCAGCCGAACCCGGCATCTCTTCAGCCGGTTTCCGCGCGGCCTCGAACAACGTGATCGCGCGCGCGGTCTGCCCGGCGTTCGCGCGCAACTGACCTTCGTGCCACTGCAACAGCCCGGCGGTGCGCGGGTTAGCGGGATGACCCGCCCGCCACTCGGCGATCAGGTCGGCAGCCTGCGCGTCGCAACCGGCATTGGCGAGCGTGCGCCAGCCGCCCGTCATGGTCTGGTCGAACGCGCGTTCGTCGAGCGCCATCATCGCGGGCTTGTCGTAGCGGCAGTTGGACGGCGGCGGGGTCTGCGCGGCGATGATCGCGAGGAATATCAACATCACAGCTCCGATGACCCGATCGAGATCGAAGATGCTATTGCTATGAGGAGCACCAAGTCAACGCGCTTCAATCCTGGGTCGGGGTGGCGTATCGAGCGGCATGAATGCCGCCCTCACCAGCATCGCCGCCGCCGCGCCCGCCATCGCCATGCTGGGGATGTTCGCCTGCCTGATCGGCGGCATCGTGCTGATTGCAAAGAAGCGCGACAAGAAGAAGGGCGTATTGATGCTGATAATGGCCGCAGTCCTGCTGGCCAACGTAGCGATCTGGACGCTGTAACTCCCTCGCCCCTGCGGGGAGAGGGAAGGGGCCCGCCGCACTTGCGGTGGGAAGGGAGAGGGGCGTTGGTGAGCGCCAGCCCATCCCAACTCCCCCTCATCCGACGCTGCCGCGCCACCTTCTCCCCGAGGGGAGAAGGAAAAATCACCGGATCGGCGAGTTCGGATCGAGCCGCATGTCGAGATACTTGTCCACGCTCCCCATCAACTCGGGCATCTCATGCTCGAAGAAGTGATTAGCCTTCGGGATCGTGTCGTGATGGATGGTGATGTGCTTCTGAGTGCGCAGCTTATCGACTAGCTTCTGCGTAGCCCCAGGCGTTGCGACCTCATCGGCCTCGCCCTGGATGATGATCCCGCTCGAAGGGCAAGGTGCCAGGAACGTGAAGTCGTACAAATTCGCAGGCGGTGCCACCGAGATGAACCCGCGAATCTCCGGCCGGCGCATCAGCAGCTGCATGCCGATCCACGCGCCGAAGCTGACGCCAGCGATCCAGGTCGTCTGCGCCTCGGGATGGAAGCTCTGCACCCAATCGAGCGCGCTCGCCGCGTCGCTCAGCTCGCCGACGCCGTTGTCGAACACGCCCTGGCTCTTGCCAACGCCGCGGAAGTTGAACCGCAAAGTCGCGAAGCCACGCCGCTGGAAGGTCTTGTAGAGCTGCTGCACGATCGCGTTGTTCATCGTGCCGCCGGCCGACGGATGCGGGTGCAGGATCATCGCGACGGGTGCGCGCGGACGTGGGCCCGGCGCAAAACGACCTTCGAGACGGCCTTCGGGACCGGGGAAAATGACTTCTGGCATAGGCACTCGCGAGCTGGGATACGCACTCGGGTGGAGTGCCGGAATATGAACGCTATATAAGGTCCGCGCCCCTTTTCGCAATTGGAACCGATCCTGGCCCGTACCGAAGCCCGCATCTACCTCGATCACGCCGCCACCACGCCGATGCGCCCCGAGGCTGTCGCGGCGGTGATGGAGGGCATGGCGCGCTGGGCCAACCCGTCCTCGCCGCATGCGGAAGGCCGTGCCGCCAGGCGCGCGCTGGAAGACGCACGCGCGCGGATCAAATCGGCGTTGGGCTGGAAGGGCGAGGTCATTCTGACCAGTGGCGCGAGCGAGGCACTGGCCATCGGCCTGCGCCGATCCAAGGTCCAGCGACAGCTCGTTTCCGCCGTAGAACACGACGCCGTGTTCCGTGCCGCGCCTCGGGCCGACATCCTGCCGATCGTCGAGGGCGAACCGGATGAGACCTTTCTTACGGAATATCTGAGGACTGGCCCCCCGCCAGTCGTCGCGATCCAGGCGATCAATTCGGAGACGGGAACCGCCTTGTTTCCTTACGTCAGCTCCCCGGCGCTCAAAATCGTTCGGGACGCGGGCGGCCTGGTACTGGCGGATTGTTCGCAGTCGGCGGGGAAAATGCCGCTCCCCGACGCGGACATGGTCGTCGTGTCGGCGCATAAGCTCGGCGGCCCCCCCGGAGTGGGGGCGCTGCTGGTCCGGAATTTCGGCATGCTGGAGCCGATCGGGGGCCACGAGTCAGGCTACCGCGCTGGAACCGAGAATCTCCCAGGCGTACTCGGATTTGCCGCCGCACTTGGTGTCGCGGACGCGTGGTCGACGGATGTCGCGCAGCGGTTCGATTTCAAGAATGCGCTGTACGACGCGGCCGACATCAACATGCCCGGCGTCCAGTGCTCGCATATCTTTTCCGTCGCGATGGAGCATCTGCCGTCGGCCGCACAACTGATCCGCCTGGATGCTCTGGGGTTTGCCGTTTCCGCTGGGAGCGCTTGTTCGTCGGGGACATTAAAGACCAGTCGTTCGCTGGCAGCCTTCGACATTCCCGAGGCGGTGGCGGCACGGACGATACGCGTCAGCCTCGGCTGGTCGACGACGGTCGAAGAGCTGGATCTGTTTGCCGCGGCGTTTCGTGACCTTGCGCACGATGCAGCGGTGCGCTCCGCATGACCTACCTAGACTACCAAGCGACCACCCCGCTCGCACCCGAGGCGCTCGCCGCGATGCTCCCCTGGTTCGAATCGCAGCACGCCAACCCGCATTCCCCCCACCGCGAAGGTCGCCGCGCCAAAGCCGCCGTCGAGGTCGCGCGCGATCAGGTTGCCGCGCTGCTCCCTCCCGGCGGCCGCGTCGCCTTTACCAGCGGCGCCACCGAAGCGCTCAACTGGGCGATCAAGGGCACGACCGGCCCAGTCGTCACGCTCGCCACCGAACACGCTGCCGTCCTAGACACGGTCGCAGCGGAAGCGGCGAGGCGGCGCCAAGTCACGATCCTCCCGGTCAACCCAGACGGCGTGGTCGACCTCAACGAAGCCCGCGCCGTAATCCAACCCGGCAGCGGCATCGTCGCCGCGATGCTCGTTAACAACGAAACAGGCGTCATCCAGCCGATCGCCGCGCTCGCCGAGATCACCCACGCGGCTGGCGCGCTGATGCTGTGCGACGCGGTGCAAGGCTATGGCCGCGTTGCGATCCCCGCCACCGCAGACCTCGTCGCCATCTCCGCGCACAAGATCCACGGCCCCAAAGGCATCGGCGCACTCTGGATCCGCGACGGCGTCGACCTCGCGCCGCTGATGCACGGCGGCGCGCAGGAAACCCCCGGCCGCTCGGGCACGCTGTCACCCGCTCTGTGCGCAGGCTTCGGCGTCGCCGCACAACTCATGGCCGGCCGCAAGGACGAGGACGCCGCGCACATTGACCGCCTCTGGTCGCTGGCCCTCGACCGCCTCGGTCCCGACTGGACGATCAACGGCTCGACCGAACACCGCTATAACGGCAACCTCAACATCCGCCGCGAAGGCCTCGACGTGAACCGCCTGATGTCCGACCTGCGCGACATCGCCTTCTCCGCCGGCTCCGCCTGCGCCAGCGGATCGGGCCGCTCCAGCCACGTCCTTCGCGCGATCGGCCTCATCGAAGCGCAGGCGCGGTCCAGCATCCGCCTCGGCTTCGGCCGCTACACCACCGAAACCGAACTTCGCGACGCGATCGATGCGATCGTTGCCGCAACCGAGGCGCAATGGCCATGATCGTCCGCTTCATCGCCCGCGACGGCACCGCAACGACAACCGCCGCGGCCCCCGGCGACCGCCTGCTGGACGCCGCACAGTCGCATAACCAGCCGCTCGAAGGCACCTGCGAAGGCCAGCTCGCCTGCGCGACTTGCCACGTGATCGTCGACCCCGCGGACTTCGCCCGCCTGCCGCCAGCGACCGAAGACGAGGAGGACATGCTCGATCTCGCGCACAACGCGACGCGCACCAGCCGACTTGCTTGCCAGATCCGCCTGACCGAAGCGCTCGACGGCTTGACCGTTCGCATCCCGGAATAAACGACAGCAAAGCTTACAGGAAGACAACGGCCGGTTCAGGGAACGTGCACGGCCGGAAGCGGATTATCCCCTCATCGCCTCAATGTACGAGGTCTTGAGAGGAGTACCGGACATGAAGATCATCGCAATGTTCGCCGCTGGCGCCCTGGCCGCGGGGACCCTGTTCGCCGCGGCACCCGCCGATGCGCAGCGCCACGGCTGGGACGGCCCCCGCCACGGCGGCGGCTGGCATGACGACCGCGGACGGCATGGCAATCGCGGCTGGCGCGGCGACCGTGGCTGGCGCGGTGGGGATCGTGGCTACCGTGGCTATGGCGGCGGGTATCGTGGCGACTACGGCTACCGCGGCGGCGGCTACGGCTATCGCGGACCCCGCGGATACGGCCGCTCACGCGTCGTATGCCGGATTGAGCGTGGCTATTACGGCCCGGTTCGTCGCTGCTTCCACCGCTGATCCGGAACCGTAACGACCGTCTTTAGTTTGGTAACATAGGTTGCCGGGCTCGCGAGGGCCCGCACCCAGTAGGAGATTATCATGAAGTTGTTCACCCTCGCCGCCGCCGGTCTCGTCGCACTGACCGGTCTTGCCCCCGTCGGGATCGCCGCCGAAGCCTCGGCACAGCGCACCGTCGTGCACGAGCGCACCGTCGTTCGCCACGACGATCGCCGTCCCGGCTACCGTCGCCACGCCGTGCGCACGCGCCAGGTTTGCCGCAACGTCTATCGCAACCATCACCGCCAGCGCGTCTGCCGCACGGTTCGCGTCAGCCGCTGATCGAATAGCCGCTAACGCTAAAGCGGCTTGATCATCCCGCCCGACCCCGCCATATGCGCCGCGGGAGTCGGGCGGACGTGGTCGTCGCCAACTTGGTCAGATCCGGAAGGAAGCAGCCACAACGACTCAGCTACGGGTCGTCCCGGCTCCCACCGCGAACAATTCGTTCCGACATGTGAGCGCGGCCAGCGGCGCGGGAGCGCCGTCTGACGATGCGGCTAAGCCGCAGCGCACTTCCAAACTTCTCAGCTAACCACTAACCCAAGCGCAACCGGGTCAAAGCCACCCCCGATGTTCCCGCAACGTTCCAAACCATTATCCTACGCTGCGGCGTTGTGGCATAAGCCGCCCATGACCGGCACTGCCCACATCACAGGTTCCGACAAGCCACTCGCCAGCCTCCGGGTACGTCGAAGTGCAAACCCTTCCCAGCGTGTGAACTTTGTGAACTTCCGACCCCTTCGACAGCACGCGCAGCACCCGCTATGACGACCGCAATGTCAGATTCCTTCGACCTGGGCGAACACCCGCAGCCGGTGAAAACGCCGGACGCCCCCGCCTACCGCGTCCTCGCGCGCAAATACCGACCACAGACCTTTTCCGAGCTGATCGGGCAAGACGCGATGGTCCAGACGCTCGGCAACGCGATCAAGCGCGACCGGCTTGCGCACGCCTTCCTGATGACCGGCGTCCGCGGCGTGGGAAAAACCTCGACCGCGCGCCTGATCGCCAAGGCACTCAACTGCATCGGCCCCGACGGCAACGGCGGCCCGACGATCGATCCCTGCGGTGTCTGCGAACCCTGCCGCGCGATCGCCGAGGGCCGCCATATCGACGTGATCGAGATGGACGCCGCCAGCCACACCGGCGTCGACGACGTCCGCGAGATCATCGACGCGTCACGCTATTCGGCGGTCACCGCGCGCTTCAAGATCTACATCATCGACGAAGTTCACATGCTGTCGAAGAACGCGTTCAACGCGCTGCTGAAGACGCTGGAAGAGCCGCCCCCCCATGTGAAATTCCTGTTCGCGACCACCGAAGTGAACAAGGTCCCGGTGACGGTACTCTCGCGCTGCCAGCGTTTCGACCTGCGTCGCATCTCCGCGGAACAGCTCGCCAAGCACTTCGCCTGGGTTTCGACCGAAGAGGGCGTCACCGCCGATCCCGAAGCGCTGATGCTGATCGCCCGCGCCGCGGAAGGCTCCGCACGCGACGGGCTGTCGATCCTCGATCAGGCGATCGCGCATGCCGGGCTCGAAGGCGGCGGCGTGACCGCGGATGCGGTCCGCCAGATGCTCGGTTTGTCGGATCGCGGTGCGGTCCGCGATCTGCTCACGCTGATCCTCGCCGGCGACGGGGCAGGGGCGCTCGCCTCCATGCGTCGGCAATATGATTACGGCGTCGACCCGCTCTCGGTGCTGCGGTCGTTGCTCGAGACCGTCCACGGCATCACGCTGACCAAGGTCGGCACGCCGGCGGACGCTGCGCAGCCGATGGAGGAGCGTGCAGCACGCGAGGAATGGGCGGCATCGCTCGGCTATCCCGCGCTGCACCGCCTGTGGCAGCTGTTCCTCAAGGGCCATGATGAAGTCGCCAAGGCCGCGCTGCCGATCGAGGCTGCGGAGATGGCGCTGTTGCGCGCGATCTACGCCTCGACGCTGCCCGACCCCGGCGAGCTTGCCCGCCAGATCGCCAGCGGTACGACACCCGCGGCTGCACCAACGGCGCCGCCGCCACCTACACCTCCTTCCGGCGAAGCGCCGCCCTGGAACGCTGGATCCGCTGCGAAGGCGCCCGAACCCGTCGCGACCGGCCCGATCCTGCCGCCGACGTTCGAGGCGCTGGTCGATCTGCTCGACGAATCAGGCGGTCTCGCGATCGCCGCGCGCCTTCGTCACGGCGCCCGAGTCGTCAGTTACTCGCCGCCCGAATTCGTCCTTAGCGGCAGCCGCCCGGTCTCGGCCGACACGCTCGCCGAGCTCAACACGTTGTTGAAGAGCGTAACGCGGACCGCGTGGAAAGTGTCGATCGTCGACGCCCCCGGCGCGCCGACGCTGCGCGAGGCGCAGGACGCCGCTGACGCGGCGGTGCGGCAAGCCATTCTCGAATCCCCCATCATGAAGGCCGCGGTGGCAGCGTTTCCCGACGCCCAGCTCGAGTCGTGGCCAGGTCAAAGGAGCAACGCATGAAGAATATCGATGAAATCCTCGCGATGGCGCAGAACGTCCAGAGCGAGATGGAAAAGGCGCAGGCTAATCTTGACACGATCGAGGTCGAGGGCGCGTCCGGCGGCGGCCTAGTCAAGATCAAGGCATCCGCCAAGGGTCGCATCATCAATATCGCGATCGACGATTCGCTGATGCGGGTGAGCGAAAAGCAGATGCTCGAGGACCTTCTCACAGCAGCATTCAACGACGCACGCGCCAAGGCGGATGCGGTGTCGGGCAGCGAGATGTCGAAGATGACGAGTGGCCTGCAACTGCCGCCGGGCTTCAAGCTGCCGTTCTGAACCAAATCGGGTTCGTTTCGGCGCGGGAACAATCGTTCTTCGGCCGGCGTTGCGCTCCCAGTAATCAGGGAGACTCAAAATGGCCGAAGAGCGTATCGTCGAAACGCCGACCACCCACACCACGATCATCGAACGCCGTGGCGGCGGCAGCGGCATGCTGCTCGGTATCGTCCTGCTGATCGCGGTACTGATTGGCGGCTATTACCTGTTCAGCCGCCAGGGCGCACAGAACAGCAAGGACGCGGCGATCACTTCGGCGGCGAAGAGCGTCGGCAGTGCAGCCGACAAGGCCGGCGACGCGGTCGAGAAGTCGACGCAGTAAACCAGAGTGACTCCCCGCGAAGGCGGGGACCCAGCCTGAACTCCCGCCTCCGCGGGAGAACAAGGGAGTAGGAAGGGCAGTTGCAACACCCGCTCCGTCATGCCGGAACAAGTCCCGGGGTGACGAACGTGGTTTAGGATCGCAGGCAACTGTCCAACCCATCGTTCCGGACGACCGAAACCCGCCGCGACAGCGTGTTTCCATGCTTCCGCACGAAACCATGAGGGTCGATCGCAGCCCGCTTCTTGGGCAACGGCAAGACGGCGGCAATCCGCCCCGCCTCGGTCGGTGACAGTCGCGAAGCGTCGTGATTGAAATACCGGATTGCCCCCGCGTTCGCGCCGTACGTCCCGATCCCCGTCTCCGCGATGTTGAGATACACCTCCATGATCCGCCGTTTCCCCCAAAGCGTCTCGATCAGCACGGTGAAATACGCCTCGAACGCTTTGCGCACATAGCCGCCCCCCTGGAACAGGAACGCGTTCTTAGCGGTCTGCTGGCTGATCGTCGAGCCGCCGCGGATTCGGCCGCCCTGCGCATTGCGCGCCGCCGCGCCTGCCATCGCCTTGAAATCGAAGCCGTGATGCGAACAGAACCGCGAATCCTCGCCAGCGATCGCCGCACGCGCCATATCCGGATCCATCTCCGATAGCGGCATCCAGTCCTTGGTCACACCGTGGCCGTTGATGACGTCGCCCATCATCGTCCAGGTGAACGGGACCGGCACGAAGCGGTAGATGCCGACCCACGCGACCGTGATCAGGACAAAGGCGAAGACGATCTTGGCGGCTATGCGGATAAGGCCCATCGCTGCTCTTTATGCGATCGTCGCGGCCTCGCCAATGGCCGCGCGGGCGGCAGTCACGCCGGTTTCGTACGCGCCGTGTGCGGTGGAGAAGTCGAACGCGTGGCACGCTTCGCCGGCGAAGTGGATGCGGCCGTCGACCGAGGCGGCGAGGATGGCGCGTTGACCGGCCCGGCCGATCCGCGCGTGGCTGTAGCTGCCGCCGATAAAGGGTTCGTGACGCCAGCGGGTCGTGGTCAGCGGGGTGAAGCGCTTGCGCCAGTCGCTGCCGAGCAACCCTACGAGTTCGTCGATCGCGAACTGTGCGGCATCGCCGTCCTCCAGCATCTCCGCGCAATCGCCGCCGAAGAAGCTCTCAATGATCGGCCAGCCGAACGGCGACAGGCGGTGGCTAGCCGTGCAGGCGCTGTACGGGTCGCCGATTAGGTGCGCATTGGTCGGCCATTCGGGGCGGTCGACGTGGAGGAACACCTTGTCTGCAAGGCCCAACGGAAGGTCGGCGGCGGCGGCATGCTTGTCGGGGAGTGGCGGGTCGAATTCGATCTGCGACCTCGCAAGGACGGTGGTGGGAACGCAGACGATGACATGGTCCGTCTCGATCGTGCCGACGGGGGTATCGAGTTTGAGGCGGCGGCCACTATGGTCGATGCGCGTTACTGGGGTCGACAGGCGAATGTTCAGACCGGCGGCATGGCTGGCGACGAGTGTGCCGTAGCCTTCCTTGACCGTCCAGTTGTCGTCGGTGGACGCGTCTTCGTAGGCGGCCCAGTCGTGGAGCGACACTTGGGTCAGGTTCGCGCCGTTGGCGTAGCCGGAGATCGCGTCGATCTTCGGGCGCCACTTGTCGTTGGGGGCGATGAAGTCGGAGAGGGGGCGGTCGGGGCCTTCTAGAGCGGCGAGGGCTCGCTCGTTCCAGTCTTGATAGGCGTCGGCGGATGCAGCTTGGTCTTCGGGAGAGAAGCGGAGATCTCGCCACTGTGTACGCCAGTTTGCGTCCGAGCGGTCGACGGTGAAGCCGGAAGCTTCGGCAATACTGGTCCAAGGATTACGCTGGGCGGAGTGTAGCCAGCCGCAACCAGCGTCGACATGTTCCCCCGCGAAGGCGAGGATCCAGTCTGGGCCCCCGCCTTCGCGGGGGAACAAGGAGGCGAGGGATAGGCTATGGGCTCGGCCACCAAGACGGTCGCTGGCCTCGACCAGCAGGACCTTATGTCCCGCATCGTGCAGCGTTCTTGCCGCAGCAATACCGGCCGCACCGCCGCCGATGACGACGGTGCGCGCCATGTTACGCAGCCAGCAGGCGCTTCTCGCCAGCGATCCGCATCATCGCCTTCTGCAACTTCTCGAACGCACGCACCTCGATCTGCCGCACGCGCTCGCGCGACACGCCGTAGACCTGCGACAATTCCTCAAGCGTCTTGGGATCGTCGGTCAGGCGACGCTCGGTCAGGATGTGCTGCTCGCGCTCGTTGAGGTCGTCCATCGCCGACACCAGCATCGAGTGGCGAACGTCCGCCTCCTGCGCATCGGCGACAATCTTGTCCTGCAACGGCGCATCGTCCTGCAGCCAGTCCTGCCACTGGCCTTCGCCGTCTTCGCGCATCGGCACATTGAGCGACGTATCGCCGCCCATCGCCATCCGGCGGTTCATGCTGACGACGTCGGTCTCGGCGACACCAAGATCGGTGGCGATCTTGGTGACATGCTCGGGGCGCAGATCGCCGTCCTCGAACGCATCGAGGCGGCTCTTCATCCGGCGCAGGTTGAAGAACAGCTTCTTTTGCGCGGCGGTGGTGCCCATCTTTACGAGGCTCCACGAGCGCAGGATATACTCCTGGATCGAGGCGCGGATCCACCACATCGCATAGGTTGCGAGACGGAAGCCACGCTCCGGCTCGAACTTCTTCACGCCCTGCATGAGGCCGATATTGCCCTCGGAAATCAACTCCGACGTCGGCAGGCCATAGCCGCGATAGCCCATCGCGATCTTCGCCACGAGGCGAAGATGCGAGGTCACCAGCTGGGCCGCAGCCTCGGTATCGCCATGCTCTTGGAAGCGCTTGGCCAGCATGTATTCCTGCTCGGGTTTAAGCAGCGGGAATTTCTTGATCTCGGCGAGATAACGATTGAGCCCTGCTTCGCTGCCGAGCGCAGGAATCGTCGCTGGAACGTTGGAGCGGGCTGCCATGGTCGTAATCCCTTTCTGCTGACCCCGATTGCCGCAATGCGGCATAGGACCGATTATCTATACGTGAAGCTGGGTGAACAGTTCCTGCATGTCTGCGGGCATTTCGCTTTCGAACGCCAAAGCGATGCTTTTCACCGGATGGATGAACCCCAGATGCGCCGCGTGCAAGGCTTGCCGGCGGAAACCGAGCGTTTCAAGCAGCGACTTCTGAACTTGCTTTGTTCTACCATAGACCGGGTCCCCCAACAAGGCGTGGCCGATCGACGCCATGTGTACGCGCACCTGATGCGTCCGCCCGGTCTCGAGCCGACACTCGATCAGCGCGGCATCACGGAGCGTCTGGATCGTCGAGAAATGCGTCACTGCGCGCTTGCCGCCCTCGACGATCGCGATCTTCTTGCGGTTCTGCGGACTGCGTGCGAGCGGCGCATTGACCGTCCCGCTCGGCGGCCGCGGGATGCCACCGACGATCGCCTTGTAGCGGCGGTCGATGCTGTGGTCGTGGAACTGCTTCGCCAAGCCTTCGTGCGCGCGGTCGGTCTTGGCGGCGATCATCAGGCCCGACGTGTCCTTGTCGATCCGGTGGACGATGCCCGGTCGCGCCACGCCGCCAATGCCCGACAGGTTGCCGGCGCAGTGGTGCAGCAGCGCGTTGACTAGCGTCCCGTCGAAATTGCCGGCGGCGGGGTGGACGACGAGGCCGGCGGGCTTGTCGATCACGATCAGGTCATCGTCTTCGTAGGCGACGACCAGCGGAATATCCTGCGCTTCATTGTGCAACGGGGTCGGCGGCGGGATCGCGACGGCGAACACTTGCCCCGTAGCGGCCTTCTTCGCCGAATCGCGCCATTCGCGACCGTTAAGCGTCACTTGACCGTCAGCGATCAGCCCCTTCAATCGCTCGCGCGACATATCGGGCAGCACTTCGGCGAGCGCACGATCGAGCCTCCAGCCATCCGTGGCCGGCGTGATCGATGCTTCGACGATGGAAACCCCCCGGTCCATGTATTACCGATGTGGCGATGAGCGTGACGATTTCAAGCGAACTGCTGCAGCAGTTGGTCTCAGAGGCGGCTGTGTCGCCGGATGTGGAGGTCTGTGGGTTGCTGTTCGGGGCGACCGGGCGGATCGAGGCGGCGGAGGCGTGCGCGAACGTGGCGGCGAACACTGCGCGGGCTTTCGAGATCAACCCGGCTGCTTTGTTTGCGGCGCATCGGCGCGCGCGATCGGGCGGAATGGCCGTGATCGGGCATTATCACTCGCATCCAACTGGTTTGCCCGTTCCGTCTCCTCGCGATGCGGCGCAGGCGATGGGGGATGGAGCGGTCTGGGTGATCCTTGGCGGCGGTGAGGTTCGGGCTTGGCGATCGGTCGAGGTTGGCGCGTTCGTCGAGGAGACGATCCGGGTGGTCTGAGGATTACTTTCTCCTTCCCCCTCCCTGGAAGAGAGGGGGAAGGAGTGGGTAGGTTTCCCCAGATCCGTCGGATTGTGAATCAAACCGGCCAACCCACCCCCGACCCCTCCCTTCCAGGAAGGGGGGAAGAAGGGCGGCGGCTTGTTCCGCGCGGTGCCTGCTAAGTTGGCATTGCGTAGCGACGGCCTGCCCGCCACAAGACGCTCCAGAATTAGGGGATTTTCATGACGGTCAGCCCGGTCGATTTCGCGAGCCTGCTCTGTTCGCGCCTGTGCCACGACCTCCTGTCGCCGGTGGGGGCGCTCAACAACGGGCTCGAACTGCTCGCCGATGAGACCGATCCGGCGATGCGCGAGCGCGTCATGGAACTGCTCGCGGACAGCGCGCGCGCGTCGGCCAGCAAGCTGAAGTTCTTCCGGCTGGCGTTCGGCGCGGCGGGCGGGTTCGGCGAACTGGTCGACACGCACGAGGCGCGCACTGCGATCGAAGGTTTGGTTGCCGAGAACAAGCGGATCACCTTCGTCTGGGCGGTCGAGACACCGGCAATGCCGAAGTCCGCGGTCAAGGTACTGCTCAACCTAGCTCTCGTCGCGACCGAATCACTGGTGCGCGGCGGCATGATGGAGGTCGGCGGCGAGGAGAATGACGGCCAACTAGAGATCGTCGTCAAGATCGAGGGCGGCCGGATCGTTCTCGATTCCGAGATCCGCCGTACTCTGGTCGAGGGCGAGGGCGCCCACAATGTCACGCCCCGTGCCGCGGCGGCGTACATGATCAACACGCTGGTGACCGACGCCGGCGGCACGGTGATCGTGTCGGAGCCGGCCGAGGGCATCATGATCTTCGGCGCCGTCTTCAACGCGCGATAAAAGAGCAACGCCGTCACAATCCTCCCCCGCAAGGGGGAGGTGGCTGGCACTTGCCAGACGGAGGGGGAGGCAAGGGATCACTTCTGTTCCGTGTCCTCCTCCTCCGCCACCTTCGGTGCCCCCCTTTGGCCGCGGGCGATTGAGAAGACGAACTAACGCACCCTTAACCTGAAGCATGCATGACGGGCTCGAACGCGGGGCCGCATGGACGATCTGTTACAGGAATTCATTGCCGAGACGCGCGAAACGCTGGAAGCGATTGCCGGCGAGATCGTCGCGTGGGAGTCCGATCCGACAGATCGTGCGCGTCTCGATGCGATCTTCCGCTTCGTTCATACCGTTAAGGGCAGCTGCGGGTTCCTGGATTTGCCGCGGCTGGCTCGGCTCAGTCACGCAGCAGAGGACGTGCTGGCCGCGGTGCGCGACGGCAAGCGGACGCCCGATACCGCGCTGGTCGACGCCGTGCTCGGCATCGTCGACCGGATCGGCGAGATCGTCGAGGCGATCGATGCGGGCGCAACGCTGGACGATTCGACCGAGGACTCACTGATCGCCGCGCTGGCGCCGGATGCCAAACCCAAGGCCGCAGTGGCCGTGGTACCGATGGGGCGGGCGACCAGCCGCAGCGTCCGGCTGAACGTCGATCTGCTCGACCGGATGATGAGCGGCATGTCCGACATGGTCCTGGCGCGCAACGACCTCGCGCGGCGATTGCGCGATGGTGACGCCGATCCGCAGGTCGAGGCTGCGCTTGAACGGTTGTCGCTGACGGTCGCCGACATGCGCGACACGGTCACGCGGACGCGCATGCAGAAGGTCGACGCGCTGTTCTCCGCGCTGCCCCGGATGGTACGCGATACCAGTGCGGAGCTGGGTAAGTCGGTCAACCTCGTCATCGACGGCGCCGATGTCGAACTCGATCGCGAGATGATCGAGCTGATGCGCGATCCGTTGCTCCACGTCATCCGCAACGCGATCGACCACGGTATCGAGACGCCAGTGGAGCGCCGGGCCGCGGGGAAGCCGGCGGCGGGGCGGCTGGTCGTATCCGCGCGGCAATCGGGCAACCAGATTCTCATCGAGATCAGCGACGACGGCCGGGGCATCGACGTAGCGCGGATCGTTGCCAAGGCGGCCGAGCAGAAGCTCCATACCGCGACCGAACTGGCGGCGATGAGCGATGCGGCGAAGCTCGACCTGATCTTTGCGCCCGGCCTTTCAAGCCGTGATGTGGTCACCGCGACGTCGGGACGCGGCGTCGGCATGGACGTGGTGCGCGCTAATATCGAGCAGATCGGCGGCCGCATCGTCCTCGTCAACGATCCGGGACGCGGCCTGCGGATCATCGCCCGCGTGCCACTGACGCTCTCGATCCTCACGACCCTGATCGTCGAAGTCGGGACTCAGCGTTTCGCGCTCGCACGCCAATCGGTCGAGGAGATCGTGCTGGTGCGCGGCGATCAGGTACGGATCGAGACGATCGGCGATGCCGCGGCTGTGCTGGTGCGGGGGCGTCGCATGCCGCTGGTCGCGCTCGCCGGTCTGTTCGGGCTTGGATCGGAACCGCCGCCGACGCTGGTGATCGTGTCGACTCGCGAAGGCGAGTACGCGCTGGGTGTCGACACCGTGATCGATACCGAGGAACTCGTCGTGAAGCCGGCGTCGCCCGCGATCATGGCGACGGGTGTGTATGCTGGCATGACGTTGCCCGACAACGGCTTGCCGATGCTGTTGCTCGACGCGGCGGGGATCGCGACCGTCGCCGGCCTGCGGTTCGCGCCGGTGGTAGTGAACGACGCGGTCGAGGAGATCGCTGCTCCCGGCATCCCGGCGCTGCTGTTCGACGATCTCGATGGGCAACGACGGGCGATCGCGCTCGCGGTGATCGACCGCGTCGAGCCCGTACCGGTCGACGCGATCCGCCGGACCGCGGGGGCGATGCGGCTGACGATCGGCGACGCGATCATCCCGGTCCACGCGGTCGGCGGGTTCGGCGATCGGACCGAGATCGCGGTGCTGCGGCTCACCGACGGCGAGAGCGAGATGGCCTATGCGATCGCCGAAGCGATCGAAATCGTCGCGTTGCCGGTGGAGATGGCGCCGGCGCGGCGCGGCGGAACGGATGCAGGCGCTCCGATCGCGGGTGTCGTGCTGATCGCCGGCGAGCAGGTCGAAGTGGTCGATCCGCATGCGTTGTTCGCCGGTGAGCCGGTCAAGATCGCGACGCCGCCGGTATGCCTGTTGCAGGTCGATGGATCGGGATGGATGGAAACCTTCCTTAAACCTGCGCTGGAGGCCTCGGGCTTTCGCTGCGTAACGGCGTTGGCGGCGGGCGAGACGGCGGCGGTCGCGCTGGCGATGGAGGATGCGCCGGTCTCGGCTGCGCACGCGCCGGTGGTGACGCTGCGGCGATCGCGGATGGCGGACGGCGATGATGACCCGAGCATATATCGCTATGACCGCCCCGCGCTGATCGCAGCAATCGCCGCGCGGAGGGGATTGTGAGCGACCTGTTCCTGATTGCGCATATCGCCGGTCGCGGGGTCGCGATCGACGCGGCGCAAGTCGATTCGGTAGTCGATATCGGCGAGATCGTCGCGGTGCCTCGCGCCGACGCGTTCGTGCGCGGACTGGCCGCGCTGCGCAGCCGCGTCGTGACCGTAATCGACACGGGGATCGCGTTGGGACTTCCGCCGACCCCCGATGCGATGCGCCGCGCGGTCATCACGATCGTCGACGGCCATCATTACGCAATCCTCGTTGATTCGGTCGAGGACGTCGCGCCGTTCGTCCGGCTGCCGCTGTCATCGGGCTTGGCGCTACGTGGCGGCTGGGCGTCGGTTGGTACGGGACTTGTCGAGCGCGACGGCGAGCCCTTGCTGATCATCGATCTCGCTGTCGTCCTGCCGACGTCGCCGCTCGCGGCGTGACGTTTCGCGCGGAAGTTCCACTGCTTAACCCGCTGCTTACTGTTTGCGCCCTAGGACGGTCGCACGATTTCCCCGGAAGGCTTTCCATGAAGACCTGTCTTGTCGTCGACGATTCGAAAGTAATCCGAAAAGTCGCGCGCCACATTCTCGAGACGCTCGACTTCACCGTCACCGAAGCGTGCGATGGTCGCGAGGCGTTGGCCTCCTGCATGGCGTCGATCCCTGACGTGATCCTGCTCGACTGGAACATGCCCGTGATGAGTGGCATGGATTTCCTCCGCGCGCTGCGCGAGGCGGACGTGCCGCGCCGGCCCAAGGTCGTGTTCTGCACCACGGAGAACGGCATGGCGTATATTCGTGCGGCGATCGAGGCGGGCGCTGACGAATATGTGATGAAGCCGTTCGACCGCGATACGCTGGAATCGAAGCTCCAGATCGTCGGCATGGCCTGATCCAGGCCTGGCCGTGACGACCCGGACCCACTCTGCCGAGCGGCATGCGGACCGCGACGGGCTCGACTCAGCCCGGGTCTTGATCGTCGATGATTCGGTGGTCGTCCGTGCGGTGATCGCCAGGCTGATCGATGCGAGCGACCGGTTCTCGGTCGTCGGCGCGGTCGGCAACGTCGCTGCGGCCTTGGCATTCCTGGAGCGTGCAACGGTCGACTTTATCCTGCTCGACATCGAGATGCCGGGGATCGACGGGCTCAGTGCATTACCCGACCTGATCGTGGCGGGGCAGGGCGCGAAGGTTTTGATCGTGTCGTCGAGCGCGGACGAAGGCGGGGCTACTGCCTTGCGGGCGATGGCACTCGGCGCGGCTGAGACGCTAACCAAGCCATCGACGAGTGCCCTGTCGACACGGTTCGGTTCGGCGCTAGTCAACAAGCTCGAGATGCTGTGCGAGTATCCGGCGCAGATGCCGCCTGCGCTGCTCGTGCGCTCAGCCGTCCTGCCGACCCCGCCCGCGGACACGCCGCCGCCGATCCGCCCGGTCTCGACTAGCGACGACTATGACGTCGTTGCGATCGGTGCGTCGACCGGCGGCATCCATGCGCTGAGCCAGATGTTCGGTCAGATGCCCGCCGGGTTCCGCCTGCCGATCGTTATCACTCAGCATCTGCCGGCGTCGTTCATGCCGTATTTCGCCGCGCAGATCGCGGTGCTTGCCGGGCGCCCGTGCGACGTCGCAGTCGATCGGATGCGGATTCGACCGGGCCGGATCATCATCGCGCCCGGCGATGCGCATCTCAAAGCCGTAAAGCTATCCGAAGGTGGCGCGGCGTTCCGCCTGACGCACGAGGCGGCGCTTAGCGGGTGCATGCCATCGGTCGACCCGATGTTGAGCTCGCTTGCCGACGTCTATGGCGCGCGCCTCCTCGCAGTCGTGCTCAGCGGCATGGGGCGCGACGGAGCGGAGGGCGCTCGACGCGTCCACGACAGCGGCGGGTGCGTCGTCGTGCAGGATCAGCAAAGCTCGGTGGTGTGGGGCATGCCGGGTGCGATCGCCGCCTCGGGCATCGCCGATGCCGTGCTGGCCCCCGACGCGATCGGTCGCCTCGCGGCGACGCGACGCCGACCATGACGTCCCGCGCCGCTCCCGCACCCGCCGCGTCGCAGGCCACGATCAACGTCCTCACCGCGTTGCTCGAGGCGCGTACCGGTCAACAGATCGCCGCCTATCGCTCATGGCGGCTCGACACCGCGCTGAAGCCCCTGCTGCGCGCGCGCAAGCTCGATACGCTCGACCAGTTGGTGACCCAGTTGCTGCAGGGAAGCGACCGTTCGATCGGCGACTCGATCGTCGATGCCCTCGTCAATCAGGAGACGTCGTTCTTCCGCGACGCGCAGGTGTTTGAGATGCTCGCCGAGGCGGTCGCCGAAGCCGAGTGTGACGGCCGGCGCGCGCGGATCTGGTGCGCAGGCTGTTCGACCGGTCAGGAGCCGCTTTCGCTCGCGATGCAGTTCGCCGAACGGCGCGAGACGGGTGGCGTCCCCATGCCCGAAATCGTCGCCACCGACGTATCCGATGCCGCCGTCGCCCGCGCGCGATCCGGTCGCTTCTCGCAGTTCGAGATCCAGCGCGGGCTGCCAGTGCGTCGCATGATCCGCTGGTTCGACACGACCGGTAGCAATTGGGTGGCGAAGCCCGAACTGCTCGGGTTGGTCGCGTTTCGCCGGATGAACCTGGTATCCGACCCAGCGCCGCCCGGACAGTTCGACGTCGTCCTGTGCCGTAACGTGCTGTTGTACCTGTCCACCGACACCAAGGCAGAGGTGTTCCCGAAGATCGCCAAGGCGATGAAACCGGGCGGCGTGCTGGTCATGGGAGCGGGCGAAACCGTGATCGGCCAAACCAGTGCGTTCGCGCCGAGCAAACGGTTCCGCGGCTTCTACGAAATGCCCGTACAGGGGTAATCGGTCCACCTCGCGACCGGCCGGCCGCCGTGACTTGCCGGCGATCTCGCCATATGGACCAGGCATCGTCAACCGGGTGTCTCGCATGCGCAAATTCTTCGATCCTATTCTCGCAGGGGGGAACCTCAGGGATCGACTGCGGGCGTGTTTGGGCGCGGTGCTCGGCATCGGCCTGACCGGCGCGATCAGCTCGGGCGTAGTTCACCCGCACGGCGCGTTCCTGCTGATCGCCGCGCCGATGGGCGCCGCCGCGGTCCTCGTGTTCGCGGTACCGGCGAGCCCGCTGGCACAGCCCTGGCCGGTCATCGGCGGCAATATCATCGCCGCGCTGGTCGGGGTCACGGTCAGGATGCTCGTACCGGCACCCGAACTCGCGGCGCCGATCGCAGTCGGCGCGGCGATCCTGATGATGTCGCTGACCCGGTCGCTGCATCCGCCCGCGGGTGCGGTCGCTTTGACCGCAGTCGTCGGAGGTCCGGCCGTCATCGACGCAGGATTCGCGTTCGTCATTGTCCCAATCGCGCTGAACGCCATCATACTGACTGGGTGCGGAATCCTGTTCCACCGGTTTTCAGGGCATAGCTATCCGCACCGCGTGCCCGTTGCGGCGTCCGTGCCGACCGAAGCCGCGCTCCGGGCCGAAGATCTCGACAAGGCGCTCGCCGATCTCGGCGAAACGCTCGACGTCAGCCGCGAGGATCTCGACCTGTTGTTTGGCCGTGTCGAATACCACGCAACCCAACGGCGTACGCGAATGGCTGGCGGCGGCCCCGTGGGACGCGCGGCTTAGCTGACCCCCAGGTCCGCCGGGCCGAACGCGTCAGGCAGCAATTCCGATACGACATAGGTGCGGATCGCATCGCCTTCCGCCGCGCCGCAATGCACCGGCAAGTCGCGGCCGCCCATCTGCGCCGCTTCGTTGATGATCTGGCGGCAGCGCCCACAGGGGCTGACAGGGGAGGAGCCGGTCGCGCGGCCGTCCGCATCCATCGCGCCGCCGATCACGCCGATCGCGACGATATCACGGAGGCGGCCCACCGCACTGGCGGTGGCGATCGCAACTGTCTCGGCACATAGCGACAGGCCGTAGCTGGCGTTCTCGAAGTTCGCGCCCGTGATGACCGTACCGTCGTCGAGCAACACCGCAGCACCGACCGCGAACCGCGAATAGGGCGCGTGCGCATTGCGCGCGGCGTCGCGCGCTGCGGCGACCAGTTGCGTTGCTTGTTCAGTCATGATGCCACCACGTCCCAGTTCACCGGTCCCTCGATCCCGTCGATGCGGCGGAAATCGCTTGCGCGCCACATCCGCCACGGCCGCGCGGTGTAGTCGGGCTTGAGGATATTCTCCACCGCCCATAGCGGCCGCGGGACGGCGTCGGACAGCGTGTATTTCGAATCCACCGCCTTGCTGATCCGCAGCATCACCGGCTGCCGGGTGTGCGTCTCGACCATCGTCACGAACTGCGCGATGTCGGCGATCAGCGTCGCGCGATCGGGCCGCGCGGTGCAGTCGTCGTGGAACGCGATGTCGACCGCGGTCGGCAACGCGTCCGAAGTCCGCGGCACGAAGGTGTTGAACGCGTTCGCCTGCTCGTCCGCACGCTGACACAAGGAATAGACGTGCACCGCGCCGCGTCGCAGACCGGCGTCGGGCAGCGCCGCCCAGTTCGCCTCGAACGTCGGCTCGCGCCGGTCGGTACCCGACGTCGCGACGATGTAAGCGAAGTCGGCACCGCTCGCGCGCACCGTGCCCCATTCGACGGGGCCGGGGTTCTCGGCGAGGTCGATGCCTTGCAGCGGGTAATGTTTGACGTCGGGGTGCCAGCCGGTCGCGGCGGTCCAGCCGCAGATACCGACGAAGCCGGTCGCGGCCAGTGCGGCCGCGAATTTCAAAAGTGCGTGAGCCATGGGTCTTCTAGTTGCGGATGTGGAGGACGCAGATCAGCGTGAACAGCCGTCGCGCGGTGTCGAAATCGACCTCGATCTTGCCGTCGAGACGCTCTTTCAGCAGCTCGGCGGCCTCGTTGTGGACGCCCCGGCGGGCCATGTCGACCGTCTCGATCTGCGCCGGGGAAGATTGCCGGATCGCTTGGTAATAGCTGTCGCAGATCGCGAAATAATCGCGGATCGGCCGTCGGAAGCGCCCGAGCGCGAGCACCAGCGTTTCCAGATGCGTGTCGTCCTCGCGGTGGATATGGATGCCGAGGCGTCCTTCCTCCGACTGGAGCTTGATCTTGTACGGCCCCGCATAGCCGTCGGCATAGGCTCGCTGCGGGGCGAAGTGATTGCCCTCGATCAGGTCGAAGATCGCGATCCGCCGCTCCTGCTCGACGTCGGGCGAGCGCCAGCCGAGACTGGTCTCGTCGAGTTGCACGTCGATGATCCGCGGGTCGGCCATTCAGGTTCGATAGCGGGGGACATTCGCCCTGTCACTTATCCCCAGCATTCCGGCGCGATAGCTTGGACGAGGACCCGTCCATCGCGTAGGTGCAGGGGATGGCAACTCTCGCATTCCCCGTTCCCGCGGTCCCCGAACCACAGCAGCTTCCCCGCAACGTCGAGGCCGAGGCCGCGATGCTCGGCGCGATGATGATCGACAACCGGCTCGCGGACGACCTCGTCGACAAGCTCGAACCGGGGCATTTCTTCGAACCCGTCCACGGACGCATCTTCGCCGCGATCAAGACGCTGCGCGGCAACGACATGCTGGTGACGCCGGTGACGCTGCGGCCGATGTTCGATGCGGATGAGGGCATGCGCGAGCTTGGCGGACCGGCGTATCTGGCCGGCCTGACCGGCAGCGGCGCAGGCCTGATCGGCGCGCGCCAGTTCGCGCAACAGATTTACGACCTCGCCATGCTCCGTGCGCTCGTGTCGGTCGGGCGGACACTGGTCGATCGCGCGATGGACACCTCCGAGGAGGTCAATCCGCGCGCCCAGATCGAGCTGGCCGAGGAGGAGCTGTTCAAGGTTGCGGCCGACGGCGGCTCCGAGAATACGGTGAAGTCGTTCGCGCAGGCGACCACCGCGGCGGTTAAGATGGCCGAGCGCGCGCTGAATTCGGGCGGCAATCTATCGGGCGTCACGACGGGCATCGATTCGATCAACGCGAAGATCGGCGGCATGCACCACAGCGATCTCATGATCCTCGCCGGCCGTCCGGGCATGGGCAAGACCTCGCTCGCCACCAACATTGCGTTCAACGCGGCGCGGCGCTGGATGCGCGACATGGCCGACGGGATCGCGCCCAAGGACTCGGTCGGCGCGAAGGTCGCGTTCTTCTCGCTGGAAATGTCCGCCGATCAGCTCGCGACGCGTATTCTTGCCGAGCAGTCGCAGATCAGTTCCGAATCGCTCCGCATGGGTAAGATCAGCCGCACCGAGTTCGCACAGCTTGCCGCCGCCGCGGCGGAGCTGGAGAATTTGCCGCTGTTCATCGACGATACCGGTGGTCTCTCTATCGGCGCGCTACATACGCGCGTACGCCGGTTGCAGCGCCGGCATAACAACGAGATCGGGCTGGTGGTGGTCGACTACCTTCAGCTGCTGTCGGGGTCGGGCAAGAGCAAGGACGGCAACCGCGTCCAGGAAATCTCCGAGATTTCGCGCGGGCTGAAGACCTTGGCGAAGGACCTCAACGTCCCTGTTCTGGCGCTGTCGCAGCTGTCGCGTGCAGTGGAAAGCCGTGAGGACAAGACGCCGATGCTGTCGGATCTTCGCGAGTCGGGGTCGATCGAGCAGGACGCCGACATGGTCTGGTTCGTGTACCGCGAGGACTATTACGTCGCGTCGAAGGAGCCCAAGCGCCCGGCGGAAGGGGATAGTTCGAAGATTTTCGAGGACCATGCTTCGTGGGCGGCGGAGATGGAGCGGGTGTATGGCTTGGCGGAACTGATCATCGCGAAGCAGCGCCACGGCGCGACCGGGAAGGTCCGGATGAAGTTCGATCCGACGATCACGAAGTTCTCGGATCTAGCCGAGTATTGAGTCTCAGAGGTCCCTCGCCCCTTCGGGGAGAGGGAAGGGGCCCGCGGCTCTTGCCGTGGGAAGGGAGAGGGGAGTGAGGCTCGGGACGTCGCATCCCAACTACCCCTCTCCCTTCCGTCGCCAAGTGGCTCCTCCCTCCCTCTCCCCGGAGGGGCGAGGGACCGCGACGTCAAATCATCGGGTCGTAATCGGTCGGCGCGTGGATGCCGCATTCGACCTTGTCGAAACTGCGCCAGCGGCCTGCGCGCGGGTCTTCGCCGGGGGCGACCTTGGTCGTGCACGGCGCACACCCAATTGACAGATACCCCTGAGCCTCGAGCGGATGCCGCGGCAACTCATGCTCCGCGAAATACGCGTCGAGCTTCGCCTTGTCCCAATCCGCGAGCGGGTTGATCTTCAACCGGCCCTCGTCCTCTTCGAAGCGGGGGAGCGCGGTACGGGTGCCGGACTGGAACCCCTTCCGCCCCGAAATCCACGCATCGAACGGCGCCAACGCCCGCCGCAACGGCTCCACCTTGCGCAGATCGCAACAGCCATCGGGATCGTAGGACCACCGCAACCCCGTCTTGTCCTTGATCGCCAGCAACCGCGGATCGGGCCGGAATACCCTTAGGTCCGTGAACCCCAGTCTCTCCGCCAGCTCGTCGCGATACGCCAAGGTCTCGCCGAACATCTTCTGCGTATTCGTAAACACCACCGGCACGTCGACATCGACCTGCGCGACCATGTGCAGCAGCACCGCCGACTCCGCGCCGAACGACGACACTGCCGCGATCCGTCCGCGCAACTCGCCGACCAGCAATTCGAACAGCATCTCCTGTGCGGAGACGCCTTCGAACCGCTCCTGCATCGCCATCGCATCGGCGCGCGTGAACGCCGGCGTGACGTCGATCATGTCGAGTTGGCGCGCGGGCTCACCCATGGCGCAGCTTCCAGACCGGCACCGCGCCGTCCGCCGCCTTCTGGTACGGCGTATCGTAGCGCTCCAGGCTCGCACGCAGCACGTCGATGTCGATCGGTGCTTGCGGCGCGAAGCTGTCGAACCCGCAGCGCCGCATCAGCGGGATCTGGTCGACCAGCACGTCGCCCTGCGCGCGCAGTTCGCCGGTATAGCCCGCCTCGCGAAGAATCCGCGCGGACGAATAGCCCCGCCCGTCGCGGTAGCCGGGAAAGCTCACCTCGATCAGCGCGAGTTGGTCGATCTGCGGCAACAGCGCGCGTGCGTCGTCGCCTGCCTCCAGCCGCACGGCGGCAGCATTGCTCTGGCCGATGAACGAATCGAGCGTTACCGCGGGCTCGTCATGCGGCTCGTCGTCACGAAAGCGAAGCAGCGTCTGGTCCGGATACTCAACCATAGATCGCCTCCTTGAACGTCTCGAAGCCGACGCGGCGGTAGGTGTCGAGGAAGCGTTCGCCGGGATCGCGGACCTGCAGATAGCGATCGGTGACGCGTTCGATCGCGTCGACCACGCCGTCCTCGGAGAAGCCGGGCCCGGTGATCTTGGCGAGGCTCACATCCTCCGCGCCCGAGCCGCCGAGCGAGAGCTGGTAGTTCTCGGTGCCTTTCTTGTCGACACCGAGGATGCCGATGTGGCCGGCATGGTGGTGACCGCACGCATTGATGCAGCCGCTGATCTTCAGCTTCAGTTCGCCTAGGTCGCGCTGGCGTTCGAGACTGCCGAAGCGAGTCGCGATCTTTTGCGCGAGGGGGATCGAGCGCGCGTTGGCGAGGCTGCAATAATCGAGACCGGGGCAGGCGATGATGTCGCTGATCAGGTCGAGATTGGCTTCGGCGAGTCCGGCCTCGTTCAATGCGGTCCAAAGGTCATGAAGGTTACGCCTATTAACGTGTGGCATGACGATGTTCTGGGCGTGCGTGACGCGCAGTTCGTCGAAGCTGTAGCGCTCGGCGAGGTCGGCCATCAGGTCGATCTGGTCGGCCGAGGCGTCGCCGGGAATGCCGCCGACCGGCTTCAGGCTGATCGTTACGATAGCGTAACCATCTTGCTTGTGGGTGCGGACGTTCTGGTCGAGCCAGACGGCGAAATCGGGGTCGCTGCGATCGATGTCCGTGCCAGCGTCCGGGTCGAACGCTGGCGCGCCGAAGTGGCTCGTGATGCGCTCCAACTCAGCCCGCGGGGGATCGAGCCCAAGCCCCTTAACCGCGGCGAACTCTTCCTCGACCTGGCGGCGATATTCGTCGGGGCCGATCTCGTGGAGCAGGATCTTGATCCGCGCCTTGTAGATGTTGTCGCGCCGGCCATAGCGATTGTAGACGCGCAGGCACGCCTCGAGATAGCTCATCAGGTCGTCGGCGGGGACGAAGTCGCGGATCTCGTGGCTGATCATCGGCGTGCGGCCCATGCCGCCCCCGACGAAGATCTTTGCGCCGAGTTCGCCGTCGCGGACGTGCAGCCCGATGCCGATATCGTGCAGCCGCATAGCCGCGCGATCCTCGTCCGCCGCGATCACGCAGATCTTGAATTTGCGCGGGAGGTAGGTGAATTCCGGGTGGAACGTCGACCATTGGCGGATCAGCTCGGCCCAGGGGCGCGGGTCGGCGACCTCGTCCGCGGCGGCGCCGGCGAACTGATCCGAGCTGATGTTGCGGATGCAGTTGCCGCTGGTCTGGATGGCGTGCATCTCGACCGTCGCCAGTTCCTGGAGGATGTCCGGGGTCTGGTCGAGCTGGATCCAGTTGAACTGGATGTTCTGGCGCGTGGTGAAGTGGCCGTAACCGCGATCGTACTTGCGCGCGATATGCCCGAGCATCCGCATCTGCCGCCCGTCGAGCGTCCCGTACGGCACCGCGACGCGCAGCATGTACGCGTGCAGCTGGAGGTACAGACCGTTCATCAGCCTCAGCGGCTTGAACTGGTCTTCGGTCAGCTCGCCCGAGAGGCGGCGGCGGACCTGGTCGCGAAACTCGTCGACGCGCTGGTCGACGATCGCCTGGTCGTATTCGTCGTATTTATACATATCAGATTACCCAGCTGCCGGCATTGGGGTCGGCGGGTTTGAGAGTCAGGTCGGGCCGCATCGTCGGGCCCAAAGCGCGGATGCGGTCCTTGATGTGGGCGGGGCGAGGGCCTTCGTCGGTCTGCGTCGCCTCGATCAGATAGGGGACGTTGACGCGGCGTGCGCCTTCCTCCGCCTGGAGGATCGCTTCGCCCGCGACGCCGACGTCGGCCGCATCCTCGATATGGCGCGACCAGCCATTGCCGGTCCACCAGACGACATCGCCGGTGGGAAGGTCGTTTCCGGTCAACAGCTTCATGCGGCGGCGTCCTCTGCTACGCGGGCCCAGCGGGCGAGTTTGTCTTCGGCGTCCGACAGTTCGACGACCTCGCCGACGACGATGATCGCGGGGCTTTTCACCGCCTCGCGCGTGACCATCGCGCCGAGATCAGCGAGCAGCGTCCGGATCGCACGGCTCCCTTTAAGCGTGCCGCGTTCGAGCACGGCGACGGGCATGTCGGGGGCGACGCCGTCGGCCATGAGCTTGTCGGCGATCTCGGTCGCAGTGGCGATGCCCATGTAGATGACCAGCGTGCGGCCTTGGCCGGCGAGCCCGGACCAGTCCTGTTCGGTCAAACCCTTGCACTGGCCCGCGACGAAGCTCACCGCGCTCGAATGATCGCGGTGCGTCAACGGCAGCATCGCCTCGGCAGCGCAACCGAGTGCGGCCGATACGCCGGGGATCACCTCGACTGGCAGACCCGCAGCGCGAACCGCTTCGACCTCCTCGCCGCCACGACCGAAGACGAACGGGTCGCCACCCTTGAGCCGGATGACGATCGCGCCGGTCTTAACGTGCGCGATGATCAGCGCGTTGATCGCCTCCTGCGGCAGCGTGTGACGCGCACGCTGCTTGGCGACCGAGATCCGCTGTGCGCCCGGCGGTGCGATGTCTAGTACGCGCGGATCGATCAGTCCGTCATGCACGACGACGTCGGCGGTCTTCAGCGCCTCGACCGCGCGAACGGTGAGGAGTCCGGGATCGCCCGGGCCCGCCCCGACGAGGATGACGCGCCCGCGGGCGGTGGGGTCTAGGAGGCTTGCCATGCGACCGGAGATGGGCGGATGGACGCTGCGC
This sequence comes from Sphingomonas faeni, assembly GCF_040407505.1. Taxonomy (GTDB): domain Bacteria; phylum Pseudomonadota; class Alphaproteobacteria; order Sphingomonadales; family Sphingomonadaceae; genus Sphingomonas; species Sphingomonas faeni_E. The sequence continues at coordinate 67,131 of NZ_JAPZPQ010000005.1, read as the reverse complement.
TGCAACCGAATGATGCTTTGGCGGGAGGTAGGATTGCTTTTGCGCTAAGTAGATCAAGGTGGCTGTCGCCGAACCGGACGATCCTCCCCTGCCAGGGGGAGGTGGCGCGTAGCGACGGAGGGGGAGGACACGGAACCAAAGTCGTCTCTTACCGCCCCCTCCGTCTGGCAAGGGCCAGCCACCTCCCCCTGGCGGGGGAGGATCGAGGGTCTCAGCCGTCGGCTAGGCCGATCCCGATCGACGCACGCGCGCTTTCGGACTCGCTGCTGACGACCGGATAGGCGCAATAATCGGCTGCGTAGTAGGCGCTCGGGCGGTGATTGCCCGACCAGCCGATGCCGCCGAACGGTGCGCCTGACGATGCGCCATTGGTCGGCTTGTTCCAGTTGACGATGCCGGCGCGGATGTTCGCCCAGAAGCGATCGTAGAGCGCGGGAGTCTGGCTGATCAGCGAGGCGGACAGGCCGTAGCGCGTGTTGTTCGCCTCGGCGATCGCGGCGTCGAAATCGTCGACGCGGACGACTTGGAGGATCGGGCCGAACAGCTCGATATCCGGGCGGTCGGCGATGTCGCTGACGTCGATCAGCGCGGGCTTTAGGAACGGCAGGTCCGCGACCGGACGTTCGAGATGGCGGATCGGGCGCCCGCCGCGCGTAAGCAGTTCGAGGAAGCTCTCGGTCAGTTGCTCGGCGGCTTCGTTGTCGATCACCGGGCCCATGAACGGGGCGGGATTGGCGTGCGGTTCGCCGACGATGATCCGCCCGACCATCTTGTCGAGCGTGGCGATCAGCGGGTCGTACAGCTTCGTGTCGACGATCAGCCGGCGCGCGGCGGTGCAGCGCTGGCCGGCGGTGGTGAAGGCGGACTGGATGATGAGCACGGCCGCGGTGTGCAGGTCGGGCGCGTCCCAGACGACGATCGGATTGTTGCCGCCCATCTCGAGCGCGAGGATCTTCTCGGGCTTGTCGGCGAACGCGCGATTGAGCGCGAGGCCGGTGCGCGCCGAGCCGGTGAACAGCAGCCCGTCGATATCGGGGTGCGCGGCGAGCGCCTTACCCTCGTTGGGGCCACCGATGACTAAACGAATGCACTCGGCCGGTACGCCTGCGGCGCGGAAGCATTCGACGAGGAACGCGCCGACGGCAGGGGTCTTTTCGGATGGCTTGAAGACGACCGCGTTGCCGGCAATCAGCGCGGGGACAATGTGGCCGTTGGGCAGGTGCGCGGGGAAGTTGTACGGTCCGAGCACGGCCAGCACGCCGTGCGGCTTGTGGCGGACGGCGATCCGCGATCCCATCGTCGCTTCGAGGCGGCGCTGCGCGGTGCGATCGGCATAGGCGCTGACCGAGATGTCGACCTTGGCGATGACCGTCTCGACCTCGCCGCGCGCTTCCCAGATCGGCTTGCCGGTCTCGCGTGCGATCAGGTCGGTGAACGCGTCGTTGCGCTGGCGGACGATGTTGGCGAAGCGCCGCATCGTCTCGATCCGGAAGGCGAGTGGTTTCGACGCCCAGCTCGACCAGCCGGCGCGCGCGCAGGCGACTTCGGCATCGACGTCGCCGATCGGGTGGCGCCAGAGGACCGCGCCGGTGGCTGGCTCGTAGGAAATGATCTCGTCGGACATGGTGCCGCTCTTGCCTTGATTCGCGACGAGTTTCCACAGGCGTGCAAAAGGCTGATCTCACGATCCTCCCCCGCCAGGGGGAGGTGGCGCCGAAGGTGACGGAGGGGGAGGACGCGGAACGACCGTTTGCCCTTTCCTCCCCCTCCGTCAGGCAAGTGCCTGCCACCTCCCCCTGGCGGGGGAGGATTAATCAGGCGAGCGCGTCTCCCATGTTGCGGATCGCGGCGACTTTCGCGGTCAACAGCGTCCAGTCGTCATGGTCGGCGATCGGGGCCCAGATCGCCTCCACTTCGTCGATCAGCATGCTGCATGGTTCGCCCGACCAATAGCCGTGCGACCGGTCCTTGCGGGGTTCGTACGACGCGAGCGCGGCGCGGACTTCGTCCCAGGGCTCTGCATAAGTGTCGGGCAGCTCTCCCCCGAACACGTCGAAGAAGAAGCGGTCGATCCCGACTTCCGAGGTACGGAGCGCGCGTTCGGTGGCCTGGACGAGGTCGCGGTCGGTATCTGGATCGCGCGGGCGGACCCCGAGGCGCCAGAGGATCGCCTGCGTGACTTCGGGCTGGTAGCGCGGACCGAACTGGTCGAGCGCCGCCACCAGCGGGTCGCTCTCGGCGATCTGGCGCAGGGCGACCGCTAGCTGCATCACGTCCCAGTGGATCGCTTCGGGCTGGCGGCCGAACGCGTAGAGCCCCTGATGGTCGAAATAAGCGGCGGTGAAGGCCGGGTCCCAGGTCGGGGCGAACCGCCACGGGCCGTAGTCGAAGCTCTCGCCGGTGACGTTGATGTTGTCGGAATTGAGCACGCCGTGGACGAAGCCCGCCGCCATATAGCGTGCAGCGAGGCGGGCGGTGCGGCCGACGACGAGGTCGAGCAGGCGGACCGGGTCTTCGCTGTCCTCGTCGTACAGGTTGCGCAGCGTGTAGCCGACGAGTTTGCGCAAGCCCGCTTCGTCGCGGTGGTAGGCGAGGCGCTGGAAACTGCCGATGCGGACGTGGCTGTGGTTGAGGCGGACGAGGACCGCCGAGCGCGTTGGGCTGGGCTCGTCGCCGCGCTGGAGTTCCTCGCCGGTCTCGATCAGCGACAGTGTCCGCGAAGTCGGCACGTTGAGCGCCTCCAGCATTTCGGTCGCCAGGATCTCGCGGACACCGCCCTTGAGCGTGAGGCGGCCGTCACCCGCGCGGCTCCACGGGGTCTGGCCCGATCCCTTGGTGCCGAGGTCCATCAACCGGCCTCGGTCATCCCGCATCTGCGCGAAGGTGAAGCCGCGACCGTCGCCGAGATCGGGGTTGTAGTTGCGAAACTGATGGCCGTGGTAGCGGAGCGCGAGCGGCTGGGGGAGCGTGTCGGGGAGCGGCTCGAACCGTCCGAAATGACGCGTCCATTCGTCGTCGGTGAGCCCGTCGACTCCGATCTGCGCGGCGGCGCGATCGTTGCGGAAGCGCAGCCTTGTCTCGGGGAAGTCGGCGGGCGCGACGGGATCGAAGAAGCCGTCGCCGAGGTCGAGGAGCTTTGCTTCGGGGCGATAGGCTTGCGGGGAGATGGGCATGCGGCGATATGGTGGCCGCTACCCGAAGGACGCAACCATGGCCGCTTACGAAAACCTCTATTGGTGGTCCAACGACGGGCTGAGGCTCCACGCGAGGGACTATCCGGGTGGCGAGGAAGGCCAGCCGCCGATCATTTGCATGGCCGGTCTCACGCGGAATGCGCGCGATTTCGATGCGCTGGCGGCGCGCCTTGCCGGGCGCTGGCGCCTGATAGCGGTGGACTTTCGTGGGCGCGGCGAGAGCGCCTACGCGAAAGACCCGATGTCGTATGTGCCATTGACGTACGTGCAGGACGTCGAGGCATTGCTGACCGATCAGGGTATCGATCGGTATATCGCGTTCGGCACGTCGCTCGGCGGGATCGTGACGATGCTGATGGCGGGGCCATCGCGGGGCCGGATGATGGCGGCGCTGCTTAACGACGTCGGCCCGGAGATCGACGCGCAGGGGCTGTCGCGGATTCGCGGCTATGTCGGCAAGGCGAGCGTCTTCCCGACCTGGATGCATGCAGCCCGCTGCGTTTCGGAGAACAACGCCGACGTCTATCCCGACTGGCAGATCGAGGACTGGCTGGCGATGGCCAAGCGGCTGTACCGGCTCAACAGTTCGGGGCGGATCGTGCTCGATTACGATCTGAAGATTGCCGAGCCTTTCCGCGTGCCGGGGAACGAGGCGGGGCCTGACATGTGGCAGGCGCTGGGTTCGCTCCGCGATGTGCCGACGCTAACCGTCCGGGGTGGGCGATCCGATCTGCTCTCGGCGGCAACGGCCGAGCGAATGGCCGCGTCGCTCGACCAGGCAGAACTGGTGACGGTGCCGGGCGTCGGCCACGCGCCGACGTTGAGCGAGACGATGCTGCAGGACCCGATCGACCGGTTGCTGGTGCGTGCGCTTGAGGGGGCGGCGATCCGCGCCTAGGGGAGGGCGGCGCGCAGTGTTTCAACGTGCATTTCGCCGCCAATCTGCTGACAAGCCGGGATACTTGATGACCGAACTCTCCGACGCCCACACCACCGTCCGCCCGCTGAAGGGCCGCCGTGCGATCATTACCGGGGGGACCACCGGGATCGGCCGGGCGATCGCTGTGCTGCTCGCGGCCGAGGGCGCCAAGGTCTATATCTGCGGGCGCGACGAGCGGTATCTGCGGGACGCGCTGGCGCGAATCCGCGAAGTCGGCGAGGGCGATGGGATGGTCACCGAACTGGCCGATCCCGACAAGGTCCGCGCGTTCTTCGACGCGGGCGAGGCGTATCTCGGCGGGTTCGACATCACCGTGGTCAACGCGGCGGTCGCGGCCGGCGGCCTGACGCAGATGAGCGAGGACGAACTGCGTTATGCGATCGCCGTCGACTTCACCGCGTACCTGCTCAGCGCGCATCACGCTGCGCACCGGATGAAGCCGATCAGCGACATCGTCATCATCGGTTCGCTCAGCGCGCATATCCTCGGGCCGAGCTCGACGGTGTATGCCGGGGTCAAGTCCGGAATCGCCGGCTTCTCGGAGGCGTTGCGGCGCGAGCTGGGGCCGAAGGGGATCAAGGTCTCGCTGGTCGAGCCGGGCAAGGTCGGCTCGAACATGCAGTACCCCGACGTCCCCGACGAAAAGCAGCGCCAGATGATCGAGGCGGAGCAGATGCTGCGCGCGGAGGACATCGCGGTCGGGGTGGAGTTCGTGTTGACGCAGCCGACGCGGACCGTGATCCAGCAGATCGTCATCGTCCCGCGGGCGCTCGAGGGGGAATAGGCAAGACGACTCGGCGGTATGTCGTCGAGCGCCACGCCCTTCCCGTCATCCTGACGAAAGTCAGGATCCAGAGTAACGGAGAGGCGTCCTTCACGGCTCTGGATCCTGACTTTCGTCAGAATGACGGTAGTGATGAATGGTCGCGTCGCCGCGTATCACCAAGGAGAATAGCATGTTCGATCAGCTCGTCTTCACCCCCGCCGACATCGACCTGTCGCGTTCGCCGCTGGCGGGGAAGGTCGGCGCGGAGACCTATGTACTCGGCGCGTTCAACCCGGGAATGACGCGGCTGGCGAACGGCAATCTGCTGCTGATGGTCCGCGTCGCCGAAGCACTCAAGCAGCCGGTCAAGAACGGCAACGTCCACGCGATCCGCTGGCAGGACGGCGCATATCTGCTCGACGCGTGGCCGTTGCAGATGGTGGATACCAAGGATCCCCGCAAATTCCTGATCCCCGGCGGCGGGTGGAAGGTGATGGCGCTGACCTCGTTGTCATGGCTGTTGCCGGTCGAGCTCGACGCCGAGGGGCGCTCGGTCGTCGCGGTGCATTACGACAAGGCGATCGCGCCGCGCACCTCGTACCAATGCTACGGCGTTGAGGATGCGCGGATATCGAAAGTTGGGGATCGGTATCTGATGACCACCTGCTCGGTCAGCCCGGAGCGGCATTCGACGACGTTGTATTCCTCCGCCGATGGGCTCGACTGGCAGCTCGAGGGGATCGTGCTCGATCACCAGAACAAGGACATGCTGATCTTCGAGGGGTTCATCGACGGCCAGTATTGGGCGCAGACCCGCCCGCTCGGCGACCTGTATTTCGCCTATCCACCAGGCAGTGAATGGCGCAGCGGGCCGTCGATCAACCTGTCGCGCTCACCCGATGCGCTGCATTGGAAGCCGCACGACAAGCCCGGTATCCGGCCACACGCTGCCACCGTCGCGACCGCGCGGATGGGCGGCGGCGCGCCTCCGATTCTGACCGATCGAGGTTGGCTGACGCTGTGGCACGGAGTGGAGCCGTCGGGCGTGGTCGGGATTTACCGGACGTACTGGTCGATCCTAGACAAGGACGATCCCTCGATCACGGTGGCGACCGAGCATACCGCGCTGCTGGAGCCGAACCCGGCGCTGACCGAGCCGTTGAAGGACAGCATGTACCTCGACAACGTCGTCTTCACGACGGGCATCGCCGACGCGGGCGACTTCTACGTGGTGGCTAGTGGTGAGGCGGATCTGGCATGCCGGATCACGCACATCGCCAAGGAAGTGTTCGCAGGCTGAGCGCTAGCCAGGAGGGAGGACGCAGTGTGCGGCCTCCCTCCTGGAAAGTCGGGTCAGCAGCGGCCGAACGACTTCGAAACGACGACATGGCCAGCGACCGAGATCGTGACCTTCACGCCCGTAGGGATGCCCCATGTCGTGCAGATGTCGAGGCAAGCCTGCGCTGCGGTTCCGCTGGGGAAGATTGACGGAATGGGCAGGCAGATCGAGCCGAACCCTAGCGGCAGATTGACGCAGACCTGTCCGTTGTTAACCGTGACGCTGATACACCCGCCGGCTAGTACCAAGGCGCCGCCATTGGAAACGTCGGTCTCCGCACTAACCGAAGCAATATTGGCTGACTTTGCATGTTGCGCAGCGGCGTCGAGAGCACTCTGGATCTGTTTTGGATCGAAATCATAGGCAGCCATAACGGTCATCCTTTTGTTGCCGGTATTCCGGTCCAACTGTTTTACGGGTGACGTCACATCCAACTCAATTCGAACATTGTCCGTTTCGCTTGGCTATCGATATAAAGACTTAGGCGAATGGTCCGATTCGATGGCAATACTGTATCGAAGGTAGTCGTGTTGGCGCCGCTCGCGCACGGTAAGTCCGCACGCGCCCTTGAAAGCGCTCGCGAAAATCGGCATCGCGTCGGCCATGGCCGCTCCCGTCAACATCCTCCACCTCCACTCCTCGTTCGACCTCGGCGGCAAGGAGGCGCGGGCGGTTAGGTTGATGAATGCGTTCGGGGACCGCGCGAAACACACCATCGTGTCGGGCGTGCCCGATGCGCTGAGCGCGCGAGACTCGATCGCGAAGGGGGTGCGCTACGAGATCGCGCAGAACCCGCCGCCGCTGACGGGCAAGCCGTCGGTCGCGCGCTACGAGGCGATCGCGCAGTATATGCGGCGGTTCGACCTGGTGCTGAGCTATAATTGGGGTGCAATCGACGGGGCGATGGCGCGGCGCGCGTTCGCCAAGGGATCGCCGCCGCTGGTGCATCACGAGGATGGCTTCAACGCCGACGAAGCGAACGGGCTCAAGATCGAGCGCAACATCTATCGGCGGCTCGCGCTGGGCGCTGCGCATGCGTTGGCGGTGCCGTCCGAGGTGCTCGAAGGCATCGCGCTGAAGACGTGGAAGCAGCCGCGCGAGCGCGTCCACCGGATCGTCAACGGGATCGGCACGGCCTATTATGCGCAGAGGCCCGAGCCGAAGGCGATCCCGGGGTTTACGCCCAACGCCAAGGAAGTCGTGATCGGCGCGCTTGCGGGTCTGCGCGAGGTGAAGGACCTTACCGCGCTCGTTCGCGCGGTCGGCGGCGTGTCGGGTCGCATACGCCTCGTGATCGTCGGCGAAGGGCCGGAGCGCGCGAACATTATCCAGGCCGCCGCGGCGATGGGGATGGCGGACAAGTTGGTCCTGCCAGGATTCTTGGATCGCCCCTACCGTTACATCGGCCATTTCGACATGCTCGCGGTGTCGTCGCGGAGCGAGCAGTTTCCGATCTCGGTGGTCGAGGCGATGGCGGCCGGCTTGCCGATCGCAAGCTATCCGGTCGGTGACATCACGCGAATGGTCTCGCCCGAGAATCTGCCTTTCGTGACCGAGATCGCCAACGAGGTTCGGTTGCGCGATGCGTTGCAGGCGCTGGTCCACGATCCCGCCTTGCGCGCCTCGGTCGGTGCCGCGAACCAGGCAAAGGCGCGCTCGGAATTCGACGAAGAGGTTATGATCGCTCGCTATCGCGCGCTGTACGAAGGTGCCCTGAACCGTCCGGGTGCGCTAACCTAGGTCGTAATATTGCTCGCACGCTGCGTCCTTGCGATATAGGGGGCCGTATTTTCCGGGAGAGGTGACGTCGTGTTCAAGGGCCTGAAGCCTATCGTCTATAACGGTCGGGAAGTCTGGCCTCTGGTTGAGGGCGGCAAGGGCGTCGCCGCGACCAACCACGCGTCGGCCGGCGCCTGGGCTGCCGCCGGGGGCATCGGCACCGTCTCTGCGGTCAACGCCGACAGCTACGATCCCGAGGGCAAGATCATCCCGCAGGTCTATGCGGCGCTGACCCGGCGCGACCGGCACGAGGAACTCGTCCAGTACGCGATCGAGGGCGCGGTCCAACAAGTCGAGCGCGCGTACGAGATCGCCGACGGCAAGGGCGCGATCAACATCAACGTCCTGTGGGAAATGGGCGGCGCGCAGCGGATCCTGCACGGTGTGCTCGAACGTACGCGCGGCAAGGTCGCCGGAGTCACCTGCGGCGCAGGCATGCCGTACAAGCTGTCCGAGATCACCGCGTCCTACGGCGTGAGCTACCTACCGATCGTCAGCTCCGGCCGCGCGTTTCGGGCGCTGTGGAAGCGCGCCTATTCGAAGGCGGCCGAGTGGCTGGCAGCGGTCGTGTACGAGGATCCGTGGCTCGCGGGCGGGCATAACGGCCTGTCGAACGCCGAGGACCCGTTGAAGCCGCAGGATCCGTATCCGCGCGTGAAGGAACTGCGCGACGTGATGCGCGAAGGCGGCATCAGCGACGACGTGCCGATCGTGATGGCGGGCGGCGTCTGGTATCTGCGCGACTGGAACGACTGGATCGACAACCCGGAACTGGGGACGATCGCGTTCCAGTTCGGTACGCGCCCGCTGCTCACGCGCGAGAGCCCGATCCCCGAGGGCTGGAAGAACGCGTTGACGCAGATTGAGGAAGGCGACGTGCTGCTGCACAAATTCTCGCCGACCGGGTTTTATTCCTCCGCGGTGCGCAATCCGTTCCTGCGGTCGCTCGAAGCGCGGTCCGAGCGCCAGATCGCGTTCTCGACGCAGGAGGCTGGCGACCACATCTTCCAGCTGGACGTCGGCGTGAAGGGCAAGAACTTCTGGGTCACGCGCAACGACCTGCTGCGCGCGCGCGGCTGGTTCGGCGAGGGCTATACCGATGCGCTGAAGACGCCGGACAACACGCTCGTGTTCGTCAGTCCGAACGAGAAGGGCGTGATCCGCAAGGATCAGGCCGATTGCATGGGCTGCCTGTCGCAATGCTCGTTCTCGAGCTGGGCGGATACCGAGACGAACTCGACCGGGCGGCTGGCCGATCCGCGGAGCTTCTGTATCCAGAAGACGCTGCAGGATATCGCGCATGGTGGGGACATCGACCAGAATTTGATGTTCGCGGGGCACGCCGCATATAACTTCAAGAAGGATCCGTTTTATTCCAACGGGTTCGTGCCGAGCGTCGGACAGCTGGTCGATCGGATTTTGACGGGGGATTGAGGCGCCGTGTCCGGCGTTCGAGCCGGACACCTCCCAAGTGAACACTTCCCCCGTCTCCTTAAGCCGCCCCGTTTCCCTAAGCCGCCCCGTTTCCCTAAGCCGCCCCGTCACCCTGAGCCGCCCCGTCACCCCAGCGAAAGCTGGGGTATCATCGTGAGGCTCAAGTCGCTCGCCAAACGGGGAGACCCCAGCTTTCGCTGGGGTGACGGGGCTGGCAGGCGGACGGGCCCGCTGGAACCGCCCGAACCGCCCGAACCGCCTCGTGAACAACAGGAGCCGTAAATGACGCTACACGCCTGATGGTTGTTCGTGGTCGCGGTGTTCCTATTATGCGGGACGCCAGGACCCAACATGCTGCACGTCATGACGCGCAGCATCGCCTTCGGCGCGCGGCGCAGCCTCGCGGCGATGGCGGGGTGCCTGACCGCGCTGGTGCTCGTGCTGGCGGCGTCCGCGGCAGGCGTATCCGCGCTGCTCGCGGCGTGGCCTCGCGTATTCGACGCGCTGCGTTATGCCGGCGTCGCGTACCTCATATTCCTCGGGGTCAAGGCATGGCGCGGGGCGGGGTCTCCGATCGACGTCGGCGACGATACGTCGCCGGTTGCGCTGCCTCAGACCGTGTCGGCGTGGCGCCTGTTTCGCGGCGGGTTCGTGATCGGGATCAGCAATCCCAAGCTGCTATTGTTCGCCGCCGCGTTCCTGCCGCAGTTCGTCGACCGCGCCTCACCGCAGGCGCCGCAGTTCGCGATCCTCGTGGTGACTTTCGCAGTGGTCGAGAGCTTCTGGTACGGCATGTATGCAGCCGGTGGGCGGACGCTCGCCCGCTATCTGACGCGTCCAGCCTTGCGGCGTGCGTTCGACCGGGCGACGGGTGCGATCTTCGTCGGGTTCGGTCTCGCTTTATTGCGCGTGCGAACGTAGCGGGATGACGTGCGTCGTTGCCGTTCCGGGCGATAGCGCGCATACGGACGTATCGCGGCGCTTCGTACGGGCAGGCTGCGACTGAGAGATGCTTTGCGCTCCCGCTCCGAGCCGGGAATGCCGCATGACGATCTCTTCTTACATTGCAACCGCGGTAATCGCATCGTGACGACCAGCGCAGACACGGTCGTGCCGATCTCGCGCGCGGTGAACGTCAGCGTCGAGCAGGCTCAGGTCATCGCGATGTGCAAGAAGCACGACGCGATCATCAGCGCGATCGAGACGCTGCCCTCGGGCGGAACGCGCGTCGTGCTGATGAACAGCGCGGACGCGGCCAAGATCATCAAGGCGTTCGGGTCGAAGGTACTGACCGGAACGGTAGCGCGCACCCACTGGATGCGCGCGGTTTAAGAGACTTGTTTATCCTCCCCCGCCAGGGGGAGGTGGCTGGCACTTGCCAGTCGGAGGGGGAGGAAAGCGAAACCTCTGTTCCCCGTCCTCCCCCTTCGCCACCTTCGGCGACACCTCCCCCTGGCGGGGGAGGATCGTCCATTTTTGTGCGGCGATCGATCAGTCCGCGACGGTGCCGACCACCGCGCCACCAGCACCACCGACCGCTGCACCCTTCTCGACGCTGCCACCGGTCGCAGCGGCAACGCCCGCGCCGCCGGCTGCACCGATGCCGGCGCCATTGAGCGTCGAGCAGGCGCTCATCGAGACGGCGGATGCGAGCAGCAGGGCGGAAACGGCAAACTTCTTCATCGTGGAAACTCCATCTTCTCCGGGGGTTCCCATCAAATGCTGCACTGCGGGATCGGTTCCCGGCGATTGATGCAGATTATAATTCCCAGCGTCTTATACTTCCCGGCGTCAGGCCCAGCCGTCGAGCACCTGGTCGGGCGGGCGGTGGCCGTCGGCCCACATCCGGATGTTCTGGATCACGCGCTCGCCCGACGCCATCCGGCCTTCGAGTGTCGCGGACCCCATGTGCGGCAGCATGACGACGTTGGGCAGCGCGAGCAGCCGGGGGTCGATCTCCGGTTCGTGCGCCCAGACGTCGAGGCCGGCGCCGGCGAGCCTGCCCCCCTCCAGTGCAGCGACCAGTGCGGCCTCGTCGACGATCCCGCCGCGCGCTGCATTGATGAGGTATACGTGCGGGCGCATCAGGCCGATCCGACGCGCATCGATCAGGTCGCGGCTGTCGGTGTTGAGTGGAGTGTGGATCGTGACGATGTCGACCGAGGCGAGCATGTCGTCGAGCGATGCATGGAACGTCGCCGCCAGTTGCGCTTCCCGTACTGCGGGCAGGCGGGTGCGATTGTGATAATGGATCGTCAGCCCGAACGCGCGCGCGCGCAACGCGACGGCCTGGCCGATCCGCCCCATGCCGACGATTCCGAGCGCCTTGCCGCCGATCCGGTGGCCCAGCATTCCGCCCGGGCTCCAGCCTTTCCACTGGCCTGAACGCACCAGCTTCTCGCCCTCGGCCAAGCGGCGCGGCACCGAGAGGATCAGCGCCATCGTCATGTCGGCGGTGTCTTCGGTGAGCACCCCCGGCGTGTTGGTGACGATGATCCCGCGTGCGCGCGCCGCCTTGAGGTCGATATGGTTCACGCCCGCACCGTAGTTCGCGATCAGCTTCAGGCGGTCGCCCGCGCCGGTGATCAGCGCCGCATCGATGTCATCGGTCACGGTCGGCACGAACACGTCGCAGTCCGCCATCGCCGCGGCGAGCTCGTCGCGGTCGAGCTTCACATCGGCGCGGTTGTTCTGCGTGTCGAACAACGCCTCCATCCGATCCATCAGCGTATCGGCCAGCTCGCGGGTGACGACGACCTTGGGGTTCGGACAGCGGCGTGTGTCGATCATGCGACCGGCTTGGCGAAGGCGCTCGTGCCCGTCAACGTCCCGTCAACGTCAGGGCCGCAACTTCGGTTGAGGAAAGCGGTTCGTCGCGATAGGAGTTCGGTTCGCCAGTTAGGATATGACCATGCGCATTCTCGCCGCCGCGCTTTCCGTTTTCGTTGCCACCGCGCTGGTGCCCGACCCGGTGGCGGCTGCCGACGCGATGAAGCGCACGCTGCCCTATTATGCATCGATCTCGGCATCGCGCGCGCGGATGCGAACCGGCCCTGCGCGGACCTATCCGGCGAGCTGGCTGTATCAGCGCCAGGATCTCCCCATCAAGGTGGTCGCGATCTTCAAGGAATGGCGCAAGATCGCCGATCCCGACGGGACCGAGGGCTGGATGCAGGCGAACCTGCTGAGCGGCACGCGCACCGCGATGGTGCATGGCGCGGGGCCGGTGGACCTGCGCGAGAAGCCCGATGCGGGGAGCCGGTTGCTGTGGCGCGCGGCGCCGGGGGTTGTCGGACGGCTGAGCCAGTGCGGCAATGGCTGGTGTCGGATGGATGTTAAGGGGCAGGCGGGGTTTGTTTCCGTTGGGGGGCTTTGGGGTGTCGAGGCTGGGGAGGTTTTGCCTTGAGGATTTGAGGGCGCGCTTTGCTGGCGGTGTTACGTGATACGGACGCCGACCCAACCCCCGGCCCCTACCTTTCAGGGAGGGGGGCAAGAAGAGGAGGCAACGTCCCCCCTGTAGCTGACTGCTCTTCTAGCTCCTCTCCCTGGAAGGGAGGGGGCGGGGGTGGGTTGGCCGCTGAAGACGGAGGACGCTTGCCAGGATCGTCTCGGCTACGCCGTCTGGATTGCGGGCAACGTCGGAGTTTCAGAACCGGATCACCGTCCACCCCAGCGCTTCCAACCTCCGCGTGCGAGCAACATCGCGAACCGAATCGATGTGTTGGCTGCCATCGAACTCCACCGCCAACCGCACCTCCCGGCACGCCAAGTTGACGATAAACCGCTCAACTACCAACTGCCGCGTAAACCGCGGGCGAAAATACGCGACTTTATGCCAGATCGCGATCTCCGCTGCAGTCGGATGATTGCGAAACTCCCGAGCGCGCCGCGTCATATCGGGAGGGATACGTGCCATCCCTCCAGACTGCGCTCGGGAGATGCGGAGGGCAACCCACCCCCTAGCCCCTCCCTTCCAGGGAGGGGGGGAGTCAGGGGATCAGTTCATCAGTTCTACCGCCATCGCGGTCGCTTCGCCACCGCCGATGCAGAGCGAAGCAAGGCCGCGCTTCTGCCCCGTCGTCTCCAGCGCCGACAGCAACGTCGCGAGGATCCGCGCACCGCTTGCGCCGATCGGATGACCGAGCGCGCACGCGCCGCCGTGGATGTTAACCTTGTCATGCGGCAGGCCAAGGTCGCGCATCGCGATCATCGCGACGACGGCGAAGGCTTCGTTGACCTCGAACAGGTCGATGTCGGACGCCGACCAGCCGGCCTTCTCCATCGCTTTCCGCATCGCGAACACCGGTGCGGTCGTGAACAGGGCCGGTGCATGGGCATGCGCGGCGTGCGCCACGACGCGCGCAATCGGCGTGATACCGAGCCGCTCCGCGACGCTCGCGCGCGTCATCACCAGCGCAGCCGCACCGTCGGAGATCGACGAGGCGTTGGCGGCGGTGATCGTGCCGTCCTTCGAGAAGGCGGGCTTCAGCGTCGGGATCTTGGCGACGTCGCCCTTGGCAGGCTGCTCGTCGAGCGAGACCGTCGTCGTGCCCTTGCGCCCCGCAATATCGACGGAGACGATCTCGCGGTCGAACGCGCCGGATTTCTGCGCGGCTTGCGCCCGGTGCAGCGACTCGATCGCGTAGTCGTCCATCTGCTTGCGCGTGAACTGGTATTCGTGCGCGGTGTCCTCGGCGAAATTGCCCATCAGCTTGCCGGGTTCGTAAGCATCCTCGAGCCCGTCGAGATACATATGGTCGTACATCCGGTCGTGCCCGATGCGCGCACCGCCACGGTGGCTCTTCGAGAGGTAGGGCGCGTTGGTCATGCTCTCCATGCCGCCCGCGACGAGCAGGTCGACCGAGCCCGCCGCCAGTGCGTCCGCAGCAAGGATCGCCGCCTGCATCCCCGAACCACACATCTTGTTGACCGTCGTCGCCTCGACGTGATCGCCAAGCCCGGCGTTGATCGCCGCCTGTCGCGCCGGCGCCTGGCCAAGCCCGGCGGGAAGCACGCAGCCCATGTAGATCCGCTCGATCTCCGCGGCCGACACGCCCGAGCGCTCGACCGCACCGCGCACAGCATCGGCGCCAAGCTGCGTCGCGGTCGCGCCGGCGAGCGCGCCCTGGAACGATCCCATCGGCGTGCGCGCGTAGGACAGGATGACGATGGGATCTCGATCGGCGGCCACTTCACTCTCCATATATTCTTCTGCCCCCGTATCTGGGGTTGATGTGCGGCAATACAAAGCACCGCGGGATGCGCCTAGACCTCCCGTCATGGAAACACTCATCGCGACGCTCAAATGGTGTGCAGCAGGGTCGGGGGTGATCGCCGCCTTCATGGTATCGCTCGACTTCGGGCGGCGCGTGACGGGGTGGGGGTTCGTGCTGTTCGTCGGCTCGTCGATCGCCTGGCTGAGCGGTGCGGCCTTGACCGGGGACTGGGCGCTGGGCACGCAGAACATCGTGTTGTTCGGGATCAACCTCCTCGGCGTGTATCGCTACCTAGTGCGGAAAACGGGTGTCTGAGGCTGCGTTCTGGGCGGTGCTGCTGGGGGTGCTCGGAGCGATCATCGGCAGCTTCGTCGCGGCCCTGGTGACGCGCTGGCCCGACGGGCGATCGGTGATGCAGGGGCGTTCGGCCTGCGATGGCTGCGGGCGAACGCTCGGCGCGGGCGAGCTGGTACCGCTGCTGAGTGCGCTCGTCCTGCGTGGCCGGTGTAAAGGGTGCGGCGTCGCGATCAGTCCGGTGCATTGGCGGATCGAGTTGGCGGGGCTTGCGATCGGCTTGGCTGCGGGGATCGTTGCGCCGGGACCGGTAGGCATAGCAGGCGCGGTGTTCGGATGGCTGTTGCTGGCGCTGGCAAGCCTGGACCTCGTCGCGTTCTGGCTGCCCGATCGGCTGACTATGCTTCTCGCCGCGACCGGGCTCGTCGGCGCCGCGCTCGGCATCGACCCACCGCTACAGGAACGGTTGATCGGCGGGCTCGCCGGGTTCGGAACGCTGTGGCTCGTCGCGTTCGGCTATCGAAATTTGCGTGGCCGCGACGGGATGGGCGGTGGCGATCCCAAGCTGTTCGGCGCGATCGGGTTGTGGCTCGGGTGGCAGATGTTGCCCGCCGTGCTGCTCATCGCGAGCATGATCGGGCTTGGCGTCGTCCTCGCCGCGCACCTCAAGGGGAGGAGCATGGCGGCGGACACGGCGCTTCCGTTCGGCGCGTTGCTGGCGATCGCGGCTTATCCCGCGTGGCTGTTCATGATAGGCCTGACGCCATGATATCGCTCGCTCTTATGCTCGCGCTGCAAGCCGCGGCGCCGTCGGCCGCGGCCAATCCGGGGGCGAATCCAGGTCCGGGTCCCCTCGGCGCGATCGGCCAGCAGAAGCTCCCCGCCAAGGGGTGCGCTGCGTATCTCTGGAGCATGGATGCCGGCCGCCAACTCGTCGCGATGGCGACCGCCGACCCCGCGCAGATACGTCTCACGATCGATGGCAAGACGACCGACTTCGCGGTGACGACCCAGTCGCCCGCGATCGGCTTCGGCTTTGGCGGCGTCACGCAATATCGCGGCGGCGACGTGACCGCGACGCTCGACATGGCCGTCGCGGTCCGCGCCGACATCTCGGCGGGCGCGACCGTGACGTCCGCGATGCTACGGATCGACCGCCCCGGACGGGATACTGTCGTCATGCCGGTCGGTGGCCTAATCGGCTGTGTCTGAGGTTAATTTTTGTGAAACTAAGCCGTCCTATGTGCGTTACGTGGACGAAGATGGGGGTGAATCGAGCACGATCGCTGCCTGTAAAGGGGATCGTGTGACAGCTTCGAACAGCCGGCATTATTGGCTCGCTCTGGCGTTGGTAGCGTCGACAACGGGATTCGCGGGCGTCGGTTCCGCGCAGTTGGTGAAGCCGGGTACCGCCCCTGCCAAGGGTCCCGACGCGCCCAAGCCGAGCGACCAGCCGCGGTCGAACGACCCGCGCTCCGACGCGCCGATCGTGCCAGACGCCGAGTTCGAAAGCGCCCTGCCGCCGTTGAGCGCTGACCTGAATGCGCCGCTGGAAGCGATGGCGCCGCTGCCCGCTCCATCGGCCCAGACACCGGCGACGCCCTCCGCGGCAACGACCCCCGCGACCACGCTCGCTGGCGACGTCCTGCCGCCAACCGGCCCGAGCGATCCACAACTCGCGCAACCGCTGACGCCGCTGTCGAGCTTCGACACGACTCCGCTCCAGACCGCGGCGGATATCAAGGACAAGGACGCGCCGGAGATCCGCTACGAGACCGCGACCAAGGGTCTCGACAAGGCGGGCGACGGGCTCGAAGGCGAATACAAGGCGCTGTCCGCACTCGCCGAGGGCAAGGGCAAGGCCGCGAACGCCACGCAGGTCGCAGCGCGTGCGCGTGAGGACGAGGCGCTGGCGGTGCGGCTGTTGAAGTCGCTCGGCTATTACGATGCGACCGCGATCTCGACGATCGAGACGATCCCCGATGCCGACAAGACCAAGCCCGCGCGGCTGAAGGCGACCGTCAGCGCGCAACCCGGCCGACTGTATTCGCTGTCGTCGATCACCGTGAAGGCGGACGCGACGACGCCGCCCGATCTCGTCCGTACGCAATTACCGCTGAAGGTCGGCGATCCGATCGAGGCCGCACGGATCCAGGGCGCGGAGGCGAATGTCAGCCTGACGCTGCCGCAGCAGGGTTATCCGTTCGTCAAGGTCGGCGAGCGCGACATCCTGCTCGACGACCAGACCCCAACCGGCGCGTACACGCTGCCCGTCGATACCGGTCCGCGCTCGTCCTTCGGGCAGCTTCGCACCGAGGGAGATCCGGTCTTCAACCTGGAGCATCTGAACCTGTTCCCGCGGTTCAAGTCGGGCGAACTCTACGACAACCGGATGACCGACGACCTCCGCGATGCGCTGGTCGCGACGTCGCTGTTCTCGACCGTGTCGGTCGAGCCGGTCCGCACCGGCATGATCAACCCCGACGGCACCGAGCAGGTCGACCTGCTGGTCCGCCAGAGCGAGGGCAAGCCGCGCTCGCTCGGCGGCAATGTCGGGTTCTCGACCGGGCAGGGCTTCCGCGCGGAAGGCACGTGGCAGCACCGCAACCTGTTCCCGTACGAGGGCGCGCTGATCGGATCGGTGATCGCGGGTACGCAGGAGCAGGGCCTGTCGGGAACGTTCCGCCGTGCCAATGCGGGCAAGCGCGACAAGACGTTCAGCCTGACCGCAGGCGCGAACCATTCGAATTACGATGCGTACGACGCGTTCACGACCAGTGTCGGCGTCCGCTGGAGCTATGATTCCACGCCGATCTGGCAGAAGCCGCTGACCTATTATTATGGCGGCGAGCTCGTCGGTACGAACGAAAGCGTCTATGATTTCGGTCGCGGCGAGAACGTCCGCCGCACCTACGGCATCGTCGCGTTGCCGGGCCAGGTGAAGTTCGATCGTTCGGACAGCCTGCTCAACCCGACCAAGGGGTATCGCCTGACGCTCAACCTCAGCCCTGAGACGTCGGTCCAGGGCTCGGTCAAGCCGTACATCCGGACGATGATCGAGGGGACGTTCTACTACCCCGTCTCCAGCAGCATCGTCATCGCCGGGCGCGCCAAGGCGGGCTCGATCCAGGGCGTCTCGCGCGACGATCTTGCACCATCGCGGCGCTACTATGGCGGCGGCGGCGGATCGGTGCGCGGCTATGGCTATCAGCGGCTCGGGCCGTTCGATCCCAACGGCGATCCGGTCGGCGGGCGCTCGCTCAACGAATTCGCGCTCGAGGCCCGCTACCGGTTCGGCGATTTCGGCATCGTGCCGTTCATCGATGCCGGCAACAGCTATGAGAGCAGCACGCCGAACCTGTCGTCCCTGCGCTACGGCGCGGGCATCGGCGGGCGCTTCTATACCAGCTTCGGCCCGATGCGTTTCGATGTCGCGACGCCGCTGAACCCACGTGAGGGCGACGGCAAGATCGCCCTCTATATCTCGATCGGGCAGGCATTCTGATGGCCGAAAACGGCACTCCGCACGTCGAGACGACGCAGGAAACGGTGATCGTCGAGCGGCGCCCGCTGTGGCAGCGCATCCTGAAATGGCTGGCGATCCTGGTCGTCGGTCTGGTCGCGCTCGTGCTGATCGTGCTGTTCGGGATCAACACCGATCCGGGCCGGCGTCTCGTCGCGGACCAGATCGGCGGCTACACCACTGCGTCCGGGCTGAATATCAAGGTCGGTCGGATCGACGGCTCGATCTACGGCGCGATGACGCTCAGCGACGTGCGCGTGTCCGATCCCAAGGGCGTGTTCCTGACCAGCCCGAAGCTCGCCGTCGACTGGCGCCCATTCGCGTTCGCCAAGAACCATGTCGACGTGCGCTCGCTGACCACGCCGCTGGTCACGCTGCAGCGCCGCCCGATACTCAACGCAACGCCGACCGACCCGAACGCGCCGCTGCTCCCCGATCTCGACATCGACGTGAACCGTTTGGTGATCGATCGCTTCCTGATCGCCAAGCCGGTCACCGGCCAGACGCATATCGTCAAGATCGACGGTGCGGTCCACATCGCCGACAAGCGCGCGCAACTGACCACCAACGCGACCGCGCTGACCGGCCCCGGCATCGCCGGTGGCGATCGCCTCGTGCTCAAGCTCGACGCTGTGCCCGAACAGAACAAGCTCGACGTCAACGTCAAGCTGACCGCGCCGGTCGGCGGCGTCGTCTCGACGATGGGGTCGTTCAAGGCACCGTTGACGGCAACCGTCGATGGTCGCGGGAGCTGGGCCTCGTGGCAGGGTCGCGCGGTCGCGACTTTGGGCGGCGGACAGTTGGCCAACCTCGGCCTGACCGCGAAGAACGGTCATATCGAAGTCCGCGGCTCGACGCGGCCCGGCCTGTATCTCGAAGGTCCGGTCGAGCGTCTGACGTCGCCACAACTCGACGTCGCGATCGATACCACGCTCAACGACCGTAAGGCCGACACGCGGATGACGCTGAAGTCGGATGCGCTTGCGGTCGACGCCGGTGGCCTGATCGATCTCGCCAACAGCCGTTTCGGCAATTTTGCCGTCAACGCAAAGCTGCTGACGCCAGGCGCGATCCTGCCGAACCTGCGCGGTCGTGATGTCACGGCACGCGTCGTCCTCGACGGCGCGTTCGCGACGCCGACGGTCGACTACAAGGTCCGCGCCGCGACGATCGCGTTCGGCGACATGGGCGTCGAGAACCTCTATGCCGAGGGTCTCGCACGCGTGAACTCGGACCGCATCCTGGTGCCGGTGAAGGCGCGCGCACGTCGCGTGACCGGTCTGAACGCGGCAGTCGGCGGGCTCGCCACGAACGTCGCGATCGACGGCGACTTCGCGATCTCGGGCGTGAATGTCCTTTCCGACAACCTCAAGATCCGGTCGGACAAGATCGATGCGACCGCGGTGGTCGTCGCGAACCTGTCGACCGGGCGCTACACCGGCGCGCTGAAGGGGCGGATCAACAATTACCGCGTCGACGGGATCGGCATCGTCAACCTGACGACCGACGCCAAGCTGGTGCCGGGACCCAAAGGTGGCTTCGGGATCACCGGTCGCGTCGTCGCGCAGACCTCGCAGATCTTCAACGAAGGCGCGCGCAGCTTCCTCGGCGGCAACGCGATCGTCCGCTCGGACATCGGCTACAGCCCCGAAGGCATCGTCACCTTCCGCAATCTCCGGATGAACGCGCCACAGTTCCGCGTGACCAGCGGCGAAGGCCGGTTCGATCCGGCCACCGGCGCCGTGCTGGTGAACGCCGATGCGTATTCCACCGCCTATGGCCCATTGTCCGCCCGCGTCACGGGCAGCGCGACGGCCCCCGTTGTCGTCCTGCGCGCACCGCGTCCGGGCGTGGGCGTCGGCCTCGTCAATCTCAACGCGCGGATTGTTGGCCGTGGCGGCGCCTATGCCGTCACCGCGAGCGGCGGCACCAATTACGGGCCGTTCACTGCCGACGTGCTGGTCAAGCCGGGCGCGCAACTCGCGGTCGACGTGCGCCGCGTGGTGTTCGCCGGAATCGTCGGAAGCGGCCGGATCGTGCAGACCGCCGCAGGTCCGTTCGCGGGTGCGCTCCAGTTCGCCGGGCAGGGCCTGTCGGGCAATGTCCGCCTCGCCAACCAGGGCGGCTATCAGCGTGCCGACGTCGCGGCGCGTGCCAACGGCGCCAAGATTCCCGGCATGGTCGACTTCACTATCGGCCGCGCGATCGTCAACGCCACCGCGGTGCTGACGCCGACGCCACAGATCGTCGCCGACGCACAGGTCGCGGACATGCGCTACGGCGCGATCGTCCTCTCGGCGGCACGCGCAAAGGTGAACTATGTCGGCGGCAACGGCACCGCGCAGGCGCTGCTGACCGGTTCGAACGGCGTCCCGTTCCGCCTCGCCGTCAATGCAAAGCTCAGCCCCAACAATTACCTCGTCGCCGCACAGGGCCAGGCGAACGGCATTGACTTCCGCACGGTCAACCCGGCGCGCATCCAGGCGGTGAAGGGCGAGTATCGCCTGTCGCCGACCCGGATCGACTTCGGTGGCGCAGGCGGTGGCTCGGCGCGCTTGGCCGGCAGCTACGGCCGCGGCACGAACGCACAGGTCCGACTCGATCGCCTCGACCTGTCAACGTTGTCCGCACTGGTCCCGAACCTCGGGATCGGCGGCAAGGCGACCGGAAGCCTCGACTTCTCGCAGGCGAATTCGGCCGCACTGCCGACCGCCGACGCACGCGTGACCGTCACCAACTTCACGCGCTCGGGTCTCGCCGCCGTCTCCGACCCCGTCGACATCGTATTCGCCGGGACGCTCGGCGGCGAGGGTGCGACCGGTCGTGCGCTGGTGCGTCGCGGGACGTCGGTGATCGGCCGCATGGTCGCGAACCTGCGACCGCTGCCAGCCGGCAACGGTTCGTGGAGCACGCGCCTGATGGCCGCGCCGCTGTCGGGCGGGATCCGCTATAACGGCCCATCCGCGGTGCTGTTCAGCTTTGCCGCGATCCCGAACCAGCAATTGTCGGGGCCGATTGCGGTCGCCGCCGACTTCTCCGGGCGCCTGTCCGCGCCGCAGTTGAACGGCGTCGTCCGGGCCGACAACCTGACCTACGACAACGAGACCTATGGCACGCGTCTGTCGCAGATGCGGATCGCCGGGCGGTTCTCGAACACCGAGTTGCAGCTGACCCAGCTCAATGCGAAGGCCGGCGACGGCACTCTGCAAGCGCAGGGCACGATCGGGTTCGCGGCGGACAGCGGTTTCCCCATCGACATCCGCGCGACGCTGAACAATGCGCAGCTCGCCAAGAGCGACGCGATCAGCGCCACGACTACGGGCACGGTCCACCTCACCAACGGACGCGATGGCGGCCTGATCCAGGGCGATCTCCAGATCCCCGAGGCGCGTTACCAGATCATCCGTCAGGGCCAGGCCGAAGTTCCCGAGCTGACGGGCGTGCGTCGCAAGAGCGACATCCGCACGCCGGTCTCGACCGATCGCTCGGACGTGCCGGCGATCGGCAAGTTCAAGCTCGACCTTCGCGTTCGTGCGCCGAACCAGCTGTTCGTCTCGGGCATGGGCCTCGAATCCGAATGGGAGATGGACATGCACATCGGCGGCACATCCGCCGCCCCGATCGTCACCGGCGGCATGGACGTGGTCCGCGGCACCTACTCGTTCTCGGGGAAGCGGTTCGAGGTGAACAAGGGCCAGATCCGCTTCCGTGGCGGCGCGCTGACCGATCCCGACATCAACATCCAGGCGACTACGACAACCAGCGACATCACCGTCGTCATCAACGTCACCGGGACCGGCCAGAAGCCGCAGATCGCGTTCACCTCGACGCCGGTCCTGCCGCAGGACGAAGTACTCAGCCGCCTGTTGTTCGGATCGAGCCCAGCCAACCTGTCGGCGACCGAGGCGATCCAACTCGCGTCCGCGCTGAACTCGCTGCGCGGGTCGGGTGGCGGTGGCCTGAACCCGCTCGGCAAGCTCCGCTCGGCGACCGGGTTCGACCGGTTGCGCGTGCTCGGTGCCGACTCGGCGACGGGGCGCGGCACCAGCCTGGCTGCTGGCAAGTACATCACGAAGAACATCTATGTGGAGATCGTGACCGACGCGAAGGGCTTCACCTCGACCCAGCTCGAGATCGCATTGACCAAGGCACTCAGCCTGTTGTCGGCCGCGGGATCGAGCGGCGGGCAGAGCGCGAGCGTGAAATATACGAAGGACTATTGAGTAAAGATCACAACAGGATAGGTTCGGTTATGAAACCTACGGCGTAACGCCGGGGCGTGAGGATGCAGCATGACCGAACATGTCGACGTGATCGTGGTGGGCGCCGGCATTTCCGGGATCGGCACCGGCTACCACCTCCAGACGCGTTGCCCCGACCGCAGCTACATGATCCTCGAGGGGCGGCAGTCGATGGGCGGGACGTGGGACCTGTTCCGCTATCCCGGCATCCGCTCCGATTCGGACATGCACACGCTAGGGTTCGTCTTCCACCCCTGGACGGCGGCCAAATCGATCGCCGACGGCCCCTCGATCCGCGCCTATGTCGAGGAAACGGCGCAAGCGTACGGCATCGACCGCAAGATCCGCTATGGCCACCACGTCAAGTCCGCCGCGTGGTCGACCGAGGACGCGCGTTGGACGGTCAAGGCGACCGGACCCGACGGCCCGGTAACGCTGACCTGTAACTTCCTCTCAATGTGCGCGGGCTATTACAATTACGCCAAGGCCTATTCGCCCGAGTTCGAGGGCGCGGACAGCTTTGCCGGGCAGATCGTCCATCCGCAATTCTGGCCCGAGGACCTCGACTATAGCGGCAAGCGAGTCGTCGTGATCGGCAGCGGCGCGACCGCCGTGACACTGGTACCGTCGATGGCGAAGACCGCGGCACACGTGACGATGCTCCAGCGTTCGCCTACCTATATCGTCGCGCGACCGGGCGAGGACGGCGTGGCGAACTGGCTGCGCGGGAAACTGCCGGCAAAGGCTGCGTATGGCATCACGCGTTGGAAGAACGTGTTGATGGGCATGTTCTTCTACCGGATGGCACGGAAGAAGCCCGCCGTCGTGAAGGAGCGCATGATCGGCATGGTTCGCGATCAGCTGGGCCCCGATTACGACGTCGCGACGCATTTCACCCCGCGCTACAACCCGTGGGACCAGCGCGTCTGCCTTGTCCCCGACGGCGACTTGTTCGCCGCGATCAACGCCGGCACAGCCTCGATCGTCACCGACACGATCGCACGGATCACGCCCGAGGGCATCCGGCTCGATTCGGGCAAGGACCTGCCCGCGGACGTGATCGTCACTGCGACGGGCCTCGAACTCCAACTGATGAGCGGGGTCGCGTTCAGCCTCGACGGTAAGCCGATCGAGCTCGCCGGGCGGCTGCAGTACAAGGGGATGATGTTTGACGGTGTGCCGAACCTGTCCTCGACCTTCGGCTACACCAACGCGTCGTGGACGCTGAAGGCAGACCTGACCGCGATCTACATGTGCCGGCTGTTGAACACGATGAAGAAGCGCGGCCTGCGGCAGGCAACGCCGTTCAACGACGATCCGACCATGAAGAGCGAGTCGTTCCTCGATTTCACATCGGGGTACGTGCAGCGCGCCGCTGCGGCTTTACCGACGCAGGGAGAGCGCAAGCCGTGGAAGCTGAACCAGAATTACGCCCTGGACGTGCTCGCGCTCAAGTTCGGCTCGATCGATGATGCGATGCGGTTCTCGAACCCGGTGCAGGCTCGTGCACGGCGGGAGGAAGTTACCGCCTGATGGTATCGTCTTGAGCCTAGACTAACAGTCGGCCCATTTAGGATGAGCGTGAGGTGTTGCCGAAGCGGGTCTACGCATCAGCGATGCGAAAACTATCCAGTAAACTCACCGTGTTGCAGCGCCTGCTCGCACCGACACGCACGGTCCAGGCATCAGCCACTATAAAGTGTCGGCCCGAACACCGAGGGGCGCCCTTATTCGACGCGTCCGCAATGTTCGAGCCGACTGGCATTCACCAGGGGCGAATGCCTTCGCCGTAAACGAGCGCGATAATGAGCTTCAGCATGTTTTGCTCCCTAATTGGCACCGAGAAGGTGCCGGTCCCGGATATCGGTTAATGAAGCGTTAAACAATAACATTTGTAACTTGTTAACCATCTTCTTGGCGTTGAGGCGTGCTAGGTGCTTAAGGGTATATTTATGCGCCCGAGCTATTCGGAGTGGGATGAGCCACATTCCGCACGGTCAGGTCGAAGGCAGCCCGCATTTAGGGGGCATTCGGCTGTTGGACGCCGACCTATCGATAAAGCGCACGCGGGATGCGATTTTCCAGGCCTCACAAGGGTCTTGGCGGTTTCTCGTACTCGCCGAGGTTGCGAATTTTGCGGTGTTGCGCCGTCATCTCGGACGATCGAGGGCGGACACCGTGATAGTCGATGTCGCGGCGAGGATCGCCGATACGCTGCCCGACGCCAGGGTCATGGTCGCGGGACGCGACACCGCGGAAATCGTCTTCGAGAGCGAGGCACGGCTAGCCTTGGACGTTGCGATCGCCGCGCTGGAAATTGCGTTCGAGGACCCGTTCGACATCGACGGTGAGTCGTATGTGATCCATATCCAGTTGGGTGCTGCCGCTGCCTCGGCGCACCGCGACGAGGTCCTGCTCATAGAAGAGGCCGAGCACGCGTTGCGCGAAGCCCGGGCCGAACGAATCACGATCGCGCGGGACGTGACCGGCAACCCGGCGGCAATGGATCGTGCTGAGCTATCGCTGGACCTGACGCGTGCGATCGAAAAGGAGGAACTGTTCCTCCAATACCAACCAAAGGTTCATCTCCGTCGCCAGGAGGTCACGAGCGTCGAGGCGCTGGTCCGCTGGAACCACCCGACACGTGGGCTCGTGCTGCCCAACGACTTCATTCCTCTGGCCGAGGAGTCGCGGGATATCGTCGCACTCACGTTGTGGACGATCCGCCGTTCAATTGCCGATCAGAAGGCGCTGGCTGCCAGTGGTCACGACCTCCGGATTTTCATCAACATCGCGGGGGCATTGCTCGCCGACAAGCGCTTCGTTCGTCGCGCCTGCGAGTTGGTGCAGGCGAGCGGGGCGCAACTCGGGTTTGAGATCACGGAGACGTCAGTCATCCGTGACCCGGAAAGCGCGATCGCGAACCTCAAGATATTCGCGGATATCGGGATCGTCATCGCGATCGACGATTACGGAGCCGGCTTGTCGTCGCTAGCGTATCTTAAGCAGTTGCCGGCACGCGAACTGAAGATCGACAAGCTTTTCGTGACGCAACTCACGAGTTCGAATCGTGATCCGTTGATCGTGCGCTCGACGATCGATCTCGCGCATGCCCTTGAAATGGAGGTCGTTGCCGAGGGAGTGGAGAGTCACGCTGCGATGGCGTTGCTGTCCGTGATGGGCTGCGACATGATCCAGGGGTTTCTCATCAGCAGGCCGATCAATCTCGACGCACTGATCCATTTCCTTGACGACGGAAAATACCAGGCGATGGCGGCGGATATTCGTGCGCCGTTCAACCGGCTGGCGACCGTCTGGAAGCGCGGTTGAAAATGACGGGATACCGGCGGACCGTGGCGGTCGCCGTCATAACATTGTCGATCATCTGTCGAGCTTCGGCCGGGTCTGCACAATCGCCTGATGTTGCCGTTACCGACACCGCCGTCGGCCGCTACGAGGTAACCGTGGCCGATGCCAATGCGACGATGCTGATCGATCCCGCGAAGGCGTTGCCAAAGGCGATCGTCGCGGAACGCTACGGGGCACAGATTGCGAGCGAGAAAGCGCGGGTGATCGCGATCGCCACTGCGCAGTGGCTGCAGGGCGAAGCCAATCTCCGCATCAACGACCCGGACAAGGCGGATCCGCTCGTCCGGCGCGCGCTGGCATCGGTAAAGCGGTTTCAGCCGAGATCGAAGCTGCATGCAGACCTGCTGATATCGATGGGCTGGCTCGACAGCTACCAAGGCCATGTCGGCAACGCGCTGATCGACTATCAAGTCGCGTTCAGCATTTACCGAAAGCTCGGCGACGCCAGGGGGCAATCGCGTGCGCTGGTGTTCATCGCGTTGCTTTATACGCAGGCGAAGGATCCCCAGACCGCGGATCGATATTATCAGCAAGCGCTCGATATCTATCAGGGTGACATCAATATTGCGGTGTCGGTCTACAACAACCGTGCCTTGGTTTTTGCGGAGGATCATCAGTACAAAAAGGCGGCGGATCAATTCAAGCAGGCGCTTGATCTAGCGAAGCGGCTAAACAGCCGAAATCTGCTCGAGCTGATCTACATGAACATCGCGCGCGTTCAGCTGGAGCTCGGCAATCTCACGCTCGCAGACCGGGCGATCGCGAATGGACGGGCGACGGCCGATCCCAGCGACCCAAGCCTCGCCGGGCGGCTGACTGCGACGGCGGCGCAGGCGGCGTTGCAGCATGGCGACCTGCCGCGCGCCAATCGGCTGATCCAAAGCGCATTGATCGGGATAGATCCGAAGACGACGGGCACGTCGTATCGCGATTTCCACGACACGGCGTACAATATCTTCAAGAAAACGGGCGATGCCAAGTCGGCGCTGGTGCATCTCGACGCGCTGAAGCGGCTGGACGACGCCGGCACGAAGCTGGCGACGGATACTAAAACGGCGCTGATGGCGGCGCGATTCGATTTCGCCAATCAGGAACTGAAGATCAGTCAACTCAAGGCGGCCGAACTGCAACGTAGCATCGCGTTCGAGCGGACCCGAGCGCAGACTCAGCGTAATATTTTTCTCGGGGTGGCGGGGGCAGTCGCGGTGGTGATCGCGTTATTGGCGATTGGGCTGGTTACGATCCGCCGGAGTCGGGATCAGGTCCGGGCGGCGAACGACGATCTGGCCATCACCAACAGCGCGTTGGGCAAGGCATTGGCGGCCAAGACCGAGTTCCTCGCAACGACCAGTCACGAGATCCGAACGCCGTTGAACGGTATCCTGGGCATGACGCAGGTGATGCTGGCCGATCTGAAACTACCGTCTGACATGCGCGATCGGCTCGGCGTGGTGCATGGCGCCGGTATCACGATGCGTGCGCTGGTCAACGACATCCTCGACATCGCCAAGATGGAAACCGGCAATCTGACGATCGAGGCCGCGCCCTTCGACGTTTGCGCGACGGTGACCGACGCGGCGAGGATGTGGGAGGAGCAGGCGCGAGCGAAAGGCTTGTCGTTCACCGTCGATGTCGGGGGCTGCCCCGCGATAATCATGGGCGACGCGGCACGAGTCCGACAGATCGTGTTCAATCTTCTGTCGAACGCGCTGAAATTCACCAAGGCGGGTCACGTGACGCTCAGGATAGACGTCGGCGACGACGACCGGCTGCGTGTCGCCGTCACCGATTCCGGGATCGGCATCCCCGCGGACAAGATCGAGGAGATCTTCGAATCGTTCCGTCAGGCCGATGCCGGGACGACCCGACAATTCGGCGGGACGGGACTGGGGCTGTCGATCTGCCGCAACCTAGCGCGTGCCATGGGCGGGGACGTATCCGTCAGCAGCACCGTTGGGCAGGGGGCGACGTTTACGCTAGTCCTGCCATTGGTGCGCGCTGAACCAACGGCGATCGAGGCCGTCGAGACCGATACGCGGCCGAGCACGCTGATCGTCGATCGCAATCCGATCACGCGCAGCATGTTCAAGACTTTGCTCGCACCGCACGGCGGGCCGATCGCGTTTGCGGCATCGGTCGACCAGGCTGTTGCGCGCCTTGCCGATGGTGACGTCGTGCGTGTGCTGATCGACGATGCGACGGTGCGCGGCGATGACATCTTCGGCGGACTGTCGAGGATCGCCGAAGCAGCGTCTGTTGCGGGTGCGGAGACGACGCTGCTCTGGCCGGTTGCCGCAGATGCGGAGCGCGAGGAACTGTTGCGGACGGGGATCACACGGGTTGTGGCTAAGCCGGTCAGCGGTGGCGCATTGATCGCAATGATGTTCGACGGATCGGTATCGACGAGCGGTGCTAATCCCGGCCTTGTATCGCATGCTGCATGAGGCGTAGAGGCCGCCATATGGCCACGATATATCCTCCTTTGACCTATGTTAAGTGGGGGCTGTGGTGAACGTTTTGTTCATCGAGGACGACCGGATGAACCGCCGCGTCGTCAAGGATATGCTCGATGTCGCGGGCGTGGCGATGGTCGAGGCGGAAAGTGCGGAACGTGGGCTTGAGATCATCGACGAGCAGGACTTCGCGATCATACTCGTCGACCTGCGGATGCCCGGCATGGATGGGATCACCGCCATCAAACATATCCGCGGACGCGGCGATACCAAGGCGAAGGTCCCGATCATTGTCGTGACCGCCGACATCGCCCCGGACCTGCGCGAGCGCTGTCTGGCAGCGGGTGCCGACGATGTGATTTTCAAGCCAGTCGCGATGGATTCGTTGTTCGAGTCGATGGGCGCTATCCTCGCCCGCGGTGTCGAGGGAGAGGGGATGATCGGCTAGCTCAACGTCGCAGCGCGTCGCCGAGCGAAGCGGTCGCGCTACCGCGTCGCGCCGGTTTGGGTTGCGAAGGATCGGGCGACCAGCCGGTCAGGAAGACGATCTGGAACGTCTCGTGCGTACGGCCGCGATCGTCGGCCGCGTCGGCGAACGCCGTCATGGTTCGACCGAGGGTGCCCGACGAAAGGGGCTGGCGTTGCGCGAGGATATTGCTTGCCCCCATTCCGCGCAGATCGCCGAGCAGCCGGCCGAGATCGCGGTACCCGACGTCGAGCGTCTCCACATCGGCCACGGGCAAGGCGAACCCCGCACGCATCAGCAGGTCGCCGGCGGATCGTACGTCGATCTGCGGGTGGAGACGCGCGGCAGGCCGCTCGCTTTCCGCGAACCTCAGCGCGCTGCGAAGTGCCGGCAAACTCCCCGCACCGACGAACGCGCCGAGAAACAGGCCGTCAGGACGCAGCACGCGGCGGATCAGCGTCAGCGCACCGGGCAGGTCGTTGACCTGATCGAGTACGCCGGCACTTACAACGAGATCGAACGAGGCATCGGCGAAGGGGAGACGATCCTCGTCGGCTTGCACGCCGTCCGGCTTGGCGGCAAACGCGAACCCCGCATCGCAGCGTGCCACGCGGGCGCCCGGCGGCGGGGTGAAGGCGCCGTCGAAACAGCCGAGATCGAGGATGTCGGTAAAGTCTCGCGTCACCGCATCCAGCCGTTCGCCGATCCCGTCGAGCATAGTCGCGCGCAGAAAGTCATGCTCGGCATACCCCGGCGCGGCGCGGTCCCGGCGGACACGGCGCGCGGCGCGGTCGAAGATCTCGGGGGCGGAGTTTTCTGAAACGATATCGGACACGTCTTCGCTTGTGCCGTGGTCGCCCGCCTCGGACAAGGGCTGGCACTCATGGGGGGCTGGATGAAGATACTCGCCCCGTTCCGCTTCATCGCCGGGATCGCCTTGCCGCCACGGTGCGCCGGTTGCGGCACGCCGGTTGCCGAGGATCACCGGTTTTGCGCGATTTGCTGGACGGGATTGCGGTTCCTGGGGCCGCCCTGGTGCGCCGGCTGCAACCAACCTTTCGCATTCGACCGCGGTGACGACGCACGATGTGCGGCATGCCTCGCCGATCCGCCGCGCCATGCCGGCGTCCGCGCTGCCGTCGCTTACGGTCCGATCGCGCGGACGCTGGCGCTGCGCCTGAAGTATGGGGGGCGTATCGCCTTTGCGGAGACCATGGCGCGACAGCTGCGGCGCTTGTTGCCGGACGAGGTCGACTTGCTGGTGCCGGTGCCGCTGCACCGCTGGCGAATATGGTCGCGCGGCTTCAACCAGGCGGCGCTGATCGCCGACGCCATCGCGAAGCTGTCGGGAGTAGGGCACGATCGCACCGTTCTGACGCGGCCCCGGCGGACGATCCTGTTGCGCGGGCTCGGCGGACGACAGCGAGCAAAGGCGGTGTCGGCCGCGTTCGCGGTCCCGTCGCGCGACCGCGTGCGGGGCAGGGCGATCGCGTTGGTGGACGACGTCTACACCAGTGGCGCGACCGCCGACGCGTGTACCCGCGCGCTGCTCAAGGCGGGCGCGCGATCGGTCGTGATCCTGTGCTGGGCGCGGGTCTTGCCGGCGTCTGACGATTGACAACGGCAAACCGAGACCACATTTCCCGCTTCATGGCTAAAGTCGAAATCTACACCAAGGCGTTCTGCCCGTATTGCACGCGCGCGCTGAAGCTCCTCGCATCGAAGGGGGTCGAGCCCGAGCAGTTCGACGTCACGATGGGGGGCCCGAAAAAGGCCGAGATGGTCGAGCGGTCGGGCGGCCGCATGACGATGCCGCAGGTCTTCATCGACGGTAAGCATATCGGCGGATCGGACGATCTGGCGGCACTCGACGCGAAGGGCGGCCTCGACGCACTTCTCGCCTGATGGCGAAGATCGGCGTCCTCCAGATGACGAGCGGGATCGATCCCGCCGTCAACGCCGCGACGCTGGTCGAAGCGGTCGGGGAGGCGGGCGCTGCTGGTGCGGTCGTGTTGTTCACCCCCGAAATGTCGGGACTGATCGACCGCGATCGGTCTCGCGCGGCTGGCTCGATCGTCTCCGAGGATAATGACCCGGTGCTGGCGGCCGTCCGTGATGCTGCGGCATCGGCCGACATTTGGGTCCACCTGGGATCGCTTGCCGTACGACGCGCGGACGGTAAATTCGCTAACCGTGGGTTCGTGATCGACCCGAGCGGCGCGATCCGCGCGCGCTACGACAAGCTTCATCTGTTCGACGTCGACCTCCCGTCCGGGGAAAGCTGGCGGGAATCGTCAGCCTATGTCGCGGGTGAGACGGCGACGGTCGTCGACACGCCCGCGGGCAAGCTCGGCACGTCGATCTGCTACGACCTCCGGTTCGCCGACCTATATCGCGCGTTGAGCGATGCGGGCGCCGCTATCCTGTCGGTCCCAGCCGCGTTCACGCGCCCGACTGGCGCAGCGCATTGGGAAATCCTGCTACGCGCGCGGGCGATCGAAGCAGGCGCGTTCGTCGTTGCAGCGGCGCAGACCGGCGTTCACGAGGACGGACGCGAAACACACGGCCATTCGCTTGTGATCGATCCATGGGGCGATGTGCTGCTCGACATGGGTGAGGGCGCAGGGCTGGCGTTCGCGGAGATCGACGTCGCTCGGATCGAGCAGGTGCGATCGCGTATTCCGGTTATCGCGCATCGTCGGACTATTCCGCCCGTCTCGATCGTCGAGTGATCGTATTCGACCTGAAGTGCGGTGGTGGCCATGTGTTCGAGGCGTGGTTCGGATCCAGCGAAGCGTACGAAAGCCAGCGCGCGGCGGGCCATGTCCGCTGTCCGGTTTGCGACGATGGCACGATCCCAAGGCGGTGATGGCGCCTGCGATCCCGGCCAAGGGCAATAGCAAGCCGGCGGCGCCGACCCCGGAAGCGGTCAAGGCGGCGATGAAGATGCTAGCCACGCGGCAGGCCAAGGCGCTGGAATCCTCGGAATGGGTCGGCACCGCGTTCGCCGACCGCGCACGCGCGATGCATCTCGGGGACGAGAAACAGGCGACCATCCACGGTCAGGCCAGCCTTGCAGAGGCGAAGGCGCTGGTCGACGAAGGTGTTCCGGTCGCCCCGCTCCCGATGCCGATCATTCCACCGGGGAAGGCGAACTGATCTCCGAGTGCGTTCGGGTTGTATGCAGTGGCGGACGGGGTGGGATTCGAACCCACGGTAGAGTTACCCCTACGACGGTTTTCAAGACCGTTGCCTTAAACCACTCGGCCACCCGTCCGGATGCTGGCTCGACGCGCATCTAAGCGGTGGTTCGTCGGATCGCAACCATATGGTTTGGGGCGGCGCCACGTCGAGGTCAGTTTGCGTTTGCGTCCCCATACCGGCATGGGGCGGCGATGGACCTAAACGCGATTTCGCACCACTTCTTCGGCACGTCCGACATCGATACGCTAAGCCCGGCCGCTCTGGAGGCAGGTCGGGAGCGTGTGTCGATCGCGTTCGGTACCGAGCGGGATGCTGGCCGAAAGTTCGCGCTTTGGGCCGTGTTGCGTGCGACCGGCGACGCGCCCGACCCGATGCGGGCGTTCAAGGATCCGCGGGAACAGCGTGCGGCGCAGATGTACGCGTCCGCGATCGGAGCCGCCGGCGCGGACGACTAAGCGGTCAGGCCGCGCGGCGTTCCAGCAGCGCGCGGTCGATCCGCCGGATCAGGTCCGCGATCGGCGGCATGTCGCTGTCGCCACGACGCCCGCGAAGCGACGGCTGGTCGATCTGCATACGCTTGCCGAGCAGCGTAAAGACATCCTGTTTGCGTGCCATCGAGTCCGATCCTTTCCGTTGGGTGGGAGTATGCCGGCCAAGCGTTAACCAAAGGTTCGGCCGCGGTGCCGGACGCGTAAATTAGTTCCGCGCTCCATGATGGCGATACGCAACGCTGGCGCCTGTCCCGCGTTCTGTGTGACGAAGCTGGCGTACCGCCATGGGTTTCACGGGGAGTCGGCCACTGACCACATATCCAACCGGCTGGACCGTCCTGGAGACCGTCCGGCACCTCGCCGCGGCATGGGATCAGGACAATTCGCACGAGACATTCCCGGCGGAGCGGATAGCCGACCTCCACGGCGCGGGCGCGCTGGCCGCATTCAAGACGCTTGGTACGGGCGTGCAGACCGACGCGCTGCTCGACGTTCTCCGCGCGATCGGCGGCGCCGACCTCAGCCTTGGGCGCGTGTTCGAAGGGCATGTGAATGCCGTCCAGCTCGTCGCGACCTACGGGAACGACGCGCAGTGCAAGGCGCTCGATGCCGATCTCGCAGCGGGCAAGGTCTTCGGCGTCTGGAATACCGAACCGGCGCCGGGGCTCGCGATCCACGCTGCTGGCGACGGTCGCTGGACGCTTGATGGCGCGAAGAGCTTTGCGACCGGGGCCGGGCATCTCGACCGCATCCTGGTGACGGCGCGCGACGCGAACGGCGACAAGCAGCTCGTGCTGGTCTCGATCACGGGCGAGACTACGCGGACCGACAATTCCGGATGGCAGGTGCGCGGGATGCGCGGCACATGCAGCGGGCGGTTCGACTTCACGGGTATGGAGATCGGTCGCGAAGGCGTGATCGGTGCGCCGAACGACTATGAACGCGAGCCACGTTTCAGCGCGGGCGCGTGGCGGTTTACGGCGGTCCAGCTCGGCGCGGTCGAGGCACTCGTCCGGCATCTGCGCGATCACCTCGTCGCGACCGGCAAGGGGGCGGACCCGATCCAGCGCGCGCGGTTTGCTGCCTGCCTGACCGAGACGCGGAGCGCAGGCTTGTGGGTGCGCCAGGCGGCGCATCTGGCCGAGGCGCAGGCGAGCGACGCCATCCCGCTGGTGCTGATGACGCGCGGCGTGGTCGAGGAAGCGGGCTTGAAGACGATGGAAGCGGCGGCGCGTTCGGTTGGCACCGCGTCGTTCTTCGCGGCTAGCCGGATCGACCGGATCACGCGCGATCTCGGGCTGTACCTGCGCCAGCCGGTCCCGGATCAGGCGCGCGACCGCGCGGCGGCGGCGTGGCTCGAGGATGATTGCTGGGGCGACGATCGGTGGTGGTAGCGCCGGGCGGCAGGGCCTGGAGCAATCTCACGCGGCGGGCCCGGCGGATGTCGGCCAGGACGGTGGCGGGGCAGGGGCCTTGGCTCGTGCTGGCGCCGCATCCCGATGACGAGACGCTCGGCTGCGGCGCGTTCATTGCCTCGGTAACCGCGGCAGGCGGCCGGGTTCACACCGCGTTCCTGACCGATGGCGCGGGATCGCATCCCGATGCGCCGGGCTGGAGTGGAAAACGGATCGCGGGGCTGCGGCGCGGCGAGGCGCAGGCGGCGTTGAAGGCCCTGGGTGGAGAGCAGGACGCGCTTTATCTCGATTGGCCCGACGCGTCGCCGGCTTCGAAGGGCGATCCGCTGTTCGTACGAAGTGTCGATCGACTGGCCACGTGGTGCAAGGCTCGCGGCGTCCGCCAGATCGCGGTGACATGGTCGGGCGAACCGCATTGCGACCACGAGGCCGCCGCCGCACTCGCCGAGGCGGTGGCACGGCGCGCGCATTGCCGTCTCTGGCAGTATCTCGTCTGGGGCTGGACCGTTCCCGACCTGACAGAGCGCCTGCGCGGCGCCCGCATAGTCTCGATCGCCACGGCATCCGGTCGTCCCAGACAGCGTCGCGCGATGGCGTGCCATCGCAGCCAGCGCAGCGGGCGGATCGTCGGCGCGCGCGAGAACTTCCGGCTGCCCGACGCGATGATGCGGCTGATGGACCGGCCGAATACCCTGTTGCTGGAGACCCGCGATGCGCCGTGAACATTCGATCGAACCCGAGTATTTCGAGGCGCTCTACAAGGACAAGGGCGACCCGTGGGCGTTCGAGACCAGCCCGTACGAGGCCGCGAAGTATGACGAGACCTTGGCCGCGTTGCCGAAGGAGCGGTTCGAGAGCGCGCTGGAAGTCGGCTGCGCAAACGGCGTCCTGACGGCGCGGCTCGGTGCCCGATGCGACGCGTTGCTCGCGCTCGACGTGTCGGAAACCGCGGTCGCGGCTGCACGGGCGCGGTGCGCGGACAAGCCGCATATTCGCATCGAGCAGCGCCGACTTCCCGAAGACGCTCCCGCAGGGACGTTCGACCTGATCCTGCTGTCGGAGGTAGTCTATTACTGGGACAGCGCCGACATCGTCCGGCTGGCCGCGTACGTCCGCTCGGCGGCGGCGTCAGGCGGGTATGTGATGCTGGTCCACTGGATCGGCGAGACCGACTATCCCAAAAGCGGGGACGATGCCGTCGCCGAACTGCACGCCGCGCTCGGTGATCGTGTCACGGTCGTTCGCAGCGATCGGCACGAAGCGTATCGGCTCGACCTCTGGCGGCTGGAAAACGCGCGTTAGGCGGATCAGCGTCTGCGCCTCGCGGATCGCCGCGGGCAACGTCGCGAAGCTGAGCTGGTC
The DNA here is from genome assembly GCF_040407505.1 of Sphingomonas faeni. Lineage (GTDB taxonomy): Bacteria > Pseudomonadota > Alphaproteobacteria > Sphingomonadales > Sphingomonadaceae > Sphingomonas > Sphingomonas faeni_E. The sequence continues at coordinate 31,645 of NZ_JAPZPQ010000005.1, read as the reverse complement.
GCTCGGGTTCGCGGAAGCGGGATCGAGCGCTGCCGTCACCGCATAAGTCTCGTGGAGCGGCGCGTCGACAGGCTGGTCGATCCATCGCGCGACCGCATCCGCCATGCCACCCGGCGCTCGTCCCGAAATCCTGCAGGACGTGAAGACGCGGACGTCGAGCGGGTGCCGAACCTGCCCACCATGCGCCCGGATACGGTCGAACAGCGCGCGGTCCTCGGCAACGGGCGGGGTGGGGGCGCCACCGATCCGGCGGTACATGGCGTGCGTCACCGCGATGCTGGCGCCACCCTCATAGAAATGGCGTGGCCAGGGATCATGGGCTTCGGTCTCGACGCGCGCGCGCAGATAATCGAGCGCGGTATAATAGCGCCCGAGCTGATCGAGCCGCCGCCGTGCCGCCGTGCCAAGGCTCGCTCGGTCGGACCGCAGCGTCAGCGCGCGACCGGCCACGGCGTCGTTACCCGCGTCGAAGTGCGCGATGATACGGACGATCCAGTCGGCGGCCACGTTCGTGTCCGCATCGGTCGACAGCAGCAGATCGGTATGATGCGTGAGCAGCGCGGCCCCCGCGTCAAGCGCCAGCCGCCGGGCCCAACCGGCGTGCCGCGCACCCGGTAAAAGCGAAACGGCCGACCATGCGAGCGTCGCATGCGTCGGCCGCCAGTTCGTCAGGATATCGATCGTGCCATCGGTGCAGTCGTTCGCCATTGCGACGATGACTACCTTGCCGCCGTAGCGCCCCGCCGCACGATCCAACGCGTCGAGGCAGCCAGGCAGATACTGGTCTTCGTTCTTGACCGGAATGGCGATCGCCACCGCACGCTGAGCGTGTGGTGGCGACGATCCGGGTTTGAACGAAGCGATCAAGCCGCCTCGGGGTTTTCGAACGCTGGTGCGTCGAGGTCGACGTTCAGTTCGCGGTCCCAGATGCGGAGTTTGGCGAGCGTTTTCAGGAACGCTTCGACGTCGTTCTTGCCGCCCAGTGCGATCACGCCGTCGTCCATATCCTCGTCCTCGATGCCGGCCTTTTCCAGGAACGGCTTCGCGTCGGCGTTGAAGCCGATGAACTTGGCATGCCCGAACGCATCGCTAACGAAGTCCTTAGCGGTCTTGTCCTTGCCGAGCTTCTTCGCGCCGTCCGCCGACACGACGATCGCGACGGCATCGTAGAGCACCGACGGCGCGCCATCGATCTTCTGCTTTCCCTCCGCGAGCGTCCCGTCGTCGAGCGTCGCGCCGGCAACCTTCGGTGCGATGATCTCGTACGTGGCCTTCGCCGCGACGATCCCGTCGACCAGGGCCTGCACGATTGCTGCCGGAGCACCGTCGGTGACGAGAATGCCGAGCTTGCGACCCTCGAAACTGCCGCTGGTGTTCTTGAGGATGCTGAGGGCATCCGAAGCGGGCAGGTCGGTCCGCGTCTCGACCGCAGCCTTCGCCTTGGGCGGCATCGCCGTGAGCCCGAGACCGGTGGCAACCGTCTTCGCGAGCTTCTCGTCGATGTTGAGCAGATGCCCGACCATCAATTCGCGGATATCAACGCGCTCGACCTTGGACAACTCGAACGTCAGCGCATCGCCGATGTGCTTCTGCTCGATCTCGGTCTGGCTGATGAAGAACTGCCGCGCCTGGCTGTAGTGATCGGCGAACGTCGCCGATCGCACCTGAGCCTTGCGTCCCGTTTCCTGCGACGGGAAGTGCTTGTAGCCCTTCGATGGGCTCTCGCGCGGCGTGCCGGCCCAGCTGTTCGGTTCATAGTTCGCACGACCCTTGCGGGCATGCATCGCCATGTGGCCGTCCTGCTGGTAATTGTTCACCGGGATCTTCGGCGCATTGATTGGGATATGCGTGAAGTTCGGGCTGCCGAGGCGCTTCAGCTGCGTATCGAGATACGAGAAGTTGCGGCCCTGCAGAAGCGGATCGTTGGTGAAGCCGATGCCCGGCACGATGTTCTGCGTGCAAAACGCGACCTGCTCGGTCTCGGCGAAGAAATTGTCGACCAGACGATCGAGCTTGAAGCTGCCGATGATGCGGACCGGGATCTGCTCCTCGGGAATGACCTTGGTCGCGTCGAGCACGTCGAACTCGAAATTGTCGGCGAACTCGTCGTCGAACAGCTGCACGCCCATGTCCCACTCTGGGAAGTTGCCCTGATCGATCGAGTCCCAAAGATCGCGACGATGGAAGTCAGGATCGGCACCGTTGATCTTGACCGCTTCGTTCCACGCGACCGACTGAAGGCCCAGCTTCGGCTTGAAGTGGAACTTGACATAAGTGCCCTTGCCCTCGGCATTGACGAGGCGGAACGTGTGTACGCCGAAGCCCTCGACGAAGCGGAAGCCGCGCGGGATGGTGCGATCGGACATAATCCACATGACCATGTGCATCGATTCCGGGGTCAGGCTGATGAAGTCCCAAAAATTGTCATGCGCGGTCTGCGCCTGCGGGAAGCCGCGGTCGGGCTCTTGCTTGGCGGCATGGATTAGGTCGGGGAACTTGATCGCGTCCTGGATGAAGAATACCGGGATGTTGTTTCCGACGACATCCCAGTTACCCTCCTTGGTGTAGAACTTCACCGCGAAGCCGCGCACGTCGCGCGCGAGATCGGCCGAGCCCTTGTTGCCCGCGACCGTCGAGAAACGCAGGAACATCGGCGTCTGCTCGCCGACTTCGGTCAGGATGCCGGCGCTGGTGAACTCTTCCAAGCTCTCGGTCAGCGTGAACGTGCCGTGCGCGCCATAGCCGCGCGCGTGGACGACGCGCTCGGGGATACGCTCGTGATCGAAGTGGAAGATCTTCTCGCGGAAGTGGAAATCCTCGAGCAGCGTCGGCCCGCGATCGCCGACCTTGAGCGAATTCTGGTCGTCGAATACCGGGATGCCCTGCTGCGTCGTCAGGACGTCGCCGTCGTCGCTGGCGACCTGATGGAGTTCGCCGCCTTCGCCGATCTGCGTTTCAAATTTGGCGCCCTGCGGTGGCGTGCCGGTATCCTTGGCGATGGTCTTGGTCATGTGCCGTCCTCGTAGCTTCTCAGGACCCACAGCGCGCGGGGCGGGCTAAGAGTTGCACTGGAAACGAGGACTTAACGCAGATCAGCAAGATTGCGGGGGGAGGGCGTTGGCAGGGAGAAATGCCGGAGGGCGCGCGTTAAGCCGCGATAATCCCCAGCGAAAGACCAGCCATGCACATCGACCTGACAGGCCAGGCCGCGATCGTTACCGGCGCGAGTTCCGGTCTCGGCCGCGCCTCCGCCATCGCCTTTGCCAAGGCCGGTGCGAAGGTCGCGGTCAACTACAACAGCAGCGCGGACAAGGCGCGAGAGGTGGTCGAGGCGATCGAGCAGGCTGGCGGCGAGGCGTTCGCGTGCGAAGCGGATACGTCGGACGAGGCAGCGGTGATGAAGCTGTTCGACGCGACGGTCGAGCGCTTCGGTGGGGTCGACATCGTCTTCGCCAACGCCGGCATGCAGAAGGATGCGGCCTATGCCGACCTGACGCTGGAGGACTGGAAGCGCGTCATCGACGTCAACCTGACCGGGCAATTCCTGGTCTCCCGCGAGGCCGTCCGCCGGTTCCGCAAGCAGGGTGACCGCGGGTTTAGCCGGTCGATCGGGAAGATCCTGTTCATGAGTTCGGTGCACGAGGTGATCCCCTGGGCGGGCCACGCCAATTACGCCGCGTCGAAGGGCGGCAGCGGGATGCTGATGCGAACGCTCGCGCAGGAAATCGCCGGCGACCGTATCCGCGTGAACGGCATCGCCCCCGGCGCGATCGCGACCGAAATCAACGAGGATGCGACCGCCGACCAGGACAAGCTGCTCGAACTGATCCCCTACGGCCGCGTCGGTGACCCCGAGGACGTCGCCCGCGCGGCGCTGTTCCTGGTGTCGGACGCGGCGGACTATATCGTCGGATCGACGCTGACGATCGACGGCGGCATGAGCCTGTATCCCGGCTTCCGCGATAATGGCTGACCATGGGGATAAGCACGCCATATCGATCGCGGACCACGGCGCGATCGGTAATCTGGAGACGATCGCGCTGGTCGATACGGCCGGGACGATCGATTATCTCTGCTGGCCGTGCCTCGACAGCGCGTCGGTCTTCGCGCGGCTGCTTGACGGCGACAAGGGCGGGCATTTCTCGGTCGAGCCCGATCTGCTCGACGCGAACATCGTCCAGATGTACCTACCCGAGACCAACATCCTGCTGACCCGCTGGATGGCGAATGCGGCGAGCGTCGATCTGGTCGACCTTATGCCGGTCGGCAACGATGCCGATGACGCGCCGTCGCGGCTCGTTCGCCGACTGACCTGCACGCGCGGGTCGGCGACGGTCCGCGTCCGCTGTGCGCCGCGGTTCGATTATGGCGTGATGGGACGCATGGCCTCCGTCACGACCACCGATGCGGACGTGTCGCGCGGGCGGTTCGACCATGAAAGCGGCCTCGCGCTTGCGGTTCACGGTGCCGCGACGCTCGTCGCGGACGGCTGCGACCTGACCGCTGAAATCCACCTTAACGAAGGCGACACCGTTTCGCTGATCCTCAGCAACCCCGACGACGTCTCGCTCGATACCCAAGCGCTAGATGCGATCGTCGAGAAGGACATTGCCTATTGGCGCGCGTGGAGCCGCAAGTCGCGCTACCGCGGCCGCTGGCGCGAGACCGTCGAGCGCTCGGCGATGACGCTGAAACTGCTCACCTCGCGCAAGCATGGCTCGATCGCCGCCGCCGCGACCTTCGGCCTCCCCGAAGCGCATGGCGGCGTCCGCAACTGGGATTACCGCGCGACATGGATCCGCGACTCCTCGTTCACCGTCTACGCGCTGCTCCGGCTGGGCTATCAGGGCGAGGCAGTCGGCTTCCTCCACTGGGCGATGGACCGCGCGCAGGCGTGTTCGAAGGGCCATCTCGGCGTCATGTACGCGCTCGACGGCGGCGAGATCGCCGACGAACGCAAGCTAGACCTCGCCGGGTTCGAGGGCGCCACGCCGATCGTCGTTGGCAACGAGGCGAAGGACCAGACGCAGCACGACATCTACGGCGCGCTACTCGACGCGACCTATCTCGGCAGCAAATATGGCGAGCCGATCGCGCATGATTCCTGGGTCGCGATCGGGCGGATCGTCGACCAGGTCTGCGAGACGTGGGACACGCCGGACTCGGGGATCTGGGAAGTCCGTGGACCGAAGAAGCATTATCTTCACTCGCGCCTGATGAGCTGGGTCGCGGTCGATCGCGCGGTGCGGCTGGCGCAGAAGCGTTCGCTGCCCGCGCCGCTGGTCCGCTGGTCGGAAACGCGGACGGCGATCCACGACGATATCTGGGCGAACTTCTGGAACGACGATCTCGGCCGCTTCGTCCGCGCGATCGGCGATTCGCCCGAGGATCTGGCGGTCGACGGCGCACTGCTGATGATGCCGCTGGTCCGCTTCGTCGGCGCGACCGATCCCAAGTGGCTCGCGACGCTGGAGGCGATCGGCGAGGACCTGTCCGACGACGGGCAGGTCTATCGCTACCGGATCGACGACGGCTTGCCGGGGCAGGAGGGTACGTTCGTCGCCTGCTCGTTCTGGTACGTCGAGTGCCTCGCGCGGGCCGGGCGCCTCGACGAGGCGCGGCTGAACTTCGAGAAGCTGCTCGCGCACGGCAACCATCTCGGCCTGTTCGCGGAAGAAATCGCGCAGGACGGCAGCTTCCTCGGCAATTTCCCGCAAGGCTTCAGCCACTTGGCGCTGATCAGCGCCGCCTTCTACCTCGACCGCGCGCTCGACAGCGACGGTCCGCGCGAATGGGCATGATTTTTTTCACTGACGTAAGGACGACAGCATGAACCTTGATATCACAGGCAAGATTGCGCTCATCACCGGCGCGGACAGCGGCATGGGCAAGGAAACCGCCCGGATGCTGCTCCAGGAAGGCGTCCGCGTCGCGATCACCGACCAGCCCGGCGGCGACCTCGACGCCAGTGTCGAAGACCTGAAGGCGCACGGCGAAGTGATCGCGGTCGAGGCGGACCTGACCAAGCTGGACGACGTGAAGGCGCTGTTCGCCAAGGTCCGCGACCAGCTTGGCGAGCCGGACATCCTGGTCAACTGCGCGGGCGTGACCGGTGCGACCGGCGACTTTCTCGATGTCGACGATGCCGGCTGGCAGTCGACGCTCGACATCAACCTGATGGGCGCGGTGCGCGTCTGCCGCGAGGCGATCCCGGCGATGCGTGCCGCGAAATGGGGGCGCATCGTACTGATGAGTTCCGAGGACGCGGTGCAGCCCTATGTCGACGAGCTCGCCTATTGCGCGTCGAAGGCGGGCATCTCCAGCCTGTCGAAGGGGCTATCCAAGGCTTATGGCTGCGACAACGTGCTGGTGAACACCGTCTCGCCCGCGTTCATCGCGACACCGATGACCGACAAGATGATGGAGAAGCGCGCCGACGAGAAGGGCACGAGCTTCGACGCGGCGATCGAGACGTTTCTCGAGGAGGAGCGCCCGGGGATGACGCTCAAGCGTCGCGGGACGGCGGAAGAGGTCGCGTCGGCGATCGTGTTCCTGTGCTCGGAGCGCGCGAGCTTCATTAACGGCGCGGATATCCGGGTGGACTCGGGCTCGGTGATGACCGTCGCGGGGTGAGCGCTTAAGCATCGCCAGTCCGTAACTAAGAAATCCTCCCCCGCCAGGGGGAGGTGGCGCGGAGCGACGGAGGGGGAGGACACGGAACAGAGGTTTCGCCTGCCTCCCCCCGTCAGGCTACGCCTGCCACCTCCCCCTGGCGGGGAGGATTGCAGGAATCCCTCTACCCCTCGAACAAATCCTTAAACTGCCTCGGCTGCGACCGCAGATACTGCTTCGGCGCCTTCACCTTGCCCCCAAGATGCGCCGCCGCATGCCAAGGCCATCGCGGATCGTACAAAATCGTCCGAGCTAGCGCGATCATGTCCGCATCGCCCGTCCCGATAATCGCCTCGGCCTGCTCGAAATCGGTGATCAGCCCGACCGCGACCACCGGGATCGACACCGCCTGCTTCACCGCCCGCGCGAGCGGTACCTGATAGCTTGGCCCGACCGGGATCTGCTGCGCGGGCGTGATCCCACCGCTCGACACGTGGATCGCGCTGCACCCACGCGCCTCGAGCGCCTTCGCGAACGCCACGGTCTGCTCCGAATCCCAGCCGCCCTCGGCCCAGTCGGTACCCGACACGCGCATCGTCACCGCGCGCTCGGCCGGGAAGGCAGCGCGGACGGCGTCATACACTTCGAGCGGGAAGCGCATCCGGTTCTCGAGACTGCCGCCATATTCGTCCTCGCGCCGGTTCGACAGCGGCGACAGGAACTCGTGCAACAGATACCCATGCGCGGCATGCAACTGCACCGCGTCGATCCCGAGCCGCGCTGCGCGCACCGTCGCCGCCACGAAGGCATCGCGGACCCGCGCCAACCCCTCGGCGTCCAGCGCGACCGGAGCATTCTCCTCCAGCAGGAACGGCACTGTCGAGGGCCCCTCGGTCTGCCACCCGTTCGGCTCGCCCGGCGCGATCTGGAGTCCGCCTTTCCAAGGCACCTCGCACGACGCTTTCCGCCCGGCATGCGACAACTGGATCGCGATCGGCATGTCCGACCAGCGCCGCACGCTCTCGATCACGCCCGCCATCGCCGCCTCGGTCGCATCGTCGTACAGCCCGACGTCGCCATGCGTGATCCGCCCCTCGGGCAGCACCGCGCTCGCCTCGATCGTCAGCAGCGCCGCGCCCGACAGTGCAAGCTGCCCCAGATGGATCTGGTGCCAGTCGTTCATGCAGCCGTTTTGGGCCGAATACTGGCACATCGGCGCGATCACGATTCGGTTCGCGAGCGTCAGGTTGCCGATCTGGAGCGGCTCGAACAGTTTCGGCCCGCTCATGCGGCAATCAATCGGATGGAAGGCATACGCAGGTCCCTTGATCTGTGAGAAGGTGCGGCGAAAACTCGTTGCTGCTGGCGGAACATAGGAACGGGCGGGCGGGTTTCACGGCAAGGAATGCTGCACCGCGATAAAGCCGCGCCCGCAGCGACGATTACGACACGAAAAGGGTTCTCCCATTGCATCTACTGCCCGACACGCTCGACGCCGGCTCGGCCTATCCCCTCGGCGCGACCTTCGACGGCCTCGGCGTCAATTTCGCGGTGTATTCCGCCAATGCCGAGAAGATCGAACTCTGCGTCTATGACGAGACCGGCCGCCGCGAGCTGAAGCGCTATGCGCTCCCCGAATGGACCGACGAAGTCTGGCACGGCTACCTCCCCGACGCGCAGCCGGGCCTCGTCTACGGGTATCGGGCGCATGGCCGGTACGCGCCCGAGGAAGGCCACCGCTTCAACCCGAACAAGCTGCTGCTCGATCCGTACGCCAAGCAGATGATCGGCGAACTCCGCTGGACCGACGCGATGTACGGCTATCAGGTGAAGTCGCCGCGCGCGGACCTGAGCTTCGACAAGCGCGACAGCGCGCTTACGATGCCCAAGGGCGTCGTGACCGACAGCCATTTCGACTGGTCGCGCGACGTGCGCCCGAACACGCCCTGGTCCGAGACGGTCATCTACGAAGCGCACACGAAGGGCCTGACCAAGCTGTTCGAAGAGGTCCAGCCCTCCGAACGCGGCACCTTCGCGGCGCTCGGCAACCCCAAGGTCATCGATCACCTGAAGCACCTCGGCGTCACCGCGATCGAGCTTCTGCCGATCCACACCTACACCCAGGACCGCTTCCTCCAGGAAAAGGGCCTGCGCAATTACTGGGGCTACAACACCCTCAATTTCTTCACGCCCGAGCGATCGTTCTTCGCGACCGACAGCCACGACGAACTCCGCCGTTCGATCCGCCGCCTGCACGCCGCCGGGATCGAGGTTATCCTCGACGTCGTGTACAATCACACCTGCGAAGGCTCCGAACAGGGCCCGACGCTCTCGTGGCGCGGCCTCGACAACGCGAGCTATTACCGCCTCGTCAAGGACGACCCGCGCTATTCGATCAACGATACCGGCACCGGCAACACGCTGAACCTCACCAAGGCCCGCGTGATCCAGATGGTCGCGGATTCGCTGCGCTACTGGGCGACCAGCTTCGGCATCGACGGCTTCCGCTTCGATCTCGGCCTGACGCTCGGCCGTACGGATACCGGCTTCGATCCCGGCGCAGGCTTCTTCGACGTGCTCCGCCAGGATCCCGTGCTCGGCAGGCTGAAGCTGATCACCGAGCCCTGGGACATTGGCCCCGGCGGCTATCAACTCGGCAACTTCCCCCCCGGCTTCGCCGAGTGGAACGACAAGTACCGCGACACCGTGCGGAAGTTCTGGCGCGGCGATCATGCGCAGCGCGCCGATCTCGCCGCCCGCCTGACCGGCTCGGCCGACCTGTTCGACCGCCGCGCACGCCGACCCTGGGCAAGCGTCAACCTGCTCGGCGCGCATGACGGCTACACGCTTGCCGACACGGTTGCCTACGAGGAGCGTCACAACGAGGCGAACGGCGAAGACAATAACGACGGCCACTCGAACAACTGCTCGCGCAACTGGGGCGTGGAAGGCCCGACGGAAGACCCCGCAATCCTCGAAACCCGGTCGCGCGTGATGCGGTCGATGCTGACCACGCTGTTCGCGTCGCTCGGGACGCCAATGCTGGTCGCGGGCGACGAGTTCGGCCGCACGCAGAACGGCAACAACAACGCGTATTGCCAGGACAATGAGATCAGCTGGCTCGACTGGAACAAGGCCAAGTCCCCCGAGGGCGACGCGCTGATCGACTTCACCGCGCGCCTGATCGCACTCCGCCGCGACTATCCGATGCTCCGTGCCGGTAACTTCCTCTACGGCGAGGACACGCCCGCGGAAGGGCTGAAGGACATCGAATGGTGGGACGAGCGTGGCCTGCAACTTACGCCCGAAGACTGGGAGAACACCAACGGCCGCGCGCTGGTGATGCGTCGCGCGTGCGAGCAGGAGTCGGGCGAAGTGCAGGTTATCTCGCTCCTGCTCAACGCCTCGGAAGGCCCGCTGACGTTCTACATGCCACCCCCGGCAGACGTCGAACGCACCGTGCTGATCGACAGCAGCAAGCCCGAGCAGGGCACCACACCGATCAAGGACAGCTACGAGCTTCCCCCACAGGGTGCGGCACTGCTCTCCTGGACGATCGCAGCGTGAGTAGCTGGGGACCGACGCTCACCGGGAACGAAACGACGTTCCGCCTCTGGGCACCCGATCGCGACGCAGTGGCGGTCGAGATTGCCGATGGCCCGTCAGTCCCCATGATCCCTGAACCGAAAGGCTGGTTCAGCGCCAAGGCGCCGGTAGGGGCGGGGACCCTCTACCGGTTCCGCCTAACGGACGATCTCGCGGTTCCCGATCCGGCGTCGCACGCGCAGTCCGGCGGCGTCCATGGTTGGAGCGTCGTCGTCGATCCCGACGCCTACGTGTGGCGGACCCCGGACTGGCGCGGCCGACCGTGGGAAGAGATGGTCATCCAGGAGGTCCATGTCGGCACGCTCGGCGGCTTCGCAGGCGTCGCGGACCACCTCCCGGTGATCGCCGAACTCGGCATCACGGGAATCGAACTCATGCCCGTCAACGCGTTCGGCGGCACGCGGAACTGGGGCTATGACGGCGTGCTCCCCTACGGCCCCGCCGAGAGCTACGGCACACCCGACGAGCTGAAGGCGCTGGTCGACCGCGCGCACGAACTCGGTTTGGCCGTGTTCCTCGACGTGGTCTACAATCACTTCGGCCCCGACGGAAACTACCTCGGCGCCTATGCAAAGGGCTTTTTCCACCCCGAAGTCGACACGCCCTGGGGCGGCGCGGTCGCGGTCGACCAGGCGCCGGTCCACCGCTATTTCGTCGACAACGCGCTGATGTGGCTGAACGAATACAAGTTCGACGGCCTCCGTTTCGACGCGGTCCACGCGATCGAGAACGACGCCTTCCTCGACGCGATGGCCGCCGAACTGCGCGAGAAGACCGCCGGCCGCCACGTGCACCTCGTCCTCGAGAATGAAGGCAACGACTCCGACCGTCTCCGCCCCGCCGCGTTCGACGCGCAATGGAACGACGACTTCCACAACGTCCTCCACGTCCTGCTCACCGGCGAGACCAGCGCCTATTACGCCGACTTCGCCGACCGCCCCGCCGAACGCCTCGCGCGGTGCCTTAGCGAAGGCTTCATCTACCAGGGCGAAGGCTCCCCCAACCACGACGGCAAGCCGCGCGGCAAGCCCAGCGCTCACCTCTCGCCGACCGCGTTCGTCGCGTTCCTCCAGAACCACGACCAGATCGGCAACCGCGCGATGGGCGAGCGCCTGACGCTGCTCGCCGACCGCCATAAGCTCCGCACCGCCACCGCGTTGCTCCTGCTCGGCCCGCAAATCCCGCTGCTCTTCATCGGCGACGAACACGGCAGCGAAAGCCCGTTCCTGTTCTTCACCGACTTCCACGACGAGCTAGCGGACGCGGTGCGCGAAGGTCGGCGCAAGGAATTCGCCAAGTTCGCCGCCTTCGCCGACCCCGAAGCGCGTGAGGCAATCCCTGACCCCAACGCACACGAAACCTTTCTCCAATCGCGCGCACGCCCCGGTGCCGACGCGGCTAAGTGGCAGGACCTGTACCGGACGCTGCTCAAAATCCGACACGAGCAGATTATCCCCCGCCTGCGCGATACGACCGCCATCGGTGCCGAGGCGATCGGCGATGGGGCGGTCGTTGCGCGCTGGAAAATGGGTGACGGCGCAATCCTGACAATTGCGCTCAACCTCGGCGATGAACTCGTTGATTTTCCTGCAATAGAGGCTTCGCCGATCTTTAGCGATGGCGAGCCCGGCGAGGCAGCCAGCGTGGCAGTCTGGCTCGATCGATGAACAGTCTCCAAACACTCGCTGTCGCAGCGGGCTTGCAACCCGAATGGCAAGACGCGGCTGGTCATCGGCAGACCGTGTCGGACGGTGCCTTGCACGCGATCCTAGACCGCCTCGGCCACGCATCCGCCGATACGAAGCAGATCGCCGATAGTCTCGCTGCGATCACGACGCCAACATCGCGTACGCCGCGCTTCGTGTCCGTTAATGTCGGCGACCCGATCCAGCTTTCGATAACCCTATCGGGCAACGCCCAACTCACCCTCGAAAACGGTACGAGGACATCGGTCGCGATCGGCCGCGGTGCGCTCAAACCGATCGATCACACCGGCTATCACCGTCTTGAAATCGGCAACGACGTGATCGACCTGCTCGTCGCGCCGCGCCGCTGCTTCACGATCGCCGACGTCCTGCCGGGACGGAAACTCTGGGCGCCTGCGGTCCAGATCCCGAGCCTGCGCAGCGAGTCCACGAAGGCATTCGGCGACTTCGGTACACTCGCCGAAGCAGCGCGAGCGTTCGGCGAGCGGGGCGCCGACGCGCTTGCCATCAGCCCCACGCATGCGCTGTTCCCGGCCGATGCCAGCCGCTACAGTCCTTATGCGCCATCCAGCCGGCAATTCCTAAACGGCCTCTACGGTGATTCAGCTGTGTTCACCGGGACGTCGGACGAGCCGACTTCGGAGCTCATCGACTGGCAGCAAGCAATACCCGCGAAGCTCGCAGGACTTCGCAAGGCCTTCGACCAAGATGCGAAATCGCTTGGAAAAACTCTCGAAGCATTCAGACGGGATGGCGGCGAGAATCTCGACCATCACGCCGAGTTCGAAGCGCTCCATGCACATTTTTTCGCGCGCGACGGCGCGCGCGGCTGGCAGCAATGGCCCGCCGAGTATCACGAGCCCGCCAGCCCGGCCGTCCGCCGCTTCGTCACCGAGCACGCCGATGACGTCACCTTCTACGTCTTCCTCCAATGGCTCGCCCGCCGCGATCTCGACGCCGCGCAGACGGCCGCGAAGGACGCCGGCATGGCGATCGGCCTCATCGCCGATCTCGCCGTCGGCATGGACCCCGGCGGCAGCCACGGCTGGAGCCGGCGCAGCGACCTGCTGACCGGCCTCTCGATCGGCGCGCCGCCCGATCCGCTCGGGCCAGACGGGCAAAGCTGGGGCATCACCGGGTTCGATCCACAAGCCCTGCGCGACACCGGCTTCGCTTCCTTCATCGCGACGATCCGTGCCGCGCTCGCGCACGCCGGCGGCATCCGCATCGACCACGCGTTCGGCCTCCGTCGCCTCTGGGTCGTTCCCGAAGGCGCGTCTGCCGGGGAGGGCGCCTACCTCGACATGCCGTTCGACGATCTGATGCGGATCGTCGCGATGGAATCGCAGCGCGCGTGTGCGATCGTCATCGGCGAAGACCTCGGCACCGTCCCCGACGGGTTCCGCGAGGCGATGGACGCCCGCGCCATGCTCGGCATGCGCGTACTCTGGTTCGAGCGCGATGCGGACGGCTTCGTCCCTCCCGCCAAATGGTCGCCCGACGCGGTGGCGATGACCGGCACGCACGATCTCGCTACGATCGCAGGTTGGTGGAGCGGCCGCAATATCGACTGGACATGGGACCTCGGACGCAAGTCCGACGCTGCCGACAAACTTACAGACCTCGCTGCTCGCGCCGAGGACCGCGTCGCGCTCTGGTCTGCATTCGACACCGGCACCGAACAGCCAACACCCGAAGACACCGACCCGATCGTCGACGCAGCGATCGCGCACGTCGCCGGCACGCCCTGCGCGCTCGCCATCATCCCGATCGAAGACCTCGCCGGACTGGTCGAGCAACCCAACCTCCCCGGCACGATCGACGAACACCCCAACTGGCGCCGCCGCATGCCCGACACGACCGAGGCGCTGCTCGCCCGCCCCGAAGTCGCCGCCCGCATCGACACGCTCAACGCCACGAGACCCGCATGATCCCGCCTACAACGCCGCGCGCAACCTACCGCTTCCAGTTCCACAAGGACTTCACGTTCGCCGATGCCGAAGCGCTGGTGCCCTATCTCGACGACCTCGGGATCAGCCACCTCTACGCCTCGCCGATCACCACCGCGCGAAGCGGGTCCACCCACGGCTATGACGTCGTCGACCCGACCCGCATCAACCCCGAACTCGGCGGCGAACCGGTCTTCCGAAGCCTCGTTGCAGCCCTTCGCGCGCGGGCGATGGGCATCATCATCGACATCGTCCCGAACCACATGGGCGTTGCCGGTGGTGAGAACGCGTGGTGGAATGATGTCCTAACACATGGTGAAGCCAGCGAATTCGCGCGCTACTTCGACATCGACTGGCGCGAGAAGCTCGTCCTCCCGATCCTCGGCGATCCGCTCGCCGAAACACTGGCCAGCGGCGCGCTGAAGGTCGAGCAGGTCGAGGGCCGCTACGTGCTGGAAGCATACGGCGAAGATCGCTTGCCCCTCCGCGACGATGACCAGGCGACCGCGGCAACCGATAACATAGCCGGGCTCATCGACCGCCAGCACTACCGCCTCGCGTCGTGGCGCGTCGCGAACGACGAACTCAACTGGCGGCGGTTCTTTACGATCAACGACCTCGCCGGCCTCCGTGCCGAAGACCCCATCGTGTTCGACGCCACGCACGCACTCTATTTCCGCCTATACGCCGAAGGACTGATCGACGGCGTTCGCGTCGATCACGTCGACGGCCTGACCGATCCCGCCGACTATTGCCGCCAGCTCCGCGCGCGACTGGATGCGATCGATCGCCCCGCCGGTGCACCACCCGGTCCGGCGTATATCGTCATCGAGAAGATCCTTGCCGACGGCGAACCGCTCAGCACCGACTGGGGCGTCGACGGTACCAGTGGATACGATTTCATGGAGCAGGTCACCGCCTTGCTCCACGCCCCCGCCGGGGCAGAACCGCTCGCAGAACTCTGGGCCGACATAAGCGGCCGCTCCGCCGACTTCGCACCCGAGGAACTGCGCGCGCGGCAGGAACTGCTCGCGTGGCAGTTCGATGCGCAGCACCGCCGCTGCGTCGAGGCGTTCGTGGCGCTGGCCCGCTCGACACCCGACTGCGATGGACTGACGAGGGGCATGCTCCACCGCGCGATCGAGAGGCTGCTCTGGGTCTTCCCGGTGTATCGGACCTATGGAACGGGCGAAGCGGCGCCGCTCGCAGACGTCAGGATCCGCGACACCGTCCGCCAGCGGGTTGCGGAGTTCGTTCCGCCCGGCGAAGGCGCGGTGGTCGACCGGATACTGGGTTGGTTGGCAGGCGAGGGGCCAGGCGACGTCGCACTCGCCGCCGAAGCGGTGCGCAAATTCCAGCAGCTTTCCGCGCCGATCGCGGCCAAGGCGGTCGAGGACACCGCCTTCTACCGCTATGGTCGCCTGCTCTCGCGCAACGATGTCGGGTTCGATGCGGCGCGGATGTCGCTCGATATCGATGCTTTCCACGCCGCGATGATCGAGCGCGCTCGCGACTGGCCGTCCGCGATGCTCGCCACCGCGACGCATGATCACAAGCGCGGCGAGGACGTGCGCGCGCGGCTCGCGGTGCTCAGCGAGATACCCGATCTGTGGCGTTCGCATGCGGAGCATTGGCATGAACTGGCTGCCCCCTATGCGGAAGGCGTGGATCCTGCCGACACCTATATGCTGCTCCAGACGCTGTTCGGCACATGGCCTGTGGACCTAGATGCGTTGGATGCCGAGGCTCTTTCGGAGTATGCCGAGCGTATCGTCGCGTGGCAGGAGAAGGCATTGCGCGAGGCCAAACTCCGCTCTTCGTGGGAGGCGCCGGACGAGGCGTACGAGACCCGCTGTCACGATCTGGCGCGGGCGCTGCTCGATGCAGAGCGGTCGGCGGCGTTCCTCGGCGACATCACGGCGTTCGTCGATCTCGTCGCGCCGGCAGCGGAGGCGAACGGCCTCGCGCAGGTAGCATTGCGTTACACCGTTCCGGGCGTTCCCGACCTGTATCAAGGCACCGAGACCGCCGATCTGAGCCTGGTCGATCCGGATAACCGGCGGCCGGTCGACTATGCGGCCCGCCAGGAAATGCTCGCGACCGCGTCCGATCCGAAGGCGGCGTTGATCGCTCGCCTGCTGGCGCTACGGCGTCAGTATCCAGCGCTGTTCGCGAGCGGCTCGTACGAACCGATCGCCGTGACGGGTGCACGAGCCGAGCACGTCATCGCGTTTGACCGCGTGCATGACGGCATGGCAGTGCGGTGCGTAACGGCCCTGCGCGGCGCCGGACGTTACGTCGACGAGGTCGATGCCAGCGACTGGTGGGCGGATACTGCGCTGTCGTCCGGCGAAACGATCGCTGACCTGCTCGGCACGTCAGCCGTTTCGGTCGTCGTGTTGGACGGCGTGGCGAGCTGACCAAGTCGTTGCTAGACAGCGCTTTTTCAACAGGAGTACGTTCATGAAGATCAGCGCACGCAATCAGATTTCCGGCACTATCGTCTCGATCACGCCGGGCGCGGTCAACGGTTCGATCAAGGTCGATATCGGCGGCGGCAACGTCGTCACCGCCAACATCACTGAAGAAGCGATCGCCGACCTCGCACTCGCGACCGGCGATACGGTCACCGTCCTGATCAAGGCGAGCGACGTCCTGATCGGCAAATGATCACGTGCCGGCCGTTCCCGCTTCGATGCTGGAACGGCCGGTAGAGGTTACAGACCGAAGCGCAACGTCGCGCGGAAATCGCGACCCGCAAGTGGGGCGAAGTCCTTGAGGAAGCTCGTCGCGCGGCGTGCGTTCACGTCGAACAGGTTGTTCGCGCTCAGCAACAGCGTCGTCTTCGAGTCCTTGCCGAACGGGCTGAGCCCGATCGAGGCGTTGACCATCGTGTACTCGTTGGTCTTCGTCTCGAACGCGGCGATGCGGTTCTGGTCGAACACATGCTCGACCTCGACGCGCCCGTTGATCCGGTCGCCTTGCGCCTCGATTCCACCCAGCACGCGCATCGGCGGGATGCGCGGGACGGGGCCTTGGTCGACGATGTTGGCGTGGACGTAGTCGCCCAGCACGTCGGCGTTGACCGCATAGCCGCCGATCTGTGCGACCTTCACCGACGCATCTGCCTCGAACCCGTAATAGCGCGCATCGGCCTGCTGGTACTGGAAGCAGGGCAGGTCGACGGTGCGGCCCGACGGATCGGCGGCTGCCTGGCAGACCGTCGACGCGACTTGGTTCTCCGATATGTAGTTCGAGAACCAGTTGTAATAGGCCGACGCGTCGAAGCTGAAGCCGTCGCCATGTGCGTGCAGCGTGCCCTCCAAGCCCCAAGACTTTTCCAGTCGAAAGTTCGGATTGCCGAGTTCGTAGGCCTGCGTGCCGGCATGCGCACCGTTTGCGAACAGTTCCTCCGCAGACGGCGCGCGCTCGGTGCGCGAGCCGTTCAGGCCGATGCGGATGCTGTCGGTCAGCGCGTAGGAGGCGCCGAGCGAGCCGGACACCGAATGATAGCTCTGGCTGCCGCGGAAGAAGCGCAGATCGTCCTCGGGCGTGCGCGCGGCGAGATCGGTGATCTCGTAACGGACGCCGCCCTCGGCGTGAAACTTGCCCGACTCGTACTGCTGGAGCGTGAAGAGGCCGGTCTGGTTGGTCTCGTTCTTCGGCAGGAAGGCCTCGTCGCCGACCACGTTGAAGATCCGGTTGTAGAATTGCACGCCCGACGCGCCCTGCCAGCCGCCGCGGTTCGCCTGGACGACTTCGAGACGACCTTCGAGGCCCTTGTTATAGAAGGCGGTGCCGACGGAGTTGTCCTCCTCGAGTTCGAAATGGCGGTAGCTCGCCTGGCCGGCGCGGACGCGGATCTTGCTGATGAAATCGCCGCCGGTGTCGATCTCGCCGCGCAGGTCGACGCGGTTCTGCACGACGTCGAGGCGTGGCGCTTCCTGCTCCTGGCCGGGTTGCGTGGCGTAGCGGATCGGTACGCCATACAGGCTGTCGTAGTGGCTGTACGAGATGCCGAGATTGCCGTTGTCGGTGATGATCGACGCGCCTGCTCCCGCGGTCCAGGTTTCGGCCTGCGTGTTGGGCAGCTTGCCCTTCAAGCGCGCTGATGCGGCATAGTCGATCGGGTCGGCCTCGTTGGGATCGACGGGGAGCGCGGCCGTGGCCTGTGCCTGGGCGCGGGCGTCGCGCGAGAGGATGTAGCCCCCCGTACGCAGATCGCCGGACTTCAGGTACGAGCCATCGGCGTGCAGCACGAGATGCTGGCCTACCGCGACGTCACCGGCCATGCCGCCCGAGCGCTCATTGGCGGCCGAACCATAGTTGGCAATGCCGTTCACGCGGTAGCCGTTCTCGGGCACCGACCGCGGGATGCGCGTGTCGATGACGTTGACGACGCCGCCGACGGCCGACGTGCCGTACAGGAGCGCGCTGGGGCCGCGGAGGATCTCGATGCGCTCGGCGAGCAGCGGGTCGATGATGACGGCGTGGTCGACCGAGGTGTTCGAGACGTCAATCGAGCCGATCCCGTCGGTCAGCACACGAATGCGATCGCCTTGGAAACCGCGAAGGATCGGACGCGATGCGCTCGGGCCGAACGACGATGCCGACACGCCGGGCTGGCGCGCCAGGGTCTCGCCGATCGACGGACGCAGTTGGCGGGTGAGTTCCTGACCGGTCAGGACTGTCGTGCCCTGCAGGACGTCGCGCTCGCTGGTCTGAATCGGTGCGGTGACGATGATGTCGCGCTGGTTGGTTGAGCCGACCGACGTCGGTGCGGGGGCAGGGGCCGGAGCATCCGTGGCGACGGTTTGCGCATGCGCCTGCGAGGAAAGGAGCGCAGCCAGGGCGGTGGCGCCGAACAGCATCGTCTTCATGAAATTCCCTTGTGTCGTCCCTGTACGACACTTCGGGTAGATTTGATGATACATCATATCAAGTGACAATGTTGCCATGAACACGAATGGCGTCGCCACTGTTACCGCGATGCAACATGGTTTGACGTTCTCCGGGGATCAAAACATCCGCCGTCATCCGGACGAAAGTCCGGATCCAGAGCCACGATTGGCGGCGTCCGTTGCTGTGGATCCGGACGTCCGTCAGAATGACGGAGTGGGGGAGGATTCGACTACTCACCCCGCCCCATTATCCCGCGACGATCAAATCCTTGATACGAGTGGCCAAGGCTTCCATCGCGAATGGCTTGGTCATGACATGCATGCCGGGATCGAGATGCCCGTTGCCGACGACCGCGTTCTCCGCATAGCCGGTGATGAAGAGGATCTTCAGATCGGGGCGACCGACGCGCGCCGCGTCCGCCATCTGCCGGCCGTTCATCCCGCCGGGGAGGCCGACGTCGGTTACCAGCAGATCGATGCGGATGTCGGATTGCAGCAGTTTCAGCCCGGATGCGCCGTCCGCCGCCTCGATCGCCGCGTAGCCGAGTTCCTCGAGCACCTCCATCACCAGCATCCGGACGGTTGGTTCGTCATCGACCACCAGCACTGTCTCGCCGGCGTTCGCCCGCGGCGCTTCGCTGTGCTCGGCTACAGTCTCGGTATCCTCGGCCTCACCGAAATGCCGCGGGAGGTAGATGCAGACGTTGGTGCCTTCGCCCACCTCGGAGTAAATTCGGACATGTCCACCGGACTGGCGCGCAAAACCGTAGATCATCGACAGGCCGAGCCCGGTGCCGAGCCCGAGCGGCTTGGTCGTGAAGAACGGATCGAACGCCTTGGCGATCACCTCCGGGGTCATGCCCGTGCCGGTATCGGACACGCACAGCGACACATATTGCCCGGCATCGAGTTCGCGCTCGCGCGCCGTCCTGGCATCGATCCAGCGATTGGCGGTTTCGATCGTCAGTCGCCCGCCGCCTGGCATCGCATCGCGCGCGTTGATGCACAGATTGAGCAGTGCGTTCTCCAACTGGTGGGGGTCGACCAGGGTCGCCCACAGCCCAACCGAGGCGACGACCTCGACCTCGACTTCGGGACCGACCGTGCGCCGGACCATATCCTCGATCCCCCCGACGAGCCGATTGACGTCGGTCGGCTTGGGATCGAGCGTCTGTCGCCGCGAGAAAGCAAGCAACCGGTGGGTCAGCGCCGCCGCACGTTTTGCAGCACCCTGCGCGGCCAGCGAGTAGCGCTCGACGTCGTTCAGCCGGCCTTGCGCGATACGGATTCCGAGTAGTTCCAAGCTACCGGTAATGCCGGTCAGCAAATTATTAAAATCATGCGCGATCCCGCCGGTGAGTTGACCGACGGCTTCCATCTTCTGGCTTTGTCGCAGCGCTTCCTCGGCAACCATGAGTTCGCGCGTCCGGGTCGCAACCTGGTCCTCCAGCGTCTCGTTCCAGCGCGCGAGTTCGGCGGTCTGGCGGCGGCTGTCGTCGATGTCGGTGTTGGTCCCGACCCAGCGAAGGATCGTGCCGTCGGGTGCGCGGACCGCGTCCGCACGGACCAGGAACCAGCGATAATTGCCATCCTTGCCGCGCGCGCGAAACTCGACACCGTACTGATCACCGGTTGCCAGGGAATGCTGCCAAGCCTTTGCCGCTGCCGGATAATCGTCGGGATGAACGCGATCTTTCCAGGTGCCGATGCCATCGAGTGTGCCTGGCTCGAGGCCGTTGAACGCATAGACTTGGCGGTTGAACCAATAGAGATAACCATCGGGTCTGGCCGCCCAGATCTGGTTGGGCACGGCTTCGGCAAAGACCCGGAACTGTTCCTCGCTCTCGCGACGTGCCGCTTCCGCCCGCAGCCGTTCGCTCGCCGTCCTTACGCGCTCGGCGACTTCGCGCATCAGTGCCAGATCGTCGTCGGTCCAGACTCGCGGAGCCCTGTGGTTCACATACAGCAGCGCGACGAGATCGTCCTGTTCGACCAGCGGCATGTTCACGAACGAGGTCGCGCTTATCGCCTTC
Source organism: Sphingomonas faeni (assembly GCF_040407505.1). Taxonomy (GTDB): domain Bacteria; phylum Pseudomonadota; class Alphaproteobacteria; order Sphingomonadales; family Sphingomonadaceae; genus Sphingomonas; species Sphingomonas faeni_E. The sequence goes on along the minus strand of NZ_JAPZPQ010000005.1, from coordinate 10,838 downwards.
AGCATGTCGGCCGTATCGCGAGTTCGCGGATCGCGATCGGCGTCCGCGATGGCCACCGTCCGCCCCGCTTTCAGATCCTCGATATACGAGCCATAGTCGCGAAATTGGAGCGTCCCGGCCAGCGTCGTTATACCCGGCGCGTTCCAGTCGCGCTCAACCGCGATCGTTTCGCGGACCTTCTCGATCACGCCGTAGCCGACTCGGCTCACCTGCAGGGTCGTGCCGAGGATCGCCGACGCGGCATAGGCGATCACGTCGGGATCGGTCAGGTCGCGGATCGCGTCGCTCAGGTCCAGCAACGCGCTTTGTCGCAGGTCCGCCTGCTTGCGCTTGGTGATATCAAAACTGACACCAGGAAATCGTAACGGCGTGCCATCGGCGGCAAGCCTGCAACGGCCCTGTGCAGCGACCCAGCGGATCGCGCCATCGGGCTGGACGAGACGGTACTCGGCCGCGAAGTCGCCCCCGGTTTCGAGCGCATCTGCGATCGCCGCGCGCGTCCCGGGAAGATCATCGGGGTGAATGCCGCCGAAAAACCGTTCGAGTGGCGCGCCCTTGCGGCCGAGTTCGGCAGGAACCCCGTAAAGTTGCGAGAAGCGCTCGTCTGCCTTCACGCGGTCGTTCGGAACGTCCCAGTCCCACGTGCCGATGCCGTTGCCGGCAGCCAGCGCCTGATCGAGCCGTTCTTCGCTTTCCTGCGTGGCGATGGTCGCCCGACGACGTGCCGATACGTCGGTGAACAACACTGCGACAAGGTGGGGTGTCCCGCTACCGACCGGGAAGGCGTGGACGTCGAACCATCGATCCATCGCATCCGAACCGTGATCGAACCGCGCCGGTTCGCCCGTCAGCGCAACCTTGCCGTACGCATCGAACCAGAAACGTTCGAGATCGGGGACGAGTTCGCTGGCGGTCCGGCCGACCGCATCGACCAGTCCTGTCTGACTTTCGAACTGCCGATTGACCTCGACGAACCGGTAATCGACCGCATGATCGCCATCGAACACCACCTCGATAATGCAGAACCCTGCGTCGATCGCCCCGAACAGTGCATCATACCGCTCCTGCGCCGGGTTGCCGTTGTGAGGCTGGGTCGTCGGTCGCTGCATCGTATCTCAAAGGTCGGAGGACTCGACCTCACGCAACAAGGCCGGCGAGCAAACGCATCAAGCGGGAAACCGATCCCGCGGTTCGGCCTTGATCGCGACCATCCGCTCATGTGCTGCCGGCAAGATACGGGCAAGACGGTCTGCCCATCCTTTGCAGCCCTCGGTCGAGGCCAGCAAATCCTGTCGGATTTCGATCTCCGCATAGGCGCGGGCAGGGTAGGCGTGGCGTGGGATCGTGAAGTCTATCAGGTCCATGCGGTAAGGTTCGTTGTCGCCGACCGTGAGATCCGCCTCCATCCGCAACTCTGCGAGCAGGGCGTGCGCGAACAGGGTGTCGCCGCCGTCGTGCAGGATGCCGATTTGCCACGGGCGCGCCTGCTCCCGCAGCGGGCCGCTCATCATCGGTGTGAAGCTGTGGAGCGCGATCACCACCGTGGGGATGTCAAGTGCGTCTCGCCGTACCAACTCGGCGTTGATCGCGGCATGATATGGCTCGTGAATTTCGGCAAACCGTGCCGCGCGATCGTCTTCGTTCAGCGCCGCGTTCCCCGGCACCACCGTCCCGTCGCTGACGGCAGCGATGACGTCCGTCTGGTCGGGGCTGCGGTTGCAGTCGATCACCAGCCGCGAATAGGTCTGGCGCACGAACACCGCGTCGAGCCGCTCGGCCAGCAACGTGCCCAGTTCGCCAATGCCGATATCCCAGCCGATATGCCGGGAAAGGTCCGCGTCACTCAGGCCAAGCGATCCGAGACGGGCGGGCACGACTTTCCCCGCATGATCGCCGATCAGCAGGAACGATGACGCACCTCCCGGGTTGATCACCGTGACCGGAGAGGTATCCTCGGTCGTAAGCAGCGATTGGCTGACAGTGCTGTTCATGCGACACGGATCCTCGATGCCATCTCTAACGCTCTCTCACGTAACGAAATACTCCTACCGCCAGCCGGTGGCGTTTGGCGAGCACCGGATCATGGTCCGGCCACGAGAAAGCTACGACCAGCATCTTATCGACGCCCAGCTGACGATCACGCCGGAGCCGTCGGACGTGCGTTGGCTGCAGGACGTGTTCGGTAACTCGGTCGCGATCGCCACGTTCGACAAGCGCGCGAAGGACCTGGTCTTCGACAGCCGGATCCGGCTGAACCATAGTCCGGCCGAACTGCAGAACGTCGATATCGAGCGTTACGCACGCTTTTATCCGTTCACCTATTCGTCTGAGGAAATGCCCGATCTGCTGCGCTCGATCGAGCGCCAGCATCACGATCCGTTGCGCGAGATCGACACCTGGGCTCGGCGCTTCGTCGGTACCGGCGGGCGGACCGATACGCTCGCGATGCTGTCGGAGATGACCGCCGCGATCAAGCGCGAGTTCACCTATGTGCCGCGCCCTGAAAAGGGCACGCAGTCGCCGATCGAGACGCTCGCGACGCGAAAAGGGACGTGCCGCGATTACGCGATGCTGATGATCGAGGCGGTTCGTGCGCTCGGCTTCGCGGCGCGCTTCATCTCTGGCTATGTCTACAACCCGAGCAGCCGCGAGCAGCGTACCGGCGGCGGCAACACCCACGCCTGGGTCCGCGTCTACCTTCCCGGCTCCGGCTGGGTCGAATTCGATCCGACCAACGGCATCGTCGGCAATCGCGGCCTGATCCGCGTCGCGGTCGCGCGCGATATTTATCAGGCGGTCCCGATCTCGGGCACGTGGAGCGGGTTTCCGGGAAGCTTCCTCGACATGAGCGTATCGGTGAACATCACCGTCGACGACGCCGCCAACGAGCATCCCATCGATTTTCAACATGCGGCGCTAACAGCCTGAACCGGGGGAACTTCTATGCTGATTAGGGCAGGTTACGACATTCGATTTGAAACCGACGTTGCGACTCCGATGATGGCGATGCTCAGCCTGCATCCCTCGCGGAACAAGGACCTCGTTACTCCGCACCGGATCGTCGACGACCCCGACGTGCCGGCCTATGATTATCTCGATGCGTTCGGCAATGTCTGCACGCGGATCACGGTGCCCAAGGGCGGCTTGACGCTATCGTGCGACTTTACGGTCCAGGACAGCGGTGAACCCGATCCGGTGACGCCCGACGCGATCCAGCACGCGGTCGAGGATCTTCCCGACGACATCCTGATCTACCTGCTCGGCAGCCGCTACTGCGAGACGGACCGCCTTTCCGAAACCGCCTGGTCGTTGTTCGGCACTGTGCCGGCGGGTTGGCAGCGCGTTCAGGCGATCGTCGACTTCACGCATGACCATGTCGAGTTCGGCTATCACTTTGCACGCCCGACCAAAACCGCGTGGGACGTCTATCAGGAGCGCCAGGGCGTATGCCGCGATTTCGCGCATCTTGCGATCACGCTGTGCCGCTGCATGAACATCCCGGCGCGCTATTGTACCGGCTATCTCGGCGATATCGGCATTCCGCCGGTCGATGCACCGATGGATTTTTCCGCTTGGTTCGACGTGTATCTCGGTGGCACTTGGCATACGTTCGACGCGCGGCATAATCGTCCGCGGGTCGGCCGTATCCTAATGGCGCGGGGCAGGGATGCGACCGACACCGCGCTCACCACGACCTTCGGTCCGGCACGCTTGGTCGGTTTCGACGTCCATACGGACGAAGTCGGTCTCGAAGCCCGCGACGATGGTGGAGCATCTGCGAGGTAATCCCGTCAGAGCGTCAAGTTAGGTCTTGTCGCGGAGGACGCGATGGGCCTAACGCCACCGATCCCTTAACTTATGCTGCGATGCACAACATGACCTCGATCCCAGACCAGTCCGCCCCGGCCAACGCGAATGCCCTGTTGTTGCAGGCGATCGCGCTCCGCAAATGCATCACGGCTACCTACAACCGGATGGTCTGCACGCTGGCACCGCACATTCTTTATACCAAGCATGACGATGTATTCGTCGATGCCGTGACGCTGGAGCGCGATGGTCAGCCGCCCAAGGAGATCAAGCTCGGGACGTTCAAGCTCGCCGGGTTGAAGGACATCGAAGTGACCGATCGTCCGTTCGTGCCGGACGCGATCTTCAATCCCGGCGATATCAAGTACGACCGCGTCACGCTGTTCGTAGTCGATCGCAGCTGATTGCCGTAACCAACAATTTTCATTTAATTTCAGGCTCGCGCGGGCGGTAGCCAATCGGTTGCGATCTCGCCGTATCGATCGGTGAAACCGGTCGACTCGATCAGCGCCGCCTCATCGACGATCCTGACCCGCCGTCCGTTTCGTTCGATCACGCCGGCGCGTTCGAGGCCGCGGATCGTCCGGTTGACGTGCACCTTGGTCAAGCCAAGCGCATCGCCAATGTCGCTCTGGGTGAGCGGCAGATCGAAAGAATCGACGATGCCGCCCGCCGTGACGCGAAGCCGTGCGAGGATGTCGAGCAGCAGCGTCGACAGGCGCTCGGTCGCGCCCATCCGGCCGATCGAAGTCAGCCGATCGCTCATCGCAACGTTCTCCGCGGCGGCAATCGCATAGAGAAGCCCCGCGACACGCGGCTGCGCCAGGAACAGCAGGCCCAAATCTTTTTTGGGCAGGTCGGTGACGAGGCAATCCGAGATCGCCGTGAGCGTCGTCGAGGCCTGTGCCCAGGCGATGCTCGACGTACCGATCAGGTCGCCGGCATAGTGAAACCGCAGGATCTGGCGTCCGCCCGAGATCAGTCGGGTCGACGAATGCATCCAGCCCTGGCGGACGATATAGAGCGAGTTGCTGTCGCCCCCTTCCGCCATCAGCACGTCGCCCGCCTTGAGGCGGCGCTCACCCTGCTCGACATGCGCGATCGCCGCGCGCTCGGCGTCGGTGAGATCGAGACTGCGCCCTAGGCGAGCGGTCAGGCCACTGAATTGCATGTGAGTCCCTTTTCCTACGTCCTGCCCGCTGCGTGTTCCCGCCGCGTAGCCAACGTGCATTGCGTTCGACCCGCCGCTTCAGCGCGCCGCAGTCATTTGCCCTCTCCTAACGCCGTTTCAACCAGCGGCGCAACGCGCGCAGCAATCCGGTCGACTCCGGTTCGATTGGGATGAACGTGATCCGGCTGCATCAGTGCGGCGTCACCGATGACGCCATCTAGGATGAACGGGTAGAGCGTCGCATGATAGGTCTTGGCCAAGTCGGTCCATATCCCATTGAACTGCGAAGAATACTCCGGACCCAGATTGGGCGGCGCCATCATGCCGGTCAGCATCACCGGGATACCGCGCCGCTTCGCCTCGTCCATCATCGCCGTCATGTTGGCGCGCGTTTCGTCCGGCGAAATCTGGCGGAGAACATCGTTGCCACCGAGCCCCAGCAGGATGAGGTCGGGCTTTCGCTTCATGTTGTCGAGCGCGAACGCGAACCGCTGCCGTCCCGCTGCGCTGGTATCGCCCGAGACGCCGGCATTGACGATCGTCGCGTTGATTTCGTCCTTGCGCAACCGGTTCTGCAAGGCATCGGGCAGGCTTTGGCCGCGGTCGAGGCCGTAGCCGGCATACAGGCTGTCCCCGAAGGCTAGGATGAGGCGCTCGGGACCCTGCGGGGATGGGGTCGCAACAACCGGCGTGACCATGTTCGTCGCGGGCGGCGAGGCAGGGACTTCGGGTGTCCGATCGCAGCCGGCCAGCAACCCCGCTTGGAGAAGCGCCAGTCCGCCCCCATAAAGAGGCCAGAATCGCATCTGTTTCTCCAAGATATTGGTCTCCATGTCCGAACCTGCTTCCGCCGATATGGTGATCTCGGCGCGCGATGTCACGCTGACACTCGGCGCGTCGACTGCCGCGACGACGATCCTCAAGGGCATCGATCTCGACATCGCTCGGGGCACCAGCGTCGCGCTGCTCGGGCCATCCGGGTCGGGCAAGTCGTCCCTGATGGCGGTGTTGTCCGGCCTGGAGCGCGCGACCAGCGGCCGGGTCCAGGTGGCGGGCCTCGATTTCGGCAAGCTCGACGAGGATGCTCTGGCGCGCGCGCGGCGTGGACGGATCGGCATCGTCCTTCAGGCCTTCCACCTGCTGCCGACGATGACCGCGCTCGAGAACGTTGCCGTGCCGATGGAACTGGCCGGGATGCCCGACGCGTTCGAGCGCGCGGAAGTGGAGCTCGCCGCGGTCGGCCTTTCGCACCGGATCGGCCATTACCCCACGCAGCTCTCCGGCGGCGAGCAGCAGCGCGTGGCGATCGCCCGCGCGCTCGGTCCGCGGCCAGCGCTGGTCTTCGGCGACGAACCGACCGGCAACCTCGACGCGGCGACGGGCGCCTCGGTCATGGACCTCCTCTTCGACCGTCGCGCCGCGACCGGTGCCACCTTGATCATCATCACCCACGATCCCGCCCTCGCAGCCCGCTGCGATCGCACCATTGAACTTGCCGACGGCCTGATCGCCGCGGATCGCTTGCGGTGAGCGAATGGCGGCTGGCGTGGCGGCTTGCCCGTCGCGAACTCGATCTTCGGTTTCGCGGGCTGCGGCTCTTGCTCGCCTGCCTGTTCCTCGGCGTCGGCGCTCTGGCGGCGATCGGCAGCTTGACGCAGTCGATCGACGGCGAGCTCGCGGCCCGCGGCAGCGCGATCCTCGGCGGCGATATCGAGTTCGGCACGTCGCAACGCGCCGCCACGCCGGACGAGCGCGCCGCGATGGCGCGGTTCGGGACGGTGTCCGAAACCGTGCGGATGCAGGCGACCGCTATCCGCGGCACCAACAGCGTACCGGTCCAACTCAAGGGCGTCGACGCGGTCTATCCGCTTTACGGAACGCTGGCCGTACAGGGTGGTTCGGTCGCGAAGGTCGACGATCCCAAGGCGATCTGGATCGTCCCGGCCTTGGCGCAGAGGCTCGGCGTTGGCCGCGGCGCGCACGTCCGGCTTGGGATCGCGGACTTCACCGTCGCGGGCGTGATCGCGAACGAACCGGACCGGCTCGGTGAGGGCTTCACGCTCGGCCCCGTCGCGATCGTCTCGATGGCGGGCATCGCGCGCACGGGCCTAGTCCAGCCCGGCAGCCTGTACGAGAGTAAATACCGGGTTCACCTTTCGCCCGGCGCCTCGCCGACGACCGCGGTCGATCGGTTCAAGGCGGCGTTCCCGACCGGCGGCTGGGAAACCAAGACGCGTGATCGTGCCGCACCCGGTGCCGAACGCTTCGTCGAGCGCATGGGCCAGTTCCTGCTGCTGGTCGGACTGTCCGCGCTCGTCATCGCAGGAATCGGGGTCGGCAACGGCGTCTCATCCTATCTCGCCGCACGTCGCAGCAGCATCGCGGCCTTGAAGGTGCTCGGCACGACGTCCGGCCTGATTGCCAAAATCTACCTTCTCGAAGTCGCTGTCGTCGCCGCGATGGGGATCGTTGCCGGGTTGGTCGCGGGCGCGGTCACGGTGCCGCTGATCGTCTGGCTCGCGGGCGACGTCCTGCCAGTCGCGCCGCAATTCTCGCTTCAGTTCGCGCCGCTCGCGCTTGCCGCCGCATACGGCATGCTGATCGCGCTCGCCTTCACCGCACCTCCTCTGATCGAGGCGGGCAGCATTCCCGCAGCGGGCCTGTTGCGCGGTGTGTTCGGCAATCGGTCCGTCCCGTTACGCCGGACCTTGCCCTGGGTCCTTGGTGCAGGAGCCGCTATCGTCGCGCTCGCGCTGTCGACCGCGGACCAGCCCGGACTCAGCGCAGGTTTCGTTGCGGCGGTGGCCGGCGTCTTGCTGGTGCTGGCGGGGTTCGGTTGGGCCGTACGCCGGATCGCTGCTGCGCTTCCTCGCTCGCGCAAGCCGTTGTTGCGGCTCGCCATCGCCGGACTCCACCGCCCCGGCGCGCGGACCGGCACCCTGGTCGTCGCGCTCGGGCTCGGCCTGACGCTATTCGTCCTGCTCGCCGGCATCCGCACCAGTATCGACGCGAACATCGCGCTCACCGTCCCCAAGCGCGCGCCGGCGCTGTTCGCCTTGGACGTTCCGCCAGACCGCGAGGCGGAGTTCCGGCGGACCATCGAGGGCGTGGCGATCCATCCGGTCATCCGCACCGTACCTGCGATGCGCGGCACGATCACCGGCTACGGCACGACGCGCGTCGCCGATCTCAAGACGCTGCCCGATGGCGCATGGGCATTGCGCGGCGAACGCGGGCTGACCTATTCCGCGACCTTGCCCGAGGGCAGCGAACTCACCGCGGGTCGGTGGTGGCCGCGAGACTATACGGGTCCGCCGCTGGTCTCGATCGACGAGCGACTGGCCAAGGTGCTCGCGCTCAAGATCGGCGATCCACTCACCTACACCTTGCTCGGCGTCGAGCGGACCGCGCACATCGCTTCGTTCCGCCGGATCAGTTGGGATACGCTCGGCTTCAATTTCGTCATGGTCTTCTCGCCCAACGCAATCGAGGACGCGCCGCATAACCTCGCGGCGACGATCGAGCTCGCTCCAGGGCAGGAAGCGCTCGTCATGCGAGCGTTGCTGCCGCGCTTTCCGTCGGTTTCGGTGATCGAGGTTCGTGGCGTGCTCGGCCAGGTCCGCGACATCGTCTCGCAGATGGCGACCGCGATCACTGCCGCCGCGTCGGTGGCGATCCTCGCCGGGATCGCGGTGCTGATCGGCGCGATCGCCGCGGCGCGAGAGGCGCGTACCTATGATGGCGTGATCCTGCGTACACTCGGCGCGACCCGGCGGCAGGTGCTCGCGGTGCAAGCGCTCGAATATGCGTTCCTCAGTATCGTGCTGTCGGTACTCGCGTTGCTGCTCGGGCTCGGTGGTGCCTGGTATGTCGTCACGCAGCTCTTCAGTTTCGAATGGCGGCCGGATTACGCGACGGTGTTGGCGACGTTACTTGGCGGGGCGGGGTTGACGATGGTGATCGGCCTGATCGGTGCGTGGCCCATTCTCAGCGCGCGGCCTGCGCAGGCTTTGCGGCAACTCTGAGGGTCCGTTTGCGTCCGTGCGGCGTTGGGCCGCAATACACCGAAGGGGGCAAGACGCTGAGCACGCACGAAACACCATCCGAGCATCAGGCCACCAGCCCCTGGTCGATGTCGGCGCGCGAATGGTGGAAGGTCCTGAAGCGTACCTGGGCGGAGGGGAACGACGACAATATCGGCCTGATCGCGGCGGGTACCGCATTCTACGGGTTCGCCGCGATCGTCCCGCTGCTGGCGTCGGTCGTGCTGATCTACGGCCTAGTCGCCGACACCGCGACGGTGGTCGCGAACATCCGCGCGCTGTTCAACGTCCTTCCCGAAGATGCGGCAAGGGTAATCGGCGACCAGCTCGCGACAGTCGTCAACACGTCGGAGGGCAAGAAGGGTTTAGGCCTCGTCATCGCGCTGGGGATCGCCTTGTACGGCGGCACGAAGGGTGCGTCGTCGATCGTCACCGCGCTCAACATCGCCTATGAAGAAAAAGAAACGCGCGGGTTCATAACGTTGAACCTGCTCGCCTTCGCGATCACCGGTGGTGCGGTGATGCTGGCCCTGGTCGCGGCGCTCTCGACGGCGGCGTTCGCGCTGCTAGATAGCCTAATACCTGGCGCGCCGGAGATCCTGCTCCTGGCGATCCGTCTCGTCAGCTACGGCGTCCTTGCCTCGCTGGGCGTGACGGCGGCGGCCTGCTTGTATCGGTTCGGCCCCAATCGTCACAAAGCCAAATGGGCGTGGCTGACCCCGGGATCGCTGGCAGCGACCGTCATCTGGCTCGGTGCGACAATAGGGTTCGGCGTCTACGTGTCACGCTTCGGAAATTACGGCGCGACCTATGGCTCGCTGAGCGCGGTCATCGTGCTGCTGACGTGGCTGTGGCTCTCTGCCTACGTGTTCCTGCTCGGCGCAGAGCTGAATTCGGAACTCGAACACCAGACGACGAGCGATACGACGACCGGCGGGGCCACACCGATGGGAGCCCGAGGCGCGACCGTCGCGGATACTGTTGCGACAGACAGTAGTCCGAAGCCGATTGTCCAGCCTGCGGAGCCGGACAGGGCAGGGGTCTTGGCCCTAGCGCACTTGGGTGGCGTGCATGCAGGGTTGCCCGCATCGCTTCTGGCGCTGGGCGGTCTACGTTCGATCCGCCGTGGTTCGCCAGTCGCCGGCCTTGGCATGATCGCGATCGGCGCAGCGCTGGCACACAGGAAGCGTACCCCTTCAGGCCGAGGAACGACGAAGACGCGGGCGAATACCTGATGGCCTATGGACAGTCGATCAAGCTGTTCTTCGACGGCGGATGCCGGCCAAACCCCGGCCCGATGGAATGCGCAGTCGTCCGCAAGGGCGTCACCCATTACCGTCACGATCTGGGTAACGGCAGTAACAGCGACGCCGAATGGCTGGCGGCGATCCATGCGTTGGAGGTCGCGGCGCAAAACGGAGATCGCGATATAACGCTGCTTGGCGACTCCACATTGGTCGTCACGCAAGCCAACGGAACGGCACGGTGCCGATCGGTCGAGCTGGAAGCACACCGTGCAAAGTTCGGGGAACTCACGGGCGGTTTCGACCGGGTTCGCATACGGCACATCGGCCGAACACAGAACCTCGCCGGCATAGCGCTCGCCAAGCTACATCCTCGCGGAGGCAAACAGGGCGTCGCCGGAGGCTACTGAGTGCCTCGCCTCTGATTTTCCAGAAACTGACCTCAAACTGTAAAAAAGCGTTTGACGGGTCGGGGAGGTGGCCCTAGAGGGGTGTCACCGCAGCGGAGTGCCTCACCGGCTTCTGGAGCGGTCGCAAAAAACCGGATGCTGCAAGCTTCTCGAAAGGGAGGGG
>NZ_JAPZPQ010000004.1:0-422051 GCF_040407505.1 Sphingomonas faeni | reverse complement strand
CCTCAGCCACTAACACCGCCCTCATCCCGTGCATCCAAGGCGCGGCACCAGCCAACGGCGAGTTTCCGCACAGTCTGCATCGTTTTTGGGAAAAGCAGCAGCCCCGGGCAATGTCGCCTATGGCCAACCGCCTTGCCTCGGTAGCCGTAAAGGCCCTGATTGATCCGGCGCTTCCTTCTGGCAGCCATGTGCTGACCGGACCCGGGGCCATTACCTATGAGGAGGTGGCACACGCGATCACCCAGGTCGTCGGTCGCCCTGTTCGTCATTGCCGGCTTTCCACGGAGGAACTGGCGGCTCGCTATGCCGGGTTCGGCATCCCCCAACATTACGCGTCGATACTCGCTGGGATGGACGAGGCCATCGCGCATGGTGCCGAAGATAGAACGACCATGGCGGTTCAGCAGATAGCCGCACGCCCGGCAAACACGTTCGCTTGCTTTCTCTCAACACAATGCGCTGTTTTTTCGCCTGACCGACAATGATCTTTCAGTCGGCGACTTTGGTCAGGACCACACGCCCCGCCGCCCCTGTTCCCGCATGGCCTCGATGAACACGCGGACTGCAGGCATTGCCGCCCGACCGGAGTCGTAGAGCAAGCTTACCGGCATGGCCGATGGGGCATGATCCGCCAGCACCTCCACCAACTGCCCGCTCGCGATGTGCGCGCCCGACTGGTAGCTCAGCACATTAGCAAGGCCCAACCCAGTCTCGGCGGCGGCGATGGTCGCATCAATGCTGTTGACGGTCAGACGGGGGACGACCTCCACGATCCTGTCGCCTCGTGCACCAAACGGCCATGTCCTGCCGACGCGGCCCACTATACAACGGTGGCTGACAAGTTCGGCTGGATCGACGGGTATTCCATATTCGGCAAGATAGGCCGGACTGGCCACGATGGTCTGCCGAACCGAACCGATCGTCACGACGCGCAGCGTGCTGTCCACGAGCGCGCCGATCCGCACCGCCACGTCGATACCCTCCTCGATGATACGGACATTGCGGTCGAGCAGCATCATATGCGCGTTCAGACCTTTGTGGGTCGCCAGCAGCGCGTTGATGACTGGTAGAACGTGCAACCGCCCGAACATTACCGGCGCGGTCACATAGAGCTGCCCCCGAGGCACGGACCGCCCGCCCATGAGGGTTTGCTCCGCCTCACGCAGGTCTGCGAGTAGCCGCCGCGCCCGATCAAGCAGGACCGCCCCCTCGTCCGTCAAGGATATTGCCCGCGTCGAGCGGTGGAACAACGTCACGCCCAAATGCCGCTCAAGCGCCGCGACTGCGCGGGTGACTGCGGGCGGCGACATATTCAGCGCACGCGAAGCCGCTGCGAAGCCGCGCTCCTGCGCGACCGCGACGAAGACAGAGAGACTCTCGAAGCGATCCATCATTCCCCTGGATGGAATAGTGAACATCAATCATCGCGGATTATCGCCTTGGGGGCAACGCGCTATCGCCCGCTGCATGGCACAGACGTTCTTCCATACCCTCTTCGGCCCCGGTGCCCGCGCGCTGCAATCCGCTGCCGGATCGCGAGCGTCCTATGCCCGCATGGAGGCGGGCGCTGGCCCGGTCGACGTGCTGACGACGCGCGAACTGGACTTCATCGCCGCCCGCGACAGTTTCTACATGGCGAGCGTGTCCGAGGATGGCTGGCCGTATGTCCAGCATCGCGGAGGACCGACAGGGTTCCTTCGCCATATCGATCGTAATCGCATCGGGTTCGCGGATTATCGCGGCAACCGGCAATTTCTCTCCGTATCACATTTCGCGGCGGACGACCGTGTTGCGTTGTTCCTGATGGATTATCCAAACCGCCGTCGCCTCAAGATAATCGGCCATGCCCGTTCCAGCGAGGACCTGGAGGACATCGCCGCACTCATGCCGCTCAACTATGCCGCAGAACCCGAGCGTGTTTTCTTGATCGACGTCATCGGCTTCGACTGGAATTGCCCACAGCACATCACGCCGCGCTTCACCGAGGCAGAGGTGCAGCACGCTTCCCAACCTTTCATCGACGAGATCACCACGCTGCGTGCCCGCATCGCCCAACTGGAAGGAACAGCATCATGACCGGCAGACTCACGCAAGGCGTCCATCATGTAGGCCTCACCGTGCCCGACCTCGATCAGGCGCGAGCCTTCTTCTGTGGCACGTTGGGTTTCGACGAGGTGGGCGGCGTGCCTTCCTATCCCTCCATCTTCGTATCGGACAGCGCCATCCTGTTGACGTTGTGGCAAGCTGCGGATCCGTTGACCGCCCGGGCCTTCGATCGGCGCGCCAACATCGGCCTGCATCATCTCTCGCTGTCGGTCGCCGACAATGCCGCACTGGAGGCGGCATGGGACGCAGTGACTGCGCATCCCGAGGTGATGATTGATGCCCCGCCCGGCCCTATCCTCCCGGGGTCATCAACGCGCCACTTCCTCATCTTCATTCCCGGCGGCATCCGTCTGGAATTCGCCACGCCCTTTGCCTGAAAGGATCTGCCATGATGTCGCGACCACCCCTCCCCCCTTTCACCCATGAAACCTCATTGCAGAAGGTCCGCGCCGCCGAGGATGGCTGGAACAGCCGAGATCCCGCCCGCGTGGCGCTTGCCTATACCGAAGACAGCCAATGGCGGAATCGATCTGAGTTTCTTCAGGGGCGAGACGCCATCGTCGCGTTCCTGTCCGCGAAGTGGCTCCGTGAGCAGGAGTATAGACTGATCAAGGGTCTCTGGGCTCATGCTGGCAACCGGATAGCGGTGCGCTTCGCTTATGAATGGCGTGATGATGCGGATGCTTGGCATCGCTCCTATGGCAATGAGAATTGGGAATTTGCCACCGGCGGTCTGATGGCGCGCCGGATCGCGAGCATCAACGACATCCCGATCTCTGAAAACGACCGGCTGTTCCGTTGGCCGCTCGGGCAACGGCCGGAGGATCATCCCGGACTGGAAGAACTGGGGCTGTAGAGTTCAAGGTCGCGCCGAGAACGGTTTCGCGCTGTGGCGTGCTGGCCCAGCGCGATCCCGCCACATTACGACGAAGCCGGCGAGAGCAAGCCCCGCGCCGACCAGCTTCCACGCCGGCAAGGGCTCGCTGAGTATGATCGGGGCGCTGCACATGCCGAACACCGGGACGAGCAGGGCGAGCAGCGTGACAGTCGCGGCGGGATGTAACGTGAGCAGCCACGCCCATAGGCCGTAGCCGAACAGTGTGTTGCCGTACGCCTGCCAAAGCACCACCAGCCAGGCCGCAGGCCGGGCCACCGCCATCGCATCGGCGATCATCGCGCGACCTTCGACCAACAGAGCCAAGAGACCCAGCGGCGGCGTGGCGAAAAGGCAGGACCAGACCGTCAGGGCCAGCACATCATTTCCGTCGATCACTGAGCCATCTGATTGCCGCCGGCCCAGCACAGCCGGGCCGCTATCACTAGGGCGGGCCCCAGCGAGGTCGTGCCGCCATCGGCGCGGATACGGAACTCGATAGAGGTACCGGAATAAGGTAACCGTCAGACGGTCTTTGATACGTCAACGCACGGCAAGACGTAGCGGAGACCTACGGCACCGAGGCATTGATAAGCTCTCTGAACGTCGCGATGGCTTCGGTCTCGGTAAGCTTGCCGCGGACGATTGCCGCCGACAGGCCTTCTCCTGCCCCGACCAAGCCGACGCACAACCGCGTTGCCGCCGGGCCGGTCAGCCGATTGAACGGGCCTAGAACGGCTACAAACATGGCGACGGACTGATCGAGAAGCTCCGCATAGACTTCGGCCTTTTCCGGGCTTCCGGCGAGCGCCGCGCCAACGACGTAAAACTCGCCGGTCAGATCCGCCGCGCAGCGAATATAGGCGTCCGCAAGAGACGCAATCGTCTCTTTGCGATCCTTGCCAGCGATTGCCATTGCCTGGCGGAATGCCTCGACCCGTTCGGTGTCAATCCAGCGATACAGTTCGATCAGCAGGCCAGAGCGCGTCCCGAAGTGATCATACACAACCGGCTTGGACACTTCTGCCCGGACCGCCAGATGTCCGAGGGTCAGATTGTCGGCACCCTCCTCGCGGATCACCTCGAGCGCTGTCACGAGCAGCTGCTGCTGCCGGTCGGCCTTGGTAAGCCGGCGTCCGCGCTTTGCGGCTATCGCACTCGAATCCGTCGTCATGATAAATCCACTTGTTTAACCTACCAATAGTAGCTTATGCCAACCTACGAATAGTAGTTAAGGCATCTACACGGAAAGGCGGCAATGTCCAACTCACCCATCCTAATCCTGGGCGGTACCGGCCAGATCGGCCGTTTCACCAGCCAGGCGTTACGCGAGCGCTACCCCGATCTTCCTCTGCTCATCGGCAGCAGGAACCGGCAAAAGGCCGAGCGGGTCGCGAACGCACTGCTTCACGCCGAGGCGGTAGTCATTGATCCACACGCGGACGATCTCGGCCTTGGCGAACGGCCGATAGCAGCGGTCGCCGTGCTATATAGTGACGAAAAGCTCTCGAGCCTGCGCTACGCCCATGCACGAGGAATTCCGCATCTCGGCATCTCGACAGGGCTCTACGAGGTCGCGCCCGAAGTCGCGATCCACATGCAGCGCCCTGCTGCAGCCGCCGTGGTGCTAGGCTATGAGTGGCTAGTCGGTGCCACGACGATCGCGACGCTCACCGCAGCCAAATCCTATGCGCGCGTCGATGGCATCAGCATCGGCGCACTGGTCGACGAGGAAGATTGGGGCGGCCCTGCCGTTACCGAAGATTTCGAACGCTTCGCGACTGTCATCTCCTCCGTTTTGGCACGACGGGACGGCGCGTTCGTCTGGCGCAAAAGCGACGATGCCAGCTTTGCGTTCCGGGCGATCGACGGCAATAAGCTGACTGCGGCCGGCTTCTCTACCATCGACATCGCCGGGCTTGCGGCGGCGACGGGCGCACGCGACATCCAATTCGGTATCGGAACCGGGGTTAGTTCCAGCAGGCGAGCGGGCGGCGCGAAGTCTACCGAGATCATCATCGAACTGTCGGGCGTTGATCGATCGGGCACGAAGGTGCGCAGCCGACATGCCGTCTTCCATCCAGGCGGCGCCGCACCGCTTACGGCACTGGGCATAAGCATGGTGCTAGAACGTCTTGCCGGCCTCGATGGCAAACCGGCGACGCAGCCTGCACTTCTCTTTCCTTACCAGATTCTCGACCACGATGAGTATCTCGAACGTCTCATTCAGGAGGGCGGCCGGTTGATGGAGCTACCGCTCGCATGACGCGTACGTCTCAAGAAGCCGGTACGCTAAGCGCACTGGTGGTTATGGCGCACCCTGCGGAATCTTCGCTGACGCGCGCCGTGACAAACGCGATCGTCGAGGCGTTGCAGGCCGATGGCCACAACGCCGAGATGGCCGACCTCGCCGCTGAACGGTTCGATCCCGTTTTCGGTCCGGCGGATCATGCAGCCTTCAACTGCAAAGACGCCTTGCCCGCCGACGTGCGAAAGGAACAGCAACGACTCGATCGCGCAGATCACCTGATCCTTGTCTATCCGGTTTACTGGTGGTCGATGCCGGCGCTTCTTAAGGGCTGGATCGACCGCGTATTCGTTGCAGGCTGGGCTTTTGACGAAGACGCCGAAGGCCGTATCACGAAGCGGCTTGGTCGGCTGAAGGTCAGCTTGGTCGCGATAGCCGCTGCCAGCGAGGCGACCTACGGCAAGCGTGGCTATCGCGAAGCGATGAAGGTGCAGATCGAGACAGGCATCTTCGACTTCTGTGGTGCGCCTGTCTTGGCCTCGATGTTGGTGACGCCCGATCGATTGACGCATCCGTCTGCGCCACAAGAGATCGCAACCACCTTGATCAGGCATTTCCAGATAGCGGGCTAGATTAGGAGGGCTACCTTAATTTCTATTAATCTAGCGGCGCGCGCGGATAAACAAGATGAGGCTGATCGATGCTCTTTCCAGGGTCCCTGGTCGCAAACGTACGCGAAGCGCTGCGAGCATCCCGAATGGGAGCCCTTAGCGGGACAGCGCCCCCCCGACGGTGCCGACAGGTGGCAGGTTTGTCGGCTTTCCCTAACTTGCCATGCGAGGATAGAAAAATTGAGGATCATCGTTCTGATCTGATGTCTGCGTTCGAGGGTGCGAATTGCTCACCGCGGCGACCGATTGTGGGCAGCTCTCGACAAGCTATCTGTCCAACCAGCATAAGTGACGCGATCGAAATACCGATGCAGCCAGGCTAAAGTCGTTGGCCTTCTACCAAGGTTAATGGCAGGGAGAGTTAATGAATACCCGATTTAAAGCACTGTTTTTGCTCGTCTGCAGTATGTTCTACTGGCAATTCGTGTGCTGGCTAACTAAAACAGCCGAGCCTTGGGACACCGCCACCTATTGGCGCTTGTGGTATCCCGTTTCTTTCATTCTGTCTGCGCTCGTCGGGGTATTGTTCAAGGCTCGCGGTTGGATGGCAGGCGCGATACTGACGTTTGCGCAACTTCCCATAATTTGGCTGAACACCCGAACCGGCGATCTATGGCCGGTCGGCGTGATTTCGGCGAGCGTTTTGGCCATTCCGGTAATGGCAATCTCAGCGGTCACAGGGTGGTACGCAGTACGTCCACGACCCGTTTGAAAAGAGTTTGAGAGGAAAGCTGTCCTGCTGCGTTCGGGCGGGCGGGTGGTAATAAACAACGTGGGACTGCGCTGCCGCTTCCTCTAATAATAGAGTTTAACTTCAGGAACGGCTAAGTTCGAGGACACTCCATCGTGCCAGCGCTTGGTATTGAACGGAAATCTGATCGAGTAAGTCTTGTATTGCCGATCGATGGGGTCATGGGTACCAATAGTTTTATACTTAACTGCCGCGCTACGCTCGTTGCGTCACCTCGACTACGTTGCACGCGCCCTTCCCGCGCAGCGAGTTCGTGTTTCATTCCCATTATCGGACGTTCGGCCGGTCAAATGTGTGAAAAACCCGGTCCAAATCCCGACTGTGTGACAAACAGGTGTTTTACGTCGCCTAAGACAACCCCGCCGGCGCCTCCCCTTCCTATCGCAACTCAGTTCGTGCTTTCGAGGACACTTGAAACGCTTGGGCTACCGCAGCCACTGCCCTACGAAGCCGCAGGCCGGCGAAGTTTACCAGCGTACCTTTGGTACTTGTACGTCCAGGGTGGGCCAATGAACATGTACTTTCAGGAGAAGGACCCTGGTTGCACAGCGCAAAAGCGAAGCGTCAATTAGGGTATACCCTGTCCGGCGTTTCAGACGTCAGCACTTGCGGTCCACACGCTTCTTAAAGCGAAGGCTTTAAGCCCATTGTCATGAGACACATTCTTTTAAAATGCTTTAAGAATACCAAACGGAGGCTTCAAATGACCCCTAAATGGGCACATTTAATCTATCCTTTATACATTCTAATATCGTTAGCTGAGAAACTTGAAACCCCTTTCGATTGCAAATAGATTTCGATCATCCATGCTCGCTCCATTTGCGAGTCGCGATGCCAGTATAAAATGTTTCCTAGTAGCGAAGCGTAAGAGGAATCTCGTTTCGCCCTGTCATAGCCACCATCTGCTAAAGTATTTTTCCATATTCGTGTTGCCAAGGCATCTTTTAGGTAGTGGGCTGCTTTTTTGACTTCCGCGGATCTAATTGGCCATTCTACCCCTAAAACCTCTTGGTATGATGTATTAATTAGGTGAGCTATTCCAACAGAAGCCACCTTCAACACTTCTCTCTGATCTATCCACTGTAATAGCTCAAACGATCCTCCCGTTAAACGCAGTATTCTGTCTCCATATTCGTGCCAAAGCTCAGCAATTAACTTTCGTTTTTCTTTATGGACATAACCCGGCGCGATTAGCTCTTCGACTAACGTTCTGAGCGTCCTGAACCATCGTGTAGGTGTAATGAATTGATCGGGTATTATCCCCTCGCGAAAAGCGTTGCCCGAAATACGATCTAACTCAACCATTTCGAGCGTCGGCTTGCCTGTAAAGGTTTGATTCCACAATACATACTGACCAGGTAAAAATACGCATTCCTGAAGGAAGCACTGATGCGTGGCACATGATAGTGAAACTGGAACCAGCCAGTCCAAACGCAGGGCGATAGTGCAATCCTCGCCTACGCATCGAGGACAGGCCCGAACTCGATCTCCAAAACCCCAAGGCCGCCACTTAAGGGAATTTCGTTTCAGTCTTGGCCGAACGTTCCAGCTTTTCAATAAAACTGTCTGACTTAGAACGTAATCCTCAAAACCTCCTGCATTATCGCCAAATGCATATGGAACAACGCCATCAAACGTCATCGAACGAACTTTATTAAACTCTACGCGACTTAATCTGCAGATATTCTGCAAAAGATTTAGATCGCTCGTAAAATTAATTTCGGACCAACTCCCGCTGTATCCGAAGTATTCTTGAACCAGCTGCTCGAAACTAACATCGTGCAAGTTCCCGATGCGAGTAAGCCACGATGAAAGCGCCTCACCCGACGCTGGCTCAACCCGTATGGGCCATGGCCTAGACGAATGGGGCAAAGAAGTGACTGATCTGCCCGGGCAACCTTCTCAGCAAGTTCAAGGGACGTGATATGAGCACCCGGGCATAATGTCTTTCTCTCGCTGCTAGTGCAAGGAAGCCCCGCCCTGTGCAGCAGCACTCAAGCTAGTGCAACGAGACCCAAGACGTTCACACCGCCCCCGGTAAGTGCCGCCATCGACGCGGAATGATGTGGCGCTCGGAAGGGTCTCGTGCGGGTCAGGCGCCCGCCGGTCAGCGTACCAGCGACCGACTGGACCATAGATACTTCCAGCGCTTCGGCAGGGTCGAGCGGTGGCAGGATACCGGGAAGACAGGATGCCATCAGCGACTTGCCGGAACCCGGCGGACCTACCATCAGGAGGTTATGCGATCCGGCAGCTGCGATCTCCAGCGCGCGCTTCGCCGTTTCCTGCCCTTTCACCTGCCGTAGGTCCGGACCGTGACCGGCGGCTTCCGCGATTCCGGGCTTGGGGGGACTGAGCAGGCCATGGCCCTTGAAGTGGTTGAGCAATGATAGCAGGTCGGGCGCGGCGATGACCTCGATCTCGCCCGCCCAGGCCGCTTCCGAACCTTGCGCGGCGGGGCAGACGAGCCCCTTCCCCACCTCCGACGCGTGCAATGCCGCCAGCAACACGCCCGGCGACGCGGTGATGCGGGCATCGAGCCCGAGTTCGCCGACGATGACATAGTCCGCCAGCGCCTCGGCATCGACCACGCCCATCGCCGCCAGCAACGCCAGCGCGATAGGAAGATCGAAATGCGACCCTTCTTTCGGCAGATCGGCGGGCGACAAGTTCACCGCGATGCGCTTCGGTGGCAGCGACAGCCCCATCCCGGCGATCGCGCCGCGCACCCGCTCACGGCTTTCGCCGACCGCCTTGTCCGCAAGGCCGACGACGTTGAATGCGGGAAGTCCTGGAATCAGTTGGACTTGCACCTCGACCGCGCGCGCTTCGAGTCCCAGATACGCCACCGTCGCTACGATCGCCGCCATGCCCGCTCCCCCGCGACATGACGTCACGCCTTATTCATACCCGATTTGCCATGTCTGCAAGGACGCGCGGCCCGGAACTCTCCGATCGCGCCGTCTTGTGAACCTAATACACCGGACCCACATGCATTCCGTGAAAGCAGTCCGCTCCCCCGTTCTTCGCTTCGGCCAGTTGGCGCTCGGTGTGCTGCTGATCCTGAGCGCTCCGCTGCTCGCGCCGCTGCCGGGGCCTGCAGGCATCTTCCTGTTCGCGGGCGGGATGGTTCTCGTCCTGCGCAATTCGCGCTGGGCGCGGCTGAAATGGGCGCGACTGAAGCGGCGTTGGCCCAAGACCGGGCATTTCGTCGATCGGATGATGCGGCGGCAAAGTGCGATGCGTCGGCATGAACGGGCGAAGGCGTCGAAAAGCTCGGCTGCCAAGGCCGGCGTGAATTGACTTGTCGCGCCCCTTTCCGTAAGCGCCCAGCCATCAAGGCCGTCCCCGTGGCGGCCGTTTTCTATTTGATGACCTAGGGAATGACCAATGAAGCGGACCTTTCAGCCGAGCAACCTGGTACGCGCACGCCGTCACGGCTTCCGCGCACGGATGGCGACGGTCGGCGGCCGGGCAGTGATCCACGCACGCCGCGCCCGCGGTCGCAAGAAGCTGTCGGCCTAACCATTCTAGACAAACGCCGCGATTTTCTCGCGGCGAATGCGGGGAAGCGCGCACCGATGCCGGGATTCGTCCTGCTCATGCGCCCCCGCGATGACGGTGATGAGACGATGCGAATCGGCTTCACCGTCACCAAGAAGATCGGCAACGCCGTCGTCCGGAACCGCATGAAACGGCGGTTGCGGGCGTTGGCGCGTGAGCTGTTGGCGGAGCGCGGCGTTGCTGGAGCCGATCATGTATTGATCGGGCGTAACGGCGGGGTCGAGCGGGACTTTGCGTTGTTGCGGACCGAGCTTGGCAAGGCGTTTCGCAAGGTCACGCCGCACATTGCTTCCGCGACACCAGAGCACCCCACCACCCCGGCGAAGGCCGGGGCCCAATTGGGAAAGCGGCCGTGATGACGGGCCGCCATCTGTTACCACTGCCCCCCAATTGGGCCCCGGCCTCCGCCGGGGTGGTTAATATTTGCCGGAGCGTTTCATCCTTACCCTTGTTCTCCCGCGAAGGCGGGAGCCCATTCTGGGTCCCCGCCTTCGCGGGGAAACAATCTTGCCATGCGCGCCAGCGTCGGTTTTGACATGCTAGCCCGCCTCCTCATCCTCCTCGCACGCGGCTGGCAACTCGGGCCTTCGCTCGTCCTGCCGTCGAGCTGCCGCTACGATCCTTCGTGTTCCGCCTATGCAATCGAGGCCGTTGGGCGCTATGGCGCGCTCAAGGGGGGCTGGTTGGCGGCGAAGCGTATTGCGCGTTGTCATCCGTGGGGCGGGTACGGCCCCGATCCGGTCCCAGATATCGACAAGAAACTGAAAGACGCCGCCCTGTGAAAGACGACAAGCAGAATTTCGTGCTGTTCGCGGTGATCGCGGCGCTGATCCTGTTCGGATGGCCGCTGATCCAGGGCAAGTTCTTCCCGACCGCGAATCCACCGGTCACGCGGATCGAGGGCGGCAAGACCAAGGCCGTCGCAAACCCCGCTGCCGATCCGGCAGCGGACGGCGCCGCCGCGATCGGCGATCGCAACGCAGTGATCGCTAGCACACCGCGCATCCGCATCGAGACCCCGCGCGTGTCCGGTTCGATTAACCTGAAGGGCGCGCGGATCGATGATCTCGTGCTCAAGGGCTATGACGAGACCGTCGCGAAGAACTCGCCGCCGATCCGCCTGCTGTCGCCCGCTGGCGCACCCGATGCCTATTTCGCAAGCTTCGGCTGGCGCGCGCAGGGCCTGACCCCGCCCGCCGCCGACGCCGTCTGGACGCCCTCGGGCGCGACAACGCTGACGCCGACCACGCCGGTCACGCTCGACGCGACCAACGCCACCGGCCAGCGCTTCCGTATCCAGATCGCGGTCGACCAGGATTACATGTTCACGGTCCGCCAGACCGTCCTCAACGCCGGCACCGCGCCCGTCCCCGTCGCCACCTATGGCCTCGTCAACCGTGTCGGTATATCGAAGGATCCGTCGTCGATGACGATCCATGTCGGGCCAATGTCGGTCGACAATGGCGGCGCGCATTACCGTCCGAATTACAAGGACATCGACGAGGCCGCGCAGAAGTTCACGACGACCGGCGGCTGGCTCGGCTTCACCGATAAATACTGGCTGACCGCGATCATCCCCGATCAGGGTCAGGCGTTCGACGGCCAGTTCCGCGCCGGCGCCAACAAGGCGTACCAGGCCGACTACGCGCTCCAGCCCAAGCAGGTCGCACCGGGCCAGTCGATCACGCAGGTCTCGCGCTTCTTCGCTGGCGCGAAGGAAGTCCGCCTGCTCGATCGCTACACCGACCAGGCCGGCGGCGTCGCGAAGCTCGATTATGCGATCGACTGGGGCTGGTTCCGGATCGTCGAGAAGCCGATCTTCTATTATCTCGACTGGCTGTTCCGCATGGTTGGCAACTTCGGCGTCGCGATCATCCTGCTGACCGTGACGATCCGCGGCCTGCTGTTCCCGATCGCCCAGCGCCAGTTCAAGTCGATGGCCGCGATGCGGGCCGTCCAGCCGAAGATGAAGCTGCTGCAGGAGAAGTATAAGGACGACAAGGTCCGCATGCAGCAGGAAGTGATGGCGCTGTACAAGGCGGAGAAGGTCAATCCGCTCGCGGGTTGCGCGCCGACGCTGCTCCAGATCCCGATCATGTATGCGCTGTACAAGGTGCTCATGCTGACGATCGAGATGCGTCACCAGCCGTTCGTCGCGTGGATCAAGGATCTGTCCGCGCCCGATCCGCTGACGCCGCTCAACCTGTTCGGTCTGCTGCCGTTCACGCCCCCGCACATGATCGCGATCGGCGTCGTGCCGATCATCCTGGGCATCAGCATGTACTTCCAGTTCAAGTTGAACCCGACGCCGATGGACGATACGCAGAAGCAGGTCTTCAAGCTGCTGCCATGGGTGCTGATGTTCGTCATGGCGCCGTTCGCGGTTGGCCTCCAGGTGTACTGGATCACGTCGAACTGCCTGACGATCATCCAGCAGAAGCTGCTCTACGCCCGCCATCCGGGCCTGAAAGTGCCGGTGACCAAGTGAACGACGTTCCCAACTTAGGCCCCGACCTCGAGCAGACCGACGCGCCGTTCACGCCGGAGATGCTGGAGCATGCGCGGAAACTGTTCGCGGGGCATGTCGGCTTCCTGAAGTCGGCGCCGACGCTTGAATTCCTGCCCGACGCGTCGGTGCCGGAGGTGGCGTTCGCCGGTCGCTCGAACGTCGGCAAGTCGTCGCTGTTGAACGCACTCACCGGGCGCAACTCGATGGCGCGCACGTCGAACACGCCGGGCCGCACGCAGGAGCTGAACTTCTTCGACGTCGGCGCCCCGCTCGCGTTCCGACTGGTCGACATGCCCGGCTATGGGTTCGCCAAGGCGCCCAAGGACGTCGTCAAGAAATGGCGCTTCCTGATCAACGACTTCTTGCGCGGGCGTGACGTTCTCAAGCGCGCGCTCGTGCTGATCGACTCGCGCCA
Organism: Sphingomonas faeni; assembly: GCF_040407505.1. GTDB lineage: Bacteria > Pseudomonadota > Alphaproteobacteria > Sphingomonadales > Sphingomonadaceae > Sphingomonas > Sphingomonas faeni_E. Next base: position 408,913 of record NZ_JAPZPQ010000004.1, on the reverse strand, counting down.
CGGCATCAAGGACGTCGATCGCGAGATCCTCGAGATGCTCGACAAGGCCGCGGTCAGCTACCGCATGGTCCTTACCAAGGCGGACAAGATCAAGGCGTCCGAACTCGTCGAGGTCACCGAGCGTACTGCCGCGGAAGCGCGCAAGCGTCCGGCCGCGCATCCCGACATTCTCGTGACGTCGAGCGAATACGGCATGGGCATTCCCGAGCTGCGCGCGGCGGTGGTCGAAGCGGTCAGCTGACGGCATAGTTTGCAGACTCGCTCCCTTCTAATGACGATGGCAGGTGACGCTGGCAGGTATACTGCCAGCCGCCCCACCAAATCCGCCGACATCGGATCAATCTTCGATTTCCCGCTGGCATCGTACGACGAATTCCTTAGCCTCCGTCGAACGGGTGGAGATTACGCAATGCGGGTACGGTTTGGGGCGATGCTGGCGATGGCAGCGATGCTGTCGGGCTGCGGGGGTAGCGACGGCAACACGAACTCGACCGGTGGCGGTACCGGCGGTGCGATTGGTGTCACGCCGACACCTACGCCCACCACGACCGCTGGCTGTTCGTTGCGCGAGCGCCAGGACTGGGCTGCGGCGCAGCTTCGCGAATGGTATCTGTTCCCCGATACGCTGCCTGCGACCTTGAGCCCTGCGGGGTACACGACGGTCGATGGCTATATCGACGCGCTGACCGCGACCGCGCGGGCGCAGCGCAAGGATCGGTATTTCACGTACCTGACGTCGATCAAGGAAGAGACGGCGTATTACACCTCTGGATCGAGTGCCGGTTTCGGCATCCGGTTTGCGGTCGACCAGACCGGCCTGCGCCTGTTCGCGGCTGAGTCGTTCGAGGGCGCACCAGCGCTCGCCGCGGGGATCGATCGCGGAACGGAGATCCTCGCGATCGGCACGACGGCAAGCAATCTGCGTACGATCACCACGATCGGCAACAACGATGGGCCGAATGGGCTAGCAACCGCACTTGGCCCAGACACCGTCGGAACGACCCGCGTGTTCCAAGTCTCGGATGCTGCCGGTACGCGAAACGTGACCGTGACCAAGGCCGACTTCAACCTGTTGCCGGTCTCGACACGCTACGGCGCGAAGATCATCGACGATAGCGGCCAGCGCGTTGGTTACATCAACCTGCGCACGTTCATCTTCACGGCAGAACCAGCACTCAAAGCGGCGTTCGCGAATTTCCGCGCGCAGGGCGTGACCAAGGTCATCATCGACCTGCGCTACAATGGCGGCGGTCTCGTCGCGACGGCGGAGTATCTCGGCGACCTCCTCGGCGGTGGGCGATCGACATCGGAAGTGTTCGACTACACGACGTTCCGCACGGAAAAGGCATCGAACAACGAGACTCGCCTCTTCGCGCCGCAACCCGAATCGATCGCCCCGACACGGATCGCGTTCATCGGCAGCGGCGGCACCGCGTCGGCAAGCGAACTCGTGATCAACGCCTTCACACCGTATCTCCACGGCAATTCGGCGCTGATCGGTACCAACACCTACGGCAAGCCCGTCGGCCAGATCGCGCTCGACAAGCCCGCGTGCGACGATCGTCTGCGTGTGATCGCCTTCGCGACGCAGAACGCGGCGCGCAACGGCAATTACTTCGATGGTTTGGCGTCGACCGTCGAGGCGACCTGTCGCGCAACGGATGATATCAGCTTCCCTCTCGGCGACGCGCGCGAGGCGTCGACGCGTCGCGCGCTCGACTTCCTGGCGGGCCGCAGCTGCTCGGCGATCACCAGCGATGTCAGCGCGCAGTCGGCACGGACTACGGCGAGCACCCGCCAGGACTTGCTGATCCCCGCAGCGCCGACCACCGCCCAACGTATGGTCCCCGGCTCGTTCTAGCGCGATACCGCCAGGGAGGTATCCGTGGCGTGGTCATTACGGCGACGGCCATCGCCCACCTGGAACGGGGACAGCAGTTAAGCGCCATCCTGGGTCTACGACGTCCCCAATTGGGCCCCCTTGTCGTGGTTGTGGCCGGTATGACGTTCGCAATCTATACTCGCTCCCCTCCCTAGAAGGGCGGGGGGCCTGCTCGCCGCCTACGGCGCAGGCACCAGCGCCATCGAGCCGGACACCGCCCGGGAAAAATGTGCCACGACGATCGGCCCGTCTTGCTTGTCCATCATATACCCATCCACACCGCGCGGCGTGCCATCAGCGCGAACGACTGGCCACCGATCCCTTTGGCCCGAGGTTCTGCAGAATCCATCGATCTGCAACAGCGACAATGCGATCGCCGTCGTGATGACGATTGAGGCGAGCGCGAACCCGGCCCGAACCCGGTCCAGCACAAGAATCTCGCGTTCGTTCGTATCGTCGCTCCCGTCGTGCGTGTACACCGACGCGGTGACGTCGCCTGCTCGACGGCCGGTGACGCCCTGATCGCCGGTGCAGCATCGTTCGATGCCGTTCAGCCACGCGAAAGCCTGTGCAGCCGACGAGGGTCGCTTGTTCCTCCGGATGTGATACGCGTTCGCCCACCCATGATTGACGTTTCGATTACAGCCACTCCACCACGCGCCGACGCGTATCGCGGCACACCCCCCGCAAGCGCGACCATGCCCGATTATGGGTGGTGGATCGGCGGGGGGATGATCGTCAGCATCGCGATGCTGACGATCATGATGCACATCGCCGGTCTGGCGATCAATCCCGCCGACGCGGACACCCTGCCGTTCTACGTTAGTGGCGTCGTGGTGCTTGCGTTGCGCTTCGGCCTGCGCGACCGCTCGTGGCGTCATGCCCGCGCGGTCGCCGACTGCGCCGAATATTACGGGGTCTTCACCATCCTGGCGTTGATGGGGGCGGTGGCGAGCTATCCGGTCGCGGCGTTGACGCACGGGTTCCACGACGCGGCACTCCAGCGGATCGATGCAATCCTGCATTTCGACTGGCTTGCCTGGTACAGGCTGGTCGCCGCGACGCCGGTGCTGCAGTCGCTCGGTCTTGCGGCGTATCGGAGCATCTACCTGACGCCCGCGATCCTGTTTGCGACCTTCGCCTTCACCGGCGACCGGGTTGCCGCGCACCGGTTTCTCGCGGTATTCTGGCTGACCGCGGTAGGCACGCTCATTCTCTACACGTTCATGCCGGCGATCGGCCCGTTCTCGTACCTGTGGCACGGCACCATCCCCTATATGCCCGAGAGCGAGCAATGGCAGCAGGGGCTGATCCCGGCGCTGCGCGATCACAGCGTGCGGGTCGTCGACCTAGGGCATCTCCGCGGTATCGTTTCGGCACCCAGCTTCCATGCCGCCGCCGCCACGCTCTACATCAATGCGGCGTGGCGCCTGCCGCGGCTGCGCTGGCCGGTGCTCGCATCGAATGTGGCGATGCTGTTGTCGACACCCGTCGAGGGGACGCATTATCTGATCGACATCCTGCTCGGCACGATCGTCGCGTTGGCAGCTATCGCCACGCTGCACCGCCTCATGCCGCGTAGCACCGCGCGTGGAGCCAGCGCCAACCACGTTGCCGTGGCCCGCCTGCCCCGTTAGTCCACACCCCATGAAACTGATCATCGGCAACAAGGCCTATTCGTCCTGGTCGCTTCGCGGCTGGCTCGCCTGCAAACAATCCGGACTACCGTTCGAAGAGGTGGTCGTGCCGATGTACGACGCCGACTGGGAAAAGCGCCGCTCGGGCGACGAATTCGCGCCGTCGTCGGGCAAGGTCCCGATCCTTTGGGACGGCGACGCCGTCGTGTGGGACAGCCTGGCGATCGTCGACTATCTCGCGGACAAGGTCGGGCGCGAGCGCTTCTGGCCCGAGGACAATGCGGCACGTGCGATGGCGCGGTCGATGGCTGCCGAGATGCATTCGAGCTTTGCCGCGCTGCGTCGCAAGCACAGCATGAACGTGCGCCAGGTGTTTCCGGCAAGCACGCCGGACGACGACGTGCTTCTCGAGTTGCAGCGGGTCATGGAGATCTGGGCACAGGCTCGCGCACGATTCGGTGGCGGCGGCGATTTCCTGTTCGGCCAGTTCGGGGCGGCGGACATCATGTTTGCGCCGTTGGTGACGCGGATCGTCACGTACCAGCTTCCGATAGCGCGGTTTGCGGCGGGGTATATGCAGGCGATGTTCGAGCATCCGTTCATGCAGGACTGGATCGCCGCGGCGCAGGAAGAGGAATGGGTCCTCGAACAATTCGAGCAGCCGGTGCCCGCGACCGCATGATCGACCCGGTTGCGCTCGCACAGGCGCTGCTCCGCGCGGATAGCGTCACGCCCGCGCGCGGTGCGGTGTTCGACGTGCTGGAAGCGGCGCTCGTCCCCCTCGGCTTTGCGGTAGACCGGTTCACGGTCGGCGAGGCACCCGACGGCCCGGTCGAGAATCTGCTGGCCGTGCGCGGCGATGGACCGCGGCATCTGGCATTTGCCGGCCATGTCGACGTCGTCCCCCCCGGCGAAGGCTGGACGGGGTCGCCCTGGTCCGGCGAGCTTCGCGACGGGCTGCTCTACGGCCGCGGCGCGGTGGACATGAAGGGTGCGGTTGCTGCCTTCGTTGCGGCCGCGAGCCGGAGCGATGCCGGGACGCTGTCGCTCATCATCACCGGCGACGAAGAGGGACCCGCGACGTACGGGACCGTCGCGCTGATGGAGCGGATGGCGTCGCGCGGCGTCGTGCCCGACCTGTGTTTGGTCGGTGAACCGACCTCGACCGCGCGCCTCGGCGACATGGTCAAGATCGGGCGGCGCGGTTCGGTCAACATCTGGATCGACGTGCCGGGGCGGCAGGGTCACGTCGCCTACCCCCATCTCGCCGACAACCCGATCCCTCGGCTGATTGCGATCCTGGCCGAGATCGAAGGCGTGGTGTTGGACGAGGGCACCGACTGGTTCCAGCCGTCGAACATCGAGGTTACCGACATCACCGTCGGCAACCCGGCGCACAATGTCATCCCGGCCAAAGCCTCGGCCCGGCTCAGCATCCGGTTCAACGATCAACACCGCGGGGCGGACCTCATCGAGCGTATCCGCGCGATCGCCGAGCGTCATGCGCCGGGCGTAGTGGTGACGGGGAAGGTCTCGGGCGAAGCGTTTCTGACCGAGCCGGGCGCTTTCTCGACGCTTTTGTCGGAGGCCATCGCGGGCGCGACCGGGGTCACCCCGGAACTGTCGACCACCGGGGGCACGTCCGATGCGCGCTTCCTGTCGAAGCTTTGCCCTGTGGTGGAGTTCGGGTTGATCAACGCGACGATGCACAAGGTTGATGAAGCGGTCGCGGTCGAGGATCTGCGGACGCTGACGGATATCTATGCGGACGTGATCGCGCGAGCGCTCGACTAGCGCCTTACTAGAAAGGGGTGGTTGGGGGTGGGTAGGGCCGCTTGAGCCGCACCGTATGCATTCGCGGAAGCCGACCCACCCCCTGCCCCTCCCTTCCAGGGAGGGGGGAAGTAGATGTGCCGAAACTTACTCAAATCCACAGGCTGCCGATCACCATATGATTGCCAAACTGCGGTAACGATAGTGAGTCCCGGATCTCGCGAAACCGAACGCAGAGCTAGTCCCGTCCACGGCGCAGGACGATGTATAGCGCGCCCTGCCCGCCATGCCGCGGATGCGCGCCACGTACCGCAGCGATCGAGTCGGCATGCCGCGAGCCGGCCAGCCAGTCGGTTACTGCAGACCGGATGGCGCCTCTCGCGTGCGGGCGTTCGCTTTCGGGGCGGGGCGGCTTGCCCGTCACCAGCAGCAATACGCGGTCGCCGCGCGCGATCGCCCGGCCCAAGCCGACGTCGAGCAGCGCATGGGCGGACGCCAGCGTGTGGCCATGCAGGTCGATCGAGCTGTCGGGGCTTACTACACCCCGCGTGAGCCTCTTGTCCCAGCCGCCATCGAGCGTGTTGGCCGTGATCGGTTTGGCTACAGGCCGCGCGACTACTGGCTTGGCCCCCGCCCGCGCGGCGTACGGCGTGACCACGGTACGGACTAGCGGCTTCACCCGCCCCATCGGCGCTGGCGGTGCAGGCACGATCTTGCCGTTGGGACCGATGATCGGCTTGGGTGGAGGCGGCAGCGGCGGCGCGCGCTCCGGGATGCGCACGGCGACCGCACGCATCGGACGCACGCTCGCCATCACGCGCGCCCAAAGATGTGCCTCATCAGGGTTGAGCGGACGGCCCGCCATATCGCGCCCCATTCGCTTGGCCGTTCAGGCGCGCCACGGTGCCGATCGGGAGCAGCAGGTACGCGGTGCCGCGTCCGGCCATGCCGCCGGCGGTCGCTTCGGCCGCCGCGCCGGCACCCCAGAACGTGTCGAAACGATTGCTGCCCTTGATCGCGCCGCCGGTATCCTGCGCGATCCACAAGCCGCTCGCGTCCTGCCGGTCGAGCGACAGGAACACGGGCGCGCCGAGCGGCACGAACTTGACATCGGCGGCGGCGCTCACTTGGCCGGTAACCGGCAGGCCGAGTGCCCCTAGGGGTGCGCCCTCGAGCTCACGGAAGAACACGAAGCTCTTGTTCTCGCGCATGATGGCCTGCCCCTCGGCCGGATGTGCGTGGAGCCACGCGACGATGCCCTGCATCGAGGTCTGGCCCGGCTGGAGCAGCCCACGCGACTTCATCAGTGCGCCGATACCGGTATAGTCGCGGCCGTTCTGCGTCGCATAGCCGATCCGAAGGATCTCGCCGTCGGGCAACCGCAGCCGCCCCGAACCCTGGATCTGGAGGAAGAACAACTCGACCGGATCGCGCGCCCAGGCGAGGATCGGCGCCTTGCCCGATAGCGCGCCCTGCTCGATCGCGGTGCGATCGTAATAGGGCACCAAGTTGCTGCGATCGACACGACCGCGCACCTTCTTGCCCTTGAGGCTGGTCGAAAACGCGCCGAGATCGACGTCGATAAGGTCGTTCGGACGCGCATAGATCGGTGCATAGCCATCACGACGCTCTAGGGACCCGGCGATCTCGGGTTCATAATAGCCCGTCGCGAACGCCTTGCCGTCGCCGATCTGCGCGGCCTCAAACCACTGCGCGAAGAACGTCCGAGCATCACGGCGATCGGTCGATGCCGCTGCGGTACAGGCCGGCTGCCAATCAGCGCCGCGCGTCAGCCCTGACGTATCGTTACGACGCACCAGCGACGGACAACTCGTGACAAACGCCGCGAACGCCGCCTGCGCCTGCACATCGTCAATCAGCAGACTCGCGATCGGTGGCCCCGGAATGACACCGGCAGCCGCAGCATTCGCAGGTTCGACCACAGGGACGACCGGCGATGCGAGCATCGGCACCGCACCGACGATCCGGGCGGGCGACTGAATACCGCGAATGTTCGGGGATGCACCGGTATCGCGCGACGGATGCACGCGAACGGATTCGCTGGGTCTATTATCCGTCCGGTCGTCTGCCCGGTCCACCGGTGGCGGACCCGACCGTGGTGGTTCGACACCACCGACGCACGCGCTCAACAGCGTCGCCAGTCCCAGACCGCCGAGCCTTCCCCCCATGCCCCGACCCATCAGGCTTCGTCGGTGTCCGCAAGCTTCCAGTTCGGATCGCTGCTCTTCAGCGTCCGAGCGAACGTCCAGACGTCGTGCGTCTCCACTGCGTCGGTCAGCGACCCCGCAAGGACATTGCCCTCCGCGTCACGCGTGACGGCTGCGATGTCCGCGTCGAACCGGACCGTGATACGCGCCTCGCGACCCGTGAGAGTTGCATCGGCGATCAGCGCACGCTCGATCGACACCAGACGGTTGTCGAGCACTTCACCAGCCTCGCGCCGTGCTTCGATCGCCTCGACAAATGCCGCACGGACGTCGTCGACGGCGAGATCGGCCAGCGCGTCCTCGTCACCCTTCCAGAACGCTTCGAGCACCATGCGGTACGCCGCCTGCGCACCCTCGAGAAAGCGCGCGACATCGAAGCCGGGCTCGCCCGCAACGATCGCTCGCAGGCCGGGCTCCGCCTTTGGCTCCAGATTGCGATTGGCGACTTCGCGCGCATCGGGAACCGCCTCGACGGTTCGCGGCACGGCGGCGAGCGCAGGACGGTCCTCGGCCGCACGCGGCAGGGGCTGCTCATGCCCCGTCCGCTTGCCGAGCACGCTGTAGAGTCGCATCGCCAAGAAGCCTGCAACCATCGCGAGAAGAACTACGTAAAACAACCGTGCCTCCGATCTTCGCTTCAACATAGGGCAAACCCGCAGCTATTCAAACCCGCGCCCGTTGAAACGCCCCTTCGGCACTGCTACTCGCACCACCTCGATCGAACAGAACGCGCAAGCGGTCCGCTTCGGTCCCAATTTTCCGCTTATTATCTAAGGACACGACGAATGGATGATCAGGACAACGGCTTCACCATGCCCGACCAGGCTCTCGCGAACGGTGAAGACACGGTCCCCGCTGCCGGGCTGATCTCGCAATACGTCAAGGACCTGTCGTTCGAGAACCCGAACGCGCCGGCCGTCTACCAGAACCAGACCCCGCCGGCGATCGACGTGCAGTTCAACATCGGCGCGGCGCAGGTCGGCGACGAAGTGCATGAGGTCGTGCTGAAGATCGACGTCCGCGCCGAGAGCGAGGGACAGGTCGCGTTCATCGTCGACCTTTCGTATGCGGGCCTGTTCGGGCTGCGCAACATCCCGGCCGAGCATGTCCAGCCGTTCCTGCTGGGCGAGGCACCGCGCCTGCTGTTCCCGTTCGCCCGCCGCGTGCTGTCTGATGCGGTGCGTGACGGTGGCTTCCCGCCGCTGCTGCTCGAGCCCATCGATTTCTCGCAGCTGTATCTTCAGCAGTCCGAACAGCAGGGTATCCAGCCTAACGTCGGCGATTTCGGCCAAGCCTGAACGATACGGGGGCGGAGCGCGCTTAGATGAATCTTACCAAGGCGCTGGGATCGGTCGGCGGGCTGACGCTCGCCAGCCGGGTCCTTGGGCTCGTGCGCGACTCGCTGTTCGCGCGGTTCGTCGGTGCGGGCTTCGCGTCGGACGCGTTCCTGATCGCGTTCCGCCTCCCGAACATGTTCCGCGCCCTCTTCGCGGAGGGCGCGTTCTCCGCTGCGTTCATCCCGATGTTCAATCGGAAGGTCGGTGACAAAAACGGTCGTGGATTGCCGGACGGGATCGCGTTCGCCGAGGACGCGCTGTCCGTGCTGTTACCGACGCTGATCCTGATGACGGTGCTGTTCGAAATCGCGGCGTGGCCGATGACGTGGCTGCTGACCTTCGGGTTCAATGGCGCGAGCGCTGAGCGGTTCGACTATGTCGTCCACCTGTCACGGATCATGCTGCCCTATCTGCCCCTGATCAGTCTTGTCTCGCTGCTCGGCGGCATCCTCAATTCGCTGCACAAGTTCTGGATCAACGCGGCCGCGCCGATCCTGCTGAACGCGACTCTGATCGCCGCGCTGCTGCTGTTCCACGAACACCAGCCGCTGCTCACCGCGCGCAACCAGGCGATTGCGGTGACGATATCGGGGGCGTTGCAGCTCGGATGGCTGATTTGGGCGTGCCGGGCGTCGGGCGTGAAGCTCCGGCTCAAGCGTCCGCAGCTCAACCCCGACGTGAAGAAGCTCATGTCGCTGATCTGGCCAGCCGCCGCGGGTGCCGGCGCGGTGCAGATCAACCTCGTTGTTTCGACCGCGCTTGCCGCTGCGCTGCTGCCGGCCGGCTCCGTCTCGTACATCTATTTCGCTGATCGGCTGAATCAGCTCCCGCTGGGCCTGATCGGCATCGGCCTCGGCACCGTCCTGCTCCCCACCATTTCGCGTCAGCTCGGTCGCGGCGAGGACGCCGAGGCAATGGCGACGCAGAACCGCGGCATGGAACTCGCGCTGTTCCTGACGCTGCCCGCGACGGTCGCGCTGATCGTCTGCGGCGTGCCGATCGTCGGCGCATTGTTCCAGCACGGCAAGTTCGCGCTCGAGGACAGCGTGCTGACCGCGCAGGCCTTGGCCGCGTTCTCGATCGGCCTGCCGTCGTACATCCTCGTGAAGGTCCTCACGCCCGGCTATTACGCGCGCTCCGACACGCGGACGCCGGTGCGCTATGCGACGATGTCGATGGTCGTGAACCTCGTCCTCAACCTCGCCTTCATCAAGCCGCTCGGCCATATGGGCCCGCCGCTCGCCACCGCGATCGCCAGCACGGTCAACGTCGCGATGCTGTACCGGACGCTGGTGCGGCGCGGGCACTTCACGCCTGACGCCCGCCTGCGTCGCCGGACGTGGCGGTTGTTGGTCGCCGCGCTGATCATGGGCGTTGTGATGTTTTTCCTCAACGACCTGTTCCAGCCGTTCGTGACCGGCACCAGCATCCAGCGATGGGGCGCCATGCTGGTGCTGGTTACCACCGGCGGGGTGGTCTATGCGATCGCGACATTGCTCACCGGCGCGTTCCGGTTGGGCGACATCTCCACGCTTTTGCGTCGTTCCAAGTAAGGTTTTTCCATGCGCGTCGTGTCCGGCATCAAGCCCACCGGTAATCTCCATCTCGGCAATTACCTGGGGGCGGTGAAGCAGTGGGTGACGCTGCAGGACGATGTCGCCGCACAGGGTGGCGAGTCGATGTTCTTCATCGCCGATCTGCACGCCCCGACCGAATGGATCGCGCCGGCGGAGCTGTCGGCGCACACGATCGAGGTCGCCGCGACGATGATCGCGGCGGGGATCGATCCGGCGAAGTCGATCCTGTTCAACCAGGCGCGTGTGCCGGCGCATAGCGAGATGGCGTGGCTGCTCAACACCGTCGCGCGCGTCGGCTGGCTGAACCGGATGACGCAGTTCAAGGACAAGGCGGGGAAGAACCGCGAGGGCGCGAGCGTCGGACTGTACGATTATCCGGTGCTGATGGCGGCCGACGTGCTGCTCTACAATGCGACTCACGTGCCGGTCGGCGAGGACCAGAAGCAGCACCTCGAACTCGCGCGCGACATCGCCACCAAGTTCAACGGCGACTACGGCGTGGACCTGTTCACTCTGCCCGCACCGCTGATCAGCAAGGCCGCACCGCGGATCATGTCCTTGCGCGATGCGTCGGCGAAGATGTCGAAGTCGAACCCGTCCGAGCAGTCGGTGGTCAAGCTGATCGACAGCGACGACACGATTGCCGACAAGTTCCGCAAGGCGAAGACCGATCCCGACGTGTTGCCCGCGACGGTCGAGGAACTGGGCGACCGCGCCGAGGCACGCAACCTGCTGACGATCTACGCGGCGTTGGCGGACTCTGACGTGGCGACCGTGCTGGGCGAGTTTGGCGGGAAAGGCTTCGGCGCGTTCAAGCCCGCGCTGGCGGATCTCGCGGTAGCTAAGCTCGGGCCGATCCGTGACGAGATGGTGCGGTTGCTCGACGATCGCAGCGCGGTGACGGCGGTGTTGCAGGCAGCTGCGGAGAAGGCGCGTGCGCTGGCGGCGCCGGTGCTTAAGCAAACGCAGGATGCGATGGGGTTGCAGGTTTAACCCCTATTCCGTCATCCTGACGAAAGTCAGGATCTAGAGCCATAAAGGGCAGCGTCCGTAACTCTGGATCCTGACTTTCGTCAGGATGACGGGGGAGTTTTTGGTGTGCCGGGTCACGCGGCCACATGCCGCGATATCGCGCGCACTAGCTTGTTCCCCCGCGAAGGCGGGGGTCCTGTCTGGACTCCCGCCTTCGCGGGAGAACATGGAGGGGAAGGCTAGCCTTCGAGCTCGCGCATCAGCACGCGCACTGCCGCGTCGATATCGCGATCCGAATCACGCAGTTCCTCGATCTTCCGCACCGCATGGATCACTGTCGAGTGATCGCGGCCACCGAATTTGCGGCCAATCTCAGGGAGCGAGCGAGTCGTTAGCCGCTTCGCCAGATACATCGCGATTTGCCGCGGCCGCGCCACCGCGCGCGCGCGCCGCGCCGAGATCAGGTCGAGCGGCTTCAATTCGAAATGTGCTGACACGAGCTTCTGGATCTCGTCGATCGTCACGCGCTTCTGCGCACCCCGCAGCACCTCGCCCAACGTCGCCACCGCGAAGTCGAGGTCGATCGTGTCGCCGGTCAGCTGCGCATATGCGACGACGCGGTTGAGCGCGCCTTCCAGCTCGCGGATGTTCGCATGGATGCGCGCCGCGAGCAGGTCGAGCACGTCGGTCGGCACACGCATGTCGGGCAGGTCGACCAGCTTCCGGTCGAGGATCGTCCGGCGCAGTGTCAGGTCGGGCGCCTTGATATCTGCGACGAGGCCGACAGACATCCGGCTGACGATCCGCGCCTCGACGCCTTCCAGTGCCTGCGGGCAGCGGTCGGCGGAGATCACCAGCCGCTTGCCCGCCGCCATGATCTCGTTGACGGTGTGGAAGAATTCTTCCTGCGTCGCGTCCTTGCCGGCGATGAACTGGAGGTCGTCGATCAGCAACAGGTCGGCACCGCGCAAGCGCTGCTTGAAGGCATGCGTATCACGCGCGCGCATCGACGCGACGAAATCGTACATGAACCGCTCGGCGGACATGCACAGCACGATCGCGTTCGGGTTATGCTCGAGGAATGCGTGACCGATCGCGTGCATGAGGTGGGTCTTGCCCTGCCCCGTGCCGCTGTGGAGGAACAGCGGGCTGAACCGCACCGGACCGGGCTCGGCGAGCACCTTGGCTGCGTTGAACGCGACCTTGTTGGACGGATCGACGACGAATCGCGCAAAGGTGTAGCGCGGATCGAGCGGCGGACGTTCAGCGGGCACGCCGACCGGGGCCAACGTCACGACGGGCGCCGGCGCTGGCTTCAGCGAGGGATCGACGCCGAACTTCATCACCACCTGCATTGGCTCGGCAATCGGCTTAGGAGCCGGCTTGGCTTCGACCGGCAGCGGATCCGCAACGGGCTTTGCCGGAATGGCATCGGCCACCGGCTCGATCGCCAGCACGACGGCTGCGCGACCCGGTGCCCGAGTCTCGATCTGGACGGTACGGACGTTGGGCAGGATCTGCTTGAATTCGAGCACCAGCCGGTCCGCATAGTGATTGCGAACCCAGTTGGTCATGAACGCGGATGGCAGCGCGAGGCGGATCGTGTCGCGGTCCTCGCCGGGGATCAGCTCGATCGGCTTCAGCCACTGTTCGAACAGTCGCGCACCCGCGGACTCCTTCAAGGATGCACGAACACGAGCCCAGGCCTTTTCGGCCTCGGTCGCGTGCGTCACTGATCCTTGCCACTTCGTCACGCGCACACTTCTCCGACCCCGCGAGATTGCTCGCGCGGGTGATATAGTCCCGACAGAAAATGGTCCCCCTGACGACCCCAAGGGTCATCCGGCATCTTCGCCCTGTTTGTTGATGCAGCGGTGGAAACCACCGTCGCTGTGAGCCCCGTTATGAAGCGATCGACGATCCTAGCAAGGCCCCGAGGCGTCACATTTTCGAAATAAAGCGGGTTGACTTGATCAAGCCGCGGAAATGCGTCGATATTTTTATAAGTCGCTGTCTTTACGCATTTTTTGCAATTTCCGCGATTGCGTGACGTGATTCTCGATCACACGAATCGTGGCGAATCCTAGGGTTATGCGGACTCCCCGCCGGTTCCGTTCGCAGACGCAAAAAACCCGCCGGGAAGGTCCCGACGGGTGATCAGCTTCGACAATGATCGGTCGCTTAGGCGAGCCCGGTCACGGCCTTGGTCAGACGCGCGAACTTGCGGCTCGCGGTGTTCTTGTGCAGCACGCCCTTGGCGACGCCACGCTGAAGCTCAGGCTGTGCCGCTGCGAGTGCGGTGGTCGCTGCGCCCTTGTCGCCCGATGCCAGTGCGGCCTCGACCTTCTTGATGAAGGTACGGATACGGCCGACGCGGTTGCCGTTCACTTCCGCGCGACGGTCGTTGCGACGGATACGCTTTTTCGCCTGCGGCGTGTTCGCCATGAAGCCCTCTGGATGTTCGAATGAATAAAAAGGGGCGCCGGATTGCTCCTACGCCCTCTCGAAGCCGCGGCCCTACTCACTTTGCGCTGGCCCGTCAACTGATAGGCTCAACCGCGTTGGCACTTCGGACACCAGAACGTCGAGCGCCCGCCCTCCGTCCGCCGCTTCACGGTAGCACCGCATTCGCACGCCTCGCCTTCGCGCCCATAAACGCGCCACTGCTTCGAGAAATAGCCGAGCTCGCCGTCCGGCCGTACGTAATCGCGCAGCGAAGACCCACCCGCGAGGATCGCGGCCGTCAGCACCTTCCGAATTGCCTCGACGAGTCGCTCGAGTCGAAACAGCGAGATCCGCCCCGCCGCACGTGACGGCGCGATCTTCGCCATGTGCAACGCCTCGCACACATAGATGTTGCCGAGCCCCGCGACGATTCGCTGGTCGAGCAGCATAGCCTTGATCGACGCCCCCCGCCCCTCGAGCGCTTCCAGCAGATACGCCGCCGTCAGGTCCGGCCCGAGCGGCTCCGGCCCCATGCTCAGGAACGGCGGGTAATTCGCGATGTCATCGGTCGCCCACAGATCGAGAAAACCGAATCGCCGCGGATCGTTGAGCGCCACCGTCCGCCCCGCTTCGGTGCCGATCAGCAGGTGGTCGTGCGCAAGCAGTTCGCTCGGATCGACTCGCCAGCGCCCCGACATGCCGAGATGGAAGACAAGCGTATCGCCACGATCGGTATCGATCAGCCCGTATTTGGCACGACGCCCCAGATGCGTAACGGTCGCCCCCGTCATCCGCTGGCGCAGGTCGACCGGGATCGCTTTGCGCAGATCGGCACGGCGCGGCTCGACCGAGGTCAGGCGCTGGCCCTTCAGCACGGGCTCCAGCCCGCGCACGGTGGTTTCGACTTCTGGTAATTCTGGCACGGTTTGCAGCTAGGTTGCGTTTGCTCGCGCCACAAGGCGCGGCTAGAGCGCAGGATATGAACGACTTGATCGCGCCCGCGCCCGCACTCACGCCCGATACCGTCTCCTTCGGCTACGAAGACATCCCCGCCACCGAGAAGACCGCCCGCGTCGGCGGCGTCTTCTCGAACGTCGCAGGGAAATACGACCTGATGAACGATGCGATGTCGGGCGGCATGCACCGGCTGTGGAAGGACCGCTTCGTCCGCCGCGTGAAGCCGCGCGAAGGCGAGCAGATCCTCGACATGGCCGGCGGCACGGGCGACATCGCGTTCCGCATGGAGCCATCGGGCGCGTCGATCACGGTCGCCGACATCAACCCGCAGATGCTCGAAGTCGGCATGCAGCGCGCGCAGAAGCGCGGGATCGACGGCTTGGTCTGGACCGAAGCCAATGCGGAAACGCTGACCTTCCCCGACAAGTTCTTCGACGCCTACACGATCGCGTTCGGCATCCGTAACGTGACGGACATCCCCAAGGCCTTGCGCGAAGCCCACCGCGTCCTGCGCCGTGGCGGACGCTTCTACTGCCTCGAATTCTCGACCACCGTCTGGCCCGGGTTTGCCGAGGTATACGATGCCTATTCGCACAAGATGGTCCCGAAGCTCGGCCAGCTTCTCGCGCAGGACGCCGACAGCTACCGCTACCTGATCGAATCGATCCGCCGCTTCCCCGACATACCCAAGTTCAAGGGCATGATCGCCGACGCCGGCTTCGTGCAGACGAAGGTCGAGCCGCTGCTGGGCGGGCTCGTCGCGATCCACAGCGGCTGGAAGATTTGATCCAACTGTGACGGCTTCAACCACGCACGTCTGGCGCCTCCTGAAATGGGGTCGCATTCTCGCACGCCACGGCGCGCTGCGCGGGATCGAGCGCGACCCCAACACCCCCGCGCCTGTCCGCCGCCTCGCACGGATCGCCCGGTTCGGTGCGCGCGTGCCGGCGGTGCCGCGCTATGCGGATGCGTTCCAGGCGATCGGACCTGCGGCGATCAAGCTGGGGCAGACGCTCGCGACGCGGCCAGATCTCGTCGGTGAGGATGCCGCGCACGACCTGCTGCGGCTCCAGGACCAGCTCTCCCCCGTCCCCTACGAGACGATCGAGGCGGCGATGCTGGCGAGTTTCGGCAAGCCGTTGGAAACGCTGTTCTCGCGGATCGAACCGATCCCGGTCGGCGCCGCGTCGATCGCGCAGGTCCACCGCGCCGTCACAACCGATGGCCGCCAGGTCGCGGTGAAAGTCCTCCGCCCCGGCGTCGAGGACGATTTCGCGCGCGCGATCGACACGTACAGCTGGGCCGCCGCGCAACTCGAGGCGCTCAGCCCCGAAGCGATGCGCCTGCGTCCGCGCCTGACGATCGAGACTTTCAAGCGCTGGACGCTGCGCGAACTCAACTTCCGCCGCGAAGCCGCCTCCGCCTCCGAACTCGCCGAGGGCATGACCGCCGAGCCCGATTTCGTCATCCCCGCGATCGACTGGGCACGCTCGACGGCCAAGGTGATGACGATCGAGTGGATCGACGGCATCAAGCTGTCCGACCGCCCCGCGCTCGTCGCCGCCGGCTACGACCTCCCCGCACTCGCACAGACATTGGTCCGCGCGTTCCTGCGCCAGGCGATCGCCGACGGGTTCTTTCACGCCGACATGCACCAGGGAAACCTGTTCGCGCTGCCCGGCAACCGCATCGCCGCGATCGACTTCGGCATCATGGGCCGGATCGACCGCCGCGCGCGAGTCTGGCTTGCCGAAATTCTCTACGGCCTTATCACCGGCAACTATAAGCGCGTCGCCGAGATCCATTTCGAGGCGGGCTACGTCCCCGCGCACCACGACGTCGCCGAATTCGCCACCGCCCTGCGTGCGGTCGGCGAACCGATGCGGGGGCTGCCGGTCAAGGACATGTCGATCGGCATGATGCTCGACAGCCTGTTCTCGATCACGCGCGATTTCGACATGGTGACGCAACCGCATCTGCTGCTGCTGCAGAAGACGATGGTGATGGTGGAGGGCGTCGCGACCAGCCTCAACCCCGACATCAACCTGTGGGAAGCCGCCGAACCATTCGTCCGCGACTGGATCCGCGGCGAGCTGGGTCCCGAGGCGATGATCGCCGACCGCCTGATCGAGGATTTCCGCACGCTGACCCGGCTTCCCGAACTGGTCCGCCGGATCGAGGCGCATTACCCCGCCCCCGGTGGGGCTCCGCCAACGATGCCGTTGCGCGAAATCGAAGTGATCCGGATCGGTGGCGGCTGGCGGTACGGTCTGGTCGCGGTGCTCGCGGCCGCCGCCGGGGTCGTGACGACGCTGCTATTTGGTTGAGGGCATGAAGACGCGTCGCGGCGCTCCGTTATGGACGACCCGCGCGACCCGGTTCGCGGGCATGCCGTCGGCGCAGGCTCGGATCGGGCTCGTGCTGTTCCTGGTATTCCTGGCGGCCTGCCTCAGCGCGATCGCCTCGCCGGGCCCGCGACCGAGCATCGACGGAGGCGCCGCATCAACCTCGGTCGCATCCGATGGCCCGCCACCAGGGCAGACCGATCTGCTGCTGTACGAAACGATCGTTGCCGGCGTCCGGAGCGGATCACCTTATTACACCGTCGCTGCCGAAACGCAGCGCATCGGCCATTACCCGCTAAAACCGTTTTTCGCGGTTCGACTGCCGACGTTGGCAGTTGTCGAGGCGACCTTGCCCTCAATATTGGTCAACCTGCTACTGCTGGCGTTGTGCGTCGGCACGGTCCTGGCCTGGGTCGCCCGGCTTCGTCCGGAAACGGCAGGCGTCGTTCCGCTCGGTACGGCGGGCCTGCTGGTGGTCGCCGGTCTCTACGTGAACCTCGACTCCAGCTTGGTGGTTTTCCACGAAGTTTGGGCAGGTCCGCTGATCGCACTGTCCCTCGCGTTGCGCCGCCCCGGCCACTGGCTGCCCGCAGTCGCGTTCGGGCTGTCGGCGATGCTGATCCGCGAGACCGCATTGCTGTACGTCGCGATCATGGCGGTGTTCGCGTGGCTTGAGGGCGAGCGGCGCGAGACGCTGGGGTGGCTTGGGGCGATCGGGGTCTTTGCCGTGGTGCTTGCCGCCCATGCGCACGCGGTGTCGCTGGTCAGCGGTCCGCTCGACCGCGTATCGCAAGGGTGGACCGGGCTCGAAGGGTTCGGGTTCTACGTCAGGCTGGCGACGATCTCGTCGGGGCTCGACATTCTGCCGCAGTGGCTTGCCTCGCTGATCCTCGGCACCGCGCTGTTCGGCTGGCTCGCGTGGCGCGATGCGGTCGCGACGCGTGCGCTGGTCGTGTTCGCCGCCTATGCCGCGCTGATCTCGCTGTTTGCACGGAGCGACAATTTCTACTGGGCGCTGATGACCACGCCGGTGCTGCTGGTCGGGCTGGTGTTCGCGGTGGACGGCCTGCGCGACATGATCGCCGCCGCCAGCGATACGCGGCGCATTACGGTCACGCGCGTTATCCGCTAGAGCTGCGAGCATGAAACGCATCCTCCTGATCGTCGGTGGCGGGATCGCCGCCTACAAGGCCGCCGAACTGATCCGCCTGCTGAAGACGCGCGGGTACGCGGCGCGGTGCGTGATGACCGAGGCGGCGCATCATTTCGTCACGCCGATGACGCTCGCCGCGCTGAGCGAGGACAAGGTCTACACGACGCTCTGGGACCTCACGGACGAGGCCGAAATGGGCCATATCCAGCTTAGTCGCGAAGCCGACCTGATCGTCGTCGCGCCTGCCACCGCCGACCTGATGGCACGGATGACGGCGGGACTAGCGAACGACCTCGCGACGACGCTGCTGCTCGCGACCGATAAACCGGTTCTAGTCGCGCCGGCGATGAACGTCCGCATGTGGGGCCATGCCGCGACTGTCCGCAACGTGGCGCAGCTTCGCGCCGATGGCGTGACGGTGATGACGCCGGACGAGGGAATCATGGCGTGTGGTGAGTACGGTCCCGGCCGCCTTCCCGAGCCGCCCGCGATCGTCGCCGCGATCGAAGCGATGCTTATCCCTTCCCCGCCGAAGCGGCTGGCAGGGCGTCACATCCTCGTCACCGCCGGACCGACGCACGAGCCGATCGACCCGGTCCGCTACATCGCCAACCGCTCGTCGGGCAAACAGGGCTTCGCGATCGTCGCGGCATTGGCACGGCTCGGCGCTCGTGTGACGCTGGTCGCTGGCCCCGTGACGCTGCCGACGCCGCAGGGCGTAGACCGGATCGATGTCGAGACGGCGCGGGAGATGGCGGACGCGGTCGACCGCGCGCTGCCCGCCGACGCCGCCGTCATGGTCGCCGCGGTCGCGGATTGGCACGTCGAACCCTCGCAGCAGAAGATCAAGAAGGGCGATGCAACGCCGACGCTGACGCTTGCGGAAAACCCCGACATTCTCGCAACTCTGGCGCGCAGCCCGGACCGTCCTCACCTGCTGATCGGGTTCGCCGCCGAGACCGAACGCGTTATCGAGCACGCCACTGCCAAGCGCATTCGCAAGACTGCGGACTGGATCGTCGCCAACGATGTATCGGGCGACGTGATGGGCGGCGCGGACAACAGCGTCCACCTCGTCACCGAAGCCGGCGTCGAAAGCTGGGAGCGCCTGCCCAAGGAAGCGGTCGCCGCACGACTGGCGGACCGTATCGCCGATGCGCTAGAAGCCGCGTCATGATCCGTATCGAACTGAAGCGCCTGCCGCACGGCGAGGGCCTGCCGTTGCCTGCCTATGCGACCGAGGGTGCCGCCGGGATGGACGTCGTCGCTGCCGAGGAACTGACGCTCGCCCCCGGCGCACGCGCCGCCGTCGCGACCGGCTTTGCGATCGCCATCCCCGCTGGACACGAGGTCCAGGTCCGTCCGCGCTCCGGCCTTGCGTTCAAGCACGGCGTCACCTGCCTCAACACGCCGGGCACGATCGACAGCGACTATCGCGGCGAAGTGAAGGTGATCCTCGCCAATCTCGGCAGCGAACCGTTCGCGATCGCGCGCGGCGACCGCATCGCACAGCTTGTTCCCGCGGTCGTCCTTCGCGCATCGCTGGAAGAAGTCGCCACGCTCGACGACACCTCCCGCGGCGCAGGCGGCTTCGGATCGACCGGCCGATGATCGCCGCTCTTCTCCTCCTGCTCCAGACTGCAGCAGCACCGGCCCTGGCTCCTGCCGCACCGGCCACCCCAATGGCCGGCACGATGCCGCCTCAGGATTGGAGCACGCTTCCTATCCTACGCATCCGGGGGCAGTCGACGACGCTCGCCAACAGCTCCGCCTATGTGCATGGCGAAGTCGTCGCCGGTCGCTGCACCCACGTCGTCCGGACGGCGCAGGGTTGGGCGCTGACCGTCGACCTCGCCGTGCTCATCACCCCCGACGGCAGGGTCCGCCGAGTAACGCCGCGCGCGATCGACTGCCCGACAGTCGAGCAATATGCCGCAGGCGTGATCCTGGGCGCGCGCGATTCGATCGATGTCGTCGACGCGAACACCGACACCTGGTACCGCACCAGCATGACGTTCGCCTGGGGCGCATGATCCTCTCCGACGACGAACTCGCCCGATATGCACGCCATATCGTCCTCAAGGAATTCGGCGGCATCGGGCAGGCGCGGCTGAAGGCGACGACCGTCGCGGTCGTCGGCGCAGGCGGGATCGGCTCGCCCGCGATCCAGTATCTGGGGGCCGCCGGAGTCGGTCGCCTGATCCTGATCGATGACGACAGAGTCGAACCCTCCAATCTTCAGCGCCAGACGATCTTCACGACCGCAGATACCGGTATCGCCAAGGTCGACGCAGCGGCAGCCGCCGTAAACCGGATCAACCCTTACGTCTCGGTCGAGACCCACCGTGTTCGGATCGACGTTTCGAACGTAGCGGACCTGCTCTCGGATGCCGATGTCGTGCTGGACGGCTGCGACAATTTCGCAACCCGCTTTTGCGTCGCCGATGCCGTGCATGCCGCGCAAATCCCGCTTGTCTCCGCGGCAGTCGGCCAGTTCGAAGGGCAGCTCGCCACCTATCGCGGGTGGGAAGCCGACAAGCCGTGCTACCGCTGTTTCGTCGGTGAAGACCCCGAGCGTGCCGAGACGAGTTGCGCAGAGGACGGCGTGCTCGGCCCCGTCACCGGGGTAATCGGCAGCTTGGCCGCGCTTGAGGTGCTACGCGCGATTGCGCCGTTCGGTGACGATCCAGCCGGCAAATTGCTGCTGATCGACCTGCTCGCACTACGTTTTCGGACGATTCGTCTTCCCAAGGATCCGGGGTGTACGGCGTGCGGCAAAAGCGGGACTTCGCGGTAAGTTAGCGGCAAGTTTCTTTTTCGCTCCGGGCAAAATTGGAAAAATAACAACTAAACTTTCGTGATCGACGAACAGTAGTTCTTTTGCATTGCGGCATTTCGCGGTATCGCTTTGCGCAGGGGGGACTGCGCGTGCGTCCGACAAGTTCATGAATGTAGAAAGCGGCGTTTTGAGCCGCGCTATGGCCCCATCGCGCGGCAAGAAGCCTGCGCGGACTTGGCGGCCGAGCGCGTCCTCGCTGCGCGTTCGCCTGATCCTCGGCATGCTGATGGTAGATACTACGTGCATCATTGTCAGTTATCTGGCGGCGGCGGCTTTGCGGGGGGTCTTCGCGAACGACACCGCCTGGATCGTAATCCTTGCGATGCTGATCCCGGTTTTTGTTATTACAACGCTCAATAACGACAGCTATGCAGCCGCAAATTTGCGCGATCCTTTCCGATCCGTCGCGCGGGGATTGCAAGCCTATGCGCTGGCGATCTCCGCGGTGATCTTCATCGCCTTCTGTCTGAAGGCCAGCGATACGTTTCCGCGTCTTGTCGTCGCAACCGGTTCGGCATTCGCCATTGTTTCCTTGGCGTTAGGACGATTCCTGTTCGTCCGGCACATGCCCGCGATCATCGGCGGAAACCCGTTCAGCATCGTCTTGCTCTACGATTCCGGCCAGCCGATCCCGCGCGGAGACTTTTCGATCGTCATCGCCGCGGACTCGTATTTCGACCCCGACCACCATGATCCCGTGATGTACGACCGCCTCGCGCAGTCGTTGTCGGGTGCGGACCGGGTGATCGTCGCGTGCAGCCCCGAACGCCGGCTCGCCTGGGCGCAGGCGTTGAAGGGCGCGAATATCCAGAGCGAGATATTCATGCCCGAACTGAACGTGCTGGCGCCACTCGGCATCAGCGCGCACGGCGACACGCCGACGGTCATTATCGCCAACGGCCCGCTGGTTTTGTTCGACCGCTTCGTAAAGCGTAGCTTCGACGTGTTGTTGGCAAGCTGTGCGCTGGTGACGCTGATGCCCGTCTGGATCCTGATCGCGCTGTCGGTGAAGCTCGACTCGCGCGGCCCCATCTTCTTCAGCCAGATCCGGATCGGTCGCAGCAACCAGATGTTCCGCCTGATGAAGTTCCGCAGCATGCGAGTCGATCACAGCGACGGCGCTGGCGCGCGCTCGACATCGCGCGACGACGACCGGGTTACGCGCGTCGGCAAGTTTATCCGCAGCACCAGCATCGACGAACTGCCGCAGCTGCTGAACGTCCTGAAGGGCGACATGAGCATTGTCGGCCCGCGTCCGCACGCACTCGGCTCGCGCGCCGCGGACAAATTGTTCTGGGAAGTCGACCAGCGATACTGGCATCGCCATGCTGCCAAGCCTGGCCTGACCGGCCTCGCGCAGGTTCGCGGCTATCGTGGCGCGACGCTGTACGAGGACGATCTGCGCAACCGGCTCCAGGCCGATCTGGAGTATCTCGAGCATTGGTCGATCTGGCGCGATATCAAGATTATCGTCCTGACCTTCCGCGTCCTGCTCCACCGGAACGCCTTCTAACGTTCCGGTGAGCGGGCTGATCGTTTAGTCCGCCAGCAAGCCCTTTGCGAACTCGCGAACCACAGGCCCGATGTCGTCGCGGGCCAGTGCGATCGCCAGGTTGGCCTGGATGTAGCCAGCCTTGTCGCCACAGTCGTAACGCTGGCCGTCGAAGGTGAAGCCGTGGAACGGCTGGTTGCCGATCAACTGCGCCATCGCGTCGGTCAGCTGGATCTCGTCGCCGGCACCCTTTCCCTGCGTTTCCAGGATTCGCATCACCTCTGGCTGGAGGATATAGCGCCCCGGGATCATCAGGTTCGACGGTGCGGTGCCCCGCTTGGGTTTTTCGACGAGTGCGGTCACTTCGGTCAGCCGACCATCGATCGCGCCCGGCGAGATAATGCCGTATTTATCGGTTTCCGAATCGGGCACTTCGAGCGCGCCGATCACGTTGCCGCCGACCTGGTTATACGCCTCGACCATCTGTTTCATGAAGCCGGGCTTGCCGACCATCAGCTCGTCGGGGAGCAGGACCGCGAACGGCTCGTCGCCGACGATCTCGCGTGCGCACCACACCGCATGGCCGAGGCCGAGCGGTTCCTGCTGGCGGACATAGACCGGCGAACCGGGCTTCATCCGAATATTGCTGATCGCGTCCAGCGACTTGCCGCGCGACCGCATCGTATCCTCGAGCTCGTACGAGATGTCGAAATGATCTTCGAGCGCACCCTTGCCGCGCCCGGTCACGAAGATGATCTGCTCGATCCCCGCCTCCAGCGCTTCCTCGACGGCGTACTGGATCAGCGGCTTGTCGACGACGGTGAGCATTTCTTTCGGCATGGCCTTGGTGGCCGGAAGGAAGCGCGTACCCAGTCCAGCGACCGGAAACACGGCCTTGCGCAGCGGCTTTATGGTCATTCGATGCTCCCTTTGATCTCGCGGGACCGTCTACCGATCGTTACGCCTGCGCGCAAATTGTCGCATTGAATTAGCGCGCCGTTAAAGACGTTGATCTAGGGACTGCATCATGCCCAAAGTTCTCGTCATCTTCGGCACGCGACCCGAAGCGATCAAACTCTTCCCGGTGATCCGGGCGCTGGCTGCGATCCCCGGCCTGACCGTCCGCACCTGCGTCACCGCGCAGCACCGCGGGTTGCTCGATCAGGTCCTCGCGATCGCCGATCTCGTGCCGGATATCGATCTCGACCTGATGGAACCGGGGCAGACGCTCGATCGCCTCACCGCGCGGTTGCTGGTCGGGCTCGGCGACGTCATGGACGCCGAACGGCCCGACCTCGTCATCGTGCAGGGCGACACCGCGACCGCGATGACGGGTGCGCTTGCCGCGTATTATCGGAAGGTGCCGGTCGCGCATGTCGAGGCCGGGCTGCGGTCGGGCGACATCTACCATCCCTGGCCCGAGGAGGTGAACCGTCGCATCGTCGCGCCAATCGCCAAGTTGCATTTCGCGCCGACTGACACCGCCGCGGATGCGCTGCGACGCGAGACGATCGCCGAGGACACGATCTATGTCACCGGCAACACGGTGATCGATGCGCTGCACTGGACCGCGGACCGCGTCGCGGCGGACCCGTCGCTCGCAGCCGGGCTCGACCCGATCGCTGCGCGCTTTGCGGGCAGGCGGATCATCCTCGTCACGACGCATCGCCGAGAGAATTTCGGCGATGGCATGGCAGCGATCGCGCGGGCAATCGGCCGGATCGCGGAGCGCGACGACGTCGCGGTGCTGTTCCCGGTCCACCCCAACCCGAACGTCGTATCGGTGATGGACGACATCCTCGGTGCCCGCGCCAACGTCGCGCGGATCGAGCCGCTCGATTACCCGCACTTCGTCCGCGCGCTCGGCATGGCGGACATCGTCCTAACCGATTCGGGCGGCGTGCAGGAGGAAGCGCCGGCGCTCGGCAAGCCAGTCCTGGTGATGCGCGAGACCACCGAGCGTCCGGAGGGCGTCGCAGCCGGCACGGCGAGGCTGATCGGCACCGACGAGGACCGCATCGTTTCCGAAATCTTCACCCTGCTCGACGACACGTCGCGCTACTCCGCGATGGCCCGCGCCCATAACCCGTTCGGGGATGGCCATGCCGCCGCCAAAATCGCAAAGGTCGTTGCGCATGCTGTCGGACTCTAACCTCACCGTCGTCGTCCTCGGGCTCGGCTATATCGGCCTGCCCACCGCGGCGATCATCGCGCGGACGGGGGCCCAGGTGCTCGGCGTCGACGTGACCGAATCGGTCGTGGAGACGGTCAATTCCGGCCGCGTGCACATCGAGGAGGTCGATCTGGACGGCCTCGTCTCGGGAGTGGTCGCGCGTGGCACGTTGCGCGCCTCGACCGCGATCGAGCCCGCCGACGTGTTCGTGATCGCGGTGCCGACGCCATTCGACGCCGATCACGCACCCAATATCCGCTATGTCCTCGACGCCGCGACGACCATCGCGAGCGTGCTGAAGGCGGGCGATACGATCATCCTCGAATCGACCTCGCCGGTCGGTACGACGGAGAAGGTTCGCGACCTGCTGGCAAGCCTGCGCCCCGATCTGCGCGTACCGGGCAAGACCGGCGACCACGCGGATATCGCGATCGCCTATTGCCCGGAGCGCGTGTTGCCCGGCCGCATCCTGGTCGAGTTGATCGACAACGACCGGGTCATCGGCGGGATCACGCCGCGGTGCGCGCGTAAGGCGCTGACCTTCTATCGCCGCTTCGTGCGCGGTGCCTGCGTGACCACGACCGCGCGCGCGGCGGAGATGACGAAGCTTACCGAGAACGCGTTTCGCGACGTCAACATCGCGTTCGCCAACGAATTGTCGCTAATCGCCGATACGATGGGGGTCGACGTGTGGGAGGTGATCCGCCTCGCCAATCGCCATCCGCGCGTCAACATCCTGCAACCCGGCCCCGGTGTCGGCGGGCATTGCATCGCGGTCGATCCGTGGTTCCTCGTCCACGCCGCCCCCGACCAGACGCCGCTGATCCGGACCGCGCGCGAGGTCAACGACGGCAAGACCGACCACGTCATCGCGCAGGTCGCGGCGCTGGTCGAAGCGTCACCCGACGCTACGGTCGCGTGCCTGGGCCTGGCGTTTAAGGCGAACATCGACGACTTCCGCGAGAGCCCTGCCCTCAAGGTCGCCGAAGCCGTGGCGCGTCAGTTCGGCGACCGGGTGCGGATCGTCGAGCCCTATGCGCAGACGCTGCCGGCCGTGCTGGCGGACACCGGCGCGACGCTGATCGACATCGATACCGCGATCGAGACGTGTTCGATCATGATCGTGCTGGTCGACCACGACGTGTTCAAGTCGATCCCGCTCGAGGAGCGCATCGACAAGGCGGTGCTCGACACGCGCGGCATCTGGCCGGATCAACCGCGCGCGTCGCTTCCCGCGGTCAGCGCAACGGCACGTTTCGAGTCGCAACGACTGGCGGGATGATCGGCCGCGTCGAGGTCGCCGCGATGTCGCGCGCGGCGGCCTCCAGCGCTTCGGCGCGCGCCTTCGACGAGGCGTGCGTGCGACTACGGAACAACCCGCCGTCGATTGCGCCGCCCTTGCTCCGCCAGAATTTCGGGGCCGACATCGGGTCGTAACCGGCGTTGGCGAGCAGGTAGATGCCGAGCAGGTCCGCCTGATCCTCGGTCTGGCGAATCAGGCGGCCGTTGCGACCGAGTTCCGCCAGCAGCCCGCGATTGATCTTCGCCGCATCGAGCCGCGCACGGTGACGCAGGATGTTATGCGACAGTTCATGCGCGACGACGACCGCGATCTCCTCGTCGGTATAGCCCTCGAAAAACCGCTCGCCGAGCTGCACGATCGCCCCGTCCGCGCTCGCATCCAGGCCACTGCCCAGCAGGATCTCGAACCGCGACCGGCATCCGGTCACCGGCGTGATCGTGATCGGCAAGCGCTTGCCGTCGCGCAACACCGTCAGTCGCAACGGCTTTCCGACCGGCGCCTCGGTGATGACCGCTTCCGCAGCATCGCGAACTGCCGCGCTTTCGGGCGCATCGGCCGACGGTAGGCCGGGTTGCGGGCGATCGTCGATCGCGACGATCGAATCGTTGGGGCGAACCCCTGCGCGGTCAGCTGGACCGCCGGCGACGACCGCCTCGACACCGATCGTGGATTCGAACCCGAAGATGGCCGCCGCAGCCTTGCGCGCGTCTGGGCCATATTGCGTCAGCGCATGGATCGGCATGCCGATCTGCGGCTGGAGGCGGTCGCACAATGCGGCGTTCGCGGTGGTCAGCCGATACGCGATCGTCGCCAGCCGGAGATCGGCAGCGCGCAACGTGTCGAAGAACGCAGCCGTTGGCGCCGCATCCGCTACGGGCATCGGTGCGGCAGGCAAAGCTGTGGGCGTGGCAGCCGTGAGCATCAGGAACGGCGCGAAGCGGGAGATCATCGACATGGCGTCCCCATAGCCGTCGTGCGCCCCCGCGTCATGCTGCACGACCGCAAGCCCCGCGCGCCCTATCGCGGCGATGCGTTGCGCCCGGACACGGCGATGCGTTGCGACGCCTGCAGGAACATCCTATGCGATCGCATGCGCCCGCGCGACCAAGTGACGCGTTCGATCAGGTCCCATACATCTTCCTCCCCACATCGATTGCAGCATGATTTCAAAGCTTTTCAAGTCTCGTAGCGTTGCCAAGCCGACTCAACCGCAGGTTCCTCCCGGCCGCCGCGTCTATGCCGTCGGCGACATTCACGGCCGCGCCGACCTGCTCGACGAACTGATCGGGCTGATCGAAGCCGACGAACGCGACCGCGGTGCAGCGGAAACGACCCTGATATTCCTCGGCGACATCGTCGACCGGGGGCCCGCTTCGGCGGCAGTGATCGATCGGTTGCGCGGGCTGGCCCATGCCCGCCCCGACCGCCCCGACGTCCGCTTTCTGCTCGGTAATCACGAGGAGATTTTCCTCGGTGCGCTCGACGGCGAACCCAAAGCGCTTCGCTTGTTCTGCCGCATCGGCGGGCGCGAGACCGTGCTGAGCTACGGCATGGAAGCCGCGGAATATGAGCGGCTCGACTATGAAGAACTGGTGCAACGCCTTGAAACGCTCGTGCCCGACGAACACCGCGAGTTCCTGCGCAAGTTCGAGGACATGATCGTGATCGGCGACTACGCGTTCGTCCATGCGGGCGTGCGTCCCGATACACCGCTAGACCTGCAACGCACGTCGGACCTGCGATGGATTCGCGATCCCTTCCTCGATCATCGCTCGACGTTGGAAAAGACGATCGTCCATGGCCACACCATGACCGACGAGATCGAACGACGCGGACACCGAATCGGTATCGACACCGGCGCCTACGCATCGGGCCGCCTCACTGCGCTGGGGATGGAAGGCGCGGAAACCTGGGTGCTCCAGACCGGCACCGCCATCGGACCGAAGACGAACTGACGCATCTCACCGCGAATATCATGCGGTTTGCACGCGAACGCTTTCTTCGTGGCGCACCTCGGCTATAGAGAAACAGCGGAAGTGTGTGTTGCACTGCCGCAACAGTGCGATCCTCTTCGCGTTGTTACAAAGGGCCTTAGTTGCGTTGGGTAAGGTTTTATGCCATTGCCTGCCGCGACGAGCACAAAGGGAGTTCATCATGCGTCTTGGGAAGTATCTCCTGACCGCAGCAGCAGCCACGATGGCAGTTGCTCCGGCCATGGCAGCACCGGCAAATCTGTCGGTTGCACATTCGGTCCGTTCGGGTTCGGTTTCGGCTGACAAGAACGAGCTCGCTGGCGGCGGCATCATCGTTGCGGTTCTCGCAGCAGCTGCAGTTATCGCCGGTATCGTTATCGTTGCAGACAACGACGACGATTCGGACAGCAATTAAGTCTTACGACTTTAGTTCGAGAAATAGCGGTCTTCGGGCCGCTATTTTTTTGTCTGCCGTTCTGAGGACAGGCGGGCCAACGTGTGCCGAAGCACAATGTGCTGCCGTGCCACGCGTAGAACTCAGCTGCTGATCTGCCCGATACCGCCGATGGCCAAAGGCGTCCGGTAGGCTCCGGCTGCGCTATTCTGTGCAAAGCGGACTAGACGCGCACTTTCTCAGAATGGCTCAGCATAAGACGGCATCGGCCTTAACGCCGAGGGCCGAAACAATACTGCAATAGCGTATCGCCGCGCGGGTTATCCGAAGGACGGCTGAACTAACCGACCTTGTAGCACGCGACTGCCGGACAGGTCGGCCCGAGGCCCTCTGCGCCCCTTCCCCCGCGGAAGCCTCGCCCCCCCCTAGAGCGGCCGATCCTCTATGGAATCAGGCCAGCCATCTTGCCAGCCGCTGACTTGTCCCGCTGGCCGACCGAGCTAGCGTATAGCTGGCTTGCGCATAATCGGCACGCATTGCCTAAACGCAGAACGCGCCCCGCAATGGAGCGAGGCGCGCTGCAAATTCGACATCATGGCGCGGTATGAGCTCTACCCGATACCGTCGCCCCGCTTACTGAGACGGCGGCGTCTGCGTGCCACCGGGCATGCCGCCCGGCGCACCGCCTGGCATGCCACCAGGAGCGCCGCGACCCATCTGCGCCTGTGCCTGCATCTGCTGCACCACGCTCTGCGGCAGGAAGTCGAGCAACTCGACGTCGAAGACCAGCGTCGAGTTTGCCGGAATCGGGCCGGTCGTCTTGTCACCGTATCCAAGCGAGGGCTTAACCCAGAACCGGTACTTCGAGCCCTTCGGCATCAGCTTGAGACCCTCGGAGAAACCTGGGACCACGCCAGCCACGGGAAACGGCGTCGGCTGCTGAGACTTGTCGAAGGTCGTGCCGTTGAGCAGCTTACCCTCGTAATTCACCAGTGCGACGTCGGCGTCGGTCGGCTTGGCCGCACCGGGCTTGCCGGGCGCGATCACCTTATACTGCAGGCCGGATGCGGTAACGACCACGCCCCGCGCGCGCGCATTGCGGGCCAGGGGATCATCACCCTGACGCGCGAGCGCAACCGCGGCGATAAGCGCGAGCGCGATACCGACCCAGAGATAGACGAGGTAGCTGCGCTTGGTTGGCTGCAGCGGCACTGCGGTGACGGTCGACATCGGATCAGGCCCCGGTCATCTGGTCACGCCGGAGCGCCGCGCGTGCCGTTGGAAAGCAATTGGGGTGCCGATCACGGCACCCCGAACTATCGACCCACCCGCTCGCCGGGTACGGCCGACAAAATCTTAGCGTGCGCCGTCGCGCTCTGCGCGCTTGCGGTCGAGCTTGCGCGAGCGACGGATCGCTGCGGCACGCTCGCGTGCGCGCTTCTCGGACGGCTTCTCGTAATGCCGGCGCAGCTTCATCTCGCGATACACGCCCTCGCGCTGCAGCTTCTTCTTAAGCGCGCGAAGGGCCTGGTCGACGTTGTTGTCGCGTACGATGATCTGCATAAACCCGATAAGCTCCGGACGAATAGATTTTTGCCGTCGCGAACAGGTCCGCGCCGCATGAACTGGGCCCCCTATCAGCGGAGCGCCGTCGTTTCAAGCCAAACCACGTATTCCGGCGGGTCTGCCCGACATGTGAGCGCCTTTGCGGGAGGGCCCATGCAGCGCTAAGAGCAGGCCATGACCCGTATCCCCCTGACACTATATAACAGCCTCTCGCGCCAGCTCGAGACCTTTCAGCCGATCGATCCGACCGATGTCGGGCTCTACACCTGCGGGCCGACCGTCTATAATTACCAGCATATCGGCAACATGCGCGCGTTCCTGTTCGCGGACACGCTGGGCCGCGTGCTGCGGTGGAAGGGGTGGCCGACGACCCACATCATCAACATCACCGATGTCGGCCACCTGACCTCCGACGCCGATGTCGGTGACGACAAGATGGAGAAGGCCGCCGCGGCGCAAGGACGTTCGATCTGGGAGATCGCGGCCTATTATACCGACGTGTTCAAACGCGACGTCGCGCGGCTCAATATCGTGCCGCCGGCTCGCTGGGCGGTTGCGACGGATCACATTGCCGAGATGGTCGCGTTCGCCGAACAGATCGCACCGAAGCATTGCTACATGCTCGACAGTGGGCTGTATTTCGACGTTGCGACGGTGCCGGACTATGGCCGCCTCGCTCGGGCCGGCAACGACGATATAGAAAGCCGGATCGAACCGGTCGCCGGCAAGCGCAACTCGCAGGACTTCGCGATCTGGCGGACCTCGGCGCCCGGCGAGAACCGCCAGATGGAATGGGATTCGCCCTGGGGTCGCGGGGCGCCCGGCTGGCATCTCGAATGCTCGGTAATGAGCAAGCATTATCTCGGCGCGCATTTCGACATCCACACCGGCGGGATCGACCACCGCGAGATCCACCACCCCAACGAGATCGCGCAGAACCAGGCGCATTGCGATTGCGCGGATACCGGCGCGAGCGTTTGGATGCACAACAACTTCCTCGTCGAGCGTGCCGGCAAGATGTCGAAGTCGACGGGCCAGTTCACGACGATGCAGACGATCGTCGACCGCGGCTTCCACCCCCTCGCCTACCGGCTGATGTGCCTCCAGGCGCATTATCGGAGCGAACTGGAATTCTCCTGGGAGAATCTGGCCGCGGCGGCGATCCGCCTGAAGCGCATGGTGCAAGCGGTCGAGACGTTGCGCGCTCGCGAGCCCGGCGGGCCGTCGGGTAGCGCGCATGCCTATGCCGACCGGCTGGAGGAGGTGGTCTCGGACGATCTCGCCACGCCGCGCGCGCTGCCGATCCTCGACGAACTGCTCGCGGACAAGCGGGTCGCGCCGGCGGACCGTATCGCTGCGCTGGACGATTTCGACGCGGTACTGGGGCTGGACCTGGCGACGATCCGCCGCGAGGACCTGCGGATCCGGCCAATCACGGCGACGATCGACGAGGATGCGATCGCCGCACGGCTGGCGGATCGCCGCGATGCGCGCGCTGCGAAGGACTTCGGGCGATCGGATGCGATCCGCGACGAACTCGCCGCCGCGGGTGTCGAGGTGATGGACGGCGACTCGCTAGGTTGGGACTGGAAGATCGCGGTGGTGTGAGCCCGCCGGGTAGGTCCAAGAACTAGGGCCACAGGGAAAATCTATCGTCATTCCCGCCTTCGCGCGGAAAACGAGACCATGTGGTAGCGTGTTACTGCAGGGGAACGCGGGACCGATCCGTCGCTGCCCCCGGCACAACTTGACATGCCCCGCCGCACGCCGATGTTCTCCGGATGAAAGCCGTCCTCCCAGCCGCCGCCCGCCCGCTCCTCGAACCGCAGCTGCCCGCGGACCTAGACGTCGCCTGGTTCGCCAAGCCGGACGAAGCCAACGCGATGATCGCAGACGCGGATATCGCCTGGGTGGACATGCAGCCGACCAAACTCGTCGCCGACGCGATCCGCCATGCCGGGCCGAACCTCAAATGGGTCTCGACGATCTATGCCGGGCTCGACGCGTTCCCGCTCGACGCACTGCGAGAGAACGGCGTCACTTTGACCAATGGTGCCGGCATCAACGCCGTCGCGGTCGCCGAATATGCGGTGATGGCGGTGCTCGTCGCCGCCAAGCGCTTCGATACCGTCGTCCGCGCGCAGGACCGTCATGAGTGGCTGAAGGACGCGCCCGGCAAGATCGAACTCGCCGGAACCAAGGCACTTGTCATTGGCTACGGCACGATCGGCAAGATGATCGGCGATCGCTTGACCGCGTTCGGGGTCGAGGTCACCGGCGTAACGCGCACCGGCCGCGATGGCACGGTCACGCCCGATGCTTGGCGGGATCGGCTCGATGCGTTCGACTGGGTGATCCTTGCCGCGCCCTCGACCAACGCGACGCACGCGATGATCGGTCGCGAAGAATTACAGCGGATGAGGCCGTCCGCCTGGCTGATCAATATTGCGCGCGGCGACATGATCGACGACGATGCGCTGATCGTGGCACTGACAGACGGGACGATTGCCGGGGCCGTGCTCGACCCGACCAGCCCGGAGCCCCTGCCCGCGGATCATCCGCTTTGGTCGACGCCTAACGCGATCGTCACGATGCACCTGTCGGGCCGTAGCCAGACGACGATGTTCGCTCGAGGGGCAACGCTGTTCCTCGACAACCTCGTGGCGTTCCTAGCCGGTCGCCCGATGAATAACGTCGCCGATCTCGACGCGGGTTACTGACTGACCTGGGTCGCGGCGGGGCGCCGACTGCGATTGTAGCTCTTGATTCCCCGGCGGCGCAGTTTGTCGGCACGGCGACGGCGGGAATAAATGATCAGGATCGGTACGCCGGCGAGAATACCCCCGCCGATGATCGATAGCGCGATGATGATACGCATTGGCATGTCCATGCGGGGACAATGCCAATTGGACAGCGAAGACGCCATATATTTTTTAATCTAATATGAATGGAGTTATCCTCCATATCCGGTCGAACCCGCTTACACAGCATTTCGCCGCGGCCTCCCAAGCTTTACTTCGTTGCGCAAAAAGGCGTTTTCGCGCATTGCCATCGTCACAATTCACCAATCGGACGACATGATATGGCCGCGAACTGGGCCCCCGACAGCTGGACACGTCACGAAGCGCGGCAGCTCCCCACTTATCCCGACGCAGCAGCGCTAACCGCCGCGACCGACCAGCTCGCGACCTTTCCGCCGCTCGTCTTCGCCGGTGAAGCCCGCAACCTGACCGCGTCGCTCGCCGAAGTCGCAGCCGGCAAGGCGTTCCTGCTCCAGGGCGGCGACTGCGCCGAGTCCTTCGCGGAGCACAGCGCGAACAACATCCGCGATACGTTCCGCGTCATCCTCCAGATGGCGGTCGTCCTGACCTTCGCCTCGAAGCTCCCGGTCGTGAAGCTCGGCCGCATGGCGGGTCAGTTCGCCAAGCCGCGCTCGACCGATACCGAGACGATCGGCGGTGTCGAGCTACCGTCGTACCGCGGCGACAACGTCAACGACATTGCCTTCTCCGCGGAATCGCGCGCGCCCGACCCGCAGCGGATGATCCGCGCTTATTCGCAGTCGGCGGCGACGCTCAACCTGCTGCGTGCGTTCGCGCAGGGTGGCTACGCGAACCTGCATCAGGTCCACCGCTGGACGCACGACTTCATGGGCCGCAGCCCCTGGTCGAAGAAATACGCCGAGACCGCGGACCGGATCGGCGAGGCGCTCGAGTTCATGGCCGCCTGCGGGATCGATCCCGAGACCGTGCCGCAGCTCGCGCAGACGCATTTCTACACCAGTCACGAGGCGTTGCTGCTCCAGTACGAGCAGGCGCTGACCCGGCAGGATTCGCTGACCGGCGACTGGTACGACACCAGCGCGCATTTCCTGTGGATCGGCGATCGCACGCGCTTCGAGGGCTCCAGCCACGTCGAATACCTGCGCGGCATCGGCAACCCGATCGGCATCAAGTGCGGCCCGAGCCTGGAGCCCGACGCGCTCTTGCGGATGCTCGACACGCTTAACCCTGGCCGCGTCCCCGGCCGGATGACGCTGATCACGCGGTACGGTTATGACAAGATCGAGGCGAACCTGCCCCGTCTGGTCCGTGCCGTCACGCGCGAGGGCCATCCGGTGGTGTGGAGCTGCGACCCGATGCACGGCAACGTCGTCAAGGCTGCCAACGGCTACAAGACGCGGCCGTTCGACCGCATCCTCGCCGAAGTCCGCGGCTTCTTCGCGGTCCACCGCGCGGAAGGCACGCACGCGGGCGGCATCCATGCCGAGATGACCGGGCAGAACGTGACCGAGTGCACCGGCGGCGCGGTCGACGTGACCGAGCAGAGCCTCGCCGATCGCTACCACACGCACTGCGACCCACGCCTTAATGCCAGCCAGAGCCTCGAGCTCGCCTTCCTGCTGGCCGAGATGCTCAACGAGGAAATGGCCGAGCGCAAAAAGGTCGCTGCGTAACAAAACGCGCGGGCGTCGCAGGAAAAATTGGCAGGTGTCTTGACGGCCGCCAGCCCATTCCGTAGACGCCCGCATCTGCTAACGGCCCCTTCGTCTAGCGGTTAGGACGACGCCCTCTCACGGCGTAAGCACGAGTTCGATTCTCGTAGGGGTCACCAGCCATCACATTCGTGGCGGAAATGGGTGATTTAGCCATACTTTCTTGTTTGCTGGTACAGTGACCTGGTACAGCAACCACTGAAATGGTTCTCATTGGGCACCCGGAAGCACCCTACTACCGACTATCATCGTATGCTGCGATCGTATGCTGCGGCAGATACCCATGAAGATGCGTCACGCTTCTGAAGAAACGGCTCCGTAGCAGGTTTCGCTCGGCACAAAGAGAACTGCTGGCCACGCCCATCGCGGACGTAGCTGCGGCCTGTCTTGATCCGTCGCCCGTCGACGTTCCGAGTACGCGAAAAACGCCGGACCACAACCGGCCGTCTCCGCCCCGTTCTGCGATCGATAGATTTGTTCGATAGGTGGAAGCTGGTCATGCCGCCGACGCAGCAAACCGCATGCGTACTCAGGCCGGGATTTCGTCGATCTCTCCGGGACATTCCGGTCGAGGACATCGAGCAGAACGATTGTCTCGACGACCTCGTCACTTGTCGGCGACGATGCCCAAAGCTGATCGCGCGCCCTCCTTCACCAAGCGGCTCGACCGTCGTCGCCGCCCCAATCGTTTAGGCCGAGCAATGAGCCCACACGCGGGGCACCCCAATCGTAGCATAGCGACTTGGAATGCTGCGCCGCACACCACATTGTTGCCATCGTGCAACAATCCTGACGCAATGCGATGAACTGCAACCAATTTGTAACTTAGTTTTGGACATGACGGTTCGGTTTTGTAAAAAACGCCGCCGATGGGGTCATAAGGCCGCACTTTAAATCACGGCGCGAGAAAACTCGCCGATACCGAACAGGGACCAAATAGCTCGATGCGAAACCATATGTTCCGAGATTGCCTGCTGGCATCCACGATGATCACGGGTGCGGTTGCCGCGTTGCCCGCGTTTGCGCAGACCGCGCCGGCACCCGCGCCTCAGGGTACGACGAGCGACGACGGCGCAGCGGCGACGACGCCCGCGATCTCCAACACGCCGAGCCAGGATCCCGCCGCTGCGGGTACGGCCGAGGGTGGTGACATCGTCGTTACCGGTTCGCGTATCTCGAACCCGAACCTGACGTCGGCCAGCCCCGTAACCGTCGTCAACGCCGCGGACATCAAGCTGCGTGGCGCGACGCGCATCGAGGACGTGCTGAACAGCCTTCCATCGTCTTTCGCCACGCAGACCTCGTCGGTATCCAACGGTTCGACCGGGACCGCGACGATCAACCTTCGCAACCTCGGTGAATCGCGCACGCTGGTGCTGATCAACGGCCGGCGCCTGATGCCGGGCAACCCATCGTCGAGCAGCACCGCCAGCGCTGCGGCCGACGTCAACATGATCCCGGCGTCGCTGATCAAGCGCGTCGACGTGCTGACCGGCGGCGCAGGCTCGGTCTATGGATCGGATGCGATCGCCGGCGTCGTCAACTTCGTGCTCGATACCGATTACGAGGGCTTTAGCGTCGACACGTCGGGCGGCATCTATAACCACAACAACCGCAGCGACCGCTTCAAGGCGCTGAACACCGCAGCGGGCTATCCCGCTCCGACCGGTCAGTCGTTCGACGGAACGCAGTTCGACATCAACTTCAAGGTCGGCGTCGGCACCAGCGACGGCCGCGGCCACATCGTCGGCTATGGCGGCTATCGCAAGATCGGCGCGATCCTGCAGGGTTCGCGTGACTACAGCGCCTGCGGCCTGAACGCACCATCTGGCAATGTCGGCAACGATTATGTCTGCGGCGGATCCGCAACTGCGTTCCCCGCAAACTTCTCACTCGGCGACGCCGTCGAGGGCGGGCCGCCAACCGGTTACACGCTGAACTCCGCTGGCCAGCTCGTTCCTGGTACGACGCTGTATAACGCCAACCCGCTGAACTATTATCAGCGTCCGGATAAGCGCTACACCGCCGGCTTCCTCGCCAAATATGAAGTCAGCGACGCGTTCAAGCCCTACGCCGATTTCATGTTCATGGACGATCGCTCGGTGGCGCAGATCGCGCCGTCCGGCGACTTCAACAACACCTCGGTCCTGAACAGCAACAACCCGTTTCTGTCGGCTACACAGCGTGCGACCTTCTTCCGCGACAGCAACCTGGTGCGGGACGCGAACGGCAACGTCATCAATCTGACCAACCCGGACGGTTCGCGGTATCAGCAGGCAAACGTCCGCATCGGCCGTCGCAACGTCGAGGGCGGCGGTCGTCAGGCTGATCTTCGTCACACGCAGTACCGCTTCGTTGCCGGTGCAAGTGGCAATCTCGACAAGGGCATTTCGTACGAAGCCTACGGCCAGTTCGGCAGCACCGTGTTCAACCAGGTGTACCGTAACGAGTTCTCGGTTTCGCGAACCACCCGCGCGCTCGATGCCATCACCGATACGCGTCCAGGTTCGGCAACGAATGGCCAGGCGGTATGCCGCTCGGTCGTCGACGGCACCGATCCGAGCTGCGTCCCGCTGAACATCTTCGGTTCGGCTGGCATCACGCCTGCAGCACTGAACTATGTCCAGACGCCGGGCTTCCAGTCTGGTGAGAACAAGGAAACCGTCCTCAACGGGTCGTTCACCTTCAAGGGGGCCGAATACGGCGTCCAGTCCCCGTTCGCGAGCGAAGGCATCGCACTGAACATCGGCGGTGAATATCGCAAGGAGTCGCTGAGCCTCGAAGTCGACAACGCGTTCCTGAGCGGCGATCTGGCCGGCCAGGGCGGCGCGACGCTGCCGATCCGCGGCAGCTACAACGTCAAGGAAGCATTCGGCGAAATCCAGGTGCCGCTCGTCAGCGATCGTCCGTTCTTTAACGAACTGACCGTCAATGGCGGCTACCGTTATTCAAGCTACAGCACGGCCGGTTCGGCTCACTCGTACAAGGGTGAAATCGTCTGGGCACCGATCTCGGACATCCGCTTCCGTGGCGGCTACAACCGTGCGGTTCGCGCCCCGAACACGCAGGAGTTGTTCGCACAGCAATCGGTCCAGCTGGACGGTGCGACGGATCCCTGCGCAGGCGCCGCAGTCAACGGCCTGGTCAACGGCAACACCGCGGCACAGTGCGCGCTCACCGGCGTTCCTGCGAACCGCTTCGGCCTGATCGCAGCCAATCCCTCGGAGCAGTATAATGGCCTGTTGGGCGGCAACACGAACCTTCGTCCCGAAAAGGCCGACACGGTCACCGCTGGCGTGATCCTGCGTCCGTCGTTCCTGCCGGGCTTCAACCTGTCGGTCGACGGCTTCCGGATCAAGCTGAAGGATCGAATCGGTACTATCGGTTCCGACACGATCATTGCGCAGTGCCTCCAGACCGCCGATCAGCAGTTCTGCGGCGCAATCAATCGCGATGCCAACGGCAGTTTGTGGCAGGGTAATGCCGGCTTCATCGTCAACACCAACGTCAATGCGGGTACGCTGACGACGCAGGGCATCGAAACGTCGGCGGGTTATACCTATCGGTCGGACAGCATCGGCACGATCGGGTTTTCGTTCAACGGCACCTATGTCGACAAGTTCACGTCGGACAAGGTTGGTGCGAAGTTCGATTGCGCCGGCCTGTACGGGGCGCAGTGCCTGTATCCGATGTCCAAGTGGCGTCATCAGGCTCGTGTCTCGCTGACCACGCCGAACGGCATCGGTCTGTCGGGTAACTGGCGATACCTGTCGGCAACCAAGTTCGAGCGCACCAGCAGCGACAGCGATCTCGCCGGTCCGTTCTTCGTCAACGACGCCCGCGTGAAGGCGCAGAACTACTTCGATCTGGCCGCAACGGTGCGGGTCGCGGACAAGTTCACGTACCGCATGGGTGTGAACAACATCCTCGACAAGACGCCGCCGATCCTGAGTGCAACGGCATCGCCGATCGGTTCGCTCGGCAATGGCAACACCTATCCGGGCATCTACGAGGCCATTGGCCGTTACCTGTTCGTCGGCCTGACCATCGACATGTAATTGATCCTTCGGGATCAAATTCGGGGCGGCGGGTCATCGACCTGCCGCCCTTTTTTTGTTCAATGACGCTCGCAGGAACTCGGCCTGCCGTTGCGCAGATA
The DNA here is from genome assembly GCF_040407505.1 of Sphingomonas faeni. Lineage (GTDB taxonomy): Bacteria > Pseudomonadota > Alphaproteobacteria > Sphingomonadales > Sphingomonadaceae > Sphingomonas > Sphingomonas faeni_E. The sequence continues at coordinate 370,213 of NZ_JAPZPQ010000004.1, read as the reverse complement.
TCCCGCTTTCTGGTGCGGTTCAGCGGAAATGGTTCGCATTCAGAAAACCCGAATAACTGATTTCGTTCGGAAGCCGTCCTACAGCTTCCAGTAACAAGACCGTCACGGTTGATCGTCGGCCGCTTTCGACTTCCCATGAGCGCACGCGCCCGTACCCCTCCCCCACATGTTACCTTCAGCAATGCGTTCACCCTGTTGAGCGGAATTGCTTTGCGGCCGATCAACTGCCTAAATAACTTGAATGGCGAGAATACCATTAGGTCCGCTTCGACCGTATCCGCGCCGGACTGTCGAACATCACAAAGACCCGATCGGCGCCCCTATGTTAGTCGGCTTTCAGCCGATGGCAGCGCGCCCGAAAGAGTTGGGACGCACCATATTCAGCAGCGAAACGGCAAGCGTCCGGGGCCCGGTGTATCTACTCCTTTAAGACGCCGGGTCTCGAATGGCTGCGGTTGCGCTCGAAAACTATCTGCCGTTCGACACAGTATTTTAGAAGCGTCCTCGCTACGCCAAGTCGTTTACCGATCAGATTTTCGACGTCGTGCCGCTTGTAGTGCCAAGTGTAGTGCCACGGCTTTTAGCGGCGGAACGGCCTGATCGCGTTCTCAGGCCAATGTGCCTCGGCAACCATATCGACCATCACGTCGTTCTGGAGGTGATACGGCGATCCTCTGCGATCATACCGTATTGCTATGGGAAGACTGGCCTTATGCCGATCGCGAATACCGCGTTGCCGCCATGTCGGCGGTGATCGAACATCTCACGTCCGAAACGCGAGCGCGACGGATTGCCCCCTGCGTCGCATACAGATCGCAACTCGGCTTCCGGTTTGGCGGGGTCGCGGCGTTGGCCGAGCGGACTGAACCAACCGAGCGGATTTTCGAGGAACGTTTTTACCCGCTTCATGCGTTCTGATCGACCGGCCACCGCCGCCGCGCGTTTCCCTATTCCAAGCAGAGCCATCACAATGACCGAAGTTTCCGTCGTCACCTTGGGCAAGGGGCGTCCCGACCATCTCGTTAATGTCGTCCGCGGGCTGATGCGCCAGACGCTGATGCCGACCGAACTGATCGTCGCGGTGATGCAGGACGACCTGTACGACCTGCCCGAGGCGCCGTTCCCGATCCGCCAGATGCAGGTCGTCGCCGACGCCCTGCCGCTCGCCTCCGCGCGTAACATCGCGGCCCGTGCAGCGACCGGCGACGTAATCGTCTTTCTCGACATGGACTGCATTCCGACGCCGACATTGCTGGCCGATTATGCAGGGTTCCTCGAGACGTTCGACGGGCTGCTGATGGGCGAGGTCCTGTACCTGCCGGGTGGCGCGACCGACGGCGAATGGCAGTATGACCGGTTCGCCGAGATCGCGGTGAAGCATTCGGACCGTCGCGGTCCCCCGCCCCAGGGGATCGAGATCTGTACCGACTATCGTTGTTTCTGGTCGCTCAACTTCGCGATGCGACGGACGACGTTCCTCGGTCTCGGCGGCTTCGATGAGCGCTATGTCGGCTATGGCGGCGAGGATACCGATTTCGGTAAGGCGCTCGACGAGGCCGGCGTGCCGATCGCGTGGATCAAGGGCGGTCTGGCGTATCACCAATATCATCCGCACCACATGCCGCCGGTGCACCATCTCGACAGCGTCGTGCGTAACGCCGAGCTGTTCGAAACCAAATGGGGCTATCGGACGATGGGCCATTGGCTCCAGGCGTTCCGCCTGATGGGGCTGATCGACCCCACCCCGGGTCGGCCGATCCGCATCCTGCGCCGCCCCGACGCCGCCGATCTCGCGCTGACCGGCCAGCAGAGCCACCAGCCCTATGCCAATACTGCGACCGTTATCCGCCTGCTCGAAGACCGGCTGGCGGCAAGCGAGAGAGCCGCGGCGGCCGAATGAGGATCGCGGTACTCTGTCATGTCCGCCAGCCGATCGCGCAGCCGTTCGCCGGCGGCATGGAATCGCAATGCTGGCATCTGGCGGCGGGTCTCCAGGCGCGTGGTCATGACGTGGTACTGTTCGCCTCGGGGGACAGCGATCCGCGCTTCACGATCGATGCCGTGATCCCAGAGCATTACGAACGCACCTTTCCGGGGGCCGAGCACCGTGGCTTCGCGCCGCTGATCGCGCATCTCGACGACGGCTACGCCGCCGCCTGCGACCGGATCGCCGCCAGTAATTTCGACGTGGTGCATAATAACAGCCTGCACCGCTTCCCGCTCGAGCCGGCGCGGACCGCTGTGGTCCCGACCGTCACGTCGTTGCACGTCCCGCCCTACGACGCGCTCCGCTGGTTCGTGCACGCCAGCGTCACGCCGACCCACCGCCTGACCGCGACCTCGGCCCACCAGCTTGCCGCCTGGTGGCCGGACGGCCCGCCACGCGAAGCCTCGGTCCTCCACAACGGCATCGATCTCGCAGCGTGGCCGTTCGTCGCGCAAGGCGACGGCAGCGCGGTCTGGTGCGGAAGGATGACGCCGGACAAGGCGCCGCATCTGGCAGCGCAGGCGGCACGGCTGGCCGGCGTCCCGCTCACGCTGTTCGGACCGATCGAGGATCGCGACTATTGGGACGCCGACGTCGCGCCGCTGCTGGACGGCAGCATTCGCTATGGCGGGCATCTGGATGCAGTGGCACTGGCGGCGGAGATGGGCCGCGCTTCGGTGTTCGTGTTCACGCCATGCTGGAACGAACCGTTCGGCCTGGTCGCGGTCGAGGCGATGGCCTGCGGCCTGCCGGTAGCGGCTTTCGACCGTGGCGCGCTGCGAGAAATCATCGCCGAGGCAGGATGTTTCGCACCACCCGGTGATGTTCCGGCGCTCGCCGACGCCATCACGACGGCCATCCTACGTCCCCGCGCCCCACAGCGCGACCGGGTCGAGACGGCCTTCACCCGTGATCGGTGGCTCGATCGATGCGAGGACCTTTACCGTGACGTGGTCGGTCACGAACTGAGGCAGCGCGCATGACGGCTAGCGATCATCTGAGAGAGCAGCGCGCACTGCTCACCGCACTATACCGGACGCATGTCGCGCCTGGTTCTCGCTATGCGCTGGTCGACTTTCCGGATCATGCGAACGTCGGCGACAGCGCGATCTGGCTCGGCGAACTCGCAATGCTTCGGGCGATAACGGGGCGCGATCCGTGTTACGTTTCGACCTGGCACGATTTCGATGTCGATGCCTTTCGTAGCGCCTGTCCCGACGGCATCCTGTTCCTGCATGGCGGCGGAAACCTCGGCGACATCTGGCCGCACCACCAGCGGTTCCGCGAGGACATCCTGGCACGGGTCCGCGATCGACCGGTCGTTCAGCTACCGCAATCGATCCATTTTCGCGTGCCGGCGGAGGTGGATCGGTTCGCCGCGCTCGTCGCCGACCATCCGGATTTCTTCCTGTACGTCCGCGATACCCGCAGCCTGGACTTCGCACGCAAGCATCTGGCCTGCCCGTCACACCTCGCCCCGGACTCGGCGTATGCGCTTGGCGAGCAATCGCGCGATGCGGCGCAATGCGACGTGCTGATGCTGATGCGCACCGACGACGAACGGCAAGGCTATGCGATACCGTCGACCGATCCAGCGACCGTCGTCGACTGGCTGGAGGACGATGCCGATCTACCGGTCGGGATCGACGCCAAAGCACGTGAAGCTCAAGCCGTCGCACGCGTCGACCGTGGGCTGCGATTGCTCGCGCGGGGGCGGGTCGTCGTGACGGACCGACTCCACGGTCACATCCTCGCCGACCTGCTCGGCATTCCGCACGTCGTTCTCGACAACGACTACGGCAAGATCGCCGCATATCTCGACGCCTGGCCCGCCCCGGACGCGATCGTGACGAGAGCCTCGACGATCGAACACGCCATGGTCCTTGCCAAGCAGCGCATCGACGCGCGGTGACTGCCGCCATCGACGTCAGCCTGCTCGTCTGCACGCGCAACCGCGCCGTGTCGCTGGCGGCTACGCTAGAGTCCGTAAAGCGCGCGGCAGCGTATACTAGAGACACGACCGTGGAGGTCGTCCTGGTCGACAATGGCTCGGTCGACAGCACGCCGCAGCGACTGGCAGAATGGCGCGCGCAGCAGACTTTCCCGGTCCACCTCGTTCACGAGCCGCACCCCGGGCTTGCCCGCGCTCGCAACACCGGACTTGCGCGCTGCACCGGGCGCATCATCGCGATGACGGATGACGACTGTGTCCTACACCAAGACTATTTCGCCGCGGTCTGCGCAGCATTCGATCGGGCCAGCAAGCCGGCGATCATCGGCGGTCGCATTCTGCTCGGCAACCCGGCCGATCTTCCCGTCACGATCAAGCTCGAGGACCATCCCATGGTCGCACCGTCGCGCGGGTTTCCGGGCGGGTTCATCATGGGGGCAAATCTGGCGTTCACCGCGGATGTCCTGCAACTGACGGGCCCCTTCGACGAACGGTTCGGAGCCGGCGCGCCATTCGTGTCGGCGGAGGATACGGATTTCCTGTTTCGTGCAGCAGGCCTCGGCGTTGCGGTGCTCTACGACCCGCTGATGGTCGTCGATCATTATCACGGGCGCCGCGATATAGACGACGAAACCCGGCTGCTGGCGGGCTACAGCTTTGGCGATGGCGCCCTGTACGCCAAGTATCTCGTCTCCGACCGACGCGCGCTTCGTGCCATCGTCGAGGATATCCTTGCCGTTCGCTTCGACTGGACGCGGCCTGTAAAGACGCATGCCGGCATCAGGAAATTCTACTGGTTCCGGTTGCGCCATAAGACCCGGGGTTTTGCCTACTTCTGGTGGGTCGTCCTGCGGCGACGGATGTCACGCTTCATCTGATAAGCCTCTCGACTTGCTAGTCTTTCCCCCCCACGATACACCATATCCGAAACATGGGCGGACGTGTGAAGCGGATGGCAGGACTATTGCAGTCAGAGGCGCGGACGATCGCTGCTGAAGACGCCGGGCGATGCGGGCTGTGCGAGCGGCCTTTGGGGCGAAAGGTGGAATGGCATCACCGCATTCCGAAAAGCCGGGGTGGTACACAGGTTATCCCGGTTCATCCGATCTGTCACCGTATCATCCATGCCAGCGTCTCGAACCAGGATCTGGCGACGACGTTCGCGGATCTCGATGTCTTGAAAGCGCGCCCGGATATCAGTCGCTTCCTGCGCTGGATCGCCGACAAGCCTGCGGATTTTCATGCTCCCACTCGCCGCGCCGATATCCGCTAGGCGTATCGGTTCATATTACCGTGTCGGGCCTTGTTTCGGCGGGTATCGACACGAACGACTCCGACCCGAATTCTCGTCGCGGCGAACGCCGTTCACAGCTACCCGCCCCGCCCCGGGTCAGTCGCAAGCGCGAATATCACGTTGACACGTTGACGAAAGCTATGCTGGGAAGACCTGCTTAAGGACGCGGTCGCGCGCGTTACCAGTGGCTATTAGGGCCTCGGCAAGGCGAACGACCCGCTCGCCGGAAGCAGACGGCCGTTCGCGCCCGACAACTAGTTCGGGCAGACAGAAAGCCTGCCCGAACCGGGTTTCTCAACGTCGTCTACATGCCGGCCGCAGTCGGACGGACGATGATCTCGTTGATGTCCACCCCCTCGGGCTGTTCCAGTGCGTAGCGGATCGCCCGCGCGATAGCGTCGGGTGTCAGCGACTTCTGCCGCCACGTGGTCAGCGCCGAGGCGATATCCGGGTCGGTGATGTCGTTGCCCAGTTCGGTCGCTACGACCCCGGGTGAAATGATCGTCGTCCGGATGTCGTCATGCTCCTGACGCAACCCTTCCGTGATCGCCCAGACCGCGTATTTGGTGGCACAGTAGACGGCGGCGCTCGGCATCACGAAATGCGCGGCTATCGACGCGACGTTGACGACGTGGCCCGCCTGCTGCGCGATGAAACGGGGCAGCACGGCAGCGATCCCGTTCAGCACGCCGTGAACGTTGACGTCGATCATCCGCGTCCACTCGTCCTGCTTCAGCGCGGCAAGAGGCGACAGCGGCATCACGCCGGCGTTGTTGATCAGCACGTCCACGCGCCCGAACCGCGCTTCCGCCGCATCGGCGAACGCGGCGAAGCTTGCCGCGTCGGTAACGTCGAGCGCCTGCCACGCGACGTTGTTGCTGAGTTCCGCCGCGAGCGCTTCGAGGCGATCGGTCCTGCGCGCTCCGATGAAGAGGCGCGCCCCCCGTCCTGCCAGTTCGCGCACAGTGGCCTCGCCGATACCGCTGGAGGCGCCGCTGATCAGCACTGTCTTGTCGATGACGTCGTTCATGATGGTTCCTGTCCTGTTGTCCTGAAGACTGAGCACAGATGGAACCGGATTGCCGGTCAGCGTGAGACCGATCGCCCAGAACTGTTGCACGATCCTCCAAAACGATGTGACGCATGCTTGTGAGAGCGGGCAACAGCGGACACAGTCCCTTAATGAGCACGATCGCACATCTCGCCACGCTGGTTGCGCGCCATGTCCCAAGAACCGGCATGGTGAGCACGGCGATCGATGGGCTATCGCTGTTCCGGGCCGATGAGCCGACCGTGCCCCTGCCCGCCGTGTATGATGCGTCAATTTGCATAATTGCCCAAGGTGCCAAGCGAGTCTCGCTCGGCGGACAGAGCCTTCTCTACGATGCCGCACATTTCCTGTTGGTCTCGGTCGACCTACCGCTGGTCGGACACGTCATCCAGGCGGGTCGTGACGCCCCGTACCTCTGCTGCAAGATCGATATCGACCAGGCGGTGCTGGCGGACCTGATCCTGGCGGAAGGTGGCCGGGCGCCCAAGGCTGATCTACCGGCGCTCGCAGTATACCGCAGCGACGACGATCTGGTCGATGCAGCATGCCGCCTGATGCGTTTGCTGGACCGGCCCGACAGCATTGCCGCGCTGGCGCCGCTGATCGAGCGTGAGATCCTGTACCGTTTGCTCATGGGTCCCCACGGCGCTGCCCTTCGCTACATGGCGGTCGCCGACGGCCATCTCAATCAGGTCAGCCGCGCTATCGCGACGATCCGCACTAGGTTCGACCGGCCGCTGCGCATCGGAGACATCGCCGCCGCGGCGGGCATGAGCTCATCGTCGCTGCACGAACACTTCAAAGCGGTGACCAAGATGACGCCGCTGGAGTATCAAAAACAACTTCGCTTACAGGAAGCACGCCGCCTGATGCTGTCGGGAGGCACGACCGCAGGCGGCGCAGGTTTTGCCGTGGGGTATGAAAGTCCATCGCAGTTTAACCGCGAGTATGCGCGCTTATTTGGCGCTCCTCCGCGTCGCGACATCGAACAGCTGCAGCGTAGCGGCAATCTACTGACGCCGGTGTAGCCCCCTCGTTTTAACCAACCCAGCTGGGGACATGCAGATGGCGCCGGTCGTAGACCCACAAGCGGACACCCGCGGCCTCACATCCACTCCCGACATCATTCGATCGTTCTTAGACTTGAACGGCAGAGAGCGGCAAAGTCCGCGGTACAGCGGCTTCTGGACAAAAGTGTGCGATAGCTGTCGTCGCGCGGCATTGCCGCCTTTTCCCGAAAGGGATCGAGCTTCGGAAACGTGGTAGCCTGTGCAGATCTCTAGTTCGGCTAGTCTCTTGGTCGTCACCATTTAAATGCGGCGGCCCTCAGAAGGGGCCACCCCCGTGCGTGAGGAGCACATCTTCACGTCGCCGGAGACGTTGCTTTTGATTCCCCCACCGTGCCCGAGCATCGCGGAAGGCGGCTTTGTGATCAATGATCGGGGCAGGGAGCGGATTGTCGAGCCAGAGCCATGGCTCGTGTCCGAAGCCGACCGGCACCGGTTCCAGTTCGGGGATCCACCGCCTGACGTACGTCTCGGACGGATCGAGATCGCGGCCTTGCTTGACCGGATTGAGGATGCGTGGACCGCGATCCTGCATGATCGTCCCATCGTTCAGGCCGATCTGTGGCCAGGTAATGCCGGGCTCATAGTCGTCGAACATCTCGGCAAGCGCGCCACCGACTTCCGCCGCCGGGAGCTGGAGAAGCTGGACGCCGTAGGACGTGACTAGCTGCCGCAGCCGGAAATTGATCCAGCCGGTGCCAGCCAGCTCCCGCATTTCGGCGTCCGGCATGGGGATGCCGGTGCGACCGTCTCGCCATGCCCGCACTCGCTCCATCTCCGCCGGAGTCGAGGCCAGCGGTGGCGTCGTGTCCTGGTAGCGGGAGAATGTCGTCAGAAACCCCGTCCTCATGCTGACCCTGCTTCGGAAGTGGCGAAACGACGCACCTTCCGGCGTCCGTGATTGCCCAGGATTGGCCGCGTTCCAGGCGCGTTCGGCCTTGATGGTTTCCCATGTCGCACGGTCGCTCGACAGCGTTCCCGCGGCAAAATGGGTCGAGAGCTGGCTGGAACTCGTCCGGTCCCGACCTGGTATCCACATGTCGGCCAGATAATTGCGATCCGGCAGCGCAAGCAGGAACGCGCGCAGCAGCAGGATCGGGTGATCGTCAGGCAAGCGATCGGATTCGACCTCCCGGTCATCCGACAGGAACGGACGGTCGGGTTTTGCACCGCCCGCACCCAACCGTCGGATCATCTCGCCATTGACCGTCAGGAGGGGAATGTTCGCCGCCTCCAGTTCGCGCTCCCCCTCCAGACGATACGCGTTCTCGATCGCCATGCCGTCGGCTGCGTTGCGAATGACGGATGTACACCCCAACCAACGGCAGGCGCGCACCAGCGATGTGTCATCTTCGGGACCCACGATTTCAAACGCGACGCCCCTGTCGCCTAGCTGCTTGCCGAGACGTGTCTGAGCCGCATCCTCGATCTCTCGCCGGTGCTGAGTACGCAGGGGCCTGCCTCGCGCTTCGGGAAGAATGCGGAGAACGGCCAGTCCATCGCCGTTGGGGTCCGACGCCAAAGCGAAGGCGAGATTGTCTTCCAGTCGCAAATCCTCGGCCAGCAGGACAAGGATCTTTCCAGGCGGGGACGTTGGCATCGTCGGCACCCGTCAGTTCGGATTGACGACGAAGTTGGTGAAGCTGTCGTTGCGTTCGGCTGTGCTCGCAAACTCTTCGAGCTGCATGTCGGAGTCGACATCGTACAGTCGTACAGCCTGGATCATCGGCGGCATCGCCATGCATTTATCCTCGTGGATCGACGAAGCGAATACTGCCGGCCCACCGCAGAGCGTGGGACGGCAGTATTCGGGCTCTTCGGACTTGAAGCCGGTTACGCTGCGGCAGCTGGATTGACGCTGGCTTCAGCGACTTCGGTGTAGCGACGGTCGAGCGCGTGGCACTCTTCGATCATCTGCTTCAGCGTATCGGCGTGAGCCGGCATTCCGAGCGCCTTGGCAGCGGCACCATGGGCGCCGTATGCTGCGATGAAATAGTGCAGCCCGGTCTGTTCACCCGTCACCAGCGCGACATCGACGATCTCGGGCTCCTCTGCCGCCTCGAGCGACAGGCCGACGCCCTCGCCGATACCCTTCATGATCTGATCGACGAAGTCGTTCGGCTGTTCACCGATGTCGGCGAGAAAGCCGACAAACGCCTTATGGTGCTGTTCCAGCATCGTCCTGCCATCGCCCGCCAGCGCCTTGGCATCGCTGTCGGTGAAGTGCTGCTCTGCCTTCAACGCGGCCGCGACACCCTGCTCGCATCCCGAGCGTACGGCATGCGATCCAGCTTTGTACCATTCCATATAGGCTGCTTTAGACATCGTGCGTCCTTGAACTGTGACCCCGCGCACGCCGATCCCGTGCCGCAATCACGGACGAAGCGACGGACGAAAAGGCGTTGAAGGGGTCGGGTGAAGAAATGCGATCGCCGCCGCCAATTAACGGAGGGTTTCGTCCATTAAAGACGCATCGGCGCGATCATGGTTCCGGGGCGATAAAAATAAGCCCTGAAAACAGCTTTCCGACTGCGGTGACGCCCGAGAGCGTCGTCAGTTCTTGAGCAAACCGGTCGTGGTCAGCAGGACGATCGCGTCGTCGACATGACGACCGACATGCTCTTTCAGCAGTTCGGGATCGACGCCGAAGGTCGCCTGGAAACTGATCGGCTGAAGCGCGAGTTCGACGAACCTGCAGGCGATCGGCAGGGCACTCTCGACCGAACCGTTCCCGTCCGGCCCGACGATCGCCTCCGCGACGAAGCGCGCCGTGCCGTCGAAGCTCTTTTGATACCCGAGCGTCGCCAACGCCGGAAAGTTGCCGGCCTCCGCCGCAGTAATCCGCATCAGCGCGACACACCGCGCATCGAGCATCACCCGCGCCAGCTCGCGTCCGAGATGGCGCAGCCGGCTCTGCACGTCGCCATCGGACCGAGCTGCTTTCAGATCGTCGAACATCGCGTCGATCGACCGCGTCACCACCGCGGCGAACAATGCCTCCTTGTTCGCATACCGCCCGTAGAGCGTCGACTTCCCCGTCCGCGATCGCTCCGAGACCTGATCCAGCGTCGTCCGCCCGAACCCCTGTTCGAGAAACAGCGCGGTCGCGGCGTCGAGGACGCGCTCATCCATCAACCCGCGATCTTCGGCGCGGGGGCGGCCTCTACGGGGGCGATCTGTCGGAGGAGCGTCGGCCATAGCGTCAGAGTTAGCCCATTCACCCGGCATTGCACAAAGGATGATACCGTCCGTTATCGCGCTATACCGATCAAGCGACGCTCCTATTCGCCAAACATCTGGGCGACAACACCAAGGCGTGGGTCGCTGCACATCTGGTACATTGCACACGCTGCAATTCCGCCACCAAATGAAACGGCCAGTACCGTTCGACACCAAGGTCGGTCACCTGTGCACGAAAAGCGTGAAACATAGCATTGCCCGGAGGGCTAAGCAGCATCGCTGAGCCCTCATACGATACTACCGTCTCGTAAGCTTCAGCAGGCCTCCGTCGTACCACGGCATGGCAAGCACACCCCCCGCACCGCGGAAGATCATGGCGCTGCCGCCTGGCCCCCAGCTGCCCGATTGGCAACGGATCGAGAAGGACGTTGGCCGCGGCAGTCCTAGCTTGCGAAGCTGCGAGCGCAGCGCCGCCGGGGCAGACGTTGCCAGTCGCGTAATGCGGGGATTAAGGCAGCTATCGTGCGTCACGGTCTGCTGATCCCAGGCAAGACGCACCCTCGAAAAAGCGAGTTTTTTGCCCATTAGGCTTGGATCGTTGTCGCTCAGCGCCTGGACGCCATCGTCGGACACTGCGACGCGCGTCACCTGCCAATGACCGGCGAAGGCCATCGTCGCGTTCGTGGGTTGGGCCGTGGCCAACGCGGCGCAACTGACGACTATTGCCGCCGTCGCCAGAAAAAATAGTCTCATCATTTGCTCCTTCTTTGCCAAGGCTGGTCGACGCCGTACATCACGCGCCATTGCGGCAGGTACTGCACCAACTTAACGGTGCTGCCGTGAAAGGGGTTCTTGCCCGTCGCATCGGGTGGCGGCGGGCCGTCGAACACAAGAATATGGTTCCGCGGGATGCGTAGCGCGTCATAGGCTCGCGCGATCTCGACCGTCGTGTTCTCCCGGGCATGCCGCTCTGCCCACCACCGGTCTGGCGGCGTCGCCGAAGCGTCGAACAACCACGAAGCCGGTCGCCGACCCGGCAGGCGGAAGTCCCACGGGCTGGAAAACAGGACGACGCGTTTCAGCGGATAGCGCTTGGCGAGAAACGCCGCCATACCGGCCCCCTGCGACAGTCCGGACATCACGATCCGTGGCCATGCCGGCCCGTCCGGCGTGAGGTATTGACCCCAGCCGCCGTCTGGATGTTCCCGGTCGAGATAGCGCAGCAGCTGCGTCAAGCGCGGCACGATTGCCTCCGCGCGTGAAGTTGGCTCGGGTCCGCCGCCGCCGAATAGACGCGACCCGCGAAACGCCGCGAAGCATCCCGGCGGCGCTTGGGGGCAGATATTCGTCGCCGCGACCCGGTCGTTGTAGGACAGGTAGATGACGCGATAGCCCTGGTCCGCGAGCATGCGCAACATCAGCCGAGGAGCTCCGGCTGTGACCCCGTTGGTGCCGGGAAGAAACACAGCGAGCGGTGCTCCGGCACGGCCGGCAGCACCGTCATAGACGAGATATGGGGTATTGCCGTTGCGAACCTGAGGATTGACGCTCGACGGGACGATCATGTCTTGCGCGGTGCCAATGCCAGGCAGTGCTATGCCGGACAGCATGAAGAGCGCTGCGCCAGCGAGCACCTTGCGCCAATATCCCGATCGATCGATGCGTTGTGTCATGCCTGTCTGGCTCCCAAACCAATGCGCTGCTTCTGGTGCAGGTTTGCATCGACGGCGTGACGGACCGGAAGCGGATGTAACATTTTGTCACAGGCCTTGCGTCCCGTCCCGCACTGGCCTTCAAGCGGGCATGGCCGGTCCCCCGATCGTCGCCGTCTGCGAGGACGATGCCGATATCCGCGAGTTGCTCGCGGCTTATCTCACCGCCCAAGGCTTCTCTGTCGAGACCGCAGGCGACGCGAAGGCTCTCGATCGCGTGCTGGCGCGCATCAAAGTGTCGCTGGTTGTTCTGGACTGGATGCTGCCGGGCGAGAACGGCTTGTCCATCTGCCGCCGTCTCCGCGCGAACGGCGGCCCGCCGGTGATCATGTTGACCGCGCGCGACGAGGATGGCGACCGCGTTGCCGGACTCGATGGCGGCGCGGACGACTATGTCTCCAAACCCTTCAACCCGCGCGTGTTGCTGTCGCGAGTCAACGCCGTGCTGCGCCGCGCCGGCGCGACAGTCGCGATCGACACGCTGACGGTCGCCGACTTGGTGATCGATCCCGACGGCCGGCAGGTGACACTGCGCGGATGCGAGATTGCGCTGACGGCCGCAGAATACGACCTTCTGCTGTGCTTCGCGCGGGCGCCGCAGCGCGTGCTGTCTCGTAACCAGCTGCTGGATGCGACCCGCGGCCGGACGGCCGACCTGTTCGACCGGACGATCGACATGCAGGTCAGCCGACTACGGCGTCGGCTCGACGAGGCGGGCAGCGACGTGGCGGGATTGATCCGCACCGTCCGCAACGCCGGCTACATGTTGGCCGCACCGGCACGGCAGCGATGAGAGGACGGCTTGATCTGTTCGGGCGGCTGCTGCTGATCGTGGCGGGCAGCATCTTGTTGCTTGGTTCGGCGAGCGTGACGATCATCCTCGTCCAAAATCAGCGGCACCGCATCCACCTGCCCGCCTTCTCGCGGATTCGCCAGGCGGCGGGTCTCATTGATCTGGCAAGCGAGCCGAGCGCCCCTCCTCGAGCGCTGTTCCTGCGCGTAGCGAATGGATCTGACATGTCCGCCGCGATACGCGCCACGCCACCACCCCTTGGCGCATTGCGTCGGGCATCCCGGCTGACCGCCAAGCTGCAGAGCTTCATGCTGACCCCGACGCCCGTCACAGCCTATATCAACCCGCGCTACAAGCCTGCTCCAAGCGGCAGCGGCATCGAAGGGTATCTTGCCGCCGCGATTGCCAGGCTTCCCGACGGACGGGTGCTGGTGCTGACGACCAACGCATCGGGTGACGAAGAACGTCCTCGCCTTTTCGGCATGCCGGCAAGCCTGTGGATGGGATTCCTGGCGATTGTCGTGGTATTGCTGGCGCTATGGTTGACAGCGCGCGAGACGCGTCCGCTGCGCGATCTGGTTCGTGCGACGCGGCGCTTCGATGGCTCCGCAGTCACGACCACTGGAACGCTGATCGGCGCCACCGACATCCGCCGGACCGCCGAGGCGGTCGCCGACATGCAACGGCGGGTGGTCGACCTACTCGGTGAGCGGTCCTTGATGATCGGGGCAATCTCGCACGATCTGCGCACGCTCCTCACGCGAATGCGTTTGCGCGTTGCGATACTCGACGACCTGCCACGATCACGACTTGAAGCGGATCTGGATGGCATGAACGCTATGCTTGCCGATGCTCTTGCTTTCGCACGAGGCACGACGGGCAGCGTTCGCGAACAGACAGATTTGGCCGACCTCGCCGCGTCCGAGGTGGCCGAACGGCAAGTGCGTGACGAAGGCGTGAAGATCGCCACGCAGTTGCATGACGCACCCTGTCTTGGCGATGCGCATGCCTTGCGCCGGGTGATCGCGAACCTGATCGATAACGCGCTAAAATACGGCAATGGCCAAGTGAGTCTGTCGGTCTGGCAGGAAAAGCAGGCTGTGATTCTTGCCATGGAAGATGACGGGCTTGGGATACATCCGGACCAACGTGCTGCGGTTCTGGCGCCCTACCATCGCGGAAACGATCCACAGCATCGTCGACTTGCGGGTTCGGGTCTAGGTTTGGCCATCGTCCAGCAAATCGTTCGTGCACACGGCGGCTCGGTATTGATAACAGATTCCCGTTTGGGTGGGGCCAAGGTCGTGGTGTCTCTGCCGAACGACGGCTGTCCGCAAAGCTCTAAAACGGAAAGGGGCTAAGGAATTACCCTAACCGTTTTAGCCATCGGCCTCATAGGTCCATTGCGCCCCAATAGATCATCTCAATTTAGAGGCGGCCAAGGACGTCGACGTTATCATCCTTTCGATCCCGTTCGCTCAGATCCCAGAAATCGCCAGCCTCTTCACCGACGTGCCAGCCGATGTGGTGGTGATCGACACCGGCAACTATCACCCGTTCCGCGATGAGAACATCGGCGATATAGATGACGGCAAGCCGGAAAGCGTATGGTCGAGCGAGCAGCTCGGACGCCCCGTGGTCAAGGCGTTCAACGCTCTTCTCGCCGAGACGCTTGCCAATGCGGAATAGCGTTTGGGTGGCGGAACAACTGGGCCGTCCCATCGCGAAAGCTTGGAACTCGATCTACTCGGTAACACTCGAAGAGATGGGCTGCCCCGCAGGCGACCCGGACCGCATCGCCGCGCCGAGCCCGCGCGCGATAGCGATGTGACGATGGCATTGGTCGAAGAGACAGGCTTCGACGCCTATGATGCCGGATCGATAGCGGCGTCGTGGCGGCAACAGTGCTGCTCGCCTTCCTATTATACCGAGGCCACGCTGGCCGAGTTGCCAGCGGCCCTGGCAGCCGCGGATATCGCCCGGCCGCGCAGGCGGACCGATCTTGCTTTCGAGGTCTATGGCGAGCGGTTCCGTATTGGCCAAAATCCTGGCCGGGGCTTTATCGTCCAGCTTTCCCGGCTTCTAAAAGCACCTTGAGAGGCGTTCTACAGCCCCTTCCACCGATGGTCATGCTTTCCTGTTTCCTCGTCGGTATCGAGACAGTCGCTAACCGATCGCTTCGCACACGCTGCGGCATAACCGGGTCCGATCTACGTACCCACCCGTAAGGTGTCCTTCTGGCCGGCAATTCACCGGCGCCGCACCCGCTGCAATTCTGCTACTAGGAATGCAACGGACCAGCCGAGCAGCATCACGCCATTGATCCCCTCGATTGCACCGACTAGCCGCCACGGGGCGGCTAGTGCCGTGTCGGAAAAGCCGATTACTGCGTAAGTGATGGTCGAGAAATACACTGACGCGGCCAATGTCGCCGTCGCGCTGATCACGAGATAGACGATCGCGTAGAACTAGATCTCGATGCCGGCTAACGCCAACAGGCCGAGAACGGCCGCGCTGGTGTAGGCGGCACCGGTTCGTGACAAAGGATAGAGTTTCACGTCGACGCTGCCGCGGTCGAATGCGCGCAATGAGCGCCCGATCACGAGCAGGCCCAGGCCATGAAAGATGGCCGTCGTCACGACGAGCACCGTTGCGAGGGCGAGTTCGATCAGCATCGCGAAATTACCACCGCCCGGCACGACGCCTAGAATTTGCGCGTTTCCCGACCGATCGTGTCGCACGAGCCACGGAAGCCGTAGCTTGCGGTTCCCTGCACGGTAATCCGCCCGGTCCGGCGGTCGATCACGACGCGCGGCTTGTTCAGCCCATTCAGACGGTAGGTTGCTCGGATAACGTCGGGACCGGTGACAACGTCGTAGAGGTCCCACCAGCCATTGCTGCCGCGTGAGTTGATCGGCGGGATCAGCGATCGCGGCAGGCGGATGCGCCCGCCACCGTCCCATGTCTGCACCATCAGCGACGCATCGAAGACTTCGCGGGTCGTCTGGTTGTAGGTGCCATATTCGTAGCGGTCCCGGTCGCGGTTCCACATCCACGTCGTACCGCTTGCAATGCCGTTTTTCGAGCCGTCACCGAAGCAGACCAAGCCGAGACTTACGGGCCTGCCGCCAACTATCGGACCGCCTGCGGGATAGCCGGGCTGGTTGTCGCCGGGGCGATACGAAGGCCGCGAATAGCCGGGATCGGGCTGATAGCCGGGTTGGGATCTACTGGGGAGCGGAGTCGGATACCCTGGCGTGGGCCTAAGGCTCGCGGGCTTTCGGCAATCGGGCGGCGGCGTCGGCTGGATCGAGTTGTAACGACCGTCCATCGTCGCGATAATCACGCACTGGCGGCGATTGGCGTTCCACCAATAGGTGTAGCTACGATCGTCGCCCTTCTCGGCCCGGATGTTGGCGTAGCCGCGACGCTGGAGCTCGGCTTCGGCTTGGCCAGCGCGTGCGCCGACCATGTCCTCAAGGCCGGTGGACTGTGCCGCGGCTATGGCAGGCGCGAAGGTCGAGAGCAGAAGCGAAACGGTGCAGCCAGTTGAGCGTTTTATGACCGACACGTGATTTCCCCTATTCGTCCCGCTCCCGCTTTCCGGCGAGACGCGGACATTTTACGGTTGCGGTACGACCGCGTCCATAACCGTGAGCGGTTCGCCGCCACTCGTGCCGACGCGCGACTGGGTAATGAGAATCGTGGTCCCCGGCCGAAGGGCCAGGCGCACCGCGTCATAGAAACCGCGTGGTAGCCGGAGCCGGTTGATCACCGCCTCGTCGAGCGGATGCCCGGCCTCCTCTTCGTGACCTGGCAAACCGATATACACTCAGCGCGGTTCGCCATCTGGGGCCTTCGTCAGCGTGATAACGTGGCTGCCCTTATCATCGTCGTTCACCTTCGCCACGCTTCGACCGATCTCGATATCGTTGCGCATCACGACGACCTCGCCATCGGATTTCGAGACGGCAATCGTCATAGGCCCGGTAGGTGACCGATTTGGAGTCCAGCGTAACTGCTGACCATTCAGAAATGCTCGTTCGACCCGCCGCCCCTTACCGTCGAACGGGGCGAGCAGGCTGCGTCCGTCGTGCGCACATGATCCGCCGCATTACCATCGATCACGACGGTTGCCCCAAGGGCCATGATACCGAGAAGGTCGCGCGAAAATCCCTAGGTAGATGCATGCGCCCATGGCTTTTCGAATAGCTCAGGAGACCACCGGCGTGCAGCGCGACGCCGTCCCACGTCAGCCGCTGCATCAAAGCGAAAGCTTATCGTGCGAGCCAGCCACCATCGACCGCCAGGATATGCCCCTGGACATATTTTGCCGCTGCCGACGACAGGAACACCGCCGCGCCGCCGAGATCGGACGCCTCGCCCCATGCGCCTGCGGGAATGCGGTCCATGATCGACTTGTTGCGCACCTCGTCGGCCTGTAGCGCCGCGGTGTTGTTCGTCGCGATGTAGCCCGGTGCGATCGCGTTGACGTTGATGCCCTTGCTCGCCCACTCGTTCGCCAGCAGCTTGGTGAGGCCGCCGATCCCCGACTTCGACGCGGTATAGCTCGGCACGCGGATGCCGCCCTGGAAGGTCAGCATCGAGGCGATGTTGACGATCTTGCCGCCACCGTTCGCGATCATGTGGCGACCGGCGGCCTGGCACAGGAAGAACACCGATTTGAGGTTGGTGTCGATCACCGCGTCCCAGTCGGCTTCGGTGAAGTCGACCGCGTCGGCGCGGCGGATGATGCCGGCGTTGTTGATCAGGATGTCTAGACCACCGAGCTTCTGGACCGTCTCGTCGACGACGCGCTGGACCGGTTCGATCGTCGAGAGGTCGGCGGAGACGATCTCCGCCTTGCGTCCGAGCGCACGGATCTGCGCGACGGTGTCTTCGGCGGGCGTGCGGCCGACACAGGCGACATCCGCGCCGGCGGTAGCAAGCGCGAGGGCGATGGCTTGGCCGATGCCAGTGTTGGCGCCAGTAACGATGGCCACCTTGCCGGTCAGGTCGAAGGGGCCAGATACGGAAGGAGTGGTCATGCTTGTCTCCTCCCCTCCCGTATACGGGAGGGGCCGGGGGTGGGCTCGCGCTTTCCTCACGCGGATCGATCGAGGTGAGCGCGTGCCCACCCCCTGCCCCCTCCCGCAAGCGGGAAGGGGAGAAAGTCGGTTACGCGAGCTGGCAGATATCCAGGACGTTCATGTCGGTATAATCCTGGTTCTCACCGGCCATCGCCCAGATGAACGCATAAGCCTTGGTGCCCGAGCCCATGTGGATCGACCAAGGTGGACTGATGACCGCTTCCTCGTTCGCCAACACGATGTGGCGGGTCGCCTCGCCCTCGCCCATGTAGTGGAACACGCGATCCTTCTCGAGATCGTCGAGCTCGAAGTAGAAATAGATTTCGCTGCGACGCTCGTGGATGTGCGGCGGCATCGTGTTCCAGACCGAGCCGGGCTTCAGGACGGTGAGGCCCATGACGAGCTGCGCGCTGTCGCAGATGCCCGGAATGACCATCTGGTAGATCGTCCGCTCGTTCGAGTCCTCAAGCGAACCGCGTTCCAGCGTGGTCGCATCACCGACCGAGATGACCCGCGTCGTGAACGCCTTGTGCGCCGGGCAAGACGCCAGATAGAAGCGCGCGCCGTCGCCGGAAAACTGCACGTCCTTGGCGCCCATCGTCACGTACAGGCAATCCTTGTTGCCGAGCGTGAACGTCTCGCCGTCGACCGTGACGGTCCCGCCGACCTTGCCGACGTTGACGACCGCGAGTTCGCGACGTTCGAGGAACGGATGCCCGGCCGCCGACGCAGGGTCGGTCTGGTCAGGCAGTTTCACAGCTCCACTCGCGACGGCGACGCCGCCGATCACGAAGCGCTCGGCGTGCGTGTAGTTGAGCACGCATTCACCGTCGCGGAACAGGTCCTGGATCAGGTAGCGATCGCGCAGTTCGTCGTTGGAGACGCACTCCATCATGTCGGGATGCGTAGCGTAATAGGTGCGTTCGTACATGCGGGACTCCGATGGCCGAGAGATGGATGCCGGAAGCGACACCTCAGTTGGTAGAACCGATACCGCTCCGCATATTTTGGCGCAAGTGACCACAATACGGGATTTATCAATCAGTCGCGGCCGGCGTCGCCGAGACGGCGTTTGCCCAATGTCTCCGGCGATTGGATGGTCGCGCGGTCGAGCGCTTCGGGGATTAATGCCAGACACTGGATTGCGGCGAGACCCCATTGCGCGGACGCGTTGGTCGAGACGCCGGGCCATTCGGTGACGTGCCCTTCGGTATGCCGCGGATCGCTCGGCCATGTGCCAAGCCCTGCATCACCGGACAGGAATTCGCCCGCCGCCCGGGCAGCGAGCGTCGCATCCTGCGTTTCGTGCGCGACGTATGCGGTGAGCCGCGAATGCGCCTCGCGTAAGTTGCGCGGGCCAAACGGTGCGCCGAACTTTGCCAGATATTCGGCCTGGGGCGCGTTGTACCAGCGACAATAGTCGAGCCAGACTGTCCGATAGCGCGGCACATCGAGCAGGCGGATGAGTTCGGAACTCACCTCGACAGCGCCGAATACCGCGTTGAGATGCGAGAGCCGGATACCGCGATTCTGGTCGACGAACCGGCCCGAGGCGAGATCGAACGGCGCGCTGCCGGTCATCCAGCCGTGCGGCAGGCGCCCTATGCTATCAAGCCCCGCGACGATCCGGTCGCGCCAGCGGGAGTCGCCGGTCCGCTCCCATTCGGTCAGCCACGCCGCAGCGAGCGGGCACCAGGTCGTGCCGAAGGTCATCTCGATCGTTCCCGTCGGCAATACCGGCTTCTTCGCCCCCGGCACCTTCCGCCCGATCTCGACCTGCTGGAGCGTTTGGTCGGAGGTGAGCAGGTCGCGCATCAGGTCGCCGACACGCTCGTCCGCGGTCAGATAATAGAAGATGCGGCGATAGCTGGCGTTGCTGACGCGCGGCTGTTTGGAGCTGTCGCTCCAGTGCTGGACGCCGTGGCGCGTGCCCATGCCGGCGAAACGCCCGCCATGATACACGTCGACCTCGCCGGTGTGGCGGGTCATCGCCTCGGCAAAGCGGAACGCCTCCGCGTTGCCGGTGCGCAGGACCGAATACCAGAGCCACAGGTCGGGCGAGAGCTCGCTGTTGTCCCACGCGAACCCGCCGATGTCGTACCGCCAGCGATGCCGGTCGCTGTCATAGGTATGCATGATGTCGCCGTGGTTCCAGAACCCGTACCAGGACCGGCGGTCCACTTCACCAGCGTAGAAATCGATCAAATTGTCGAGCTGGTTCTCGATCGCGGTGCGGTTCGACGTCGAGCGATCGGGCAGGCTCCAATCGCCGAACACGTGCGCGGCGTGGAGATGCTCGGGGCTCGCCATCAATTGCGGCGGTGTCACTTGGGCCTTCGCCATCTGCGCGAGCGTCACGGTGTCGGGCGTCGCGGGCAAGGCCCATAGCGTCAGTTCACTGGTGCGCGCGATGCCGGATGCGTCGTCCCAGCCGGGCTCGTAATCCTCATAGGTGATGGACAGCCCCTCGTTTTGCGCGGCAAATCCCTCCATCCCCATCGCGCCGTGATAGGGACGCAGGTCCATCGCTGGCGCCTCGGGCGACCATAGCCAAGCGGTCAACTGCGCGGTGTCGTGGTCTGCACCATCGATGTGAAGCGCGGTCGGGTGACGCTGCCAAAAATAGCGCTGGCCGAGCGCGACGCCACCGTCGGGACCGCCGACATACGCAAGACCCGGCGCCCGCGCGCCCTCGTCGGCATCGATCCAGCCCTGCCCCGGTGCGGTCCGCTTGGTCAGTTGCCAGCCATTGGCGTTGGGCTGTTCTAGACGGAAGTCGCCCCAGGCGGGGATCCGGTCGAGCGTGTCGCGGACCGATGGTGCCATCGTCGCCAGCGGTGGCGTCGCGCGGCCTGCAACTTGTGCCTCGCGGAATGCTCGGCCGGGGTCGCGACGCAGGCCGGTCAGCGGCCGGACGCCCTCGGCGAACATCTGGCCGTCGGTGGCGATGCGGACGTGGCGATCGTGGAGTGCGCCACGCATCGGGACGGACGCCTGTACGCCCAGGCTCGCGAGGAAGTCGTGCCCCGCATTGCCGTCGAACACGAAGCTGTGGACGATCCGCAACGCCGCCGATCCGGCATAGGCGTAGAGGCGCACGGTGAACGGGAGCCAGCGGCGATGACCCACAACGTGACGTCCCTCGATCTTGATGACAGCCCGGACGGGGCCTCGTTGCTCGATGGTGACCTTTTCGATCTCGCCGGCGAACGACACGGGTTCGCCGTGGAGCGGGTCGGACTTTACCGAACCGACGAGAGAAACCGCACCGAGCACGGGCTTCCCGGACTGCCTGGCCGAGCGGACCAATGCGGGGCCGGTGCGACCGATCTCCCAGCGCAGGTCGCCGACGTCGATGACCACCGCATCGGTCGACCCGGTGACCTTCACCGCGCGCGCTGGTGCCGTCGCCCGACCGCGCGTGACGATCAGGCCAGCGGGCGCGACATCGGCAGGTATCGCGTGGGCGGTCCACTTGATCGAACCGTCGGGCCAGGTCGCAGTGGTCCAGGTCTGTACTGGTATGTCGGCGCCGTCGACCGTGCGAACCGCGAGCGCGGTGTTGCGCTTCAGCACGCCGCGCGGCCACGCGACGCCGAACGTCTGCCCCATGTGCATCGTCGGCGCTGCCCCGTCGATCCAGCGGATCGGGGCAGACTGGAACGCAGGCGCAGGCGCAGCATCGAGCCGGACCGGCAGCAACGCGGTCGCACCGCCGAGCAGTGCGACCTTCAGCGTATCGCGCCGCGTAGGGTTCATTGGGGTCATGATCGTCTCCATCAGCGGCGCGTGATCGACAGGTGGCGGATGCGCAGGTGGCTCCACGTGGTCCGGAGCCCGAACTGGCCGGACGCATAGGGTGCGGGATCGTCGAGCGTGAACACACGCCGCCCGTCGCGCTCGACCGCCACTGTCCGCCCGTCCGCGATCAGCCGGATCGTCGTCCAGCGATTGGGTACGAGCATCTCGGTGGCATCGCGCTTGTCGTGCTGGGGCAGCAGCGGCCGATCGCCGGCGCGGCCGATATAGCGGCGGAAGCGCGTTGTGGTGTTCCGGTTGCCGCCGATGCCGACATAGTATGTGCGCAGGTTGTCATAGTCCGCGAACGCGCCACTGCGACGGTGGGCGAGCACCGATCCGCCATCGTCTTCGTGCGTCATCCAGAAAGCGTTGAGGTCGCTGACTGTGTCGTTCGCGCCGCCTTCGGACACCGCCATCGCGTCGAACCGGATGACGACCGGTCCGGCGATGGGTTTGCGCCACCACAGCGTGAGGCCCTTGGCGGTATCGATGTCGATGATCCCGGCGCGTTCGGTGACTTGCGCCGCGGGGTCTTCGGCTTCGACGACCCAATCGGCGAGCGGCTGCCGGGCGATCGACGTCGACGGCACGCTGGCCAGGATGCCCGCTGCGATATGAAGCCGTGCATTCAAGCGCATGCTGCCCTCCCCGTGCGCTGTCATCGCGCTCCGCCATTGCATAGGCCGCGAAATCGCCGCCGCCAAGTTCGTGCCGAATATTAGTTGTGCATTCCACATGATGGTTATTTCATCGAGATGCCGGTTGCTCTTTCCGGAACGTCGTTGCATCATGCGGGAAAGAAGACGCGGGAGAGAGTGGGTGAAGAACGGCCTGTTGATAGCCATCGCTCTGGTTGCGCCTGCGATCATGGGAGCCGCCCCTGCCCCGATGCGGATCTTCATCGCCAGCGACTCGACCGCACAGGACTACAAGGCGGATCGCTATCCGCAGTCGGGTTGGGGCACGATGCTGCGATGCGCCGTGGCGCCAAACGTCAGCGTCGAGAACCGCGCGATCGGTGGGCGCAGCACCAACAGCTTCATCCGCGAGGGGCGGCTCGACAAGATCGCCGCGGACCTGCGGAAAGGCGATACGCTGCTGATCCAGTTCGGTCACAACGATGCGAGTGTCGACAAGCCCGAACGCTTTACGACTATCGAGCAGTATCGCGCGAACCTCCGCCGCTTTCTGGATGTCGCCAGCCATGCGGGTGCGAAGGCGGTGATCCTGACTCCGGTCGCGCGGCGCGACTTCAAGGACGGGGTCGAGCAACCGAGCTTTCCGACCTATGCCGACGCGGCGCGACAGGTGGCGCATGAGACGCGGACGCCGCTGATCGATCTCGGCAAGACGTCACAGGCCTGGGTGCAGGCGGCCGGGGCCGACGCGGCGAAGGGCTATTATTTGCATTACAGCGGCGCAGCGGGAGCGCCCGGCTATCCCACCGGCGTGGCCGACGACACGCATTTCAGCGAAATCGGCGCACGGCGGGTTGCCGATCTGGTGGCGACCGGGCTCCATCGTCTGAAGCTGCCGATCGCGCGGTACGTGACACCTGGGACTCCTGCCCTGACGCGTGCGACGCCGGCGGGTGGCCCATCGTGCGGCTGATCGGTGCGCTGGCTCTGGGATTTGCTTTGATGAGTACGGCGGCCGAAGCGCAGGTACGGAGGTTCGTGTTCGGTGGTGGCGCGGCCCCAAAGGACGCCGTCTCGGTGGCAGCCGGGCGCGCTTATGCGGACGGCTTCGGTTTCGAGGGCGGCAGCCCCGCGCTGTTCTCGGTTGCGGTCCCGCCAGGTAATTATCGGGTGACGGTGACTCTCGGCCTGCCCAAGATGCGTACCGACACCAGTATCAAGGCGGAGTCGCGACGGTTGATGCTCGATACGGTCGTCGTGCCGGCGGGGCGGTCGATAACGCAGAGCTTCGTCGTCAACGTCCGTGATGCCGCACTCACCCCGCCGCCGCTGAACGCGCCGGGTGGGACCGCGGTGCTGCTCAAGCCACGCGAGCACGGTTCGTTCAGTTGGGACGACCGGTTGTCGCTGGAAATACTAGGCACGAAGCTCGGCGTGACTGCGATCACGATCGAGCCGATCACGGTGCCGACGATATTCCTGCTCGGCGACTCCACCGTCACCGATCAGCCGGCCGAGCCTGCTGCGAGTTGGGGGCAGATGCTCCCCGCATTCTTCCGTCCGGACATCGCTGTCGCCAATCACGCGGAATCGGGCGAGACGATGAAGTCGTTCATGACCGAATTGCGCTTCGCCAAGGTGCTGGAGTCCGCGAAGCCGGGCGACTGGGCGCTGATCCAGTTCGGGCATAACGACCAGAAAACGCAGTGGCCGCAGACCTACGCCGCTGCCGAGACGACCTATCGGGATTACCTCCGCGCGTGGATCGCGGAGTTTCGGCGTCGGGGCGTCGACCCTGTGCTCGTGACCTCGCCAGAGCGGCGGATGTGGGCGGGCGAGAATATCCGCCCGACCCTCGCGGAGTATGCCGCGGCGGTGAAGGCGGTCGGCGCGGAATTGCGCGTGCCAGTGATCGACCTGAATGCCGCGAGCATCCGTTTCTACGAAGCGCTCGGACCGGCCCGCGCGCCGCTCGCATTCAACGATGGCGGCAAGGACGCGACGCATCACGACAATTACGGCGCGTGGGTGCTCGCGCGGGCGGTAGCGGCGGGCATTGCTACCGCGAAACTGCCGCTCGCCGAGCATCTGAAGCCGGACCTGACAGCATTCGACGCAGGCCATCCGCCCGACCCTGCCACGTTCCGGCTTGCGCCGAGCGTGGCGCATGATTCCACCCGACCGGACGGAAACTGAGATGACCACGCGACGTACGATCCTGGCCGGTGGTCTCGCCAGTGGGCTCGCCAGCCTGCTGCCGCTCCGCGCATTCGCTCAAGATACGAAGCTTGCGGTGGAGAGGTTTGCGCTCTGGCCTAGTGCGGCACCCGGAGCCCCGACACCGGCGGTCGTCGACCAGTGGGTCAAGCGTTCGCCGACCGGTGCGGCGGACGACATCGCCTGGCCGCATGTCGCAGCGCCGATGCTGACGGTGGTGCGGCCGGAGAAGCCCAACGGCGCGGCGGTGCTGATCTGTCCGGGCGGCGGTTACGCGCGCGTAGCGGTTGGCCGGACCGGCGGCGGCATCGCGCGCGATTTCGCGGCGCGCGGGATCACCGCCTTCGAGCTGCTCTATCGCCTGCCGCACGATGGCTGGGCCGCGGGACCAGATGCGCCGTTGCAGGATGCGCAGCGGGCGATGCGCGTGATCCGCGCGGGTGCGGGCACGCGCTGGACGGTCGACCCGGCGCGCGTTGCCGTCACAGGCTTCTCCGCTGGCGGGCATCTCGCGGCGCGGCTGGCGTCCCGGTCGGCCATGCCGAGCTACGCGCCGATCGACATGGCCGATCACCTGTCCGCAAAGCCTGCTATCGCGGGGATGTTCTTTCCCGTCGTGACGATGCTCGATGACGGCGTGCATGCGCAATCGCGCCGCGAATTGCTCGGCGCGCATGCCGCAGATTCCGTGTGGCAGCGCCGCTATTCGACACAGCTGGATCTCCCGGCCGACATGCCGCCGAGCTTCGTGATGGCGAACGCCGACGATCCCGCGGTGCCGGCGCGGAACAGTATCCTGCTGTACGAAGCGCTGCATGCCGCCAAGATCCCCACGGAATTGTTGATGTTCGAAAAAGGTGGCCATGGCCCGCCTGCCCCGCACCGCGACGGCACGCCGATACCGTGGATGGACCTTTTCCTGGCCTGGTCGCGCGACCATGGCTGGCCTGCGTGACGACAAGGATCTGACGATGCGAAACACTGTATTCGGGCTGAGCATCGCGCTCGCCGTCGCCGCGCCCTCGATCGCGGCGGCGCCCGCGTCGTGGATCGACGCCAAGACCGGCCACAAGGTCCTTCGGCTGTCCGACGCACCCGGCAATTACGCGCTCTATTTCAACTACAACGCCTACACGCCGCAGGGCGACCTGATGATATTCCAGACTGCCGACGGTATCTCGGTGGCGGATACGAAGACATGGGCGGTCAGATCCTTGCTGCACCGGCCGGGCGCTCACCTGCTGTTCGCCGGTCACAAGACACGCACCGCGTATTTCTCCGAACAGGCCAAGGGTGGCGACGACGCGCCGATCACGATCTATGCCGCCGACATCGATACGGCCAAGGTCCGCAAGATCGCGGTGGTGCCGAAGGGCAGCCGGATCGATACGCTCAACGCCGACGAGACATTGCTCGCCGGGCAGGTCGCCTCGCGCGACATGCCGCTCCAGCCCAACGCGGCGGGCGTCGATATCAAGACCGGACAGACGGCATACGCGGCGAACTGGCCCGACGGCCGGCCGATGGTCTATGCCGATGCCAAGGAATTCCGGCTGAACCAGCGGCTCGACGCCAAGATCCCGATGGAGATCTTCACCATCGACGTGACGACCGGGCAGCGGCGCAGCGTGGTGAAGGCGACCGACTGGCTCAACCACCTGCAATTCTCGCCGACCGACCCGACGCTACTGATGTATTGCCATGAGGGACCGTGGCACCGCGTCGATCGGATCTGGACCATTCGCACCGATGGCAGCCAGATGACCAAGGTTCACACTCGGACGATGAACATGGAGATCGCCGGCCACGAATTCTGGTCGCCCGACGGCAAGACGATCTGGTACGATCTGCAGACGCCGCGCGGCGAGGATTTCTGGCTCGCCGGCTACGACGTCGCCACCGCCAAGCGCCGTTGGTATCATCTCGACCGCAACGAATGGTCGGTCCACTATAACGTCTCAGCGGACCAGACACTGTTCTCGGGCGACGGCGGCGATAGCGAGATGGTCGCGCACGCCCCCGACGGAAAATGGATGTACCTCTTCCGTCCGAAGCCGGTTCCCGATGTCGCCGGGATTCGCGCCGACAATGCCGACAGCCTGATCGAAGCGGGAACCTTCGCCGCGGAGAAACTCGTCGACATGGGCAAGCAGGATTACAAGCTGGAGCCTAACGCGCGCTTTTCGCCAGACGGGAAATGGCTGATCTTCCGCGCGAACATCGAGGGCAAGGCGGCGATCTACGCAGTGGAGACCGCCAAGGTCCAACCCTGACGGCCGGCACCCTCAGTCGGCGTCGTCCGACGGCGTGAGGCTTCCCAGAAAATAGCCGAGATGCGGCGGCTGGTTATAGGCGGTGTTCTGCCACGCGACGCCCGCGCGATAGACCGGGTCCTGCATCAGCGTGACGAGCCGGTGGGTCGTCGGATACGGTGTGACGTAGATGCGCAGTTCGCGGTTGTCCGCCGAGCGCCAAACGACCTCCTCGCGCCAGTCGCCGAGAATGTCGGCCTGTAGTGCGGGGTTGGATTTGGTGCCGTTGTCCGACGCGATGCCCTCCGGATGCAGCAACGGCGAGGCGGTACCTGTCTTCCAGTTCCATTTGCTGATCGTCGTCCCGTCGAGCAGTTCCTGGAGCAGGTCACCGTCCCAATAGAGCGCGAAGTTGGTCTGGCGCGGCGCCGGACCAATCGCGTTGCCCTTCACGTCGAACAGGTCGCGGCTGTTCGAGCCCCACAGCTCGGCCCCGACATGGCGCGGATCGATATCCGCGGCGAGCCCGCGGCCGGTATCGGTATCGGCTGGCTTGGTCCACAGGATCGAGCCGGTGCGCGCATCAAGCAGCGCCGAGCCGATCCCGCCATTGGTCTTCACCTGTTCGTGCACGCCCCATTTCTCGAGCCCCGGACGCAGTGGATCGAGATCGGCGAGATGCATCGCATCGCCGTGGAACAGCGGCACGGTCCACAATCCCTTGCCGTCGTCGTCGACCGCCATCGAGCCATAGATCACCTCGTCGCGGCCATCGCCGTCGACATCGGCGATGCTGAGTTGATGGTTGCCGCGGTCGGCATAGTCGGCTTTACCCGGCTCCGCGCTGTCGAACAGCCAGCGCTTGGTCAGCTTGCCACCGCGATAATCCCACGCGGCGATCGCGGTGCGCGCATAATAGCCCCGACCGAAGATCATGCTGGGATGCCGTCCATCCAGATAGGCCGTACCCGCAAGGAACCGGTCGGACCGGTTGGCATATCCATCGCCCCAGGTCTCGCGCATCTGGTCGAAGCTTGGATTACCGCCGGGATAGCGCGGCGGATCATAGGGCGCGGTAGCGAGCGCCTTGCCGGAGCGGCCATCGAACACCGTCAGATACTCCGGGCCTTTCAGGATACGTCCGACGAGCGGAGCGACCTTGGTGCCGTCCGCCAGCAGCTTCGCGCCAGTCTTGTCCGGTTGCGGGACTTCGCCGTCGCGACCGCGCCAGTCCGCCTTCGCATCGCCAATGATCGTGCCGACGCCATCGACGGTGCCGTCCGCAGTCTTCATCGCGATTTCGGCGCGGCCGTCCCCGTCGTAGTCGGCGACTTGGAACTGCGTGTAATGCGCGCCAGCGCGGATGTTACGACCAAGGTCGATCCGCCAGAGCCGCTTACCCTCAAGCGTGTAGGCATCGACGAAGACGTTGCCGGTGTAGCCCGCCTGGCTGTTGTCGTGACTGTTGGTCGGGTCCCATTTCAGGATCAGCTCGTAGCGCCCATCGCCATCGAGGTCGCCGACGCTGGCATCGTTGGCGGTATAAGTGAACGCGTCGCCGTCGGGCGTCGTCCCGCCGGGCGGGGGCACGAGCGGGATCGACAGATATCCGTTCGGTGCCATCAGCGCGGGGGCACTCGGTGCTGCTGCCTTCCCGCCGACGATAGAGCGAATGGTATAGCGGGCGCGATCATTACCCTGCCGATCAACGAATGACGTCGCGTCGGCGAGGGGTTGCGGCGTGATCTTGCGGCCGTCGCGATAGACGTCGAAGCGGGTCGCGGACGGATCGTCCCGCAACAGCCGCCAGCTGATAAGCCAGCCGCCGTCCTTTGCGGGCGTGGCGACGACGCCGCGATCGAGCCGCTCTACCGCGCGGTACGGAGATGCCGCGAGCGCGGGCGTCGCAACACCGACCAAGAGCGCCAGAAACGCGCGGCTGCCTATCGTCATCATCATCTCCATCGCGGCGTGCCAATTATCGCACTTATCCCAATTATTATGATTGCCCTTCAGGAAATGGCAAACTAATAAACGGGACAGAGCTTCACAATATGGTTTTTCGTCGGTCATTGAACCGGCACTGGCGACGGTAATGGCCGCGCCGAGACGAGGGGATGATGATGACTGGACCCAGCACAAAATCGATCGCGCAACATGCCGCAAGGCCTGCCGCACCCGTGCCTTGTCGACGCGCCCAGCCGGCTAGCCCAGCCACCTAGCATGGTAACTTCACGATGGGCCGGCTACCGCACGCGTCGCCGCCCGGAACGTCTTTCGGGGGAAATATGATGACACTTCACACTTGTTCGGTGCGCAATCTGGCGATCACGACGTCTGCACTGGCGCTGATGCTGGGTTCGGCGACCGCCGCTACCGCCCAGACAACCGCGCCTACGACGCCCGCGACAGACGTTGCGCAACCCGCACAGAAGCCCGCGCCCGACGCGACCCTGCCGGACGGCGCGACCTCGGAAGACATCCTCGTCGTCGGCACGCGCGCCTCGCTTCAATCGGCGATCGCCCGCAAGCGCAAGGCCGGCACCGTGGTCGACTCGATCGTGGCCGACGACATCGCCAGCTTCCCCGACAAGAACCTCGGTGACTCGCTGGCCCGCATCACCGGCGTCCAACTCAGCCGTGATTTTGGCGAAGGCACGGCAGTATCGATCCGCGGCGTCGAACCCGATCTCAACCGCATCGAGATCAACGGCGTCACCCAGGCCAGCGCCGATGGCAGCCGCTCGGGCGATCTGCGCGATCTCGCGACCGAACTCGTCAAGTCGATCGACGTCTACAAGGGCTATAGCGCCGACCTGACCGAAGGCGGCCTCGGCGGCACGGTCAGCGTCGAGACGCGCCGCCCACTCGAACTGGCAAAGCCACTTCTCAGCGCAGTGGCCTCCGCGCAACATCTCGACACCGCACAGAAATGGCGTCCCCGCCTCACCGGCATCTTCGGGACACCCCATTTCCTACTCGACGGCCTCGGCATCCTCGGCACCGTCAACTACGAGAAGAAGCAGCTTCGCCAGGACTATATCAGCAATACCAACTGGAAGCGGATCGCGGATTTCGACCGCTCTGACGAGAAGACCATCGCCAACCCCGCTTATGCCAATTTCAATACCTATGGCAGTTGCGCAGGAGTCGGTGGGGCGAATGCCGCGGCCGCGACGACGCGGCGGCTGGCGTGCGAGACGCAGTTCTTCGACTGGGTCCCGACCGTCCCGCGCCTGCGCCAGCGCCGGATCGACGACCAGCGCCTGTCCGCCGATCTCCAGGTCCAGTATGAATTCGCGCCGAACTTCCGCGCGTTCGCCGAAGCGATCATCACCAACCGCAAGCAGCAGTTCAACGACGTCAACTACTCGCTCGATCTCGGCCGTTTCGAGCGCTTCAACTACGACGCCGCGCTGCCGGTCGGACTGAACGGCGGGACGTCGCGTCCGCAGATCACCGCGGGCACCTCGACCAGCGAGAACCACGTCGTCACCAGCGCACTGACCGCGCTCAATTCGGTCAATGTCGGCACCGCCGCTGCACCGGTCTGGAACGGCGCCAGCAACATTCTCGGCGTCCAGCGTCGCGATTTCACCTACGACCAGCGCACCCGCTATTACCTGACCGGGTTCGACTGGACGTTCGACGATCTCAAGATCAAGGCGCTCGCCTCGCATTCGACGGGGCGAACCGTCAACGACACCAACTTGCTCGCCTATTCGACCGGCATCGGCGGGATAACCATAGACCGTCGCAACGACCTTGGCATTCCGGTGTTCGTGTTCCCCGAGAACTTCGACCCGAATTCGACCGGCGCCTATGTCCGCCCTGGCACGATCAACGCACCCGGACGACAGGCCGGACCGACCGTGCAATATCGCCCGAGCGACAACAACAACAAGGAAGACCAGCTCAAGCTCGACGCGGACTGGAACACCAACCTGCCGTTCCTGACGAGCATCGAATATGGCGGGCAGTTCCGCTGGCAGGAGTATAAGAACTACAACGGCGGCGGCTCGCGCCTGCTGACGCCAGCGGTTCCGGCGAACCCGTCAACCGGTGCCGCGGCCGTCCCTGCCGTGTATCAGACGAGTGCGAACGTCTCCTACACCACAGTCGTCACTGATACGCCGCCGGCCGTGCGGGCCGCGAACACCTATTACATGACGCAGGCCCAGTACGCCCAGTTCATCGCGGCGAATACCGGCGGCTTGCCGGGTGCTGCCCTGTTCACCGGGCTACAGGGTGCGCCCGCTGGCCTGCCGTCGCAACTGTCGGTCCCGACGATCAACTTCGACAGGCTGGGCCAGATCTACGACCTGTCGGGCTTCGACCAGGATCTGGTTCGCAATGCCGATGGCCAGTCGCAAATTCCGGCGGTGTTCATCAAGGAGACCGTCGCCGCCGCGTATCTGAAGGGCAATGTCGAGCAGGACGTCCTGGGCATGCGGTTCAGCGGCAATGCCGGCCTCCGCTATATCAAGACGACCGACACGGGCACCGGCACCAACATCAGCCGCCAGACCCGGATCCGTCCCGGCACGGGCGTCCCCGGCATTCCCGCGGTGATCGAAACGGTCACGCTTGCAGCAAACTCGCTGTCGCTGAAGAACAGCTACACCGATTGGCTTCCCGCGTTCAACGGCGCGCTGGAGATCACGCCGAACCTGACCTTCCGCGCCAACTGGGCCCGCAATCTCGCCCGGCCCAAGCCGACCGATCTGGTCCCGAACGTCAATTGTCTCGATGACTCGACCGACATCACCGGGCTTCAGGACGCCTGCACCGCGGGCAATCCCGAACTGGTCCCGTATCGTGCCGATCAGTGGGAGGTGAACCTCGGCTGGTTCCCGAACAAGGATACCGCGATCAGCATCGGCTATTTCAAGAAATACGAGAAGAGCTTCGTCATCTCGAACGTGACGCGCGGCGATGTCGATCTCTTCCAGGACGGCTCGCTGTTTACGGTCCGCCAGCCGGTCAACGGCTTCGGCGCGTTGCTCGATGGGATCGAAGGAAGCGCGCAGACCGCCTTCACGTTCCTGCCCGCACCGTTCGATGGTTTCGGGGCCAGCGGCAACTTCACCTACGCACGCGCCATCCGGACCAACCTGACCAACGTCGCCACCGGTCAGCCGCTCAATGACTATCCCGGCCTGTCGAAATGGACCGCGAACGCCAGCATCTTCTACGACAAGGATTGGCTCAACATCCGGGTCAACTACAACTACCGCTCGAACTGGCTCCAAACCGTGTCCGACGTCAACTTCGACAACAGCCCGATCTATCGTCGTGGCGAAGGCTATTTCGATGCCAAGGTGACGTTCCGGTTCCCCGAGCAGCACACCCAGTTGTTCATGGAGATCCAGAACATCAACAAGGAGTCGTCGGCGAGCTACATCGACAAGGCTCGACCGGTGGAATATTATTACGCCGGCCAGCGGTTCTTCGCCGGTCTCCAGCTGAAATTCTAGAGCGCTCCCCCCTCGGCCGACCGCCGCAAGACGGTCGGCCATTTTTTCTCGGTTTTTGAGACGTGTAGCGTGACCGGAATCGACGCAAGATTCGCCGATTGCCAGCATGTAGGAGGCCGTCTTATGGAGTGGGCATGAACACTTCCACGACGAATATCGACAAGTCGGAGTCGGCCGGAAACGGCGTCGGTGCCGGTAGCCAGACCCTCATGCGCGGGCTCGATCTGATCGAGGCGGTCAGCCACGAGGTACTGACGCTGAGCGAACTCGCGGTGAAGCTCGACCTGACCAAGAGCACGACGCACCGGCTGCTAAGTGCGCTGGTCGATCGCGGTTATCTCGCGTTCACACCGCGCTCCGGATACCGGCTCGGACCCAAGCTGTTGCTGCTCGGCACGCTTGCGCAGGCGCAGGCCGATCTGGTGCAGGTCGCAAGACCCTATCTGGAGGAGCTGGCCGCCTCGACCGAGGACACGGTGCATCTTGGCGTGTTCGACGGCGACTTCGCGCTGTATCTCGACAAGGTGCCGGGGCGGCGGCGGATCACGATTTCGAGCCGGGTCGGCGATCGCCAGCCGCTGAGTTCGACCGGGCTCGGCAAGGCGCTGATGATCGATTCTCCGCCAAAATATTGGCAGGAGCGCTTCGACGCGGACCAGGCGGCGGGTGCGCCCAGGGCCGATGCGAATGTGTGGCGCGAGCGGATGCAAGGCTATGCAACCTGCGGCCGTGCGTTCGATCTGGAGGAGAACGAGGACCAGATCCGCTGCGTCGCCGCGCCGATCCGCGATGCCGCGGGCAAGATCGTCGGCGCGATCAGCGTGTCGAGCGCCGCGCAATATATGAGCGACGACCGCATGACGACGCTGACCGACGAAGTGCGCGGCACCGCGGGCGCGATCAGTCGCGAACTCGGCTTCGAGCCGCCAACCGACTAACTGGGAGAAAATAATGTTGCTCGAAGGCAAGACCGTGCTGGTGACCGGCGCATCGGCGGGGATCGGCCGGGCGGTCGCGATCGGCTGCGCACGACATGGCGCGGACGTCGCGCTGAATTTCGCGCGCGACGTGGCCGGTGCCGAGAGCGCGGTCGCGGAGATCGAGGCGCTCGGTCGGAAAGCCGTCGCGATCCAGGGCGACGTCGCTGATCCGGATACCGCGCGCGACTTCATCGACAAGGCCGTAGCGGCGCTGGGTCGGGTCGACGTGTTCGTCAACAACGCCGGGATCTGCCCGTTCCACGCGTTCCTGGACATGCCGGTAGAGACGTTCGAGCGGACCATGCGCGTCAACCTCCACGGCGCCTATTACATGGTGCAGGCCGCGGCGAACCAGATGGTGAAGCAGGGCGACGGCGGGTCGATCATCGCGATGTCGTCGATCTCGGCTTTGGTCGGCGGCGAGTACCAAACGCATTACACGCCGACCAAGGCTGGGCTGCATTCGCTGATGCAGTCGGTCGCGATCGCGCTCGGCAAGCACGGTATTCGTTGCAACTCGCTGTTCCCAGGCACGATCCTGACGGACATCAACAAGGACGATCTCGCCGACGAGGGCAAGCGGTCGTACATGGAAAAGCGCATTCCGCTGGGCCGGCTGGGCAAGCCCGACGATCTGGTCGGGCCGACGGTGTTCCTGGCTTCTGATCTCGCGCAATACGTCACCGGGGCCTCGCTGCTGGTCGACGGCGGCATGTACGTGAACCTGCAATAAGCGCGTTCGACGCCTCGCACATGACTCGCCGCGACGTCGGGTTGGGGATCGGCGCGGCGCTGCTTCCCTTCCCTGCGCATGCCGCGATGGTGATCGACGTGCGCAAACTCGGCGCGCGCGGCGATGGGCGCGCGATCGATAGCGGCGCGATCAATGCGGCGATCGCTACCGCCGCGCGGCAAGGCGGCGGGACGGTGCTGATCCCCGCGGGACGGTACCTGTGTTTCTCGATCCGGCTGCTGAGCCACGTGACGATCCAGCTTGCCAAGGGCGCGGTGATCGAGGCGGCCGATCCGGCGCGCCATGCCGGACGCTACGACCTGCCTGAGGACAATGGCGAGCAACTGTACCAGGATTTCGGCCACAGCCATTGGCGGAACAGCCTGTTCTGGGGCGAGGATGTCGAGAACGTCGCGATGATCGGCCCCGGCCTGATCCACGGGCTCGGGCTGACACGCGACGGTCCCGGTGCGCGGTGGAAGGCGCAGACGGGCGAGCGACCGCTGTCGATGCGCCAGATGAGCGCGGTCGAGATCGCCCGGCTCGAACCCGATGCCGCGCGCATGAACGGCCTTGGCAACAAGGCGATCGCGTTCCGGAACGGCCGCAATATCCGCCTGTCCGGTTTCTCGATGCTCAAATGCGGGCATTTTGCGATCCTCGCGACGGGCACGCGCGACCTGCACATCCACGACTTGACAATCGACACCGATCGCGACGGGATCGACCTCGATTGCGTCCAGCGTACGATCGTCGAGCGGTGCCGCGTCAACACGCCCAACGACGACGCGATCGTCATCAAGAGCAGTTTTGCGCTCGGCCGCGCGGTTGCTTCGGAGGACGTGACCGTGCGGCATTGCGCCGTCTCGGGTTACGACCTCGGGACGATGTTCGACGGCACGCGGCGGACGACGCAACTGCTCGCGCCCGACCGCGACCGCGTGACGGGGCGGATCAAGCTCGGGACCGAGAGCAACGGCGGATACCGGCGCATCCTGATCGAGTGTTGCAGCTTCACGCACTGCCGCGGGCTCGCACTGGAGACGGTCGACGGCGGCGTCATGGAGGACGTCGTCGTGCGCCGCATCACGATGCGCGACGTGACCACCGCGCCGCTGTTCCTGCGGATCGGCGATCGGCGGCGGGGCCCGGCGGGAACCAGTATCGGCACGATCCGACGCGTGACACTGAGCTACATCGATGCCACCGGGATCGACCACCGCTTCGCCACAGCGATCGCGGGGCTTCCCGGCCATCCGGTCGAGGACGTCACGCTATCCCGCATCCATCTGTCCTATCGCGGCGGCGGCACTTCCGAAGATGCCGCACGCAGGCCTGAAGACCTCGCGGGCGCCTATCCGGAGCCGAGCATGTTCGGTGTGCTCCCCGCCTGGGGCTTGTGGGTCCGGCACGCGAAGGGCCTCGTGATCGACTGCCTCGATCTGGCCACTACCAGCCCCGATGCCCGCCCGCCCTTCGTGATCGAGGACGCCGCTGGACTTTCGGTGACGCGGACGCCGCTCTGGCGCGGTTAGCGTTTGACCTAAGCGCCGAACGGCTTTACCAAATCGTACATAGCAATACCACATAGTGGATTGGGAGGGTGCGATGTCGATCCATGCGTTCAGGATGCAGCTCAAGCCCGGCGTGGTCGATGAATACCGCAAGCGCCACGACGCAATCTGGCCCGAGCTTTCCGCGCTGCTGACCGAAAGTGGCATCCATGACTATTCGATCTTCCTCGACGAGGCGACGCTCTCGCTGTTCGCCGTCCTGAAGCTCGCCGAACCGAACACCCGCGATGCCCTCCCCGATCACCCGGTGATGAAACGCTGGTGGGATCACATGGCGCCGCTGATGGAGGTTGAGGATAACAACCGCCCGAAGGAATGGTCGCTCCCGCTGATCTTCCATCATGATTGATCGCACACGTCTGATCGCGCTGGCGCTCGCCACCGCGCTGACGCCGGTCACCGCGACGGCGCAGGTCGCACGCCCGACGCAGAACCTCGCCGCGCCGGTCAAGACATTCGGCCGCGTGTCGTACGATGCACGGTCGCTGATGATCGACGGCAAGCGTCAGGTGATCTGGTCGAGCGAATTTCACCCGTTCCGCCTGCCCAGCCCCGATCTGTGGCGCGATATATTGCAGAAGATGAAGGCGAGCGGGTTCAACACCGTCGCGCTCTATTTCGACTGGGGGTATCACAGCCCCAAACAGGGCGTGTACGACTTCACCGGCATCCGCGACGTCGAGCGCGTGCTGGCGATGGCGCAGGAAGAAGGGCTTTATGTCATCACCCGCGCCGGCCCGTATGTGAACGCGGAGCTGTCGCGCGGCGGGTTTCCGGGCTGGCTGGTCAACCAGAAGGCGCGGGCAAGAACCGACGACCCGGCGTATCTCGCGGCAGTCGATGAGTGGCTCACCCACGTCAACGCGATCATCGCTCGGCACCAGATCAACGGTGACGGCAAGGGCCATAGTGGCACTGTCATCCTGCACCAGATCGAGAACGAACTGGCGCTGACCACGCCCGCACAGCGCCGCTACATGGACCATCTCTACGCCAAGGCGCGTGCGGACGGCATTACCGTGCCGCTGTTCCACAACGACCAGGGTCGCAACGGATATTGGGTCCCCGAGTCCTCGACCGTCGCGAACGTCGTGCAGGGGCCGGGCGATCTCTACGCGTTCGACGGTTATCCCGGTGGCACCTGCACCGTCGCGGGCAAGCCGACGCGCGGCGTGGCGGCACCCGACTGGGGATTCTACGGTCCCGGCGGTGCAAAGGGCGGCGCGTCCGCCTCGCCCGATACGCCGGCTTTCCTCGCCGAATTCGGTGGCGGCTGGTTCGACTATTGGGGCTCGAACGGCGGCTACGAATGCAACGCCGTCCAGCGCGGCAAGCGGTTCCAGCGCGTGTTCTACGGCACCAATCTGGCGAACGGCATAGACATCCAGAGCTTCTACATGGGCTATGGCGGCACGAGCTGGGGCTGGCTCCCCGCCCCCGTCGTGTTCACGAGCTACGATTACGGTTCGGCGATCTCCGAAGCGCGCGAGCTTCGGAGCAAGGCGGAGGAGATGAAACAGCTCGGCGGGCTGATCGCCGCCGTGCCTGACCTAGCGGGCATGGTCCCCGCCGCGCCGGTAAAGGTGTCGTCGCCGAACGTGCAGGCGTATCACAACCGCAGTCCGGAGAGCGATGCACGCTTCCTGATGGTCACGCACAAGCCGTCCAACGGACAGACCGACGACCGCTTCACGATCACCGCCGACCTGCCGGACGGGCGCTACACCTTCCCGCAGGCGGAACCGATGCGGCTGAACGGGTTCGACGCGAAATGGCTGGTTGCGGGGGTTAATCTCGGCGGGCAACGGCTGGTCTATTCGACGTCCGAATTGCAAGCCGCGCTGACGATCGATCGCGGCGACGTGATGCTGCTGTACGGTCGCGCTGGAGAGACCGGCGAGACAGTGTTGCGCTATGCGTCCGCACCGACGGTGACACTGCTCGAAGGCACCGCCACCAGCGCGTTCGACGCAGCGAAGGGCGATCTCCGGCTCGATTATACGCATGCCGGGCGCGCGGTGGTGCGGATCACCGGCGGCGGGCGTCCTGCCCTCACGCTGATCCTCGCCGACGAGGCCGAGGCGGTACGCTATTGGCGGGGTAGCGACGCGGTGCTCGTGCGTGGGCCCGCGTTGCTGCGTTCGACCAAGGCGACCGGCGGCACGCTGGCGCTGACCGGCGATACTGACGAGACGACGTCGCTAGAAATCTGGGCTCCTGCCGCGCTACGGTCGGTGCGGTGGAACGGGACGGCGGTTGCGACGAAGACGACCGCGATCGGTAGCCGAAGCGCGACGACGGCATTGCCGGGTCCAGCGCCCGTCGTGCTGCCAGTATTGACCGGGTGGCGAACGGCGCAGGGCTCCCCCGAAGCCGCACCCGGCTTCGACGACAGCAGCTGGCAGGCGATCGACGGACGCGGCAGCGCGACGACGACCGCGAAGCCCGATGGCCAACTGAACCTGACGATGGACTCCTACGGATTTCACGACGGCGACGTCTGGTATCGCGGCCGCTTCACCGGCACGCCCGATGCGAAGCAGATCGCGCTGTTTTACGGCGCGGGGGGGTCGGGGATGGTACAGGTCTGGGTCGATGGCCAGTTCGTTGGCCAGAATGAGCTGCCGAGCGGACTGCCGCGGCCGATCACGACCGGGCTCGCACGGTTCGACCTGCCCGCCTCCGCACAAGCCGCTGGCGAGCATGTCGTCAGCGTGATGGTGCGCAACAACGGGCATAATTGGGACCTCGATTCCGACGATTATCACAAGGAAGCGCGCGGGCTGGTTTCCGCATCGATCGAAGCGCCGGGCGGGCGCAGCTTCGGCATACCGATCGCGTGGAAGATCCAGGGCAAGCTCGGCGGCGAGGACCTCCCCGATCCGGCGCGCGGCCCCGCCAACAACGGCGGCCAATATGGCGAACGGATCGGCTGGCACCTGCCCGGCTTCGACGACAAGGCCTGGGCCTCAGCGACCATCCCCGCCACCACGGCGACGCCCGGCACGACCTGGTACCGCACACGCTTCGACCTCGCGGTGCCGAAGGGCCAGGACACCACGATCGCGCTCGCGTTCGGCGACACGACGACGCCGCGCTCGGTCGCCCGCTACCGTGCGCTGTTGTTCGTCAACGGCTGGAACATGGGCCAATTCATCGCGCATGTCGGTCCGCAGCGCGTGTTCCCGATCCCCGAGGGCATCCTCAACCACCACGGGGCGAACACCGTCGCGCTCGCAGTCACGTCCGACGGCGCGCCCGGCGATGCGATCGAGCAGGTCCGCCTGGTGACGATGCGCAACGTCAAGGGCGGCGTGCCGGTGCGGATGGTCGTGGCACCCGACCGGCTGGGCTCCGCCAAATGATCACGCGCAGAACATTTGGCGCGGGCGCTGGGGCGGCCTGTCTCGCCAGCATCGCACCAGCCGCAAAGGTCGCAAGCGGCGCAAGGCCATGGCCCTATCTGATCGGCGCGGACGTCTCGTGGATCCCCGAGGACGAGTTCGCCGGCGCGACGTATCTTGAGAACGGTGTCGCCAAGGACCCGCTCGCAATCCTGCGCGATGCGGGATTCAACGCGATCAAGCTGCGGCTTTTCGTCGATCCTGCGAAGGGGTATTCGAGTGGCAAGCCGGGCGGGCCGTGGTGCGACCTGCCGCGCACGATCGCGTTCGCCAAGCGGATCAAGGCCGCCGGTTTCCACCTGCCGCTGACGCTGCATTATTCGGACACCTGGGCCGACCCGCAGCATCAGGACAAGCCCGCCGCCTGGGCTGCGCTCACGTTCCCGCAACTGGTCGAGGCAGTCCACCGCCATACCGTCGACGCGCTGTCGGCGATGAAGCGCGCGG
This sequence comes from Sphingomonas faeni, assembly GCF_040407505.1. GTDB lineage: Bacteria > Pseudomonadota > Alphaproteobacteria > Sphingomonadales > Sphingomonadaceae > Sphingomonas > Sphingomonas faeni_E. The sequence continues at coordinate 330,565 of NZ_JAPZPQ010000004.1, read as the reverse complement.
GCGCCGCCCCCGACCTGATCGTGATCGGCAACGAGACGACCTTCGGTATGCTCTGGCCCGACGGACGCGTGCCGCTGACCATCCCTACCGGTAATCCGCAGACCGATGCGGTGCACATGAACGTGCCCGGCGCCGGCGGGTACGACCGGTTCGCGATGCTGTTGAAGGCAGGAATCGCCGGCACTCGCGAGGCGCTCCCCGACGCGAAGGTCGCGGTGCACAATCATCTCGGGCGGCATTGGCCGATCGTCCGCTACTGGATGGACAATCTGCTCCAGCGCGGCGTCAAATTCGATGCCACCGGCTTCTCCTGTTACCAGCAACAGGCGCAGGGCGACTGGGCGCGAACCTTTACCGAGTTCGCCAAAGCCTATCCCGATCACGGCTTTCTCGCGCTCGAATATTCTTCGCGCAAACGCTACGTGAACGACCTCGTCCACGCGCAGCCGCACGGCTGGGGCAGCTTCATCTGGGAGCCGACGCGGCACCAGGAAGCCATCTTCACGCACAACGGCACGCCCGCCGGCGAAGGCCCCAAGCCCGACCTCCTCTCGCAGGGAATCAACGCCGCCGAAGCACCCGGCGCCGTGACGACACCAACCGCACCGACACCACCGAACGGCACGACGCCGTCGACCGGTCATGGCGGCCGTTACGACGCGGACCCCGAATTTCTCACCCTTTATCGGACGATGGCGCGCGACTACGGGCTCAGCCCTGCGCGTCCCAACAGGAGACTATAAGTGGCTGCCCTCACCCATAACGTACCGCGCGCGGACGTGACCGCCGCGATCGCCAAGCTGATGGACAACCTCGTCAACATCAAGGACGAGACCGGCGAGTTCCTGCTGCGCCTCGAAGACGGCCGTGTCATCGACACCAAGGGCTGGGCCGGCTGGGAATGGACCCACGGCGTCGGCCTGTTCGGGATGTGGCGCTATTACGAGCAGACCGGCGACGCAGGCGCGCTGGCGATCATCAAGCAGTGGTTCGAGGATCGCTTCGCCGAGGGCACGCCGACCAAGAACATCAACACCGTCGCGCCGTTCATCACGCTCGCCTATCTCTACGAGCGCGAGCCTGACCCGCGCTACATCCCCTATCTCGACACCTGGGCCGAGTGGCTGATGGCGCCGGACGGACTGCCCAAGACCGAGGAGGGCGGGTTCCAGCACATCGTCTACAATGACGAGAATCCGGGCGAGATGTGGGACGACACGCTGATGATGTCGGTGTTGCCGCTCGCCAAGATCGGCCTGCTGCTGAACCGCCCGCACTATGTCGAGGAAGCCAAGCGGCAGTTCCTCGTCCATATCAAATACCTGTTCGACAAGAAGACCGGGCTCTGGTTCCACGGCTGGGACTTCAACGGGCGGCATAACTTCGCCGAGGCGCTTTGGGCGCGCGGCAATTGCTGGGTGACGATCGCGATCCCGGAGATCATCGAGATCCTCGACCTTCCGGTGGGCGACGCGTTCCGCACCTTCCTGATCGATACGCTCGCAGCGCAGGTGAAGACGCTCGCCGAGACGCAGGACGAGAGCGGCCTGTGGCACACGCTGGTGATGGACCCGACCAGCTATCTCGAGGCATCGGCGACCGCGGGCTTCGCCTATGGCATCCTGAAGGGCGTCCGGAAGGGCTATCTGCCGCGCCATTACGAGGCGGTCGGGATCAAGGCCGTGCAGGGCGTGCTCGCCAATATCGACGAGGCCGGCGAACTGAAGCAGGTCAGCTTCGGCACCGCGATGGGCGACACGCAGCAATTCTACAAGGACATCGCGCTCACCTCGATGCCGTACGGTCAGAGCCTCGCGATGGTCGCGCTCGCCGAGTTCCTGCGGACCTATATCTGACCCTGCGGCGTGCCTTGTTCGCGGCCGCGCTATGGCTCGGGGCGCCAGCCTCGGCCGAGCCGGTCGCACGTCTCGTGTCGTTCGCGCCCGGGGCGGGTCTCGCACTGGCGGACGCGCAAGGCATGGCGCGCCTAGTGACGGCGCCGGGTGACCACGAGGTCGTCCGGATCGCCGCCGCCGACCTGACGAGCGACATCCGGCGCGTGACCGGTGCCACGACCGCCAACGGCACGCAGATCTGGCTCGGCACGCTCGGTCGCAACCCCGCGATCGACCGGCTGGTCCGGCGTGGCATACTCGACGTCTCGAAACTGCGCGGCGCGTGGGAGAGCTTCGTGATCGCCACCGTCGCCAACCCCGCACCCGGTATCCCCGCAGCGCTGGTGATCGTCGGCAGCGATCGTCGCGGAACGGCGTTCGGCGCGTACGAGCTGTCGCGCGCGATCGGCGTGTCGCCGTGGCATTGGTGGGCCGACGTCACGCCCGAGCATCACGCCGCGATTTATGCGGCGACCGGTCTCCACTGCTACGGGCCGCCGTCGGTCCAGTATCGAGGGATATTCCTCAACGACGAGGATTGGGGGCTGCAACCTTGGGCCTCAGGCACTTTCGAGCCCGAGGCCGGGACGATCGGGCCGAAGACCTACGCGAAACTGTTCGAGCTCATGCTGCGGCTGAAGGCGAACATGGTTTGGCCGGCGATGCACAAGGTCACCGCGCCGTTCAACGCGAACCCCGAGAATGCGCGCCTTGCCGACCGCTATGCGATCGTCATGGGATCGAGCCATGCCGAACCGATGCTGCGCAACAATGTCGGCGAATGGACGGCACCGGCGGCCGAGTTCAACTATGTGACCAACCCCGCCCGCGTCGCGGACTATTGGCGCACGCGCGTCAGGGCGAACGGCCAGTACGAGAGCGTCTGGACGCTCGGGATGCGCGGCATTCACGACAGCGGGATCGTCGGCCCGACCACCGACGATGCGCGCCGATCGTTGCTCGAACACATATTCACCGATCAGCGCGCGATGCTGGCGCGCGGCGTGAACGGGGATCTGGCGCGCGTTCCTCAGGTCTTCACGCCGTACAAGGAAGTGCTCGATGTATATCGCAGCGGGCTGAAGGTACCCGACGACGTCACGCTGATGTGGCCCGATGATAATTTCGGCTATATCCGTCACGTCCCCGATGCCGCCGAGCGCGCGCGGTCGGGCGGGTCGGGCATCTATTATCACTTGTCCTATCTTGGCGCGCCGCTGTCGTATCTCTGGCTGTCGACCACCCCGCCCGCGCTGATCCGCGAGGAACTGGGACGTGCCTGGGATGCGGGTGCACGGCGGATGTGGGTCGCCAATGTCGGCGACCTCAAGCCCGCGGAACTCGCGACCGATTATTTCCTGCAGCTTGCGTGGGACGTACCGGGCACGCGCGGCAAACCGATCGATACCGTCGTCACGGACTGGGCGGCGGGCACGGTCGGCACCGATGTCGCGTCGGAGATCGCCGCGATCATGGCCGAGCATCACCGGCTAAATTTCCAGCGCCGGCCCGAGCATCTGCAATGGTGGCTGCCCGGCGAACTCTCGAAGCCGAGCCCGCTTGCCCCTGCCGACATCGCAACCCGCCTCGCCGCCTTCGATACGTTGCGCGCGCGCGTCCGCTCGATCGCGCCGCGCGTTGCGCCCAACCGACGCGACGCGTTCTTCGAACTGGTCGACTATCCGGTGACCGCGGCCGCGCTCGCCAACACGCGCGTGTTCGATGCCGAGGCGCATGACCGCCTGCGCGACACCGATCCGGTTGGTGCGGCAGTCGCTGGCGAGCGTTCGCGCGCAGCGGATGCGGAAATCACCGTTCTGACGCGCCGCTACAATAATGAGATCGCGGGCGGGAAGTGGTGGGGGATGATGGCGGTCGAACCCGCCGACGGGCAATGGCGCCGTTACCGCTTGTCGGTTCCAATCCTGCCCGCCCCAACTGCACCTCCCCGGCGGAGGCCGGGGCCCAGTTGGAAGGTCCCTGGTGAGATCGCGCCGCCCTCCATTACCTCAGTCGTTCCAACTGGACCCCGGCCTTCGCCGGGGAACCGGGAGGTTTTGCCAACGGCAACGATCGTGATCGAGGCGGAAGAGGCAGAAGGTCCACGCAATGGCTGGCGCGTGGTCGACGGCCTCGGCCGCAACGGTGCGGCGGTAGCCGCGGCGGCGCCGGCAACGCTGTCGTATAGTGTCACGCTCCCGCCTGGTCGCTGGCAGCTCGCAGCGGAAATCTTGCCGACCTATCCTACGACCGAAGGCGCCGACCTCGCGGTATCGGTCGCGATCGACGGCGGGACGCCCGTGCGCGTCGGTGTTCCGCGCAAGACCGGTGATCGGGCATGGGCGCTCGCGGTGCTCGACAACCGTCTCGATCTTGCGCTGCCGACACCGCTCGCGGCCGGACGTCACAGTGTGACGATCGGGATCGACGACCCGGCGATCGTGTTCGACGCGCTGCGCTTCGATCCGCTTCCTGCCTCATCTCCAGCCAACGCCGGTACCCAAGGACTTTCGCATGGCCACTGATCCGATCGCCGCCCGTCCGGCAATGCCGCTCGCGCCCGCCCGTCCGGTACGCTGGTATAATCTGCTCGCCTACGGATCGAACGACGTGCTCGGCGCGGGGTCGATGGCGGTCATCAGCACGTGGATTCTGATCTTCTATACCAGCTTCTGCGGCCTGTCCGCGGCGCAGGCGACGATCATCTTCGGCGTCGCGCGCGTGCTCGATGCGTTCACCAGCCCGACGATCGGCCACCTGTCGGACAATCTCGGGCGAAGCTGGCTGGGGCGCAAGTTCGGACGGCGGCGGTTCTTCATTCTCGCCGCGATCCCGCTGCTGCCGTCGTTCGCGATCATGTGGGTCGCAGGGCAAGGCTTCTGGTATTACCTCGTGACGTACGTGCTGTTCGAGATGGTCTACGCGATGGAGATCATCCCGTACGAGACGTTCGCGTCCGAGATGGCGACCGATTACCGCACCAAGGCGAAATTCGCCGGCGTGCGTATCCTGTGTGGCCAGTGCTCGGCGATCGCGGCGGCGTTCCTGCCAGGCTGGCTGATCGCGTATCTGGGGCCGGACTCGCCCGACACGTATCTGTATATGGGCATGATCTTCTCAGGTCTGTTCATGGGTGCCGCGGGTCTGCTGTACGCGTTCAGCTGGGAGCGGCAGCGGCCCGAGGGACTCGACGAGGTCCAGGGCGTCGAGAAGGCGTCGCTCGGCGCGGCGTTCAAGGCACTGTACCGCAACCTGTTCTCGACGTTGCGGATCCGCGCGTTCCGCCTCCATCTCGGCATGTATCTGGGCGGCTATATCAGCCAGGACATCTATAACGCGGCGTTCACCTATTTCGTGATCTTCGCGCTCGCCGGATCGACCGCGATCGTCGCGAACCTGGTCGGCGTTACGTATATCGTCCAACTCGTCGCGGTCGTGCTCGCGATCAACTTCGCGCTGCGGCTGTCGCCGGCGGCCGCCTACCGGTTCGCGGCGCTGAGTTTCGCGATTGGGGTGGTGACCTTTCTCGCGATGTACGCGGCGGGCTATACCGCGACGTCGGCGCTGTTCTGGCTGCCGGTGGTGTTCGCCGGGTTGGGGCGCGGCGCGCTGAACTACATCCCGTGGGCGACGTACAACTACATGGCCGACGTCGACGAGATCGTCACCGGGCGCCGTCGCGAGGGCGCGTTCGCGGGCGTGATGACGTTCGTGCGCAAGATGAGCCAGGCGCTGGCGGTGATCCTCGTCGGGCAGGTGATGCAGGCGTCGGGCTTCGTGTCGAAGGCGACCGCGCAGAGCCCGCAGGCGATCTACGCGATCGTCGCGGTGCTAGGCGCGGGGACGATCGCGATGCTGGTGTTCGGCGTGCTGGTGTCGACCCGGTTCCGCCTGACGCCCGCCACGCATGCGATCCTGCTGGAGGAGATCGAGCATCTGCGGCGTGGCGAGCGGACGCCGTCGACGCCGGACAACGCGCGCGTGGTCGAGGATCTGTCGGGCTGGTCCTATGACAAGCTGTGGGGCAACAACCCCGTCGCGGCGGCGGGCACACGGTGATCCTGCTTGCTGCTGCGTTGCTCGCCGGGGCGGCCTCGCCGGTTGCGCCGAAGCCGCTGTTTCGTGATCCGGTGCACGACGGCGCCGCCGATCCCTCGACTGTCTACGACCCCGCCCGCCGCGAATGGGTGATGTTCTACACCAACCGCCGTGCCGACCTGCCGATGGCCGACGCGAAGGACGTGCGCTGGGTGCACGGTACCGCGATCGGCACCGCGCGCTCGCGTGACGGCGTGCGCTGGCGTTACGGCGACACCGCGGCGATCCCCGCGTCCTGCACCGGCGCGACGCTGTGGGCGCCCGAAGTCCAGTATCTCGCGGGCCGGTGGCATATGTGGCTGACCGTCGTGCCCGGCATCTTCCGCGACTGGAACGCGCCGCGGTTCATCGTCCACCTGACCTCCCGCGACCTGAAGCGCTGGACCTGCGGCGAGCGGCTGTCGCTTGGCTCCGACCGGGTGATCGATGCGAGCGTCGCGGCACTACCCGGTGGCGGCTATCGACTCTGGTACAATGACGAGCGGCTGAACAAGGCTATCCGCTACGCCGACAGCGACGATCTGGTGCACTGGCGCGTGAAGGCCACGATCGTCGATACGCCCGGCGAGGGACCGAAGGCGTTCCGCTGGAAGGGCCGCTGGTGGCTGATCTCCGACGCGTGGAAGGGATTGCTGGCGATGCGCTCGACGGATGGCGAGCACTGGACGCGACAACCGGACTATCTGCTCGCGACGCCCGGCCGCGACGAAACCGATCGCGCCAAGGGGCAGCATCCCGACGTGATCGTCGCGGGTGATCATGCGTACATCGTCTATTTCGTCCAGCAGTCCGGCGAACCGCAGTCCGCGCGCGATCCCGAATGGCGCCGCCGCAGCGTGCTGCAGATCGCCGAACTGAAGGAGGAAGGCGGTATCCTCACCGTGGACCGCGACGCGACGACCGTGATCCGGCTCGCACGCCGCTAATCGAGAAAACCGACCTGCCGCAGCCACGCTTCGCACAGCGTCGGCCAGATCGAGACGGGCAACCCCTGCGTATCGAGCGCGAACCCATGCGGCGCGTCGGCGAAGACGTGGAGTTCGGCCGCACCGCCTAAGTCCTGCCACGCCGTGTAAAGCCGGCGGGCGTTCTCGACCGGGACGACGGGATCGTTGCCGGCATAGACGATGAACGCAGGCGGCGGCGACGGCAGAAGTTGCGCATCGGGTTGCAGCCGATCGTACATCGCCTGCTTCTCGACCGGCGGCAGAGGCGGCTTGTCGACGATGATCGTCCGTCCCGCCGCGTTGGTGGAGATCGGGGCATAGCCAATAACCATCACGTCGGGCCGCGTCGGCTCGTCGGGATGACGCGATACCGGCGCCGTCCATTTGTCCGGATACGCCGCGGCGAGGCATGCAGCCAGATGACCGCCCGACGATAGTCCGACCACGCCGAGCCCCGCCGGCGCGAGACCGCTTCCACGGATCAACCGCATAGCCTCGCGCGCGTCGTCGAGCGGTGCGGCGATACCGTGGGCAGCGTTGGGGAAGCGGTGGAGCAGGACGAACGCGTGATAGCCGAGCCCCGTCAGCCAGGCGGCGACCTGAACCCCTTCCCTGCCCGCCATCAACTGCGTGTAGCCACCGCCGCCAAGCACGAGCATCGCCCGGCCATTGGGCTTGGCGGCACGGAACCCGAGCAGCACCGGCTGGTCCACCGCCGTGACGACGGCGACCTCGGCCGCAACCGAAGGATCCTCGAACGTCACCGCGGGCTCGTCCGCCCACAGTGGCCACACATCATCTGCACCCAGCATCACGAACACCCCGGTTTAGCGTTGTCGAACGACGAGTGGCCCGGCGTGCAGGGATGCGTCGGATACGCCTCGCCGTCGAGTTCGGTCGCCTCGCGTACTACCGCCAGCCGATCGCCCTCGTCGCGCATCTCGTAGAGCTTGCCGAGTGCGAAGTTGAACGGCCGGTGGAGGATCATCATCAGTCGCCCGTCGAACGCGCGGAACAGCATGCCGTGGCCGCTGTCGCGCTCGACGAGCGGACCGAGTTGCTCCCACGGACCTTCGATGCCGCCCGATCGCGAGCGCGCCTGCCCCTCGACATAGCCCTTCTTGCCATAGCTCGACCACAGCATCAGTAGGGCACCGGTCTTGGTGCGGTACAGTTCCGGGCCGTCGGTGACATAGACCGTGTCGCCATCGGGCTGCTTCTGGCCGACCACCCACGTAGCGTCATTCGCACCGAACAGCCGCTTCGCCGAGCCCGCCGCGGACAGGTCGTCGTTCAGCGGCACCGCTTCCATCGTGCCGATCGTCGTCTGCCACCATTCATGCGCGTAGACGAGCCACGGCTTGCCCTTCGGGTCGACGTACAGCGTGCCGTCGAGCGACATCTGGTCCTTCGACACGATCGGCTCGCCGCCCCGGACCAATGCATAGGGCCCGTCGATCTTGTCCGCGACCGCGAGGACGGTGCCGCGACGATAGGTCGCGCGCTTGCCGTTGGGCGTCAGCGGCGACGCGGGATCATGGAACGTCGCGAAGAGATACCAGCGGTTCTTCCAGCGGTGTACTTCCGGCGCCCAGCTTCCCGCCTTCGCCCAGACGTCGCCGGGCAACACGAACACCAGCTTGGGCTTGGTCCAGTGCTTCAGGTCACGGCTCGCATACATCATCGTGCCCAGCCGCGAGTCGCCGGTCATCGCGACCTCGTTGCGGGTAAAGAGGTAATAGGTGCGGCTGGCCTTGTCGGCGACGATCCACGGATCGTGGAGGTGCATCGCGGTCATCACCAGCGGTGCGTCGGGCTCGCGTGGCGGGGTTGCGGGTGCGGCCCCCGCGAGTGCCAGCAGGCTGGCGGCGATCAGGTGCGCGATCCGGGTCATGCGACGGTCTCCACCGCGATGCTGTTGCCATAGCCGATCACCACGGTCGCGATCAGGAGCAGCGCGACGCCCGCCCAGACCACCGCCTTGATCCGCGCGCCGGCGTCCTTCCACTCGCGGAACGCAAAGCCCCACAGCGTGCCGAAAATGATGATGCTCGCCATGTGCAGCGTCCAGCTTGAGAAGCCGAGGCGTCCCATCTGGCTCTCCCCCATCGTGTAGAAGAAGAACTGGAAATACCAGGTGACGCCCGCGAGTGCGCTGAGCGCATAGTTGCGCACAAGCGGCGGACGGGCGCCGTCGGCCGTGCGGCCGAGCCATTGCGGTGCGCTGCGGTTCTTCGCGATCAGCCACGCGCACCAGGCGCCGTTGGTGACGAGCCCGCCGGCCATGATCAGGCACAGTACGGGAAGTCCGGTCCAGAGCGGCCCGGTGCCCGCGGTCGCCGACAGCGCCTTGATCGGTTCGCCCGCGGCCAGCCCGAACGCGAAGCACGCGGACATGATTCCGGCGCCGATCGCGACGACGATGCCCTTGCGGAAATCGAACTCGGCGACGACCGCCAGCTTTTGCTCCGGCGTCAGCCGCGCATCCTTCATCGCGCCCGCGATCGCGACGACGACGATGCCGGCGAGCGTCAGGCCGATGCCGGCGAGGACGATATTGCCGGAGGTGGTCGCGATCAGCTTTTCGTGGAACTCGCCCGTGAACGCCGGCGGGATCAGCGTGCCGAACACGGTACAAAGGCCAAGCACCACCGCCATGCCGAGCGACAGCCCGAGATACCGCATGACGAGCCCGTAGCCGAGCCCGCCAAACCCCCAGAGCACGCCGAACAGCATCGGCCACCAGAACGCAGTCGATGGTGCACGACCGAGCACACCGAGCAGGTCCTGCGTCTGGAGGCTGGCGAAGAACCACGGCGCGACCAGCCACGACACGATACCGCCGGTTAGCCAGTAGATCTCCCACGACCAGCGCTTCACCCCGCGATAGGGGACGTAGAAGCTGGCCGACGCGAGCCCGCCGAGCCAGTGATACAGGACCCCGAGCAGCGGGTTCACAGGTCGAGACCCAGCCGGTAGATCCGGTTCGCGTTGCCGCCGAACAGCGCGCGGCGTTCGTCTTCGGCGAAGTCCGCGACCAGCGCGTGATAGGTTTCGAGGTAGCGATCGATCGGCGCGAACAGCGTGTCGGTCGGCGCGTCGCTGGCGAACAGGCAGCGTTCGGTGCCGAACAGGTCGATCGCTTCGAGCAGGAAGGGCCGCACGCTCTCCGGCGTCCAGTCGCGCGCGATGAAGCCGAGGCCCGACAGCTTGATCGCGACATGCGGCAGCGCCGCGAGCGCGCGCAGGCCGTCGCGCCATTCCGTTATGCCATCGGGATCGGTGAGCACTGGCATGCCGAGGTGGTTGATGATGACCGGAACGTCGGGATGACGCGCGATCAGCGGCGCAAGGCCGGGCATCTGCGCGGGATAGCATTGCAGGTCGAACGAGAGCGCGTGCGTACGCAGCAGCGCGTAGCCAGCCTGCCACTGGGCATCCTGCGTGAGGTCGCGCGCCGTGTAGCTGCGAGATGAATCGGCGTGCCAGTTTACGATCTGGCGAATACCCCGAACATGGGGGAACGCAGCCTGCGCAGCGAGGTGCGTCTCGACGTCGGGATCGTCCAGCGGTGCGAAGGCGACGATCGCGTTGGGCAAGCCGTGCTCGGCGGCGATCCCCTCGAGCCAGCGCGTCTCGTCGAGCGCCTGCACCGGGTCCGCACCCGCGTCGACATGCACCGCACCGACGACATTCCAGCGGGCGAGCGCCGCGCGGTAGTCGGCGATGCCGAAGTCGCGCGCGATCGGCTCGACGCTGCCATTGGGGCCATCATCGGCGAACGGCGGCGACAGCCACGGATAGCGGATGTGGCTCAGGTCCCACAGGTGGATATGCGCGTCGACGAACGGGATCATCGCCTTCTCTCCTGGGTTTGTTGAACCGTACCGCCTCGTGCCGGGCAGCGTTGGCTGAGCGATTTGGGATGACAGTCGGAACGATCCTCCCCCGCCAGGGGGAGGTGGCGCCAAAGGCGATGGAGGGGGAGGATACGGAACAGAGGTTACCCTTACCTCCCCCTCCGTCTGGCAAGTACCAGCCACCTCCCCCTGGCGGGGGAGGATACAGAACTCACTCTCTAGAACGTCGTCCGTCCCCCCGACGTGTCGAAGGTCGACGCCGTCGTGAAGCTGCACTCCTCCGACGCCATGAAGCACACCATAGCGGTCGATTCCGGGATCTCGCCGAGCCGCCCCATCGGGATCTTCGAGCGCATATACTCGACCTGGCTCGCCGGAAGCTGCTCGAGGATCGGGCTCTCGAACGTCGCCGGGGTCAGCGCGTTGGCGATGATGCCCTTGCCCGCGAGTTCCTTGCCGAGCGACTTGGTCAGGCCGATCACCGCGGCCTTGGTCGCCGAATAGGCGGACGCGTTGGGATTGCCCTCCTTGCCCGCCACCGACGACACGTTGACGATGCGGCCATAGCCGTTCGCGAGCATCAACGGCACGACCGTCCGGCAGCAATAGAACAGCCCGTTCAAATTGATGTCGACGACACGTTTCCAGCTGTCGAGCGGGTATTCGTGGACCGGTGCGGTCGCCCCCGTGATTCCGGCCGAACAGATCAGGATGTCGACCTTGCCGAGCACGGCCGCGCTCTCGTCCGCCGCCGCGACGACCGCGTCGACGTCGGACACGTCGAGCGCGACGACGTGCGCTGCGCCGACCTCGTCCTTCGCGACCGCGAGCTTGGCGGCATCGAGATCCCACAGCACGACGCTGCCGCCCTCCGCGACGATCCGCTTGGCGACATCCTTGCCGAGCCCCGACGCGCCGCCGGTGACGATCGCGCAGCGACCGGTAAACCGCCCCCCATAGATCGTCATGCGATCGAACCTTCACCCAGATGGCGCCATTCGACGACCGACTGGCGCTGCGTGCCGAGCCCGCCAATGCCGAGTTCCATCACGTCGCCCGCCTTCAGGAAGATCGACTCGGGCTTCTTGCCCTCGCCGACGCCCGGCGGCGTGCCGGTGATCAGCAGGTCGCCAGGGTACAGCGTGATGTATTCGCTGACGTAGGAAATGAGCTGCTTCAGGTCGAAGATCATCGTCTTCGTGTTGCCGGTCTGCATCCGCGCGCCGTTGACGTCGAGATGCATGTCGAGGTCCTGCGCGTTGCCGATCTCGTCGGGCGTCACCAGCCACGGGCCGACCGGACAGAAGGTGTCGTGGCCCTTGCCCTTGCTCCACTGCGACCCGCGCTGCTTCTGGTTGAAGCGCTCCGACACGTCGTTGGCGAGGACATAGCCCGCGACCTTGTCGAGCGCCTCGTCCTCCAAGACGTAACGGCAGGTCTTGCCGATGATCACGCCGAGCTCGACCTCCCAGTCGCCATGCATCGAACCGCGCGGCAGGACGACGTCGTCGTTCGGGCCGCTGAGGCTGGACAGCGGCTTCATGAACATCATCGGTTCGGTCGGGATCGGCAGGCCGGATTCTATCGCGTGATCGCGGTAGTTGAGGCCGATCGCGACGATCTTGCCGATGCCCTTTATCGGCACGCCGTAGCGCGGCGTACCCTCGACGACCGGCAGCGACGCGGGATCGGCCGCGAGCGCCCGCGCCAGCGTTATGATGCTGAGATCGTCGACCACGCCCGACAGGTCGCGGATCGCACCATCGGCATCGACGATGCCTGGCTTTTCCTGGCCGGGTTGGCCGTAGCGGCAGAGTTTCATGAAGGGACTTTCGGAAAAGAGAATGGCGAAAAGAGAGACTGGATCAATGCGTGTAGGGGCGGTGCATCGCGATCTCAGGGTTGAGCGTGACGCCGAACCCCGGCGCATCGAGCGCGCTCGCCTTCATCCGGCCGTTCTGCGGCACGGGCTCGCCGAGCAGCTGCGGATGGAACATCGGCACCACCTCGGTCGGTCCCGGATGCATCATCAGGAATTCGGCGAACGGCGAATTGTGGCGCGTAATGACGAAGTGGTAGCTGTAGACCGACGACCCGTGCGGCACGACCATCTTGCCATGCGCATCGGCCAGCGCGCTGATCTTGAGCAGTTCGGTGACGCCACCGCACCAGCCGACATCGGGCTGGATGATGTCGCAACAGTCCATCTCGAGCAGCATGCGGAAGCCCCAGCGCGTCGCCTCGTGCTCGCCGGTGGTGACCAGCATGCCCTTGGGCACGTTGCGCTTCAGTTCGGCATAGCCCCAGTAATCGTCGGGGCTGATCGCCTCCTCGATCCACTTCAGGCCATGCTCGTGCGCGGCGATCGCGAGCCGCGTGGCATAGTCGACGTCGAGCGCCATCCAGCAATCGAGCATCAGCCAGAAATCGGGACCGCATTTCTCGCGCATGTCGGCGATCATGGCGATGTTCTTCTTCATCCCCTCGGCGCCCTCCGCGGGGCCGTGGTGGAGCGGCATCTTGCCACCGATGAAGCCGAGCTCCTTGGCGACGTCGGGCCGTGCGCCGGTCGCGTAGAATTGCAGTTCGTCGCGCACCGCACCGCCGAGCAGGTGATAGACCGGCTCCTGGCGCAGCTTGCCGAGCAGATCCCACAGCGCGAGATCGACGCCGGAGATCGCGTTCACGACCAGCCCCTTGCGGCCGTAATATTGCGTCGAGAAGTACATCTGGTCCCAGATCTTCTCGTACTCGGTCGGCGATCGCCCTTCGAGGAAGCGGGCGAGATGCTTCTCGACGATGAACGCCGCGGGTTCGCCCCCGGTGGTGACCGCGAAGCCGACCGTGCCATCCTCCGCCTCGATCTCGACGACCAGCGTGCCGAGCACGTTGATCCCGAAGCTCTGTCGCGACTGGCGGTACTCGGGATAGCGGCTCATCGGCGTCGCGATGTGATCGTCGATCCAGTGCCCCGCGCCCTGGTCGTGATAATCGGCACCACCACCACGGACGACGAACGCCCGGACGTGCTTGATCTTCGGCAAAGTCACAATCGCCACGCTCAACGCTCCTCATCCCCCGCGCCCCACCGGAGGCGCGTCGCACACACCATCGAACGATGTCCGCGTCCCGCCCGCCCGGTCTGTTTCGACCCGGCAACGCAGCATATCCACGTCTCACCCGATGATTTGCATCATCTCATTTTGTGAGACGAATGATTACTTGATGAGAATGTCTGCGTCAAACGCAGACTTGTTCCGAGACGATGAAATTGCCTGAGGGGTTCGTCATGACCGATGGCGACGTTGCCCGTCCGAGGTCGCGATGGACCGTCAACGCCCCGCTTCGGTCTTGTCGGCGCGTCTTTGGCCGAATAGCAGGCCGCGTTCGAGCTTGGCGCACAGTGCCTCGTAATACGCGCCGAGGAACGCCGCGTCGTCGCGCTGGTTGCCGGTCCAGCCGATCTTGCGCCGTATGCTGCCCGCGACGATCGTCATCGCATCGACGTCACCCCGGCGCAGCACGTCGGCCAGCGTTTGCAGCTCGAACTCGCCGTACGCACCGAGTTGCTGCGCGGTAAAGACGAACTCGGGGCCGACGGGTACGACAGTCGCCGTCGCGACCGGAGGGGCCAGCCTGCGGTGTGGCGTACGGACCACCCACGTTCCGGCGATCAGGTCGCCCACCCGCATTCGGTCTCGATTGAACAATGGGAAGGCGGTGAAGACACCCGCCCAGGCAAGGCCCGCGACTCCGGTCCACAGCTCGGCCTGGCTGTCCGCGGCGCGATAGGCGAGGAACGACAGCGGGACGAAGATCTCCAGCTCGCGCAACGCGTTGCGGGTGACGATCGCCGCACCCGTCAGCGGGCCGCCATCACGCGCGACGACGCGCAGACCGAGCATCCGCTTGCCCGGCGTCGCCGCGCGGCCACCGAGTTCGAAACCGATGAAATACCCCGTCCGCAGCAGGAAGAACCCAAGCAACCAGATCATGCCCAGGATCTGCGCGACGATCGCGCCCATGCCGAGGAACACGAGTGCGACGACGATGCTCAATGCGATCAGGCCCCCGCCCATGATCACCATGTCGAGAATGAAGGCGCTCAAGCGTTCGCTCCCCTGCCCCAGTACCAGCCGGAGGTCGACGCCCTCGGGTGTCACGAAGCTGCGGACGAAGCGTGGATCCGCGGGACGCTCAGCCATGCCGGGCGCGCCCGGCACCGAAGAAATAGGCGAGCCATCCCACCAGCGCGGCGCCGCCGATCGCGAAACGGCCCGCGGTCGCGGTGACCACCTGCCGCCCGATCCCTTCCAGCCCGCCGGCCACGAACAGCATGAGCACGACGCCGATCATCGCGAGACCCGCGACCTGCCCCGCCCGCGTCGCCGCGGTCAACCGGTCGAGCCGACCGGGGAACGCGACCGCCATGCCGATCCGCAAACCGGCCGCACCGGCGATGGCGATCGCAAACAGTTCCGTCGTCCCGTGAATCGACAGCCACCCCGCCATCTCGAACCCCAGCCCACGGCTCGCGTAGAGCGCCATGAACGCGCCGACCATGCAGCCATTATAGACGATCAACAGCAGCGTCGGCAGGCCGAACGCGGCGCCGAGCGCGAACGACATGATCGCGACCTGCGCGTTGTGCGTGAACAGGAACGTCGCGAACAGGCCGAGAAACCCTTTCTCGTTGCCGCCCAAGGCGTTTTGCAGCGTCGCGGTCGAGGCGGTCGGATCGCGTCCTCCCGCCAGGTCCTGCGGGATGACCGCGTAGAACCACGCCGGATCCTGCGCGACGAGGATCCACGCGACGATCGCACCAGCCACCATCAGCAGCACCGACACCGCGAGTTCGCGGCGCAAGGCCATCACGGCGGCCGGCCAGTCATGCGTGAAGAACCGCACGATCCGGCCCCGCAAGGGTGCCCGCACCGAATAGGTCACGAAATAGGCGCGCATCGCCAATGCTTCGAGATAGCGGACGAGGTCGCGATCGAGCGACGTCTCGCGCGCGACCGACAGCGACGACAGCGCGGCGCGGTACAGCACCGGCAGTGCAAACAGGTCGTCGTCCGACAATGCCTTCAGCTTGCCGCGCTCGATCCGGTCGAGCAGCCCCTCCAGCCGCAGCCAGTCGCCCTCGCGCGCGGATCGAAAACGGGTCTCGGTGAGACCGGTCGCAAGGCGGGTGCTCACAGCAGGTTCCTCCGTTTGAAATCGAGATAGGCGCGCACTAGCGCCGCGCCGATCCGGTCGTGCCGTGCCTCGATGACGTGGATGCCGAGATGGCGGAGCCGGGTGATGACGAGCCGCCGCTCGCGGAGCAGCGCGGCGGCCGTGACCGCGCGCGACACCGCGTCGACATCGACGGGCGCGGCGGCGGCCAGCGCGTCGAGTTCGGCATCCTCGATCAGCACGAACAGCACGAGGTGACTGGCGAGCAGATGCTTCACCGCCTGGATCATCAGTTCGGCACCGGTCTGGTCGGTGATCTCGGTAAAGATGACGACCAGCGCACGGCGGGTCAGCCCTGCGGCGAGAGTCGACAGCCCCAGCGTGTGGTTGGTCTCGGCGGTGCTGTAGTCGAGTTCTCCCGCGAGGCGCTGCAACGCCGGGAACGCGCGCACGCCCGTCACCGCACCCGATGCGATCCGCGGGCGCGCGTCGAACCCGAACAGCGACACGCGATCGCCGAGCTTCAGCGCTACATACGCGGCCAGCAACGCGGCGGTCACGGCGCGGTCGACGCGGGGGACGCCGTCGACCGGATCCGCCATCGCGCGGCCAGCGTCGACCGCGAATACGATCTGGTTGTTGCGCTCGACATGCATGTCCTTGGCGAGCAGCACATGGTGGCGCGCGGACTGTTTCCAGTCGATCGCGCGCCGATCCATCCCCGATCGCCATTCGGTCAGCGCCTCGAACTCGCTGCCCTCGCCGCGATCGATCCGCGCCAGCTGCCCGGCCTGGGCGCTACGCAGCAACAGCGCGCCCTCGTCGCGGACCGCGCGGATGTCGGGGGTGATCACGACCCGGTGGTCGATCGCCAGCGTCCGCTGTCGCCAAGCCAGACCCATCGGTCCGCTCCAGCGCAGCCACGCGCGCGACACGCCGTCGGTGCCGCGACGGATCGTCCGGTAGGTACGCGTCGTGGTCAGCATGTCGTCGAAAACGATCGGTCGGACGTCATCGGCGACCAGTTTCGGTCCCGTCTCCAGCGCGACCTCCGCCCCCGGCGTCGGTCGATCCAGCGCCAGCGTTACCGGCAATGGCGCACCGACGCCGACCGCTCCGGACGCGGTCACCCGCAACACCGGCGCCGCGGGCGCACGCATCGCGTCGATCACGACGAGCGCCAGCACGACGGCGACCCACAACGGCGCCGCGCCCCAGGCAGAGGGCAAGGCGACCGACACCAGCAGCGCGACGGGCGCGCCGCTCGCCGTCGCCAGTACCGCCCGTCTGGTCGGATAGATCAACGCGGCGCCTCGACCTGCTCCACCAGCGCGGCGATCACCGTGTCCGCCGATCGCCCGTCGATTTCGGCGATCGGCGCCAGCGTCACGCGGTGGCGCAGCGCGGCGGGGGCGAGCGCCTTCACGTCGTCGGGCAGCACGAAATCACGTCCCTCGATTGCAGCCTTCGCGCGCGCCGCCGCTGCCAGCATCGCCGCGGCACGGGGCGACGCGCCGGTCTGCAGGTCGCCCGCCTCACGTGTCGCGCGTACGAGGGCAACGACGTAGTCCACCACCTCGTCCGCCACCCGGATCGCCGCGACCGTATCGCAGGCGGCGTCGATCGCCGCGCGGTCGGCGACCGTCGAGACACCCCAATCGGCGGCGCGCGGCGTACCGAAGCGGTTGCCGTGCGCGGCGACGATCCGACGCTCCTCGGCTAGGTCGGGATAGCGGACCTCGTGCTTGAACAGGAACCGGTCGAGCTGCGCCTCGGGCAGCGGATAGACCCCTTGATTCTCGATCGGGTTCTGCGTCGCCACCACCATAAAGCGCCGCGCGAGCGGGTGCGAGGTGCCGTCGATCGTCACGGTCCGCTCCTGCATCGCCTCGAGCAGCGCGGCCTGTGTCTTGGGCGGCGTCCGGTTGATCTCGTCGGCCAGCAGCAATTCGGTGAAGATCGGCCCGCACGTCAGGCTGAACGTCGAGGTCTGGAAATTGAACAGGTTCGAGCCGATGATATCTCCCGGCATCAGGTCTGGCGTGAACTGGATGCGTCCGTAATCAAGCCCCACCGCGCGCGCGAAGCACTGCGCGAGGAACGTCTTGGCGGTGCCCGGTGGCCCTTCGAGCAGGATGTGACCCGACGCGAACAGCGCGATCAGCATCAGTTCGACGGCATCGTCCTGGCCCACCACGCCGTGCGCGATTTCGCGGCGGATCGCGTCGGCGAGCTGCCGGACCTCATCGATAGTCACGTGATCGTTTCCTTCCAGCGGTGTAGCGCCTGCGCGGCGCCAAGCAGTTCCACATCGTCACGCGCCTCGGCGGCGTTGCGCGCGAGCGACGAATAGGTCGGTGTGGCGCCCAGCCCGTCGAGATACGCGACCAGCGCCTCGCCACTCAGCCGCGTGCCGGTCGCATGCGCGACGTCGTCGGCAACCAGGGTCGCATAGGCCGCACCCGTGCGATGCGACCGTTTCGCCAGCCGCAGCAATGCGGCGACGTTGTCCGCCAGCGCAAGCTTGCCAAGGGCCAGCGCGCGATCCTCGCGTTCGGGCACGCCGAAGCGCACCGACGCATGAAACGCAGCCAGCGCCGCAGCCGCCAACAGGCACAGCGTCAGCGAGAAGAAGGGCGGCTCGAACGCGAGCTTGAGCAGATTGGGGCGACGTGCGAAGCCGTTGAGCGTGAGGTCGAACGCGATCCGACGGTCGGGCCCGGCCGAGACTGCGTCCAGGACCGCAATCGCTCGCCGTGCGCTGGCAAGCGTCGCCAGCGCGTGATTGTCGAGGACATCGGGGTCCGCCAGCACCCAGAGCGGGCGAACGCCGATGCGCGCCAGCACGACACCGTCCGTGGTTCGCAGAACCGGCATGGCACCCGGCCCGCACAGGTACTGGCGGGTTCCGGTGCGACAGACTGTGATCGAGCCAAAGCCGCGGATCGGCATGATCGAGATGGTCTCGGGCAGCATGCCCGACTGCTCGACCCAGGCGGGATTGGTCGTCTGCCGTCGCACCGACCATTTCGGCAGGACGATCAGCGTCGGTCGGCCATCCCGCGCGGCCAGGAACTCGCGCATCGCCTTTGGCGTGACATCCGCACCGGGCGTGGCGATCATGACTATATTCGAACCCAGCGCCGCGGGGTCGCGGATCAGCGTCACGGACCTGCCGGTATCCCGCGTCAGGTCGACCACGCCCTTGAACCCGACCGCCGAGGTCGACAGCGCATGACCGCCGCCATCGCGCCCAGGCCGGAGATCGGGTGCATAGGCGGTCAGCAACAGGAACGCGGCAAAGCCGATCACGGCAACCGCGACGACGATGCCCATCGTCCGCGTGCCGAACGTCGCAAACGGCGTCGCGCTCATGCCCAGGCCCCGGGCAACGCGAAGTCGCGATAGGCGGTACGCGCCGCGTCCCAGTCCTCGCGGGCAAGCGCGCGACCACCAAACAGGCTCCGCTCGACCGCCGCGGCGATCGGCGTGAACGCGCCGCGTGCAGCGATGGGAAACGCGTCCGCGCCGCCGATCTCACGCGTCGTCGCGGCGGGACGGACCAGCGCCGGCCGATGCCGTGCGACATCCTCGAGGCTGCGATGCAGTAACAACCGTGCCGCCGCGTCGTAGTGCCCCGCGTCGGCCATCGCATCGGCCTCGGCGAGCAATGCCCGCGCGGCGCCCGCCTCGGGCTGCCAGGACGTGCTGGCCTCGGGAAATGTCGACCTACGAAACTTTAAGCGTCGTACGAGCCGGACGATCAGCGCGACGAGCGCGACACCCGCCGCAAACAACGCAATCCAGAACAGGATCTTTCCGACCGCCCCAATCCCGTCGAGGTGCTCCAGCAACCATCGAAGCCAGGGCGGCATTTCAGGCGGCTTGAACGCTGGCAGGTCGAACTGGATCGTCCGATCCGCGCGGGTCCGCGCCCACGCCGACGCGATGTCGGCGTCGACCGGCGCCGCCCCCTGCTGTGGTGTGACCTGCCCCATCGCCGTCCATTCTTAGCATGTCCGACGGCGGTGGGAAGCGCGCGGAACGGGCTGGACAAGCACCATCGCCGCGTTAATTCTTCAGGCTTGCGGCGCGAATGCCGCTCCGGGGGGAAAACTCAATGGCCAGCAATGCGATCGCGGAAACCTTCGACATGGGACGCGTCCTGAGCCGCGCATTCGGCGCGATCGGGCGTAATGCCGCGCTCTTCCTGGGCCTGGCCGCGATCCTCTCCGGCATCCCTCAGCTGATCGCGGGACTCTGGCGTCTCGGTCTCAGCGGACCGGAATTCGCTGGCCCGATCGTAATCGCGGCGGTGGGCGGCGGCCTTCTCGCCTGGGTCGGATCGGCGGTTCTCCAAGTCGCGATCACCCGCGCGACGATCAGCGATCTGGTCGGCGAGCGCCCGAGCTTCGCCGGCTGCCTGAAGGCCGGCTTCGCGATGCTGTTGCCGATGATCGGGCTGACGATCCTGCTGGGTCTCGGCATCGGCCTGGGCTTCATGCTGTTATTCGTGCCGGGGGTCATGCTCTACATCTCATGGTCGGTCGCGGTGCCCGCTTATGTCCAGGAACGGATCGGCGTCGTCGAGAGCTTCGGTCGAAGCCGTGCGCTGACCAAGGGATCGCGGTGGAAGATCTTCGGGCTGCTGCTGGTCTGCTGGATCGTCATTCTGATTCTCCAGGCGCCGACCGGCCTGCTGACCGCTGCAGCGCAGACGCCGACCTCGTTGAGCGTTCTCATCACGACCGCAGTGAGCATCGTGACGACGATGGTCCTCTGCACCATCCAGGCAGCGATCTACGTCGAGTTGCGCGATGTGAAGGAAGGCGCCGCGCCTAGCGACCTGGAAACGATCTTTGCCTGACGCGCGTCGTCTGACGCGCGGCTGGTCGGGGAACAGGCCTCAGGGCTGCTCCCCGACCGGGGCGACATACTCGCCCATGTCGGGCGCCTCGTCCTGCGGATCGCCGCGCTGCAGGTTCGAATGGCGGATGCCGTATGCGAAATACAGCACTACCCCGCCCGCCAGATACCAGAGGAAGAACATCAGCACCTTCATCGGCACCGTCGTGATGAGGTAGACGCACGACGCGATGCCGAGCAAAGGCACCACCGGGTACAGCGGTACGGTGAAGCCGCGCGGCAGGTCGGGCGCGGCCCGGCGCAGATAGATGACCGACAGGCAGACGATCGAGAACGCCGACAGCGTCCCGACCGAGGTCATGTCGCCGAGCACGTTGATGTCGAAGAACCCCGCCGCCACCGCGGTGATGATGCCGACCAGCACCGTGTTGACATAGGGCGTCTTGAACGTCGGGTGCACGGTCGCGAACACCCTCGGCAACAGACCGTCGCGCGCCATCGTGTAGAAGATCCGGGTCTGGCCGTACATCAGCACCAGCACCACCGACGTCAGGCCGATGATCGCGCCGATCTTGATGAGCTTGGCGAGCCAGCTCCAGGTCGGGCCGAAACTGTCGACCACCACGGCAACCGGATCGGGCACGTTGAGCGCGGTATAGGGCACCAGCAGCGTCATGATCGCGGCGACGAGCATGTAGATCAACGTGCAGACGACCAGCGCCCCGATGATCCCGAACGGCATGTCCTTCTTCGGATCCTTCGCCTCCTGCCCCGCCGTCGATATCGCCTCGAAGCCGACATAGGCGAAGAACACGATCGAGGCGGCGCGCATGATGCCGTCGACGCCGAACTTGCCGTCGCCCTGGCTGGCGGGGATGAACGGCGTCCAGTTGCGCGCGACCAGTTCGTTGAAGTGCGACAGCACGATCGCGCCGCCGACCGCGATGAAGGCGACCAGCACGCCGACCTTGATCGCGACGATGATCGTGTTGACCTTGGCCGATTCCGCTACGCCCCGCACCAGCAGCGCGGCGAGTGCTAAGCAGATCAGGAAGGCCGGCAGGTTGAAGATCGTCGTCACCGGCTGTCCGTCGACGAGCACGGGTACACCGCCCCGCATCAACGGGTACCCGGCCGGTCCCGTGAACTGCGGCGGAATGTGCACGCCGAAATCGGCCAGCAGGCTTACCATATAGCCCGACCACCCTACTGCCACCACCGACGCCGCCAGCCCGTATTCGAGCATCAGCAGCGCACCCATCATCCACGCGACGAACTCGCCCAGCGTCGTATAGCCATAGGTGTAGGCGGATCCGGACACCGGCAACGTCGAGGATAGCTCGGCATAGCACAGCCCGGCAAACGCACAGACGATGCCCGCTACGACGAACGACAGCAGCACCGCCGGTCCGGCATGCAGCGCGGCCGCCGAGCCGGTGCGCACGAAGATGCCCGCGCCGATGATGCAGCCGATGCCGAGCATCAGCAGGTTCCATTTGCCCAGCGTACGCTTCAGTTCGCTCGCCGCGGTTTCTCGCTGCACCTGCGCGATGGACTTGCGCGCGAACATCCGCTCGACGATGCCCCTTCGGGCCTGAAATGCCATAGTTCCCCCGGAGTCAAAACGATCCAACCACTCCCGTCCATGCCTAGCGGACAACCGGGACGACGCAATCTTCTTAATGAACTACGGGGCTTAGCGGGTTAGCAAGCTGAACGATGTGCGCACCCCGCCCCCGGGACCATGCAACGCGACCTGGATATCGAACTCCCCGGTTCCGCACGGGTCGTGCCGTCCTGCGTCACGAACGCGAGATCGTCGCGGGTGAGCGCTTTCGCCCCAAGCGCTGAGCCCGGGTTCGTTGGCGTTTGGCAGGGCATTCGCCTAAGTCGCGTGGATGCGCGCACCAACCGTCTCCATCCTCATCCCGACGTTCAATCGCGCGCATTATGTCGGTGATGCGATCGCTAGCGCGCTCGCGCAGACGCTGGCCGATACCGAGGTGATCGTCGTCGACGACGGATCGACCGATGCCACGCCCGACCTGATCGCGCGATTCTCCGACACGCGACTGCGATACGTCCGCCACGACGCCAATCGCGGCATCCCGGAGACGCGGAACACGGCGCTGGCCGCCGCGCGCGGAGACTATATCGCCTGGCTCGACAGCGACGACACGGCAAGACCGACCCGATTGCAGAAGCAGGTCGAGTTCCTGCGCGACAATCCCGCCATAGCGATGGTCGGATCCGCCGCCGGCAAGATGAACATCGACGGATCGCCCAAGCGCGGCAGCCGCATGCCGCCGCTCAGCCCGCCGATGATCGCAGCCTGGCTGTTGTTCCGGTCCGCCTTCCAGCAATCCTCCATCACGGGTCGCGCCGACATATTGAAGGCGTATCGCTACGACCCGCGCTACCGTGTCTGCGAAGACGTCGACATGTTCGTCCGCCTGCAACGCGACCATGATCTCGCGAACCTGCCCGATATCCTGATCGACCGTCGCCTCCATCCCGAACAAACCGTCCGCCAATTCCGCGGCGAGATCCTGACCAGCCGACAAACGCTGATCCAGCCGATGCTCGCATCGCTGCAGATCGACGCCACGACCGAAGACGTCGAACGCCACGTCCTGCTGGGCTTCGCCGATTTGCGGGATGCCGATGTCGACGGAGCGTTCCTGGCCTGGGCCCGGGATTGGCTGGCGCGGCTACGCCATGCGAACGACGCTACGCACGTGTTCGACAAGGACGCACT
Organism: Sphingomonas faeni; assembly: GCF_040407505.1. Taxonomy (GTDB): domain Bacteria; phylum Pseudomonadota; class Alphaproteobacteria; order Sphingomonadales; family Sphingomonadaceae; genus Sphingomonas; species Sphingomonas faeni_E. The sequence goes on along the minus strand of NZ_JAPZPQ010000004.1, from coordinate 306,963 downwards.
TGCCACGGCGAGCGACTATTTCTGGCTCCTTGCCTGCCGCGCTCTGATCCCGAAGATCGGCCGCACCCAGGCGATCAAGGCGTTCCTGACGCGATTGCCGACCAACCTGCTAGGATCCAACGCCCGGCAATGGGCGAGAAGCGCGCTGCCGACCTACCTGCCAAGCGCCAGTCGGCGCAGCGCGCAATAAATCCGCACGCGCGTCAGGCGGTCTGGGTCTTCTTTGCGTAGGTGATGGCGAAGAGCAGGCTCGTCACCGTGACCGATCCGGCGACGACGGCGATCGCCATCCCGACTTCCCCCCAGAGCGGCAAGGTGACCAGCGCAGTCGCCAGCATGACCGCCACGCTAACGATCCGGATCAGGAAAATACGGCCGGCATAGCCGCGCGCGGTCAGCACGGTATCCAGCCCGACCGCGACCAGATCGATTGCCCCCGCGGCCGCCATCCAGGTCAGCACCAGATGACCCTGGCCGAACACGTGCCCACCCACCAGCTTGAGCACCGATTTACCGAACAGCAGCGCGATCACCATGATCGCCGATCCCGCGACCGTGCTCATCAGCACGGTTCGCAGCACGAGCCGTTGTACCGTATGATCCTTCGCCTCCTGCACCGCCCGCACGATTTCGGGAAACGCCGCGCGCGAGATGAGCTGGCCGATCTTTCCCAGCGACTGCGCGAGTTGGGCGGCAAGCCGAAACGTACCGGCCGCGGCGACGCCAAGCTCGTTACCGACCGCCAGCAACGGCAATTGCTTGCTCGCCAGCGCCAGCGTCGAACTCGCGTTCGTGCTCAGCGCGAAGTTCAATATGCCATCATTCTCCTCGACCATCCGCTTGAAGCCGACACCGTTCCACAGCAGCTTCAGATCGCCGATATGCGCGACCATGCCCCAGTAGGTCGCCGATGTGAGCACCTCCGCGACAGCCCAGACCGCCAGGAACGCCTGCACGGTGGGATGGAAGATCATGACGAGTATTGCGCCAATCGCGCGCGCGATTGGCGTGATGCTGTCGGCAATCGCGGCCAGCCGAAACTTGTCCCTCAGCCGCAGGATGCCGACGGCGGCGGACCGGATCGTCACGAGCTGGACGACGGTAAATATGAGCGCCGCACGCTTGAGCGTCGCGCCGATACCGAAGGCATCGCTCCAAAGCTCGAGAATGGCGATCGCCAGCGCAGCCCCTATCAGCGCGCTTCCCAGATCGAGGATGAAGCTGCCGCGAAACAGGCGGGCGAGCTTCGACTCGTCTTCGCCGTGCGAAAGCCCGATGCCGAACTGGACGATCACCTGCCAGCTCTGGAAGGCGACCAGCGTCGCCAGCGCCTGCGCCGCGCCTGTAATCAGCGAAAATCGACCGAAACCGGTCACGCCCAGCGTGCGGGCCGCGATACCCAGATACAGCAACGACAGGACGGCAACGACGCCCCGGCTGCCGACGAGCCAACCGAGATTATGCCCGATCGAGCGTAGCACATGGCCGCGGGATTGCGGGATCGGAGGACGCGGGACGCTGGACATGATGCTCTCGACCTACCGGGGGCGGCCCCGCCTCACAAGCGTCCCGATGTTACCCGAACCGGCATGACCGGGGTCGACGTCGGCCAAACGCCTCGCGATCGAGGTCGAGCGACGATATGGCGCGGCATCCAACGCGCATCGCCTGCGTTGTACGGCCGCTATCATCAGGAGACGCGGCATGAATCCGACCGGCAACACCATCCTCATCACCGGCGGCGGGTCGGGTATTGGCGCCGCGCTGGCGCAGCGTCTCCACGATGCGGGCAACGCGGTGATCGTTGCCGGCCGACGTCAGGAAGCGCTCGACGAGGTGATCGCAGGGCGGGAAAACATGAGCGCGATGACGCTCGACATCGACGATCCCGCCGCGATCGAAGACTTCGCGCAGCGCCTCGTCGCCGAACATCCTGCGCTCAACGTGCTGGTCAACAATGCCGGCATCATGAAGCTGGAGGATATTTCGACCCGCCGCGATCTCGCCGACGCGGAGGCGACGATCGTCACCAACCTGCTCGGGCCGATCAGGCTGACCAACGCGCTGGTCGATCATCTCGTGGGACAGTCCGGCGGCACGATCGTCAACCTGACGTCCGGGCTGGCTTATATCCCGCTGACCACCGCGCCGGTCTATTCCGCAACCAAGGCGGCGATCCACTCCTACACCGTCAGCCTGCGTCGCGCGTTGGACGGCAAGGTCGAGGTCATCGAGATCGTGCCCCCCGGCGTACAAACCAGCCTCACCCCCGGACAGGAGACGCGCTCGGCCTACATGCCGCTGGATGCGTTTGCGGACGAGGTCATGGCGCTCTGGACGCAACAGCCAACGCCGAGCGAGATACTCGTCGAACGCGTCCGCCCATTGCGCAACGCCGAAGCCGATCACCGCTTTTCGAAAACGCTAGACCAGTTCAACGAGATGGCCGAGCGCGCACGGCGCGGAGACTGATGCTATCGCCTCGACGCCCTCCTGCGACGTCTAGGCACCCACTCGTCATTTCTGCTAACTATTCTCAATAGCCTTGATCTGCCTGTCGCGAACCGATAGGCGGACCTCTGTGAACGCGTCCCAAACTTCCCCGTCGCCTGCGACGACCGTCAAGCGCAAACGCAAGTGGCGAAGCTGGTGGCTCAAGCAATTGCACAGCTGGCACTGGATCAGCGCGGCGCTGTCGCTGACCGCGATGCTGCTGTTCGCGATCACCGGCATCACGCTCAATCATGCGGCATCGATCGGTGCCAAACCGGTCGTCGTGGAGAAAAGTGGGACGTTACCGCGCCCGCTGCTCCACATGCTGAGCGCACCGCATACCGCCGACGCGCCGCTCCCCGTTCCCGTCGCCAAGGCGGTCGCGAACGCGGTCGGGCTAGATCCGGCCGGCAAGCCCGTCGAATGGTCCGATAGCGACGCCTATGTCGCCTTGCCGCGACCCGGCGGCGACGGCTGGGTCAGCATCGCGCGCGAGACCGGCGCGATCACCGCCGAAACCACCGATCGCGGCTGGATCTCGTATCTGAACGACCTGCACAAGGGGCGCAACGCGGGCGCGGCGTGGTTCTGGTTCATCGACGTCTTCGCAGGGGCGTGCATCCTCTTCACACTCACCGGACTCCTGCTGCTGCAACTCCACGCGCGGCACCGGCCCTCGACCTGGCCGATCGTCGCGGCCGGGCTCGCGCTTCCCGTCTTGCTCGCCATCCTGTTCATCCATTGAGGGGTTTCGCCATGCGTCCTACCGCGTTCCTGTTGCTCGGCGGGGCGATCACCGCGCCTGCCCTGTTGTCGCCTGCGGTTGCAGCGCCGCCCGGTGCGGTGACGATCACGATTCCGCGGCTCGACGTCGCAGAATATCATCGCCCCTATGTCGCGGTATGGCTGGAGCCGGTCGGCGGTGGCGCGCCGCGGACGCTGGCGGTCTGGTACGACCTGAAGAAGCGCGGCAACGATCCTGGTACCAAATGGCTCGCGGACCTGCGCGCGTGGTGGCGCAAGGGCGGCCGCAGCATGACGATGCCCGCCGACGGCGTCAGCGGCGCGACGCGGACACCGGGCCAGTACACGATTCCCCTGCCCACCGACGTCAAACCCGGCCAGTATGTCCTCAACGTCGAGGCTGCGCGCGAGACCGGTGGTCGCGAGCTCGTCTCCGTACCGCTTACCGCCGGAGCCCGCACCACGGGCAAGACCGAGCTCGGCGCCGTCGCCATCTCCGCCCGCTAAGGATCACAGCATGAAGCCTTTTGTTGCACGCCTGATGGCCGCCGCCGCGCTGTTGTCGATCCCCGCCGCACTGTCGGCGCACCGCATGTGGCTGTTGCCCTCGGCCACCGTGTTCTCAGGGACCGATGGCTGGGTCACGGTCGACGCCGCGGTCTCGAACGACCTCTTCTTCTTCGATCACCAGCCGCTTCGCCTCGACGGCATGAAGGTCTGGCAGCCCGACGGCAGCGAAGGCACGCTGCAGAACGGCGCGACCGGCCGCTATCGCTCGGTGTTCGACGTGAAGCTCGACAAGCCCGGCACGTGGAAGATCGGCACGCAGATGTCCGCCGTCATGGGCAGCTTCAAGGTTGATGGCGTCGAGAAGCGCCTTGGCGGTCGTCGCGGTCCCCCGCAGCCGAACGCGCCCGCCCCGCTGACCGTCGCCGACATCCCCGCCAACGCGACCGACGTGAAGGTCACCGAGGTGTCGGGCCGCAACGAGATCTTCGTGACCGCGGGCGCGCCGACCACCACCGTCTTCAAGACGACCGGCAAGGGCCTCGAGTTCGCGCCGATCACGCACCCCGACGAACTGGTCGCGGGCGAGACCGCCAAGTTCCGCTTCCTGGTCGACGGCAAGCCCGCGGCGGGGTTGAAGGTCACGGTGATCCCCGGCGGCAAGCGCTATCGCAATGACGAGGGCGCACGCGAGCTGACCACCGGGGCGGACGGCGTGTTGAGCGTCTCGTGGCCGACCGCCGGGATGTACTGGCTTAACGCCACGCTGACCGACGCCAAAGCGACTTCGCCGCGCGCGACCGAGCGGCGGATGAGCTACGTCACGACGCTCGAAGTCCTCACGCCCTGAGGCGTCCGGGTCTGAGTTTGGCGGCATGAGTTTGGCGGCATGAGGATCGCACTGCCACCGACGATCGACGCCGCGGCTTTCGCGGCGCGCGATCCCTCGGCGGTGGTGCTCGATCTGCACGGCGAGACGATGGGGACGTCGTGGAGCGCGCGCTTCGCTGCGCCCGCCGGCGCCGATCCGTCGTCGATCCGCGCCGCGATCGTCACGCGGCTGGCCAGGCTCGTCGCCGAGATGAGCCACTGGGCACCGGATTCGCTCCTGTCCCGCTTCAACCGGTCGCCTAGCGGCACCTGGACGACGCTCCCACCCGACTTCGCACACGTCATGACGAGCGGCCTCGCGATCGCCGAGATCACTGGCGGCGCGTTCGATCCGACGATCGGCAAACTCGTCGATGCCTGGGGTTTCGGTCCCGTCCCCGTCGCTTGCCCCCCGAGCACACCCGAAATCGAGACGGCGCTCGCGACATCGGGCTGGTCCCGGCTCTCGTTCGCCCCCACCGGCGCACACCTCCGCCAACCCGGCGGCACTGCGCTCGACCTGTCGGGGATCGCCAAGGGCCACGCGGTCGACGCCGTCGCCGACCTGCTGCACGATGTCGGCATCCCGAACGCACTGGTCGAGATCGGCGGCGAACTCGTCGGTCGCGGGATCAAGCCGGACGGCGATCCCTGGTGGGTCGACCTCGAAAGTCCGCCCGGCCTGACACTCCCCCCGCTCAGGATCGCGCTGCACGGTCAAGCGGTGGCTACCTCCGGCGACTACCGCCGTGGCGCCCACACGCTAGATCCACGCACCGGCCGCCCTATCGAAACGCACGTCGTTACCGCCAGCGTCATCCACCAGACCGCGCTCGACGCCGACGCTTGGGCAACCGCGCTCACCGTGCTGGGGCCGGACGGCCTCGACCTCGCGCACAATCATCGCATCGCCGCCCGCCTCGTCACCGAAATCGACGGCATTGCGCGCGAATACCTGACTCCCGCACTCGCCGCGATGCTCGCAGACTGACGGCTAACAACCGAGCGTCTCCCTCTTTCCCCGCGAAGGCGGGGACCCAGACTGGACTCCCGCCTTCGCGGGAGAACACGCTTAACTCACCGCCCCACCTCCGAGTAACGCCACCTCACAACGCTACCCGATCCCGCCCTCGCGCGTTACCAAAGCCAATGACCGACGCGCTTCCCCCCGCCATCCCCGCCGCGACGCTCATCATCTTCCGCGACACGCCGGCCGGCCCCCCGGAACTGCTGATGGTCGAGCGTGCCAAGGCGATGGCGTTCGCGGGCGGCGCACTGGTATTCCCCGGCGGCCGCGTCGATCCCGGCGACCATGCGCTGGCGGCGGTACTAGGCTCACCCGACGACGAGACCGCCGCGCGCATCGCCGCGATCCGCGAAACGATCGAGGAGGCCGGGCTGCCGATCGGCCTGTCGCCGATGCCCTCCATCCAGGCCTTCGAGCAGTTGCGCGCCGCCCTTCACGCTGGAACCGCGTTTGGCGAAGCATTGGCGGACGCAAGCACATCCCTCGACCTCGAAACGCTCGAGTATTTCGCCCGCTGGCGGCCAGCACACGCCCACGCGCGCATCTTCGACACGCGCTTCTATCTCGCCCGCCTGCCCGCCGACGCCCCCGCCCCGCGGGTCGACGAGACCGAGAATGTCCGCCTGTTCTGGGCAACCGCCGCGCACATTCTCGCCGAGACCGATGCCGGACGCGCGACGATCATCTTCCCGACCCGCCGCAATCTCGAACGCCTTGCGCAGTTCGCCGATTTCGACGCCGCGGTAGCTAAAGCCCGCGCGCATCCCATCCGCACCGTCACGCCGTGGACCGAGATACGCGATGGCGTCGAGCATCTCTGCATCCCCGACGACCTCGGCTATCCGATAACGTCGGAGCCGATGTCGGACGCGATGCGCGGCTGACATGCGCGCGGTGCGGAGGACGATCGGGTGGCTGGTGGCGCTGGTCGTCATCGCGACGTTGGCGCTGATGCTGTGGGCTAGCCTGCGCGGCCGGCCGCAGGACGTGCCCTGGGCGCCGCTCGATCTCGGCCAGCCGATCGGCCTGTTCACGGGCCGCAAGCTCACCGCGCTGACCGAAGATTTCCCCCAATGCCGCGCACTGCTCGACCGTGCCGGCGTCCGCTACACCGTCCTGCCGCCGCGCAAGGGCGAGGGGCAATGCGGCTATGCAGACGGCGTGCGCCTGACCGGCGGTGCTCGAAAGATCGCCTTCGCACCTGCCGGGTTGGGCGTCGCCTGTCCGGTCGCCGCGGCGCTGGCGATGTGGGAATGGGACATCGTCCAGCCTGCTGCCGAACGGCACTTCGGCGCACGCGTCGCGACGATCGATCATTTCGGCAGCTATAGTTGCCGCCGTATCGCCGGCAGCCATTCGAGCAACTGGAGCGAACACGCGACTGCCGACGCGGTCGACATCGCCGGTTTCCGCCTGACCGATGGCACCCGCATTACCGTAGCGCGAGACTGGAAAGGCGACGATCCCAAAGCCGCGTTCCTCCGCGACGTCCGCGACGGCGCGTGCCAGTTGTTCGCGACGACGCTGTCCCCCGACTACAACGCCGCGCATGCCGACCACCTGCATCTCGACCAGGCTAACCGAGGGTCGATGGGATGGCGTGCATGTCGGTGATCCGATCCCCCTCGTTACCCCCCGGCGAAGGCCGGGGCCCAATTGGGAGACCTGGCTAAACGAAGGGGTGCGCATCGTTACTGCGACCTCTCCAATTGGGCCTCGGCCTTCGCTGGGGTGGATAACGCCCTGACAGTCCGCCTCGCTACCCGCGAGATTTCAGCTCGCCAAGGTCGTCCCCGAATCCACCTTCTCGACCCAGTACGGAAAGAACGCCGGCTGCCGGCTCGACCAGCCCGACGCGGTCGCTGCCGCCTCGCTGATCGACTGGAGCAGCTTCCGCCGCAGTTCCGGATTCAGATGCGGCAGCGCCGCCGCCGCGCAGAACGCCGAGGGCAGCCACGGCCGGACTTCCGCCCCGATCAACCGCTCGTACAGGAACCGCAACGCCGAGAAACTCGTCAGCCGCCCCTGCCCCAGGTCGAACGCCACCAGCGTCATCAACGGCGCCAGGAACGGCTCGATCGCATCGAGCCCGCTATCGTCCGGCACCATCGCGCGCAGATCGGGGAGGTTGTTGTAGAGCCGCGCCTGCGCCCGGATGCTTGCCGCCTCGACCACGTCGCGCGACCAGCGCTGCATCGCGTCCTCGCGGTCCAGGCCCACGTCGAGCGAACGCCGGATATACCGCTGCGTCGAACTCGGAAAAGCCGCGAATTCCTTCATCTCGGCGAGGGTCATCGACCCCTGTGCCGGTTTCATTCTGGAAGCCATGTCGTCACCCCGCTCTCGTCAAGGAACCGGCAGACTATGCGCTCGGATGGTTAACAACGACCCTATCGCGCGTCATCTTTCCGTAACACCAAGCGACCATGAAAGCTGTTGCGCTGCAACAAGGCTGCGACGAACCGAACGAAACTAAGCGATTTGATCGTCTTGCGAGGCGTTTGGGCAACAAAAAAGCGCCGGTCGTTGCCGACCGACGCCTGTTCGTTGAGCAGATGCGAGGGTTACGCCTGCTTTTCGCGCAGCGCCCGCTCGGCATCCTCGTCATAGCCCGACGACTTTGCCGGCTCGGTGCCAGACCCCGGCTGCGTCGCCGAAATCGGATCGCTGCCGTCCATCGACTCGTCGAGCCCATTGTCGAGACGCGCGTCGGCGCTGTCGGGGTTCTTCTGCAGGCGCTTGCCGATCGACTTGTCCTGGCCCGCTTCCTGGCGCGGATCGCGACCCGAGCTCTTGCCCTCTGCATCCTTGTCGTCGGGCGCTACGGACAGGCTATCCAGCGCGCTCTTGTCTATGTCGGTCATTGCGACGTCCCTCTTTAATCTTGGCGGTGACCAACGGTCGAAGGGCGCTTTGTTTCCCCCGAACCGCGCCGGAGAGAGGCTCAATCCAGCGGCGTCACCTTCACCGTCTGCTCCCACAGATACGCCTGCCCGAACACCGTCATGAACGCGATATCGGTCGCATCGCGCCCGACGCAAACCCGCGCGATATCGCTGCACGTCGCCATCTTCGTCGCATCGATCAAACGCCAGTCGCCTGCCAGCCACAGCTCCGCGACCGCATGGAAGTCGGGCGGATCGACCCCCGGCGCATAGGCCGAGACGCACCGCGCCGGAATCCCACCCGCCCGCGCGAGCGACACCAGCAGGTGCGAATAATCCCGACACACTCCCGAGCGCGACGCAAACGTATCGAGCGCGGTCGTCTCGCCGCTGCTCGATCCACAGCGATAGTCGAGCGACTGGTACACCCACTCGGTCAGCGCCGCCGCCAGCGGACCGCCTTCCAGCCCGCCGAACTCGCGCGCGACGAAGCCCTCGAACCGGTCTGACGGGCAATAGCGGCTCGGCATAAGATACGGCGTCAGCTCCCCGTCGAGCATCCGCGGTGGCGTTGCCGGGTACAGCTCGAGTTGCACCCGCTCGCGATTTACGGCGACGATGGCCTTATACTCGGCCGTGAACCGCCCATGCCCGCGCGACCAGCAACGCTGGCCGATCCCATCCTCGCCGCGCACCGCCCGGATCGGACTATCGGACCACAGAGTGAGGGACTCGGACTCGATCTTCTGGTCGGCCATCGCCGCCGCCTCGATCTGGAGGAGCACATCGGCATCCCCCGTGATCCCGTAGTCCAGACGCACGTCGATCGAGAGCCGCATTGCGCGTCCCATTCCTGTCCCGAGGCCAAAAGAAAAGGGCCCGGCGGTGTCCCGCCGAGCCCTGCGTTCGTCACACCCTTAGCGGGAGTTAGTTGCGGCTGCTACCAAACAGACGCAGCACGAACATGAACATGTTGATGAAGTCGAGGTACAGGCTCAGCGCCGACATGATCACGACCTTGCCGACCATGTCCGTACCGGCGACCTGCGCATACAGGCTCTTGGTACGCTGCGTGTCGTAGGCGGTGAGGCCCGCGAACAACAGCACGCCGACGCCGCTGATCACCAGCTGCATCACGCCCGACTGCAGGAACATGTTGATCAGGCTCGCGACCAGCAGGCCGACGACACCGATGATCAGGAACGTCCCGAACGCCGACAGGTCGCGCTTGGTGGTGTAGCCGTACAGGCTGAGACCAGCGAAACCGGCTGCGGTGGCGAAGAACGCACCCGCGATCGACGTGCCGCTATAGACCAGGAAGATGGTCGACATCGACAGGCCCATCAGGACGGCGAAGCCCCAGAAGAGCATCTGCATCGTGCCGGTCGACATCTTGTTCTGGCCATAGCTCATGCCGAACACGATCGCGAGCGGCGAGAACATGATGACGTACTTCAGGATGCCGCCGCTCATGAACACCTGTGCGGCAGGCGACTCAGCGCCGCCCCATGCGAACAGCATCGCGACGATGCCGGTGAGCAAAACTGCCGAACCCATGTAGTTATACACGGACAGCATGTACGAACGGAGACCAGCGTCATAGGCCTCGGTACGCTGGCCCGTGGCCGACGTTCCGAACGGCGCGGCGCGGGGCTGGGGGTCAGACCAATTAGCCATTGTGAAATTAGCTCCTTTGTCCGGCATGGTGCCGGTTACGGTGAATATCGTCTTTTACAGGACGCTTTTCAAGCAGAGTGGTTGCATCGGCATGGTGGTTCGCAGTTAACCTGCCGCAATCCATGATCCGCCTTTTCGTCGCCCTCCGCCCGCCGCCCGCTATCCGTCAGAGCTTGCTCGACATAATGGAGGGCGTGCCCACCGCACGCTGGCAGGACGAGGAGCAGCTGCACGTGACGCTCCGCTTCATCGGCGAGGTCGAACGACCGGTCGCTGAGGACGTCGCGGTCGCTTTGAGCCAGATCGTCGCGCCGGTTCCGCGCGTCGCGCTCACCGGAGTCGGCCGCTTCGAGAAGCGCGGACGGACCGATACGCTCTGGGCCGGCGTGACGCCCCTCGACGCGCTCGCCGCGCTCCACCGCAAGGTCGACCAGGCGTGCGTTCGTGCCGGCCTCCCGCCCGAACATCGCGCGTATCTTCCACACATCACCGTCGCGCGGCTGGCGCGGTCGGCGGGCGTCGGGTTCGCGATTGAGGACTGGCTAGCGACGCATGCCGCACTGTCGAGCGCGCCCTTCCCGCTACCCCATCTCGTGCTGTACCAGAGCCATCTCGGTCGCGACGGCGCGACGTACGAACCGGTTGCACGTTGGGCGCTCGATACCGGGGGTGGAACCTGAGCCACGGCGGAGGGTTCGCCAAGAGATCAACAGGGAGATACACTATGCGGATTGCGACACTGGCACTGCTCGGCGCGGCGACGATCGGGCTGACCGCCTGCGAGAAGACTGGCATGGAGACCGGTGCCCCCGTATCCGGCGGCCAGCGTGCCACCGCGACGCTCCAGACCGCGACCGGCAGCGATGTCGGCCGCGCGACGGCGACCGAAGTGGCCGGCGGCCTCCGCTTCACGCTCGACGCCAAGGCAATGCCCCCCGGCACGCACGGCGCGCATATCCACATGGTCGGCCGCTGCGACGCCCCCGACTTCACGACCGCGGGCGGCCACTGGAACCCGACCGGCATGAAGCATGGTAGCATGAACCCCCAGGGTCCGCATGAAGGCGATTTGCCCAACCTCGTCATCGGCACCGATGGCCGCGGCACGATCGGCATCACGATCCCGGGCGCGACGATGGCGGGGCTGATGGACACGGACGGCTCGGCCTTCGTGGTGCACGCGGGTCCGGACGATTTGATGACCGACCCGGCCGGCAACAGCGGCGGGCGGATCGCCTGCGGCGTGTTCCAGGCGGGCTAAGTGCGTGGCCCCTCCTAATCTTCAGGAGGGGCACATTCGCCTGCACGACTTCCGTTCGTGCTGAATAGAGACCGAGTAGTCGCCGAAGGCGGCGCATCGAGGGCGCGTATCGAAGCACATGTTTTGTGCACTGACCCGCCCCCATCCCCGTTCGCCCTGAGCGAAGTCGAAGGGCACGCCCCAAATTTGAACGCTTCGACTTCGCTCAGCACGAACGGAAGGGGGTGGCCGGGATAGGTTCAACAGGAGCGGTTAAACCGCCTCGCCCGCGGCCCGCGCCCTCTCCTCCCGCGTAGCCTCAGCCCGCGGCGCCAACCGGTACGCCGCCACCGCACATGCCAGCGTAATCGGCGTCACCACCAGCAACGACAGCATCCCGATCGACAAGCTCCCGGTCAGAGTCGACACCCGCCCCGCCATATATGGCCCAAGCGCCAACCCGATCAGCGTCGTCCCGATGAAGAACGTCGCCGTCGCCGTCCCCCGCATACGCGGCAGGACCATGTCCTGCGTGGTCGCCGCCGCCGCCCCCAGCGCACACGACGCGGTCAACTGCGCGAGGAAGATCCCCGTGTAGAACGCTGCCGGCGACGACGCGGTGAAGGCGAGGATCAGGAACGGCACCGGCACGACCGCGCCGAAGATCACCACCCACAACCGCCCCGCCGGATTGCGCTGCCGCAACCGATCCGACACCACGCCGCCGATCGTCAGCCCGAGGAACCCCGCGGTCGCGCCGAGGCTGCCGATCATAAACCCCGCCGACGCCGGCGTCGCACCCAGTTCGCGCAACGCATAGGGCGCCGCCCAGAAGCTCGCCGCATAGCTCAGGAACGCGTTCAACCCGTACGCGACTACCGTGCACAGGAACGCCGGCGTCCCGACGATCAGGGCGAAGGTCGGCGGATCGCGCCGCTTCAGCGCGGACGCCCACGAGAACACCGCATACACGCCGATCCCGATCGCCACCCATTGCGGCCAGGGCTCGCCCGCCGCCACCAGCCCCGACACCGCCGCGACCACCACAGCGAGCGCAACGAGGTTGTACCCGAGCGCCCGCGCCCCGCCCATGGCGGCACCGATCAAGGTCAGCGGCGGCACGATCGTCACCAGTTCGGCCCCGAACGCACGGAACGGCGCAGGATGCTTCTCCGGCTCGGGCAGCCCCTCGACGAGCCCGCGGATTGGCTCCTTCAGCGTCGCGATCCACACCGCCAGCAACAGCCCCGGCACGCCGACCGCCATGAACGCCGCCTGCCAGCCGACCAGCCCGAGCGGCCCGCCGCCGGGATACGCCTTGTTCCAGCCCTGCACGATCAGCCCGCCGATGAACAACGAACAGCCGCCGCCCACGTACAATCCGGCCGAGTAGATCGACAAAGCCGTCGCGCGAAGCCGCTTGGGGAAATAATCGGAAATGATCGAATAGGCCGACGGACTCGCGGTAGCCTCGCCGATCCCGACGCCGATCCGCGCCGCGGCAAGATGCCCGCCGGTCTTCGAGAAGCCCGACAGCGCAGTCATCACCGACCACAGCGACAACCCGATCGTCATCAGCCTGACGCGGTGCCAATTGTCCGCCAGCCGCCCCAGCGGAATGCCGAACAGCGAATAGAACACCCCGAACGCGGTGCCGTACAGGAACCCGAGATCCTGGTCCTTGAGCCCTAGGTCGCGCTTGATGTCCTCCGCCAGGATCGAGATGATCTGCCGGTCGACGAAGTTCAGGACGTAGACGAGGAACAGGATCGACAACACGTACCACGCATAGCGCGACGCGCCTTTCTCCGGCTCGCCCGTAACGGTTTCGGCGTTTGCCATGATCCCTCCCCGATGTTTTTCGAGCTATGGGTATCAGAGGCGAGAAGGGAGAAACAGCGCTTTCGGCAGGCTGGGGTACGCCAGAGCGAGCGGCGAGCGTCTACCTCAGTGCGACCCGATCCGTCCGCGACGAAGCGCCCCCTGTTCCAGTCGCTGCAGCAGCGTCTCGATCGTCGGCGGCGTAGTCGGCTCGGCCTGCGCACGCAAAGGCCGGGCGATCGGCGTCGGCGCGCTGACCTCCTCCACCGGTTCGGACGTTTCGGCGACCGGCGGCTCGACCGGCTTTGGCGCAGGCGCGGTCACGAACGTCTCCGGCTCGGCCGTCGACGCCGACTTGATCACCGGCGCGACCATCGTCGGCTGCACCAGCGCTGCGACCGGCCGGGCCGGCTCCATCGGCACCGGCCGCATCGCCTTCGGATCATAGGCGGCCAGCGGCAGGTCGAGATCGGCGGGAATAGCCCGCTCATCGCGCGCGGCCCCATCGGCCGCGCCCGCAACGCCGACCTCCATCAAGGGCGTACCGAGATCGGCCGCCGACATCGGCTTGCGCGGCGGTGCGTCAGGATGTGCGTCGGCGCGGCGGATTATCGGCACGCCGTCCTCCCGCGGACGTGCTCCGGCAAACACACCTCCCGGCCCGAACAGCAGGTACAGCGACGACCACAGGATCGCCGCGACCAACGCCCCCGCCCCCAGCGCAAGGATCGCGCGCGCCGTCGCTCCGAGCGGTGGTGCCGCCATCGGGATCAGCGCCGCGATACCCGTGTCCGACACGAGCGCCTCCAGCGAATCGCCCGACGACAGCACCACGCCCGCCGCCGCGATCAAGCCCCCGACAACCGCACCGACGATCGGCACCAGACGATTCAGATTGCCACGCTGCAAAGTCCGAAGAGCAAACTCTGCCATTAATTTTCCCGCACCGCGGCCGCGATCAGCCGTTCATAGACTGGAGCATAACGGCGAATGTTTGACGACCAGTTACGCTCTTCCTGGACGAAAGCACGCCCCCGCGCACGCCGTTCGTCCCACCCTGAGCGATCCGCGAACATCCCCGCCAGCGCATTCGCGATCGCCCGCGGATCGTCGGGTGGAAACAGCGTGCCCGTATCGCCGTCGCGGATGAGCTCGCGGTGCCCGCCGACGTCCGAGGCCGCGACCAGCCGCCCCTGCGCCATCGCCTCCAGCGGCTTCAGCGGCGTGACCAGATCGGTCAGCCGCATCCGCTTGCGTGGATAGGCGAGGATATCGACCAGCCCGTAATAGCGCTCGACCTCCTGGTGCGGCACGCGCCCGACGAAGCGGATCGCGTCCGCCACCGGCGATGCCTCCGCCTGTGCAAGCAACGCCGCCTCCATCGGCCCGCCGCCGACCATCAACAGCCGCGCCTTGGGCCGCAGCGCCACCAGAGCTGGCATCGCCGCGATCAGATCGTCGAGCCCTTCGTAATCATAGAAGCTGCCAATGAACCCGACGACGTCGGCACCGTCGAGGCCCAGTTCAGCCCCCAGCGCATCGTCACGCGGCGGCGCGTTACCGAACAGGTCGAGGTCGACGCCGTTTGGCGAGACCATGATCTTGTCCCCGGAGATTCCCCGCGCGATCAGGTCGCCGCGCAAGCCCTCGCAGATCACCGCAACCGCATCCGCCCGCCGCACCGCCCAGGTCTCCAGCGCCCGCGTCGCGCGATACCGCAGCGATGTCGCCGTGCCCGTCCCGTTGCCGACCGCCGCATCCTCCCAGAACGCGCGAATCTCGTAAACCAAAGGCAGCTTGCGTTTCCGTGCGACGATCAGCGCTGCGAGCGCATCGATCACCGGCGAGTGGGCATGGAGAATGTCGGGCTTGAAGGCATCGACCGCCGTTTCGATCCGCTTGGCAAACGCCGCGATCCCGACGACTTCGCCAACCGGTCCCGGCTTCACACCGGCATCCGTACGGTGGAAGGTGAGCCCGTCGACCGACTCAACCGAAGCAGGCGCGACACCATGCCGCGGGCCGGTTACCGCAGCGACAGTCCAGCCGAGCGCCTCCTGCGCCTTGAGGATCGCCCGCGTGCGGAACGTGTAGCCACTTTGCAGCGGCAGGCCATGATCGAGGATATGAAGGATACGCATCGTGCTATCCCCCTGCCACAGATCGCTTAACGGCGCGTCAACCGACTAGACGTACAGACGATTCCACGAAGCCCGCATATCCGGGAAGGAGGCCGTACCCATGATCGACAATCTCGCGCTCGGCCTGAGCCACGGGTTGATGATGCTCGCGGCGTTCCTGCTACTCAAGCGGCCCGACCTCGATCGCGAGCCGAGCCCGCACGACACCGCCGATACCAAGCGCAAATCCACCGAGAAACCTCGCCCCGATGCGTGATCTCGCGTTCATCGCCTTCCTGCTCGCGTTCTTCGGAATGGGGTTCAAGCGGCCGTTCCTGCTCGTGCTTGTCTATGTCTATATCGACATCGTCTCGCCGCAGCGGCTGACCTATCTACTGCTCAACAGCGTGCCGATCTCGCTGATCGCGGTCGCGCTGGCGCTCGGCGGATGGATCCTCGCCGACGACAAACGCGACACCCGGGTTGGCGGACGTCAGGTGCTGATCGTGCTGTTGCTGCTCTATTGCTGGGGCACGACGATCGCCGCGGATTTCCCGGTCGAGGCCAAAGAGAAATGGGACTGGGTGTGGAAGGCGCTCGCCTTCGCCGCGTTCCTCCCCCTGACGCTGCGCACGCGCGTGCGGATCGAGGCGTTGCTGCTGTTCATGATCCTCGCCGCATCGTCGATCATCGTCGTCGGCGGGATCAAGACGATCGCCAGCGGCGGCGGTGGTTACGGCCAGCTCAACCTGATGGTCGACAATAATTCAGGCCTGTACGAGGGCAGCACGATCAGCGCGGTCGCGATCGCGATCGTCCCGATCATCATCTGGTTCATGCATCATGGCACGATCTTCCGGCCGGACTGGCGCGTGAAGGCCTATTGCCTCGCGCTCGTCTTCGCCTGCCTGCTGATCCCGGTCGGCACGTCGACGCGCACCGGGCTGCTCTGCATCGGCCTCCTCGCGCTGCTGTCGATCCGCAACGTAAAACGCAAGGTCGCGTATCTGGCGATGCTCGGCGTGCTGGGGCTGGCGGCGATCCCGTTCCTGCCGTCGACCTTCACCAACCGCATGAACACCATCAAGACCTATGACGCGGACGAATCCGCCTCGACGCGGCTCGCGGTGTGGAAATGGACGATCGAATACGCAAAGGCGAACCCGTTCGGCGGGGGCTTCAACGCGTATCTCGGCAACCACATCCGCTATGACCTGAAGACCACGCCCGGCGCAGCCGAGGCCCCCAAGGTCGAGGTCGACAAGGCGCGCGCGTATCACAGCGCCTATTTCGAGATGCTCGGCGAGCAGGGCTATCCCGGCCTTGCGATATGGCTCGCGATCAACCTGATCGGCATCGTCCGCATGGAATTCATACGCCGCCGCTACAGCGATCCGGACGGGGAATTCGCCTGGGCCGGACCGCTTGCAGCGGCATTGCAAAGCGGGCACATCGTCTACCTGCTCGGCGCAGGGTTCATCGCGATCGCCTTCCAGCCGTTCATCTACATGCTGATCGGCGCACAGATCGGCCTCGACACGTATCTGGCGCGCAAGCGGAGCGAGCAATCGTTCCGGCCGATGCGCCGCAGTGCCGTGCCATCTCCGGCGTGACGGATCGCACGCCCGTTCACGAACTGCGCGCGCTGACCGGCGTTCGCGGGATCGCCGCCTGGTTCGTCGTCTTCTATCACATCCGCCTGTCTATCGCGGGGTTGCCGACCGGCGTGCGCGACGTCTTTGCCAAAGGGTACCTGGCGGTCGACTTCTTCTTCCTGCTGTCCGGCTTCGTGATCTGGCTGACCTGGTCCGACCGCATTCGTACCGGCGGCGCGAGAAGCTTTCCGCGCTTCCTGCAAAAACGCATCGCCCGCATCTGGCCTCTGCATCTCGTCACCTTAGGCGGCGCCGTCGCGCTGGCCCTGCTGCTCCGCGCAACCGGCCGCAGCGATCCGCAGTTCGTCTTCTCGGAATTGCCGCTCCACATCCTGCTGCTCCAGAACTGGGGCTTCACGCATCACCTCGCCTGGAACGACCCGGCCTGGTCGATCAGCGCCGAACTGGGCGCGTACCTGCTGTTTCCGGTGCTGGTGATCGCGGTGGACTGGCGGCGTTTGCCGAGCTGGGCATTGCTGGCGATTGCCGGCGGCTTGCTGATCGGCCTGCACCTAGCGATGGACGCGCCGACGCTCGGCACCGACATCCCGCGCTACGGCCTGCTTCGCTGCCTGGTAGAGTTTACGACCGGCAGCATAGTCTGCGCGCTATGGTTGCGCTGGCGTGGCGCGTCGCGAGCGCCGATATGCGCTGCACTGGTTGCCGTGCTTGTCGCAGGAAGCTGTATCGCCGGCGCGCCGGAAACTATGGTCGTTCCGGCACTATTCGCAGCGGTCCTACTTTTGCTGGCATTGACTGCCAACAAGCCGGCCAACCCGTTCGAACTGAGATGGACGCACTATCTCGGCGAGATCAGCTACGCGACCTATCTCAGTCACTTCATTCTCTGGAAGGCGTTCAAACTCGTCTTCGTCAGTGACGCAACGGCAGTATCGCCAACGAAGATCGCGCTGTATCTGGCAATGGTCCTGCTGACCTCGATAGCGCTCTATCATCTAATAGAACGCCCCGCCCAACACTGGCTCAACAGGCTCCCCTCCCTCATGCGGGAGGGGTCGGGGGAGGGGCGTCCGTAACAGGTCGGTGCCCACTCCCCTCCCCTAACCCCTCCCGCAAGCGGAAGGGGAACAGGTCAGTCGACCGGTTCGTCGGCCAGTTCTTCCTCGAGCGCGTCGATGATCGCCTTGTTGAACGCGGGGATGTCATCCGGCTTGCGGCTGGTGATCAAATTGCCGTCGACCACGACCTCCTCGTCCACCACATCCGCGCCCGCATTCTCCAGATCGGTGCGGATCGACGGGAAACTCGTCACGCGACGACCGTCGATCACGTCCGCCTCGGCCAAGAGCCACGGCGCATGGCAGATCGCGGCGATGATCTTGCCGTCTTCCATGAACTCGGTGATGATCTCGATCGCGCGCTCTTCCTGGCGCATCGTGTCGGGATTGGCGACGCCACCCGGCAGCACCAGCGCATCGTAATCGTCGGTATCGACCTCGTCGAGCGTCAGGTCGGGCGTCGCCGTCTCGGCCTTGTTGATGTCGCCCTTCATGCCCTGAATCGGGTCGGTCTTGATCGAGGCAAGCGTTACCTTCGCGCCCGCCGCCTCCAGCGCCTTGCGCGGTTCGAACAGTTCGACGGTCTCGAAACCATCGGCAGCGAGCATCAATACGCGAGCTTGGGAAAGATCGGCCATGTCATGTCTCCAGTGAAATCCCGTGCCCCCTCAACCAAGCGCCACGCGGGTCGTTCCGGAACGATGCGTCCTCCCGAACATTTCCAGACAAGAAGGACCCCCGCATTGCCCATCAAGATCGTGTATTCCGACGACTCCAAACCCGGCATCACCCGCAAGAAGATGCGGAACGGCTGGGGCTATTGGAATGCCAAGGGCGAGCGCATCACCGACCGCGACGAGATCGACCGGCTGAACGCGGTCGGCCTGCCCCCCGCCTACCGCGACGCCTGGTTCTGCCCCAAGCCCAACGGTCATATCCAGGCGGTCGGCTGGGACGAGAAAGGGCGCAAGCAATACCGCTATCACCTCGGCTTCCGCGAAGCACAGGAGGCCGCCAAGTACGAACGCTGCGCCGACTTCGGCCACGCGCTCCCCAAGATCCGCAAGGCGGTCGAGGCTGATCTCCGCAAGCGCTCGCTGACCCGCGAACGCGCGGTCGCCGCCGTCATCCGCCTGCTCGACGGCGGCCACATCCGCATCGGCAACGAAGCCTATGCCGAAGCGAACGAGAGCTTCGGCGCGACCACGCTGCGCAAGCGCCACGGCGAAGTGAAGGGCTCGACGCTGAAACTCCAGTACAGGGGCAAGTCCGGCAAGATGCGGACGCTCAAGATCACCGACCGGTCGCTCAGCAGCTTCGTCAAGAAATGCCAGGACCTCGACGAACAGCATCTGTTCGCGTGGCTCGACGATGCCGGCGTCGCGCACCCGGTCACCTCGACCGACGTCAACTGTTACATCCGCGACGTCACCGGCACAGATTTCACCGCCAAGAATTTTCGGACCTGGGCCGCCAGCGTCGCCGCGTTCGAGGCGCTCGCGTCGGCCGAACGCGACCTCAGCCTCAAGGCGATGCTCGAACCTGTAGTAGCCCGCCTGGGTAACACCCACGCGATCGCGCGGAAGAGCTACGTCCACCCGTCGTTGATCGCGTTGGTGAAGACCGGTCAGTCGACGTTCCGCAAGGCGCTCCGCCTCCCCCGCGCCAAGCGCTACATGAGCCGCGAGGAATGTGGCCTGATCACCTTCCTCGAAGCCGGCACGCCCGCAATTGCCACAATCGAAAAAGCGGCCTGACGAGTATCTCCATGTCCAACACTACCGCCGCCAAACAGCCGATCTTCGACGCCAGCGATGTCGGCGATCACGCGCAGGGCTTCGTCACCGCGAGCTTCGCCTGGGTCCAGGCCTATTGGCTCCAGATCCTGATCGCATTCGGGATCGGCGCGGTCATCGTGATCGTCCTCCACACCGCGCGCCGCTTCGGCAGCAAGCTCTGCGAACGCCCGCGCGCGCTTAACGGCTGGGGCATCGTCGTCGGCAAGGCGATCGCACGCACCGGCAATTTCTTCATCGTCATGCTCGCCGCCAAGCTGGTCGCGGGATACTCCGCCGCCCCCGGCGAAGTCGCGACGACGATCAACTTCCTCTTCACCGTCGCCGCGGTGTTCCAGGCCGCCGTTTGGGTCCGCGAGATCATCCTCGGCGCGATCGAGCACCGTACGCAGTCCGAACATTATTCGGGCGAAGCGTTGCTCTCGGCGATGGGCCTGATCCGCCTGCTCGTCACGTTCGTAGTGTTCGCGGTCGCGCTGGTCGTCGTACTCGACAATCTCGGCGTCAACGTGACCGGCCTCGTTGCAGGTCTCGGCGTCGGCGGCATCGCGATCGGTTTGGCGGCGCAGGGCATCTTCGCCGACCTGTTCGCCGCGCTCGCGATCATCTTCGACCGCCCGTTCCGCCGCGGCGACTCGATCAGCTACGACACCGCCTCGGGCAGCGTCGAGGCGATCGGCCTGAAATCCACGCGCATCCGCGGGATCGACGGCGAGGAGCGCGTGATCTCGAACAAGAACCTCCTCAACAAGGAGATCCTCAACAACACGCAACGCAACCACCGCCGCGCGAAATTCGTCATCGGCGTCACCTATTCGACGCCGCCGGAGGTCTGCTCGCGCATCCCCGCGATGCTGAAGGAGATCGTCGAGGCCAACGACAAGATTTTCACCCGCGCCGGCTTCACAGGCTTCGGCGCGTCGAGCCTCGATTTCGAGGTGCAGTTCGACAGCAAGGGGCCGGATTATGCGAGCTTCTACGATGGCCGGACGGCGGTGGGGATCGCGATTTTGAAACGATTCAACGACGAGAAGATCGAGATCGCGTTCCCGACGCAGGTGAACATGATGGCCGCGCCGGATGGGTCGGTGGTGATGCCGTATCCCGAGGGGCGACGGTCGGATGCGGAAGCAACGCCGGCCTAAGCCCCGTTGCCACTGCTACCTTGTTCTCCCGCGAAGGCGGGAGCCCAGTCTGGATCCCCGCCTTCGCGGGGAAACAATTCTTGCTAGAATACCGTGAAATCACGGCTGCCGAGACAAGCTGGACATGAAGAGCTCATCGCCACGCCCCAACACCACCCCGGCGAAGGCCGGGGCCCAATTGGCAAGGTCGCAGTAACGAAGCGCAACGGTCGTCAGCACCGTTCCCCAATTGGGCCCCGGCCTCCGCCGGGGAGGTGCTCTCTACTTCACCCGTGCGGACGTAGTGTTAGGTTGAGAAGAGACTAGATCCCACCCTCATCCAAAGACAACAACGTCGCATTCCCTCCAGCACTCGTCGTATCCACCGACACCGCCCGCTCCGCACAGAACCGGTACAGATACCGCGGCCCACCAGCCTTAGGCCCGGTCCCCGAAAGCCCCTCGCCCCCAAAAGGCTGAGACCCCACAACCGCCCCGATCATCGACCGGTTGATATACAAATTCCCCACCGCAGCCTCGGACTCGATCACCTCGGCCGCCCGCGCGATACGGCTGTGCAGGCCCATCGTCAGCCCATACCCCTTCGCATTCACCCGAGCGATCGTCTCGCTGAGCTTCCCCGCCTCCCACGTCGCGACATGCAGGATCGGCCCGAACCACTCCTGGTTCAAATCCTCGATCGCCCCGATCCGCACCAGAGTCGGCGGCACGAACAACCCGTCCGCGGGCGCATCGAGCGTCTTGACGATCTTCGCCTTCACGCTCTCGCGATACGCCATCAGCCGGTCATACGCGGCCTGGTCGATCACCGGCCCGACATCGGTCGCGGGATCGCCCGACCGCCCGATCCGCAGCGTCTCCATCGCCCCCGACAGCATCTCGATCACGCCGTCCGCGATATCTTCCTGCACCAGCAGCAAGCGCAACGCCGAGCAACGCTGTCCCGCAGACCGGAACGACGACGCGATCACGTCCGCCACCACCTGCTCGGGCAGCGCGGTGGAATCGACGATCATAGCATTGATCCCGCCGGTCTCCGCGATCAACGGCACGATCGGCCGCGTCTCGTCGTCGAGCAACGACCGCGCGATCTTCCGCGACGTCGCGGTCGATCCGGTGAACGCGACGCCCTGGATGCGCACGTCCGCCGTCAGCGCAGCGCCGACCTCCGGCCCGCCGGTGACGAGCACCAGCGCATCGACCGGCACGCCAGCCTCATGCGCCAGTTCCACCGCACGCGCCGCGATCCGCGGGGTCTGCGGTGCAGGCTTGGCGACGACGGTGTTGCCTGTGACGAGCGCCGCCACCGTCTGGCCGAGGAAGATCGCCAGCGGGAAGTTCCACGGCGCGATCGTCGCCCAGACACCGCGACCCTCGATATGCAGCGTGTTGCGCTCGCCCGTCGGCCCCGGCAGCTCGATCGGATGCAGGTTCAACCGCGCCTGCTGCGCGTAATAGCGACAGAAATCGGCCGCCTCGCGCACCTCGCCGATCGCGTCGCCAATCGTCTTGAACGCCTCCTGCACGCAGATCGCCATCAGTTCGTCGCGATGCTTCTCGAGCAGGTCCGCGAGGCGTTCGAGGCAAGCGGCGCGATCGTCGACCGGCGTGGTCGACCAACCCGGAAACGCCGCGTGCGCACGCGTAATAGCGGCCGCAACGGCATCCCCCTCCCGCAAGCGGGAGGGGGGAATTCACCGCAGCAACCGTCGCCTCCAAAGTCCCCACATCACTCAAATCCAACCCGGCGGAATTCCGGTGCCCCCCAGCCCCGAACAAATCCACCGGCAACGGAATGCTGGGATGCCGCTTCCCTCCGACCGCAGCGATCTTCGCCACAGGATCCGCCAAAATCTCAGCCTCGGTCAGCCGCTCATCCGCCAACTGGTGCACGAAGCTCGAATTCGCCCCATTCTCCAGCAACCGCCGAACCAGATACGCGAGCAGGTCCCGGTGCCCACCAACCGGCGCATAGACCCGGCAATGATAGCCGTTCTCCTGCACCAGCCGCTCGTACAGCCCGTCGCCCATCCCGTGCAGCCGCTGGAACTCGAAGTCGCGCGAGTTGCCCGCCCACTCCATGATCGTCGCGACCGTCAGCGCATTGTGACTCGCAAACGCCGGCCGGATATTCTCCGCGGCCAGCATGTCCTTCGCCACCGCCAGATACGACACGTCGGTCGCCGCCTTGCGCGTGAACAGCGGATAGTCCGCCAGCCCCTCGACCTGCGTCCGCTTGATCTCGCTGTCCCAATACGCGCCCTTCACCAGCCGCACGTTCATCACGCGGTCCAGCCCGTTCGCCCATTCGATCACCGGCCGCGCGCGCTTGCCATAGGCCTGCACCGCCATGCCGAACCCATCCCAGCCCTTCAGCGACGGCAGCCCCGCGACCGTGCCGATGATGTCGAGGCTCATCTCCAGCCGTTCGGATTCCTCCGCGTCGACGGTCAGAGCGATGCCCTTCGACGCCGCCTGCACCGCCAGTGCCTCCAGCATCTCAGTCAGCGCGGGCACGCATTCGCTCCACCGCGCCACCTCGTACCGCGGGTGCAGCGCCGACAGCTTGACCGAGATCGAGTGCCCCGCCGCCGGATCGCGCCCGACCGCATCGACCGCACCGACATATGCCTGGAAGTATCGCTGCGCATCGGCATGCGTCCGCGCCGCCTCGCCGAGCATGTCGAAGCTCGCCGTGAAGCCCTTGTTCTCCGGCCGCCGCATCCGCTTCATCGCCTCGTCGATGGTACGACCCATCACGAAGATCTCGCCCATCATCTTCATTGCCGCGCCGACCGCCTGTCGCACGAACGGCTCGCCCGCGCGGCTGATCAGGCGCCGCAGCGGCCCGGTCGATCCCTCGCCGACCAGCACGCGGCCGACCACCAGCCCCCAGGTCGCCGAATTGACGAGCTTCGAATTCGATTTGCCCGCATGCGCGCGCCAGTCAGCATCGCCCAGCTTGTCCGCGATCAGCAGATCCGCGGTCTCGGGATCGGGCACGCGCAGGAACGCCTCCGCCAGCGACAGCAACGCGACGCCTTCCGACGAATTCAGTCGATATTCCTGGAGGAACTGGTTCACCCAGCCCTTGCTCTGCGCCGCCCGCAGGTCCGCGAGCAGGCCCAGCGCGTGCCCCATCACCCGCTCGCGCGAATCCGAATCGAGCGCGGCGCGGTCCAGCAGCGGTTTTAGAACATCGGGTTCGCTCGCGCGGTACAGCTTTGCCATGATATCGCGGGCATTGGACGTTACGGCAGTCGACATTTTCCAGCTTCCGGTTGGGTGAGGCTTGCGATCCGCTCGCCTGTACGCCTAGAGACATTCCAGCGCTTAGCGCCAAATGAGCTTTGAGGGGAATGCCGTGGCGACGATCACCACCGCGCAGATGCAGCAGCGCATCGGCACCGAGACGGTCTCCGACTGGGTCGAGGTCACGCAAGACATGATCGACAAGTTCGCCGACGCGACCGGCGATCACCAGTTCATCCACATCGACCCGGTCCGCGCGGCACAGACCCCGTTCGGCGGCACGATCGCGCACGGCTTCCTGACGCTGTCGCTGATGCCGCTGCTGTCGTCGAAGGTGCCCGACGCGACGACCATCGAAGGCGCGAAGATGGGCGTCAATTATGGCGGCAACTCGGTCCGCTTCCTGACCCCCGTCCGCTCCGGCTCGAAAGTCCGCGGCCGCTTCAAGCTGCTCTCGTTCGACGAGAAGCGTCCCGGCCAGTGGCAGCAGACCAACGCGTTTTCGGTCGAGATCGAAGGCCAGGAAAAGCCCGCCCTGATCGCCGAATGGATCAGCCAAGTGTTCGTTTGAAACTAATTCCCCTCCCGCTTGCGGGAGGGGTCAGGGGAGGGTCCGAGATAGCCGCGATTGCGCCGGCCACTCTGGCCACCCCCTCCCCCAACCCCTCCCGCAAGCGGGAAGGGAGCAGATAAGGATAAAATACATGCGTTCAGCCGTCATCGTCTCCACCGCCCGCACCCCCATCGGCCGCGCCTATCGCGGCGGCTTCAACAACACCCCCGCCCCCACGCTCGCCTCGCATTCGATCAAGGCCGCGGTCGAGCGGGCCGGCATCGATGGCGCGGAAGTCGACGACGTCGTCTTCGGCTGCGCGCTCCAGCAAGGTCATCAGGCCGGGAACATCGCCCGCACGTCGTTGCTACGCGCCGGGCTCCCGGTCACCGTCTCGGGCATGTCGGTCGACCGCCAGTGCGCGTCCGGCCTCATGGCGATCGCCACCGCCGCCAAGCAGATCATCACCGACAACATGGACATCACGATCGGCGGCGGCGTCGAGAGCATCAGCCTCGTCCAGACCCCGCAGATGCGCGTCGCGCCCGATCCCCAGCTGATCGCGATGCACAAGGACGTCTACATGCCGATGCTGCAGACCGCCGAGGTCGTCGCCAAGCGCTACGGCATCAGCCGCGATGCGATGGACGCCTACGCACTGCAGTCGCAGCAGCGCACCGCCGCCGCGCAGGCCGCCGGCTATTTCGATGCCGAGATCATCCCCGTCGACGCCAACATGGCCATCGTCAACAAGGAGACGAAGGAGGTCACGTACAAGGACGTGACGATCACCAAGGACGAGGGCAACCGCGCCGACACCACGCTGGAAGGCCTCCAGTCGCTCAAGCCGGTAATGGGCCCCGACTTCACCATCACCGCGGGCAACGCATCGCAGCTGTCGGACGGCTCGTCGTCGTCGGTGTTGATGGAAGAGAAGATCGCCTCGCAGCGCGGTCTCCAGCCGCTCGGTCGCTATGTCGGCATGGCGGTCGGCGGCACCGAGCCCGACGAGATGGGCATCGGCCCGGTGGTGGCGATCCCCAAGCTGCTCAAGCGCTTCGGCCTGAAGATGGACGATATCGGCCTGTGGGAGCTGAACGAGGCGTTCGCGGTGCAGGTCCTGTACTGCCGCGACAACCTCGGCATCCCCGACGAGCTGCTCAACGTCAGCGGCGGCGCGATCTCGATCGGCCACCCCTACGGCATGACCGGCGCCCGCGCGACCGGCCACGCGCTGATCGAAGGCAAGCGTCGCGGCGCAAAGTATGTCGTGGTCACGATGTGCGTCGGCGGCGGCATGGGCGCAGCCGGGTTGTTCGAAGTACTGTAACCTTGCAAGGTATCCGGCAAAGGGATATTTAGAGTTCGGCGAAGGACATTCTCGCCTTTCTGGGAGCCTCGGCCGTGTCAGCGGCCGGGGCTCTAATACGTTTGGGGCTCGAGTGTCAGCCCGAACCCCGCCCGTGTGCTTATCCTCGACGTGCCACTTCGATTATCTTCACGACCAAGGTCGCAAAGGCGAAGAGCACGCCTAGTATCAGACACAGATCGGTGAGAGACATTCTCGATCCTTTCTGGTCGACAGCAGAACTGCTGCCGTCCTCACCATGGCGCGTCGCATGCGCTTTCACCAAGCGGCATCGCGTGCGCCGATCGGCCGTCCCCGCGCAACCAACCCCCGCCCCACCCGTTCTCAGTGGCAATCCATGCCAATAGGAGAATGACGATGGCCGACAAGGATACCCCGCAGGAAGTCGCAGCGAAGTTCATCGAGAAGCTGAAGGCCAGCCCGTTCGTGATGATCGGCCTTAACGACGGCCAGCATTCCGAGCCGATGACCGCGCAGATCGACGACGATCAGCCCAACACGCTGTTCTTCTTCGCTGGCCGCGACAACCGCATCGCCAAGGGCGGCGCGGCGATGGCGCAGTTCGTCGGCAAGGGCCATGATTTCTTCGCGTGCATGGCCGGCGACGTCTCGACGTCGAACGACCGCACGCAGATCGACAAGCTCTGGAACAACCAGGTCGAGGCATGGTTTCCGGGCGGCAAGGAAGACCCCAACCTGACGCTGCTGCGCTTCGACATCGACAGCGCCGAGTTGTGGGAAACCGACATCTCGATCGGCGGCCGCCTCAAGATGCTGTTCGGCGGCACGATCCGCTCGGACGAATCGAGCAGCCACGCGGTGGTGAACTCGATCGCCTGATCTAATTGTGGGCAGCCCGTGGAGGGCTGCCCATTCTCTTTACCCGTGCGCGGTAATGAACTCTTCCACTACCGGTGCGATCTTCTCCCGCCAGCGCGTGCCGTTGAAGATGCCGTAATGGCCAGCACCCTCCGCCATGAGGTAGCGCTTCTTCTCGTTGGGTAGCGCAGTCGCCAGTGTCAGCGCCGCCTTGGTCTGGCCCAAGCCCGAAATGTCGTCGCGCTCACCCTCGACCGCGAGCAGACCGATATCGGTGATCGCCGCCGGATCGACCAGCCGTCCACGATGCGTCATGATCCCCCGCGGCAGCGCATGGTTCTGGAACACGACGTCGATCGTCTGGAGATAGAATTCCGCAGTCATGTCGCAGACCGAGCGGTATTCCTCGTAGAAATCCTGGCTCTGCGACGCGCTCTCGCCATCGCCCTGGACAAGATGCTTATACATCTCCCAATGCGAGACCATGTGGTTGCCCAGATTCATCGACATGAATCCGGCAAGCTGCAGGAAGCCGGGATACACTTTCCGACCCGCACCCGGATAATTGCCCGGGACGGTCGCGATGACGTTCTGCTCGAACCACGCATGCGGCCGCTCGGTCGCCAGCGTGTTGACCGCGGTCGGGGCTTCGCGCGTGTCGACGGGACCACCCATCATCGTCAACGTCTTCGGGCGGCACGGGTTCTTGTCCGCGCTCATCAACGCGATAGCAGCGTAGCAGGGAACCGAGGGTTGGCAGACGGCCAGCATGTGCGTGCCCCCCTGCCCCTCATTCGCGCCGATCGTCTCCAGATATTCGATCAGATAGTCGATGTAATCGTCGAGATCGAACCGCCCGGCCGACAGCGGCACGCTGCGCGCATCGCGCCAGTCGGTGATGTAGACGTCCGCGAACGGCAACATCCGCTCTACGGTCCCACGCAGCAACGTCGCATAATGGCCCGACATCGGCGCGACGATCAGCAACTTCGGACCACCCTCGACGCCCTCGCGCACGAACCGCTTCAGCTGCCCGAAGTCCTTCCGCAGCACGATCTCCTCGCGGACCGCGACCTCGCGGCCGTCGATCGTCGTCGTGTCGAGCCCGAACGCCGGCTTGCCGCGAGTAGCATTCGCGTGTGCGAACACTTCGAGCGCCGATGCGACCACCGTGCCGCCGCCCAAATAGGCGAACGGGTTTGCCGGATTGTTGAGCATATCCGCGCCGAAGCTCGCCATCTTGCTGGCGCCGGCCATCATCGAACGTTGGAATTCATAGGCATCGTAGAGCATGCGGTATCCTCTCGCCTCATCGGGCTTTGCACGGTGGTAACGCAATTTTGCCGCAGTGCAACGCGCGATCGATCGCCGCTCCGTCCCGCGCGACCGGATCACCGCTCTCGGCGACGCCCGGTTCTCGTTGAGCGCCACCCCCGCCGCTGCTAGGCACCGCGCATGGCCAAGCCGATACCCGAAGAGAAGACGTCCCGCCGGATCGGCGATCTTGCGATGGTATGGCGTCACGCCTCCCAATATCCTCGCCAGATCGCGTTCGCGGGGCTCGCGCTGATGATGACCTCGGCCGCGACGATCGGCATCCCATACGGATTCAAGCGCGTGATCGACCGCGGCTTCGGCCCCGGTGCAGGCGGGTCGGTCGCCAACTCGTTCCACTATTTGCTGATGATCGTCGTGGTGCTCGCGCTCGCGACCGCGGTGCGCTTCTATTACGTGTCGTGGCTAGGCGAGCGCGTCGTCGCGGACATCCGCATCAACGTGCAGCGCCACCTGCTCCGCCTGACGCCGCGCTTCTTCGAAGAGAACCGCCCGTCCGAGATTGCCTCGCGCCTCACGTCGGATACTGCGCTGATCGAACAGGTCGTCGGCAGCACGGTGTCGATCGCGCTGCGCAACACGTTCACCGGCATCGGTGGGCTGATCTACCTGTTCGCGATCTCGCCGAAGCTTGCGGGCATGCTGATGATCGGCATCCCGCTGATCATCCTGCCGATCGCGCTGCTCGGCAAGCGCGTCCGCAATTACTCGCGCACCTCGCAGGACCGCGTCGCCGATGTCGGCTCGATCGCCACCGAGACGCTCGGCGCGATGAAGGTCGTGCAGGCATTCGGGCAGGAAGACCGTGAGGCGATCCGATTTGGAGACGCCGTGGCCGCGACCTTCGCCGCTGCTCGCGCGCGGATTATGTTGCGGGCGGTGATGACTGCGATCGTCATAGGGCTCGTGTTCGGGTCGATCACATTGGTCCTGTGGGAAGGTGCGATCGACGTCGCCGCCGGCCGCATCAGCGGTGGCGCGATCGCCGCGTTCGTCCTGACCGGAGGGATTGTCGCGGGCGCGTTCGGCGCGCTGACAGAAGTCTATGGCGACCTGTTGCGCGGCGCCGGTGCGGCCGGACGCCTGTCCGAGTTGCTCCGCGAAAAGCCCGAGATCGCCGCGCCCGCCAACCCGGTTGCCCTGCCCCAGCCGCCACGCGGCGCGCTCGCGTTCGAGGGCGTGCAGTTCCACTACCCGACGCGGCGCGACGTCGCGGCCCTCAACGGCTTCTCGCTCGACGTGAAGCCGGGCGAGACGGTCGCCGTCGTCGGCCCCTCGGGCGCAGGCAAGACTACCCTCTTCCAGTTGGTCCAGCGCTTCTACGATCCCGACGCCGGCCGCGTGACGCTCGACGGCATCGACCTGCGCGACGCCGACCCGGCGGAAGTCCGCGCCCGCATCGCGATGGTCCCGCAGGAGACGATCATCTTCGGCGCCTCGGCCCGCGACAATCTCCGCTACGGCGACTGGTCCGCGACCGACGACCAGCTCTGGGCCGCCGCCGAAGCCGCCAACGCCGCTGAGTTCCTGCGCAAGCTTCCCGAGGGACTCGACACGTTCCTCGGCGAAGGCGGCGCTCGGCTGTCGGGCGGCCAGCGCCAGCGCGTGACGATCGCCCGCGCGCTGCTTCGCGATGCACCGATCCTGCTGCTCGACGAGGCGACTAGTGCGCTCGATGCGGAAAGCGAACGGCTCGTGCAGGAAGCGCTCGAACGGCTCATGGCGAACC
The DNA here is from genome assembly GCF_040407505.1 of Sphingomonas faeni. Lineage (GTDB taxonomy): Bacteria > Pseudomonadota > Alphaproteobacteria > Sphingomonadales > Sphingomonadaceae > Sphingomonas > Sphingomonas faeni_E. Next base: position 276,907 of record NZ_JAPZPQ010000004.1, on the reverse strand, counting down.
GCACCACGCTGGTCATCGCGCACCGCCTCGCCACCGTGCGTGCGGCCGAGCGGATCATCGTGATGAGCGACGGACAGATCGTCGAAGAGGGCTCGCACGCGTCGCTGATGACCAACAGCGGGCTCTACGCGCGGCTCGCCAGCCTGCAGTTCAACGAGGCCGCCTAGACCTTCTTGGGCTTGGGTTTCTTCGGTTTCGGCATCGGCAATTCGGCGGTCGAGATGCGGACGAGTTCGGCGAGCCACTCCGCATCGTCCCAGCGATCCGCATCGACCAACAGGCACGGTTTCGCGCCCGGATACGGCGGCGCCTCGTCGATCGCCCCTGCGAACGCGCGGCCGCCCGGTGTCGGTTTAACGAAGAGCTGCTCGTCACAGATCAGCGCGACCATCCTGCCGTCGCAATAGACGCCGTATTCGCCGAACATCGGCTTTGCGGAGACCTCCCCCGCCGCGGCGAGCTGGTCGACGATGAATGCGACGGTTTTTGGATCGGATGCCATATTGTGATCCTCGCAGATCGGCACGACGATAGCGAGGCGCATGCCGCGACGGCGTTTCGCTTGCGATGCCATGACAGCGAGCGCAAACTCCTCGAAAGAGGAGATGGGTATGCGCGACTTCGACATCGTCATCTACGGCGCGACCGGGTTCACCGGGCGGCTCGTGGCGGAGTATCTCGTCCAGACCTATCTCACCGGTGTTCGGTGGGCGATGGCCGGGCGCTCGCTATCGAAGTTGCAGGAGGTCCGCGACCTGATCGACGCGCCTGCCGAAACGGCGCTGATCGCTGCCGACTCCGACGATCCCGCCAGCCTCCGCGCGATGGCCGAGCGTGCCACCGTCGTCATCTCGACGGTCGGACCGTACCAACTGTACGGCTCCAACCTCGTTGCCGTCTGCGCCGCGACCGGCACCGGGTATGTCGACCTGTGCGGCGAGCCCGCGTGGATGCGCCACATGATCGACGCGCACGAAGGCGAAGCGACGCGGACCGGAGCGCGGATCGTGTTCTCCTGCGGCTTCGACTCGATCCCGTTCGATCTCGGCGTACTGACGTTGCAGGAGGCGGCGAAGGCCAAATACGGCATCCCCGCGCCCCGCGTGAAAGGCCGCGTGCGCAAAATGCAGGGGACGTTCTCGGGCGGTACCGCGGCCAGCCTCAAGGCGACGCTCGCTGCCGCCGCGCGCGATCCCGGCATCGTCAAGCTGCTGACCAGTCCGTTCGCGCTCACCCCCGGCTTCCAGGGACCACATCAGCCGACTGGGCTGCTCCCCGAATACGACACGACCATCTCGGCCTGGGTCGCGCCGTTCGTGATGGCGCCGATCAACACCAAGAACGTCCACCGCACCAATTTCCTGCTCGGCGAGGCCTATGGTGCGGACTTCGTCTATGACGAGATGATGGTCGCAGGGCTGGGCGATCTCGGCAAGGTCGCGGCCGAGGCGATCGCCAAGTTCAATCCGTTCTCGGGCGACAAGGGGCCGAAACCCGGCGAAGGCCCGTCGAAGGAGGAGCGCGATGCCGGCCATTACGACCTGCTGTTCGCGGGCATCATGCCCGATGGCGAGCGGATCGACGCGGTCGTCACCGGCGACCGCGATCCCGGCTATGGCTCGACCAGCAAGATGATCGCCGAGGCGGCGTTGTGCCTCGTCCAGGACGTGGAGGGCGATGGCGGGATCTGGACACCGGGTGCACTGATGGGGGCGAAGTTGCGCGATCGGCTGGTGGCGAAGGCGGGGCTTACCTTCACGGTCGGGTGATCAACCGCGGAAGAACCGCGTGGCGATCCAGGCGATCAGCACCGACACGATGATCGCGATCGGCACAGCGAGACGTCGGCGTCGCTCGACGGCCGCATAATGCGCGTCGAGATCGAAATAGAAGCGGCCTTGTGCGGTTTCGCGGACGGTGCCGTTTGCGCGCAGCCGATCGAACGTCGCCTGCTCCCGAGCACCACGCGGTAGGAAGGCGATCGCATCGTCGGGTCCGATCGCATGTCGTGCCAGAAACAGTGCCGGGATGACTCCGCGGATCCGATGCGGACGCAACGCCATTGGCACGCCGGATGGGCTCGGATTTACCGGCGATAGCTTATTCGGCAAGCGCGAAGACAGTCGCCGCCGCCGCAACGCTTGCCGCAACGCCCGATACCCCGACGATCGCTGCTGCACGTAGTCGCACCGAAGCGCGAAATGCGCCGAGCTTTCGCGCATCTAGATGATAGCGCCCGGCCCCGTCGTCGACGATCGCGCCAAAGACCCGAAGTTGGCGAAATATCCGCGCGTCCTTCGCGACATAGGCGATTGCACGATCAGCCGACGTGGCCCGTGCCGCAACGAAATCCTTGACGATCCGTCGACGCGATCGGCCTAGAATAAGTCCCCGCATACTCTCCCCCCCGCGCCGATCTCGCATAGCGCGGGGGGTTTGCGCAAATCCTAACGTCGCTTGCCTTGATGGCGGATGTTCGCCGGGCGACCACGTCGCTTGATCTCGCGCACCGGCTTGCGGCCGCCCCGTGAAGGCTGTGCGGCCCCCTTTCCCTCGGGCATCTCGAAGCGGAGGGCACCCGACACCGGGTTCGCCTCTGCCAGCCGCAACTCCAGTGTCTGCCCCTGCGCGAAGACATCGCCGCTATGCTCGCCGGTCAGCGTCCGCGCGCCCTCGTCGAAGCGGAAATATTCGCCACCCAGATCGCGCACCGGCATCAGGCCATCGCCACCGATCCCCTCGACCGTCGCGAAGAACCCGAAATTGGTCACGCCGGTGATCCGCACGTCCATCACCTGGCCGACGCGCTCCGACAGGAACGCCGCGACATAGCGATCGGTGGTGTCGCGCTCGGCCTCCATCGCGCGGCGCTCCAGCCGGCTGATGATCTCGCCGACCGACTCCATGTTGGCCGCATCGTCCGCCGGCAACCCACCCTCGCCAAGACCGTAGGCGGACACCAGCGAGCGATGGACGAGCAAATCGGCATAGCGCCGGATTGGCGACGTGAAATGCGCGTAACTGCCGAGACTGAGGCCGAAATGCCCGTGGTTGCCGGGCGCGTAATAGGCCTGGGTCTGGGTGCGAAGGATCTGCTCCATCACCTGCGGGCGGAAGTCCGCTTCGCCGATCCGCTCGATAATGTGGTTGAACGTCGCGGGACGAACGACCTGCCCGAGCGCGAACGGCACGTCGAAGGTCTCGAGATACTCCTTGAGCGCCGCCAGTTTCTCGCGGCTCGGCGGCTCGTGGATGCGGTACATCACCGGCGCCTTCTTCGCCTCCAGCGCCTTGGCGGCGGCGACATTGGCAGCGATCATGTAATCCTCGATCAGCCGGTGTGCATCGAGCCGTTCGCGCGGCGACACCGACATGATCCGTCCCTGCTCGTCGAGCACCACGCGGCGCTCCGGCAGGTCGAGATCGAGCGGCGCACGAGCATCACGCGCCTTGGCCAGCGCGTGCCAGCAAGCCCAGAGCGGCTGTAGCACGCCCAACATATCTCCCCTCCCGTCTACGGGAGGGGTCGGGGGAGGGGCTGGCTGACTTATAACCGGGTCGAGCGCGGCACCGCCCTCCCCCGCCCCCTCCCGCAAGACGGGAGGGGAGGAGGCGTCGATGATCGCCTGCGCCTCCTCATACGCAAGGTTCGCTGCGATCCGCACGACCGCGCGTGTGAAGCGCCACGACTTAAGCGAGCCGTCCTTGCCGATCCGCAGATGGCACGCGAGCGCTGCGCGATCCGCACCCTCCTTCAGCGAACACACCTCTGCCGACAGGATCTCAGGCAGCATCGGCACTACGCGGTCGGGAAAATACACCGAGTTCCCGCGCCGCCGCGCCTCGCGGTCGACCTCGGACTTCGGCCGCACGTAGAAGCTGACATCGGCGATCGCGACGATCGCCTTCCAGCCGCCGGCATTTGTTGGATCGTCGTCCGCCTCCGCCCAGACGGCGTCGTCGTGATCGCGCGCATCTTCTGGGTCGATCGCGACGATCGGCAGGTCGCGCAGATCTTCACGCCCCTCCCCCAACGGCAGCTTCGAGACCCGCTCCGCTTCTTCGAGCGCCTCCTGCGAGAACACGTCCGGGATGCCGAGCTTGTGGATCGCGATGAGTGAGAAGCTGCGGGCTGCGAACGGATCACCCAGCTTCTGCACGACACGGGCGGCGATCTTCGGTGGTTTCCCCCCCAGTTCTGCCAGCACGAGATCGCCCGGTGCCGCACCACCGGCATCCGCCACCGCAAACTCACGTCGCTCTCGCTTGTCGACACCCGTTAGCCAGAGCCGCCCGGCCTCTTCGCGCAAAACGCCCAGGACCTGCTCGGACGCCGGCGCGAGCACCTTCATCGGATGCGCGATCCAGCCGTTTCCGGCCTCCTCGGTCCGCGCGAGGATTCGCTCGCCGACACCAAGCGCACCGCGCTTCCGCTCGCGCACGCGCAGACGCGGCGGCGGCACGCCCTCCGCCTCCCAGCGCTCCGGGACCGCCCAGACGTTGCCGCCGTCATCGACATCGGCGATCCGCAGCACCGTCACCTTCGGGATGCCGCCCATCTTGTGGAACGCGCGACCGGGCGCGCTGTCGATCAACCCCTCATCGGCCATATCCTTGAGCAACGCTTTGAGCCCGATCTTGTCCTGGGCGCTGAGCCCGAAGCCCTTGGCGATCTCGCGCTTGCCCGCGGGCACGTCGGAAGTGGCGATGAAGTCGAGGATCTGCTCGCGCGTCGGAAGACCGGCTTTTGGTTTGTACATCGCACACAGATAAGCATGCCAACTCGTTCCGTCACCCCGGCTTCACTCGGACCGACAGCATCCGAAAGGAATGGCAGATGATTTATCCGGTACGGAATCGGCGCTCCAAACTCCCTTAGACCGTAAGGACAGTCCTCCATTTTTGAGCAATCGGTACGCTATTTTCGACTTTAGGGCTTGCAACCGGTCCAGATCGGCATAGTCTACTGAAAACATTGAAGGAGAGGCATGATGGCGACGTCCCTGAAGCTCGAGGCGGATCCAGAGGACAAGAACCTCGTAATCCTCCAAAGCCTCATTTGCCTGCTGCGCGAGAAGAACGTCCTGTCGCGCGCGGACATCGAAGAGTTATGCGACAAGGTCCAGGCACGCGTCGCCAATCACGACAGCGATCCGCTACCCTGCCAAATGGATGGTGCGCGCGCCGCAGCAACCGAAGTCGCGCAGATCGGCGACTATATCGGACGTAAATATGGCGGGAAGCATCGTCGCGTGGTGTGATGCCCGGACTAGTCGTCAAGCCCAGCAAAGACGATCGATTGTGCGATAGCGTTGCGCGACTGCAGCGCAACGCGCACAACCTTAAACAGAGCGTCCTACGCGAGGCCGGTCGCACCTTGGCGGAGTGATCTCGCCACTGAACGGTGCGCAACAAAAACTTCTATGACAACCGGCGTTAATCCGAGGTCAGCGGCAAACAGTCAGCACCCGCCGATTGCCACGGTCCTTAGCTGGCGACGAAGCAAGTCTCGCCAGCGACCCGCAACCGGCCACAGATATCCGCCGCCTGGTTCGCGCTGCCCGCGTTCACGCGCAGACGATACAGAGTCCGACCGCCCGTCGCGACCGGCTGCACCGACTTGCCAAGCGCTCCGACATACGCAAACCGCTTCGAGAAGTTCGTCCAGGCCGCGTTGGCGACTGCTTCGCTAGGATACGCACCAAGCTGGACCAGCGAACCGCCGGTAGCCACGCCAGCACCATTCGGCTTCGATGCTGACAGCGGTGCCGTTGCGACCAGCCGACCACCAGATGCAGGAACCTGTGCGACCGCATTGCGACCCGCCGCGTCATCGGGCTTGGCCGCAACCGCACGCTTGCCCGCGACCGGTGCCTCCGGCACGCCGCGCAAATCGATCGCGCCGTTGCCCGACTTGCCCGCGCTGGTCGCGATCGCCGAGTCGCCCTCGCCCTTGACCTTCAGGCCACCGGCGTCGTCGGGCTTGACCTTGTAGTCGCCCTCCTGCGCGGCGATCAGCTGGCCGTCACCTGTGGGCACGCGCTGTTGCAGTTTGTAGATTCCGAAGATGATTGCCGCGAGCACCGCCAGGCCGAGGACCACCAACGCGATGACGCGACCGACGCCGACGGTTTCCTGCTCGTCCGGCTCGACGGTTTCGAGCCAGGGAAGCCGGTCTTCCTCGCGCAGATCCATGTGTTCGGCCATCACTTCATCTCCGAAACCGCCTCGACGCCCATGATCGCGAGCCCGTTGCGGATAATCTGCCCTATCGCGGACGCTAGGAAAAGCCTTGCCGCGGTTGCCTGCGGATCCTCGAGTACCAGGAAACGTCGATCCGGACGGTCGTTACCGACATTCCATAGCGCATGGAACGCAGCTGCCAAGTCATACAGATAGAACGCAATTCTGTGCGGCTCACGCGCCGTCGAGGCGGTCTCGACAAGCCGTGGGAACTGCGCCGCGAGCTGAACCAGCGCCAGCTCGTCCGTATCAAGCCGGGACAGGTCGGCCGACATCGGCGTAATCCCCGCCTCCGCCGCGCGCCGATGCAGCGATGCGATCCGCGCATGCGCGTACTGGACGTAAAACACCGGATTGTCCTTCGATGCCTCTACGACCTTCGCAAAGTCGAAATCCATCTGCGCATCCGACCGGCGCGTGAGCATCGTGAAGCGCACGACGTCCTTGCCGACCTCGCGCACGACATCGGCCAGCGTGACGAAATTGCCCGACCGCTTCGACATCTTGACCGGCTCCCCGTTGCGCAACAGCCTGACCATCTGGACGATCTTGACGTCGAACCGCGTCTTGCCACCGGTCAGCGCCGCGACCGCCGCGACGATCCGCTTGACCGTGCCACCATGATCCGCGCCCCAGATGTCGATCAGCTGATCGGCGCTCTGGCTCTTCTGGAAATGATAGGCGAGATCGGCGCCGAAATAGGTCCACGACCCGTTCGACTTCTTGATCGGGCGATCCTGGTCATCGCCGAACTGCGACGAGCGGAACAGCGGCAGCTCGACCGGCTCCCAATCGTCGGGCGTCTCGCCCTTCGGCGCCTCGAGCACGCCGTCATAGACGAGATCGCGCGATCGCAATTCCGCCTCGGCCGCCTCGGGCTTCCTGGCAGCCTGGAGTTCGGCCTCCGACGCGAACACCTCGTGCTCGATCCCGAGCAAGGCCAGATCGGCACGGATCATCACCATCATTGCCACGACCGCCTGCGTGCGGAAGATAACCAGCCATTCGCTCTCGGGCGCGCCGACGTAGCGGTCGCCGAACTCCTTCGCGAGCGACTGGCCGACGGGAACGAGATAGTCGCCCGGATACAGGCCCTCGGGGATCTCGACGGTCTCGCCTAGCGCCTCGCGGTACCGCAGGTGGACCGAGCGCGCGAGCACGTCGACCTGGCCGCCGGCATCGTTGACGTAATATTCGCGGATCACCTTGTGACCGGCGAACTCCAGCAGGCTGGCAAGCGCATCGCCGACCACCGCACCGCGGCAATGGCCCATGTGCATCGGGCCCGTCGGGTTGGCCGACACATACTCGATGTTGACGGTGATCCCGTCGCCCTGCTTCGACCGGCCATAGTCGGCACCAGCCTCGGGAATCGCGGCCAATTCGGCGCGCCAGGCGTCGTCGGTCAGCTTCATGTTGATGAAGCCGGGGCCTGCTACGCTCGCAGAGGCGACGTCCTCGAGCTTCGACAGTTCGGCGACCAGTGCGTCGGCCAGCACGCGCGGGTTGGTCTTGGCGGGCTTGGCGAGGACCATCGCAGCGTTGGTCGCTAGATCGCCGTGGCTGGTGTCGCGCGGCGGCTCGACCGTGACGTTCTTGCGATCGAGACCGTCCGGCAGCATGCCCGCCGCGGTCAGCGTGTCGAGCGCCGCATCGATATGCGCGGCGAAACGGGTGTAGAGCGTCATGGCAGTCCCGGTACGTCAAGGAAACGCGCGCTCTAGACCATCGCGGCGCGGCGCTCAATTTTAATCCCGTCGCTGGATTGGGTTGCTTCCGCCGGGCAGCGTTCATTGCATGCCCGAGCTATAACTGTTCCCCCGCGGACGCGGGGGCCCAGCTAAACCACGATCACCGCCCGAGATCCTGGGCCCCCGCGTTCGCGAGGGAACAGAAGTGGCGTCAGGCAGTGAGAAAGGATCTCAGACCCGAACCAGCCCCTTGATCGCCGCAGTCTTCGCGCTCGCAGGAAACAGCGCGGCCATCGCCCGTTCCGGCTCGACGCCAAAATGCGACGAGACCGCACCGCCGATAAACGCATCGAGCTGCATCGTCGGCTTCAGATCGCGTGCCTCGTACAGCGCAGCAGGGGCGAGGCCGGGCCAGTCGGACACCACCCTGCCCCCCTTCACGGCGCCGCCAAACAGCATCGCAGACGTGCCCGTGCCATGATCCGTCCCCCCGGTGCCATTGACCGCAACGGTCCGTCCGAACTCGGTCGCGACCAGCACCATCGTGTCCGCCCATAACGGCCCCAGCCCCGCCTGCAGCGACGCGACCATCGCGTCGAGCCCCTTCAACTGCGCGGTCAGCCGGCCGCGCTGGCCGGTATGCGTATCCCAGCCGCCCGTCTCGATCATCGCGATCCGTGCTCCGGTGTCGGGCTTGAGCAACCGCGCGGCGAGCGCACCGGTCGCAGCCGCATTGCGCCCGCCGTCCTGCGCGAGATCGCTGGTGAGTTGCCGCGTCGCCATCGCCTCGCTCCACAGGCCGTGAAGCTGCTGGTCGCCGTCGTAGAGCATCGCCACGCGTTGCAGCAGGTCGTCGGACGCGTCGGGCAGGCTCGACGGTGCATAGGATGCCACCTCGCGCCGCCCCCGCAGCGCCATCGGCACGGTCGCCGCGACCGCGATCGCCCGTGCCTCGTCCGCAGGCAGCACGCCAAGCAGCCGGTTCAGCCAGCCGTCGCGGACCTGGTACGCGCTCGCGCCCCCCGTCTCGAGCACGTTCTGGCCGTCGAAATGCGAGCGATCCCGGTAGGGCGACGCGATCGCGTGCGCGAACAATGCCTGGCCTTGCGTGTAGAGCCCGGCACTCGCGGTCATCGCCGGATGCAGCGTAAACATGCCGTCGAGCTTGGCGCCCGTCGCAAAATCTGCCGCAAGCTCGCCACGCACGCCTGCAAAGGCCGGATCGCCGACCGCGCCGATCGTCCCGAGACCATCGGCCGCGCCGCGCTGGATAATGAACACGAAGCGCTTGTTGGTGGCGGCACGCGCAAACGCGATGCGCGGTGCGAACGCGGAGGCAAGCACGCCGAGCGTACCGGTCGAGAGAAAGGAACGACGGTCGAGCATGACTATCTCCGCAGCGATTCTGGAGCGACGAGCAACAGCGCGAGCGCCTGCGCTGGGCTTTCCGCACGCGACAGGCCCTGCGCGGTGGTAGGACTGAGCGAGGCGGGGAACAGAGTCGGCGCCAACGCCCGCGCATCGACCGGCCCGGCGCGCGCCGCGAACCGCTCCGCCGCCTCGACACGCCGCATGATCGCATCGGGCCCGGCCCAGGCTGCGGCGACGTCGTCATACCCGATCGGCTGCCCCGGCTGCCAGATCGGCTGGCCAAGCTGGTTCATCATCCCCACCGTCACGCCGGGCTGGACCGTCGTCGTGCCGAGCGCGCGCTGGGTCGAGACATACCATTCCCAGGGCGACTTGAACTTCACCGGCCGGGTCACCCAAGCCTCGGGCGACGCAACCAGCGCGCGATAGACCGTCGGCAGGTCGCCGCCCGATTTCAGGAACGCCGTCTTCAACCGCGCGACCATCGCCGGCGGTGGCGTGTCGCCGGCAAAATGCTGCGCGAGCTTGGTCGCGATGTGCGTCGCGGTGGCCGGGTGGACGGCCAGGTCGGAGAGCACCGCCTGCGCCTGCGCCTCCCCCGCCGCGGGATAGAGCTTGCCCATCACGGTGCGATCGCCGGGCTGATGAACGTCGTCGAGGAACAGGAACGCGCCCGCGCGCGAATCGTCCTGCATGCGAGCGCCGGGACCACGACCGATCCCTGCGACCGTCCAGCCGGTCATCGCCCGCGCGAACTCGGTGACGTCGGCTTGGCTGTAGCCGCTGCGGACGCCGAGCGTGTGCAACTCCATGATCTCGCGCGCGAGATTTTCGTTCAGCCCGGTGCGGCGGCGGGTTTTCCGTACGGCGAACGGACTGTCCGGGCCGATCGACACCGCCTGGTCGAGATACAGCAGCATCGCCGGATGCCGCTCGACAGCGTTCAGCATGTCGGCGAACGTGCCGAGCACATGCGGACGGATCGCCTCGAACTCCATTGGTCCGGCGAGCGCCATCACCTCGAACTTCTCGGTCGAGACCGCGAAATGATTCGCCCAGAAATGCACGAGGCGCTCGACGAACGGCGCGTCGCCGGTGAGCGCGGCCATCGTCCGTGCCGCGACCGCCGCACCGTAATCGTTGCGACTCTGCTTGCCGATGACTTGCCGCGCTTCCTGTCGTGCGGCGGCGCCTGGATCGATCGGCACCGGCGCCATGGGGGCTTGAGCCATGCCGGAGGGTGCAACGCCCGGCGACCCGGGTGCGGGGCTCATCGCGCCGGACATCGTTGGCACGGCAACCGCGGGTCTCCCGTCCATGCCGAGCGCGGCTTTCGGCGTGCGCGGACCGAATTGCGCCCTGATCGCTTTTTCCTGCGCGTAATAGGCGACGAGACCTGTCGAAATGCCCGCCGTGGCCGGCGCGCTCGCGATGACCGGTGGCCGCGGCTCGAACCGGTCGCACTGCGCCATCACCCACTTCGCCGGATCGCCGACGATAGCTTCACCTGGCCGTGCGCCGAGGCCGAACCGATTGAGCGCGATACTGGAAGCAGACACGACACTTCTCCTTCGCGTGCGAGTGTACGCGGCAAATGTCGTGGAAGTATGTCACCCGCCGCGCCGGTCGCATGCAGGGGGCCGTTCATCGTTGCAGTTGATGCAATCGCGACGGATGGGTTTGCAATTGCAACTCATGCTGCACCGCAATATTTCTCTGGCTCGAGAGTTGGGTGAAGACCTGATCCGGCTCGACGCACCACCGCGGGAGACACGATCATGCGCAATACTTTCAAGATCATCGCAGCAGCAGCGGCCGCCCTCACCTCGACGATCGGCATGGCCGCCGAAGCAAAGCAGAGCTTTGTCCATGAGGGCAGCACGTACGTCTATACCTCGACGCAGGACCATGGCCGGCAGGTCATCGACGGCCGTCGCTATCCGTCGGGCCAGAAGTTCCACCTGATCGTTCGCGGCGACCGCGTATCGGGTGTCTCGGCCGGCGTCCCGGTCGCGTTCAAGACGAACGAAGCCAATGGCGCGGCCGGCGGGATCGCTTCGGTTACGCGTTGAACTAGTTAGCTTTTGAAAATTGCAGCGGCGGTCGGACCTCGGTCCGGCCGCCGTTTTGCGTTGTCAGGTAATCCTCCCCCGCAAGGGGGAGGTGGCGCCTAAGGTGACGGAGGGGGAGGAAGCACAACGGCGGTTTCGCGTCCTCCCCCTCCGTCTGGCAAGTGCCAGCCACCTCCCCCTGGCGGGGGAGGATCAGTCGCTCAGAATCCTTCGGGCAGGTCGATCGGGCCGACCAAGTCGCGGTAGCGCGATACCGCGTACCGATCCGTCATCCCTGCGATGAAATCCGCGATATGCCGGCTGCGGTCGGGATCCTCGGTCGGCAGCCGTTCGCGCCATTCCTCGGGGATCGTCGCCGGATCGTCGCGGTACACCGCGAACAGCCCCGACACGATGCCATGCGCCGCATCCGCCGCCGCCAGCTGGCGTGGGTGATGATAGAGATTGGCGTACATGAAGCGCTTCAGGTCGCGCTCAGCCTCGCGCATTTCGGGCGAGAAGCCGACTAGGCACTGCCCCGCATCGCGGACGTCGTCGACGCTGGTGACGCCGCTCGCCGCGATCCGCTGGCGCGTCTCGGCGATCAGGTCGTTGACCATCGTCCCGATCTGCGTGCGGACGAGTTCGCCGACCAGCCGCTTCGGCTCGATGTCGGGAAAGCGCCGCCGCACATCGTCCCAGCCGCGCGCCACCAGCGGCACCGCGAGCATCTGGTCGAGCGTCAGCAGCCCGGCGCGCAAGCCATCGTCGATATCGTGGTTGTCGTAGGCGATGTCGTCGGCAATCGCCGCGACCTGTGCCTCCAGCGACGAGAAGCTCGTCAGCGCGAGACCGAACTCGGCATCCGCCGCGGCGAGCGCCCAGCCCGGATGCCGCACAGGTCCATTATGCTTGGCAAGCCCTTCGAGCGTTTCCCATGTCAGGTTCAGTCCGTTCCACAACGGATACGGCTGCTCGATCGTGACGAGCGTGCGCAGCGTATGGCCGTTGTGATCGAACCCGCCCTGCCCGGTTAGCGCCGCCTTCAACGCATCCTCGCCGGCATGACCGAACGGCGGATGGCCGATGTCGTGTGCAAGACACAGCGCCTCGGTCAGATCCTCGTTCAGCGCCAGAGTCCGCGCGATCGTCCGGCCGATCTGCGCGACCTCGAGGCTGTGCGTCAGGCGAACGCGGAAATGATCGCCATCGGGCGCCATGAACACCTGCGTCTTGTGACGCAGACGACGGAAGCTGATCGAGTGGATGATCCGGTCGCGGTCGCGCTGGAAGGCATCGCGGGGCCCACGGACGGACCCGTTCTGTTCCTCATGAAGCCGTCCTTTGCTGCGCGCCGGGTCCGATGCCCAGGGCGCGCGGTAGCTCACTTCGCGGGGAGCTTCGTGATGATCTCGCCCGGATCGCTGGTGAAGGTGAACGTCGAGACGCCTTCCTTGGCCAGCTGATTGACGAAGGTGCGTGCCTCGGCATCGGTCTTGAACGGGCCGGCGAGTACGCGGTTGGTCGCCTTCCACGGTGCGGTCCAACCGCCGCGAGCGCCGAACACGGTCGGGGCCTTGGCCTTCGCCTTCTTCCACGCCTTGGGCAGATCGCCCTCGGTCGCCCCGGTCGACACCTGCACCCAGGTCCGCGCGGGATTGGCGCGCGCAATCCGCTTCTCTTCAGCTGCAGCCTTGTCGGCGGCAAGCTTCTCGGCGGCGGCGGCCTTCTTCTCGGCAAGCGCCTTCTTGTCGGCGATCGCCTTTTTCGCCGCAGCCTTCTTGTCGAGGACAGCCTTCTTGTCGGCTGCAAGCTTGTCCGCAGCCAGCGTCTTAGCAGCGACCGCCTTGGCCGCTGCGTCGCGCTCGGTCTTGGCTTTCGCCTCGGCCAGCACGCGATCGGCATCATCCGAAACCGGTATGGCGGCTGGCGTCACGACCGGTGCCGGACGCATCGGCGCGACGTCGAGTTCGGAGGCCGGGATCGACAGGCCCGCGACGATCCGCGCGAGGATCGAGTCCTCGCTCGCCGCCACCGCGTGGGTCCGCGGCGACACCGCGGCGACCGTCGTCGATGCCGCGGGGGCTGGCGTTGACGAACTGGAGAAGCCGGGGGTTGGCGTGCTGGCGCTCTGTACGGGCAAGGACTGCGGCAGGGGAGCCTGCTGGATGGGCGTCGGCAGGGTCGAAACCGATGGCGCCGCCGCTGCGGACGCGGCGAGCGCATTCGCCGCACTGGTCGGATCGGGTCGTGCTTGTCCCACCGGGATCGCTGCCATCTGCGTCGCCACGCGCGATGGAAGCGTGCCGGCCGTCGATGGCACCGGTACCACGCGCGCTACCGGTGCGGTCGTTGCCGAAGCCACGGGCGACGTGCGGGGCTGGATGTTGGCCGCCACCACGGAGTTCGTCTCCGCGGCGGGGGTGGTACGGGCACCCTGAACCGCGACGCCTGGCGTCGAATAACCCGGCTGCGGAACCGGCTGAACCGTGCGCGCCGGAAGCGGCTGCACCATCTGCATCGGCGCAGCGGCAAGCTGGGTGGGCGCTGGGTAGGTCGTCGGAGCGGGGGCAATAGGCGTCGTACGCACCGCGGTGGTCGCCATCGGGATCGAGGCCGACGTCGTTGGGGGCACCGCGGTCGACGATGGTCGCGTCGCCGCTGCCATCTCTACTCGGCCGGGCTTGGCGCGCCGATCACGCTTGTCCTTCTTGCCGGTGGTCGCGGCGACTGCGGGCTGCGGCGGCACTGCGGCCATCAGCACCGGCGCGGTCGGGTCCGCCGCGAGCATGCCGAGCGGCGGCGCCATGCGTGCATCGGCGAGCCGTGCAGGGGTCGCGTGGACTTCGCCGAAATGCACCGCGAAGGCGCGGTCGCTCGCCGGCAGGTTGGGCAGGCGTTGAAAGAAGGGTTGCAGGCCTTGCGCGGTGCCTGCGGGCATCATCGTGGTGGCGATCTTCTCGGCACCGGCGACATCGCCGTTCATCGCGAGGATGAACGCGCGGGATCGCCATGCGCCACGATCGCTCTTGAGCAGAAGCGGATTGAGCTGCTGGATCGCGAGCTCGGGCTTTCCCGAGATACCGAGCGACAGCGCATAGCGCCGCGTCGTCTCGTCGTCGGGCGCATCGCGGAGTGCCACGCGGTAGTCTCGCTGCGCCCGGTCCTGCTGGCCGATCAGGTCGTAGGCGAGCCCGCGATCGGCGGCGAAGTTGCGCGGGTCGAGGCCGAGGCCCTCCGCCTGCGCATAATAGCGCAGCGCTTCGCCCGGACGCTCGGACCGGACGAGGATCGAGGCCATACCGGCCTTAGCGCGGCCGTCGCGCGGGTTCACCTTCTCGGCGCGCGCGAACAATGCTGCGGCACCGCTGAGATCTCCGAGGCCCATCGACAGGTCGCCGGCCTTGATCAGCGCGTCGATGTTGCGCGGGTTACTCGCGAGCTGCCGCATCACGTCGCCGAGCTTGTCCGCGTCGGTGGTGCCGGGGATCGCCTGAACGACGGCTTGCGCGGACGCGGCGGCTGGCACGGCCGCGAGCACGAGAGCCAGCGCGGCGGTCAGGAGATGATGGGAGGACCGGGTCATGAGGATCATCTGTCTAGACGCCAGCCCGACCGAACCGGCAATGTCTCGCACGCATGCGCGCGGCGAACTGGGCTGGGGCGGCGACGAATGCAGGGTTTTGCGTACGCAAGCGCGGTAGCCCTGCTTGGCGTGCCCTTACCCTTCGCCGCCTTTGGCGTCTCTCCCTCTCCCGATGGGAGAGGGATTTGAGCCGCGACCGTGTGGCCGTGAGGACGAGCTTCCAGCAAGATATTGAGAAACTTCGGCTATTCCCGGCTTACTGGTTGTTCTGGCGATGCAGGAAGCGGGGGATATCGAGCGGGTCCTGCGGAGCCGCTTCGCCGTCTTCCTTCGCAGCACCGCGTGCCGCATTCGACATGCGCTCGAACAGCGTACCGCCGAGCTTCACGCGCGGTGCGGCCGGCACCGCCTCGGGGGCAGCCTCGGCACCCGGAGCGAGCCAGCGACGACGTGCGCCACCTTCGTCGGCAGCGGGCGTCGGCACCGGAACAGCCGGCGCAATCGGCGCGCGAGCGGGCGGCACCGACGATGCCGAAGCCGGACGCGCGATCGGACCACGACCGTAAGGCTCGTCGCCATAGGTGCGCGGTGCGGGCGCAGGCTGAGGAGCAGGAGCAACCGACGCAGGCGCGGCCTGCGGCACCATCGTCTCGGCACCGAGCACCAGCTCGTCATCCGACTTCGACGCCGATGGCTCGACTTCCGACGACGCGTTCAGGTCGAGCGGCTCTTCGTCAGCGGACGACGCAGCAGGCGCGGCCGACGACGCGGCAGGCTCGCTCGGACGGAACGACGTATTCTCGTCCGTCTTACGCGATCCGAAGCTGAACGAGCGGGTCGGCTCGGGTGCAACTTCCGGCGGACGCGCATCGGCATCGATCCCGGTCGCGACGACCGAGACGCGGATCTTGCCCTCCAGCTCCTGATTGAACGCCGAGCCCCAGATGATGTTCGCATCGGGATCGACCAGGTCGCGGATATGATTCGCGGCTTCGTCGACTTCGAGCAGGCGCATATCGTCACCGCCGGTGATCGAGATGATGACGCCCTTCGCGCCGCGCATGCTGACGCCTTCGAGCAGCGGGTTCGAGATCGCCTTCTGCGCCGCCTCGAGCGCGCGGTTGTCGCCGCTCGCCTCGCCGGTCCCCATCATCGCCTTGCCCATCTCCTGCATCACCGAGCGGACGTCGGCGAAATCGAGGTTGATGAGACCCGGCATCACCATCAGGTCGGTGATGCTGCGGACGCCCTGCTGGAGCACCTCGTCCGCCATCGTGAACGCTTCCTTGAAGGTCGTGTTCGCGTTAGCGATGAGGAACAGATTCTGGTTCGGGATGACGATCAGCGTGTCGACGTACTTCTGCAGCTCGTCGATGCCGCCCTCGGCCGACTTGGCGCGACGATTGCCCTCGAACGCGAACGGCTTGGTCACGACGCCGACGGTCAGGATGCCCATGTCGCGCGCCGCCTTGGCGATGACCGGCGCTGCGCCCGTACCCGTACCGCCGCCCATGCCGGCGGTGATGAAGCACATGTGCGCGCCTTCGAGCATCTTGGCGAGCTGGTCGATCGTCTCTTCGGCGGCCGCGCGACCGATCTCGGGACGCGAACCGGCGCCAAGACCTTGCGTGATCTTGGTGCCCAGCTGGATCCGCTGCGGTGCGGTCGACTGCTTCAACGCCTGCGCGTCGGTGTTCGCCACGAGGAAGTCGACGCCCTGGACGTCGGCCCGCATCATGTTGGCGATCGCGTTGCCGCCCGCGCCGCCGACGCCGATCACCGCGATGCGGGGGGCTAGATCGTCCACTTCGGGACTAAGGAATTCGATGCTCATCGCCGTTCTCCGCACAACCCGGTAGATACGCTACGGCCGGGCCCCTGATTAATCTGTGTGCACCAACGTCACGGCCTGTTCCAGCCGAAATAACGCCAGCGCCCTCGAAACTCTTAATAATTCGCGCGTGCCGCCTGAATCAACTTGCGCATCATGCCCATACCCTTTGGCCGATGCACCGTCGTCCGCTGCGGCGCGAGCCCGCGAAGGTCGATCGGGTTGGTCGCCGCGTAGAAGGCCAACCCCGCTAGCGTCGCGAACGCCGGTCCGCCATGCGCTTCCGGCAGCGCGGTCAGGCCACGCGGTCGACCGATCCGCACCGACCGCCCGAGCGCCTGTTGCGCATAGTCGGCGATGCCCTTCAGCTCGGCACCACCGCCGGTCAGCACGACCTGACGCCCGACCGGCCCCTCGAACTTCAGCTTGGTGAGCGCGTTGCGCACTTCGCCCATCTGATGCTCGAGCCGCTGCCGGATCACGCCGATCAGCTGCGCTTTGGTGATCTGAGCCCCCTCGCCCGCGCCGTCCTCCGCGGAGATCGGCATGACCGGGATCATGTCGTGATTGTCGCGAGGGCTCGCATTGGCCGATCCGTGGAAGCACTTCATCCGCTCGGCATTCTGGCGCCGCGTCCCGAACGCGCTGGCGATATCATCCGTAATGTCCTGCGCACCGATCGGGATCGAGGTCAGCCCGACCAGCATGCCCCCTGCGAACAGCGACACGTTGGTGATCCCCGCGCCCATCTCGACCAGCGCGACGCCAAGCTCGCGCTCCTCGTCGCTGAGGCAGGCCAAGCCCGTCGCGACCGGCGAGGCAATGATCGACTTCACTTCGAGGTGCGCCGACCGCACGCAGAGATCGAGGTTGCGTACCGGCGAACCGTCCGCCGCGACGACATGGATGTGCACCCCGAGCCGGTCTGCATGCAGCCCGAGCGGCGTCTTCACCCCCGTCAGCCCGTCGAGCGTATAAAGCGCGGGCTGCGCGTGGAGCACCATGCGGCCCTGCGGATCGATCGAGTTGCGCCCGGCGGCGAGCAACGCATCGATATCCTGCTGCTCGACGCGGTGGCCGCCCAGTTCGAACTCGACCTCGGCGACATCGGACACGAGCCCCCCGGCCGAGAACCCGACCCAGACGTTCTCGATGTTGATGCCCGCGATCCGCTCGGCCTGCTCGACCGCCTCGCGTACCGCCGCCTCGGTCGTCGCCATGTCGGCGATATAGCCGCGCTTGACGCCGCGGCTCTCGCGCTGGCCGGTGCCGAGCACGATCAGTTCGCCCCCGTCCCCCTTCTGCGCGATCATCGCCGAAACCTTCGACGACCCGATATCGAGCGCCGTGATCAGCCCTTCCGGTGCCACCTTTGCCATGTCATCCCTCCCCGCCCGTTACGTTCGCGCCCGCCGTTTGCGACGGAGTATTCGTAGTCTCGCCCGTTGCCGGCGCGCCAGCCCCCACGCTGGCCGGCGCTGGCACGTCGACGCTGTGCGCCAGGCTCGCACCCGGCTTGCGCGCGACCAGCTTGGTCGGATCGCGCATGTCGAACCGGATCCAGCCGCGCCCCAGCAACGGCCGCGCCCCATCCAGTTCGGCGAACTTCACCAGCGCGCGCGGCGCACCGTCTTCGGGCAGCGCCAACGTCTCGCCGCTCTCGAACGTGAGATCCCAGCGCCGATTGCCGACCCAGGTCGCCGCCTTCACGCGCGGCTTCAGTGCTGGCGCGGCGGCGAGCAGCGTCTGGTACGACGCCTCCTGCCGATCCGCGCCCGGCCCGATCACCAGCGGCAAGTTCGGGATCGCGTCGGGCTGGACCGGCTCCAGCAGCACGCCGGACGAATCGATCAGCGTGAGTTGGCCATTGTCCTGCCATACCGCCGCGGGCGTGCGCTCGACGATATCGACCAGCATCGTATTCGGCAGCCGCCGCGACACATGCGCGTCCGCGATCCAGCCATAGCGCAGCAGTTTCTGCCGCACCGCTTCCAGGTCGACCGACAGCATCGACGTCTGGTTCTGCTTGTCCTCCAGCGCGACCGCATAGACCGACATCCGGTCCATCCGCTTGAGGCCGGTCACCTCGATCTGCTCGACCTTGAAGCCCGCCCGTCCGGCGCCCTCGGCCACCGCCGCGCCGATCATCCCCGGGATGCCGACCCACGTCGCCGCCGCGATCGCCACAGCCCCGCCCGCGCCCAGGATCGACCACGTCGCGATTTTCCGGAGCGTGTCCTCGCTGACCGGGAGCATCCCGACCAGCCGGTCCATCACCGACACCTTCTTGACCGCGACCTTCCGCCGCGGGGCGGGCCGCTTGGGCGGCGGACCGCGCTTGATCGTGCGGCTCATGGAGAGGGGTGATCCGCGATCGCCTCGTCGACGATCGCCTGCACCAGCTCGGCATAGCTCATGCCGATATGCCGTGCCTGCTCGGGCACGAGGCTCAGCGGCGTCATCCCCGGCTGCGTATTCACCTCGAGCAGGAACAGCCCGTCGACGCCGCGCTCGTCATCCCAGCGGAAATCGGACCGCGACGCGCCCTTGCAGCCGAGCAACCGGTGCGCTTCGAGCGCGAGGCTTTTGCAGGCGTCGGTAATCTCGTCGGGAATCTCCGCCGGGCAGACGTGCACCGTCATCCCATCGGTGTATTTCGCGTCGTAATCATACCAGCCGCTCTTGGGCTTCAACTCGGTCACGCCGAGCGCCTTGCCGCCGAGCACCGCGGTCGTGAGTTCGCGCCCACGGATATACGGCTCGGCGAGCAGTTCGTCGAACTCGCCCCACGGGCCAACGCTGTCGCGCGCGATCGGATTGCCGTAATTGCCGCTGTCGGTGACGATCGCCACGCCGACCGAGGATCCCTCGTTGACCGGCTTCAGCACATACGGCCGCGCCATCGGATCGCCCTCGAACAGATCCGCCGACTTGACGATCCGCCCGCCCGGCATCGGCACGCCCGCCGGGACGAGCAACAGCTTGGTCAGCACCTTGTCGATCGCGATCACCGACGTTGCGAGGCCGGAATGCGTGTAGCGCAAACCCATCAGGTCGAGCAGCCCCTGCACCGAGCCGTCTTCCCCCGGCGTCCCATGCAGCGCGTTGAATACGAGGTCGGGCTGAGCCTCGGCGAGCTTGGCAGCGACGTCCCGCCCCATATCGATCCGCGTAACCCGGTGGCCGAGCGACTCCAGCGCATCCGCACAGCCATTACCCGACATCAGCGAAACCTCACGCTCCGCCGACCAGCCGCCCATCAGGACCGCGATGTGAAGAGCCACCGTCATGCCTCCCCTCCCACATGCGGGAGGGGACAGAGGGGTGGGCGCCCGCCATCACCGGCCGCGTCGCTGGTGGAGAGCGCGGGCGCAGCACTGCTTGGCTGCCCCTCACCCCGACCCTCTCCCCGCAGTGGAGAGGGAGCAGCGATGCCAACCCGCTGGATTTCCCATTCCAACGTCACCCCCGAATGCGCCTTCACCTTGTCGCGTACCTCTTCACCCAGCGCCTCGATCTCCGCACTCGACGCGGACCCGAGGTTCAGCAGGAAATTACAATGCTTCTCGCTGACCTGCGCATCGCCGCGAGTCAGCCCCCGACACCCGGCCGCGTCGATCAACGCCCACGCCTTGTGGCCATCGGGGTTCTTGAACGTCGAGCCCCCGGTGCGTGAACGGAGCGGCTGCGAAGCCTCGCGCTCGGCGGCAATCCGATCCATCTCCGCACTGATCACGGCAGGCTCGCCAGGCGTGCCGGAGAACACTGCCTCGACTACAACCGCACCAGCGGGAAGGTCAGAATGCCGATAGGTGAAACCAAGCTTCTCAGCGGACCAGGTCTCGACCGTACCGTACCGCGTGACAACGGTAGCCTCGACCAGAATATCGCTGACATCGCGACCATAAGCCCCCGCGTTCATCCGAACCGCTCCGCCGACAGTACCCGGTATCCCACGCAGAAACTCAAGCCCGGCAATCCCAGCATCCCGCGCGGCACTGGCAACGGTAATCCCCATCGCACCCGCACCCGCACGAACGCGGCCGTCCTGCACCGAAACCTTGGCCATCGCCTTAGGCAATCGCACAACGACCCCCGGCACGCCGCCATCGCGCACGATCAGGTTCGAGCCTACACCAACCGGCAGCACCGGCGTCGAAGGATCGAGAGCCTTCAGCAACTCCGCCAAATCCTCGACATCCGCAGGCCGCACCAGCCACTCCGCCGGGCCACCTGTACGAAACCAGATAAAGTCCGCCAGACTGCCATTAGCCGTCAGAGTACCACGCAGATCCTCCCCGGCACGGGGAGGGGGACCGCCAAAGGCGGTGGAGGGGGCGCTGCCAGAAGCGTTACGCTCGCGGACGTCCCCCTCCACCATGCCTTGCATGGTCCCCCTCCCCGTGCCGGGGAGGATTTGCGACGCGCCACTCACGCCAGCACCTTCGCGCGCTCGGCGGCGATCGCGTCGGCCAGACCGGCAGCCCATTTCGTAATGTCGCCCGCGCCGAGACAGACGACCATGTCATCAGCCTCGATCGTCGCCGCCAGTTCCACCGCCAGCGCATCCGCGTCAGCAACCACACCCGCGAACCGGTGCCCGCGCCGCTTCAACCCCTCGACCAGAGCCGCCGCATCGACGCCCTCCACAGGCGCCTCGCCGGCGGCGTAGACCGGCGTCACCAGCACCCGGTCCGCATCGTTGAAGGCCGTCTGGAAGTCCTCCATCAGATTGCCAAGTCGCGAATAGCGATGCGGCTGCACCACCGCGATCACGCGACCCTTCACGCCTTCACGCGCCGCTGCAAGAACAGCCCGAATCTCGACCGGATGATGCCCGTAATCGTCGATGATCGTGACACCGGCCACTTCGCCGACCTTGGTGAACCGCCGCTTCACGCCACCGAACTTGGCAAACCCCTGCTGGATCGTCGCATCCGCAATCCCCAGTTCCAGCGCCACGCCGATCGCCGCCAGCGCATTCTGCACATTGTGCCGCCCCGGCATCGGCATCTCGATTCCCGAGATTGTCCGCGTCGCACCATCACGCTCGCGCACCACGCAATCGAAGCGGTTGCCGCCCGGGATCGGCGTGACCTCGACCCCGCGCACATCCGCCTGCGCCGAGAAACCGTACGTTACGACCCGACGATCGCGCACCCGCGGCAGGATCCCCTGCACCTCCGGATGATCGAGGCACAGCAGCGCCGCGCCATAGAATGGCACGTTCTCGACGAACTCGACGAACGCATCCTTCACCGCGTCGAACGAGCCGTAATGATCGAGATGCTCGGGATCGATGTTGGTGACGACCGCGATCGTGCCGTCGAGCCGCAGGAAGCTGCCGTCGCTCTCGTCCGCTTCCACGACCATCCAGTCGCTCGCGCCCAGTCGCGCATTCGAGCCGTACGAGTTGATGATCCCGCCATTGATGACCGTCGGATCGACCCCGCCCGCATCGAGCAGCGCCGCGACCATCGACGTCGTCGTCGTCTTGCCATGCGTGCCCGCGACCGCGACCGTGGACTTCAGGCGCATCAGCTCGGCGAGCATTTCCGCCCGCCGTACCACCGGCACGCGCGCATTCAGCGCCGCCTCAACCTCGGGGTTCGAGCGCACGATCGCGGTCGACACGACCACGACGGCGGCGTCGCCGATGTTCGACGCGGCGTGGCCGATCGCGACCGGAATGCCCTTGTCGCGCAGTCCCTGCACGACATAGCCCTCGGCGACGTCCGAGCCCTGCACGCGGTAGCCGAGGTTCTTCATCACCTCGGCGATGCCCGACATGCCGATCCCGCCGATGCCGACGAAATGGATCGTGCCGATATCCGTTGCGACACCCTTCATGCGAACTGCGCCTTGGGCTTGGAGGGCGCGCCGACCGGAATGCGCGACAATGGCGCATCGAGGCTCTCGACCAGATCGGCCAGATCGCTCGCCGCGTTCGGCCGCCCGCAACTGCGCGCACGCCCCGCCGCGTTCTGCAACGCCGCCGGATCGAGCCCGAGTTTCTGCATCTGCTTGGCCAGTTCCACTGCGGTAAAGTCTCCCTGCGCGATCGTCCGCGCGCCGCCCGCCCGCGTGATCTCGCGCGCGTTCACGGTCTGGTGGTCGTCGGTCGCCCCCGGCAGCGGCACCAGGATCGCTGGCCGACCCGCTGCGGTCAGTTCCGAAATCGTCGACGCCCCCGCACGCGCAATCACCAGATGCGCCCAGACCAGCTGCTCGGGCATATCAGGCAGATACGTCGCCAGTTCGGCCGGGATATGATGCTCGGCGTACTTCGCACGCACCGCGTCGATATCCTCGATCCGCGCCTGATGAGTCACCTGCAACCGCCGCCGGAACGTCACCGGCAGCATCGCCAGTCCGTCAGGCACGACCTGCGACAGGATGCTCGCCCCCTGGCTGCCGCCGGTCACGAGCACGCGGAAGATCCCGTCCTCCTCCAGCAACGGATAGGGCCGCGAGCGCAGCGCCAGCACCGCCTCGCGCACCGGGTTGCCGACCAGATGCGCCTTGCCCAGCAGCTTCGGCGCGAGGCGTTCGGTCGGCTCGGACGAGGTCGCGATCGCGTCCACGCGCCCCGCGACGAAGCGGTTCACGCGCCCCAGCACCGCGTTCTGCTCATGCACCGCAGTCGGAATCTTGTCCGCGAACGCCGCCAGCAATGCCGGCAACGCAGGATAGCCACCGAAGCCGATCACGGCCGCCGGCTTGAAGGTCCGGTACAGTTCGCGCGCCATCGCCCGCCCGCGCCACATCTCCCGCGTGGCCCGAGCCCACCCAAGCGGTCCACCGGTAAAGCGTCCCGCCGGCAAGACATGCGTCTGGATATCCTCGAACAACCCCGGAAAGCGCACGCCGCGCGCGTCGCTGACCAGCGCGACGCGGTGGCCACGCTTGGTCAGTTCGGCCGCGAGCGCCGCTGCCGGGACCATGTGTCCACCCGTGCCACCGGCTGCGAGGACGTAATGCTTACTCATTCACCACTCCAGCGGACGACATAGGGGCTCCGCGTGAGAAACGGATTGCGCCGGGTAAACGCCAGCAGCAACCCCATGCCGACCGACAACGCGATCATCGACGACCCGCCATAGCTGATGAACGGCAGCGTCATACCCTTCGATGGCGCGAGCCCCGTGTTCACCGCCATGCTCACCAGCGCCTGCGCACCGAACTGCGTCGCAAGGCCGGCGGACGCGAGCAATTTGAATTCGTCCTGCTCGTCCAGCAGCTTGACGAACACGCGGACGACGATCGCGAGGAAAATCACCGCGATCACCGAGCACGCGATCAACCCGAATTCCTCGCCAATCACAGAGAAGATATAGTCGGTATGCGCCTCGGGCAGCCCGAACTTCGCCGCACCCGCGCCTGGCCCCGTCCCGGTCCAGCCCCCCGCGGTCAGCGTATTATGCGCCGCATTCGTCTGGAAGTGATCGCCCGCGCCCTCACCCTCGACACCCGGAAACAGGAACGCATCGATCCGCGACCGCGCCACGCCGTAGAAGACATACGCAGCGATCAGCCCCGCCGGCGCCATCGCGACGAGGCCGAGCATCACCTTGGCCGGCGTCCCCGCGATCATCAGCAGCGCCATCCAGACCGAGCAGAAGATGATCGTCTGGCCGAAATCGGGTTGCAGCATCAGCAGCACCGCGACGCCCGCGGTCATCGCGCCGGTGATCAGCACGGTCGGCAGCTCGGCATCCTTCGCGCGTAACGACAACAGCCACGCGACCGTGACGATGAACAGCGGTTTCAGGAACTCCGAGGGCTGGAACTGCGCGAACCCGACACCGAGCCAGCGGCGTGCGCCGTTCGCCTCGACCCCGATAAACGGCGTCACCATCAGCATCAGCACGAACAGCGCACACCCGCCGATCGCCATCCGCCGCGCCATCGAGACGGGCATCATCGACACGCCGAACAGCACGGGGAGCGACACGCCGACCCACATCAACTGTCGCCAAAAGTAATAGAGCGGCGCGATCTTGTGGTGCTCGCCCGAATAGCGAACCGCGCTGGCCGGCGACGCCGCCGCCACCGCGATCAGCCCGATCGCGATCAGGAACAACGTCAGGAGCAGCAGCATCCGGTCGATATCCCAGAACCACGTGCCGAGCGGCGACTGATCGCCGCGCCCGCCGCGCCGCTTCATCTTGGCGACGATGCTGGTCTTCGGTGTGCCCATGTCAATGGTTCCAGCGCGGATATCGGTCATGCCAGCGACTCCACCGCAGCGCGGAACGCCGCCCCGCGCGCTTCGTAATCGCGAAACTGATCGAAGCTAGCACAGGCTGGGGATAACAAAACAGTGTCGCCGGGTCTGGCGTTTGCGGCGGCAATGCGGACCGCTGCGTCGAGCGTGCCGACGTTATCGACGGGCATAGAGTCTTTCAAAATCTCGGCGAACTTCGGGCCAGCCTCGCCGATCGTGTAGGCGTGGACGACGTGACCGAAGGCGGGCTTGCAGGCGTCGAGGTCGTCGCCCTTCGCGCGGCCGCCGACGATCCAGTGGACCCGGTCGAACGCAGCCAAAGCCGGCGCAGTGCTCTCGGGATTGGTCGCCTTGCTGTCGTCGACATAGGCAACGCCGCCATACGCGGCGATCTGCTCCATGCGGTGCGGCAGGCCCGTGAAACTTGTGAGGCCGCGGTCGATATCGACCTCACTCACACCCAGCGCCTTGACCACGGCGATCGCGGCGAGTGCGTTCTGGGCGTTGTGCGGGCCCTGGAGCGTCGGCCAGCTGGTCTGATCCATGCACACGCCGGGCGCGATCTTGGTGAGGTGCTCGCCCTTCGCCGACAGCCCGCGCGCGATCTCGGCGGACGGCGCATCGCCGATGCCGATGACCGCGTCATGCTCGGCCGACTGCATCGCGAACAGCCGCGCCTTGGAGGCCGCATAGCCTTCGAACCCGTCATAGCGGTCGAGATGATCCGGCGTGATGTTGAGCAGCACCGCGACGTCGCAATCGAGCGTCTGCGTCAGGTCGATCTGGTAGCTCGACAGTTCGAGCACGTAGACGCCGCCCTCGGGGAGCGCCCCCTGTTCGAGGATCGGCAGGCCGATGTTGCCGCCCATCAGCGTGGGGATGCCGGCGGTCTTGAGGATGTGGTGGACGAGTGCGGTGGTGGTGGACTTGCCGTTGGTGCCGGTAATGCCGACGACCTTGTGCGGGGGGAGGTCTGCGCGGGCTTGGGCGAAGAGTTCGATGTCGCCGATGACTGGAACGCCGGCCTCTCGCGCGGTTGCGGCAAGCGGATGCGTATTCAACGGTACCCCCGGCGATACGACGAGAGCGTCAAAGCCCGACAGATCATCCAACGGCGCAACGTCCACGAGCCCTCTCCCCGGAGGGGAGAGGGAGTAAAGACGTCGCGCTTCGCCTCGTCGGAATCCCACGCAACGACCTGCGCCCCGCCATCAACCAACGCACGCACAGTCGCAGCCCCAGACCGCGCCAACCCCAGCACCGCATAGCGTTTCCCGCGCCAGGCCTCGGCAACGATCACCGCAACTTCAACGTCGAAAGGCCGACCAGCGCCAGCACCAGCGCGATGATCCAGAATCGAATTACCACCGTTGCTTCGGCCCAGCCGAGCTGTTCGAAATGATGGTGGATCGGCGCCATCCGGAACACGCGCTTGCCGGTGCGTTTGTAGAAGAACACCTGGATGATCACCGACAGCGCCTCGATCACGAACAGGCCGCCGATGATCCCCAGCACGATCTCATGATGCGCGACGACGGCGATCGTTCCCAGCGCGCCGCCCAAAGCCAGCGACCCGGTATCGCCCATGAACACCGCGGCCGGCGGCGCATTGAACCACAGGAATGCGAGCCCCGCGCCGACGATCGCCCCGCAGAAGATCGCCAGTTCACCCGCGCGAGGGACATGCGGAATACCGAGGTAATCGGCGAACTTCACGTTCCCGACCAAGTATACGATCACCATGAACGCGACGCTGGCGATGATCACCGGCATCGTCGCCAGCCCGTCGAGCCCGTCGGTCAGGTTCACCGCGTTGCCGAACGATACGATCGTGAACGCCGCGAACACCGGGAAGAACCAGCCGAGATCCAGATACATGCGCGACGTGAACGGCAGATACAGATGCGGGCCGTTCTGCGACATGATGATCGTCGCGGCGACACCGGCGATGATGAACTCGAGCAGCAACCGCGTGCGCCCGCTGATTCCCGCGGTGCTCGCCTTGCGCACCTTGTCATAGTCGTCGAGGAACCCGATCGTCCCGAAGCCGAGCGTCACGAACAGGCACGCCCAGACATACGGATTGCTCAGGTCCATCCATAGGAAGATGGCGAGGCACATCGAGGTCAGGATCATCAGCCCGCCCATCGTCGGCGTCCCGCGCTTCGACAGATGCGACTGCGGACCGTCGGCGCGGATCGGCTGGCCCTTGCCCTGCCGTACGCGCAACCAGCCGATGAACTTCGGCCCGATGATCAGGCCGATGATCAGCGCGGTCGCGACCGCGCCACCGGTCCGCACCGTCTGATAGCGGATGAGGTTCAGCAGGCCGGGAAACCCCAGATGCTCGGCGAGCCAGTACAACATTCAGATAATCCCGCCTTTGAGGCCAGCCTGGAGACCCGCTACGACGCGAGCGAGGCCTACCCCGTTCGATCCCTTGACGAGCACGACATCGCCCGGCGCCAGGATCGTCCGTAACGACGCGAGCGCGGCCGCAGCGTCGCCCACATGGACGGTTTCGATCTGTCCCTCAAGCACCTGCGCTAACGGCGCCATCGCTTCACCGACGATCAGCGCCATTTCGACGCGCGCGGCGAGTATCGGCTCGGCGAGGGCGGCGTGATAGTCGTCGGAGCCCTCGCCCAGTTCGCGCATCTCGCCGAGTACTACGATGTGGCGGCCCGGCTCGTGGCTGAGGACGCTTAACGTCGCGCGCATCGATGCAGGGTTGGCGTTGTAGCTCTCGTCGATCACCAGCGCCTGGCCTTCGCCGACGGTCACCAGCGACCGCGCGCCACGACCTTGCAAGCCACCGAGTTCGGCAAGTGCCAGCCCGGCGAGTCCGAGATCGCCTCCGGCCGCCTGCACGCACGCCAGCACGCCGAGCGCATTCGACACCCAATGCGCGCCCGGCTGCGCGATCGTGAAGCTCAGCTCGTGCTCGGCCCCCTGCCCCATCCGCGCGGTGACGAACGTCCCACCAGTCGGCAGCCGCATCGCCTCGATCGCGCGGACATCGGCGCCCTTCTCGCTGCCGAACGTGACGATGCGCGCGGCATGGGGTGCGGCGTGTCCGAGCAGCCGGTCGCGGTGCGGGCTGTCATAGGGCACGATCGCGGTCCCGTCCGGTTCGAGCCCGGCAAAGATCTCCCCCTTGGCATCGGCGATCGCGCTCTCGTCGGGAAAGAATGCGGTATGCGCAGGCGCGATCGCAGTGATCATCGCGATGTGCGGGCGAACAAGCCGGGTCAGCTCGGCGAGTTCGCCGGCGTGGTTCATCCCCATCTCGAACACGCCGAACTTCGCGTCGCGGGGCATGCGGGCGAGGCTCAGCGGGACGCCGGTGTGGTTGTTGTAGCTCTTGACCGAGCGATGCACCTCGCCGGGCGCGGCGCGGTCGAGGCAGGCGAACAGGGCTTCCTTCGCGCTGGTCTTGCCCACGGAACCGGTGACACCGATGATCGTGGCTGAGGAGCGCGCGCGGCTAGCCCGTCCAAGCGCCTGCAACGCAACGAAGCTGTCGACGACGAGCACGTGAGGGTGCGCGCAAGCCTCGGTCACAATCGCGCCCGAGGCGCCCTGTGCGAAGGCCTGGTCGAGGAACAGGTGCCCGTCACTGGCGTCGCCCCTCATCGCCACGAACAAATCGCCGGGGCCAACCTCCCGCGAGTCGAACGCGACGCCGCTGACGGAGAAGTCACCAGACGCCACACCACCGGTAGCCGCTGCGATCTCAACTGAAGTCCACAAGCTCACTTCCCCCCTCCCGCTTGCGGGAGGGGTCGGGGGAGGGGCTGACCAAACAGAGCGGACGCCAGTACGTACGTCGCGCCCTCCCCTAGCCCCTCCCGCAGGCGGGAGGGGAATGACGATGCCGTGCCCCTCACGCCGCGCACTCCCGCGCGACGGTCACGTCGTCGAACGGCAGGACCATGTCGCCGACGATCTGGCCTTGTTCGTGGCCCTTGCCTGCGATCAGCACGATATCCTCTGGCCCTGCCTCACGCACCGCGGCAGAAATCGCCGCGCGACGATCGCCGATTTCCTCAGCGCCGCGCGCACCCTTCAGCACATCGCACCGGATAGCCCTCGCGTCCTCGGTCCGAGGATTGTCGTCGGTCACGATAACGCGGTCGGCGTGTTGCACCGCGACTTGGCCCATGGTCTCGCGCTTGCCGGTGTCACGGTCGCCGCCTGCCCCGAATACCACGATCAGTTTGCCGCCTGCGTGCGGTTTCAGCGCAGCGATTGCCGCTTCCAACGCGTCGGGTGTATGCGCGTAATCCACGTACACCGGGGCCCCGGAGTTCGCGATCACCGCGCGTTCGAGTCGCCCGCGGACCGGCTGCAACCGCGCGAGATTGGCGATCGTCGCGGCCACATCGCCACCGGTCGCAATCACCAGCCCAGCAGATACCAGCGCATTCGCCGCCTGGTATGCGCCGATTAGCGGCAAGGTGACCTTGTAAGTCTGGCCCTCGGCCTCAATCGTCAGCCCCTGCCCGAGCAAAGTCGGATCGCGGCCCACGAGCCGCAAAGTCTCGCCCTGCGTCCCGACCGTGATCAGCCGATTGCCGCGCTCGCGTGCCAGGTCAATCACCCGCGCCGATTGCGGATCATCCGCCCACACCACCGCCGCACCGTCCGTCGACAGTACCTCGGAGAACAACCGGATCTTGGCGGTGAAATACGCCGCCATGTCGCCGTGATAGTCGAGATGGTCGCGGCTAAGGTTCGTGAACGCCGCGGCAGCCACCTTGAGCCCCTCGGTCCGATACTGCGTCAGCCCGTGGCTCGACGCCTCGAACGCGAGGTGCGTGACGCCTTCGCGCGCGAGCCCCGCCACGTTCGACAGGAACGTTACGACATCGGGCGTCGTCAGCCCGGTCGTAACCCGCTCGTCGGCAGTCGTAACCCCCAGCGTCCCGATCGATGCCGCATGAAACCCCGCCATCCGCCACAACTGCCGGGTCATCTCGACGCACGACGTCTTCCCGTTGGTCCCGGTAATCGCCACCGAAGTCTCGGGAAACGGCGCAAAGAACTTCGCCGCCAGTTGCGCGAACCGCTCCCGGGGATTGTCATCGGCGATGTAGGTCGCGCCCTCGACCGTCAGCCCAGGCCGCGCCACGACTGCAATCGCACCAGACCGGATCGCGTCCTCGATATAATCCTCGCCGTTGACGCGCGCGCCTTCGAACGCGCCGAACACCGTGCCCGGCGCGACCTTGCGGTGATCGATCGCGAACCCCGTCACCTGCGCCTCTTCCGTCCCGTCGGTCAGCGCTGCGAGTTTCATGCAATAGTCCTCATTGCCCGGTCGGCTGTGTACGCGACGGGTCCTGCCACAAAGTCGGCAGGATGTCAGACACGTCGATGTCGCGGTGCGCGTCGGGCACGACGCCCAGGATCGCACCGACGCGCGAGATCGTCCGGCCGACCACCGGCGCGGTATTCCACGCCGCAGTCTTCCACCCGGCGGTTTCCTTCGTCCCGAGCGGCGAATCGAGCATCGCCAGCACGACATAGCGCGGCGCATCCATCGGGAACGCCGCGGCAAACGTTGCGACGTTGCGCGAATGATCATACCCGCCCGACACAGCAGCCTCGGCCGTTCCGGTCTTGCCACCGACCCGGTAACCCGGTGCATCGCCCTTGCGACCCGTACCGCGCTGAACGATCAGCCGCAGCATCTGCCGCATCCGCGCACTCGTCTGCTCGCTGATGACGCGACGACCGGCAACCGCATGACCCGGCGCGACCTTGAGCAACGTCGCCGGCCGCCAGATCCCGCCATTGACCAGCGCCGCATACGCGCTTGCCAGATGCAGCGGAGTCACCGCGATGCCGTGGCCGTAGGCGGTGGTCATCGTCGTCGTCCGCGCCCAGTATTTCGGCCACAACGGACGGCCCTTCTCGCGCAGTTCGATATCGGGCTTGGTATCGAAGCCAAGCTTCTTGAACATCGCCTCCATCTTCGCGGGCCCGACCTCGTCGGCAACGCGCGCGGTGGCGATGTTCGACGAATAGATCAGCGTCTCGGCCATGTTGAGCCAGCGCTTCGGATCGCCGCGCTCGTCGTGGATCGTGAAGCGGCCGACCTGCAGCGGGTGCGTCGCGTCAAAGCGCCGCGCGAACGACGTCACCACGCCGGTATCCATCGCGGTCGCCATCGTGATCGGCTTGAACGTCGAGCCAAGCTCGAACACGCTCTGGGTCGTGATGTTGCGCAGCTGTTCGCTGCCGGACATGCCGACGCGATTGGGGTTGAACGTCGGCAATGAGACCATCGCGATCACCTCGCCGGTCGACACGTCGAGGACGATACCGCCAGCGCCACGCGCGGAAAACGTCGTCATCGCGCGGCCGAGTTCGCTCTCCATCGCCGCCTGGACGCGGTTGTCGAGCGACAGCGCGACCGGCGTGCCGTTGAGCGCAGGATTGGTCAGCCGGTCGTCGAGCACGCGCTCCATCCCGCTCATGCCGTGGCCCGCGGTCGACAGGAAGCCGAGCGCATGCGCCGCCATCGTCGATTGCGGATACAGCCGCTGCGTATCGCGGTCGAACACGATCGCGGGCTCGCCGATCGCGTTGACCTGCTCGACCAGCGCCGGCGACGCGCGCCGCTGGAGATAGATGAAGCTCTTGCCCGACGTCAGCAGCGCATAATAATGCGCCTGGTCGCCCGCCTCGGGCATCAGCGCGGCGAGCTTGCTGGCGATCTCAGTCGGATCGCCGATCAGCTTCTTCGGGTGCACCGCGATCGTCCACGCATCGATCGTCCGCGCGAGCGGCGCGCCGTTGCGATCGACGATATCCCCGCGCGCCGCAATCGCCGCCGAGCGCGCCTGCGGATCGGCGAGCGACGCCTGCACCGCCAGCATTCCGAGCCGACCGACCACCACCAGCACCGCTGCTCCGAACAGGAACATCAGCATCATCAGGCGCGTGTGCGCCGTCGCCACCAGTGCATGACGCTGGTTGGCGCTACGTTGCTGTGAGACGGGCCGGGCGACCAAGGCGGTCACCGCCGCTTACGGCTCTCGGAGCGGGCGCCGCTCATGATGTCACCCAGCGTCGTGTCGGACAGCAGCTTCCGGTCGAGCATCGCGACCGCCTGCGGACGGACCTTCGCGACGGCGGCGAGGCGTTCGGTCTTGGCGGCGCGGACCAGTGCGGCCTCGGCCGAGCGCGGCGTCGACACCGACGCGCGGATCACGACCGGCTTGAGCGCGGTCTTCGACGCAGCCTGGATCGCGACGTTCATCGCACGTGGCGCGGTAACCTGCGCCATCTGCACCGGAGCAAGCTTCACCACGGCAGGAGCAGCGGTAACCGGAACGATCGACGTGGAGACGACGGACCCCGCACCCGACGGCACGAGCAGCGCGGCGGTCTGGACCCCGTCCGCGCGCAGGCTGTTGACGTCGAGCGCCGCGAGCGCGGCCTCGCTCACGACGAACTGGCCCGCGGTCGGCGCCGACAGCGCCAGCGTATCGCCGTTCCAGCGCTCGAGCTGGGCCAGATTACCCCGCGTGTCGAACTCGGTTTCAAGCGCACGGATGTCGCGCTGCGCCGAGCGGATCTGACCATTGACCGCCTCCAGCTTCTTGCGCTCGGCGGCGACCTGCAGCGACACGAGGTAGAAACCGAGCACGACGGCCACGCAGCCCCCGAACCAGCCCACACCCTTCATCCGATACGCCGCCGTCATGTCGTCACCTCTTCCGTCCAGGGTTGCGCGGAGGTCCGCCGCGCCGTCCGTAATGTCGCCGAGCGCGCACGCGGGTTGCGTGCGATCTCGGCCTCGCCGGCGCGAACACCGCGGCCGACATGAGAAAAACTAGGTTCCGCAACGGCTTTCACCTGCGGAAGATGACGCGAACCTGAAGGAGAGCCCCCGGAACGCGTGCGCAGGAAGCGCTTCACCATCCGGTCCTCGAGGCTGTGGAAGGTTACGATCGCGAGCCGACCGCCGGGCTTCAGCACGCGTTCGGCCGCCAGCAGCCCGTCGGCGAGTTCGCCAAGCTCGCGGTTCACGTGGATCCGGATCGCCTGGAACGCGCGCGTCGCGGGGTCCTTCTTGTCGTGCGCCTTGTAGCCGAGCGCGCGGCGGACGATGTGCGCCAACTCGCCGGTCCGCGTCAGCGGGCGCGCCGCGACGATCGCGCGCGCCACGCGCCGCGACTTTGGTTCGTCGCCATATTGATACAGCACGTCGGCGATCTCGTTCTCGTCCGCCTCGTTGACGAAGTCCGCCGCCGACATGCCGGCCTGCGCCATCCGCATGTCGAGCGGGCCATCCGACTGGAACGAGAAGCCACGCTCGGCCTGGTCGAGCTGCATCGACGACACGCCGATATCGAGCGTCACGCCGTCCACCGGGGCAAGGCCCCGCGATTCGAGTTCGGACGCCATCGCCGAGAAGTCCGCGGTGATCAGCGTCAGGCCTTCTTCGGCGTCTTCCATCGCGCGACCATTGGCGATCGCGTCTGGATCGCGATCGAACGCGACGATCCGCGCGCCAGACTTGAGCAACGCCAGCGTGTAGCCGCCCGCACCGAACGTGCCGTCGACCATCGTCTCGCCGGGCTCAGGGGAAAGCGCGGCCAGGACTTCGTCGAGCAGGACGGGGATATGCGGCGCGGACGCGTCAATGACGGGGGGCGTGCTCACAGCTGTACCCCCTTCTCGGCCATGTAGAAGCGCGCCATCTCCTTGACGACGGGGGGCATGCCGTCGGTGGCGATCAGCGTCGCGGGGTCCCAGATCTCGATGTAGTCGAGCACGCCGTAGAAGAACGCATGGCCCTTGATGCCCGCATAGAAGCGCGGGAACGCGGGCATGATGAAGCGACCGGAGCCGTCGAACGGCACCGCTTCGCCCGACGCGGCGGCGCGCTTGATGTTGTAGTCGTACTCGCCGTTCTCGGACGTGTTCTCGGATTCGCGGCGATCGAGGCGCTCGGCGAGGATGTCGACGTAACCGGGATCGTACGCGACCAGGCAGCGATTCTTCTGATGCGCGCCGATGATGATGGTCCCGCCGTCCTTGCCGTTTGCCTTGGGCGCATTTGCCGAGAGCATCGTGCGGAGTGCCGAGGGGATGGCTACCCGGCCCTTGTCGTCGACAAGGCCGATACCGTCTCCTTGATAGCGACCCCGTACCGACACGCCAAAACCCTTCGAACTGGCGCGCACGCTTCACCGCTTCGAAAAGCAGCCATCGCTACGTTTCGACCGCGTTTTCAGCGAACGATGAAAATGCCCCTGTATTAACCTCCATCTACCATAGCGCTTCGGGGACGCAACGGGATTTTTGGGGATTGGACGAATTCAACGCCGGTTTCGACGCTCAGTCCGGGTGAATTTGCGTGCGGAATGGATGTGACCGGGAACGGGTAGTGGTCAGGGCTGGGGAAATCCGGGGATCTTATGGAGCGTCACGACCTTACAATTCAAGGCAGACGGTCTGAACCAGGGCCCCACTGGAGATCATTTTGGAGGAGGTAATGCGCTAAAAAGCCAAGCCAACGATCGTTACCACCCCGGCGAAGGCCGGGGCCCAGTTGGGGGGCATTGATAATTTGAGGCGGCGCGCCGTTACTGCGACCTTCCCAACTGGGCCCCGGCCTTCGCCGGGGTGGTGTGTATTGACGGAAGCCAGCGCCTGCCCAGCGCACAATGTCGCAGATTACTGCGCGGGGGCCTGTGCGTTGGCGCTTGGGGCGACGCCCATCTCTGCGAGCGGTTCACCCGCTCCGGCGGCCTCGGTGACGTTCGAAACGCCCATGTTCGCCACTACGTCCGCCTGCGCGGTGCCGGCGGTCGCGACCGGCCGCTCGCGATTCGTCGAACCGATGATCGCGCTCGCGAGCCCGATCAGCAGCACGACCGCGGCGAGGCCGATCATGCCGACCTTGATGCGCTGCATCGTCTGGGAGGGTTCTTGGGAGGACTTCATCTTGCCCCACCTCGATACCCGACTGCCGCGCATCTGTCGATTCTGGGGAACCGGACCGCTCAAGCCAGACCCTTCGCCTGGCGCCATTCGGGATCGTACAGCGTCGAAAGATAGCGGAATCCGGTGTCGCACAGGATGGTCGCGATCCGCTTGCCGGGGCCTAGATGTTTGGCCAGCGCCACTGCACCGGCGACGTTGATCCCGGACGACAGCCCGAGACAGAGCCCCTCCTCGTCGAGCAGTCGCCGGACCCAGGCATAGCCTTCCTGATCCGAAATCCGGAACTGCGTATCGATCGGCGCACCCTCCAGATTGGCGGTGATACGCCCCTGCCCGATCCCCTCGGCGACCGAAGATCCTTCCGCCTTCAACTCGCCGTGAGCGTAGTAATTATACAGCGCAGCACCATGCGGATCACTGAGTGCGATGCAGACGCTCTCGTCCTTCGCCTTAAGCCCCAGCCCGACCCCGGCGATCGTCCCGCCGGTTCCCGCCGCGCAGGTGAAGCCGTCGATCCGCCCGCCCATCTGCGCCCAGATCTCCTCCGCGGTCCCGACGATATGCGCGCGGCGATTGGCGGTGTTGTCGAACTGGTTCGCCCAGATTGCGCCCGGCGTCTCCTCGGCGATGCGCCGCGACGTGTGGACGAAATGGCATGGCGACGAGAATGCCGCGGCCGGCACCAGCACCAGTTCGGCACCGAGCGCGCGCAGCGTGTCCATCTTCTCGCGGCTCTGCGTCTCGGGCATGACGATGATCGTCTTGTAGCCCTTGGCGTTCGCCACCAGCGCGAGGCCGATCCCGGTATTGCCCGCAGTGCCCTCGACGATCGTCCCACCCGGCTGGAGCAAGCCGCGCTGCTCCGCATCCTCGACGATGAACAGCGCCGCGCGATCCTTCACCGATGCACCAGGGTTCGCATATTCGCACTTGCCGAAGATATCGCAGCCGGTCGCCTCGCTGGGCCCTTTCAGGCGAACGAGCGGGGTATTTCCTATCAGGGCGAGCGTGTCAGGTGTCGTGTGCATCGCCGCTATGTGGCGTGGCGCTACGCCCGGAGCAAGCGAGCGAAAGTTTCGGGCGTTAAATGCCTGAACGCAAAACCCGCGCCTCGATGACGCGCTTTTCATTCAAGGTTCATTCCCTAGATTACATGATCTATGTTAAACGTGATGACATCCGTGTTAATAGAGTGAATATCGATTGGAGCGGGTACGTGGATAGATATCGGCATGCCTTGGCGTTGTTGACGGAAGCGTCGGACCTGATGGAAACCATCGGGGATACCCTGATAGCGGCGCACATCGCGACGCCGCTGGCGATGGTGGAAGACCGTCTCCACCCTCCAGGCGACGTCGCGAAGCAGGATCGTCCGCTACGCGAATGACGCGAACCGTCCGATCCAACACTCGTCCCACCCCGTTCGTCGCCGCCCCGTTCGTAGCGATGCGATGGTACCGCAAACCATAAGCCTTGACGCTCCATGCTGCATGCGCGAAGCGAGATCCCGCTATGAAAATCCTCCCCATGACCGCCGTCGCCGCGCTGCTCGTGCTGGCAGCCTGCAACTCCAAGCCCGCTACGCCCGAAGTGCTGGATAGCAATCCCGATCCGATGGCGAACACGCTCGCCAACGCCGCGCCAGTCGAGCTGCCGCCTGCGATCAAGTCCGAGAAGACGCTGCGCTGCAAGGACAACAGCTTGCTCTACGTGACGTTCTTCCAGGGCGACAAGCAGGCGGTGGTCAAGACCAAGAAGGACGGCCTCGCGACGACGTTGAAGTCGGATGTTGCCGGTTCGCCGAAGACCGCCGAGGGCGGCTGGTCGATGACCGGCGACGAATCGAGCGTCACGCTGACCGCGCCAGGCAAGTCGGCGCAGATCTGCCACGCGTAAGTTTCTACGTTTAGGAATTACGAAACGGCCGTCGGATCATCCGCTGGCCGTTTTTCTTTGCGCTGCACACTCTTGCCCTCACTGCCGCGGACCGGCACGCTAGTCTGATGGCAACCGTTGCGATCTACAGCCTCAAGGGCGGCGTCGGGAAGACGACGCTTTCGGTGAACCTGGCGTGGTGCGCCGCGACATTGTCCGCGCGCCGGACGCTGCTGTGGGATCTCGACCCGCAGGCGGCGTCCACGTGGGTGTTGAGGGGACCCGGCAAGGCCGACCAGGCGCAGGCGATGTTCTCGAAGGACGTTGCGGTCGCCAAGCAGGCGCGGCCGACCGCCTACACGCATCTCGACCTGATCGCCGCCGACGCGTCGCTACGCGGCCTCGACCAGCTGTTCCACGAGATGGACAAGAAGAAGCGGCTCGCCAAGCTCCTGTCCGAACTTGCGGCCTACGACCGCGTGATCCTCGATTGCCCGCCGGGACTGACCGAGACCGCGGATCAGGTGATGCGCGCCGCCGACCTGATCGTCATCCCCGTCATTCCCTCCCCGCTGTCGACCCGCGCATACGACGCGGTGGTCCAGCATCTGGGCGGCCGCACGCCGCTGCTGCCGGTCCATGTGATGGTCGACAAGCGTCGTGCGCTGCATGCCGAGGCGCTGTCCCGTCACCCCGACTGGCCGGTCATCCCGATGGCGAGCAACATCGAGTCGATGGCGGTCAAGCGCGCGCCGGTCGGGGTATTCGCTCCGAAGTCCTCTGCCTCGCAGGCGTTTGCGGACCTCTGGCGCCGGATCGAACACCGGCTCACCGCATGAGCGACGTTTTGGACCCGCAACTCGTGCTCGGCGCCTATTCGGTCGGCGTGTTCCCGATGGCCGACAGCCGCGATGCCGCCAGTGTGTACTGGGTCGAGCCGCGCCGCCGCGCGGTCCTGCCGCTCGATGGATTCCAGCTGTCGCGCTCGCTGAGGAAGACGATCGCCGCGAACCGGTTCCAGGTCACCGTCGACACCGCGTTCGAACGCGTCGTGCAGCTCTGCGCCGAGAGCGTCGAGGGACGCCCCGAGACGTGGATAAACGACGGCATAGAGCGCGTTTTCCAGACGCTGCACGCGATGGGGTTCGCGCATTCGGTCGAATGCTGGGACGGCGGCAAGCTGGTCGGCGGGCTCTACGGCCTGTCACTTGGCCGCGCGTTCTTCGGCGAAAGCATGGTCAGCCGCGCTACCGACGCCTCCAAGGTCGCGCTCGCGCACCTTGTCGCGCGGCTGCGGACCGGCGGGTTCACGCTGCTCGACTGCCAGTTCCAGACCTCGCATCTCGCCTCGCTCGGAGCGATCGAGATCGAGCGCGCGGATTACGTCGCGTTGCTGGGCGCGGCACTCGAAGGCGCACTCAAGCCCTCGTCCGCCGCCGGAGCATCCTCGGCCGCCGGCGACTTCCGTGCGCTCGATCGCTTGGCAGGCAAGGCGTCCGCAGGCGGCGCGGTATCGGGGCCGGTCTCCGGGAAGATCATCGCACAGCTCTTGGTCCAGACGTCGTAGACCGGATGCTGGACCGCGTTCAGCGCCGGGCGTTCCTTGTACAGCCAGCCTGAGAACGTCCGCCGCCAATGCGTGTCTACGCCGCGCACTAGCACCTGTACGAACGCGCCGGTCAGCTGCTCCTGCTCCCACGGCGCGGTCTGTTCGCACGCCCGCAACCGCAGCACGACGTCGCCCATGCGGGTTGCCTGGCCGGGTTTGAGGCGCACTTCGCGGGTTTCGCCATTACGCTTGTTGAGCAGGCCTAGCACCGCGACGCGCTGTGCCATTGGGGTGCCCCCATTCGCAACCGCGGCGGCGCCGGTATCGATCGTCTCTATCGAGGAATTGCCCTGCTCGTCGGCGCCCGGCAGGTCCTGCTGGACCGCGGCTACCTTCGTCGCGGGCGTGGTGAGCGCGCGGTATCCGAACCAGCCGCCCACCGCCAACGCCACGACCAACGTGGCCGCGGCGAGCCAGCGCATGATCACCCTTCGGGCGTCCAGGCTTCGTAATCGCCCGTCGCGGCGGCACGGTGGCCGCCCTTTTCGAGCGCACCCGCAGGACGATAGGCGAGCGCGGTACCGGTCATGTTCGGCACGGCGGGCTTCTGCCACGCACGGATCGGCGGCAATGCGCGATCGGGCACGTCGTCGACTTGATGATGCAGCCAGCTGAACCACGCCGGGGGCACGCGGCTCGCGTCCGTCGCGCCCTGGTAGATCACCCAGCGGCGCGGGTTGCCGGCGGTGTCCTTGCCACCTTCGTAATAGACGTTGCCGAGCGCGTCCTCGCCCTTCTTCGCCATGCTGCGCAAGCCGAATTTGGTGCCGAGGGTGGCGCCGTTCCACCACGTGAAAGTCGATGCGAGAAAACCCATGACCGGCGCTTAACCCGAGTGGAGGCGGGCTTCAACCTCGATGATGGGGGAAGGCGTCGCACGCCCCTCTAAACGATCCTTCCCCTGGCGGGGGGACGATCGTGGAGTTCGCCGTTTAACGCTCCTGCGTGCAACGGTTCCGCTTCCTTGTTCTCCCGCGAAGGCGGGAGCCCAGACTGGGTCCCCGCCTTCGCGGGGAAACACTTGGCTGGAGACGTCGGCTAGTCACATATCCCACCCCGGCGAAGGCCAGGGCCCAATTGGGTAACGTCGCTAACGAAGCGCTGTTCGCCGTTACAGCGACCTTCCCCAATTGGGCCCCGGCCTTCGCCGGGGTGGTGCCACTGGTCAAACGGTTCGCGCGCCTATTTCGCGCCCTTGTCCCACGTCACCAGATCGCCCTCGGCAATCCCCAGTTCCGAAGCGCGGCCGCCCATCAGTTCCAGCACCGCGCCGACCGGCTCGCCCGACGGGATCGGCTGCTCCGAAAACGGCACGGTATTCTCGGCGATGCGGGCTATCGTGCCGTCGGCGCGGATATAGAGGATGTCGAGCGGGCTCGGCGTGTTCTTCATCCAGAAATTCGCCACCACGGGTTCGCCACCCTTGGCTGGATACGGCCAGAACAGCATGCCGCCATCGGGCTTCAGGTCGGTGCGAAACATCAGCCCGCGCGCCTGCTCGGCCTCCGTCTTCGCGCTCTCGACCTTGAACGCGTGCGTCCCGTTCGCGCTCTTGATCGTCAGCGGCAGCGTAGCGACCGCGGCCACGTCCGAGTCCGCGCGGCTATTCATGTACGCGACACCCCCGGCGCCGACGCCCAGCGCCAGCACCGCGGCTAACACGGCCTTCGCAACGAATGTCATCCGAGATCCTCTTCGACCGCGACGGCAAGCGGCCCCTTACGCCCTTCGACCACGCGCGCGCGGAGCGGCTGGTCGGGTTCGACCGTCTCGATCCCGGCGCGGCGCAGCGTTTCCATGTGGACGAAGATGTCGCTGCCATCGGCACCCCGTACCAGAAAGCCATAGCCCTTCAACCGGTTGAACCATTTCACCGACGCTGCCTCGAACGGTCCCGCCGCGTCGATCATCGCGATCGGATCAATCCGGTCAGGAGAAATCGGTGCCCGAACCTGCTCCTCGACCGCGTTGGTCAGATCGATCGAGAGGATCTCGCGCGCCTGGAACCCGCGGCCGCGCTGGACCGACAGCGTCTCGACGCGCGCGCCTTCGGGGAGGCTGCGGCGGCCGTGCGCCTGCAGGACGGAAAAGTGCACGAGGATATCGCCGACGGTCTCGTCGTCCGCCACTGCGAAGCCGAACCCGCGCGTGACGTCGAACCATTTGATGACGCCGCCGATCGCGCGCGTTTCGGCCGCGGCGACGCCCTCGCTGACACCCTCGAGCGTCGTCGTTCCCGCTTCCACTGGCCCCACCTCTACCGGCATGTCAGCACCTGCTGCGTGTCGTTACGCATTGTTACACCCCTGGACGCCTTGCTAGCACGGTTCGTCGCAGTCGCAATGAATCCGTTGCGACGCTCAGTCGAAATCCATCGATTCGGGGCTGTCGGACGGCGGTGCAGCAACAATTTTGCGTGCAAGATCGAACCGGTGACCCGCCCGGAGCATCGCCGCGAGCTGTTTCTCATGAAGTTTCCGGTCGCCGTCGCCCGTTCCGTAGGGGCCGATTCGCTTGCGTCGTGCGAAGGCGAGGGCCGATTCGACTGCGCGATCGGCGATGGCGGGCGCGACCGACTCCGCGTCGCCTTCGTCTATGCCGGCCTCGCGGAACGCGCCCGCGACTCGGCGAGCACCCAGCCCGCGTCGCTGCATCGCAGCAGCGCGTTGCTCGGCAAAGGCGCGGTCGTCGACATAGCCGAGATCGGCCATCCGCTGCGCCAGTTCGCCGGGCTCCGCCAGTGCCGCGCCGGTGCCCCCGTCCCAGCCCCGTTCGCGGATCTTCCGCATCAGGTAATCGGTCAGGCGGCCCCGCGTGGTCGCGAACCGCTCGACATAGCGCAGCGCCATCTGTTCCAGCGCCGCGGCATCGAGCGGTTTCGGCGCAGGACGCTCGCGCGCCCGGTCCTTGCCGCGCTCCTTGCCGCCGCCCTTGCCGCCGCCTTTGCCCCAGCTCTTGCCGCCGCGCCGATTTGTGCCACCGCTATCGTCGAATGCGCCGTTTTCCCGGTCGCCGGCATCCAGCGGCGGAGGAAACGCGTTGCTTTCGCTGTGGCTATCATCGGTCACGCCATCATTGTGCCACACTGGCACCCGAAGTTGAACGGCTAGACTAAAGATAGGCGTGGTGTGTTCGAGCGCCGCGACGAACCAAGGCAGGAACTGCGATGACGACCGACACGGCTAACAAGGACGGCATGACCGTAGCGGCACTCGTTGCGACGCCGACCCAAGACGCCCTGCCGCGCCGTTTCGCCGATTTCGGCACGCTGGGCGAAGCACTCGATTACGCGGCCAGCGGTAACCGCGGGCTTAATTTCCACGACGCTCGCGGCACTTTGTCGCATCCCTACCCCTATTCGCAACTCCGTACCGACGCCCGCGCGATGGCCGATCGCCTGATCGCCGCCGGTGTCGCCCCTGCCGACCGCATCGCGCTCGTCGCCGAGACCGGCCCCGAGTTTGCCGCGCTGTTCTTCGGCGTCGTCTATGCCGGCGCATGGCCCGTGCCGTTGCCGCTGCCAACCTCGTTCGGCGGTCGCGACTCGTACATCGAACAGCTCCGCGTCCAGCTTGCGAGCTGCGATCCGAAGATGCTGATCTTTCCGCCCGAACTCGCGCAGATGGCGGGCGAAGCCGCGCGGCTGTCGAGTACCGTGGGGATCGACTGGTCCGAGTTCGCCGTGCGCGAGGCCGCGGTCGCGACGCTGCCCGAGGCGAAGCCCGACGACATCGCGTACCTGCAATATTCGAGCGGATCGACGCGCTTCCCTCACGGCGTCGTCATCACGCACGCCGCGCTTTTGAACAACCTCGCCGCGCACAGCCACGGCATGGAAGTCTGCGACACCGATCGCTGCGTTTCCTGGCTGCCCTGGTATCACGACATGGGTCTGGTCGGCTGCTTCCTGTCGCCGATCGCCAACCAAGTCTCGACCGATTACCTGAAGACCGAGGATTTCGCGCGCCGACCGCTCGCGTGGCTCGATCTGATCAGCCGGAACGAGGGCACCACGCTCAGCTATTCGCCGACCTTCGGCTACGATATCTGCGCGCGCCGCATGTCCTCGCAGACCAAGGCGAGCGATCGCTTCGACCTG
The DNA here is from genome assembly GCF_040407505.1 of Sphingomonas faeni. Lineage (GTDB taxonomy): Bacteria > Pseudomonadota > Alphaproteobacteria > Sphingomonadales > Sphingomonadaceae > Sphingomonas > Sphingomonas faeni_E. The sequence goes on along the minus strand of NZ_JAPZPQ010000004.1, from coordinate 234,358 downwards.
TCGCGCTGGCGGGTCGCGGGCAACGGCGCCGACATGATCCGTCCCGACGTAATGCAGTCGTTCGTCGACGCGTTTGCCGATGCGGGCTTCAAGGCCAGCGCGTTCCTGCCGAGCTATGGCCTTGCCGAGGCGACGTTGGCGGTTTCGCTGATGCCGCCGGGCGAAGGCATCCGCGTCGAACTCGTCGAGGAAACGCAGTTGTCGGGCGGCTCGCGCGGCGGTGACCGACCGCAGCGCTACCGTGCGATCGTCAACTGCGGCAAGCCGGTCCGCGACATGCGAATCGAGATCCGCGAAGAGGACGGCACGCCGCTCCCCGAGCGCGCTATCGGCAAGGTCTGGTGCAGCGGCAAGTCGGTCATGGTCGGCTATTTCCGCGACGATGCCGCGACCGAGGCCTGCATGGCCGACGGTTGGCTCGATACCGGCGACATGGGTTATATGTCGGACGGCTACATCTACATCGTCGGTCGCGCCAAGGACATGATCATCGTCAACGGCAAGAACCACTGGCCGCAGGACATCGAATGGGCGGTGGAACAGCTCCCCGGCTTCAAGGCCGGCGACATCGCCGCGTTCGCGATCACCACGCCCGGCGGCGAGGAAACCCCCGCCGTGCTGGTCCAGTGCCGCAGTTCCGACGAAGCCGAACGCCTGCGCCTGCGCGACGAGATCCGCGAGCGCGTGCGGTCGGTGACGGGCATGAACTGCCTGATCGAACTGATCCCGCCGCGTACCCTGCCGCGCACCTCGTCGGGCAAGCTCAGCCGGGCCAAGGCGCGCAACCTGTACCTGAGTGGCGATATCAAGCCGTACGACATCGCAGCCTGAGACCGCCCTGCCTGAGACGGGGTGCGTGTCGCGCGGTCATCGCTGACACGCGAATGAAACTATGCAAGGACGTCCACGACGGCGTGGATTGCCCCAGATCGAACTAAATTACAGTCACGCTGGTCGATAAGAACGATCTGATAACCAAGCGGACCTATGACCGACGCCGTGAGCCCTGCACCGCCTTCTCCGTCACGCCGCGTGGCCGTCGATCTCTTCAGATTGATGGGACTCCGCGGTGGCGGGGCGGACCATGTCGAATGGAGCCGCATCCGTGCCGCGCAGTTGTTCGCCGGCCGCAAGATGGCACTGGTCCTGCTCTCGACCAATCTGGCGGCGGTACTGGCCACCGGGTTCCTGGTCAGCGCGACCGTCCCTGCGTGGCAGGTCACGACATGGTCCGCGTTGCTCGTCGCAATCGCCGTCGCGGTCGCGTTCCGGCGTCTCGCCGTCCCGCACACTGGTGAAAGCCAGGCGAGCGTCCACGACCTGCGCAAGACCGGGTGGGAGGGCCTGGCGCTTGGCCTTGGCTGGTCGTGCGTACCGATCCTGTTCTGTACGCATGCTCCCTCGGGCACGACCGCCGGGCTTGGCATCACGCTGACCCTGTTGATGACGGCCGCGGCGTTCGCGATGGCGCCGCTGACACTCGCGACGCTGATTTTCCTCGGATATCTCGGCGCATCGATGGTCATCCAGCTGCTGGTCGCCGGTACGACATCGGCCGCGATCGGGATCCTGGGCTTCACGCTGGTGCTGATGGCGGGATGCGTCAGCCGTGCCCGCGCACTCGTCCTGATCCGCGCCAACGAGATCGCGCTGAACGAACGCGACGAGACCGTGAGCCTCCTCCTCCGCGAGTTCGAGGATACCGGCGCGGACTGGCTGTGGGAGACCGACGCGATGCGCCGGATCGTTCGCGCGTCGTCGCGGTTCGCGGTCGCGTGCGGGCTCGATCCCGGTCAGATCGACGGGATGCCGTTGCTGCAACTGCTGGCCGGCCCGAGCTGGGACAGTGGGGAGTTCGCGCCCGAACTCCGGACACTTGCCGAGAAATTGCGCCGTCGCGACAGCTTTCGCGACGTCCGCCTGCCGGTGACGATCAACGGTGATCTGCGATGGTGGGAAATCGCCGCCTCCCCCCGGTTTGGCGACGATGGCGAATTCTACGGATTTCGCGGCGTCACGTCCGACATCACCGAACTGCGCGCTTCGGAAGACCGGATCAACCGGATGGCGCGGTTCGATGTCCTGACCGGGCTGCCCAACCGGCTGATGATCAACGAGACGCTCGTCAGGACGATGGCCGAGGCCGACAGCTGGGGTGGTCGCTACGCGTTCATGATGCTCGATCTCGATCGGTTCAAGGCGGTCAACGATACGCTCGGCCATCCGATCGGCGATCGCCTGCTCGGGTGCGTGTCCGAACGGCTCGAGGGCTTGATGGGGGACGGCAGCCTGTGCGGGCGGCTCGGCGGCGACGAATTCGCGGTCATCGTGCGGGGCGCGAGCGATGCGGGTGCGATCGACGACCTTGCGGCACGGATCATCGAGACGCTGTCGCGACCCTATGAGATCGACGCGCACACGCTGTACATCGGTGCCAGCGTCGGCATCGCGATCGGCCCGCGCGACGGACGTACCGCGGAGATGCTCGTCCGCTCCGCCGACCTTGCCCTCTACCGCGCCAAGGATGCCGGCCGCGGGGTGTACCGCACCTACGAGCCGGAACTCCACGTGAAGGCGGAGGAGCGGCGTGTCCTCGAAATGGCGCTTCGCACGGCGCTTGAGAATGGCGAGATGCACCTCGAGTATCAGCCGGTCGTCGATGCGCGCGGCGAAAGGCTGGTCGCGTTCGAGGCGCTGTTGCGCTGGACCAGTCCACGGTTCGGCGTCATCGCCCCCGAAAAGTTCATTCCGCTCGCTGAGGACGCCCGCCTGATCGCGCCGATCGGGGCGTGGGCGCTGAGGACGGCGTGCGAGGAGGCTGCGAAATGGCCGTCCGACATCCGCGTTGCGGTCAACGTGTCCGCCGACCAGCTCCAGAACCCCAATTTCGTGACGACGGTCACCTCCGCGCTGGCGAACACCGGCTTGTCCGCGGATCGCCTCGAACTCGAGGTTACCGAAAGCGTGTTCCTGACCGAGGCGCTCGGCGCGACCAAGGTCCTGGAGCGGCTGCTCGATCTCGGCGTCCGGCTCAGTCTCGACGATTTCGGCGTCGGCCATTCGTCGCTGGGCTATCTCAGCCGTACGCGTTTCTCGTCGATCAAGATCGACCGGAGCTTCGTGCGGGATGCGGCCGCCGGGACGCGCGAAGCGGTTGCGATCGTCCACGCGGTGATCGCGCTAGCCAGAAGCCTAGACATCAGCACGACCGCGGAGGGCGTCGAAACCGAAGCCGAGTACCGGATGGCGCAGGCGTTCGGGTGCGCCAACGTCCAGGGCTTTTATTTCGGCCGCCCGATGCCCGTCGAACAGGCGCGCGCGCTGGCACATGGTCGCTGGAAAGCATCGGCCGCCGCCTAGGCCGCCGATTCGCGCATCGATCGGCAGTTACCGGGTCGGTCGGCGGTCGCGTCCAGCGAAGCTGACGAGGCTTTCTACGCCCGTCGCCGACAAAGCGGAGACGCCGACGAAATTGTCGTCCACCGGCACCTGCGTCAGGACCGTCCCGGTCCCGGTAACGTCGCGGGTCTCCGCCCAGCTCTGCGCATCGTTACGCCGCCACCGCACGCGGTAGCCGGCGGCGCCCGGTACCGCAGTCCACTTCACCGTCGTGTCGCGGGACAGTGCCCCGGCGATCGACACGTCTTCGGGGGCCGCGGGGGCGCCGGCGATCCGCGACAGCGTGGCGACGTTGATCGCGGTCACCTTCGCCAGATACGGAAAGTCCATGCCCTCGATCGTGTCGCCGAAGACCACGCCCTTTTCGGTGCGCAGGTCCTGATGCTGGCGATCCCAATTCTCGGCCGCGACCGAGAACCGCACCGCGGGGTAGCCGAGCTTCAGGAACGGCTCGTGATCGCCGCCACGGCCGAACCGGTCCGGCCGGCGATCGATCATCACGTCGAGGCCATTGGGGATGTCCCGCGCGATACCGTCGATCGCCTTGGCCAGCGCGCGGCTGGGACCGTCATCCTCGCCGCCCTCGGCACGACGTCCCTGCTGGGCGACCAGATCCTCCGACGCGCGGATCCCTTCGGAGAACACCCGGACCTTGTCGGCGACACGTACGCCGCCCTGCCCGACCGTGTTGCCGACGATATCGTTGTTGAGCATCGCCGACACCTGCCAGCCGCGCGCCTTGGCGGTATCGGCGAGCAGTTCGGCGCCCCACAAGCCCTGTTCCTCGCCGGAGAACACCGCGTAGACGATCGTCGCGTCGAACTGGCGTTGAGACAGCAGTCGCGCCGCCTCCAGCACCAGCGCGACGCCCGAGGCATTGTCGTTGGCGCCGGGCGCATCGGAGGTGACGTTCATCACGTCGGTCACGCGGCTGTCGATATGCGCACCGACGATCACGACGCGATTCGGATCGCGCCCCTTCTGGATGCCGAGCACATCCTCGACCACCACGCCGGTCGGTGCGCGTGGTCCGGTAAAGCGGCGCGAGATGCGATCGACGGTGATGCACCCGCCACACGTCGCGGCGATCTCCTGGAAACGGCTGGCGGCCCAGTTCCGGGCGGCACCGATGCCGCGTTTCGGGTCGATCGTGGTTGATGCGGTATGACGCGTGCCGAAACCGACCATCGTGGTCACGTCCGCCTTCAGGCGAACCGCAGACGGAGCAGGATAAGGGGCGGCGGCGGCAAGAAGCAGCGGGACGGCAAAAATAGGCATGAGCGGATCGTGGCCTGATCTCGCGCCGCGCTCAAGAGGGGAGTGTCACAATCGTTCCCAGCGGGCAATTTTGTGTGCCGACAAGATGTTATCCAAAATGAACCGATCAAATGTTTGAGACTTTTTAAGCCAACAGCTATTACATGATCGAGAGTGCGAGGACCCAAGATGATCATTGGCCATTCTGTTTCGGACGGCGACGGCGTAATCCTGGCGATAGACGAACCGGTCGCTACGGTGCTGCAACGCACGCAGAAACAGCTTGTGGGCCTGTCCTATCTATCGATCACCCACCCCGACGACGTTGCGCGTAACCTCACTCACGTTGCCGCATTGCAACCCAACGGCAATTCAGCCCGCATCCGGAAGCGTTACATCGGCGGCGAGGGCGACGTCATCACGCTCGAAGTCCAGGTTTCGCGGCTTGGGAACGGCCAGTCGGGTAGATTGATCGGCACGTTGTGCACGGCACCTACCCTGGCCGAGCATATCGGTGGCGACGGCATGCCGCATCATCTCTGGCGCCGAGCCAAGGACTTGCTGAGTGTCATCCGTGCTCGCGACACCGTGCTCGGCTCGGACCTGTTCGCCGATCATGCCTGGACCGCGTTGCTGATCGTGTACGTCGCCGAAGCCGAAAGCCGGATCGCCAGCGTCGACATGGTTGCCGACCAGTTACGCCTGTCGCGATCGACGCTAGGTCGGTGGATTCGCGTGTTGCAGGCCAAATCCCTGATCGAACCGCCGGATACCGATCGTGACGCACTGCAGCTGACCCAGACAGGCATCCAGAGCGTCGAGCGTTTGCTCGCTACGCAGCCGGCGATGGCCATCAACTGACGCTTGCCGCCCTCAACTGAGCCGGTCGATCGCCTCTCGAGTCAGCGATCCGGGGATGATCATTACTGGCACAGGCAGCGCCCCTGCGTCCGTGCCCGCGAAATGCGCAATCAGTTTGCCCGGAGCACCGGTTGCGGCGGCGCCCAGCACCAGCGCGGCAATATCGGGATTTGCGGCAATCATCTCGCGAATGATCTTCGCGCTTTCGCCCTCGCGCACCGTAATCGACGGACGCAGGCCGGATTCCTCCAGCAACGTGCCGGCGGCACCAGCGACCAATCCCTCGGCGTGCAGCCGCGCTTCTTCCTCGATCGTTGCCTGGACGCCGCCGAACGCGATGAACTCCTGTGGCGGGATCACCGTCAGGATTTCGACGCCGCCGCCGGTCTTGACTGCACGACGTGCCGCGAAACGCAGGGCTATGCCTGCTTCCGGACTGTCGTCGATAACCACCAGATAAATGCGCATTTTCGCCCCCGTTATCGTCGGTAGTTGGGCCGCGGCGGGTCGATACGCAAGTGCGACGGGGTTGACCCGAGCGGACGAGGGCGCGAGTAGGCATGCCGTTACGTCACGCCCTGGGGAAATCCATGTCGATCGAGATCAAGATGCCTGCGCTGTCCCCGACCATGGAGGAGGGTACCCTCGCCAAATGGTTGATCAAGGAGGGCGACGTCGTGAAATCCGGCGACCTGATGGCCGAGATCGAGACCGACAAGGCGACGATGGAGTTCGAAGCCGTCGACGAAGGTACCGTGGTCAAGATCCTCGTCGCCGAGGGTACCGACAACGTGAAGGTCGGCACGGTCATCGCGATCATCGCCGAAGAGGGCGAGGATGCGTCTTCGGTCTCGTCTGCGCCCACCAAGAGCGAGACGCCCGAGCCGGCCGCGAAGGAATCGGAAGCCAAGCCCGATCCAACGGACCCGAACAAGACCGGGACCGAGGCCAAGCCGGTCGAGCGGACCGAAGCTTCGGCCGAGGATCATGGCCGTCCTGACGACGCCAGCGCGGCCAAGCCCACCGCCAGTGGTGACCGCGTGAAGGCGAGCCCGCTCGCGCGTCGCCTCGCCGCCGACAAGGGTATCGATCTCGGCGCCGTATCCGGCTCCGGCCCCAAGGGTCGTATCGTCAAGGCGGACGTCGAGAGCGCCAAGCCGGGTGCGGCTCCCGCTGCTGCGAAGACCGAAGCTGCCGCGCCGACCGCGTCTGCTCCTCCGGCCCCTGCTGCGAAGCCTGCGACCGTGCCGGACATCCCGCACGAGGCGACCAAGCTCAGCAACGTGCGCAAGACGATCGCGCGTCGCCTGACCGAGTCGAAGCAGACCGTTCCCCACATCTACCTGACCGTGAACGTCCGCCTCGACGCGCTGCTCAAGCTGCGCGGCGATCTGAACAAGAGCCTCGAATCGCGCGGCGTGAAGCTGTCGGTCAACGACCTGCTGATCAAGGCGCAGGCCGTCGCGCTCATGCAGGTGCCGACCTGCAACGTGATGTTCACGCCCGACCAGCTCATCACCTTCCAGCGCGCCGACATCTCGGTCGCGGTGAGCACGCCGTCGGGGCTGATCACGCCGATCATCGTCGGTGCGGACACCGCATCGCTGTCGTCGATCTCGACGCAGATGAAGGACCTTGCGGGCCGCGCCCGCGACGGCAAGCTGAAGCCAGAGGAATATCAGGGCGGCACCGCCTCGATCAGCAACATGGGCATGTTCGGCATCACGCAGTTCGACGCTGTGATCAATCCTCCGCAGGCGATGATCCTCGCGGTCGGTGCTGGCGAGAAGCGTCCGGTCGTGATCGGCGACGAGCTGGCAGTCGCGACCGTCATGTCGGCCACCGGCAGCTTCGATCACCGTGCGATCGACGGTGCCGACGGCGCGCAGTTCATGAAGGCGTTCAAGCACCTCGTCGAGAACCCGCTGGGCATGCTGGCGTAAGATCGTGACGAGCGCCTCCCCTACCCCGTTCGCCCTGAGCGAAGTCGAAGGGCATGAGACTCATGTACCTCGACTGCGCTCGGCACGAACGGTTTAGGGGGGCGAGATGAAGCAGACGACCATCGAGATCCTGCACATTCTCGCAGGACTCATCGTCGCGGTGGCAATCACCTGGGCGGCGGCATGGTCCTACCCGCTCGGGCAGGACGTGATCTGGTCTTGCGGGGCCGCGGCGATGGTCGCGACCGTGCTGATGGGCGTGGGGCCATTGCGCCGCGCGCGTCGTCTCGACGGAACTACCCGCAGGAGTGAAGCGTGACCGAATTGCCGCCTGAAAAGGCTCCGACGATCCGCGTCACCGCGATGCCCGCCGACGCGAACCCGTACGGCGACATCTTCGGCGGCTGGCTGATGGGTCAGATGGATCTTGCCGCCGGCTCGGTCGCGTCCAGGCGTAGCGGCGGTCGCGCCGTTACGATCGCGGCGGACGCGATGAAGTTCCACATGCCGGTCGTCGTCGGTGACGAGGTGTCGGTCTACGCAGAGCTTATCGCGGTCGGCCGCACCTCGATGACGATCGAGGTCGAGGCGTGGCGCCGCGCTCGCCACAGCAACGACAGCTGCAAGGTGACCCAAGCGCGCTTCATCTTCGTAGCGGTCGGCGACGATCGCAAACCGCGGCCCGTGCCGCCCGAAACCAACTGATTTTCAAAGGACTCTACCGTGGCTGATACCTATGATCTCGTCATCCTCGGCTCGGGCCCCGGCGGGTACGTCGCCGCGATCCGCGCGTCGCAACTCGGCCTAAAGGTCGTGATCGTCGAGCGTGAGCGGCTTGGCGGCATCTGCCTCAACTGGGGGTGCATTCCGACCAAGGCACTGCTGCGCACGTCGGAAATCTATCATTACATGCAGAACGCCGAGAGCTACGGGCTCAAGGCGGACAATGTCGGCTTCGACCTTGCCAAGATCGTCGACCGTTCGCGGAAGGTCGCCGGCCAGCTGAACGCGGGCGTGAAGGGCCTGATGAAGAAGAACAAGGTGACCGTCGTCGAGGGCGTCGGCACCGTGACGGCCAAGGGCAAGTTGAGCGTCAAGCAGGGCGACAAGACCGTCGAGCTCGAAGCCAAGAACATCATCGTCGCGACCGGCGCGCGCGCACGCGACCTGCCGTTCGCCAAGGCCGACGGCGAGCGGATCTGGACCTATCGCCATGCGATGGTGCCGACCGAGATGCCGACCAAGCTGCTGGTCATCGGCTCGGGCGCGATCGGCGTCGAGTTCGCCAGCTTCTACAACGACATGGGCGCCGACGTGACGATTGTCGAGATGCTCCCCCGCATCCTCCCCGTCGAGGACGAGGAAGTGTCGGCGTTCATGGACAAGGCGCTGTCGAAGCAGGGCATCAAGCTGCTGACCCAGACCGGGCTCGAAGGTCTCGTCCCCTCGGCAAACGGTGTGACCGCCAAGATCAAGGCGAAGGACGGCAAGGTTTCGGAGGAGACCTTCAGCCACGCGATCATCGCGATCGGCATCGTCCCCAACACCGAGAATATCGGGCTGGAGGCCTTGGGCGTCGAGACCGACCGCGGCCATATCAAGACCGACGGCTATGGCCGCACTAACGTCGACGGCATCTGGGCGATCGGCGACGTCACCGGCGCGCCGTGGCTCGCGCACAAGGCCAGCCACGAGGGCATCATCGCGGTCGAGAAGATCGCCGGCGGCTCGCCGCACCAGATGGACAAGGCCAACATTCCCGGCTGCACCTATTCGCGCCCGCAGGTCGCATCGGTCGGCATGACCGAGGCGAAGGCGAAGGAAGCCGGCTACGAGCTGAAGGTCGGCAAATTCCCCTTCATCGGCAACGGCAAGGCGATCGCGCTGGGCGAGGCCGAGGGCTTCGTGAAGACGGTGTTCGACGCGAAGACCGGCGAGCTGCTCGGCGCGCACATGGTCGGCGCGGAAGTGACCGAGCTGATCCAGGGCTATGTCGTCGCGCGCCAGCTCGAGACGACCGAGGCCGAGCTGATGGAAACGGTGTTCGCGCATCCGACACTGTCCGAGATGATGCACGAGAGCGTCCTCGCTGCCTACGGCCGGGCGATCCACTACTGATCTTCTGATCCTCCCCCGACAGGGGGAGGTGGCGCCGAAGGCGTCGGAGGGGGAGGTTACGGAACAGTTGTGTCGCTTACCTCCCCCTTCGTCTGGCAAGCGCCAGCCACCTCCCGCTGGCGGGGGAGGATTTGAAGTTGGTACGCCGCGCTTTTCCGTCATCCTGACGAAAGTCAGGATCCAGGATACCGCCCGCAGCCCGTTGTAACTCTGGATCCTGACTTTCGTCAGGATGACGTTTGCGTGAGACCCGGCTGACCGGTTATGCCGGGCAAACCGTCTCGTTTCGGTCCTATCTTGCTTGACGCCAGCCGATGTCCCATCGAAAGGCGGGTCGGTCGCGAGGTCCAGCGCTTAAGATTTCGCGGATAGAAGCCCCCGGTGCAGGACCCGCGAATGCCGATCGAACCTGCCGCTCGCCCCCGACAGCGCTACATCGCCATAGCCGCAGCCGCACTGTGCATCGCCTCGCTAGCGCTGTTCTGGCCGGGCACGGCGATGTACGATACCGTCGCGCAATACCGACAGGTCCTGTCGGGCGTGTACGACGACTGGCATCCGCCGGCGATGGCGCGCGTCTGGGCGCTGCTCGCGGCGTTCGGCCCCGGTGCAACGCCGATGCTGGTCCTGCAACTCGGCACCTACTGGCTGGGCCTTGGCATGATCGCGGCCGCGTTAGGCCGAGTCGGGCGTTCGCGTAGCGCCATCGCCATCCTGGCGATCGGCTTGCTGCCGCCCTTCCTCGGGTGGCAGGGCGTCGTTCTGAAGGACGCGCAGCTCGCCGGTGCGCTGCTCGCGGCAGTCGGGATTATCGGCTGGTGGCGGCTTTCGCGCCGTCCGCTGCCCGGTACGATGTTGGTTCCGGTCGCGCTGCTGCTGGCCTACGCCGTGCTGATCCGCGCGAATGCCGTCTTCATCGTCGTACCCCTGCTCGTCACTCTCGCCCCGCACCCGACCCACCCTGTAGCAAAGCTTGCGACCGGCCTTTTCGCGGTGGTGCTCGTGCTCGGCGTCGCGCCTGTCGTGAACCACCGCCTGCTCCGCGCACAACCGAGCGGCGTCGAGGCGACCCAGGCGCTCTACGACCTCGCCGGCATTGCCGCGCGCGTCCCGACCAGCGACACCACCGGCCTCACGCAGTCAGAGGCGGCGGCCGTGATCGCCCGGGGTTGCGCGAAACCGTTCTTCTGGGATCCGCTCGGCGACGAGGCGCATTGCGGGACGATGATGGCGCGGCTGCGCGCACTGCCGACCGGGGCGCTGTACGTCACGCTGGCGTCGGCGGCGCTACATCATCCGTTCGCCTATGCCGGACACCGTCTCGCGCACCTGAACTCGACCGACCGCTGGTTGGTCCCGTTCCACTGGCCGAGCGCAGCACCGCCTGCCGCCTCCGAGCCGAACACGCTGGGGCTCGTCAATCCCGGCGCCGGCGCGCGCTTGTGGGAGGCGCTGACCGCTGTCGTCGTCGAGACACCGCTGGGCTGGCCGATCGACTGGATCGTCGTCGCGATCGCCGCGCTTGCCGTGAGCCTGTCGCGTCCGCGCGATCCGGTCCGCGACCTTGCCACCGCGCTGCTTGTATCCGCGCTGGCGCTCGAGGCGAGCTTCGCGGTCCTGAGCATCGCGTCGGACCTGCGCTATCACCTGTGGCCGATGATCGCGACCGCGGTGGCGGTCGTGCTGCTCGCCGATCGCGCGCCGCCGCGAAGGATACTTGCGGTCGGCGCCAGCGCACTCGTTCTCGTCGTCGTCAGCGGCACTGCCGCACGCGTCATGCTGCCCCAGCCGCCGCAGACCTATGCAGGCATGCTCGGCTGAGGCCTCTCAAGCCGCAGGTCAGCGCCGCCGACGCACCGTCCTGCGCGGACGGGACACGGTGTCGTAATATTCGGTCGTGGTGGTCGTCGTGGTCACCGGCACGGATTGCACGATCACGGTCGTCGATCCGGCAGGATACGCCTGGCCACTGGTCGTCGTCACCGTCGTAACGCCGTCGGGCGATGTCCAAGTGCCGCCCGGTGCCACGGTATAACGACCGGATTGCGGGTATCCGGCATCATAGGACGGCTGTGGTGGCGGGTAGTCGGCCGCATAGGACGGCGCTGCATAGTCCGGGGCATAATCGGGGGCATAATCGTCCGCACCCGCTGCATAGGCCGGCGGCGGTGCATAGCCGGCGCCATAACCCCGAACCGGCGGCGGCGGCGCCCGACGACCGCGATCCTCGGCCTTGTCGATCGCATAACCGGCCGCCGCTCCGACGCCCGCCCCGATCAACGTCCCGCCGAGTCGATTGCCACGACCACCGATGACGTTGCCGGCGACGCCGCCCGCGACCGCGCCAATCGCGGCGCCACCTACACCGGTATCACGGCGCGGCGTCGGACGATTTGCGTAGGGCTGGACGTAGCCGCGGTCGCTCGGGCTCGCATAGACGTTGTCGTTGCGCGCATAGGCGCGCGGGTCTGCTGCGACGTAGCCGCCACCGCCGGCACGATCCCAGTCGATGTCGCTTGTCGTATCGTAGACCGACCCGCGCGCGTCGATCAGCACCGCGTCGTCGTAGTAGCGCGCCCAGTTATAGCCCTGCGGCGGCTGTGCGAGGCCGTAGTTCGACCAGTCGCCGACGTAGAAACGCGGTGCATTCCAATAGGCCGGCACGGCCCAGCCGCGATGCGGGCGGCGATAACCGGCCCAGCCGCCGGGGGCGTTGGCACCCGCCCACCAGCGCCCGCCGATCTTGCTGCCCCAGCGCGAGGATCGCGGTGAAGCGACCGATCGCGTCGGCGCGTGCACGACGGGCATCTGCGCGGCGATCGGACCGGGACGGCTGGGACGGGCCATCGGCGCCTGCATCGCAATGCCAGGGGCGGTACCGGGCGCGGGATAGCTTGCGCCGGGACGTTGCGCGTCCGCGACACCGCCTGCCAACACCAGCCCCGCGCTCGCGATCAAAAGCCTCCGCATGTTCGTCTCCCTGGTTTGCCACCCGATCCAGCGCAAACGCCGGATATCTTAACGCGTTGCTTACCAAGTGTGCGGGGGAGTCGCCAGACGACGTGGTGTCCCGAAACGGGGCGCGTCGGGCGCGTGCTAGCCTAACCGATCGGCGAGCAATGCCGCCAGCGCCTCGCACCCTGCCGCGTCCTCGGCATCGAACCGCGCGGGCTCCGGACTATCGAGATCAAGCACTGCGATCAGTGTGCCGTTGCGGGTCACCGGTACCACCAGTTCCGACCGGCTTGCCGCGTCGCAGGCTATGTGCCCCGGGAAAGCATGGACGTCCTCGACCAGTTGCGTCTTCAGCGTCGCGGCGGCGGCACCGCAGACGCCCTTGCCGACCGGGATGCGGATGCAGGCGACCTTGCCCTGGAAGGGGCCGAGCACGAGTTCGCCTTCCACCAGCCGGTAGAACCCCGCCCAGTTGAGGTCGGGGAGATATTCCCAAACGAGCGCCGCCGCGTTCGCCATGTTGGCGATCGGATCGGTTTCATCCGTCGTCAGCGCATCGAGTGCGGCGAGCAGGTCGCGGTAGAGATCGGCCTTGGTGCCGGCGGTGATATCGAACTGGTACATGGTGTCTTCCTTGGTCGGCGCCTTGATGGAACTAGCACGCTCCAAAATCCGTCATCCCCGCGAAAGCTGGGATCTCCATGTTGGCGCCAGCGGTCCGTTCCTCAAGGATACCCCAGCTTTCGCTGGGGTGACGGGGCGGGGGGATGGCACCTGATCATGCAACGCTCAATCGTCGCGGACCTTGCCCCGCCCCGCCTTCACCCCGCTGCGTACCTTCTTCGTATCGACCCGCCGCGCCTTCGCCGCCTTGGACGGCTTGGTCGCACGGCGTGCCTTGGGGACGATCGTCGCTTCCTTGATCAGCGCGACGAGGCGTTCGCGGACTTCCTGGCGGTTGAGCAGTTGCGACCGTGAGCCTTCGCTCCGCAGCACCAGCACGCCGTCACGCGTGAGGCGAGACCCGGCGAGCACCGCGATGCGGTTCTTCACCGCCAGCGGCAGGCCGGGCGAGAGGCCGACGTCGAAGCGCAGGATCACCGCGCTATCGGTTGTGTTGACGTGCTGGCCGCCGGGACCGCCCGAGCGCGTCGTGCTCTCGATCAGTTCGCTGTCGTCGATCGAGATCGATCGGGTGATCGGGATCGCGACCATCAGCCCCTGCCCTCAACCCGCTCAGTCGTCGGTAGAGTCGGGCGTCGTTACCGCATCGGCAGCCGGAGCGACGTTGGCAACCGGAGCAGCCTCGTCGGCAAAACCGGCCTTGGCGAACCGCTCGGGCAACGGCGCTTCGGCGAGCACGTCGGGCTTGCCCGGACGCGGCACGATCAGGCGCTGTGCGTGGAGCATCATGCCGAGCCCGTCCGCCTTGCCATACACGCCGTCACCGACCACCGGCGCACCCAGGCCGCTCGCGGCGTGGACGCGGATCTGATGCGTGCGGCCGGTCTCGGGCAGAAACTCGACCAGCGAGCGGCCGTCCCTGATCTCGAGCACGCGCCACTTGGTCCGCGACTTCTTGCCGTCGGGGTCCTCGACCATACGCCAGCCGGTCTCCGCCGTGCTGACCTTGCCGAGCGCCATCTCGATCAAGCCGGACGTACCCTCGACCACGCCATCGAGCAGCGCGACGTAGCGTTTCGAGACGAGACCCTGCTCGAACGCCTGCTGCAACCGGGCATGCGCCTTTGGGTTGCGCGACAGAAGAAGGCAGCCGCTCGTGTCGCGGTCGAGCCGGTGCACCGCCTTCGGCCAGCGCTGGAAGCCGAACTTCAGGCTTTCGAGATGATTTTCGAGGCTCAGCGAGCCATCGCGGGGCGGATCGACCGGCAGCCCTGCGGGCTTGTCGATCACCAGGGCCTCGCCGTCGAGGAAGAGTACGCGTTCACCATGCATGGCGCCGCCCTTGCCATCATTAGCGCCTGCGTGCCAGAGCCCGCGTCGATGTTGCACCGCACGCTGGCCCTCGCGCTCCTGTTCGCCCCCACGATCGCGGAAGCACAATTGTGCGAGGGACAGAGCGCAGCGATCGCTCCGGACGGCCGCGCGTTCGGGCATTTGCCGTACGGCGACGCGCCGGAGACCGAGCTGGTGACGCTGCCGTCCGAGTATTCGGTCGGCAATCCGTGCGTGGTACGCGCCGACATATTGCCCGACCTGTTGCGGCTGTTCGCGGCGGCGCAGGGCGATCCTTCGGTGATGGGGCAGCTTCGTGCGCTGTCGTGCCAGCGGTCGATCGCGCGCCAGCGCAGCGTCTTCTGTCGCGGCGAGACGAGCAGTCCAGCCGACCGCGCGATCTCGGTCGCGCCGCCCGGGTATAGCGAGCATTCGACCGGCTATGCGCTGGACTTCGCGGTGCGTCCGGCGAACGGGTGTCCTGACGCTGAGGCGTGCATGGCCGCGACGCCTGCCGCGCGCTGGCTGCGGCTGAACGCACCGCGGTTCGGGTTCGAGCAGAGCTTTCCCGGTGGGAACAAGCAGCATGTGAAGTGGGAGCCGTGGCACTGGCGCTGGGTCGGCGCGAGCGAGAGTGCGCCTGGGGCGGCAAAGGCCCGGTTCGTATTTGCGCGGGCTCGGCGGGAGTATCCGGCGGATCCGGGGGTTTTGCCGTTGGTGGTGAAGGTTACGGTTCAGCCGCCGGTGCCGGTGGCGCCGGTTGTGGTTGTGCCTTCGAAGAAGAAGCGGCGGTAGCTAGCACCAACGCTTCCTAAGCGATTTGCTTCCCCCAGCGTCGGCACCACCCCGGCGAAGGCCGGGGCCCAATTGGGGGACACCGGTGATGTAGCGCGGCGCTTTATTACCACCACCTCACCAATTGGGCCCCGGCCTTCGCCGGGGTGGTGCTATCTGGTGGACTTGTCCTGCGAAGCAGTGCCGGTCCCACGATCAATCAGTGCAGCACCAGCCCGCCCGGGCGCACGACGCCATCGCGCAGCGCATGGTCGTACAGCAGTTCCGTCTCCAGCTTCACCTGATGCGACAACCGATCGAGCATCGACTCCGCCTGCACGCCGAACGCAGCCCAGTCCTTCGGCGAAATCGTCGGCAGCCAGCGGCCGATGAACGCCTTCCAGTCCGAGCGGAGGATGTCGAGGTCCTCTTCCATCATCGCGATGGTATCGGCCGAGCAATGTGCCTCCATCGCCACGACGGTGCGATCGATGACCTCGTCCTCGACGCCGAGGTGGTCGGCAACTGTAACGGCAAGTTCGATCAGCTTGCGCGAGGCGAGCGCGCTCTGGGTGCTCGGCTGCCGCGCGAGCAGGACGAGGTCGGCGCACTGTCCGGCGATCTTCTCGTGATCGTCGATCAGCCTGGTCCAGTTCGCGCGGTCCTGGTCGGATACTGTCCGCACTGCGATCCTGTCGTTCATGACGCCGCCTACTCCTTGCGAGGGCCACCCGGTAATACTGGAAATACGCGTTACATCGTGTCAGGGATGCAGATAGCGTCGGCCAGCACCTGGTATCTATAGTATTTCCGGCAGTGCGACCGTGTCGAAACGACCGTTTGACGCGGGCCCCTTTGACATCACGCCGTGCCGCGCCTATATCCGCCCTTCTCCACAGCATCCGGGAAATGACATGCCGTCGCGCAGCGTGTCGATCGTATTGGATACCGAGGTTTCATACGCTGAGAGCCGCCGCACCTGATGCGCGCGGCCTTTTTGCGTGAACGTGCGTCCCGCTCGGGGGTTCCCGAGCACGAATTTTCGGCTGACGAGGCAAAATAAACCTATGGCATCCAAGGCGATCGAACACGGCACTGCAAAGCGCCGTATCCGCAAGGTTTTCGGCAACATCCACGAAGTCGTGCAGATGCCGAACCTGATCGAAGTCCAGCGCGAGAGCTACGAGCAGTTCCTGCGCTCCGACAAGTCGATCGGCCACGTCTCGGGTCTCGAGAAGACGCTGCGCAGCGTGTTCCCGATCCAGGATTTCGCCGGCACCGCCTATCTCGATTTCGACGATTACGTCCTTGAGCCGCCGAAGTTCGATGTCGAGGAATGCCGCCAGCGCGGGATCACCTACGCCGCGCCGATGCGCGTCACGCTGCGTCTGACCGCGTTCGAGGTCGATCCCGATACCGAGGCCAAGTCGGTCATCGATATCAAGGAGCAGGACGTGTACATGGGCGACATGCCGCTCATGACCGAGAACGGCACGTTCTTCATCAACGGCACCGAGCGCGTCATCGTCAGCCAGATGCACCGCTCGCCGGGCGTCCTGTTCGATCACGATCGCGGCAAGACGCACGCATCGGGCAAGTATCTGTTCGCGGCGCGCGTGATTCCGTATCGCGGTTCGTGGCTCGATTTCGAGTTCGACGCGAAGGACATCGTCAACGTCCGCATCGATCGCAAGCGCAAGCTGCCCGTCACGGCGCTGCTCTACGCGCTCGGCATGACGTCGGAGGAGATCCTCAACTATTTCTACAACCGCGTGACGTTCGTCCGCGGCCAGGGTGGCTGGATCGTTCCGTTCCAGGTCGAGAACTGGCGTGGCCAGAAGCCGATGTTCGACATCGTCGATGCGAAGACCGGCGAAGTCGTGTTCCCGAACGGCCAGAAGATCAGCCCACGCGCTGCGAACAAGGCGTTCAAGGACGGCCTGACCGATCTGCTGATCCCGACCGAGGAGATCTTCGGTCGCTACAGCGCCTATGACCTGATCGACGAGTCGACCGGCCGCATCTACATCGAAGCCGGTGACGAAGTGACCGCCGAGAACCTCGAACTGCTCGACCAGGCAGGCATCGAGCGTCTCGACCTGCTCGACATCGATCACGTCGCGACGGGTCCGTGGATCCGCAACACGCTCAAGGTCGACAAGGCTGAAGAGCGCGAGCAGGCCCTCAGCGACATCTACCGCGTGATGCGTCCCGGCGAGCCGCCGACGCTGGAGACGGCCGAGGCATTGTTCTCGGGCCTGTTCTTCGATCCGGATCGCTACGACCTGTCGGCCGTCGGCCGCGTGAAGCTCAACATGCGTCTCGACCTCGACGTCGAGGACACCGTGACGACCCTGCGTACCGAGGACATTCTCGAGGTCATCAAGACGCTCGTGAACCTCAAGGACGGCAAGGGCGAAATCGACGATATCGACAACCTCGGTAACCGTCGTGTTCGTTCGGTCGGCGAGCTGCTCGAGAACCAGTACCGCGTCGGCCTGCTTCGCATGGAGCGCGCCGTGAAGGAGCGCATGTCGTCGGTCGACGTTTCGACCGTCATGCCGAACGACCTGATCAACGCGAAGCCTGCGGTTGCAGCGGTCCGCGAATTCTTCGGCTCGTCGCAGCTGTCGCAGTTCATGGATCAGACCAACCCGCTGTCGGAAGTCACCCATAAGCGTCGCGTGTCGGCACTTGGACCAGGTGGTCTGACGCGTGAGCGCGCCGGCTTCGAAGTGCGCGACGTTCATCCGACGCACTATGGCCGCATCTGCCCGATCGAGACGCCGGAAGGCCCGAACATCGGCCTGATCAACAGCCTCGCGTCGTTCTCGCGCGTCAACAAATACGGCTTCATCGAGACTCCGTACCGCAAGGTCGTCGACCACAAGGTCACCGACGACGTCGTCTATCTGTCGGCGATGGAAGAGGCCAAGCACACGATCGCGCAGGCCAACGCCGAGCTCGATTCGTCGAACGGCTTCGTCGAGGAGCTGGTGTCGTCGCGTCAGGCTGGCGAATTCCTGATGGCGCTGCCGGACAACATCACCTTGATGGACGTCAGCCCCAAGCAGCTCGTCTCGGTCGCCGCATCGCTCATTCCGTTCCTGGAAAACGATGACGCAAACCGCGCGCTGATGGGCTCGAACATGCAGCGTCAGGCCGTGCCGCTAGTTCAGGCTGAGGCGCCGTTCGTCGGCACCGGCATGGAAGAGACCGTGGCACGCGACTCAGGTGCAGCGATTTCGGCCAAGCGTGCGGGCATCGTCGACCAGGTCGACGCGGCGCGTATCGTGATCCGCGCAACCGGCGAGATCGATGCCGGCAAGTCGGGCGTCGACATCTACACGTTGATGAAGTTCCAGCGTTCGAACCAGTCGACCTGCATCAACCAGCGTCCGCTGGTGAAGGTGGGCGATGCGGTTCGTGCCGGCGACGTGCTCGCCGACGGCCCGTCGACCGAGTTCGGCGAGCTGGCGCTGGGTCGCAACAGCCTCGTCGCGTTCATGCCTTGGAACGGGTACAACTACGAGGATTCGATCCTGATCTCCGAGCGGATCGTGAAGGACGACGTGTTCACGTCGATCCATATCGACGAGTTCGAGGTGATGGCTCGCGACACGAAGCTCGGGCCTGAGGACATCACGCGCGATATCCCGAACGTCGGCGAGGAAGCGCTTCGCAACCTCGACGAGGCGGGCATCGTCTACATCGGTGCAGAGGTCGAGCCGGGCGATATCCTCGCCGGCAAGATCACGCCGAAGGGTGAATCGCCGATGACGCCGGAGGAGAAGCTTCTCCGTGCGATCTTCGGCGAGAAGGCCAGCGACGTGCGCGATACGTCGCTTCGCCTGCCGCCGGGCGTGTCGGGCACGGTCGTCGACGTTCGCGTCTTCAACCGCCACGGCATCGACAAGGACGAGCGCGCGATGGCGATCGAGCGCGAGGAGATCGAGCGCCTGAAGAAGGATTCGGACGACGAGCGTTCGATCCTGAACCGTGCGACCTGGTCGCGTCTTCGCGAGATGCTGCTCGACCAGACCGCCACCTCGGCGCCGAAGGGCGTCAAGAAGGGCGTCGTGATCGACATGGATCTGCTCGACAGCGTCGACCGCCACGAGTGGTGGAAGTTCGCGGTCGCCGACGACAAGGTCCAGAGCGATCTGGAAGCGGTCAAGATCCAGTATGACGATGCAGCCAAGCTGATCACGGACAAGTTCCACGATCGTCGCGAGAAGCTGGAGCGTGGTGACGAGCTGTCGCCGGGCGTGCTGAAGATGGTCAAGGTGTTCGTCGCGGTGAAGCGCAAGCTGCAGCCGGGCGACAAGATGGCCGGCCGTCACGGCAACAAGGGCGTCATCAGCCGCATCCTGCCGGCGGAGGACATGCCGTTCCTCGCCGACGGTACGCCGGTCGATATCGTGCTCAACCCGCTGGGCGTGCCGTCGCGCATGAACGTCGGGCAGATCTTCGAGACGCATCTGGGCTGGGCCGCACGTGGCCTGGGTCAGTCGATCACCGCGGCTCTCGAGACGTGGCGCGAAGAGAATCCGGACGCCAAGCCGGGTGCGATGCCCGAGGCGGTCCGCGATCGTCTCAAGACGGTGTACGGCGAGCAGTATCATGCCGAGATCGACGCCCGCACGGGTGACGAGATCGTCGAGCTTGCCAAGAACCTGAAGGGTGGCGTGCCGATGGCGACGCCGGTGTTCGATGGTGCCCGCGAAGCCGATGTCTCGGCGATGCTGGCGCTGGCGGGCCTCGACACGTCGGGTCAGTCGGACCTGTTCGACGGCCGCACCGGCGATCAGTTCGATCGCAAGGTGACGGTGGGCTACATCTACATGCTGAAGCTCCACCATCTGGTCGACGACAAGATCCACGCACGGTCGATCGGGCCGTACTCGTTGGTCACGCAGCAGCCGCTGGGTGGTAAGGCGCAGTTCGGTGGGCAGCGCTTCGGCGAGATGGAGGTCTGGGCGCTCCAGGCCTACGGCGCGGCGTACACCTTGCAGGAAATGCTGACGGTGAAGTCCGATGACGTTGTCGGCCGCACCAAGGTCTACGAGGCGATCGTCAAGGGCGACGACACGTTCGAGGCCGGCATCCCGGAGAGCTTCAACGTGCTCGTCAAGGAAATGCGCTCGCTCGGCCTGAATGTGGACCTGAAGCAGTCGGAGCCCGGCTTCGACAGCGACGGCATCCAGATCGCGGCGGAGTAACGCGGTTGATTTAGCTCCCCTCCCGCTCGCGGGAGGGGTCGGGGGTGGGCTCCCGGCCGGTGATGGAGCGCCAAGATCGAACCGGGTGCCCACCCCTTCCCAAGCGAGAGCTTGGGCCCCTTCCCCTCCCGCTTGCGGGAGGGGAGTTGGAAGGATCAATATATGAACGAGATGACCCCCTTCGCCAATCCGGTCGCCAAGACCGAGACGTTCGACCAGATCCAGATCGGCATCGCGTCCCCGGACAAGATTCGTTCGTGGTCGTTCGGCGAGATCAAGAAGCCCGAGACCATCAACTACCGCACGTTCAAGCCCGAGCGTGACGGCCTGTTCTGCGCGCGCATCTTTGGTCCGATCAAGGATTACGAGTGCCTGTGCGGCAAGTACAAGCGCATGAAGTACAAGGGCATTGTTTGCGAGAAGTGCGGCGTCGAGGTTACCGTCTCGAAGGTTCGCCGCGAGCGGATGGGCCATATCGAGCTCGCCGCCCCGGTCGCGCACATCTGGTTCCTGAAGTCGCTGCCATCGCGCATCGGCCTGCTGCTCGACATGCAGCTGAAGCAGCTCGAGCGCGTGCTGTATTTCGAGGCGTACATCGTGATCGAGCCGGGCCTGACCCCGCTCGAAAAGTACCAGTTGATGACCGAGGACGAGCTCCTCGACGCGCAGGACCAGTATGGCGAGGACGCGTTCTCGGCCGGTATCGGTGCCGAAGCGGTCCGCATCATGCTCGAATCGCTCGATCTCGTCGGTGAGCGTACCGCGCTGCTCGAAGAGCTCGCGGTCACCAAGTCCGAGCTGAAGCCCAAGAAGATCATCAAGCGGCTGAAGGTCGTCGAGAGCTTCATCGATTCGGGCAACCGCCCCGAGTGGATGATCCTCGAGGTCGTTCCGGTCATCCCGCCCGAGCTGCGCCCGCTGGTGCCGCTGGACGGTGGTCGTTTCGCGACGTCGGATCTGAACGATCTGTATCGCCGCGTGATCAACCGCAACAACCGCCTGAAGCGCCTGATGGAGCTTCGTGCACCGGACATCATCGTCCGCAACGAGAAGCGCATGCTCCAGGAGGCCGTCGACGCATTGTTCGACAATGGCCGCCGCGGTCGCACGATCACGGGCGCCAACAAGCGTCCGCTGAAGTCGCTGTCCGACATGCTCAAGGGCAAGCAGGGCCGCTTCCGCCAGAATCTGCTCGGCAAGCGCGTCGACTATTCGGGTCGTTCGGTCATCGTGACCGGGCCTGAGCTGAAGCTGCACCAGTGCGGCCTGCCGAAGAAGATGGCGCTCGAGCTGTTCAAGCCGTTCATCTACGCACGCCTCGATGCGAAGGGTCTGTCGATGACCCTGAAGCAGGCGAAGAAGTGGGTCGAGAAGGAGCGAAAGGAAGTCTGGGATATCCTGGACGAGGTGATCCGCGAGCATCCGGTCATGCTGAACCGTGCGCCGACGCTTCACCGTCTCGGCATCCAGGCGTTCGAGCCGGTATTGATCGAGGGCAAGGCGATCCAGCTTCACCCGCTGGTCTGCTCCGCGTTCAACGCCGATTTCGACGGCGATCAGATGGCCGTGCACGTCCCGTTGAGCCTCGAGGCCCAGCTCGAAGCACGCGTCCTGATGATGTCGACGAACAACATCCTGTCGCCTGCCAACGGCAAGCCGATCATCGTGCCGTCGCAGGACATGGTCCTCGGTCTCTATTATCTGTCGATGATGAAGGAGAACGAGCCGGGCCAGGGGATGCTGCTCGGTGACATGGCCGAAGTGCACCAGGCGCTGAACGCCCAGGCGGTCACGCTGCACACCAAGGTCATCAGCCGCGTTCCGCAGACCGACGAGAAGGGCAAGCAGTACCTCAAGCGGTACGAGACGACCCCGGGCCGCATGCTGCTGGGCGAGTGCCTGCCGCATAGCCACAAGGTGCCGTTCGACACCGTCAACCGCCTGCTCACCAAGAAGGACGTGGGCGACGTGATCGACGAGGTCTATCGTCACACCGGCCAGAAGGAGACCGTGCTGTTCGCCGACGCGATCATGTCGCTCGGCTTCCGCCACGCATTCCGCGCCGGCATCTCGTTCGGCAAGGATGACATGATCATTCCGGACGCCAAGGTTGGTCTGGTCGACGACACCAAGGCGCTCGTGAAGGACTTCGAGCAGCAGTATCAGGACGGCCTGATCACGCAGCAGGAGAAGTACAACAAGGTGATCGACGCCTGGAGCCGTTGCGGCGACCAGGTCGCGAACGCCATGATGGACGAGATCCGTGCGGTGAAGGTCGACGAGGAGACCGGCCGTGAAAAGCCGATCAACTCGATCTACATGATGGCCCATTCGGGTGCTCGTGGTTCGCAGGCGCAGATCAAGCAGCTTGCCGGTATGCGTGGCCTGATGGCGAAGCCGTCGGGCGAGATCATCGAAACGCCGATCATCTCGAACTTCAAGGAAGGCCTGACCGTCCTCGAGTACTTCAACTCGACCCACGGCGCTCGCAAGGGCCTCGCGGATACGGCGTTGAAGACGGCGAACTCGGGCTACCTGACGCGTCGTCTGGTCGACGTGTCGCAGGACTGCGTCATCATCGAACCGGATTGCGGCACGACCCGCGCTCTGGAGATGAAGGCCATTCTTCAGGGTGGTTCGACGATCGCAAGCCTCGGCGAGCGCATCCTCGGTCGTACGACCGCGGAGGACATCGTCGATCCAAAGACCGGCAAGGTCGTCATCCCGTCGGGCACGCTGCTCGACGAGCCGATGATCACGACGATCGAAGGCCTCGGCACGCAGTCGTGCAAGATTCGCAGCCCACTGGTCTGCGAGTCGAAGATCGGCGTCTGCGGCAAGTGCTACGGGCGCGATCTCGCCCGCGGTACGCCGGTCAACATCGGTGAAGCTGTCGGCGTCATCGCCGCGCAGTCGATCGGTGAGCCGGGCACCCAGCTGACGATGCGTACGTTCCACATCGGTGGCGCGGCGCAGCTCAACGAAACGTCGAACCTCGAGGCGCATGCCGACGGTACGGTGCAGTTCCGCGATCTGCGTATCATCGTCGACCAGCGTGGCCGTCGCGTGGTGCTCAGCCGCTCGGGCGAAATCGCGATCGTCGACATGGACGGCCGCGAGCTCTCGGTCGATCGCATCCCTTACGGTGCGTATGTGCTGTTCGACGATGGTCACATCGTGTCGCGTGGCGATCGGATGGCCGAGTGGGATCCGTTCACCATGCCGGTGATCACGGAGAACCCGGGCACGATCAAGTATGTCGACCTGATCGAGGGCAAGACGCTCACCGAGCAGACCGACGAAGCTACGGGCATCGCCCAGCGCGTCGTGATCGAATATCGTGCGGCGACCAAGTCGAAGGAGGATCTGCGTCCGCGCATGACCCTGCTCGACGAGACGTCGGGCGAGACCGGTCGTTATATGCTGGCGATCGGCGCCACGCTGTCGGTCGAGGATGGCGCACAGGTGTTCGGCGGCGACGTCGTGGCCCGCGTCAGCCGCGAGAGCGCCAAGACGCGCGACATCACCGGTGGTCTGCCGCGTGTTGCCGAGCTGTTCGAGGCACGTATCCCCAAGGACTCGGCGATCATCGCCAAGATCTCGGGCCGCGTCGTGTTCGGCAAGGACTATAAGGCGAAGCGCAAGATCGGCATCCAGCCCGAGGATGGCGGCGACGTCGTCGAGTATCTGGTGCCGAAGTCGAAGGTGATCGACGTCCAGGAAGGCGATTACGTCAAGCGCGGCGACAACCTGATCGGCGGTTCGCCCGATCCGCACGACATTCTCGAGACGATGGGCATCGAACCCCTCGCCGAGTATCTCGTGTCGGAAATCCAGGAGGTCTATCGTCTCCAGGGCGTGAAGATCAACGACAAGCACATCGAGACGATCGTTCGTCAGATGCTGCAGAAGGTCGAGATCACCGACGGCGGCGACACCACGCTGCTGAAGGGCGAGCAGGTCGATCGCGAGGAAATGGACGCGACCAACGAGAAGCTCGAGAAGAAGCAGACCCGCGCACAGGGCAAGCCTATCTTGCTCGGCATCACCAAGGCGTCGCTGCAGACCCGCAGCTTCATCTCGGCGGCATCGTTCCAGGAGACCACCCGCGTCCTCACCGAGGCTGCGGTCCAGGGTAAGCAGGACATGCTGATGGGCCTGAAGGAGAACGTGATCGTCGGCCGGCTCATTCCGGCAGGCACCGGTGCAGGCCTCAACCGCCTGCGTGTCGTGGCCAACAGCCGCGACGCCGCGATGCGCGTCCAGCAGCGCAAGATGGCGGAGGTGTCGATCGTGGCACCGATGTCGGCTGCCGACGAGCACGCCGCCGAACTCGCACGTTCGCCGCGTGATGCAGGCGGCACGGGTGAGGATCCGCTCGCCGCGGTCGTCACCTCGGGCACCGGCACCGACGCGGATGCCGGCGAGTATCTGAACGAGACCGAGTAATCGGTTTCGTCAGACGCCTTCCGCGCTGACTAAGAAAAAGGCCGCCGTCCGGGATACCGGGCGGCGGCCTTTTTCGTTTTGGGGCGCAGATGCAGAGAAGGACCGATCGACCTTCAGGACTTTTGAAGAGCTTCAGTCCAAAATTTCCCGTTCGGTTTGATGGGTTCGTAGGGTACAGTTGTCAGGCAAGCTGTTTCCCCGCGAAGGCGGGGATCCAGACTGGGCTCCCGCCTTCGCGGGAGAACAAGAAGGTGCCGCCGTCGAACTGCGGGTCGGCTCCTACTCAAGAGGGATACCGACGCGGTCCGGCGTCCCCCGTTCTGCAAGACAATGGTTTTCGATTTTGCGCCACCGTGAATGCCGGAACTTGTCCGGCATTCACGGTGGAATTTTGATCTGGCGGTCCGAACTAACCGTAGATCGGCCCTCCCCCCAAGCGCATACGGCTTCATGCTATGTAGCAAGGCGTCGGCAATTTCTCCGCAATAAGATGAGTCGCATTCCCGCAGTACGGCTGCAGCGGGTGCCGTGGAAACTAGCGGCCGGGGAGGACCACATGGGGTCGAAGCGGAAGATCGTCCTCGCCACGATCGGCTCGCTTGGCGATCGGCATCCCTTCATCGCGATCGCCCTTGCGCTGGAGGCGAGAGGGTTCGCGGTCGTGCTGGCGGTCCCTGCCGACCACGTTGCCAAGGTGGAAGCCGCAGGCCTCACCGGCATCGCGATCGTCGGCGGGTTCGACGCGCTGACGGAGACGTTGGGCATCCCGCCCGACCAGGTCGCAAAGCGGATCGTGTCGGATCAGACTTATCTGATGAACCGCATCCTGATGCCGTGGCTGGCCAACAGCACGATGGCGCTCGAAGACGCGATGGAGGGGGCAGTCGCGCTGGTCGCCTCGCTTTTCGTGTTCGCCGCGCCGATCGTCGCGGAGACGCGCGGCGTGCCGCTGGTCAACGTCCTGCTCCAGCCAATGGCGACCTTCTCCGCCTATGCGCCACCCCGCACGCCCGACTTCGCGATGATGGCCCACACACCGACCGGGCCGATCGGTCGCGCCTGGAACCGGTCGGTGTACCGGGTCATGCGCGGCGTCCTGCGACATCGGTTTGGACGGCACGTCGATACGGTTCGCAAGACGCGCGGCCTGCCGCCGTCACGCCAGGCGTTGCTACTCGAGACGCCCGCGAGCGCAGACCTGACCTTGTGCTGCTATTCGCCGGCCATCGCGCCGCGCCAGCCCGATCTGCCGGACATCGCGCGCGTCACCGGTTTTGCGATATTCGACAGCGATACCGGCGCCCCCGAAACGCTCGATCCCGCACTCGAGGCGTTCCTCGCTGCCGGTCCATCGCCGCTGGTCTTCACGCTGGGATCCTTCGCGACGTTTGCGCCGGGCGACTTCTACGCCACCGCAGTCTCGACCGCGTGAACGCTCGGGCTGCGCACAGTATTGCTGACCGGTAGCGACGATCAGGCAGCGGCCAGCGAACACATTCATGTCTGCCGCTATGCGCCGCACTCGCTGCTGTTCCTGCTAGCCTGCGCGATCATCCATCATGGCGGCGCGGGCTCCACCGGCCAGGCGCTACGGGCAGGCAAGCCGCAACTCGTCGTCCCGCATATGGGCGATCAATACGATAACGGGCACCGCATCCAATCGATCGGCGTCGGCAAGACGCTGTCGTCGAAGCACTTCACGATCGCGCGCGCTGGTGCTGCCATCACCGCCATCCTGACCGACCGAATGCGCGCGACGGCCGCGCAGATCGGCGCGCAGGTTGCGCGGGAGAACGGCGCGGGGGCCGCCGCGGACGCGATCGCGGCGCTCGTCGTTGAGCGTGGCTGACTTCGTCGACAGTTTTCAGGGATCATGGTGACAAAAAGATCATCGACGACGGGCGTTGCCGTCGCGCCTTGGCGGGGCTAGGCGGACTGCCGATGCGGTCGGCGTACCATCCTTCGTCGATCGAGACGCGCGGTTCGACCCGACGGCGCAGCGGCGCGTTCGTGCTGACCGTCATCGCGCATGTCCTGATCCTGCTACTGCTGTTGCGACTGGCGCCCTCGGTGACCTCGAAACCTGAAGAGCGCCGCGAGCCGGTCACGTTCCAGATCGCCCCCGATCAGACTGCCCCCACGCCCGAGAAGCGCACGCCGTCACCGACCAAGGCAAAGCGTGCGAGCGGGGGTTCGCCGCAGCGCGCGGCACCAAGGGTCCCGTCCGCACAGGCGCCTCCTGCCCCGCCGAAGTCGCCACCACCGTTGCCGATCAAGATGCTCGGTGGGATGGAGATGTTCGATGCGGCGGATATCTCGAAGATGCCGTCGCACCCCGACGACCAGCTTGCCGGCGGTGACGGTGGCAGCGGGTCGGGCAAGGGCAAGGACAGCGGTGCAGCCTATGGCCCCGGCGAAGGTCCGGGTGGCGAGCGGCTGTACAAGGTCGAATGGTATCGCCGACCGACCGATGCCGAACTCAACGGCTATCTGAAAAGCCCGCCGCCGCCGAACAGCTGGGCGAAGATCGCCTGCCGGATGATCGCGAATTACCAGGTCGAGAATTGCCGAGCCCTCAGCGAGTCGCCGGTAGGATCGGGTCTAGCGCGCGCGATGCGCCAGGCTGCGTGGCAGTTCCGCGTCCGCCCCCCGCGCGTCGGCGGGAAGCAGATCCTCGGCGGATGGGTGGAGATCGATATAGAGTTCAACTCCGGGAAAGCACCGGACTAGGTAGGCTTCTGATCCTCCCCCGCTAGGGGGAGGTGGCTGGCCCTTGCCAGACGGAGGGGGAGATAAGGTACAACGTTGGTTGCGTGTTCCTCCCCCTCGGTCGCTTCGCGCCACCTCCCCCTTGCGGGGGAGGATCGAAACCTCAGTCAGACTTCGCTCGTGATCGAGTGCTTCGCCTCGTCGGACAATGTCCGCGCCAACGTCTCGAACTGCCCACCCTCGACACGGATTTCGTTGAACGCAGGCGGGCTGCCACGCGTGCGCTTCGACAGCGTGCCCGCACCAATCATGCGGATGATCCGCCCTGCACGCTCGACGGGGACATCGAACGGATCGTGGACGTGGCCCGACAGCACCGCGTGGGCCCCTGCTTCAGCCAATGCCGTCAGCGCCTCGTCGCCATTGCGTGTCTTGGCGGTCCCGGTGGTCCCCCCCTCGATTAGCGGGTGATGCGCACCGATGAGGATCAAATTGCCCTTCGGCACGTTCGCGATCATCGCAAGTGCGCGCTTGAGCGATCCGGGGCTGACGCGCCCCTTCGACCAGTTCCACCGCCACTGCGCCCGCGCCGTCGTCTTGAGCGGGACCACTGTGACGCCGGGAAGCTCCAGCGGCTTCTCGATCATCTGCTCGACCGCGGCGTAGCGCTGGTACGGCGCGAACAGCCGCCGGAACGGATCCCAGTAATAGGGGATATCATGATTGCCGACCTCCAGCGTCACCGGCACCCCGAGCGAACGCAGCCAGTCGCCGCCCTGCTGGAACTCCTCCTTCGTCGCGCGCATCGTCAGGTCGCCGGTCATGATGACAGCGTCCGGCTTCTCCTCGGCGACGCGTTCGGAGAACCAGGCGATCGCCGCCGGGTCCTCCGCGCCGAAATGCACGTCGCTGACGTGGAACAGCTTCAATCCGGCGCCCCCAATCATCATGTCAGGCGAGTTCGGACAGCTTGGCGGGCTCGTGCATCGGGCAGCCGTTGAATTGCCCACGGAAGTCCGCCGACTGCTTGTACGTGTCCTTGCGCGTGCGATTCACCCCGCCGAGCGGCTGATGTGCGGTGATGCCGTGCCAGATGCTGTACGACAACGCGTCGTCGGTATGGTCGGTAACGCCCTGTTCCCACGACAGCTGCGCCGGCACTTCGAGCGTCGCGACCGTCACGAACGGGCTCTGCTCCTCGTCCCAGACCACCGAGGCATCTTCGATCGGCATCTTTTCGAGATCGGTGTTCAGCTGCACGCGAAACTCCCACTTGCCGCCATGCTCGACGAGTTCCTCGCGAACGACCTCGCGCAGCGCATCCGGGCGTGCGGTGATGTCGACCAGATCGCCGGTCAGACGCGTCAGCTCGGGCGACACCGGGAACAGCGCGACCTTCGCGATGTAGTCACCGAAGCGGAACGGCGTCTGCGAATAATAGGTTTCGCCGAGCGGATGGACGGGCTTGGCACCGCCAAGCGTGGTCAGTGTCGCCGACTGGCCGCCGACTGCCTCGAGCGCGGATTCGACGACGCGGAACGTGGCGGACATCGCCTTCTTCACGCCTTCGAAGCGGTCGGTCGTCTTCGCGAGCAGCTTCAGGTTCTTGGCGAAGGCCTTCGGGTCGGAGGCCGAGAAGGCGGGACCGTTGACCATGATGAAGTCCTGCGTCGTGTCGCCCTCAGACCCTGGCAGGCGCGCGCCGTCGACATCGAGGATCTTCAGCGCGAGACCGCGTGGCAGGCTGATGCTGTCGTCGAGGATATCGCCGGCGTTGGTCGATATGCGGATGATCGCCTCGTGGCGGCCGGGCGTCGCGAAGATGCCCTGTGCGAGTTCGGGCGGCAGGTTGTCGGCAATCGTAAAGGTGCCGCGCGCGATGCCGTGCGCCTTGGCGTGGACCGAACGGACCGCGTGGCCATAGTCCTGCGACGTCGTCTCCAGGATCTCCTGGAACGAATCCTTCATGCCCTGCAAAGTCTCCTGCTCGTCGGGAGCGATCGTTTCGACGGACGGATCGAAACGGACGGGCTGGTTGCTGGGCATTAGGGTATCTCCGGTTAGTGCCTAGCCGTAACCCGTTGAGTCGGCAGACGTTCCGGTTCGTTGCCGCGAGCGGCCGTTGCAAAGCATGCGTCTGCGGACAATGAGAGCGCGCGAAGGAGCCATCATGCAGATACCCACGATCACCGCGCCGACCGTCGCCATCGCCGGCACGTCCGACCACTTCCCCGTCCGCCGGATCTTCTGCGTCGGCCAGAATTATGCCGATCACGCGCGCGAGATGGGCTCCGATCCCGATCGGCAGGAGCCGTTCTTCTTCTCCAAGCCCGCCGACGCGGTCGTCACGAACGGGAGCACGCTGCCCTTCCCGCCCAAGACTGAAGACCTGCACCACGAGGTCGAACTGGTGATCGCGCTCGGCACGGGCGGCAAGGATATCGCGGTCGAGGATGCCACTGCGACGATCTTCGGCGCAGGCGTCGGCATCGACCTGACCCGCCGCGATCTTCAGGCGACGGCAAAGAAGGCCGGGCGGCCATGGGATATGGCGAAGGGCTTCGATCGCTCCGCCCCCGTCGGCGCGCTCACGCCGGGCGTGCCCGCCACCAGGGGCAGCATCGCGCTCGCGATCGACGGCGAGACGCGGCAATCGGGCGACCTGTCGATGATGATCTGGACCGTGCCCGAGATCATCGCGACGCTGTCGACCTTCGTCGAGCTGGCCTCCGGCGACCTGATCTTCACCGGCACCCCCGCCGGCGTCGGGCCGATCCGGCGCGGGCAGACCGTGCGCGCGACGATCGACGGGTTCGAAACACTGGAGGTGACATTCGCCGCATGATCGCCCATCGTCCGGCGCATAAACAAAGCTAAACAGGGGGTTGCATGCCGGACACGAGAGACCTGGGCGCGGAGGGTTTTCTCAGCAGGGCCCGCACCGTCGCCGCACCGGGCTTCAACCGCTGGCTCGTGCCGCCCTGCGCGCTCGCGATCCACCTGTGCATCGGCATGGCGTACGGGTTCAGCGTGTTCTGGTTGCCGCTGTCGCGTGCGATCGGGATCACCGATCCGGTCGCCTGCTCCAACCTTACGCTGCTCGGCGCGCTGACCACCACGACCTGCGACTGGCGGGTCAGCGATCTCGTCTGGACGTACACTCTGTTCTTCGTGGTACTCGGTGCCGCCGCCGCGATCTGGGGCGGCTGGCTCGAGCGCGCAGGCCCGCGGAAAGCCGGCGTCGTGGCAGCATTCTGCTGGTGCGGCGGCATGGGTATCGCCGCGATCGGCATATCGACGCATCAGCTCTGGCTGATCTGGCTCGGGTCGGGCGTGATCGGCGGGATCGGGCTTGGCCTTGGCTACATCTCGCCCGTCTCGACACTGATCAAATGGTTTCCCGATCGGCGTGGGATGGCTACCGGGATGGCGATCATGGGCTTCGGCGGCGGCGCGATGATTGGCGGGCCTCTCGCCGACCTGTTGATGAAGCATTTCGCGAGCCCCGCAGGCGTTGGCGTCTGGCAGACGTTCCTGGTTCTCGCCTGCGTCTATTTCGTATTCATGATGGCCGGCGCGATCGGCTACCGCGTCCCCGCCGACGGTTGGGCGCCCGCCGGTTGGACCGCACCGACCAGCGCCAAGGCGTCGATCAGCCGCTTCAACGTCGCGCTGTCGGACGCGCATCGCACGCCGCAATTCTGGCTGGTGTGGCTGGTCCTGTTCTTCAACGTCTCCGCCTCGATCGGGATCATCGGCATCGCCTCGCCGATGTTGCAGGAACTGTTCGGCGGACGCCTGATCGATGCACCGAGCGTGTTGTTCACGGCATTCGACGACGACCAGAAGAAGGCGGCCGCAGCGGTCGGCGCAGGGTTCGTGGGTGCGATCAGCCTGTTCAACATCGGCGGGCGGTTCTTCTGGGCGTGGTTGTCCGACCGGATCGGGCGCAAGCCGCTGTTCGCGACCATTCTTGCGGCGGGCGCGGTGCTCTACGGTTTCGCCGCACCGGCGCTGGCGGGCACGACCTTGGGCCTGTTCATCCTGGTCTTCTGCATCCTCGCCTCGATGTACGGCGGCGGGTTCGCGACTGCGCCGGCGTATCTCGCCGACCTGTTCGGGACCAAGTATGTCGGCGCGATCCACGGGCGGTTGCTGACCGCCTGGTCGACCGCGGGCGTGGTCGGGCCATTGCTCGTCGCCAACATGCGTGACCGAGCGATCGCGGCGGGTGTGCCTCGCAGCGATATCTACCCGCCGATCTTCCTCGTGCTGGCGGCGATGCTCGTCGCCGGGTTCGTCGCGAACCTGTTCGTCCGGCCGGTCGCGGCGAAGTTCCACATGGCGGCGGACGACGGTCCCATCGCGGTCGACACGGTGGCCGGCGGTACGGCTGCTGCGACAACCGGCACCTCGCCGATCGTCGTCTTTGCGTGGCTCGCGGTCGGGCTGCCGATCCTCTGGGGGATCTACATGACGCTGTCGAAGGCGTTGATCCTGCTCAAATAGAACGCAACCTATCCGCGCCGGCATGGGTTGCTCCTGCTCAATCGACACAGGAGCACCCCATGGCCGACCGGCTCACGATGCAGGATCCGCGCACGCAATATCCGCAGCCCCCCTTCCCGCAACAGCCGCAGGAAGCCCCGGGGATCGCGTCGGAGATGGATCCGAAACCCGATCACGGCGAAACGAGCTACAAGGGCTCGGGCAAGTTGAACGGGCGCAAGGCGCTCATCACCGGCGGCGACAGCGGCATCGGCCGTGCCGCGGCGATCGCCTATGCCCGCGAAGGCGCCGACGTCGCGATCGTCTACCTCCCCGCCGAAGAGGCCGATGCGAAGGAAGTCGTCGCGCTGATCGAGGCCGAGGGGCGCAAGGCCCTCGCGCTGCCGGGCGATGTGAAGGACGAGTCGTTCTGTCGCGCCGCAGTCCAGCAGACGGTCGATGCATTCGGCGGTCTCGACGTGCTGGTGGTCAACGCCGGGCGCCAACAGACGCGGCCGACCGTCGCCGATATCTCGACCGACGATTTCGACCAGACCATGAAGACCAACGTCTACGCGTTGCACTGGTTCGTGCAGGCCGCCGTTCCGCATCTCCCCGTCGGCGCGGCGGTGATCACGACCGCGTCGGTGCAGGGCTATGACCCGTCGGACAATCTGCTCGACTATGCGACCACCAAGGCAGCGATCGTCGCCTACACCAAGGGTCTAGCCAAGCAGCTGATGGAGAAGGGCATCCGCGCAAACGTCGTCGCGCCGGGCCCATTCTGGACGGTGTTGCAGCCGAGTGGTGGCCAGCCGCAGGAGATGGTCGAGACGTTTGGTTCAAAGAGCCATTTCGGGCGTCCCGGCCAGCCGGTGGAGATCGCCCCCGTGTACGTGCTGCTAGCCTCGCAGGAGGGCAGCTACATCACGGGTGAAGTCTACGGCGTCACCGGCGGCGCCGGCGTGGCCTGACCATAATCCTCCCCCGCAAGGGGGAGGTGGCACCGAAGGTGACGGAGGGGGAGGAACGCGCAACAGCAGTCACCCTTACCTCCCCCCTCCGTCTGGCAAGCACCAGCCACCTCCCCCTGGTGGGGGAGAATCGTTTGACGGGGCACCACCCCTAACGTCGCTATTGCACATCGTTATCAAATCTGTACCTGTGTGCCGGTGACCGCCCGGCAGATCATACCCATCGTCAAGACCACTCCCTGCGCATGACCCGCGGTACGATCAAGACCTGGTATCTCGTCCACAAATGGACGAGCCTGATCTGCACCGCGTTCCTGCTGATGCTCTGCGTGACCGGCTTGCCGCTGATCTTCGACGAGGAAATCGACGGCTGGCTGGACCCGCCCGCTCCGATGGCCACGCTTCCGGCAAACACGCCGTCGCTGTCGCTCGACGCCATTCTCGGCCGCGCTGCAAAGGCCGCTCCCGGCGAAATTCCGCTTTACGTCAGCTTCGATGACGAGCGCCCGATCGTCTACGTGACGACCGGCCCGACGCCCGACGCCGCACCCGCAGCGATGCATTTCCTCGCGTTCGACGCGCGCACTGGTACGAAGATGCCGCCCTATGTTCCCGGCGTGATGGCGTTCATCCTGAAGCTCCACACCGACATGTTCCTCGGCTTCTGGGCGGAAATCTTCCTGGGCGTGATGGGCCTGCTTTTCTTCGCGGCGATCGTCTCGGGCGTTGTGCTCTACGCGCCGTTCATGGCCAAGCTCGACTTCGGCACATTACGTCGTGGCCGCAGCAAGCGGCTCGGCTGGCTCGATCGCCATAATCTGCTCGGCATCGTCACGCTCGCCTGGGCGAGCGTCGTCGGCGTGACGGGCACGATCAACACCTTCGTCGTGCCGATCACCGGCATCTGGAAGGCGAACGGCCTCGCCGAAATCATCGCCAGCGAGGCACGGACGCCATTGCCCGCCCAGCGCGCCTCGGTGCAGGCTGCGCTCGACGCGGTGCAACGCAAGGCGCCCGAGATGAAGCCGCAGTTCATCGCCTTTCCCGGCGTCGTCTTCAGCAGCCACCATCATTACGCCGTCTTCCTGAAGGGCGCGACGCCGCTGACGTCGAAGATGTTGCTGCCCGGCTTTGTCGATGCCGCGACCGGACGGCTCGACGCGGTCGTGCCGATGCCGTGGTACATGCAGGCGATGCTGCTCGCACAGCCGCTGCATTTCGGAAACTACGGCGGGGTCGCGATGAAGATCATCTGGGCGCTCTTCGACATATTGACGATCATCGTGCTCGGCAGCGGGCTGTATCTTTGGCTGCGTCGTCGCGGCGGTCCGAGCGACCAGCGCGTCCGCGAAGTCGTGATGGCGGGAGAAATCGCATGACCTACAAGACCAACGGCCAGATCTTCGCACTGCCGATCCTGCTCGGCGTGTCGACCGTCGCGGGTCTCGGCGCAGGTCTGATCGGCGATGGCATCTGGGATGTCGGTGCGGGCCTGCTGCTCGCGCTGCCGCTGGTCGTGACCGGCCGCTACTGGGTGCGCCCGCCCGAACCAGTGCTGCGCCGCCAACAGCTCCGGACCGCACCGATACGGCAATAACGCGGAGCCGGCATGATACCGGCCCCGCGCTAGTATTGTGACCGTCAGGCGGACGCCATCAGGTCGCCGGGGTCGCCTGCCGGGTCGGTGCGGTCGTCGGCGCCCCGACCGGAGGAGCAACGGGTGCGGGCGCAACTGCACCGTTAGCCATTGGCGGCGGCGGAGGCGCCATACCCGCCGGCGGCGGCGGAGGAGCACCCGGACCGCCGGGAGCCCCAGGACCTTCCGGACCACCCGGACCACCAGGGCCATCACGCCCCGGACCGTCGCGTCCCGGGCCACCGGGACCATGCGGGCCACGCGGCGGGCCGCCGACCGGGCCCAGCGCCGTTACCTTGCCGCCGGGCGCGACCAGGAACGAGGCGTGGACGAAGCCATCTTCGAACCGACCCTGGATCGTCACGGGCTGACCAGCCGCGACCAGGTTGCTGCCATCGCCTTCCCGACCGAGATCGACCAGCGCGCGACCGGTGCGGTCGGCCATCACGAACTTGTTGCCGTATGTCTCCGCGACGGTGCCGCGGATCGTGACGATGCCGTCGGACTGGAGCGAACGGATCGCGGTTGGCGTGGCGGGCGCCATCGTCACGCTCGGGCGGGTCGCGGCGACGGTGACGGCACCGGCTGCACCACCGACCACCAGCAGACCGGCCGCGGCGAGTGCGAGGCGGTTGCGGCGGAGATTGAAGCGCTTGTTCAGCGCGATATGGGAATGTTCGGTCACGTGCGTCGTTCCTCTCATTGGTTGACGAATCACCGTCTAGGCGCACGCTGCCGACGCCCGCTGAACCAAGCCGTTCAGTTTCCGTTGTGGTCATCGACATAGGAACACAGGCATGCGGGTATTATTGGTCGAGGACGATGCGGCGATCGCCGACGGGCTGGCGCGGGCGTTGCGCGCAGAGCATTTCGCGGTCGACGTCGCGAGCAACGGCGAGGATGGCGGCCATCTCGGCGCCACCGAATTGTACGACGCGGCGGTGCTCGATCTCGGGCTGCCCAAGCGTGACGGACTGTCGGTGTTGCGCGACTGGCGCGCGGCGGGACGCGACCTGCCCGTGCTGATCCTCACAGCTCGCGACGGCTGGTCGGAAAAGGTCGAGGGCTTCAAGGCCGGCGCCGACGATTATGTCGTGAAGCCGTTCCGCGTCGAGGAGGTGGTCATGCGGCTGCGGGCGCTGGTCCGTCGCGCGGCCGGTCACGCCGCCTCGCGCGTCATCTGCGGACAACTGACGTTCGACGCGCAACTCGGCACGTTCGAGCTGAACGGCCTGCCGCTGAAACTCACCGCGTTCGAATGGCGGGTGCTGTCCGCCCTGATACTCCGCCGTGAAGTCGTCATCGAACGCGCCGACCTGATCGAACGCGTCTACGAAGGGGATGCGGATGTCGACTCGAACTCGATCGAGGTCATCATCGGCCGGCTCCGGCGGAAGATCGGTGCGCAGATGATCGAGACGGTGCGTGGCCGCGGGTACCGGATAACGGCGGATGGTTCGTGATGAAGGTTATGCAAACCACATCCACCACCCCGGCGAAGGCCGGGGCCCAATTGGGGGACACAGGTGAAGAGACGCGGCCCCTGATTTTCAAAGCCTTCCCAATTGGGCCCCGGCCTTCGCCGGGGTGGTATATGAAAGGCGGTTCGCTCGACGCCAGAGCGCGAAATCTGTAATGACCCGCCTCCGCCTCATCCCCCGCTCGCTCTTCAGCCGCATGCTCGCGATCGCGGCGCTGTCCACCGGGATCGCGCTCTTGTTCGCGGGCGTCACGATCGGCCACGTCCTCGAACGCTTCGTCACCCGCGGACTGGACGAGCGGCTCGACGCTCAGGTCGCGGTGCTGGCACGTGCAGTCCGCACCGACGGCTCGCTAGACCGCGCGCGCGCGATCGACCTGCCGGAGTTCGGAGAACCCGGCTCCGACTGGTCCTGGCACGTCGAAGGTCCCGCCGGTCGCTTCGATAGCGGCACGACCCCGCCCCCAACCATTTCAAAGCCAGCCTCAACCATTCCACCGCCGCCGCCCGCTCTACCTCGCAATGACGAGCGCCCGCTTCCCTCCGGCCCCGGCGGGCATGAAGACCGTCAAATCCACCCTGGTGAGGCGCGCGACAGGAGCGGCGAGCGGCTCCATTCGCGAACCATGGACGTCGCGACGCCGCGCGGCATGGTGACGATCACAGCGATCGGCCCTCGCCGGATCGTCGAGGAGCCGTTGCGCGAGGCAATCATCCCGCTGCTCGGCTCGCTCGCATTGCTTGGCGCCGGACTCGCCCTCGCGACCCTCGTACAACTCCGCTTCGGTCTGCGTCCCCTCCGCGATCTTCGCACCGCGCTCGCTGCGGTCCGCGCCGGCACCAAGCGCCATGTCCCCGCCGACCAGCCTGGTGAACTGCAACCGCTCGTCACCGAACTCAACGCGCTGATCGACCAGAACGCGGCCGGGCTCGCCCATGCCCGCCAGCACGTCGCCAACCTCGCGCATGGCCTCAAGACCCCCCTCGCCACGCTCTCGTTGAAGCTCGCTGAGGCAGGTGCCAACGCCGAAATTCGCGACATGGTCGACCAGATCGATCGCCGGGTCCATCATCATCTCGGCCGCGCCCGTGCCGATGCTGCGGGAACAGGCGCGCGCGCGCAGACTGCGGTTGCGCCAGCGGTGAACGATCTCGTCGCGGTGCTGCGCCGGATTCATGCCGACCGGCCACTGGCCGTCGACATGCGCGTGCCCGCCGACCTCAGGGTCGCGGTTGATCCGCAGGACCTCGACGAGATGATGGGCAACCTTCTCGACAATGGCTGGCGGCACGCAAGATCTGCAATTTCAGTCACGGTGGACGCCGATGGAGGGCTTGCGTCGATCGTCATCGACGATGACGGCCCCGGATTGACCGAGGCAGCGGTCGCACAGGCAATGTTGCCCGGGCGCCGCCTCGACGAGAGCGACGAGGGCTATGGGTTTGGCCTGTCGATCACGCGCGAACTTGCCGAACTGAACGGCGGCGCATTGGCGCTAGGCCGGTCGCCGGCGCTCGGCGGGCTGCTCGCTCACCTGACCCTGCCAATCCGCGGCGAGGTTTGAAGCATTAGCACCCACATCGGCGCCAACGTGTTGCGCACATGCAGCGTGAACGGGACCGCCTCGATCTCGAACACATCAGCGTTCTGCATCATCACGCCTTTGCTGAACGGCACGGTCGCTGAGCCGAAGAAGTGGACGGGGATGTTTCGCCACCGCCCGGCGCGAACGCCGGGCTTGTGAGTGCGCCGCCGGGGCCACCAGACCCGAACCGTCACCCTTGTAGTCATTCGGACTGCTACCGGATGTTACCAGCTTCGGTTCG
Organism: Sphingomonas faeni; assembly: GCF_040407505.1. GTDB lineage: Bacteria > Pseudomonadota > Alphaproteobacteria > Sphingomonadales > Sphingomonadaceae > Sphingomonas > Sphingomonas faeni_E. Next base: position 196,310 of record NZ_JAPZPQ010000004.1, on the reverse strand, counting down.
CCGCGTGCGTCGCCGAGCAGCAAGTTCGGTGCGATGTCGGCCGCCGCGCCGGTACCGCACGTCAGGACCGCCGTCGCTTAGCAACCTGCGAGACAGAAACCGTATTACTCCGACTTTAGAACGACGCAGACAGGCATATTTGCACTAATTGTGGAACGATTGCCATCAACTGATCGCAACCAATTGTCAGACCACGGCGACTTCTCGATTATAACGATCAAACCGCTGTCTGTTCCGGCAACGCTTTGGTAGTCCGCGATCCCCACACCGCGTAAAACAACACGTAGAGTTCGCACGCCGCGGTCAGCAGGAACGAGTTCTGGAGACCGTAGGTATCTGCGAGCCATCCCTGGACAATGACCAGTGCGCCGCCTGCGATCGCCATGATGAGCAGGCCCGACCCTTCCTCGGTGAGCGGCCCAAGCCCCTTGATGCCGAGCGTGAAGATCGTCGGGAACATGATCGAGTGGAACAGCCCGACCGAGATTAGCGCCCACATCGCGACGTGCCCTGTGGTGAAGGTCGCGATCAGCATGACGACGCAGGCGCCGACGCTCGCGAACGCCAGCACGCGCTCGGCGGGGATCGTCCGCATCACGACGCTGCCGATCAGTCGACCGATCATCATGCCACCCCACAGGATGAACAGGTAATGCGACGCCTGCTCGTGCGTCAGGTTGCCGATGTTCGGTTGGCTGACGAAGTTGATGAACAGGTTGGCGACGCCGATCTCGGCTATCAGATAAATGAAGATCGCGGGAATGCCGAATACGAGGTTGCGATGCGACCAAAGCGATTGCCCCTTCCGGTCCGCCTTCGCCGAACGCTGCGTCGCCGATCCCATCGCCGGCAGCGGGAAACGCGCGATCACGACCGCCAGCACGACCAGCACGGCGGCGACGATCAGATAAGGCAGCACCACCGACTGCGCGTCGGCGATACGCTCGGCCTGCGTCAGCACGGCGGTCGAACCGGCGGCGGCGGTGCCCGAGGTCGAACGCCCGAGGATCAGATAGCCGCCGAACAGTGGCGCGAGCGTCGCACCGGCCGAGTTGAACGCCTGCACAAGGTTCAGCCGCGACGACGCGGTCTCGGGCGGACCGACGACGGCGACGTAGGGATTCGCCGCGACCTGCAGCAGCGTGATCCCGCTGGCGATCACGAACAGCGCCACCAGCGTCACGCCGTAGGAAGGCAGCCGGGCGGCGGGCACCATCATCAATGCCCCGACCGCCATCAGGCCAAGCCCGACCACCATCGCACGCTGATACCCCACCCGCTCGATCAGCTTGGCCGACGGGATGGAGGCGAAGAAATAGGCGATGAACCAGACGCTCTCGATCAGCGTCGTCTGCGTATAGCTCAGGTCGAACACGCTGCGCAGGTGCGGCAGCAGGGTGTTGTTGATGACCGTGATGAAGCCCCACATGAAGAACAGGCTGGCGAGCAACGTGAGCGCGGATCGATAGCTCGGCGCGCCTCCCGCGGCATGCACCACTCCAGCGTCAACGGGCTTTTGCGTCTGTATCGGCATCGCCATAGTCGTTTCATCCTCCGTGCCCGGTCGGTGACTGCAACAGTCTTTTCCCGCAAGGCTTGCCCAGAAATATATTGTCCGACTATATAGCCACACAAGGCGCGTCAACGGCGTCGGACGAATAAGGACGGGAACCGGAATGCGCGCAATCACAAAGTCGGGGATCATCGTGGCAACCTTGCTGGCAGCGCTTTCCGCGCACGCAGCCGACGCGGCAGAGGCGAAGCGCACGCCCGCCGGTACGCTCAAGGACGGTACCGCGATCGAGGCCGTGACGCTCAGCAACGCACACGGCATCTCCGCGCGCATCCTGTCGTACGGCGCCACGCTGCAATCGCTGATGGGCCCGGACCGCAACGGAAAGATCGCCGACGTCATGCTCGGCTATGACGATCTCGCCTCCTATGTCGATCATCCCAATTTCTTCGGCGTGACGGTTGGCCGTTTCGCCAATCGGATCGCCGGTGGCCGCTTCACGCTGGACGGCAAGGCGTATCAGTTGCCGCTCAACGACAAGGTCAATTCGCTGCACGGCGGCGGCAAGGGCTTCGACAAGGTCGCCTGGAAGATCGTCTCGGCGACGAACGGCCCGACCGCGACGCTCGTGCTGGCCTACCGCAGCCCGGACGGCGATTCCGGCTATCCCGGCAACCTGGACGTCACCGTCACCTATACGCTCGACGAAGCCGGCAATCTCGGCATCGCGTATGACGCGAAGACCGACAAGCCGACGATCGTGAACATGACCAATCACGGCATCTTCGATCTCGGCGGTGAAGGCTCGGCGATGGGCGCGTACGGCCACCGGCTGACGATCCCCGCGAAGGCGATCACGCCGGTCGACGACAAGCTGATCCCGACCGGTACGCTGCAGCCCGTCGCCGGCACGGTGTTCGATTTCCGCAACGGCCGCATCGTCGGCGAGGGCATCCGCGATGGTCGCGACCAGCAGATTCGCTACGGCCATGGCTACGACCATAATTTCGCACTCGACAAGGGGCTGACCGCCAAGCCCGAACTGGCCGCGCGGCTGGAGGATCCTGTCTCGGGCCGCGTGCTCGAAGTCCTGACGACCGAGCCCGGCGTGCAGTTCTATACCGGCAATTTCCTCGACGGCACGTTCATCGGCAAGAAGGGCCATCTGTACCGGATGGGCGACGGCATCGCGCTGGAGCCGCAGAAATTTCCCGATGCGCCGAACAAGCCGAACTTCGTCTCCGCACGCGTCGATCCGGGCAAGCCGTATCACCACGCGATGATCTACCGCCTTTCCGTCGCCCGCTGATATTCGATCTCCAGAAAGCTCCTCATGACCGACATCCCTAAGCTCCGCTCGCGCGCGTGGTTCGATAACCCCGAGAACATCGACATGACCGCGCTCTATCTGGAGCGCTATCTGAACTTCGGGCTGTCCCTCGAGGAACTGCGCTCGGGCAAGCCGATCATCGGCATCGCGCAGACCGGTAGCGACCTCTCGCCCTGCAACCGCCACCACCTCGTGCTGGCTGAGCGCCTCCGCGAAGGCATTCGTGAAGCCGGCGGCATCGCGCTCGAATTCCCGGTCCATCCGATCCAGGAAACCGGCAAGCGCCCGACTGCGGGGCTCGATCGCAACCTCGCCTATCTCGCGCTGGTCGAGGTGCTCTACGGCTATCCGCTCGATGGCGTCGTGCTGACGATCGGTTGCGATAAGACGACGCCCGCGTGCCTGATGGCCGCGGCGACTGTCAACATCCCGGCGATCGCGTTGTCAGTCGGGCCGATGCTCAACGGCTGGCACAAGGGCGAGCGGACCGGCTCGGGGACGATCGTGTGGAAGGCGCGCGAACTGCTCGCGACCGGCGCGATCGACGACGAGGGCTTCATCAAGCTCGTCGCGTCGTCGGCACCGTCGACCGGCTATTGCAACACGATGGGCACCGCGACGACGATGAATTCGCTCGCCGAGGCGCTCGGCATGCAGCTGCCCGGCTCGGCCGCGATCCCTGCGCCGTACCGTGACCGTCAGGAGGTCGCCTATCGCACCGGCAAGCGCATCGTCGACATGGTCGCCGAGGACCTGAAGCCCTCCGACATCCTGACCAAGGAGGCCTTCCACAACGCGATCGTCGTCAATTCGGCGATCGGCGGCTCGACCAACGCACCGATCCACTTGGCAGCAATCGCGCGCCATATCGGTGTCGACCTGCCGATCGACGACTGGCAGACGCACGGCCACAAGGTGCCGCTGATGGTCAATCTCCAGCCCGCCGGCGAGTATCTCGGCGAGGACTATTACCATGCCGGCGGCGTCCCCGCGGTGGTCGCCGAGCTGATGAAGCAGGGGCTGATCCACGAAGACGCGATGACCGCGAACGGCAAGTCGATCGGCGACAATTGCCGGACCGCGACGATCGAGGACGAGCGCGTCATCCGCCCGTTCGCGACGCCGCTGCTCGAGGATGCCGGCTTCATCGTGCTGCGCGGCAATTTGTTCGACTCGGCGATCATGAAGACCAGCGTGATCTCGCCCGAGTTCCGCGAGCGGTATTTGAGCAACCCGGACGATCTCGAGGCGTTCGAAGGCCCCGCGGTCGTGTTCGACGGTCCCGAGGATTATCACCACCGGATCGACGATCCGTCGCTCGGGATCACCACCGACACGTTGCTGTTCATGCGTGGCGCGGGGCCGATCGGTTATCCGGGTGCGGCCGAGGTCGTGAACATGCGGCCGCCGGCGTATCTGATTCGTGAGGGCGTTCACGCCCTCCCTTGCATTGGTGACGGGCGGCAGTCGGGGACGTCGGGCTCACCCTCAATCCTCAACGCCTCGCCTGAGGCGGCGGCGATGGGTGGGCTTGCGCTGATCCGGACCGGCGACCGTGTCCGCATCGATCTCGCCAAGGGCAGCGCCAACGTGCTGATCTCCGACGAGGAGCTTGCCGAACGTCGTCGTGCGCTGACCGAAGCGGGTGGCTATGCCTTCCCGCGTTCGCAGACCCCGTGGCAGGAAATCCAGCGCGCCACCGTCGGCCAGATGGAGACCGGTGCGATCCTCGAAGGCGCCGAGAAGTACCAGCGGATCGCGCAGACGATGGGCCTACCGCGCGACAATCACTGAGGAGGACTTGCGCGCCGCTCGATCAGGGCGGTGCGCAGGCATTGGCAGACGATCTCGTCGCGCTGGTTGATCAGCCGATGCGTGAAGGTGACGATGCCCGCGTTCGGGCGCGACTTGCTGGGCTTCAGCTCGGTAACTTCGGTTTCGCAGCGCATCGTGTCGCCGATGAAGACCGGCTTCGGGTGTACCAGCTTGTCGTAGCCAAGATTGGCAACGAGCGTGCCGAGGGTCGTCTCGCCGACCGACAGCCCGACCATGAGCGCGAAGGTGAAGGTGCCGTTGACGAGGATCCGTCCAAACTCGCTAGCCTTTGCCGCCTCGATGTCGAGGTGAAGCGGTTGCGGGTTGTGAGTCATCGTCGAAAACAACAGGTTGTCCGTCTCGGTCACCGTGCGGCGGATCTCGTGCTCGATCCGGTCGCCGATGCTCCAGTCGTCGAAATAGCGGCCGGCCATTAGCTATCCTTCTCGATGCGGACGAGCATGGTGCCCTCGGTCACCTGCCCGCCCTCGATTGCGTTCAGGTCCGCGACGATGCCGTCGAACGGCGCGGTCAGCGAATGCTCCATCTTCATCGCCTCGAGCGTGACGAGCTTCTGGCCCTTGGCCACGGTATCACCCGCCGCCACGTCGACCGCGATGATGCGGCCCGGCATCGGCGACAGGATCGCACCGTCGGCTGCCAGCCCCGCGCCAGCCCCACGGGGTCGATCCAACGAGAAACCATAAGCGTCGCCGAGGTAGAAATACGTCGCCTCCTCCTGCGCGGCTCTTTCGGTCACTTCAAAGTCGTCTACGACGTGCACATTACCCCGATCATCGAGTAACCGTGCCGATCTCACTGAGGATCCGTTAACGCGGAACCCCGTTCCTGCTCCCCACGGTTGCATCGGATCGAGGACCGTTAACGCCGACGCGACTTCGCGCAGTTGGTAATCTTCAAGACTCCGCGCCTGTGCGATATCGTCGATGCGGCGAGCAATAAGTCCCGTATCGACCTGGCCGCTGCGGAAGTCGTCCTCCAGGCACAGACGCGCGAGGAATCCTGAATTGGTCCTCACAGGCCAGACCTCAACGTCTGTCGTCGCCTCCCAAAGTTCCTCGATGGCCGCTTCACGCGTTCGCTCGTGAACGACTAGTTTTGCCATCATCGGATCATAAAACGGACTTACTTCTCCACCCTGCTCGACTCCAGTCTCGATGCGGATGTCATCGGGTAAGCGGAGATGATGGAGCGGCCCGACACTCGGCAAAAACCCGGTAGCGGGGTCCTCGGCATATAACCGCGCCTCCATTGCCCAGCCGTCGATCGCCAGTTCGTCCTGACGCTTGGGCAAAGGCTCGCCCGACGCGACGCGGAGTTGCCATTCGACGAGGTCCTGGCCGGTGATCTCTTCGGTCACCGGGTGCTCGACCTGCAGCCGCGTGTTCATTTCCATGAACCAGATGCGGTCGGCGCGGAGGCCTTCGCTGGCGTCGGCGATGAACTCGATCGTGCCGGCGCCGACATAGTGGACCGCCTTGGCAGCCTTGACCGCGGCGGCGCAAATCGCTTCGCGAGTGGCGGCGTCCATGCCGGGTGCGGGGGCTTCCTCGATCACCTTCTGGTGGCGGCGCTGGAGCGAGCAGTCGCGTTCGAACAGATGGACGACGTTGCCGTGGCTGTCGCCGAACACCTGCACCTCGATATGGCGCGGCGAGAGAATGTATTTCTCGATCAGCACGTCGGTGTTGCCGAACGACGATGCAGCCTCGCGCTGGCACGAGACGAGTGCGTCGGCGAACTCGGTGGCCGTATCGACACGGCGCATGCCCTTGCCGCCGCCGCCGGCGACCGCCTTGATGAGGACGGGGTAGCCGATCGCGTCTGCCTCCGTCTTCAGACGGTCGGGGGACTGGTCCGCGCCGAGATAGCCGGGGGTGACGGGCACGCCGGCGGCGATCATGCGCTGTTTCGCGGCGTCTTTCAGGCCCATCGCGCGGATGCTGTCGGGGTTTGGGCCGACCCAGATCAGCCCGGCGTCGAGCACGCTTTGCGCGAAGTCGGCATTCTCGGACAGGAAGCCGTAACCGGGGTGGATCGCCTCGGCGCCGGTCTGCTTCGCGGCGGCGATGATGCGGTCGCCGAACAGGTAGCTTTCGCGCGCTGGGGAGGCGCCGATGTGGACGGCTTCGTCGGCCTGGCGAACGTGGAGCGCGTTCGCGTCGGCGTCCGAATAGACCGCGATCGTGCGGATGCCGAGCGCCCTTGCGGTGCGGATGATGCGGCAGGCGATCTCGCCGCGGTTGGCGATCAGGAGCGATTCGATCATTAGTTCGGCCGAGTGAAGTATAGGAAGTGTAGACGCCCACGCGATGTATACTTCGTGTTGGAAAGGGTGTCGCGGGCTTGGATATCGACGGACGGGATCGGCTGTTTCAGCATGGCGATCCCGGCATAGGCCGATGCGGGCGGTGTAGGACAGAGCATCTCAGTTCGCACATCCGGTGGTACGCTTCGACCAGGTGAGGTTGGCGATCTTCCAGCGACCGGCTTCGCGGACCATGTCGAAATGGTCGGTGCCGCAGTGCGCGACCTTGCCGTCGATCGTGAAGACGTAGGGCGACCAGACCATCGCGATGTCGCCGTCGATGTCGACCGCGGGATCGGTGAGGCGTTCGACGTAGCGTTCGGGGCCGGGCTTCAGCGCGGCTGCGAAGTCGGGCCAGCTGGTGCGGCGGACCGAGCGCGTGCCGTCTGGCTTTTCCTCGGCGACGGTAGCGCCGCCGTCGGCGCGGACCTGCGCGAGGATCGCCTTGCCGTCGCGCGCGGCGAGCGCGGCGAAGAGCGCGTCGATCGGGACCATGACGCCGGCCTCTTCGGTCATGGCCGCGGGTGGCAGGCCGGTGCCCTTGACGATCGGCTGGACCGGAGTGACCTGACCAGCGGCGAGAAGAAGTGACAGCAGGATCATCGGGTTACATCCTGAACACGCCGAACGCGGGGCGTTCGGGGATGGGGGCGTTGAGCGTCGTGGCGAAGGCCAGGCCCAGCACGTCGCGCGTTTGGGCGGGATCGATGATGCCGTCGTCCCAGAGGCGCGCGGTGGCGTACCAGGGGTTGCCCTCATCCTCGTATTTCTGGCGGACGGGTGCCTTGAAGGCTTCGGCCTGTTCGGGCGTCCAGCTGTCCGCGTCGCGGTGGACGGTGGCGAGGACGGAGGCGGCCTGCTCGCCGCCCATCACGCTGATCCGGCTGTTGGGCCAGGTAAACAGGAAGCGGGGGGAATAGGCGCGGCCGCACATGCCGTAATTCCCCGCGCCGAAGCTGCCGCCGATCAATACCGTGATCTTCGGGACGGTCGCGGTGGCGACGGCCGTGACTAGCTTTGCGCCATGTTTAGCAATGCCTTCCGCCTCGTACTTGCCGCCGACCATGAAGCCGGAGATGTTCTGGAGGAACAGCAGCGGGATTCTACGCTGGCAGGCGAGTTCGATGAAGTGGGCGCCCTTCTGTGCGCTCTCGCTGAACAGCACGCCGTTGTTGGCGAGGATCGCGACCGGGATGCCCCAAATGTGCGCGAACCCGCAGACGAGCGAGGTGCCGTAGAGCGCCTTGAACTCGTGGAACTCGCTGCCGTCGACGAGGCGCGCGATGACCTCGTGGACGTCGTAGGGCGCGCGGACGTCGCTCGGGACGATGCCGTACAGCTCTTCGGAGTCGAACTTCGGCGGCTTGGGCTGCTGGAGGTTCACCGCGGTCTGAGCCTGCGGTTGCAGCGTCGAGACGATGTCGCGGACGATCGTCAGCGCGTGCTCGTCGTTCTCGGCGACGTGATCGACCACGCCCGAGCGGCGGCCATGCGTGTCGGCGCCGCCCAGTTCCTCGGCCGAGATGACTTCGCCGGTCGCCGCCTTCACCAGAGGCGGGCCGGCGAGGAAGATCGTCCCCTGCCCGCGAACGATGATCGTCTCGTCGGACATTGCGGGGACGTACGCGCCACCCGCGGTGCAGCTTCCCATGACGCAGGCGATCTGCGGGATGCCGAGCGCGGACATGTTGGCCTGGTTGAAGAAGATCCGGCCGAAATGATCGCGGTCGGGGAAGACTTCCGCCTGGTGCGGCAGGTTGGCGCCGCCGCTGTCGACGAGGTAGATGCAGGGGAGCCGGTTTTCCTGCGCGATCTCCTGCGCGCGGAGGTGCTTCTTGACGGTGAGCGGGTAGTAGGTGCCGCCCTTCACGGTCGCGTCGTTGCAGACGATCATGCACTGGCGACCGGAGACGCGACCGATCCCGATGATCAGGCCGGCGCTGGGGACTTCGTCGTCGTAGAGACCGTTGGCGACGAGCTGGCCGATTTCGAGGAAGGGCGAGCCGGGGTCGAGCAGACGTTCGACGCGGTCGCGTGGGAGGAGCTTGCCGCGCGCGGTGTGGCGCTCGCGGGACTTGACGTTGCCGCCAAGTGCGGTGCGGGCGACGTCCTCGCGAAGGGTTTCGGTGAGGGCGCGGTTGTGGACGGCGTTGGCGCGGAAGGTTTCGCTGTCGGGGGACAGCGTGGAGGTCAGGACGGGAGCGGTCACTTGATTCCCCTCCCGCTTGCGGGAGGGGCTAGGGGAGGGAATGCGGCGAAGGAGGACACTCGTGGCAGCCCCTCCGACCCCTCCCGCAAGCGGGAGGGGAGCAGTAGGCCCCTCACTGTGCCACCTTGGGGGCGGCACCTATCAACTCGCGGCCGATCAGCATCCGCCGAATCTCGTTCGTCCCAGCGCCGATGTCGAGCAACTTCGCGTCCCGCATGAACCGCTCCACCGGCCAGTCCTTGGTATACCCTGCCCCACCCAGCGCCTGGATCGATTCGAGCGACACCTTCACCGCGCTCTCGCTCGCCAGCAGGATCGCGCCCGCCGCGTCGAACCGCGTGGTCTTGCCCGCATCGCACGACTTCGCCACCGCATAGACGTACGCGCGCGCCGAACTCAGTGCGACGTACATGTCGGCGACCTTCGCCTGGATCAGCTGGAAATGACCGATCGGCGTGCCGAACTGCTTCCGCTCGCGCACGTAGGGGATCACGACGTCGAGGCACGCCTGCATGATGCCGAGCTGGATCCCGGCCAGCACGGCGCGCTCGTAGTCGAGACCCGACATCAGCACGCCGACGCCGCCATTCTCCGGGCCCATGACGTTTTCGAACGGCACTTCGCAATCGGTGAAGACGAGTTCCGCCGTGGGCGAACCGCGCATACCCATCTTGTCGATCTTCTGGCCGATCGCGAAACCCGGCATGTCCTTCTCGATCAGGAACGCGGTGATCCCGCGCGAACCCTCGCCGGTCTTCGCGTAGACGACCAGCGTGTCGGCATAGGCAGCGTTGGTGATCCAGAACTTCGTGCCGTTGAGGACGTAGCCGGTGTCTGTCTTTACCGCCTTGAGCTTCATCGAGACGACGTCGGAGCCGGCGCCCGCCTCGGACATGGCGAGGCTGCCGACATGCTCGCCGGACACGAGCTTCGGCAGATACTTCGCCTTCTGCTCGGGATTGCCCCAGCGGCGGATCTGGTTGACGCACAGGTTCGAATGCGCGCCGTAGCTGAGCCCGATCGAGGCGGAGGCGCGAGAGACTTCCTCGACCGCGACGACGTGTTCGAGATAGCCGAGGCCGAGGCCGCCAAACTCTTCCTCGACGGTGATGCCGTGCAATCCGAGTTCGCCCATCGCCGGCCACAGCTCGCGCGGGAACCAGTCGTCGGCGTCGATCTTTGCAGCGAGCGGCGCGATCTTGTCGGTGGCGAAGCGGTGCGTGCTCTCGCGGATCATGTCCGCGGATTCGCCGAGCGCGAAATCGAAATCGGGTATCATGCAGCCTCTCCAGACCTTGTGTTGCCGGCATGATACTCGGTCGCGCCCCTCGAGAGAAATTGATACGACCGAACACATGCGATAGATCGTGTCTATGGTCGTACCGCTATGATCGAACGCTATGTGGTGCGCTATTTCCTGGCGGTCGTGGACCAGGGCAATTTCACGCGCGCCGCCGCGCAGTGCCGGATCTCGCAACCGACGCTTTCGGTCGGGATCGCCAAGCTGGAGGCGTCGCTCGGACAGACATTGTTCCTGCGGACCAACCGGCGGATCGAACTCACGCCCTCGGGTACGCGGTTCGCGGTGCATGCGCGCCGGATCGAAGCCGAGTTCGCGGCTGCCGAGCGGGATTTGCAGGACACGGCTCCGACCAAGCTCGTCCGCCTCGGGATCGCGACGACGTTGCCGCCATCCTGGATCGCTGCGGCGCTAGGCCGGGCGCGACGCGCGTCCACCACCGAACGCCTAGAAGTCGTCGAAGGACGGAGCAGCGAACTCGTTGCGCTGCTCGATCGCGGGCGGATCGACGCGATGCTCGGCGCGATCGGCGACGATCCGCGCGGCCGCGTGCTGTTCGAGGAAGGATTTGCGGTCGCGGTCGCGAACGACCACCGGCTGGCCGGACGCGCCACGCTCGCGGTTGCCGACGTCGCGGAGGAAACGATGATCGTCCGCCGCCACTGCGAAGCGCTGGCCGAGACGAGCCGCTTCTTCACCGCGCGCGGCGTGCGACCGTTCATGGCCGCCCGCACCGTCAGCGACGACCGCGCGCTGACCTATGTCCGTGCGGGGCTCGGGATGACGGTCATGCCGTCGAGCTTTGCCAGCGAGGGGATCGCGATGATTCGGTTGACGGGCTTCGATCCGACGCGGCGCTTAGGTGTGCTGGTGGCGAGCGATTCCGCCTCGCGCATCGAGGGAAGCGTCATGGTCGCGGCGATCGAGGAGACGTTCAGGGATCTGCACGCGGTGAGAGCCGGTGCCGACGATCTCGACTGACGCTATGTAAAAAGCTGTCCCGGCGGACCGGTCATCAACGGAAATGGTGGAGCCGAGGGGGATCGAACCCCTGACCTTTCGCATGCCATGCGAACGCTCTCCCAGCTGAGCTACGGCCCCATTCCCGTTGGGAGGCGGGTCACTAACCGGACCCGCCCGGATTGGCAAGCGGCGTAAATGCCGCCTGCCAAATTTATTCTACTTAACGCTCGTGCTCGTCCTGCGGCGTCTCGACGCCGAGGTCGTCGTCGCCGCCGAGATCGACTTCGTCGTCCGCCGACGGCTCTTCGTCCTCGCCGGTGATCGAGGCGATATCCTCTTCCTCGTCACCCTCGAGATCCGCGTCGGGCTTCTTGGTGTCGGGCTTGGCGACCTCGAACGGCAGCGGCTGCTTCGACTTCAGGATGGGCTCGGGCTCCCACGCATACCCGCATTCGATGCAGGTCACGGGGTCGGCTTTTTCGAGGTCGTAGAAACGCGTCGCGCATTTCGGGCACGAACGCTTCGTGCCCCATTCCGGCTTGATCATGCCGATAGAACCTTTCGGATGAATGGATTGCGGGGGGATACCCTCGCAAAGTGGGCGCGCCTTGCCATAGCGCAAGGCCACTGTCAAAAGCCCGGCCCCATGGCACACCCCCTCCCCACTTCGATGGACGTCGTCGCGCGCGGTCCCTTGACCGGTTCGATCGCGGTCCCCGGCGACAAGTCGATCAGCCACCGCGCATTGATGTTCGCGAGCCTGGCGGTCGGCACCAGCCGGATCGAGGGGCTGCTGGAGGGCGAGGACGTGCTCGCGACCGCGGCGGCGATGCGCGCGATGGGCGCGACGATCGAGCGTGGCGAGGACGGCATCTGGACGGTCGACGGTGTTGGCGTGGGCGGGTTGCTCCAGCCCGAGACTGCGCTGGAGATGGGCAATTCGGGGACGTCGACGCGGTTGCTGATGGGCCTGGTGTCGAGCCATCCGATCACCTGTACCTTTACCGGCGACGCGTCGCTGTCGGGGCGGCCGATGGGGCGCGTGATCGAGCCGCTGTCGCAGATGGGGGCGGACATTACCTCTTCGCCTGGCGGGCGGCTGCCGTTGATGGTTCGCGGGATGTGCCCGGCGGTGCCGATCGAATATACGCTGCCGGTCGCTTCGGCGCAGGTGAAGTCGGCGATTTTGCTGGCGGGGCTCAACACGCCGGGGATCACGCGGGTCATCGAGCCGGTCGCGACGCGCGATCATAGCGAGCGGATGCTGACGGGGTTCGGCGCGAAGCTGACCGTCGAGGAGACGAACCAGGGCCGCATCATCTCGATTACCGGCGAAGCGGACCTGAAGCCCCAGGACATCGTCGTGCCGGGCGATCCTTCGTCGTCGGCGTTCTGGTTGGTCGCGGCGTCGATCGTGCCGGGGTCGGATATCGTCGTGCGTAACGTCGGACTGAACCCGACGCGGATCGGGATCGTCATGGCTTTGCGGATGATGGGCGCGGATATCACCGAACTCGACCCGCGCATCGTCGGTGGCGAGCCCGTCGCGGACCTGCGCGTTCGCCACGCGCCGTTGACCGCGATCGAGGTGCCGGCCGATCTCGCGCCGAGCATGATCGATGAGTATCCGGTGCTGTTCGTGGCCGCGGCGTTCGCGAGCGGCACGACGATCGCGCGCGGCGCACACGAGTTGCGGGTGAAGGAATCGGACCGGATCACGACGATGCGGATCGCGCTCGAAGCCTGCGGCGTGGTTTGCGAAGAGTATGAAGACGGCATGGCGATCACCGGGTCGGGCGGCGCGGCGATTCGTGGTGGCGCTCGGGTGGCCTCGAAACTCGACCACCGCATCGCAATGAGCATGGTCGTGGCTGGACTTGGGAGCCGCGAGCCCGTCACGATTGACGATGTATCGCCGGTGGCGACGAGCTATCCCGTGTTCTTCCGGTCGCTCGACGCGCTGACCGGCCGGGGGAATTAAGATGATCATCGCAGTCGACGGTCCGGCGGCATCGGGCAAGGGCACGATCGCGCGTGCCTTGGCCAAGCATTACAAGCTGCCGTATCTCGATACCGGGCTGTTGTACCGGGCCGTGGCGCTGAGCGTGGCGCGGATGGGGCTCGATCCGGAGACCGAAGCCGACGCGGTCGCGGCGTGCGATTTCAGCGATGCGCTGCTGAGCGATCCGGCGTTGCGTGATGACGATATCGGCGCGCTGGCGTCGGTCGTGTCGGCGCATCCGCTGGTCCGCGCGGCGTTGCTGCATCGGCAGAAGCGGTTCGCGGCGCAGGAGGGCGGCGCGATTTTGGATGGGCGCGATATCGGCACGGTGATCGCGCCGGATGCGGATGCGAAGCTGTTCGTGAAGGCGACGCCGAATATTCGGGCGCAGCGTCGGCATGCCGAGTTGCAGGCTCGGGGGGGGACTGCGAGCAAGGATCGGGTGTTGGCGGATATCCGGGCTCGGGATGCTCGGGATAGCGGGCGTTCTACTGCGCCGCTGGTGATGGCGGCGGATGCTGCTTTGCTGGATACTAGTTTTCTGTCGATCGAGGCTTCGGTGCAGAGGGCTGTTGCGTTGGTGGAGGCGCAGCGGGCGAAGAAGGCGGCTTCGGTTTAAGCCCCTCTCTCTCTACCACCCCGGCGAAGGCCGGGGCCCAATTGGAACGTCCGCGGTAACGAAGCGTGATCCTCAGTTAGTGCCGTCCCCCAATTGGGCCCCGGCCTCCGCCGGGGTGGTTGCTCTGTTGGGGGGAGCTACCGCAACCCAATATTGTTTCCCCGCGAAGGCGGGGACCCAGACTGGGCTCCCGCCTTCGCGGGAGAACAAGGAGGTAGGAGCTTCCGCCAGTTACCCGCTTGCAGCCTAAAGCGCTGCTGCCGGCGCGCGCGCCTTACAGCGCAGTAACCAGCGCCACCGCCCCGAACACCACCCCCGGAAAGTTCGCCACGACGATCGGCCAGTCCCGCTTGTCCTTCAGAAACCCGTACCCGACCCACAGCGCGCAATTCACCATCGTCGCGAACGGCTGGACCACCGATCCTTTCTGACCTGAAAGGTTCAGCATGATCTGGTCGATGTACGAGAGGTACATCACGATCGCCGTCACGGTGGCGACCCAGCCCAGCACGAGAATGCCGCGTTCGTTCAAATCTTCGCTCCTGTGGTGAAGCGGCCCTAACGAACCGTCGACGAACTTGCTCCGAGACCCGGTTTCGGCTATACGGCACCGTCCGGCGAGCGATGCTCGTGGAGGAAGGCGCGGAGACCCACGAGTCTCACGCGCCGTTTTCGCATTCAGCGTCTACGTCCTCCGCAGCCTCGTGCCGTCCGGATGCTGCGCCGGCGTTCGGTCGTCGCGGCAACGAAGGCCAAGACCAGCGGACCCAACCGCTTGGCCGGAAACAGACTAGGATTACTGAATTCTATGGCAACCCAGGTAATGCCGACCCGCGACGATTTCGCGGCGATGCTGAACGAAACGCTCGGCGACGCCGACAGCTTCGAGGGCCGCGTGGTGCATGGCACCGTGACCGGCATCGAGAACGACATGGCCGTCATCGACGTCGGTCTGAAGTCGGAAGGCCGCGTGCCGCTTCGCGAATTCGCAGCGCCGGGCCAGAAGGCTGACCTCAAGGTCGGCGACGAAGTCGAAGTCTATGTCGACCGCGTCGAGAACGTCCACGGCGAAGCGATGCTCAGCCGCGATCGCGCCCGTCGCGAAGCCGCATGGGACAAGCTGGAAACCGAATTCTCCAAGACGACCCGCGTCGAAGGCGTCATCTTCGGCCGCGTGAAGGGTGGCTTCACCGTCGACCTGAACGGCGCCGTCGCGTTCCTGCCCGGTTCGCAGGTCGATATCCGCCCCGTGCGCGATGTCACCCCGCTGATGGATATCCCCCAGCCGTTCCAGATCCTGAAGATGGACCGCAAGCGCGGCAACATCGTCGTATCGCGTCGCGCCGTTCTCGAAGAGACGCGCGCAGAGCAGCGTTCGGGCCTGATCCTCAGCCTGGCCGAGGGCCAGATCATCGACGGCGTCGTCAAGAACATCACCGATTACGGTGCGTTCGTTGATCTCGGCGGCATCGATGGCCTGCTGCACGTCACCGATCTCAGCTACAAGCGCGTCGGTCACCCGAGCGAGGTCCTGAACATCGGCGACACCGTCAAGGTGCAGATCATCCGCATCAACAAGGACACCCAGCGCATCAGCCTCGGCATGAAGCAGCTGGAGAGCGATCCCTGGGATGGCGCGATGGTCAAGTATCCGGTCGGTGCGAAGCTCACCGGCCGCGTCACGAACATCACCGAATATGGTGCGTTCGTCGAGCTGGAAGCGGGCATCGAAGGCCTCGTCCACGTGTCGGAAATGTCCTGGACCAAGAAGAACGTCCATCCGGGCAAGATCGTGTCGACCTCGCAGGAAGTCGACGTCATGGTCCTCGAAGTCGATTCCGAGAAGCGTCGCATCTCGCTTGGCCTCAAGCAGGCTCAGGCCAATCCTTGGGAGGCGTTCGCTGCCGCTCATCCGATCGGTTCGACCGTCGAAGGCGAAGTCAAGAACGCGACCGAGTTCGGTCTGTTCATCGGCCTCGACAACGACGTCGACGGCATGGTCCACATGTCCGACATCGCATGGGGTGTTTCGGGCGAGGACGCGCTCAACCTGCATCGCAAGGGTGAGACCGTCGAGGCCGTCGTGCTCGACATCGACGCCGAGAAGGAGCGTATCTCGCTCGGCATGAAGCAGCTCGAGCGTGGCGGGCCATCGGCCGGCGGCATCGCAGCGGCAGGCGACAAGCTGAACAAGAACGCGATCGTCACCGTGACCGTTCTCGAAGTCCGCGACGCGGGCCTCGAAGTGCAGCAGGGCGACGATGGCGCGACCGGCTTCATCAAGCGCACGGATCTGGGTCGCGATCGCGACGAGCAGCGTCCGGAGCGTTTCCAGGTCGGCCAGAAGTTCGACGCGATGGTCACCGGCTTCGATCGTTCGAAGAAGCCGACCTTCTCGATCAAGGCTATGCAGATCTCGGAAGAGAAGCAGGCTGTCGCTCAGTACGGTTCGTCGGACTCCGGCGCGACCCTCGGCAACATCCTGGGCGAGGCCCTCAAGGCCCGCACGGACGCTGAGAAGAAGTAAGTGTTAAGAAAAGCCTAACGGCTTATCGATGAAAACGCCCGGCATGTCTCGAACATGTCGGGCTTTTTATTGTCAGATCCACTTTGGTTTTTGACTGTTCGGTAATAAGTGCTAATGCCTCGCAGGTTGACCTGTATCAATCTGTACGCGTTTTTTTAGATGGGCGGGGGCTCGAATGATCCGATCTGAACTGGTCCTTAAGATCGCCGAGGCGCATCCGGACCTACAGCCTAACGAAGTGGAGCTGATCGTCAGCACCTTCTTCGATGAGATATCCAAGCGACTGGCCGCCGATGGTCGAGTCGAACTGCGCGGTTTCGGTGCATTCTCTACGCGTGCGCGCGATGCGCGGACCGGCCGCAACCCGCGTACCGGCGAAGTCGTCGAGGTCGAGGCCAAGCGCGTGCCCTATTTCAAGCCGGGCAAGGAAATGCGCGCACGTCTCAACGTGTGAACGCTACCAGTCGACGCTGGCCTGCGTGTCAAACCGCAGGAATATGCCGGCGACCAAGCAAGATGGGTTGACCCTGCGCGCGACCTCGTCTTGTTGGGACCGTGTGCGGACGTGGCGAAACCGGTAGACGCAGGAGACTTAAAATCTCCCTCCCTAGGAGTGCGGGTTCGAGTCCCGCCGTCCGCACCAACTCTCTCGTCTTGCTGATGCGTGCTTTCCGCTCTCGGATGCCGTTGACCGTTGGCCTGATCGCCGCGTGCGCGGGGCTGGCCGCGTGCGATCGGCGGCCGGATACCGGCGCGGTGGTCGTCAGTGCGATCGGCGGGGTCCCGCATGTCGCCGATGCGAGCCGCGTCGCGCTCGACACCCCTGCCCGCCTGCTGATGGACTCGACCGCGCAGGGGCTGGTGCGGTTCGATGCCGCGGGACAGATCGAGCCAGGGATCGCCGAGCGCTGGATCGTGATCGACGGCGGGATGAGCTACATCTTCCGCCTGCGCGAGGGCGACTGGGGGGATGGTACGCCGGTGACCGCCGAACAGGTGGTGACGATGCTAAGGCGACAGATTGGCGGCCCCGATACCGCACGGGCAGCGGCGGGCGTACGCAATCCGCTTGCACCGTTCCTGACCGCGATCGACGAGATCGTCGTGATGACGCCGCAGGTGATCGAGGTGCGGCTGTCGCGGCCGCGCCCCGACCTGCTGAAGCTGTTCGCGCAACCCGAACTCGCGTTGCTGCGGCTGCGTCCGACCGGTGGAACCGGACCGTTCCGCGTGGCACATCGCGGTCGTGCGCCGCTGCTACGGCCTGCGTTCGATCCGGGTCAGGCCGATCCCGACGACCAGCGCGAGGCAAAGCCACAGGAGGATGTCCGGCTGATCGGCGAGCGTGCGGCGCGCGCGATCGCGCGGTTCGCCAATCGCGACTCCGATCTGGTCAGTGGGGGCAGCTTCGTCGACTGGCCGTTGCTGGCGGTAACCAGTATCGCGCCGGCGAACATCCGCGTCGATCCGGCTGTCGGACTGTTCGGCCTGGCGATCGTCCGGCGCGACGGGTTCCTGGCCGATGCCGCCAACCGCGCCGCCGTGTCGCAGGCGATCGACCGGTCGGCGGTGACGGGGGCGGTCGCGCCGAACTGGGACCCGGCGGACCGTATCCTGCCCAATATCCTCGACTCCGCTTCGCTGCCGCAGGTGCCGGCATGGACGCTGTTGACGCAGGACGAACGTCGCGCCGCCGCGCGCCAGCGGGTTGCAGGCTGGAAACAGCAGATTCCGGGTCCGATCGAACTGCGGGTCGCGCTGCCTACCGGGCCGGGGGCAACGTTGCTGTATGCGCAGGTCGCGGCATCGCTGATGGCGATCGGGATCGTCCCCCGGCGAGTCGGGATCGACGACGCGGCCGAGCTGAAGCTGGTCGATGCGGTCGCGCCCTATGACAGCGCGCGCTGGTATCTGGCGGCGGCCTGCGTCGCGTGCGGCGATGCGGCACGGACGGCACTGGAAGCGGCACGCGAGGCGCCGACGCTCGCCGAACGCGGCGCGAGGATCGCCGCCGCCGATGCCGCGATGAACGAAGACGTGGCGTTCATCCCGCTGGCGCGGCCGTTGCGCTGGTCGCTGGTCTCCCCACGCCTCAGCCAGTGGCAGGCGAACACCCGCGCGTGGCACCCGTTGAACCGGTTGCGCGCCGATACCAACTAGGGTCCATGAACCCGCGCACCACCCGCATCGCCCCCGGCGAGATCTTCCAGACGCTGCCGCTCGGGAAGGACGCGCTGTCGGTGCGCCGCCGCGTCGAGGCGATGGAGCGCGTGATGGAGGGGTTGTTCGTCATCCCCGGCACCAACCGCAAGGTCGGCATGGACGTCGTGCTCGACCTCATCCCGTTCGCCGGCAGCACGATCGCAGCGGCGGTCGGCGCGTGGATGGCATGGGAAGCGCGCAACATCGGCATGTCGAAGATCCAGATGGCGCGGATGTTCGGCAATGTCGGGCTCGACTGGGCGTTCGGTATGATCCCGTTCGTCGGCGCGATCCCCGATTTCTTCTTCCGCTCGAACACCCGCAACCTGCGGATCATCAAGCGTCATCTCGACAGGCACTATCCGTCGACGACGACGCTTCAGGGATAACCGGCCACACAACAGTCATTCCCGCGTAAGCGGGAAACCATACTGGCTAGCCTTCCAAATGATCTCGAATGTCAGCCAATATGGGTCCCCGCCTGCGCGGGGATGACGATACATAGCGACTTAGAATAGTCGTTACGGCCCGACATCCGCGTCACGCGCCGCCGGCTTGTAGCTCGCACTCGTTCCCAGCCCCAGCGCGACGGCAACGCGGTCGTTCCAGCCATAGGGATCGGCGCGGATGACGGGCTCGCTGGCATCGTCGAACAGCACGGTCTGGTACAACAAACGCACCGGTATCTCGTTGGGCAGTTTGACGAACGTCTCCTTGCCGGTCGCGCGAGCGGCATGCCACTGATCGGTCACGCCCTCGTCCTTTGCGAGCAGCTCGGCGAACCCGAGCGCATCCTCGACGCGGACACAGCCATGGCTGCGCTGGCGCTGGATCTCCGCGAACAGCTGTTTCGCTGGCGTGTCGTGCAGGTAGATCGCGTGCTCGTTGGACATGTCGAACTTGACCAAGCCGAGCGAATTCTTCGGCCCCGATTGCTGGACCAGCCAGCCATTCTTCCACGCGAGGTTGTTCGCGCGCAGATACCCGGCGCCCTTGCCCGCCATCTCCTTCTTCTCGACCGAGCGCGGCACCGTCCAGGTCGGATTGGCGACGAGGCGGAAGATCGGCGACCCGAGCTGCGGCGTTTCCTTGTCGGGTTCGCCGACCACGACCTTGCGGCTGTCGACCAGCTTGCCATCGCGCCAGTAGCTCAGCCGTGCCGCCGCGAGATTGACGTCGATCCGCGTCGTCGGCGCGTTGCGATCGAGCCAGCGGAGCCGCTCCATGTTGACCGCGATCGCGCGTGCCCGGTCCGCATCGGACAAATTGAGGATGCCGAGCGCCGCGCTGCCGATCATGCCGTCCGGCTTGATGCCGTAATCCGCCTGCATCTTCTTGATCGCGAGGATCATCGCAGGGGTCAGGCGATCGCCCTGCGCGGCTGCCTTGTCGAGATAATCGAACGCGACGAGCTGGTGCGCGATCGCAGGGACGCGCGGATCGGCTTCGCCCGGCTTGATCGGCTTGCCCGTGTCGGGGATCGCGGACGTTGGCGTCTGCTCCCATTTCGGCGTCGCGAGATAGGCCTTCGATAGGCGCGCGTAATTCTCGTCCTGCGGCGCCAGCCCGGCGAGCCACTTGCCGACGTCGCCGGCCTGAAGCGCCGCGGCGAGGCCACGGCCGAGATCGACCTGCGGGCGCGGCACGGTGTAGGCGTCGAACAACTTGGTCGGATCGGTCGCGCCCTGCGACAGCGCCTTGCCGTATGCCAACGCAGCCTTGGTCAACGCGTCGTCGCCGGCACCGGGCTGCGCGCTCGCATCGAAGCTCATCCGGTCGAGGCCATGAGCGCCCCGCGCCGCGATCGCCCTACGCAACTGCCCGGCGGTGGTGGTGGTCCACCCGGTCGGCGCAGCCGCGGGAGCCGCCGCCGCCGCGGGCTGCTGCGTGTTCGAGGCGGTCGTCGTCTTCACCTCGCACGCCGAGAGTGCACACGTCATCGCCAGCAGCGATGCACCGATCAAACCTAGACGCATCAGCAATTCCCCCACAATCTGGACCTACAACGCGCGGGTGTAGATCTCCGCTCCACGACGGAGGAGCGGCGACGTAATTCTTCCACCAGAACGGCAGCCCGTGCCTTTTGCATGTCACGCACCGTCATTCTGCAACCCGGATCGCGCCCGTCGCGTTATAGGGCCCACGCATGATCAAGGTCGCCAGCTACAATATCCACAAGGGCATCGGGCTCGACCGTCGGCGCAATCCCGAACGCGTGGTCGAGGTGCTGCGCGAGATCGATGCCGACGTGATCGCGCTCCAGGAAGCGGACCGGCGTTTCGGGGCCAAGGCCTGCGTGCTGCCGCATCACCTGCTGGAGGAGCATAGCGACTGGAAGCCGGTCGATTTCGGCCTGCGCGCGCTCAGCATGGGCTGGCACGGCAATGTCATCCTGGTGCGCAAGTCGGCGCGGGTGGTCGACAGCGAGCCGCTCCACCTCCCCTCGCTCGAGCCGCGCGGGGCGGTGATGGCCGACGTCCAGTTCGCGGGCGGCATGTTGCGTGTGCTGGGGATGCATCTCGACCTGTCGGGGCTGTGGCGGCGCAAGCAGGCCGCCGCGATCATGAACCATGTCGATACCTGCGCGCAGGCGCATCCGACGGTGATGATGGGCGATCTCAACGAATGGAGCGCTGGCGCCGGCTGCCTGCGCGATTTCGGCCGCGACTATGCATTCGCGGAGACCGGGGCAAGTTTCCATTCGCGGCGCGCGGTCGCTCGGCTCGACCGGATCATGGTGTCGTCGGACTTGAACGTGGTCGAGTGTGGCGTCCATGCCAGCCCGGCGGCGCGGAAAGCCTCGGATCACCTGCCGATCTGGGCTATCCTGGAGCCAACGAAACCGACGAACCGAACCGGCGCCACCGGATAAAACCCCGAGCGATACCGTCGGCATGAGGATGTAGAATGCGCGAGAAGGAACTGCGACTGGCGCTCGTCTGCTATGGCGGGATCAGCCTTGCGGTCTACATGCACGGCATCACCAAGGAGATCTGGCGCCTAGTCTGCGCCAGCCGCGCCTTCCACGACGGCGACACGCCGAAGGGCGGCAGCGAAGGCGTCTATCACGCGCTGCTCCAGGAGATCGAGGCGCATGGCGCGATCCGCGTCCGCGTCCTCGCCGACATCATCGCGGGCGCCAGCGCGGGCGGGATCAACGGCATCTTCCTCGCGCAGGCGATCGCGACCGGGCAAAGCCTCGCCCCGCTGACCGACCTCTGGATGACGTCGGCCGACGTCGAAGCGCTGATCGATACCGAGGCGGCACCGAAATCGCGGTTCTCTAAGGCCTGGGCCATGCCGCTCGCCTGGATGGCCGCGGGTCGCAGCACCGACAAGGTCGACGCGCTAGACGATCCCACGCGTGAGGAGGTGCGCACCAAGCTGTCGCATTTCATCCGCTCGCGCTGGTTCGAGCCGCCGTTCGGGGGGAAGACCTTCACCAACCTGCTGCTCGATGCGTTCGACGCGATGGCGGCGAGCGAGCGCGGGCCGCGCCTGTTGCCGCCGGGCCAGCCGCTCGACCTGTTCGTGACGGTCACCGACTTCTCCGGGCACCCGGAACGGTTGCAGCTCAATTCACCGGCGGAAGTGGTCGAGACCGAGCATCGCCTAGTGGTCGATTTCACCGACAATGGCGGTGCGTGCGACACGCTCGCGCCGCCCGCGGAACTGGCGTTCGCGGCCCGCGCGACGTCGAGCTTTCCAGGGGCCTTTCCGCCGTTCACGGTCGCAGAACTGGACGGTGTTCTTAAGGATCGCGCGATCGTCTGGCCGGAACGTCCGGCGTTCCTTGCGCGCGTCCTCCCCCGCCATACCGCCGCCAACGCCGCCGAAAGCGCCGTGCTGATCGACGGGTCGGTGCTCGCCAACGCGCCGTTCCGGCCCGCGCTCGATGCGCTCAAGGAACGGCCGGCGCGGCGCCAGATCGACCGGCGCTTCATTTACATAGACCCCTCCCCCGACATCAAGCTGCGGCTCAACCGCGGTGGTGGCACGCCCGGTTTCTTCCAGACGATCATCGGCGCGATCAGCGACATTCCCCGCCAGCAACCGATCCGCGACAATCTGGAGGCGATCGCCGAACGCTCCGCGCGGATCGACCGGATGCGCGGCATTCTCACCGCGATCCGTCCGGAGGTGGAGGCCGACGTCGAATCGCTGTTCGGCCACACATTGTTCCTCGACCGGCCGACCGCACCGCGGCTGATCGCGTGGCGGCGGCGCGCGCAGAAGGCGGCGGCGGCGAGCTCGGGCTATGGCTTCGTCGCGTACGGCCATCTGAAACGCAGCGCGGTGATCGAGACGCTGGCGTTGCTGTTGTTCGATGCCGGGGAGCACCACCGCCCTCGACGACTGGCACAGATCCGGGCGGCGATCGTTGCGCATGTCGCCGCGTCGGGCGCGGACCTGCTCGGATCGGGCCATGCGGGTGGGGCCAGCGCCGCATCGATCGCGTTCCTGCGGACCTTCGACATCGGCTTCCGCATCCGCCGGCTGCGGCTGATGGCACGGCGCCTGTCGGAAGTTGAGACCGCCGCCGACGAGCCGGAACTGGGACCGATGCGCGACGCCATCTACGAATCGCTGTCGCCGTATCTCGACCGGTTGCGCGCCGAAATGCACGCCGGCCTGCACGATGCGGTGCGGGCGATGCGCGGCGATGCGGGCGCGGTGCTGGAAACGCTCGGCCGGACGTTCGACCTCGAGCGCCTCGATGCGGAGACCGACCAGCGACTGGCGGAGGCGTTTGCTGCGCTCGCCAAGCCGACACGGCGGACGCTGTTGCTGGCGTATCTCGGCTTCCCGTATTTCGACACCGCGACCTTGCCGCTGTTGCAGGGCGAAGGGCTCGACGAGTTTGATCCGATCAAGGTCGACCGGATCGCGCCCGACGATGCGACCTCGATCCGCTCCGGCGGCGCTGAGGCTACCTTGAAGGGGATCCAGTTCGGCACGTTCGGCGCGTTCTTCAGCCGCGCCTACCGCGAGAACGACTATCTCTGGGGGCGGCTGCACGGGTCGGAGCGGATGATCGACATCACCGTTTCGACACTGCCGTCGACGGTCCGGATGAAGCCCGGCCGGGTGGCGGCAATCAAGCGCGCCGCGTTCCTTGCGATCCTCGACGAGGAGGAACCACGGCTCACCGCGATCCTGCCGCTGATCGCGCAGCTACGGACTGAGATCGGCTAAAGCCCCTCTCGCTAGGTAGAAGACTGGCCAAAAGGCGGATGTGGCGGTAGCTCTGCGTTTCCAACCGCGTTCCGACGCGATGGGGGTATGATAAAGGGTCGCCGCATGCAGTTCCTGAAAATCCTGTTCTGGTGCCTGCTGGCGTTCATCGCCGCGGTCTTCACCATCAGCAACTGGAACGCCGTCCAGATCCAGCTCTGGGGCGGGCTGATCGCGGACGTGAACCTGCCGCTGCTGCTGTTCGTGACGTTCCTGATCGGGTTCGTGCCGACGATGCTCTACAATCATGCGATCCGGTGGCGGCTGCGACAGCGGCTGTCGACCTGCGAGCGCGAGTTGCTGGACCTGCGCACGCCGCGGCCGGAACCGGTGGCGTTCGTGCCTGCCGAGACTCCCGCAACGATCGCACCGACTGTTGTGCCGACCGCTACGCCGCCGGGGTCGCTCCTGTGAGCAACCGTATCTACGTCGCACTCGATACGCCCGACCTCGCCCGCGCGAAGGCCATGGCGACGCGCGTCCGCCACCATGTCGGCGGGATCAAGCTGGGGCTCGAATTCTTCTGCGCGCACGGCCAGTCCGGCGTGCATGCGATGGCGGAGCTCGGCCTGCCGATCTTCCTCGACCTGAAGCTGCACGACATTCCGAACACGGTGGCCAAGGCGGTGCAGGCATTGGGCGCACTGAAGCCCGCGATCCTGACCGTGCATGCGAGCGGCGGGCGGGCGATGCTGGAAGACGCCAAGGCCGCCGCCCCGCTCGGCACCAAGGTAATCGCGGTGACGATGCTGACCAGCCTCGACGCGACCGATCTCGCCGCGACCGGCGTCATCGGCAACGCGCACGACCAGGTTTCGCGGCTCACCGAACTCGCCTGCGGGGCGGGGGTCGACGGGATCGTGTGTTCCGGCGCGGAGGTTGCGGCGGCCAAGGCGATCTGGCCCAAGGGGTTCTTTGTGGTGCCCGGCGTGCGCCTGCCCGATGGCCAGGTCGGCGACCAGAAGCGCGTCGTCACCCCGCGCCAGGCGATGGACGCCGGCGCCTCGATCCTGGTGGTCGGTCGCCCGATCACACAGGCCGAAGACCCAGACATCGCAGCCCGCGCGATCGGCGCGACGCTATAAGCCTGCTCCGTCACCCTGATTTTCGTCAGGATGACGGGGCGTGTTGCTCCCCCAAGGAACCCGAATGACCACCGCCAAGATCTGCGGCCTCTCCACCCCCGCCACGCTCGACGCCGCGATCAAGCACGGGGCGAGCCATGTCGGGTTCGTGTTCTTCCCCGCCTCGCCGCGCCACGTGACGTTCGCCAAGGCCGCCGAACTCGCCGCCCACGTACCGCGGCATGTGGCGAAGGTCGGCGTGTTCGTCGATCCCGAGGACGACATGCTCGAACAGGCGGTCATCTCGGCGGCGCTCGACGTGCTGCAACTTCACAAGGTGTCTCCGCCACGCGTCGCCGCGATCCGCGCGAAGTTCGGGATCGAGACCTGGGTCGCGGTCGCGGTTCGTACGCGTGGCGATCTCGATGCGGCACACGGGTTCGTCGGAATCGCCAACCGCATCCTGTACGATGCGAAGACGCCGGACTCGGCGGCGCTGCCCGGCGGGATGGGCTTGCGGTTTGACTGGGACTTGCTCGACGGGTTCCGGCATCCGCTGCCCTGGGCGCTATCGGGCGGGCTCGATCCTGCAAACGTGGCAGAGGCCATTCGTCGGACAGGGGCGGAACTGGTCGACGTGTCCTCAGGCGTGGAAAACGAACCGGGCACCAAGGACGAAGCAAAGATTGCGGCGTTCCTCAGGGCGGTCGCCGCCTGAGTTGTTCACCCGCGAAGGCGGGTGCCCAGACTGGATCCCCGTCTTCACGGGGATACAAGGGCTTGGCGCACCGTACCGAGGTGCTAAAGCGCTCCGCATGAACGCTCCCACCCTCGCCCCCAACTCCTACCGCGCCCAGCCCGACGAGCGCGGCCATTTCGGCGACTTCGGCGGTCGCTATGTCGCCGAAACGCTGATGCCGCTCGTCCTCGAACTCGACGAGGCGTACCGCGCCGCCAAGGCCGACCCCGCCTTCAAGGCGCAGTTCGACGATCTGCTCGAACATTATGTCGGCCGCCCGAGCCCGCTCTACTACGCCGAGCGCCTTACCGAAGCGCTCCGCGAGTCCGCCCCCGAGGGCATGGGTGCGCAGGTCTGGTTCAAACGCGACGAGCTGAACCACACCGGCGCGCACAAGATCAACAACTGCATCGGCCAGATCCTGCTCGCGATGCGGATGGGCAAGACGCGGATCATCGCCGAGACTGGTGCTGGCCAGCACGGCGTCGCCACTGCCACCGTCTGCGCGCGCTTCGGCCTGCCCTGCGTGATCTACATGGGCGCGAAGGACGTCGAGCGTCAGGCGCCCAACGTGTTCCGCATGAAACTGCTCGGCGCCGAAGTCCGCCCCGTGACCAGCGGCGCACACACGCTGAAGGACGCGATGAACGAGGGCATGCGCGACTGGGTCGCGAACGTCCACGACACCTTCTACATCATCGGCACCGCCGCCGGCCCGCATCCGTATCCGGAGATGGTCCGTGATTTCCAGAGCGTGATCGGCACCGAGGCACGCGCCCAGATGCTGGAGCGGGTCGGTCGCCTGCCCGACCTGCTGGTCGCGGCGATCGGTGGCGGCTCGAACGCGATCGGGCTGTTCCATCCGTTCCTCGACGATGCCGACGTGCAGATGCTCGGCGTCGAGGCAGCGGGCCATGGTCTCGACAAGCAGCATGCGGCGAGCCTCGCGGGCGGGTTCCCCGGCGTGCTCCACGGCAACAAGACGTACCTGTTGCAGGACGAGGACGGCCAGATCACCGAGGCACACTCGATCTCGGCCGGGCTCGACTATCCCGGAATCGGCCCCGAGCACGCCTGGCTGCGCGACATTGGCCGCGTCCAGTATGACAGCGCGACCGATACCGAGGCGCTCGACGCGTTCCAGCTGCTGTGCCGGACCGAAGGCATCATCCCCGCCTTGGAGCCAAGCCACGCGATCGCCACGGTGACGAAGAAGGCACGCGAGATGCGGCAGGACCAGATCGTCCTGGCCAACCTTTGCGGCCGTGGCGACAAGGACATCTTTACGGTGGCCGAAGCACTCGGGGTGGCGATATGATCGCACTTCTGCTCCCCTCCCGCTTGCGGGAGGGGTCGGGGGAGGGCCTGTTCGCTCCTCGGACCTTGAACTCGGGGCTATGTCAGCCCCTCCCCCGACCCCTCCCGCAAGCGGGAGGGGAGCAGTGAGCCGCCTCGCCGCCACCTTCGCGCGCACCGCCGCCGCCGGTCGCGCTGCGCTCGTTGCCTTCGTCACTGCGGGTGATCCGACCACTGAGGCTACCGGCCCAATTCTCGACGCGCTCGTCGCCGGCGGCGCGGACGCGATCGAGCTCGGCATGCCGTTTACCGATCCAATGGCCGACGGCCCCGCGATCCAGGCCGCCAACATCCGCAGCCTCGCGCAGGGTACGCGCACCGCGGACATCCTCGCCACCGCCACCGCGTTCCGCGCGCGCCACCCGGACGTGCCGCTGGTCCTGATGGGCTATGGCAACCCGATGCTCCGGCGCGGTGCGGACTGGTTCGCGCAGGCCGCCGCCAACGCCGGCGTCGACGGCGTGATCTGCGTCGACGTCCCGCCCGAGGAAGACGACGCGCTCGGCCCTCAGTTGCGTGCCGCCGGGATTGACCTGATCCGCCTCGCCACGCCGACCACCGACGCCGCCCGCCTGCCGACCGTGCTCGATGGTGCGAGCGGGTTCCTGTATTACGTCTCGGTCGCCGGCATCACTGGGCTCCAGCAGGCGCAGCAATCCTCGATCGAGGATGCCGTCGCTCGCCTGAAGGCACAGACCGACATCCCGATCGCGGTCGGCTTCGGCATCCGCACCCCGGAACAGGCGGCCAATGTCGCGCGCGTCGCAGACGGCGTCGTCGTCGGCTCGGCGATCGTCGAGCTGGTCGCGCAGCACGGTGCCGCTGCGGCGGAGCCGGTCCGCGCCTATATCAAGTCTCTCGCCGATGCCGTCGCCTCGGCCCGAAAGGTCCCCGCATGAGCTGGCTCAACAGCGTCCGCAACGTCCTGCCCTTCGTTGCGAAGCGCGAGACGCCCGAGAATCTCTGGCACAAGTGCAAGGGCTGCGGGCAGATGGTCTTCACCAAGGAGCTCGAGGACAATCTGTACGTCTGCCCGAAATGCGATCATCACGATCGCATCGGGCCGAAAATCCGCTTCGCCCAGCTGTTCGACGAGGGCAGCTGCAGCGAACTCCCCGCACCCAAAGTGCCCGAAGACCCGCTGAAATTCCGCGACCAGAAGCGCTACACCGATCGCCTCAAGGCCGCGCGGACCGACAACAGTGAGCAGGACGCGCTGATCAACGCACGCGGCGCGATCGACGGCCACCGCGTCATCGTCGGCGTGCAGGATTTCGGCTTCATGGGCGGCTCGATGGGCCTGGCGGTCGGCGAGGCGTTCGTGCGCGGCGTCGAGGCGGCGATCGAGGACCGGGTGCCCTACGTGATCTTCACCGCGAGTGGTGGCGCGCGCATGCAGGAGGGCATCCTCAGCCTCATGCAGATGCCGCGCAGCACGGTCGCGATCCAGATGCTGCATGATGCCGGGCTGCCGTACATCGTCGTGCTGACCGACCCGACCTCGGGTGGCGTTATGGCGGCCTATGCGATGCTCGGCGACGTGCAGATCGCGGAGCCCAAGGCGACGCTGGCGTTCACTGGACGGCGGGTGATCGAGAGCACGATCCGCGAGAAGCTGCCCGAGGATTTCCAGACAAGCGAATATTATCTCGAACATGGGCTGATCGACATGGTGGTCCACCGCAAGGACCTGCGCGAGCAGCTCGGCACGGTGATCGGGTATCTCAGCGCGCGCGCGGCCGCGTAACGAACCTACTCCCTCTCCCCTTCGGGGAGAGGGTCGGGGTGAGGGGCGGCAAGCAACGCTGCGCCCGGAACTGCCCCTCACCCCAGCCCTCTCCCCGGAGGGGAGAGGGAGTCTAGAAGAATGCCCGACCACGCCGTTTCTTCCTCGCCCGTAGTTCAGGCGCAGCTCGACCGATTGACCGCATTGTCGCCCGGCGCGGATATTCTCGGGCTGGAGCGTATCACCGCGCTCCTGAGCCGCCTCGGCGACCCCCACCTCAACCTCCCCCCGGTGCTCCACGTCGCTGGCACCAACGGCAAGGGTTCGACCTGCGCGTTCCTCCGCGCCGCGATCGAGGCTGCCGGGCACAGCGTCCATGTCTATTCCTCGCCGCACCTCGTTCGCTTCAACGAACGCATCCGCCTCGCGGGCAAGCTGATCGAAGACGACCTGCTTGCCGCCTTGCTGTCGGAAGTGCTCGACCAAGCCTCCGATCTCCAAGCCAGCTTCTTCGAAGTCACCACCGCAGCCGCCTTCCTTGCCTTCGCGCGCACGCCGGCCGCAGCGACGATCGTAGAGGTCGGACTCGGTGGCAGGCTGGATGCGACCAACGTCATCCCGAACCCGGTCGTCACCGGCATCGCCGCGCTCGGCATCGATCACCAGTCGTTCCTCGGCGACACGCTGCTGGAGATCGCCGGCGAAAAGGCAGGCATCGCCAAGCCCGGCGTGCCGCTCGTCACGATGGACTATCCCAAGGCCCTCCGTGCAAAGATCGCCGCGGTCGCCGATGCCGCCGGCGCGCCGGTGTTCGCCCGCGGCACAGCCTGGACGAGCGAGACCGCACGCTCGACCGTCCGCTACGAAGACAACGGCTTTTCGGTTGTAACCAACCGCCCCCGTCTCGTTGGCGCACACCAGTCTCGCAACCTAGCGCTCGCGATCGCGATGCTCCGTCACCAAGGCGCACTGCACATTCCCGAAGCGGCGATGCGCGCCGCGGCCGACTGGGCGCACTGGCCCGCGCGGATGCAGCGATTGTCGGATGGCCCGCTGCTCGCGCGATTGCCCGAGGGCAGCGAGCTGTGGCTCGACGGCGCACATAACCCCAACGCCGCGCAACCGGTCGCGCGCGCGCTGAGGACGCTCGTCAAGGGACGGCCGGTGACGCTGATCCTCGGCATGCTCGCGAACAAGGATGCGGACGCCGTGATCCGCATCCTGTCGCCGTCGGTCGGCCATGTCATCGCCATCCCCGTCCCCGGCCACGCCCATCACGCGCCCGAGGCCCTCGCGACGCTCGCCCGATCGTTCGGAAAGGCCGCCGGAACAGCGGCCACGCCCAGTGAAGCGCTAGGCTCGATCGCCGCACAAACCGACCAGCCGCAACTCGTGCTGATCGCCGGCTCGCTCTACCTTGCCGGTGAAGTGCTCGCCGCAAACGACCAACCGCCGGATTGAATTCTTATTGCTATTGACTATCAATAACCAACGGGCGACTTTGTGGGCACCACCACGGAGTCGCGTGAATGACCGATACCCGCCCCAATTCGACGACCAACTCGACGGCCGCCTCGACACAGACCATCGCCAGCGCGACCTCGCTGCTGCCCCACGCGCTACCACCTTGTGAAAACGCGCGAATCGCGTTGTTCGCGATGCGGCGCATGGGTGCGCACGGCCTCGCCGACGCCCGCGCTTCGCACACGATGTTCACTGCGTTTGGGCAAGGCTTCCGTCGCCCGCTCGTACTGCTGAGGGCGCTAATGGCGGACTTGGCCGGCACCTCGGCAGGTACCATCGCGATCGCCCCGTGCTGTTGCGCGCGGATGACGCCGGCGGAATCGGCGATGCTGTCGGTGCTCGCGCGCGTCGAGACCGCGCCCGAATCCGCACGCTATCTGATGGCCGACCTGCTCGGCGTCCGCCGCATCGACGGCGTGCTCGCCAGCGCCGCCGCGGTCGCCGCAGCCTTCGCCGACGAGGGTCGCCCGATCACGATATAGCGGCGGGGGCATCCGGGGTTTCGTCTGCGCGCGCCCGGCGGACGCTCTCGACCACGAACCCCTGCCGCCACAAGATCCACAACAGCACGAGGCCGGGGATCGCGACGACCATCGTCAGCATCCAGAACCCCGGCCACCCGAGCGCTGTGGCGGCATAGCCGGCGGGGGCCGCCAGCCACGTCCGCCCGACCGCGGCGAACGACGACAGCAGCGCGAACTGGGTCGCGGTGTAGGCGAGGTTCGACAGGCCCGAGAGATACGTCACGAACACGGTCAGGCCGATCCCGCTGGTCACCTGCTCCGTCGCCACCGCGATCGTCAGCCACGTGTTCGAATGGCCATGCCAGGCGAGGATCACGAAGGTGAAGTTGCTCAGCATCATCAGCACGCCCGACACGAACAGCGCGCGGCCGAGACCGAGCCACGCCATGAACGGCGCGCCGAGCGCGG
Organism: Sphingomonas faeni; assembly: GCF_040407505.1. Taxonomy (GTDB): domain Bacteria; phylum Pseudomonadota; class Alphaproteobacteria; order Sphingomonadales; family Sphingomonadaceae; genus Sphingomonas; species Sphingomonas faeni_E. Next base: position 164,925 of record NZ_JAPZPQ010000004.1, on the reverse strand, counting down.
TACCGACGATCAGCCCCCAGAAACCGACCAGCTTGTTGATTGCGATGAATTCGGTGTCGCTGAACCCGAGCTCGACGATCATCGGGTTGAGCATCCCCTGCCCCATCGCGTCGCCGAGCTTGTAGATCAGCACGAACAGCAAGATTAGCACCGCGCCGCGCCGCTGGAAGAACTCGCGGAACGGACCGATGATGGTATCTTCGAGCCAGCGCCCGCCGGTCTCATGCGGCTGCTTGGCCAGCACGCGATCGTGAAGGCCTCGCCCGGCCCAAAGAGCGGCTAGCGCGCCGGGGATGACGCAGAACGCGGTCAGGCCGTAGCCCAGCGCCCAGCCCAGCCCGAGGCCTTCGGACGAGGCGATGGCAATCGTGCCGACGCCAGCGGCCAAGTTGCCGAGGCGGTAGCCGAACTGGTTGTTGGCGGTGCCGTGCGGGAGTTCGTCCTCGGGCAGGATCTCGATGCGATAGGCGTCGATGACGATGTCCTGGGTCGCGCCGAGGAACGCGGTGACGATCGCCCAGAACGCGAAGACGCCGAGATGCTCCTGCGGCGCGCTGAACCCGAGCATCCAGACCGATCCGAACAACAGCGCCTGGACCACGAACAGCCATGCGCGGCGCTGTCCGACCAGGCGAGTCAGCACCGGAATCTCGAACCGGTCGATGAACGGCGCCCACAGGAATTTCAGCGTGTACGGCGTGGTCAGGCCGATCGCGAACCCGATCGTCTTCTTGTCGATACCGACCTTCGACAGCCAATAGCCCATCGTCCCGAGCAGCAAGGCCAGCGGAAAGCCGCTCGATATGCCGAGCAGCAACGCGGCGATCGGCCTCGGCCGGAGGTATGGTGCGAGCGTTGCGAGAACGGAACGGCGTTCGACGGGATCGGGAGCGACGGTATCGGTGGACATGCGCCGACCATAGCGCGCTGTCCGGGCGAGGGAAGACGTTAGCCGATCAGCGTCACGCCGTCCGCGGAAACAACGTGAAGCCCGACGGTACGCGCGTCGGCTTGCCGCCACCGAGCATCGCCTCGATCGCCTCGATAGCCGCAATCAGGTCGCGCGGCATGTACGGCTTCGCCATGCAGCCAGCGGCGAGCGTGGTCGCCTCCACCGGGCAGCTTCCCGTCACGAACATCACCGGCACGCCGCGAGCCTGTGCCGCGCGCGCTACGTCGATGCCGGAGCCGTCCGCCAAGTTCACGTCCACGAGCACCAGATCGATCACCGTGTCGCTCGCCAGGATCGGCAAGGCCTCAGCGACCCGGTCGATCGTCGCGACGATCGTGAACTTCGCGTCGGTCAGGAAATATTCGGTATCGAACGCGACCAGCGGTTCATCCTCGACCACGAGGAGCCGGACGATCTGCCGCTTCTTCTTCCCGAACAACATCGCCGAAAGACCCCCGGATGCGCACGAAGGATCGTTACGCTCGCGTGTCCTAACGCGCTTGCGGGCGAACGGTCGCAAATATTTTCGCGCTTGGCGCCGATCCATAGTATCAGCCGCGCCATGACGACTTCAAAAGACGATAACCCGACTGCCAGCCCGTCGAACGACGCGCCCGCAACCTCCCCCGAAACGCCGGCCGCACCGATCAAGGGCGACCGCATCGCCAAGCTGCTCGCGCGCGCCGGGATCGCCTCGCGCCGCGATATCGAGCGGATGATCGCCGAGGGCCGCGTCGCGCTCAACGGCAGCATTCTCGACACGCCCGCCACCATCCTGCGCAACCTCAACGGCGTGACGGTCGATGGCGACCCGGTCGAGGCACCCAGTTCGGCTCGGCTGTTCCTGTATCACAAGCCGACCGGGCTGCTCGTCACCGAGCGCGATCCGGCCGGACGCACGACGATTTACGATCGCCTGCCGCAGGATCTGCCGCGGCTCGTGCCGGTCGGGCGGCTCGATCTCAACACCGAGGGGCTGTTGCTGATGACCACCGATGGTGGCCTCAAGCGCCAGCTCGAACTGCCCGCGACCGGCGTAGAGCGTGCCTATCGCGCGCGCGCTTACGGCAACATCACGCAGCCGCAGCTCGAGGAACTGATCGAGGGTATCGAGATCGAAGGCGTGCGCTATGGTTCGATCAACGCGAATATCGAGCGGCGCACCGGCGCGAACGTCTGGATCGAGATGATCCTGACCGAGGGCAAGAACCGCGAAGTCCGCCGCGTGCTGGAGCATCTCGGGTTGCAGGTCTCGCGGCTGATCCGGACGCGCTACGGCCCGTTCGTGCTCGGCGACTTGCCGCCGGGGCAGATCGGCGAAGTGCTCCAGCACGACGTCGTCGCGTTCCAGAAGGAACTCGCGAAGGGTCGGCCCGAGGGTCCGGGGGCGCGCGCGAATATCGGGATCAGTGCGAGCGCCGGTGCGGGAGCCGGGATCGGTGCGCGGTCTAGCCAACGGGGTAGCAATGCGCCGCGGCCTGCTCCGACGGCACGGCCAGCGCCGGGCGCGCGTCCGGTTTCGGGCGCGCGGCCTGCTGCTGGCGTGCGTACGCCGGTTCGCAGTCCGTATGCTGCACCTGCAAGCTCGGGCTTTTCGAGCGGCGCGGTACCGACCGATCGGCCTTCGCGACCGGCACGTCCGGAGCGCATCCGTCCGACCGCGGCGATGCAGCGCGGCGACGTCAACGATCCCTGGGCGCGGTCGGATACACGCAACGCCGCGCGGCCGACGGGCACGCACCACGCCCGGCCGACGAGTGGCGAGACGTCCAAGCCGTATGTGCGGCAGGAGCGTGCGGACCGCGGCGAGGAGCTGAGCACGAGCCCCAAGATCAAGCATTTCCGCGCCGCCAAGCCACCGCGGGAGCGCGCTGCGCCGTCGCGGGTCGGCGCGGGCGCCACCGTACAGCGTCAGGAACAGCCGCGGGGCTTCCGTCCGCAGGCCGACGATACACGGGGGCGTAGCTCACTCGACAAGCGCGCGGCGCGGAGTGCTAGCGGACGTCCGGGTGCCGAGCCACGACCCGTGCGTTCGGAAGGCCCGGCGCGTCCTGAACGCGGCACTCGTCCTACTGCACCCGGCAAGGGTCCGTCCGGAGGGCGCGGTCATCCGCCCCGTGCACCACGTGGAGGGAAGCGCTGATGCGTATCATCGCAGGACTGAACCGCGGCCGTCAGATCGCCGCGCCCAAGGGTGACACCACCCGTCCCACCGCCGACCGAATGCGCGAGACGTTGTTCTCGATGCTGACGAGCCGCGTCGGGAGTTTCGAGGGGTTGGCGGTCGCCGATCTGTTCGCGGGCTCGGGCGCGCTTGGAATCGAGGCACTCTCGCGTGGCGCGGCGACGTGCATGTTCGTCGAATCGGACAAGCTGGCGGTCGACGCGCTGAAGGCGAACCTCGCCAAGCTGGAAATCCGCGGTGATGTCCGCGCCACGTCGGTGATGGCGCTCGGGCCCGCGCCGGCGCCGCTCGACGTAATCCTGATGGATCCGCCCTACAACACCGGCGCCGGACTGGTCACGCTCGACAAGCTGTCGCGGCTGGGTTGGGTCGGGCCGGCGACATGGATCAGCCTGGAGACGGCGAAGGCCGAGGTCGTCGAACTGGCGGGCTTCGAGGTCGACGCCACGCGCGTACACGGCAAGGCGCGGCTGACGCTTTTGCGGCCAGTATCGGCGTAAAGGTATGCCCTCCCGCGAAGGCGGGAGGGCATTTTAATCGTCGGTCGTGCGGCCGAGGATCAGCAGCCCGCCAAGGCTCAGCACCCCGGCCGCCATGAGATACCCGCCGACCAGCCACAACCCATGCGGGGCCAGTGCCTCCGCGACGATCGGCGCCAGCGCACCGCCCAGCACGCCGCCAAGGTTAAACGTCATCGACACGCCGGTGTAGCGCACCCCCGCCGGGAACAGGCTGGGCAGCCACCCGCCGAGCGGCCCATAGGCGAACCCCATCACGAACAGCGCGCCCGACAGCCACAGCCACACCGTGAACAGCGATCCCGAGCCCAGCATCGGCCCCATCAGCGCGCCGACGCCGATGCACCCGGCAAACCCGATCGCGAGCATCCGTGCTGCTGAATGCCGGTCCGCTAGAACGCTGGCCACGATCACGCCGCCTGCCAGGAACCAGATCGCGACGAGTTCGACACCGAGGAACGCCTCGCGCGAATAGCCGAGCGTCTTCGTGCCGTAGCCAAGCGCGAACGCGGTCGCGAGATAGAACAGCGCGAAGCATGCGACGACGCCGAACGTGCCCGCCAGCGTCGCACGAAGATGCTGTGTGAGAAGTGTCGCGATCGGCACCTTGGGGAGCGCTTCGGTCGCCTCGGCTTCGAGGAACGCCGGCGTTTCGGTCAGCTTGAGCCGGCCCCATAGGCCGAGCCCGACGAGGATCGCGCTGAGTAGGAACGGAATGCGCCAGCCCCAGGCGATGAACTGCGCTTCGTCGAGCACGAGCCCGATGACCAGGAACAGTCCGTTGGCGGCGAGGAAACCCACCGGGGCGCCAAGCGGCGGGAACATGCCCCAGGTGTTCTTGCGGTGCGGCGGCGCGTTCTCGACCGCCAGCAGCGCCGCCCCGCCCCATTCGCCGCCAAGGCCGAGCCCCTGCCCGAGCCGCATCAGGCACAGCAGCGCGGGCGCGATCCAGCCGACCTGCGCATAGGTGGGGAGAAACGCGATGCCGACGGTCGATCCGCCCATCAACAACAGCGATGCGACGAGGGTGGACTTGCGCCCGATCCGATCGCCGAAATGCCCGAACACGATCGCGCCGACCGGGCGTGCAACGAAGGCCAGGCCGAACGTCGCATAGCTCAGCAGCAACTGCGCCGACGCGGACTGCCCCGAAAAGAACAGCGGCCCGAACACCAGTGCCGCGGCGGTCGCGTAGATATAGAAATCGTAGAACTCGACCGCGGTGCCGACCAAGCTGGCGGCGAGGATGCGGCGGTGGGAGGCAAGCGTCGTCATGGACACGGTCTCGCCGGGGAGGCGGTTCCGGTCAACCGATTGCGGCTTACAATCCTCCCCGCCAGGGGGAGGTGGCGCGTAGCGACGGAGGGGGAGGAGACGCAACCGAGGTTACCCTTTCCTCCCCCTCCGTCTGGCAAGCGCTAGCCACCGCCCTCTGGCGGGGGAGGATCAGACTGGGAGGACGATCCGCGCGACCAGACCTGGGGCGTTGTCGGCGAGTTCGAAGTGGCCATCGTGGAGCCGAGCCACCGCCTCGATCAGCGCCATGCCGAGGCCCGCACCGGGGGTGGACCGCGCGCTGTCGAGGCGGCCGAAGCGCTTTAGCGCCTGTGCACGGTCGGAGGCGGCGATGCCGGGGCCGCGGTCCTCGACCTGGATCGCGACGCCGTCGGTGCGGTGGACGATCCGCAGCGTGACTTCGCCACCGCCCGCGCCGTGACGGAGCGCGTTGTCGATCAGGTTGGTGATCGCTTGGCTGATGAGCTCGCGGTGCAGCTTCATCGGCGGTGGGCGGTCGTCGATCGCGATCGTGAAGACGAGGCCGGCGTCTTCCGCGACGGGCGCGTAGAGTTCGCCGATCTCCTCCAGCAGGTTCGCCGGTGAGACCTCGATGAAGCGATCGCGGGAGACCGAGCCCGAGCGGCTGATCTCGATCACCATCGTCAGCATCCGCATCACCAGGTCGGTTTCGACCAGGAGGCCGCCCAGCGCCGCTTCCCGCGCGTCGGGATCGGCGATCAACACCGCCTGCTCGGTCTTGGTGCGCAGACGCGCGAGAGGCGAGCGGAGGTCGTGTGCGAGGCTGTCGGTGACGATCCGCAGTTCGGCCATGACGCCTTCGAGCTTGCCCAGCATGACATTGAGGCGGGCAGCAAGACGATCGAACGCATCGCCGCCCCCCGCGATCATGTCGACCCGGCGAGACAGGTCACCTTCGCCAGCCGCCTCGATCGCCTTGGCGATGCCGTCGAGCCGGCGGCTGACGTATCGCGTGAGGACCAACCCGCCTACCACGCCGAGCGCTAGCGACAGGAACACGGCGACCGCGAGCGCACGTTCGATCGCGCGCTCCTCCGCGGCGATCAGGTCGAGATTGCGGCCGGTCAGCAGCCAGTAACTGCCGAGGGGATGGAGCGCGTACCCGGTCTCGCGCGCCGACCAGAGTTCGTCGGCACCGAGTCGTGCGATCCGGAACTGTGTGATGCGAAGCGGGACTGCGAGGCGCTCGGGCGCAATGCCGACGACTGCCCTGCCCTTCGGGTCGACGACTGCGAGGACGAGCGAGACGTCGCCGGGGACGACAGCGCTGTCGATCGCCTGACGGATCGCGGGGAGGCCACCGTTACGCCAGACCGCGCGCAGGGCTTCCGATTGTTCGGTGGTCTCGCGCCTGATTGCATCGATCGCGTCCGCGCTGGTGGTCTTCCAGACGAAGCCGACCAGCGCAAGATTGGAGATCAGCGCCAGCGCGATCGAGAGCAGCGCGATTCGGGCTGTTACCGAAAGGCGAATCACCCTTCGACGGCGAGCCGGTAGCCTGCGCCGCGGACCGTATGGAGGATCGGCGTCGGGAAACCTTCCTCGAGCTTGCGGCGGAGACGGCCGATATGGACGTCGACGACGTTCGAGCCCGGGTCGAAGTGATAGTTCCAGATCTTCTCGAGCATCATAGTGCGCGTCACCACCTGGCCGGCGTGGCGGGCGAGGAACTCAAGCAGGTTGAACTCGCGGGCGCCGAGCGGGATCGAGCGGCCGGCGCGCGACACCGCGCGGGCGAGCAGGTCGATCTCGAGATCGCCGACGGAGAGCTTGGTTTTCTGCGGCTCTGTCGCGGCACGGTCGGAGCGGCGGAGCATGGCCTCGATCCGCGCGGAGAGCTCGGCGAACGAGAAGGGCTTGCACAGATAATCGTCGGCGCCGGCCTTGAGGCCATCGACGCGGTCGTCGACGGCGGCGAGCGCGGACAGGATAAGGACGGGCGTAGCGATACCCGCGGCGCGAATTGCGCTGACCATCGACAGGCCATCCAGGCCCGGCAGCATGCGATCAGCGATGATGAGGTCGAAGATGCCCTCGCTTGCCAGGAACAGGCCGTCGCGGCCGTCTGCACAGGCCTCGATTGCATGGCCGGCCTCAGCCAAGCCCTTGGCAAGATAGGCGGATGTCGAGGCGTCGTCCTCGACGATCAGGATCTTGCGGCTCAACGCGGTATCACCTTCCCTGCCACCGATTTCGGTCACCATCTCCTGCCCTTATAAACGGAAAGGCCGGCGGAAAGAACCCTTCCCGCCGGCCCCCACGGTACCCCCGGGAGTGACGGGCACCGATCTCTGGAAACTCATGCGACCGTTGCTGGCCACGTGGTCGTTCTAGGATCGGGCGGGGGTCAGGGCGATGACCGAGGGGTGACAATTTCGTCATGTTGATGTTGTTGTGGGCCTGAGACGAAAGCGCCTCAGCAATCCCGCCACTCCTACCCCGTCATCCCGGCGCACGCCGGGACCCATGGTTGCGGAGTGGGGAGTGGTAGCACGCTCTCGCTTGGTCCGCCGTATCCGTGGATCCCGGCGTTCGCCGGGATGACGGAAGAGGGGGCGAGGGCGTGGCCCATAACTAGGGCCCCGCCTCAGCGGCGGAACACACTTACTTCTTGTCGAGAATCGCAGCGATCGCCGAGCCCACGTGCGCAATGTCGGCCATTCCGTCGACGCGGTGGACCAGGCCTCGTGCGTCGTAGATCGGCAGGATCGGCGCCGTCTTCGCGCGGTATTCCGCCATGCGGTTGTGGACCGTTTCCGCGTTGTCGTCGGGACGGCGCTTGAACTCGGTCGAGCCGCAGATGTCGCAGACGCCAGCGACGGCCGGCTTCTTGTAGCGATCGTGATAGCCCGTGCCGCACTTAGCGCAGGTATAGCGGCCTACGACGCGGTCGATCAGCGCAGCTTCGTCGACGCCCAACTCGATGACGTAATCGAGCGTGCGACCTCGGTCTGCGAGCAGGCCGTCGAGCGCTTCCGCCTGCGCTGCGGTGCGCGGGTAGCCGTCGAAGATGACGCCGTTCGCGGTGTCCGGCTGGTCGAGGCGCTCACCGATGATGCCCGACACGATCTCGTCCGAGACGAGACCACCGGATTCCATCACGGACTTCGCCTGGAGGCCGACCGGCGTTCCGGCGGCGACCGCTGCACGCAGCATGTCACCGGTCGAAAGCTGCACCATGCCGCGCTCGCTGACGAGCGTGGCGGCTTGGGTGCCCTTGCCCGCGCCGGGCGGTCCAAGAAGGATGATATTCACGAAACGCACTCCCCTCGTTCGTGCAGGATTTTTACCGCGTTAGACCCGCAGCTTAACGAAGTCGATTGCCCTTGAGCTTCGCCTTCTTGATCAGGTCGCCATACTGGTGAGCCAGCAGGTGCGACTGGATCTGCGTCACCGTGTCCATCGTCACGTTGACGACGATCAGCAGGCTGGTGCCACCGAGGTAGAACGGGATCTGCAACGCGGTCACCAGATATTCCGGCAACAGGCAGATGATCGTCAGATACGCCGCGCCGATGACGGTGATGCGCGTCAACACGTAATCGAAGTAGTTCTCGGTGTTCTTGCCCGGGCGGATGCCGGGGATGAACCCGCCATTGCGCTTCAGATTGTCGGCGGTTTCCTCGGGGTTGAAGACGACCGCGGTGTAGAAGAACGAGAAGAAGATGATGCCGGCGCCGTACAGCAGCATGTACACGGGCGAACCGTGCTGAAGATACTGGTTGAGCGTGATGATGAAATCACCCCACTTCGATTCACCCGCAACGCGCTGACCGGCGAACTGCGAGATCGTCAGCGGCATCAGCAGCAGCGACGAAGCGAAGATCGGCGGGATCACGCCGGCGGTGTTGATCTTCAGCGGCAGATGGCTGCGATCGGCCTGCATGCCGCGCTGCGTCTGGCGCTTGGGATACTGGATCAGGATGCGGCGCTGCGCGCGCTCCATGAAACAGATGAAGAGGATCAGCACGACCACCGCGACGACGATGCCGATCAGCTTGATCGGATCGAGCGAACCCGAGCGACCGCCTTCGAGCAGGTTGACGAGCGTGACGGGGAGATGCGCGACGATGCCGGCCATGATGATCAACGAGACACCGTTGCCGATGCCGCGGCTGGTGATCTGCTCGCCGAGCCACATCAGGAACATCGTACCGCCGATCAGCGAGATGACGGCCGCGACGCGGAACATCATGCCGGGCTCGATGACCGCCTGGATGCCCTGTGCCGCGCCGAGCGTCTCAAGGCCGACGGCGATGAAATAGCCCTGCACCGCGGTCAGCCCGACCGTGCCGTAGCGCGTGTACTGGTTGAGGCGCTTGCGACCCGATTCGCCGTCCTTCTTGATCGCGGCGAGCGTCGGCGACAGCGAAGTCGCGAGCTGCACCACGATCGAGGCGGTGATGTAGGGCATCACGCCGAGCGCGATCAGCGACATGCGGCTGAGCGAGCCACCCGAGAAGGTGTTGAAGAAATCGAGCACGCCGCCCTGCGTCTGCTGCGAGAGCAGGCCGAGCGCCGTCGGGTCGACACCCGGCAGCGGGACATAGCTGAGCAGGCGAAAAATGATCAGCGCACCGATCGTGAACCACAACCGCTTCTTGAGGTCGGTCGCCTTCGCGAATTTCGAAAGGCTGATGCTTTGCGCCATCTGGTCGGCTGCGGATGCCATGCGTGTGATCGTCCTGGAAAACAAAGAAGGCGGGCTGGAAACAAACAAGGCGGAACGCGTTGTGACCGCCCCCGCCGCTCATATAGGAGCACGGGCGCGCTTGTCTAATGGCTAAGGCGGATATGGATGGGTGGATGACCACCTCGTCCATTCAATAACGCCGCCTTGTTGCCCCCACCCCATCCCGTTCGTCCCGAGTAGTCGTCGAGCCTGTCGAGACGGCGTATCGAAGGACTGGCCCGCTTGGGTCTTGTACCTCGATACGAGTTCTCGACTACGCTCGACCTCTACTCGGCACGAACGGGATGGGGGTGAGATCGCGTGGGCTGCCACGGCGGAGCGTCTCAGAAGCCACAAACGAAAAGGGAGGGAGCGCACTCGGCGCCCCCTCCCCCATCAAGGTCAGGCCTTGAACGACGCCTTGTGCGCCGCACGCTCCTTGTACTTCACGCCCTTCTTGGCGGCGGCCTTCTCGGCTGCGGGGACGAAGTGGATCACCTCGACCTTGCCGCCGATCTTCTCGACCGCTTCGATCGCGCCCTTCGACGCGCCGTCGACGGTGAACGAGAGGACCGTGGTCAGCTCGCCCTTGGCGAGGAGGCGGACGCCGTCCTTGCCGCCGCGTGCCAGGCCAGCGGCCTTCAGCGCGTCGTGGTCGAGCGTGGCGTTGGCCTCGATCTTGCCGGCATCGACCGCGAGCTGGATCGCGCCGAGGTTGACCTCTGCGAAGTCCTTGCGGAAGATGTTGTTGAAGCCGCGCTTAGGCAGACGCATGTGAAGTGGCATCTGGCCGCCTTCGAAGCCGGCGATGGACACGCCCTCGCGGCTCTTCTGGCCCTTCTGGCCGCGGCCTGCGGTCTTGCCCTTGCCCGAGCCGATGCCGCGTCCGACGCGCATCTTGGACTTACGGGCACCTTCGTTATCGCGGAGTTCGTTGAGCTTCATGGTAATGCACTCGCTTTCGCTTGTTACGCGCTGGTTTGAAATCGCCGGGTTCGAATCCGGAAATAAGGAAGGGGGCCGTTAGCCCCCTTCCCGGTATTTGTCACTAGGTAGCGTGAAGGCTCAGCCTTCGACGGACACCATGTGCTGCACCTTGCGGATCATGCCGCGGACCTCTGGGCTGTCTTCCAGCTCGCGGGTCTTGTGCATCTTGTTGAGACCGAGACCGATCAGCGTTGCGCGCTGATCCTTCTCGCGGCGGATCGGCGAACCGGTCTGCGTGATCTTGATGGTTGCCATGATCGCTTACTCCGTGATCGCAGCTGCATCGGCCTCGGCGGTCTTCGAACCACCATGGCCGAGCAGGTCGGCGATCTTCTTGCCGCGACGCTGTGCGACGGCCTTGGGCGAGGTCTGCTCGCCAAGGGCCTCGAACGTGGCGCGGATCATGTTGTAGGGGTTCGACGTGCCGACCGACTTGGTGACAACGTCCGCAACGCCCAGCGATTCGAAGACTGCGCGCATCGGGCCACCGGCGATGATGCCGGTACCCTGAGGTGCCGACCGCAGCGTGACCTTGCCGGCACCGAAGTGACCGTTGCCGTCATGATGCAGCGTGCGACCGTCCTTCAACGGAACGCGAACCATCTTCTTCTTGGCAGCAGCCGTCGCCTTCGAGATGGCTTCCGGCACTTCGCGTGCCTTGCCATGACCGAAGCCTGCACGACCCTTGCCGTCGCCGACGACGACCAGCGCTGCGAAGCCGAAGCGCTTACCGCCCTTGACCGTCTTCGAGACGCGGTTGATGTGCACCAGCTTCTCGATTAGCTCTTCGCCACCATCGTCCGCACCCGGACGACCGCCACGATTGTCGCGACCGCGACCGCCGTCGCGACCACCGCGGTTGCCGCCTGGGCCACCGCTGCGGTTGCCGCCGGGGCCACCACGACCACCGCCGCCGCCGCCACCGGGACCGCCGCGACCGCGACCGCCGCCGTTGTTGCCCTGGTAGCCAGTGCTCTGCGGGACATTCTGAGCCGTGACGTCCTGTGCGGTCGTCTCGGGAGCGATTACTGCCGGCGTGTTGTTTTCGTCAGCCATGTCTTAGAACTCCAATCCGGCTTCGCGCGCGGCATCGGCAAGAGCCTTCACGCGACCGTGGTAGAGGAAGCCGCCGCGATCGAACACGACCTGGGTCACGCCCGCTGCCTTGGCAGCCTCGGCGACGCGCTTGCCGACCGAAGTCGCCGCGTCGATGTTGGCGCCGGACGTGCCACGCACGTCCTTCTCCAGCGTCGAGGCCGATGCGACCGTCGTGCCGGCGGCATCGTCGATCACCTGGGCATAGATGTGCTTGCCCGAGCGATGCACCGACAACCGCGGACGGGTGCCTGCACGTGCGCGGAGCGCGGTACGGTTGCGGCGACGCCGCTTGGCGAAAAGAGAAAGTCCCTTGGTCATTACTTCTTCTTCCCTTCCTTGCGGAAGATGAACTCGCCGTCGTACTTGATACCCTTGCCCTTGTAAGGCTCGGGCTTGCGCCACTGACGAATTTCCGCGGCCAGCTGACCGACCATCTGCTTGTCCGAACCCGAGATCTCGATCGTCGTGTTGTCGGGGGTCTTGACTTCGATCCCCTCCGGCACGTCGATGTTGACGTCGTGGCTGTAGCCGAGCTGCAGCTTGAGGTTGCGACCCTGCGCTGCGGCACGATAGCCGACGCCGGTGATCAGCAGCTTCTTGGTGAAGCCTTCCGACACGCCGGTGACCAGGTTCTGCACCATGGTCCGTTGCATGCCCCAGAACGCGCGAGCGCGCTTGGTGTCGTTGGCCGGCTGCACCGAGATGCCACCGTCTTCGATCGTGTAGCTGATCTCGTCGCGAAGCGGCATCTTGAGGGTACCCTTGGGGCCCTTCATCGTCAGCTGCTTGTTCTCGATGGTCGGCGTGATGCCCGCCGGTACGGTGACCGGCTTCTTACCAATGCGGCTCATCAGAACACCTCCGCGAGGACTTCGCCGCCGACGTTCTGCTCGCGTGCTTCGGAATCCGACAGCACGCCGCGAGGCGTCGAGACGATGGTGATGCCGAGGCCGTTACGGACGCGCGGGAGTTCCTGCGAGCCGGAATAGACGCGACGGCCGGGCTTCGAGACGCGCGCGACATGCTTGATCGCAGGCTGGCCCTCGAAATACTTCAGCTCGATGCGAAGGCCGGCCGCGGGGCCCATCTGCTCTTCGCTATAGCCACGGATATAGCCTTCGCGCTGCAGAACGTCGAGCACGCGGACGCGCAGCTTCGACGCCGGCGTGAGGACGGAGTCCTTCTTCGCGCGCTGGCCATTACGGATACGGGTGAGCAAATCACCCAGGGGATCGGTCACTGCCATGATTTAGTCCTTACCAGCTCGACTTCGTGACGCCGGGGATGAGGCCCTTGTTGGCCAGATCGCGCAGCTGAATACGGCAGAGCCGGAACTTGCGGTAATAGGCGCGCGGGCGACCGGTCAGCTCGCACCGGTTACGGATGCGGGTCGGGTTCGCGTTGCGCGGCAGTGCCGCCATCTTGAGGCGAGCGATCAGACGCTCACCGTCGTCGAGCGTCTTATCCGCTGCGATTGCCTTCAGTGCCGCGTACTTCGGGGCATACTGCTTGACCATGCGCTTGCGGCGCTCGTTCTTGTTGACTGAACTCAGTTTCGCCATCGACTTAAGTTCTTTCTTTCTTCTGCCCCCTCGCCCCTCCGGGGAGAGGGTCGGGGTGAGGGGCAGCCCAGCAGGACCACGCCTCCAGTTTTCGGGCGGGGCGAGGGAGACTCACTCCCCCTCACCCCAACCCTCTCCCCGAGGGGAGAGGGAGTTACTTAAGCTGCCTTCTTCTCGTCGGCAGCGTCGTCTTCGATCGGGAACGGGAAACCGAACAGACGAAGAAGCTCGCGAGCCTCGTCGTCGGTCTTTGCGGTCGTCGTCACGATCACATCCATGCCACGGACCTTGTCGACTCGGTCATAGCTGATTTCTGGGAACACGATCTGCTCCTTGATACCGCAGGCATAGTTGCCGCGGCCATCGAAGCTCTTCGGGTTGAGCCCGCGAAAATCGCGGACGCGGGGAAGAGCGATCGTGATGAAACGGTCGAGGAACTCGTACATGCGCTCGCGGCGAAGGGTGACCTTCACGCCGATCGGCATGCCTTCACGCAGCTTGAACTGTGCGATCGACTTCTTGGCCTTTGTCACGACAGGCTTCTGGCCGGCGATCAGCTCCATTTCGGAAGCAGCCTGGTCGACCTTCTTCTTGTCCTGCGTGGCTTCGCCGACGCCCATGTTCAGCACGATCTTGTCGAGCCGCGGGATCTCCATGACGTTCTTGTAACCGAACTTCTCGGTCATCGCCTTGATGATCGTCTCGTCGTACAGCTTGCGCATGCGCGCGACGTAGACGGCCTCGGTGCCGGCCTGCTCGCCAGTGTTCTGATCAACCATTGATCTTCTCCCCGGTCTTGACGGCGACGCGGACCTTCTTGCCGTCCTGCTCCTCGAAGCGGACGCGGGTCGGCTTGCCGTCTGCGGTCACGTGCGCGACCTTCGAAACGTGCATCGGTGCTTCCTTGCGGATCAGGCCACCCTGCGGGTCACCCTGAGTCGGCTTGGTGTGGCGCACGGCGATGTTGACGCCCGATACGACGACCTTGTCGGTCTTCGGCATGGAGACGGTGACTTCACCGGTCTTGCCCTTGTCCTTGCCGGACAGGACGATGACCTTGTCACCCTTCTTGATACGCTGCGACGCCATTACAGCACCTCCGGCGCAAGGCTGATGATCTTCATGTGCTTCTTGCCGCGCAGCTCGCGAACGACTGGGCCGAAGATACGGGTGCCGATCGGCTCCTCGTTCTTGTTGACCAGCACCGCGGCATTGCCGTCGAAGCGGATGACCGTACCGTCTGCACGGCGGATATCCTTGGCGGTACGCACGATCACCGCGCGGTGAACGTCGCCCTTCTTCACACGGCCACGTGGCTGCGCTTCCTTGATGCTGACGACGATGATGTCGCCAACGCCTGCAACACGACGCTTGGAACCCCCAAGCACCTTGATGCACTGCACCCGCTTCGCGCCGCTGTTGTCAGCGACGTCGAGATTGGACTGCATCTGGATCATGGATCCGTATCCCTTCTCTGTCTCTGGGGTCGATACCGACCGAACCCCGCCTAAAAAATCACCCCGCCACGGACGAACCGCAGCGGGGAGGAGCGGCCGCTTAGCCGTTCCCGTTTACGAAAACAAGAGCGCAGGAGGTTTCCCCCCTGCCCTCTTAACTCAAACCCGTCACCCCAGCGGAAGCTGGGGTATCCCTGTTCGAGCCGATCGCCCCTTTCCACAAGATCCCAGCTGTCGCTGGGAAGACGGGGTTTGGAGCGTACCAGTTCAGCCCTCGGCCGAAGCCCGCTCCGGCGTCGCGTGGGTGTTGACCCGCTCGATCACCTTCCAGGTCTTCAGCTTGGAGATCGGCGCGGTCTCTTCGATCCGCACGGTCTCGCCCTGCTTGAACTCGTTGCTCTCGTCATGAGCATGATACTTCTTCGAGCGACGGATGATCTTCCCGTAGAGCGGGTGCTTCACCTTACGCTCGACGTTCACGACCACCGTCTTGTCGCCCTTGTCGGACACGACCAGACCGGTCAGCACGCGCTTCGGCATGATACGTTCCTTACTTCGCGGCTTCAGCGCTGATGCGCTGAGCCTGCAGGGTCTTGATGCGAGCGATGTCGCGGCGGACCTCACGAACGCGGCTCGGCTTTTCGAGCTGGTTCGTGGCGGCCTGGAAGCGCAGGTTGAACTGCTCGCGCTTCAGTTCGCCGAGCGACTCCGACAGCTGGTCGTCGCTCTTGGTCTTCATGTCGTCGATACGAGCCATGATCTTACTCGCCTCCCAGATGCGAGGTGTCGCCCAGGCGGGCAACGACCTTTACCTTGATCGGCAGCTTCATGGCCGCCCGCTCGAACGCCTCGGCGGCGATCTTGCCGTCGACGCCGTCGAGCTCGAACAGGATCCGACCCGGCTTGACGCGAGCGGCCCAGTATTCCGGCGCGCCCTTGCCCTTACCCATGCGGACTTCGGCTGGCTTTCCCGAGACCGGAAGGTCTGGGAAGATGCGGATCCACAAACGCCCCTGGCGCTTCATGTGACGCGTGATCGCGCGGCGGGCCGCCTCGATCTGGCGTGCGGTGATCCGGTCGGGTTCCATCGCCTTAAGGCCGTAGGAGCCGAAATTGAGCGAGAAGCCACTCTTGGCGTCGCCCGAAATCTTGCCCTTGAAGGCCTTCCGGAACTTGGTCTTTTTTGGTTGCAGCATGTCTGTTCCTGCCCCTTAGCGACGATCGTCGCGCTGCGGCCGCACGCCGGAGGTCTGAGCCTCCATCATGATGCGGTCGTACGACGTCGGATCGTTGCCGAGAATCTCGCCCTTGAAGACCCAGACCTTCACGCCGCAAACGCCGTAGGACGTGTGCGCCGTAGCCTCGGCATAATCGATGTTCGCGCGCAGCGTGTGCAACGGAACCCGACCCTCACGATAGCTCTCCGACCGTGCGATCTCGGCGCCGCCAAGACGGCCACCGCAGTTCACCCGGATGCCCTCGGCACCGAGACGCATCGCCGACTGGACCGCACGCTTCATGGCGCGACGGAAGGCGATACGACGCTCGAGCTGATCGGCGATGCCCTGCGCGACGAGACGCGCATCGACTTCCGGCTTGCGGATCTCGACGATGTTCAGCGACACGGTCGACGACGTCATCTTGCCGATCGTCGAACGCAGCTTCTCGATGTCCGCACCCTTCTTGCCGATGATCACGCCGGGGCGTGCAGCAAAGATGGAGATGCGGGCCAGCTTGGCCGGACGCTCGATGACCACCTTGGAGATCGCGGCCTGCGGCAGCGTCTTCATGATGAATGCGCGGATCTTGAGATCCTCGAGCAGGAGCCGACCATAGTCGGCGCCTTCGGCGTACCAGCGGCTATCCCAGGTACGGTTGATCTGCAGACGCAGACCGATGGGGTTGCTCTTCTGACCCATTATGCTTCTTCCTGCTCGCGCACGACGATGCGCAGACGGCTGAATGGCTTGAGAATGCGGGTCGACTTGCCGCGGCCGCGGGTAGCGAAGCGCTTCATCGTGATCGACTTGCCGACCGAAGCCTCGGCGACGACGAGTGCGTCGACGTCGAGGTTATGGTTGTTCTCGGCGTTGGCGATGGCCGAGGCCAGCACCTTGCGCGCTTCGATCGCCATGCCCTTGGTCGAGAAGGCGAGGATGTTCATCGCATCGCCGACCTTCTTGCCACGGATCAGCGCAGCCACGAGGCCGAGCTTCTGCGCGGAACCACGGATCTGCGTACCGACCGAAAGCGCCTCGTTGTCCGCGACCTTGCGCGGGCTGACTTGCTTAGACATCAGCGCTTGCCCTTCTTGTCGGCGGAGTGGCCGGGGAAGTAGCGCGTGGGCGCGAACTCACCGAGCTTCATGCCGACCATGTCTTCGTTGACCGAGACGGGCACGAACTTGCGGCCGTTATAGACGTTGAACGTGAGACCCACGAACGACGGCAGGATCGTCGAGCGACGCGACCAGGTCTTGATCGGCGAACGCGCGTTGGTGTCCTGGGCGGTTTCTGCCTTCTTGAGCAGATGAAGGTCCACGAAGGGGCCCTTCCAGACTGAACGAGCCATGTTAGCCCTTCCTCTTCGTCGAATGACGCGACCGGATGATCATCTTGTCGGTCGACTTGTTATGACGCGTGCGCGCACCCTTCGTCGGCTTGCCCCAAGGCGTAACCGGATGACGGCCACCCGAGGTACGGCCTTCACCACCGCCGTGCGGATGGTCGACCGGGTTCTTGGCGACGCCGCGCGTCAGAGGACGGATACCCATCCAGCGCGAACGGCCTGCCTTGCCCAGGTTCTGGTTCTGGTTGTCGGGGTTCGAGACCGCGCCAACCGTCGCCATGCAATCGCTGCGAATGTAGCGCTGCTCGCCCGAGTTGAGGCGGACCATCACCATGCCCTTGTCGCGACCGACGACCTGCACGTACGTGCCGGCCGAACGGGCGATCTGGCCACCCTTCATCGGCTTCATCTCCACGTTGTGGACGATGGTGCCGACCGGCATCTGACCGAGTTCCATGGCATTGCCTGGCTTCACGTCGGTCTTCTTGGCCGCGAGGACCTTGTCGCCGACGGCCAGACGCTGTGGCGCCAGAATGTAGGCGAGTTCCTCGTCCGGGTACTTGACCAGGGCGATGAACGCGGTGCGGTTGGGATCATACTCGATCCGCTCGACGGTGCCTTCGACGTCCCACTTGCGACGCTTGAAGTCGATGTAGCGGTACTTCTGCTTGTGACCGCCGGCGATGCCGCGCGAGGTCACATGGCCCTTGTTGTTACGACCGCCAGTCTTGTGCTTACCTTCGGTCAGCGCCTTGACGGGGCGACCCTTCCAGAGCGACGACTTGTCGACCAGGATGAGACCGCGGCGTGCCGGCGATGTCGGATTATAATGCTTGAGTGCCATGGCCTCAGATCCCCGTCGTCACGTCGATGGACTGACCGTCCTTCAACGTCACGATTGCCTTTTTCATGTCGGAGCGCGAGTAGTTCGTGCCCTTCCACTTCTTGGTCTTGCCCTTCTGGACGAGCGTGTTCACGCCGACGACGTTCACGTCGAACAGCGCCTCGACGGCCGCCTTGATCTCGGGCTTCGTGGCATCGTTCGATACCTTGAACACAACCGCGTTGAACTCCGACAGGGTCGTCGTCTTCTCGGTGATGTGCGGGGCCAGGATAACGTCGTAATGACGATTATCGATGCCCGCCTTCTGCTTCTTAGCCATGGAAGCGCGCCTCCAGCTTTTCGACAGCGGCGCGCGTCAGCACCAGCGTGTCATGCTTCAGGATGTCGTAAACGTTCGCGCCGGCAGCCGGCATCACGTTCACTTCGTACAGGTTGCCCGCAGCGAATGCGAAGCTGGTGTCGACCATGTCGCCGTCGATGACGAGCGCACGCTTGCCGAAGCCGAGCTTTGCGAGATCGCCCTGCAGCGTCTTGGTCTTGCCACCCTCGACAGCCAGGCTGTCCATGATGACCAGCGAACCCGCCTTGGCGTGGCTGCTGAGAGCCATCCGCAGGCCGAGCGAGCGAACCTTCTTGTTCAGCGACGGGTTGAAGTCACGGACGCGTGCGCCGTGAGCCTTACCACCACCGATGAACACAGGTGCGCGACGATCGCCATGACGAGCCGTACCGCCGCCCTTCTGGCGACCGAACTTCTTGCCGGTGCGTGCGACGTCAGCGCGCTCACGGGTGCCACGAGCCGTCTCGCGACGCTTCTCGAGCTGCCAGGTGACGACACGGTGCAGGATGTCGGCGCGCGGATCGAGGCCGAAGACCTCGTCGTTGAGCTCGATGTCCGCTGCGTCAGTGCCGGCGAAAGATGAAACCTTGATCTTCACGCTCAGCCCTCCTGGCCGTCGGCTGCAGGTGCGTCGGTCGTTTCGGCCGGCGTGTCTGCTGCGGTGTTGCTGTTTGCGGTCTTGAGACCGGCGGGGAACGGTGCGTCGGCGTGGCGCGCGACCTTCACCGAGTCCTTGACGAAGAGCCAGCCGCCCTTGGAGCCAGGAACCGAACCCTTGACGAACAGGAGACCACGCTCAACGTCCGTCGATACGATCTCGAGGTTCTGCTGGGTGCGATACTTGTCGCCCATGTGGCCGGCCATCTTCTTGTTCTTGAAGACCTTGCCCGGATCCTGGCGCTGACCGGTCGAACCGAGCGAACGGTGCGAGACCGACACGCC
This sequence comes from Sphingomonas faeni, assembly GCF_040407505.1. Classification (GTDB taxonomy): domain Bacteria; phylum Pseudomonadota; class Alphaproteobacteria; order Sphingomonadales; family Sphingomonadaceae; genus Sphingomonas; species Sphingomonas faeni_E. The sequence goes on along the minus strand of NZ_JAPZPQ010000004.1, from coordinate 145,483 downwards.
GTGGGTTGCCCGCAGACCGCCGAAGCCCCAACGCTTCATGCCGCCCTGGAAGCCCTTACCCTGGGTCTTGCCCTGGATATCGACGATCTGGCCTGCGACGTAATGGTCGGCCGAGATCTCGGCGCCGACGTCGAGCAGGCCGTCTGCGTTCACGCGGAACTCATGGACGACAGCCTTGGGCTCCACTTCGGCCTTGCCGAAATGGCCGCGCTGCGGCTTTGCGACATTCTTCGACTTGGCGACACCTGCACCAAGCTGGACGGCAGTGTAGCCGTCACGATCCATTTCGCGAACGGAAACGACCTGATTGCCTTCGAGTGCCAGAACGGTGACCGGCACGTGCCGACCATCTTCCTGGAACAGGCGGGTCATCCCCATCTTCTTCGCGATCACGCCAGTACGCATGATCTTGTCCCTTCCTAGACAGAGGCCCCGTCGGACTATTCCTCGGGGGCTTGCGGACCATGTCCGGAGCGAGCTCCATGATGCGTCCACCTGACCCCATCCCCGGCAAATGCCCTGAATGGAGTCGGTTCAACCCGGTAAATACGAAACGTGCCCCCGTCCCGGGCTGGTGCTTCCGCGAGTGCGGAAGCGTGACGGGGGACGCTGCCCCGTCGGTTTTCACCGACGGCGGTATCCCAATGTCGAACGGCGCGGGACCGTTACCGCTCGACCGCGCCGCGCCAGCCCTTAGGCGAGCTTGATCTCGACGTCAACGCCAGCGGCGAGGTCCAGCTTCATCAGCGCATCGACCGTCTGCGGCGTCGGCTGGACGATATCCAGCATACGCTTGTACGTGCGCACCTCGAACTGCTCGCGCGACTTCTTGTCGATGTGCGGGCCGCGGTTCACGGTGAACTTTTCGATGCGCGTCGGAAGGGGAATCGGACCGCGGATGAGCGCGCCGGTGCGGCGTGCGGTGTCGGCGATGTCGCCAGTGGCCTGATCGAGCACACGGTGATCGAACGCCTTCAGACGAATGCGGATATTGCTGTCCATAGTCCCTACCGATGCGAAAGAGCGGGCCCGTTTCCGGGCTCTTGCTGGTTGATGTTTAAACCGAAGGCGGGCCATTACGGGAGAGTCGGGTGAAATGCAACTGGCGGTTGAGGGTTTTCGGGATCTGGCGGGCATTATCGGAGGGCGCCCTGCCCGCCCCCTCCGTCACCTTCGGCGCCACCTCCCCCTTGCGGTGGAGGATTGAAGATATCGACGCTCTGCCGCTAAGATCGCGCCGCTACTCGATCCTCCCCCGCCAGGGGGAGGTGGCACGCAAAGCGTGACGGAGGGGGAGGCAGGCGATGCGGCTCGAAGGATCCCTACAAAGCCACAGCAACGCCAAGCATCTAAGAAAACAGATGACCCCGCCAGAGATAGCGCTCTGGCTGGCGCTGCGTGCCAATGACGAAGGCCTACGCTTCCGAAAGCAACACGCAGCAGGCCCCTACGTCCTGGACTACTACTGCGCCCCAGCCCGACTCGCAGTCGAAGTCGACGGCGAAGCCCACAACCACGGCAACCGCCCCGAACGAGACGCAACCCGAGACGCTTGGCTAGTCGCGCAAAACATCCGCGTCCTCCGCTACCCAGCCCGAGAAATGCTAGCCAACCTCGACGACGTCATCCGCCAGATCACGTCCGTCGCGCTCCAACGCCGAACCATCATCGAGAGCTAATCGCCCCCTCCCCCTCCGACGCCTCCGGCGCCACCTCCCCCTAGCGGGGGAGGATTGTCAGTTGGGTACAAGAACTAGGGAAGATTATGGCCCTCTAAGACTGCCTCCTCGACTTCACTCTCCATCATGTAGCCGATGCCCAAACGGAATGCTTCAATGTCTGGATAGTTTGTCAGGAACGAACCGGAGACCCGGCTCCCTCGATGATGTTCATCTGCGACTACAAAGGTTACGAGAAGGTCGCCTCGCTTGTTCGCGGAAGCGATCTCGAACCGCAGGACCAGGTCGTCTCCCTCCTGCATGTTGTAGCCCCATTGCCCCACAATGGGCGAGCCTGAGACGATCGGAAACACCGCGAGCGCTTCGGCAAACTCCCGTACGTCCTGCCATTGGACCCAGAAGCCGCCTCGTCCCGAGAACTTGTCGGTTTCCACAACCACAGACAAGCGACCAAAGTCGTCACGATCCAACTTCGGATCGAAGAAGCTAGCGTCGTAGCGATACCGAAGCGTGAGGCGGCTCATCTCTATGGTGTCGCAGTAAAGTTCCACACCTGCAATCGGTCAAACCCAAACACGAAAAAGCCCGGCCTCTCTCACGAGAAGCCGGGCTCTTCGATCAACTCCCGAAGGAGAAGATGCTTACTTGTCGATCTGGCTGACGACGCCTGCACCGACGGTACGGCCGCCTTCGCGGATCGTGAAGCGCTGGCCCACGTCCATGGCGATCGGTGCGATCAGCTTGATGCCGAGCGACACGTTGTCGCCTGGCATGACCATCTCGGTGCCCTCAGGCAGCTCTACGGTGCCGGTCACGTCCGTCGTACGGAAGTAGAACTGCGGACGGTAGTTGGCGAAGAACGGCGTGTGACGGCCACCCTCTTCCTTCGACAGCACGTACACTTCCGAGTTGAAGTCGGTGTGCGGCTTGATCGTGCCTGGCTTGCAGAGAACCTGGCCACGCTCGACTTCGTCACGTGCAACGCCGCGGATCAGCGCGCCGACGTTATCGCCAGCCTGGCCCTGGTCGAGCAGCTTGCGGAACATCTCGACGCCCGTGACCGTGGTCTTGCGGACGGTCGGGTGGATGCCGACGATCTCGACTTCCTCGCCAACCTTGACGATGCCGGTCTCAACGCGGCCGGTGACGACCGTGCCACGACCCGAGATCGAGAACACGTCCTCGATCGGCATCATGAACGGCTTGTCGAGCGGACGCTCTGGCTGCGGGATGTACTCGTCGACGGCCTGCATCAGCTCGGTGACGGCGTCGGCGCCGAGCTTCTGGTTCGAACCCGACAGTGCGCAGGTAGCCGAACCCTTGATGACGGGAATGTCGTCACCCGGGAAGTCGTACGAGCTGAGCAGCTCGCGGATTTCCATCTCGACCAGCTCGAGGATTTCCTCGTCGTCGACCAGATCGACCTTGTTCATGAACACGACCATGGCAGGCACGCCGACCTGGCGTGCGAGCAGGATGTGCTCACGGGTCTGTGGCATCGGGCCATCGGTCGCCGAAACGACGAGGATCGCGCCGTCCATCTGGGCTGCGCCGGTGATCATGTTCTTCACATAATCGGCGTGGCCCGGGCAATCGACGTGCGCGTAGTGACGGTTGGCCGTCTCGTACTCGACGTGTGCGGTCGAGATCGTGATGCCGCGCTCGCGCTCCTCGGGAGCCTTGTCGATGTTGGCGAAGTCGACAGCGGTACCGCCGGTCGTCTCTGCCAGAACCTTCGTGATCGCAGCGGTGAGCGACGTCTTGCCATGATCGACGTGACCGATGGTGCCGATGTTGAGATGCGGCTTGTTCCGCTCAAATTTTGCCTTGGCCATTGTTTCCTACCTTCTGATTCGTATTCCGGTGCCACCCCGGGAACCGCGCGAACGCGGCCCAATAGCGGCTGTTAAAGCGTTGCGCCAGCCCCTGCTTGGGGAGAGGCCGACGCGGAAGTAAATTCCGCGTCGTCGAACTTCGGTCGCTGACCGAAGCCGGCCGGCCTTTCGGCGTCTCCGAGCCAGGAAAACCTGGCTCGGTGCGCCTCGGGCTTACGCCAGCTTAGCCTTCACCTCGTCAGCAACGTTCTGCGGCACTTCGTCATAGTGCGAGAACTGCATCGAGTACTGCGCGCGACCCTGCGTGAACGAGCGGAGCGAGTTCACGTAGCCGAACATGTTCGCCAGCGGGACCATCGCCTCGACCGTCTGCGCGTTGCCGCGGCTGTCGGTGCCCTGGATCTGGCCACGACGGCTGTTCATGTCACCGATGACGTCGCCCAGGTAATCCTCCGGGGTAACGACCTCGACCTTCATGACCGGCTCGAGCAGCGTGATGCCCGACTTCTGTGCAACTTCGCGCATTGCGCCACGTGCACAGATTTCGAACGCCAGTGCCGACGAGTCGACGTCGTGATACGCGCCGTCATACAGCACGATCTCGAAATCGATGATCGGGAAGCCGACCAGCGAACCCGAAGCGGCGGTTTCGCGGAAGCCCTTCTCGATCGCAGGCAAATATTCCTTCGGAATGTTGCCGCCCTTGATCTCGTCCTTGAACGTGATGCCCGAACCGCGCTCGCCCGGGGTGACCTTGACCTTCACGCGACCGAACTGGCCGGTACCACCCGACTGCTTCTTGTGCGTGTAGTCGACGTCGACCGGCTTCTTCAGATACTCGCGGTATGCGACCTGAGGAGCGCCGACGTTCGCCTCGACCTTGAACTCACGCTTCATGCGATCGACCAGGATCTCGAGATGGAGCTCGCCCATGCCCTTGATGATGGTCTGGCCCGACTCGGGGTCCGACGAAACGCGGAACGAAGGATCCTCGCGTGCGAGACGATTGAGCGCGACGCCCATCTTCTCCTGGTCGGCCTTGGTCTTCGGCTCCACCGAAAGCTCGATCACGGGCTCGGGGAATTCCATCCGCTCAAGAATGATCGGTGCGTTCATCGCGCAGAGCGTGTCACCGGTCGTGGTATCCTTGAGACCCGCGAGCGCGACGATGTCGCCAGCGAATGCCTCCTGGATGTCCTCACGGCTGTTCGCATGCATAAGCAGCATGCGACCGACCTTTTCCTTCTTGTCCTTGACCGAGTTGGTGACCTGCGATGCGGTCTCCAGCTTACCCGAATAGATGCGGGCGAAGGTCAGCGTGCCGACGAACGGATCGTTCATGATCTTGAACGCGAGTGCCGAGAACGGAACGTCGTCCGACGAAGGACGCTCGTCCGGCGTCACGCCGTCGAGCTTCAGACCCTGGATCGCGGGAACGTCGAGCGGCGAAGGCAGATAGTCGACCACGGCGTCGAGCAGGGGCTGAACGCCCTTGTTCTTGAACGCCGAACCGCAAACGACGGGGACGAACGCCATGCTCAGCGTACCCTTGCGGATCAGCTTCTTGAGGTCGGCGACGCTCGGCTCGTTACCTTCGAGATAGGCCTCCATGAGGGCATCGTCCTGCTCGACGGCCATCTCGATCAGCTCGCTGCGATACTTCGCGGCCTTCTCGACCAGATCCTCAGGGATCTCGGCATATTCGAACTTCGCGCCCAGGCTCTCTTCGAGCCAGATGATCGCACGGTTCTCGACGAGATCGACGAGGCCCTTGAAGCCGCCTTCCATGCCGATCGGAAGATACAGCACGGCCGGACGCGCACCGAGACGATCGATGATCGAGTTCACGCAGAAGTAGAAATCGGCGCCGGTGCGGTCGAGCTTGTTGACGAAGCACATGCGCGGCACGCCGTACTTGTCGGCCTGACGCCACACGGTCTCGGACTGCGGCTCAACGCCGGCAACGCCGTCGAAGCATGCCACTGCACCGTCGAGCACGCGGAGCGAACGCTCGACTTCGATCGTGAAGTCGACGTGGCCGGGCGTGTCGATGATGTTGATAAGGTGCTCTTCGCCCTTACCTTCTTCGGCGCGCCACTTGCAGGTGGTCGCAGCCGACGTGATCGTGATCCCGCGCTCCTGCTCCTGCTCCATCCAATCCATCGTCGCGGTGCCTTCGTGCACTTCGCCGATCTTGTAGGACTTGCCGGTGTAATAGAGGATGCGCTCGGTCGTCGTCGTCTTACCGGCGTCGATGTGCGCCATGATGCCGATGTTGCGGTAACGGTCGAGCGGATGGCTGCGGGCCATGATCGTGCTTCCTTAAGGATATGGGGAGCCGAACGTGCCGGCTCCCCAATATATAGGTGTTTGCGTGACAGGCGGAAGACCGTCCGTCACACGGATAGCAATGCTAGGCTTCAAAGCCCGCTGTTACCAGCGGCAGGAAGCCCGCTGTTACCAGCGGTAGTGCGAGAATGCACGGTTGGCTTCCGCCATCCGATGCGTATCTTCACGCTTCTTGACCGCGTTGCCACGGTTGTTGGCGGCATCCATCAGCTCACCCGACAGCCGTGCGGCCATCGTGTTCTCGCTGCGCGAACGCGCCGCACCGATCAGCCAGCGAATCGCCAGCGCCTGTGCACGCTCGGGACGAACCTCGACCGGCACCTGGTACGTTGCACCACCGACGCGACGCGAACGGACTTCGATGCCCGGCTTCACGTTGTTCAGCGCATCGTGGAAAACGCCGATCGGATCGCGCTTGGCGCGGCTCTCGACGGTTTCGAATGCACCGTACACGATCAGCTCTGCGACGGACTTCTTGCCGTCCAGCATGACGCTGTTCATGAACTTTGACAGAACCTCATCCCCGAACTTGGGATCAGGCAGGATGACCCGCTTTTCGGGACGACGACGACGTGCCATTTTGTATTCCTTCTAAACTTCAGCCTTGATGATCGCAAATATGAGCGATCGGCTTACTTCGGACGCTTGGCGCCGTACTTGGAACGCGACTGACGCCGGTCCTTCACACCCTGTGTATCGAGCACGCCGCGCAGGACGTGATAGCGAACACCGGGAAGATCGCGGACACGACCGCCACGGATCAGGACAACCGAATGCTCCTGAAGATTGTGGCCCTCGCCCGGGATGTAGCTGATGACTTCGCGCTGGTTGGTCAGGCGAACCTTGGCCACCTTGCGCAGAGCCGAGTTCGGCTTCTTCGGGGTCGTCGTGTAGACGCGCGTGCAAACGCCACGCTTCTGCGGATTTGCTTCCATCGCAGGGACCTTCGACTTGGCCTTCTGCGGATCGCGGCCCTTGCGGACCAGCTGGTTGATCGTCGGCATTGAAGCCTTCACCTTTCAAGTGGTTACTTTGCTGGAGCCATGAGGCGCCTGAGAATACAAAAAGGACCATAGGAACGCGGGAGCGCCCCTCAGGTCCTGGAATGCATCCAGCAATGTTCAAGCATGCCCGGCGGGAAACACTCCCGAAGAACAGGCCGCGCCTATAGGTCAGGAGTCGGTTGCGGTCAACGGGTTGGAATCGGTTTGGGTGGCGAAGGATTGGCTTCGTGGGCGGAGACAATGGCTCACGCGAATCCGACGACGACACCTGTCTCATCCTCCCCCGCCAGGGGGAGGTGGCACCGCAGGTGACGGAGGGGGAGGAACACGAAACCTACGTTGTCGCCCCCTCCCCCTCCGTCTGGCAAGAGCCAGCCACCTCCCCCTGCCGGGGGAGGACCGCAGCACCTCTCCTACCGCGATCGCGTCCCGAGCACGGCAAGCAGAGTCTTCTCGAATCGCGCAGGATCCTCGACCTGCGGCGAGTGACCCAGCCCCTCGAGCATCACCAGGTTCGCATTCGGCATCTGCTTCACCGCCCGCGGCGCCACCATCGGCACCGGCTCGAGGAACTTGCGCAAGTTCGCGGGCACCTGCGCCCGGCCGAACGCGGTCTTGTCCAGCGTTCCGATGATAAGGGTGGTCGAAGGCGTGATCCGGTACAGCTCATACGCGACCGATTGCGTCTTGATCATCTCGCTCGTCTTGGCCTGCGCGAGCGCCACGGTGTCGCGCCCTGCCCCTTGATACATGCCCGCCTGCATCCAGACCCAGCGATCATAGGACGGCTTCCACACGCCGTGATAATAGTTTTCGAGCTGATACGCCTTGATCGACGCGTAGCTCGTCTTCTTCTCGTTCGCCCAGAGCGTATCGACATCGGTATAGGGCACGCCCTCCTCGCCGCGATCCTTGAGGCCGAGCGGATTGACGAGCACCAGCTTCTCGACCGACGCCGGGTAGAGAATGGCGTATCGCATCGCGAGCATGCCGCCCATCGAGTGCCCGACGAACGTGGCCCTCGTGATGCCACGCGACTCGAGCAACCGCTTGGTGAACGTCGCCAGCATCTCGAAGCTATATTGTGCCGCGCGGGGCTTGGACGATTTGCAGAAGCCGATCTGGTCTGGAACGATCACGCGGTAGCCGACCTCGCTCAGCGCCCGCGCGGTGCTGCCCCAGGTCGCGCCGCAGAAGTTCTTGCCGTGGAGCAGCACGACCGTGCGGCCATTGGGTCGTTGCGGCGCGATATCCATGAACGCCATCTGCGCAGGACTGCCGACGATATCGACTTCCATCGTCTGGACAGGCCACGGATAGGTGAAGCGTTCGAGTTGCGGCCCCAGGTCCGGCACCTGCGGAACCGGCCCCGCCCCCATGAGCAGCGCCGCCACCGGCAGCGCCAGCATCGTTAATCCCGCCTTCATACGATTACGCTTTCCTACATCCCGCGATACGGCGTACGGTTAACGGGCAAACACGGCCGCGTACAACGGATCATCCCGATGATCACGAATTGCACGCGAGACGCTTGCCCTTCGCGAAAACGCTGGGTAAGGGGCGCGTCCGTGTAGGAGTGTAGCTCAGTTGGTTAGAGCGTCGGTCTCCAAAACCGAAGGCCCTCGGTTCGAATCCGAGCACTCCTGCCACCCCCTTTAAATTCCCTGCAAAAATCGCGGCGGTTGCTCCCGCCGCTTTCGCGCGTCCATTACGATTGCAGAAATTGCATTTCATAATGCAATTTTCGCAATTGATCTATGATGTGCTGCGATGCACAACGATCAGGCCTTTCAGGCATCCTCTCCTAAAAACTTTCACGGCCGGTCTTGTACCGGCCTTTTTTTTCGCCTGCGTTCGGCGTACACCTCGGGTGCCGTCGTCAAGCCGAACGATAAATAGAAACCGTGGGAGCGGAGCCGCCGGTCAAACCGGCACCGGCAAGACGATCGTGCGGGGGATCGAGTGACCCAAGCGCTCTCCCCCGCCACTTCTCCCGGCCACCGCCGTGTCGCTTTCGATACGGCGCCCCGCCCTCTCCTGCCGCGCACTTGCTTTCACGACGGGTGGAAGCTATCTGCCGCGCTTCCGACAGCGAGGACGGACCTGCCGCCGCTGCCCTTCACAGGGTGCGGCTAGTGGGTCTATGTCTCGCATCTCAGTTTCTCAATCAGCGGGTTCGAAGAACATCGTGGCGAAGACGTCCCCCCTCGAATTCATCCAGCAGGTCCGCAACGAGACCGCTAAGGTCACGTGGCCGACGCGTCGCGAGACGGTCATGACCGGCGTGATGGTGGTGATCATGACGACGATCCTCGCGCTGTTCTTCCTGGGCGTCGACTCGATCCTGCAAGCGATCGTCTCCGCCCTCCTCAAACTCGCTCAGTAAGCAAGGTTCCGTCATGGCGCGCTGGTACATCATTCACGCCTATTCGGGCTTCGAGGGCAAGGTCCGCGACTCGATCATGGCCGAGGCGACCCGGATGGGTCTCGAGCAGCTCGTCGAGCAGATCGAAGTCCCGACCGAAACCACCACCGAGGCCCGTCGCGGCAAGAAGATCGCGGTCGAACGCAAGTTTATGCCTGGCTACGTGCTGGCAAAGCTGAACATGAACGACGACGTGTATCACCTGGTGAAGAACACGCCGAAGGTTACCGGCTTCCTCGGCAGCATGGGCAAGCCGCAGGCCATCAGCGAGGCAGAAGCCACGCGGATGCTGAACAGCAAGGAAGAAGCTGCCGCTGCGCCCAAGCAGAAGGTCAAGGTCGACTACGAGATCGGCGATCAGGTCAAGGTCCTCGACGGCCCGTTCGCGACCTTCAACGGCTTGGTCGAAGAACTCGATTTCGACCGCAGCCGCGTCAAGGTTTCGGTGTCGATCTTCGGGCGTGCGACGCCTGTGGAGCTCGAGTTCGAGCAGGTCGAGCGCAGCAAGTAAGGCCAAGTCGCACGCGATTAGCCAATGGCTAATCGCGAGACGGCGCCAGCCCGGCCGGCGGGCCATCGGCCCGGCCGACGACGCGGGATTTACTCCCGCGTCGCGTTTTTGGGGTGAAGACCGCTCCCTGCATCCCCGTCCCGTCATCCCGACCAACGTCAGGATTCGGGTGTTACGGGGCGCGAAGCTCGCTTATTCTGGGTGCTGATTTTCGCAGAATGACGGAAATCACCGACAGCATTTTGCGCCGCCCAAACCATGAATGCTCAACGCGCGGCAGGTAAGGGCACCATAAACTCAGCCATCCGACCTGCGAGGTTTTGAGCTTCCAGTTTCCGCGAGGCTGCCAGCATCTGGAGAAGCGGTGCGGGCTGTACGCTATCTGCCAAGATGACCACTTCACCGTAGGTCTCGACTATAAACAGGCTCCACCCCGGGCCCCTTGCGTCAGGTGCGACATAGCTGCCCGCATTCAGAGCGGCGACGCGTTTTACAAGAACTTCCGGCTCCAGCGCCAGGGCCACGACTGCCGACCGTGCATCGGTATCGCTCGGCAGATCGGTGAGCAATGCGCGGTTGTCGGGTCGATCGAAAGCGAACGCGAGCATGAACTGGGCCTCCTGCAAATCGGTGCGCACGCGCGCTGCACCCGATGGCGTGGACCAGTCGATCGTCGCAATGTTGTTCCCGTTTCGGAACCGGGCGTTGCCATAAGTCGCGCTTACCACGGCGCCCGCATCGTCATCGCTATCCGCCAAGCTCGCCTCATGCGCCAGCCGATACGCCGTGCCATCGGCGCCGCGCGAGTCGAGGAACCGACGGAGTTGCTCGAAGTCGGACCGCGACCATTGGTCATCGAACCCAGGATGGTCGTGGATCATGCCGGTGTTCGTCCTCAAGATGCTCGCGCCGCGCGATCCTTGCGGCAAGACCCCATCGCGCCCGCCGCCGGGATCGACCAGCCAACGGTGCCATGCTTTTGGCAGCGCCGTTCCCAAAGCCATGCGCCTTGCCGACAGGCTAAGAATTACCGAGTGCGGCGAAGCGTTGGCCAACGCGCGCATTCGCCTGATATTGGATCGCGAAGATCACGTATTCCAGCGCGCGCCGACTTGTCGACTCGGCAAGCGCCCAGCGTTCGCCACCAGCCTCGATATTGACCAACCGGGCGGGACTGGCGTGATCATCGATTAAAAGGCCTGATGACCGATCATCGAACGAAAGAGCAGATGGGTCCAGCTTGGCTGCCATTTCACTGGGCTCAGCCAAAGACAGGTTGCGCGCTATTGCAACGTTTTCGGGTTGGTCGAATGTTGCTCGGAGAATGCCCAGCGCCATCCGCAAACCGGTGTCGATCGTAATACCACCCGCCGACCCGTTGATCAGAATATGCGCCCGATAATCGCCGTCGGCGAAGCGTGTTTCGTCATATTCGACAACCATCACCCGATCGGTCGGCGTCGATTGCCATCCTACGGCATAGTCGGCGGGACGAGCACCCTGCATCGTCAGGAACCGGTCGGTGTGTCGTAGAAAGTCACTGTAATAATCGTTCAGGAAAGGCGCGATCTCTATCATGTCTTATTCCAAGAAGCCGTCGTCGATCGCGTCCTGTACACTGTAGCGGTCTTTCACACCCGCCGGATCGACCATGCGATACTGCTTGCCCCCGCCTGGTTGGTCGAACCAGGGTGCAATATCGGCTTCCTCGACGGGCAGATTCTTCTTCACGGTGTAAATCGTCGGCGGATCGCTTGGTGGCGATCCGCGCATTGCGCGCGCCGGAAATGGCTCTCCCGCTGGTGAGGTATATCCTCCGGTCGGTGCACCATATCGGTCGATTCTCGTTTTCGGCAACAAAGTCGTCACGCGTGCCGGGCCCGCTGCGCCATTGTTCGGCGGCCAGCCCCCGTTCGGCCACCGCCAGCCGCTGGCCTTGGCCGTCGCATATTGCGCCTGGTAGCGCATCGGCATGCGCGCCAATGATGCCTGGGTCGCTTGCGAGGCACCCCAGCGAGGGGCAGCGTAGCGCGCCGCAGCCCCGCCGCCGACCATGCCGCCGAGGAAGCCGCCCGCCGTTTCCAAGGTGCGGATGCCGGCTTCCGACATTCCCAACGCTTCGCCGATCGGACGAGCAGCCGCCGACAGCCCAAGCGCGCCGGCCGCACCCAGTACCCCCGTTCCAATCGTCCCCGCAACGCCGAGCGCGACGATCGAATAGGGCAGCGCCGCGATCGCGCCCGCGATGCCGAGCACCTGGAGCGTGGTGACCGCCCACCCCGGCACTTCGGGCTGGATCACGACCCTGGGATCCTGCACGCTGTCGCCGCCGATGAAGACGTTGGGCGAGACCTGCGTGATCGACACCGCGCTGCATCCGACTTTCTCGCCCTCGCGCCCGGCCATGCCGGTGTTGATGGACACCGTCGACGATCCTGTTGCGAGCGGGATCGGGCCGCTATCCTTGCGACAGGACGCGAACGAACCCGCGGTGAACAGCGCGGGCTTGCCGTTGACGAAGACGTTAGGCGAGCCGGTGACGAACTTGCCGCACGCAGGCCCCATCGACGCCTCGCCGATGTACATGCCGCCCAACCCGCCTGCCGATACCATCCCCGCTGCCGCGCCGGCCGCCGCAACGAGTGCCAGCCCGCCGGTCGCGACGGTGGCGGCGATCAGGACCGCGCCCACCGCGGCACCCGCTAGCACGCCCATCAGCATGCCGGTGCCGGCATTGCTGTGCGCGATGTCGTCGCCGACCCTGGCCGCGGGCTTCACGCTCATGCCGCGATCGTCTCGCTCGGCATCAGGTCAGTGCCGCTGGTGGGGCGCGATAATGAGGCCGGCCAGCCCCTGCTCGAACACCGGCTCGTGAGAGTCATACTCGGCATCGCTTGCGGTGGCCGTATACGTCACGACCACGCCCGCGCCGGCCGAGATGAAGAAGACCCGCTGGCGAAGCAGTCCAGCGCCCGACATCGAGGTAAACATGATCTGAAACGCATCGAGGTCGTGGACGCGGCCCGGCCCTTCGTGGAGCCGATGAAAATGTGGCAACGCGGTAGCGAACCCGTCGATCTGGCGATTGCAATACTCGCGGAACGTCTCGGAAGCACCCATCGCATCGCGGGCGATGACGATGTTCGCGGCAACCGCCTGCCCGGGCTGCAAGGGCGCGGAATACACGATCATGGTCTTGTCGAACCAACCGTCCGGAATCGCCCCGGATACGGTAACTGCCGAAGCACTCGCCACTCTTCGCTCCCTTACCTGCGCCGCTACAGGCTTGGCGTAATGCCCGATCATGTCAAGACGACTACAGCTACGGCGCGGCCGACGACGTCCAAGGTTCCGCCCCTCACCGAGCGGAAGTGCGGTCGAATCCTGGCGCCAGTAGGCGGTCACGGCAGGCCGAGATGCGGCACCGTCGTTACCCGATCCGATCCTTCAGCCTCCAGCCGCCGAACAGTGCGACATCGGGATCGTGTGGGACCTTCGTCGGGTCGGCCTCGCTCCAGCCCGTGACCTGATCGAGCGCCGGCAGGCGTACCGGGTTGGCGATGGGATACGGGTTGGTCAGCGTCGGTTCGCCGCGTTCGTTGCGGGCGGCTTCGGCGATGTCGAAGGCTTCGCGTTCCAAGGCCTGGCGGGCTTCGTACATTGCCGTCAGGCGGTAGCTGTGCGCTTCGCTCGATTCGCCGCGGCGGCGCTTGATGTGGGGCGGTTCCTCCTGGAGGTGGACCGTCCTGGCGTGGAGGTGGAGGAGTTGCAGTGCCTGGTTCGCGGTCATCGGCGGGATCGGTGGGGGATCGTTGTGGCGCCACTCGTCGTGCTCGTGCGAGCCCGGCAGGGTACCGGCCAACAGCGCGGACTCGACGGACTCGTACCCGGCGTCCAGCGCGAGGCGCATCTCGCGGGCGAAGGCGGGGCTGGCTTTGCGGCGGGCGTAGAAGGCGGAGTGGCTGAAGCCGGCGGCGGCGGCCGAGAGACGGACGTTGGCGGTGGCGGAGAGCGCGGTGAGGAAGGCTTGCTCGGCGGCGTGGTCGAGGCGGTTGGCGGTGGGGCGACGGAGCTGCAGGCGGCCGTTGGCGGTTCTTGTCGTGGTGGGGGATCCGGTCGAGACGGCGGCGTTTTTGGCACTCCCCTCCCCCGACCCCTCCCGCAGGCGGGAGGGGAGGTTTAGGGCGGCGTTGGCCATGACCAGCGCGGCGTCCCATTTGGCGGCGAAGGCGGGGTGGACGGCGCGGCGCTTGGTGAAGGTGGAGCGGTTATAGCCCAGCGTGTTGGCCGCATCCCTGACGTTGCCGGTGCGGCGGAGGGCGGCGAGGAACGCGGCGTTCTGTGCGGCCTGGCGGCGGGTGAACCGGTCGGGGGTGGAGGGGCGCGCCATTGTTAGTGGGTCTGCCTCGATATCCTACATTGCAAGGGGCCTGTGCTGCATGCGGCGAAGCCGAGACTGTTTCCCCCGCGAAGGCAGGGATCCAGACTGGGCTCCCGTCTTTGCGGGAGAACCAAGCGGCCTTGATGATCGCCGGGACCGCGCCCCCGTCCGGCCGGAGCGAGGCGGCGGCCGATAGATGCGATGTGGCGTAGCGAGCCTTAAAACCGAACGCTGTCCGCCACCACTTTGGCTGCCGCCGCGCTGCGATCATAGTAGTACAAGCTGGGTGCTTCGTACGTCACCAGATACAGCTTCCCCCCGATCACCGCCCCGCGCGCTTCGCCGCGCCGTTGCAGCGTCTCGTTCTGCTTCGAGAAGGTGTAGGTGAAACGCACGCCCCTGCTGCCGGCGAACTCGATAGGCGCGATCGTGTCGATCGCCATCGACGACGCGTCGCGCGCGATGCGGTAGCTGTTCTCCAGCAGCACCGGGATGTCGGTGATCAGCATCGTTGCCGAAACCTTCGGCAACGGCCTGTTCTTCTTGTCGACCTCGCGGAACAGCGGCCGGCCGGATTCGATGCCGCCGTAGAAGCTCAGGTCGTTCAGGTCGTCACCGTCCTGCGTCCAGGTTTCGGCATTGCGACCGGGGCGCTCGGACAGCTTGTTCCATTCCGTGCCCGGCTGCACCGTCATCGCCGACTTGGCGACCGCGATGCGCTGGCCGGCGGGGATGAGCTTGTTGCCGGCCGCGACGGGGGCTGCGCACGCGAGCGTTGCGACCGCGGCGAGCAGGGCGAGTTTCTTGGACATGGTCGTCCTCCTTACGAGATCAGCGTGGCGATGAGCGCGGCATCGGTCGCGGCCGGCTTGAGGCGGAGATAGGTCGCGAGCGCGGCCTGGCCTTCGGCAACCTGCTGGCCGCGGAGCAACGCCAGCCCAAGGCCGCGATACGCCTCGGGCGGCGCGTCGCCCTTGCCGATCGCCTCCTGGTAGAATTGCGCTGCACTGACGAGGTCGCGGGGATTGCCGCGCTCGCGGTACAGGTCGCCGCGGGCGCACAGCAGCGGCGTCGTCCAGCCGGTACCGTCCGCCAGATTGGCGAGCAGATACTCGCTGCCGCCGAAATCGTTGAGCTTGATCTGGTCATTGAGGAAGACCGGCAGCCACGTCGCCATCGCCGCCTGATGCGTGTCGACGACAGGAGGCTTGACGTCATGCGCCTCGATTGAAGCGGCACGCAGATACGTGGCGCGCGCGAGGTTGGTAGGGTGTGAGGCGAAGAAGCCCGCGACGTATTTGTGCTGGGCCCTACCCTTGCGACCAATCGCGGTGGCATCGGCCTCGCCCATAAGATGGTCCCAAACGTCCGCCGACGCTGACGATGGATAATGCGAGCGCGTGAGATACTGGAAGCCCATCATGTCGGCTTCCCGTTCCTGCGCGCGATCGAATGCGTAGAAACCGCCGATAGTATTGTAGCGAATGTCACCGCTGTTGCGGACGAGGATCGATGCCCACGCCATAAGATCCGACCCGCCGCGCCGGTTCTTGAAGTCCATAAGCGAGTGGCGGAGTTCGAAATGACCGAACTCATGCCCAAGGATGGAGCCGAGTTCGGCTTCATTCCGAACGCGAAGCAATAGCCCCGACCAGATCGTCAACGTCCCGTTCGGACTCATCGTCGCGTTGAACGCCGGGATTTCGTCGATGTAGATCCGCACGGACTTGCAGCGGTCCTCACCAACGGTACGGCAGAGTACGCCACGAACATACGCGTTGAGGGCTGGGTCCCTGATAACCGACCGGGACTCCCGAAGGCGCCGTTCGTCTTCGTCTGCCTCCATCCAAGCCCCACGTTCGTCGACCGTCGTCGGGGTATAGGCGCGCGTGTACGTCGGTAACGGCGGGCGCTTGTCGGCAGCAAGCGCGCCGGTCGACATCACCGCGCCGAGCAGCAATGCGCCTGTCAGCGTTCGCATCCTAGTGTGCCGAGGCGATGGCGGGAGCGGGAGCGGCTGCAACGGCAGTCACCGCCGCCGGAGCCTCCACCGGCTTCCCCGGGAAGCCCTCCAGCAATTGCCGCACGCGCTTGTCCGCGCCCTCCGCATCACGGACGTCGCCGCCCATCTGCATATCGGCGTTCAGCCAGACCAGTTCGCCGGTACGCAGGTCGACCAGCCCGGCAAATCCCTTGTGCACGCCCGCGGTGACGCCGACACGCGCCATCGCCGCAAAGACTTGCAACACCTTCCGGCCGGTCGAACCGAAATGATCCTCCGTCGTAATGAACAGCGCGTAGTCGGCCGTCTCCAGACCGGGCAGCGTGCGGACGTCGTGGCCGAGCCCCCATTCGAACTGGTCCTTGCGCTTCTTGGTAGGCAGGCGATTGCCCTTGAAGAACTGATACTCGATCACTGACGACGCGACCGCGCCGAACAGTTCCTGATACTCCGCGACCTTGGCCGAACTCGCGCCGACCGGATCTACATAGCCGACGACGCTGTTGCCTAGACCGGTCTGCGCCTTGGCGAGCGCGGTGGCGATGTTCTCCTTCGCCTGATCGGTCCAGTCGGCGTTCGGCTCGTACATTCCACCAGTCGACTGCGCGCCGACCCGGATCGACGGCCGCATCATCACGATCCGCGCTGTACCGGGCGCAAGGACAAAACCAGGTTTTAGCCCCGTCTTCTCCTGCGCATACGCAGGCGCAATCGCCGAAACCGCAAGCATCAGCGCGACCAGCGTCGCACGGCACAAAGTGATCATATCCACCCCTGTCATCGGATGCCCCCATCCGGTTCACGGTGATACTAGAGCTGGAAACCCAAGTTGGCCGGGAATTATTTGGTTCAAAACGAGTGCTTTCCAGTCCTGGATGGTCATGCTGTAGCATGACGCATCCCCCAGAACCCGACCTACCCCAGACCATATCTTCCAAATTGATATCCGGAGCATACCGAAAGGTAGACACCGCCTTACCGACTTTGCCTGCCCAACAATATTATCCCAGAGTCGAAATATATTTCATTTCCACGATGCCGCAGCTCCGGCCTTCAACACGATAGATCTGTTCATTATCATCAACTTGTCGAACACAGCTCCTACCGTCGGTACCATCATCACATATGTTCACATCCGATTAACCATCATCGATCATATAGCGCTAACACTTGTAGGACAGTCCGCGTATAAGACGTTGCGTAGTTGCCGATACGACTTTCGTATATGATGACCTGCGTACCCGGCAAACTCTATGTATCCCATGACCAGCTTGACATGCATGCGACCGTATTCAGTGATCCGCCTACAGGAAATGACTGATGCCCCTGACGAACACGGCCTTGAAATCATCGCAGCTACACGGCGATCACTTGCGCTCGGGTAGCGATGAGGCCCGTTCGTACAAAGTTTCGAACGAGGTCGGCCATAGAATCTTGTTTCTCGAACTTGAGAATACGGCCGCCAACGACGTTCATCGTCAACTCGAAGAGATGGGCCATAAAACCGCCTGGATCGGCACGGCCAGCGAAGAACGTGCCGGGCTCGCGTTCCAGCCGGACCTGATCGTGATGAACCCCGATGCCTCGGTCGGCAATCGTCACGCGTTCATCGCCTTGCTGGACAAAGAACAGTTTTCCGGGACGCTGACGTTGTTGCGACCGAGCGTGCATTTCCGAGACGCGATGGCCTCGGCGGAACAGTCCGGCATCAATCATGTCGACTGGCTCGACGCGCCCTATACCGCGCAGGACATTGTCGCCCGCCTGGCCCATATCGTCCGGCAACCGCATGACGGCGACACCGGCGACCGTCACTTCCTGTCGTGGCTGATCCAGCAAGGCCGGTTGCTGCCCAATCTCACGCATGAATTCCATGAGAAACGCAGCCTGCACGACGACAGCATCGCCGGCTACGAAACACTCACGCGGTTGCGCAATCGACCGTCGCTCAACCCCGAGCATATCTTCGCACCGTCGACGATCCTCTCGCTGGAGGTCGCGGCATCATCGCTTGCGGTGGAAGCGGCGGCGCGCCTCCTCGCGGCGCTGGAAACCGACGGCAAGCCGGTACCGATCGCGGTGAACTGCAGCGCCGCAGTGCTCGCGCATCCGGATTTTCTCACCGCGATGCCGATCCTGCTGCGACGCCACAACGTCGCCCCCGGCATGCTCGGGATCGAACTCACCGAGATCAGCTATTCGGGGCTCGACGGCCGCCTGCTGGAAAACATGCGAGAGCTTGGAACGCTGGGCGTACCCATCTCGCTCGACGATTTCGGCAAGGGCGCGACCAACTTCGATCGCATTTCCGATTTGCCGGTGTCCGAGGTCAAGATCGACCGGAAGATCTTCCAGAAGTGCCGGAAGGGCGAGTTCCCGCCGTCGCTGCTGAAGGAAATCATCGATTATTGCCGGAGCCGGTCGATCGGAACCGTGATCGAGGGCATCGAGACCGCCGACGACCTCGTCCTGGCGAAATCGCTCGGTGCCGATTGTGGCCAAGGCTTTTACTGGGGGAAACCCGTGCCGCTTGAATCGATCGTACCCCGTCATGGTGCCTGACAACAGGTTCGGCCGTCTCATCGGTCAGACGCTCGACGAGGCGGAGCCCGCCGTCACCAGCGCGGTCGAGGGTGAGCGGCCATCGATGCGGCTGGAGCTTCGCGAAGTCGAGGGACTCGACCTTTCGCCACCGCTCTTCCTCGCGGGTGCATGGGCCTGGTTGTTGTTTCACGAAGCCGGCGGGTTGATCAGCTATTCCGACGGATATGCCACGCGGTCGGCCTGTTACGCCGCAGCCAAGCAGATCGCCTGGCCGGTCGACGTCTTCGAATAAGGCGCGGTCGATCGCCCGGACGTAGCGAGCCTCGCAGCGTCGACGCGAACGCCGGTTGCCGCCCCCCGCGTTTTCGGCTATGCGCGCCGGCTTCCACCTTCATTGATGGAATTTGCGGGAGGCTGTCGCGAGACGGCCGCCATCACCGCTAGGCTCACATAAAGAGAGTGACATGGCTAAAAAGATTACCGGATACATCAAGCTGCAGGTCCCTGCAGGCGAGGCAAAGCCCGCGCCGCCGATCGGGCCTGCGCTGGGTCAGCGCGGCGTGAACATCATGGAGTTCTGCAAGGCGTTCAACGCCGGCACGAGCGAACTGAAGAAGGGCATGCCGATCCCGACCGTCATCACGGTCTATGCGGATCGCTCGTTCTCGTTCGAGACCAAGACCCCGCCAGCATCGTACCTGATCAAGGAGGCCGCCGGTCTCAAGTCGGGTTCGAAGGAGCCGGGCAAGGTCGTCGCCGGCACGATCAAGCGCTCGCAGCTGAGCGAGATCGCCACGACGAAGATGAAGGACCTCAACGCCAACGATATCGACGCTGCGACGAAGATCATCGAAGGCAGCGCCCGCGCAATGGGCCTCGAAGTGGTGGAGGGCTGATATCATGGCTAAGCTGAGCAAGAAGCAGAAGGCCGTCACGGTCGACCTGGTCAAGCTGCACGGCATTGACGAGGCCATCGGTCTCGCACGGTCGGGCGCCACGTCGAAGTTCGACGAGACGATCGAAGTCGCGCTGAACCTGGGCGTCGATCCGCGTCACGCAGACCAGATGGTCCGCGGCGTCGTCACGCTGCCCAAGGGCACCGGCAAGACCGTCCGCGTCGGCGTGTTCGCCCGCGGCGCGAAGGCTGAAGAAGCTCTCGCAGCAGGCGCAGACGTGGTCGGCGCCGAAGACCTGATGGAAATCATCCAGGGTGGCACGATCGATTTCGATCGCTGCATCGCGACCCCGGACATGATGGGCATCGTCGGTCGCCTCGGTAAGGTGCTGGGTCCGAAGGGCCTGATGCCGAACCCGAAGCTCGGCACGGTGACGATGAACGTCGCCGCCGCGGTTCAGGCAGCCAAGGGCGGCCAGATCGAATACCGCGTCGAGAAGGCTGGCATCATCCACTCGGGCATCGGCAAGGCGTCGTTCCCGGCGGAAGACCTGCGCGCGAACTTCGACGCACTGGTCGACGCAGTGGTCAAGGCCAAGCCGACCGGCGCCAAGGGCAAGTACGTCCAGAAGGTCGCGATCTCGTCGACCATGGGTGCGGGCATCAAGGTCGACACGACCGAGGTTGCTGGCGCCTGAGCCGCACGTGGCTAGCGCAAGCTAGCCACGAGATGGCGAGCGCCCGGCCGGCGCGGGCAACCGCGACCGACGAGGACGGGATTTACTCCCGTCCTACCGCTAAAATCGAGAAGGGCCGGGAGCGATCCCGGCCCTTTTTGCGTCCAAGAACAAGTTTATCGCTGCGGAGACGGTGTCGTCTTCTGACGCCGAACGACCGCGTCGAGCGGCGCACCGTGATACAGGTCTATGCACTTCAAGGTGACATAGTTGCCGGGAACCGAGCCGGCATAGCGCTTCCCCAGTTGCTTCCCGACAAGGGCCTCGACAGCTTCATACGCCTCCATACCGTAATCGCCGCGTTCCAGGATCGCCGCCGCGCTGACGGCGGCATCCTTGGCGAACGGTTGCGGCGCTCCCCGAGCGAGGCATCGCGACAAAGCCCAATCCTTCAGCAGATTGCGTTGGGTGACAACGTTTGCCGTCGCAACGAGACCGCCAGCAGGTTCAGGCGCAACCCCGCCGGCAGAGACCAGGAGCAGGGCAATGATCGCGATCATGGCAACACCCACAGCGCCGCCGTGTCTGGAACGAAAGGGCCATTGTCGGGATCTGCTATCAGGTGACAACTATCCGAACAGATTGCGCCGTCCCAGAGTGTGACGTGACCGACTGCATTGGACCATCCACGGCCCTTGACGACGATCACCCCTTTACGCCCGGCAAAATCTTTCGGTGTGGGACGTTCCGCCGTCGCATCTGGAGCGCCCAACTGCTGCCGAAGAAACGCCATCATTTCGGGCACGCGGTACATGTACCAGCGCCGGTCCGCCCCGCTGACAACGTGATATCCCGCCGCAGGAATAGGAATGCCGGTGTGGTTCAGCACGTAACTCATGCGGATAGGGCATGCATTCTGAAATATACCGGCGGCGATGTTGTGGCCAACTTTGCCACCGATCTTCGCGCCGACCTTGTCGACGGAAATGTTGATTTCCCTAAATCGAGCCCAAGCTTGGCAAATTGGGGCCTTCCCATTTGGAACCTCGATTCCCGAGCATTGATCTCCACCGAATGCTATGGTTGCGGCGGCTTTTCGGCAACCCCCCGCCGTCCGCGTCGGATCACGAGTCCATCCGACGTTGACTCCACCGCCAATTCCGCTAAGGCGCGGCTTCGTTCGGCGGGCTTGCGCGTCGAACTCCGTCCGAGACAGTGGGTGCAGCGGGTTTGCCGGTGCTTAATCTCCCACCTAGACGGGGAATGAGATTTTGCGGAGCGCCTCGTGCGCCTGCCCTCTCCCATGCCCCATCGACGAGACACCCGGAAGCGCGGGTTTGTCTGCGCCTCCGGTTAGTAACCGGGTCCACTGCGCAAGCGGTGAACTCGTAAAACGTGGAGAATGGCATGGATCGTGATCAAAAGACCGCGGCCGTAGCCGAGCTGAACCGCACCTTTTCCGAGGTCGGCGTCGTCGTTGTCACGCGCAACCTCGGCCTGACCGTCGCACAGTCCACTGTGCTGCGGAACAAGATGCGCGACGCCGGCGCGACCTACAAGGTCTCGAAGAACAAGCTTGCCAAGATCGCAATGGACGGCACCGACTACAGCTCGCTGGGCGACATGCTCACGGGTCCGGTCGGTCTGGCCAGCTCCATCGATCCCGTCGCGGCCGCCAAGGTGGTCGTGGAATTCGCGAAGACGAACGACAAGTTCGAAATCGTGGGTGGGGCGATGGGCGCGACGACCCTCGACGTCGACGGTGTGAAGGCGCTCGCAACGCTGCCCTCGCTGGACGAACTGCGTGCCAAGATCGTTGGCCTCATCGTGGCACCCGCCACGAAGCTGGCAACGATCACGCAGGCTCCGGCAGCGCAGCTCGCGCGCGTGCTTTCCGCCTACGCGGAGAAGGAAGCCGCCTGATCTTGCAGGCCTTTCGTTACCTTTTTGAACTGATGGGGCACGAGCCCCGAGATGGAGATTTATCATGGCAGACCTGAACGCGCTCGTTGAGAGCCTGAGCGAACTGACCGTTCTCGAAGCAGCTGAGCTTTCGAAGCTGCTCGAAGAGAAGTGGGGCGTTTCGGCCGCAGCAGCGGTCGCAGCACCGGCAGCAGGCGGCGGCGCCGCTGCTCCTGCAGCAGAAGAGCAGACCGAATTCGACGTCATCCTGACCGGCGACGGTGGCAAGAAGATCAACGTCATCAAGGAAGTCCGTGCGATCACCGCGCTCGGCCTGACCGAAGCCAAGACGCTGGTCGAGTCGGCTCCCAAGGCCGTCAAGGAAGGCGTGTCGAAGGACGAGGCAGCCAAGATCAAGGCTCAGCTCGAAGCAGCTGGCGCTACGGTTGAGGTTAAGTAAGCCGCAGCTGGAGAGACGATTTAGCGTAGCCTAAATCGCACTCCAGCAAGGCCGGCCGGCGGCATTCATGCCGACCGACGAAGCAGGGGCTTTGCCCCTGCTGGCCGCAGCTAAGAAAAAGGGCGGCCCCAGCAATGGGGTCGCCCTTTTTCGTGTCTGGTGATATCGCTCGTGGCTCCTCCCCGTAGTGTTCGCGTCCTATCGAGCTTGTTCCGGCATTCTCATCTTGCGATCCAGCCGCCAGCGACTGCCCGTTAGGGTGAATCCAGGACCGAGGACGGTTATCCCATTACGGCATAAGTGCGTTGTACGGCCCCCGCCGCAATCGCTGCTGTGTTCTCCCGCGAAGGCGGGAGCCCAGTCTGGGTCTCCGCCTTCGCGGGGAAACAAGGCTTACGTACGCTCGACACTACCGCCCGGAGCAAGTGCGGCATAACCAAGTATCGAAGGTCGGCACGCCGCGCAAAACGCGGCGCCCCTCACCTACCTATCGAACGTCACCGCATGCGGCCGCGCGGCAACCGTCGCGTACATCCGTGCAGGCGCATCGAGCCAGAACGGCGCCAGCTTCGCTGAGTCCACGCGCTCGATGCCGACCACCCACGCGCGCGCTGCCTGCGCTTCGTTGCCAGCCGTCACGTACAGGATGTTGGTCGCGACGACCGGCACGAACATCGGCCGGTTGGCAGCGGTCATCGTCCGGATCGCCTCTCGCGCGATCGCCGTCACGGTACGGATCATCCGCGTTTCGCCCGGCGCCAGCGCGAACGGCGGGGCGACGGGCCGCACGACGGGCGCCGCGTTGAACTGCGCAAGGTCCTGATCCTGATCGGCGTGCGCGGTGAGCAACGCGACGCCAGTGCGGATCGCTTCGGCCGATGCGGTACCCGTATTGGTCACGACGAGTTCGCACTCGACGGTGGCGCTCAGCAGATTGAGACCGGCGCGCAACGGACGCAGTTCGCAGGTCAGTCGGGCACGCGCGGCGACTGGCGGCGTAGACGGCACCTTGCCCCTTGGCTCAAGGAACTTGGGCGCGGCCATTGGCACGGCAGCCACGGGTGCGACCGCAAATGCTGTGGCAGGGGTGACGGCCGCCGGGGTTTGGACCGGTTCGGAGACGACCGGCTTAGGGGCGACGGGCTGGGCGACCGGCTTCGCCGCAACAGGCGGCGGAGTCGGCTCGACATAGGCTTCGGGTTCGACGCTCTCGTACCGGTGGCTGCGCGGCTTGCGGCGGAGCGCCCACAGCGCGCCAAGAACCACGACAATCGCCGTCAGCGAAAGCCACAGTGGCATCGCGCTGCCCTTTTCCGGGGTCGAGAGCGTGGCTTCCGGGGTTGGGGCTGGCGTCGTTGCCTGCACAGACGCGGTGGGCTGCGGCGCCACTTCGGTGGCCGGGGTCTGCGATGGCGACGATTGGAGAGCGGGGTCGGGCGTGGGCGTGGCGACGGGCGCCGGTTCGGCCGATGTCGGCGGACGCATTGGCTCGTCGTCCGAAGCGCGCTGTCGGGTCGTTTGTTCCGGCGTCGTCCGGGTGGTTGCTCGTTCGCGCGTGGGCGCTTCGGTCGTCGTGCGATCAACGCCTGCACGTTGCGTAGTCGCGCGATCCGTGGCGGGCTTTGCCGCAACGGTCGAGCGGGGAGTACGACGGGGGGCGGGCGTGGTGGTCGGCAGGACGATCGTCGGCGCAGCGGGCACCGGAATCGCGGTGGCATCGGGGTTCGCCTGCGTGCCGGGGGTCTGGAGGCGCTCCAGGCCGCGCACGGGTGCGGCAGGCTCGGTTTGCGCAGCCGCCGGGGTTGCGGCGGCGGCCAGGACGGTCATGGTGGCGAGCAGGGCGGCCAGCGCCCCGCGGTCGGTCGTCATCGTCGAAATCCCCTGCGCGCGGTCGTCGCGGCGTTGTGGGCGGGGGAGGCTGAACGTGACCCGACGGCAACCCGTGATGCGACGAGTTGCGCCCTGACAGCGGTGAGGCGCGGCTGAGTGTAAGCGACCAGGCGCCCGTCGACCGTAATCCTTCGCCGCCGAGCTGGCGTCGAGATGACGGAGGGGGAATACAAGCCACGAGTGTTCCGCCTCTCCTCTTCGTCTAGCAAGGGGCAGCCACCTCCCACTGGCGGGGGGAACCGAGGGAGCCTCGGGCGGCCTTGCCCTATTGTCGACACCGGTTCAGGCCATCTGTGATGCTTCCGACGACGAGATCGCCCTTGATGATGCTTCGATTTCTTCCGTTCTGCGCGCTGGCTGCTGCGCTGGTGCCGTTGGCTGCGCGCGCCGATCCGGCACCGTTCGACCTGACCGGGCCCAGCCTGCGCGTCGGGGTGACGCATGGGACGACGACGTTGCCGATCGCGCAGGTGCCGAGGCTCGCGACCGGCGACCGCGTGTCGATCGCGGCGGACCTGGCCGTCGGCAAGAAGGACGACGGCGCGCGCTATCTGCTGGTCGCGGCGTTCCTGCGCGGGGCGACCGAACCGCCGCCGAAGTCGTGGTTCTTCAAGGCCGAGACGTGGAAGGCAAAGAAGAACGCGCTGGCGTTGACGGTACCGGAGGGCGCGGGGCAACTGGTGGTGTTCCTGGTGCCCGAAAGCGGCGGGTTCGATGCCGTCGTGTCGGCGGTGCGCAAGCAGCCGGGGGCGTTCGTGCGAGCGGTGCAGGATCTGGATCAGGCGTCGCTCGATCGGGCGCGGCTCGATGCGTTTCTCGACGGGATCCATGCGCTGGAGCGGACGCGGCCGGAGCGGATCGAGGTGGTCTCGCCGCTGCTGTCGCGCAGCCTGGCGATCAAGTTGAAGGCGGAGTGCCTCGATCTCGCGGCGGACCTGCAAGCCTCCTGCCTGACGCAGAGCCGCGATTCGCTTGTGCTGGCAGATGGGCAGAGTTCGACGCTGGCGGATACTCTGGTGGGGGCGCCGACCGATCTGGCGCTGCAACTGAGCGCGACGCCGGAGGGCGGGCTTGGCTATTACAGCCCGTATATCGGCGTGGTGCGCGATCTGGCGAAGATCTTCGGCGCATTCCAGACGACGCAGTTCCGGTATATTCCGGCACTGGCGCGGGCGCACGACGATCGGCTGGCACTGCTGCTGAACGCGGCGCCGTCGTTCGCCAGCCCGAAGTCGGTGATGGTCGTGGCGATGCCGGTGATCGAGACGGGTGCGCCGCAGACCCCGACGATGCGGCGTGCGGAGGCGGACCGGCTGGTCTGTGCGGCCAAGCCCGATCTGGTGCTGCCGGTCGAGGGTGCGCCGCTGATCTATGCGACCAAGTTCGCGCACGACATGAGCTTGCGGGTGACGACTCCGCAGGGGGGCGTGGTCGAGCTGCCGGTGCAGGCGGATGCGGAACGCGGCGGCTATGTGCTCGACCAGGTCGGCATGCAGACCGCGGGATTGAGCAGCGTGACCGATGCGACGTTGCACGGCCGCTGGGGCTTCACGCCGTTCGACGGGCCGCGGTTTCGGTTGCAGGTGCCGCGCGCTGGCGGGTGGCAGATGGTCGATACCGATCCTGAAAATTTGGTTGTTGGGCGCGACAATTCGGTGGCGCTCGCAGGGCCGACGCCAAGTTGCGTCGAGGCGGTAACGCTGGTTGGAACCTCAGGCGAGGTGCCGCTGGCGTGGACGACGAATGGCGACCGGATCGGTCTGACGCTGCCGCTCGCGAAGACCGCGCCGGGGAAATTGTCGCTGCTCGTGAAGCAATACGGGGTCAAGTCGCCGGACAAGATCGCGTTGACCGCGCTCGCAGAGGCAGGGCGGATCGACGGCCTGACGCTGTATGCCGGCGATGCGTCTGGGACGTTGAGTGGGACGCGGCTCGATCTGGTGGCGTCGATGACGATCGACGGGGTCGCGTTCAAGCCGGGCGACGTCGTGCGGGCGGACAAGGCGGATCGACTGGCGCTGGCGGCGGGTACGGTGCTGACGTTCGCGGCGGGCCAGGCGAAGACTGCGCTCGTGACGCTGACCGATGGACGGAAGCGGTCGGTGAAGTTCGTCGTCGCGGCGGCGCGGCCCAAGGCGACGCTGATTGCCAAGAGCGTGGTCGTGCCACCCTCGCCTGGCCTGCCACTGGTGCTGGCGGGGGAGACTGCGATCGCGCAGGATGCCCGCCTGACCTTCTCGCTGCGTGCGGAGGGAACACGATTTTCTGCGGGCGACAGTGTCGAGATCGCGACGGCGGATGGCGCGATGACGACCAGTGTCACGTCGGGGCGCGGGCTGACGGTGCAGGACGACCGGATCGCTGTAGTGTCGGTGGAGCCGGGCAAGGCACTCGGGGTTTCCGCGCATGGGCCGCTCAAATGGCGACTGGTGCAAGGCGGCGTTGCGGGGGATTGGGTGCCGCTCACGACGCTGGTGCGGACGCCGACATTGGCGGGGGTGGCGTGCAAGGAGACCTGTACGCTGACCGGGACCGACCTGTTCCTGATCGAGTCGATCGCGGCGAATGCTGGGTTTGCCGACGCGGTTCGCGTGCCGGACGGGTTCACCGGGGCTTCGCTCGCGGTGCCGAAGCCAGTCGGCGGGACGCTGTTCCTGCGGCTGCGAGACGATCCGGGCATGACGGCGTCGATCGCGGTCGGTTCGTAGCGTTCGCCGTTTGTTACTAGACCAGTCGTGACCATCGCTGGCCCGTTTGCGGTGGCGGCGGGCGGGCGATTGTCGCTATGGGGCGCGGATGACCGCATCGGATCTCCAAAGCCTGTTCGTCACCAACCTCGTCCGGTACAATAGCGGCGATCGGCGGCGGTGGCGGCTGATCGTCGGCGACGTGAAGGTCTACAGCCTCGCGACGCACGCGCATTGCAACTGGGCGGTGACGCCGTCGGGCAGCGCGAGCGAGGTCGACGCGGTCGAGCGGCTGGCGGACCGGCTGCGCGAGGATCATCCGATTATCACCGCCGGCTGACGGCGTCTCATAGACCCCGGCTGACGGCCTTTCATCTACGCAGGAGCGACACATGGCGAAGCAATATTGGGCGCAGATCATCGAACTCGATGAGGAAATGACCGCCGCGACGATTCCGGGCGCGACCGATCACGAGGATGCGGCGGATTCACTCGTCGCGGACTTCGTCGGCGCGATGGGCGGCGAGATCACGTCGGGCGCGGTGCGCGTCTGGGTGCAGGGCGGGGTCGAGAAGGTCTATGACTGGAAGGCTGACTTCACGATGCCCGATATGGACGAGATGGGTGACGAGGACGAGATGGAGGTCGAGGGCGAGATCGAGCTGACCGAGCGGGTTTGAGCACGAATCGCATGTGAATAGACATGCTACCCCGGCGAAGGCCGGGGCCCAATTGGCAAGGTCGGCATAACGGAGCGCCGTCCCTCGTTAGCGACGTTCCCCAATTGGGCCCCGGCCTTCGCCGGGGTGGACTCAGGGGACGGTCTGCCCTGCTGGCGCGAGTTCGTGCCAGCTGTGGTCGTCGTGTGCGAGCAGCGCATCCGCCGCGGCCGGACCGAGCGTACCAGCCTCGTAGGGTTCCGGCATCCCGGCATCATGCGCCCAAAGGTCGAGGAACGGCTGTACCGCGGCCCAGCCCGCCTCGATCGCGTCCGCCCGTTGGAACAGCGTCTGGTCACCGACGAACAGGTCGTAGATCAGCGACTCGTATCCGGTCAGATGACCGATATCGAATTCGTCGGCATAGCGAAAATCGAGCGCGATCGGCGCGGTCGCTACTTCGAGGCCGGGGCGCTTGATGTTGATGTCCATGCTCAGCCCTTCGTCGGGCTGGATCTGGATGATCAACCGGTTGGGCGGCAGCATGTCGGCGGCGGCGCCGGGGAACGACGCGAACGGGACCGGCTTGAAGGTGATCGCGATCTCGGTATCGCGACACGTCATCGCCTTGCCAGTGCGCAGGTAGAACGGCACGCCCGCCCAGCGCCACGTGTCGACCATCAGCTTCAGCGCGACATAGGTCTCGGTCCGGCTGTCCGGCGCGACGTCGGGCGAGGCGGTGTAGGCGGGGACATCCACCCCCTTCACTTTTCCCGCGGTATACTGACCGCGGACGCCGTTGCGCTTTGCCTTGCCGGGCGAATAGACGCGGACGGCTTTGAGCACCTTGCCCTTTTCGTTGCGGATCGCCTCGGCATCGAAGCTCGCGGGCGGCTCCATCGCGACCATTGCGAGCAGCTGGAACAGGTGGTTGGGGACCATGTCGCGCAGCGCGCCGGTGCCGTCGTAGAACTTGCCGCGGGTGCCGACGTCGACCGTCTCGGCGGCGGTGATCTGGACGTGCGCGATGCAGTCCGAATTCCAGACGCGCTCGATCATCATGTTCGCGAACCGCGCGGTCATGATGTTCTGGACGGTTTCCTTGCCGAGGAAATGGTCGATCCGGTAGATTTGCGCCTCGGACACACGGGCTAGAATACGTGCGTTGAGATCGCGGGCGGAGGCGAGGTCGTGGCCGAACGGCTTTTCGATCGCGATCCGGCGGAAGCCATGCGGCGTCTCTGCCATCAGGCCGTGGTCGGCGAGCTTGTCGACGATCGTGCCGAAGAACTTCGCGGGCACCGCGAAGTAGAAGGCGACGTTGCCGTTCACGCGGGCCTTGAGTTGTTCGAAGACGGCGTCCTTGGTGAAATCGCCCTGGAGATAGCCAACGCGATCCTTGAGCCGTGCCCAGGCATCGCCCTTCTCGCCGGCCCCCTCGCCGCCCTTCGCATCGAAAATGCCAAGCGCCTCGCGCAACGACTGGTCGTTTCCTTCGTCGATGCCGACGCCGAGCACATGGAAATCATTCCCGACCAGCCCGAGCCGGGTCATGTTGATCAGCGCCGGCATCAGCAAGCGGCGGGTCAGGTCACCGAATGCGCCAAAGATCACGAGCGTCGTCGGCGGTGCGGGCTTCACGGACTTGCTCACGAATTCGCCTCGGACATGCATCGACCCTTTCTGCGGTGGTTCCTTCAAACCGCATAGCGTGTGCCGATGTTCCCCGCACGCCCTCAGGTCGCCGTGAGGATGTTGTCCCCGAACGCACGCGCGTCGACCTCCGCCCAGTCGAGTTCCTCCTGGAGGCGGCGATAGACGTCCTCGGCCACCTCGCCCTTATCGCGCATTTCGTGGAGCACGACGCGCTGGCAGGCGATCATCTCCAAGTGGAGTTCGTCGAATTCCGAGGTCGCCTGGGGATCGTCCGCCTCGGCGGTAACCTTGCCCGCTGCGCCATAGCGGAAGCGCAACGCATCGGCCGCCGCGCCTTCGCGTGCTGGCAGTACCGCAAGCCCAGCATCGATCAGTCGCTTGCGCGCGGGGGCGATCTCGTCGGCAAGCCCCGTGTCTGCGCCGAGATCGAGACGGCGGATCAATGGGCCCAGTGTGAGCCCTTGCAGCACCAGCGTGCCGATCACGACGCCGAACGCGGCGAGCACGATCAGGTCGCGGCCCGGCACCGATCGTGGCAGCGCGAACGCGGTCGCCAGCGTCAGGAGGCCACGCATACCCGACCAGGACAGGATGATCGATGCGTTCCACGGCGGCGGCTTGGGCAGCCAGGAGGGCGCGTAGCGGTTGGCGATCCCCCCCTCGACGAAGCGTACGAAGAATACCCAGGCGATGCGGGTGACGAGCACGGTCGCCAGCACCGCGGCGGCGAACCCGATCGCCGGCCAGCGCTCTGCGGCGGGCAGGCCGACCAGCACGTCGCGCGATTGCAGCCCCATCAATGCGAACGCGATGATGTTGAGGACGAGCACCGCCGCCGACCACACTGCCGCCCCCTGCAACCGATCACGCGCAGGCTGGCCGATCGGGCGGCGCTGCGACACGATCATCCCGAACGTGACGACCGCGAGCACTGGCGAGATGTGCAGCCGCTCGGCGAGCAGCCATATCCCGAACGTCACCGCGAAATCGGCGAGGCTCGCGCCGAGCGTCCGCGCGAACAGCGGCGTCACGCGGAGATACAGCCACGAGGCGATGACGCCGAGGACGATCCCGCCCGGCACCGCGGCGGCAAGCGCGACTGGCGTCACCGGCGTGTCGGAATGCGTCGCGAACGCCACCGCGAGTCCGAACAGCAGCAGCGCCGTGGCGTCATTGAGCAGGCTCTCGCCCTGCAGCAGCAACAGGCCGCGGCGGGGAATGCCGACCTCGCCCAGCACCGCTTCGGAAGCGGCGGCATCGGGCGGTGCGACAATCGCTCCCAAGGCGAACGCGGCGGCGAGCGGCAGCCCACCTAGCGTCACGCCGACCATTGCGACCGCTGCGGCGGTGACGAGTACGGCGAACACGGCGAGACTCAGCAGTGGGAACCAGTGTCGCCGCAACGCGCGCGGGCTGGTGTGATACGCGGCGTGGAGCAACGCAGGTGCGATGAACAAGGCCAGCGCCAGGTGCGGCTCGACCGTGATCTTCGGCGCGAACGGCAACGCCGCAAAGGCGATCCCGGCCACCGCCAGCAAGGTGGGGTACGGCACGTTCAACTTGCGCGCGAGGACCAGCAGGACCAGCGCGGCGAGCAGGATGACGTCGAGACTTTCGAATAATTCCACGGGCACGCAACGGGTGGGAGGAGAGGACGGGCCCGCCGCATTGCGCAGGCCAAAAAAAACCACCCCGTGCGTGTCGCACGGAGTGGCCTAGGTTCAGGGAGGAGGGACGCTAGAAGCGTTCCGTACGGCGCCGCGAAAGGGGGGGACACGATGCCGTACAGGATCTAAATGGGTGAGCGCCGTTTTGGTTCAACCCCTGCTGCACCGCACCCCAAATAATTTTCGCGCCCTCCCGGTTTCGCTATCAGACGTTGAACTGCGCAGGGGCTGGCATCTGCTGCTGCGGGGTCATGCCGAGCTGTGCCTGACGCGCGAAGATGTCGCGCATCAGCGACAGCGAGAACAGGTGTGCGTAGAGCAGCGGGAGCATGCCCGACTTGCTCATCTTGCGCAGTGCATCGCCGCGCAGGTCGATCAGCTTTTCCTCGTTGATCATCTGGAAGCCGCGATAGACGAACGGCTGGTCCGCGCCGTCGGGCTGGATCGTGACTTCGCCGTCCATCAGGAGGTCGAGCTCGCGCAGCTCGTTCATGAAGTTCTGCGTACGCGCGCCGGCCTGTTCGAACGACTCGTTGAACCCGAGGATGTTCTTGGTCAGTTCGGTCGGCTGGCCGTTCTCGAACAGTGCATCGCCGTCCTCGAAATCACCGATTGCCTGCGAGGTGGGGTCGAAGCAGAGCGACAGCTCCTGTGCTTCCGGGTGCAGGCGCGCGAGCATGTACGGGTAGCGGCGGACGTATGCGGGCACGTAGAACGTGTTCTCGGTCAGCTTGCCGTCTTCGCCGACGAACACGTTGACGCCCTCGTTCAGGCCCATCAGCGCAAGAGGGATGGCGTCGTCACCGACCGAGAAGACGATCGGCATGTGGCGCTGGACCAGCGGAAACTCGTCGACGGTGATCGGGATCGCGTGCTGGCCGACCAGGAACGGCGCGCTGTCCTGCGGACGGACCTTGTAGTTCGCGTGCGTGTCGCTCGAAAGCGGCTCGAGGCCATTATAGAAAAGCGGAAGCTGGGCGGTGCTGGCCATGTTACTCTCCGGATCGGTCGGTCGAAATGCCGGTGGCTCATGCCACCGATTGGGGCGAGGCTCTATGGTGCGCCGGGCGGGCGTGCAAGTGTGACGAGCTTGCCGGGGTTGAGGATGCCGAGCGGATCGAGCGCGGACTTGATCGCGCGGAGTGCTGTCATCCGTGCGGGCGACGAGAGGCGTTCGAGTTCGTCGCGCTTCATCTGGCCGATGCCGTGCTCCGCCGAGATCGAGCCGCCGGCCGCAACGACGAGGTCGCCGACGAAGCGGGTGACCACCGGCGCGTTCTCGCCATACCAATGCGAAGGGTCGGTGCCGGGGGCGGCGCGGACGTGGAAATGGACGTTGCCGTCGCCGAGATGGCCGAAGCCGCTCGCGTGCGTGCCGGGGAAGCGCGCGTCGCACGCCGCCGCCGCCTCGATCATGAAGCGCGGCATCGTCTCGACGGGGATCGAGATGTCGTGCTGCGTCGCGGGGCCGAGCGCGCGTTCAGCGGCTGAGAGCGAGTCGCGGAGCAGCCAGAACGCAGTGGACTGGGCTTCGCTGGTGGCGATCGTCGCGTCTTCGATCGCGCCGTCTTCGAGGGCTTTGCCGAGCATGCGTTCGAGAAGCGCGGTTGGGGATTCGCCTTCGGCGGTGGCCGAGGTCGCCTCGATCAGGAGGTGCCAGGGGTGGTGGCCGGCGAGCGGCGCGCGGGCGTTGGGGAGATGCGCGATGGCGGCGTCGAGCGACTCGGCAGGGAGGATCTCGAAGCTCTCGATCGCGTCCGTCTTCGCCTGCATCGTGCGCAGGAGTTTGAGTGCCGCCTGGGGCGAGCCGACGCCGACCCAGGCGGTGCCGCGCGCTGCGATTGCGGGGGCGAGACGCAATGTGGCGGCAGTGACGATCGCCAGCGTGCCTTCCGCGCCGATGAAAAGCTGGTCGAGATCGTAGCCGCGGTTGTCCTTCTTGAGCGCAGACAGGCCGTCGTAGATCGTGCCGTCGGCGAGCACTGCTTCGACGCCCGCGACGAGGCCGCGCATCGTGCCGAACTTGAGCACCTGCGTGCCGCCGGCATTTGTCGAGACAAGCCCGCCGATCGTCGCAGTGCCGCGCGCGCCGAGTGTGAGCGGGAAGCGCCACCCCTCCCCTTGCGCGGCGCCGTCGAGGTCGGCGAGGATCACGCCGGCCTCTGCGATTGCTAGCCCGGCGTCGGTGTCGAGGCTGCGGATGTGGTTCATCCGGCGCAACGACAGGATCAGCGCACTGCCGTCCGCGGGGGCGGTCGCGCCGCCGACCATCGAGGTGTTGCCGCCTTGCGCGACCAGCGGCACGCGGTGCTCGGCGGCCGCCTTGACGATCAGCGCGACCTCGGTGGCGGATGTCGGCGCGAGCATTGCGGGCGCGACGCCGTGGAAGCGGCCACGCCAATCGTGCAGCCACGGGTCGATGTCGACGGGGTCGGTGACGATCGCCTTCGCGTCGAGCCGCGAGCAGAGTGATTCGAGCATTGCCGCCTGCGAAGGCGTCAGGATTGCTGACTGAATTTCGGCCATGTACGAGGCGCTAGACAAAATTCATCGCGCGTTCAACGATGGGCGCTAACGATTACGTCAGCATGATCCAGACACCATGATTCACCCCGCGATACCCGCCACCCTGCTCGCGCTCGCGGGTCCTTTTGCCATGGCGATGCGCGATGTTCCTTCGCCCCCATTCAAGCTTGATGGCCTGCAGATCGCGCAGGTCTCGATCCACGAACGCATCATCATCCGCGTGCCCCGGATGAGCCGGGCCCCCGTCCGCACCTACGCGCCGCCGACCGAGTGGAAGGAGCACAAGGGGCCGAAATGTATCGCGGTCGACGAGATCGCCGGCGCCATGCTCAACAAGGATGGCGCAGTCGACCTGGTGATGGACGACACGACGCGGCTGCGCGCGCGGCTCGACGGCGACTGCAAGCCGCTCGATTATTATTCGGGGTTTTACTTGAGGCCGGGCCCGGACGGAATGATCTGCAAGGACCGCGATGCGATCCGGATGCGATCGGGTGCACGCTGCGAGATCGAGGGGTTCAAGAGCTTGCGGGCGAAGAAGAAGTAAGCCGGGTAGGCCAAGTCGAGACTCCGCGAGCTCCATCTGCACCGCCCGATACACACTACCGATTGGCCGCCGAAACCGATCAAAGCATGTTTCCCCGCGAAGGCGGGGACCCAGACTGGGCTCCCGCCTTCGCGGGAGAACATTAGGTGTGGTAGCCGTTTTGCAGCTCAAATCTTTCATGTCCGGGAAACCGTGAGCGGCGGAACGCGCTCGGCGTGACTAAGAATCTGCTCGCAACCCCCTCCCCACCCTCACTTCACCGCGTTTCCTTGACATTTGTCGCCAAATCGGCGAGCGCCGGAACGCTTGAGGGCAGTGCATTTCACCCTCCATTTACCGGACATTTGCATGAGTTTTGCCGATCTCGGCCTCTCCGACGAACTGCTGAAGGCAGTCACCGACTCCGGCTATACCGAGCCGACCCCGATCCAGGCGGGCGCGATCCCATCCGTGCTGATGATGCGCGACATCATCGGCATCGCCCAGACGGGCACCGGCAAGACCGCGTCGTTCGTGCTGCCGATGATCGATATTCTCGCGCATGGCCGCAGCCGCGCGCGGATGCCGCGCTCGCTGATCCTCGAACCGACGCGAGAACTCGCCGCGCAGGTGGCCGAGAATTTCGAGAAATACGGCGTCAACTCGAACCTCTCGATGGCGCTGCTGATCGGTGGCGTGTCGATGGGCGACCAGCTGGCCGCGCTCGAAAAGGGCGTCGACGTCCTGATCGCGACGCCGGGCCGGCTGATGGACCTGTTCGGGCGCGGCAAGATCATGCTCAACGGCTGCTCGCTACTCGTGATCGACGAGGCGGACCGGATGCTCGACATGGGCTTCATCCCCGACATCGAGGAAATCTGCACGAAGCTGCCGAAACAGCGCCAGACGCTGTTGTTCTCGGCGACGATGCCGCCGCCGATCAAGAAGCTGGCGGACAAGTTCCTGACCAATCCCAAGACGATCGAGGTGTCGCGCCCGGCGTCGACCAACCTCAACATCAAGCAGTATCTGGTGCCGGTGCCGAGCCAGACCGCCAAGCGCGATACGCTGCGCCGCATTCTCGCGCAGGAAGAGGTGACCAACGCGATCATCTTCTGCAACCGCAAGACGACGGTGCGCGACCTCAACAAGGTGCTGAAGCAGGCGGGCTACAAGTCGGGCGAGATCCACGGCGACATGGAACAGCCGCAGCGGCTGGCCGAGCTCGAGCTGTTCAAGACCGGCGCGGTGACGATACTCGTGGC
This sequence comes from Sphingomonas faeni, assembly GCF_040407505.1. Taxonomy (GTDB): domain Bacteria; phylum Pseudomonadota; class Alphaproteobacteria; order Sphingomonadales; family Sphingomonadaceae; genus Sphingomonas; species Sphingomonas faeni_E. Next base: position 109,943 of record NZ_JAPZPQ010000004.1, on the reverse strand, counting down.
GTCGGACGTCGCGGCGCGCGGGCTCGACATCAAGGGCGTGTCGACGGTGTTCAACTATGACGCGCCTTGGCACCCGGACGACTATGTCCACCGGATCGGCCGCACGGGTCGCGCCGGGGCGACTGGGACGGCGTACACGTTCGTTGCGCCCGACGATGCCGAGAATATCGTCAATATCGAGAAGCTTACCGGGCAGACGATCGAGCGGCTGAAGGTTGCCGAGCCGAAGACGGCGGCAGTTACTGCTGCGACCGAAGACGATGGTACGGCGCGGCGTGCACGGCCGCGTCGCGGCACGCGGTCCGAGACGTTTACGCCGGTACCGGTTGCGGCGGCGGCTGCCGAAGAGTCGGATCGGCCACGTACCCGGCGGGTGCCACGGGCGGATACGGTGGCCCCTGCGATCGTCGCCGAAGTGCTCGCTGCGGCGGAGCCGGTTGCGGCGGCCAAGCGTCCGCGCTGGGAGCGTACGCCTATCGACGAGCCCGTGCCTGCGGTGAAGCCGCGCGTTGCGGGGCCGGCACGGGTCGAGCCGGTGCAGGTCGAACCGGCGTATGTCGAACCGGTTCGCGCGGCGCCCGTTCGGTCGGAGCCTGCGCGGTCGGAACCTGCGCTATCGGAGCCGGTAAGGTCGGAACCAGTTCGCACGCAAGCTGTTCGTTCGGAAGCCGCGAAGGTCGAACCGCCACGGACGGAGCGCATCCCTGCGGATCCAACCGGTGGTCGCCGCCAACCGATCGCCGAAACGCCGGTGGATGGCTGGAACGGACCATTCCCGAGCTTCCTGAATGCCGTGATCGGAGGATATGAATGATGTCGATACGCCGTCTCGCCGCGCTTGCCTTGCTCGCAACCGCCGTGGCCGCCCCCGCCGCGCCCCGCGCGAAAGTCGCGGCGCCGCACGTCAACACGACGAGCTTCGACAAGCTGCCCCAGCCTTTGCCGCTGCCGTATGACGAAGCGGCCAATGCCAATGCGCAGGTCGCGGCGGCTCGGGCGCGCGCGCTGAAGACGCACAAGCGGTTGCTGATCGATCTCGGCGGCAACTGGTGCCTCGATTGCCGCCTGCTGGCGGGGACGATCGACCTGCCCGAGATGAAGCGCTTCGTGGACAGCAAGTTCGTCGTCGTGACGGTCGATATCGGCCGCTTCGACAAGAACGGTCAGATCGCGGCGGGTTACGGCATCAAGGGGCGACTCAAGGGCGTGCCAGCGGTGCTGGTGGTCGATCCGCGGAGCAACAAGCTGTTGAACGCTGGGCATGAGACCGAGCTGGCGGATGCGCGGTCGATGGGGCCGCAGGCCTTGGCCGACTGGCTGGCGAAGTGGGCAGCCTGACCTGGGTTTGTTAGGGTCGGCTGGGGGCTGAGTAGTAGATACCGGTTCAGCTTTAATTGGGCATCGTTAGTCAGGCGCCTAGCCCGCGATTTAAGCGTCCGATGCCTGACAAGTTCAATCGGCGTCGTGCCCTCACCTATCGCAGCCTTCGCGTCTCTCCCTCTTCCGACGGGAGAGGGAAGGGACCCGCGGCTACTTGGCCATGGGAAGCGGGAGGGCAAGGTTTGTGCGGGCCATTGCTACTGGTCGTGTTCGTAACTCGGGCCCATTTCTAGCCGGAAGCATTCATCGTCCCCTACCCGCGTGACGTCGATCCGGTGCAAGCCATTGGGCTGCGAACGCAACCGGTTCTGCCAGGAAGCTCATTTCTACCGGCGCCGTGCCAGCCCAATCCCGGTCGTCGTCCTGACGAAAGTCAGGACGCAGAATACCGACAGCTGGCCTCCGTGCCTCTGGATTCAGTGTTTCGTCAGGACCGCGAGGTCAGGCCCGACTCGCCGCAAACCACCGGTCGACCCTAGGCTGCGGCAGCGATCAGGGCGTCGTCCAGATCCCCAGCTCGCTTGTACGCCGGACGCTCGATCAAACGGGCGGCATAGTCGGTGAAGGTCGGGCGCTTTGGCAGCCACCCGAACTGCATGCCCCAGATCACTTGCGATCCGACATAAACGTCGGCGGCAGTGACGCGGTCGCCGGCGATGTACGAGTGCGCGGTAACTGCCTGTTCGAGCACGTCGATGACGCGGTCGAGGCTGCCATAGCCGATCATCCGCTGTTGCGCGGCATCCGGCACCACACCGAGTGCGCGGTTACCAACGGCCGCTTCGACGGGGCCGGCTGTGTAGAACAGCCAGCGGTAATAGTCGGCGCGTTCATCTGCGTTTGGCGCCAGGCCCGATTTGGGGAACGCCTCGGCTAGATAGGCACAGATCGCGGCGCATTCTGTGATGGTCTTGCCGTTGTGGACCAGCGCGGGGACCTTGGCCATCGGGTTGATCGCGCGATACGCCTCGGCCTTCATCGTCGTGTCGTAGCCGAGCACGACCGTCTCGTACTCGGCGCCGACCTCTTCGAGCATCCAGCGCGCGATGCGACCGCGCGACATCGGGTTGGTGTACAGGGTCAGGGCCACGCGACTCTCCTTGAGAACGGATCGTGAACGATGGTCTCATGGAGCGGGGACACGGTCAAGCGGGCTGTTGGCGAAGCAAGGTTGTTCTCCCGCGAAGGCGGGAGCCCAGTCTGGGCTCCCGCCTTCGCGGGAGAACAAGGAAGCGGAATACCGGGCTCGGTTTCTAGCCTCCGCTACACCAACACCTTGTCGAACAGCGCGAGCATGCGCGCCCAGGCCTTGTCCGCCTGGACCGGATTGTAGACCTTCGAGTCGGGCGGGCACCAGCCGTGCATCGTGCCTTCGTAGACCTCGATCTCGGCGGGGAGTTTCGCGGCGGCGAACGCCGTGCGCAGCGTGTCCTTCTCGGTGGGGGCGCGGGCGTCGTCGTTGGCGGCGATCGCGATGAGGTATTGCGCCTTCATCTGCGGGATCAGGAGGTGCGGGCTATCGGGCTTGTCGGTGACGAAGCCGCCGCCGTGGAACGTTGCGCCGGCACGGATGCGGTTCGCGACCGCTGCGGCGGTGCGCATGACCATCGGGCCGCCCATGCAATAGCCGGTGGTGGCCATGCCGCGCTTGCGGTCGACCTGCGGTTGCGCATCGATGAAGGCGGTGAAGGCTTTCGCGTCGCGAACCGTGCCTTCGGACGTGAGCGCTTCGCGGAATGGGGCGATGCGGCTTTTGACTTCAGGTTGGTCGTAGGATTCGCCGGGCTTCAGGAACGGCGCCTTGGTCGAGCGGTAGAACTGGTTGACGACGAGCACCGCATACCCCGATTGCGCGAGGCGATCGGCCATCTGGCGGAAGGCGGGGCGCAGGCCCATGACGTCGGGCCAGACCAGCACGCCGGGATGTTTGCCGGCGGCGGGGGCGACGAAATAGGCGTCGGCCTTGCCGTCGGGCGTGACGATCGAAACGTCGCGGCCCTTGATGACGGCGGCGTTCGCAGGGGCGGGCAAGAGCATCGTCAGGCCCATCGCGCCGGTCATCACGCCGAACTGGCGGCGCGAGACGCCGGCCAGATACGCTTCGTTATCGTCTGCGGTATGCTCGTCGCACATGGGGCTATCCTCTTGAATTCGGCCGCATGCTAACTCAGGCCGCGCGCCACCACCATACGCCATCTTGCGTGTCGCGGGTCACTCGGCCTTCGACTTCGAGGCGGCGGAGGTGCGCGAGCGCTTCGCCGGTCGCCATGCCGAGCACGTCGGGCCCGATCGCGCGGCGGAACAGGCGGCCGAAACAGTCGACCGCGCGGCGGGGTTCGGCGAGGAAGATGGCCAGTTCGTCGAGCCGCTCGCGGTGTTCGCGGTCCATCGCGTCGAGGCGGGTGTGGAGGCCGGTGAACGGGTCGCCGTGGCCTGGGAGGACGAGCAGGTCGGCGGGCAGCGTCTTCAGCTTGGCGATCGAGGCGAACCATTCGCCCAGCGGGTCGGCGTTCGGTTCGGTGACGCCTAGCGAGACGTTGGGGCTGATGCGCGGGAGGACCTGGTCGCCGGCGATGAGGATGCCGCCGACTTCGTCGTACAGGCACGCGTGTTCGGGGGAGTGGCCGGAGCCGGTGACGACGCGCCAGTCGCGCGCGCCGATGGTGAGCGTGTCGCCGTCTTCGATGCGGGTGTAGCTGAGCGGAAGCGGCGTGATGATCTTGCGGAAGCCGGCCCAGCCCTTGGCGGTGGCATGGTCGATCTGCGCGGCGTCCCAGCCTGCTCCGCGCCAGAAGGCGAGCATTTCGTGCGGGACGGAGTCGCGGGCGTCGGCGGCGAGCATGCGCGCGGTCAGCCACTCGGCTCGGGTCATGATCAGGGGGGCGGCGTGGTGGTCGCACATCCAGCCTGCGAGGCCGATATGGTCTGGGTGGAAGTGGGTGCCGATTATTCGCGTGATGCGAACGTCCGCCTTGGGACCATTGAAGATGGCTTTCCAGGCGTCGCGCGCGGCCGCGGTGTTCATGCCGGTGTCGACCAAGGCTTCGCCGTCGGTGTCGGCCATGAGCCAGCAATTTACGTGACGCAAGGGGCCGGGGATGTGGAGGCGGACCCAGTCTATGCCGGGGGCGACCTGCATCGTTTCGCCCGAGGCGGGCTCTACGCCACCGAAGGGGTAGGTCAGGCCCTTGTGGGTGGTTGGCGCGAAATCGGTGTCGGGTGCGGTTGCCATCCGTTGCAGTTAGCAACTGGATGTGGCCGGAGATAGTGCTGTACGGTAGCGGACCTTCTCTCGATTCTCCCCCGCAAGGGGGAGGTGGCACCGAAGGTGTCGGAGGGGGAGGACACGGTGCAGAGGTTGGCGCTTCCCTCCCCCTTTCATCTGGCAAGAGCCAGCCACCTCCCCCTGGCGGGGGACGATCAGATTGGGTTTGGGCGAATTTACGCGCGCACCGTCACCCCGGACTGCTTCGGATCCTGTCCGCTTGAAACAAGGGAAGCTTGTTTCCCCGCGAAGGCGGGGACCCAGACTAGACTCCCGCCTTCGCGGGAGAACAATGACGCATCAGCTATCGCGGGATATGGCCTCGGCCTGCCCGGCTAGCTTCACTCGCCAGCCATATAGCACGAGGTTAGCGCGAGCCCACCCCCTGCCCCCTCCCGCTTGCAGGAGGGGAAGTGCGGTCAGCGCTTGAAGGGGTCGTCGAACAGCGGCTTGACGGGGAGGACGCCGCCGTCCGCCACGAACTGGGCGTCCGCCGCCGCCTGGGTGCGCTCGGCGCGGAGCTGCTGGAGCAGGACTTCGCGGTCACCTTCGAGGCGGGTGTCGGTCGGGGCTTCCATGCCGGCTGCCTTCGCCGCCTTCGCCACCGCCGCGTCGAGTTCGCGCTGCGAGGTCAGGCCGAGCGTGACCGGGTCCTTCGGGGTGATGTTGGCGATGTTCCAGTGGCTGCGGTCGCGGATCGCGGCGATCGTCGTGCGCGTGGTGCCGATCAGCAGCGAGATCGCGCCGTCGGTGATCTCCGGGTGGTTGCGGATGATCCACGAGATGCCGTCGGGCTTGTCCTGGCGCTTCGAGACCGGCGTGTAGCGCGGCCCCTTGGTGCGGCGGACCTGCTCGGGGCCCTTGATCATCTTGAGCTGGTAATCGGGATCGGCGGCGCCCTTGTCGATCTCGTCCTGCGTCACTTCATGGGCGCGCACGGGATCGCGGCCGGTGAGCTTGGTCGAGGTGGTGTCGTCGGCGATCGCCTGGATCTCGAGGATGTGCAGGCCGCAGAAGTCCGCGATCTGCTCGAAGCTGAGCGCGGTATTGTCGACCATCCAGGCGGCGGTCGCGTGGGGCATGAGCGGCTGGGCCACGGCGGAAACTCCGTAAAAATAGAAAGGGCCGCCCCTTTCGGAGCGGCCTGACATGAGAGAGACTTAGTGCGCGCGGGGGCAACAGGCAAGCGAACAAGCTCAGGCGGCCATGAGCTTTCCTTCGAGGGGGACGAGCGCGTGGAGGAACTGGCGCGCGCTGGCGGGCCAGCTGTAGCGCGCGGCATAGGCGGCGCAGGTCACGCTGTCGCGGGTCAGCGCGGTGGCGATCGCGGTGTCGAGGTCCTCGTGCATCGCGCCGACGCGGTCGTCGAGGACGTCGATCGGCCCGGTGACCGGGTAGGCGGCGACGGGCGTTCCACATGCCAGCGCCTCGATCATGACGAGGCCGAACGTGTCGGTGCGGCTCGGGAAGACGAGGACGTCGGCGGTGCGATAGGCGGCGGCGAGGTCGAGGCCGGAGCGCTGGCCTAGGAACACGGCGTTGGGGAAGCGGCGGGCTAAAGTCGCGCGGGCGGGGCCGTCGCCGACGACGACCTTAGTGCCGGGATGTGCGGAGGACAGGAATGCCTCGATATTCTTCTCGACCGCGACGCGCCCGACATAGAGGAGGATCGGGCCGGGCAGCGCCGCCATCTCGGGATCGCGGGCGCCGTCGAGGCCGAATTGGGCGAAGTCGACGCCCCTGCCCCATTCTCGGACCTGATGCAGGCCTTGGGTTGCGAGCGTTGCCGCGACAGACGGCGTGGAGACCAGGATCGATTGCGCGGGGCGGTGGAACCAGCGGATGTAGCGCCAGATCCAGTCGGGGTTCGCGCCGGTGCGAGCGGCGATATAGTCGGGGAACTGCGTGTGATACGCGCTGGTGAACGGGAGCGCGCGGGCGAGACACCAGTTGCGAGCGGCGAGGCACACCGGTCCTTCGGTGGCGAGGTGGATCGCGTCGGCGCCGAACGCGGCGAGCATGCGGCCGACTGCACCCGAGCGGGCGAAGGCGAGGCGGATCTCCGGGTAGGTCGGGCATGGCATCGAGGCGAAGCGTTCGGGGGAGACTACCAGGACCTCGTGGCCGATGGACTCGAGCTCGCGCTGGACCGACTGGAGGGTGCGGACGACGCCGTTGACTTGTGGGCTCCAGGCGTCCGTGACGATTGCGATACGCATCGTGTCTTCTCCGTTTTGCCCCTCTCCCATGGGGAGAGGGAGGGGCCCGGCCGGCGCAGCCGGGTGGGAGGGTGAGGGCACGCTTCCACTAGCGTTGTGGACTTGCCCTCACCCGCGCCGCTGACGCGGCTTGCCCTCTCCCCGCAGGGGAGAGGGTTTAAGTTAGGCGACCATGGATATGACCTTGTCCTTCTCGCGAGCGGCGATTTCGTCGCCCCAGTGGAGCAGCTCCATGCGGCCGTCGAAATGCTCGACCAAGGCGGTGCAGCCTTCGACCCAGTCGCCGTCGTTGTAATAGGCGATGCCGGCGATCTCGCGCATTTCGGCGGTGTGGATGTGGCCGCAGACGACGCCTTCGACGCCGCGGACGCCGGCCGCGTGCGCGACGACTTCCTCGAAGTGCGAGATGAAGGCGACCGCGTTCTTGACCTTGGCTTTCGCGTGCTTCGACAGCGACCAATAGGGCATGCCCATGCGGCGGCGCGCGCCGTTGACCCAGCGGTTGAGGCCCATCAGCATCGTGTAGGCGGCGTCGCCGATGTGCGCGATCCAGCGATGCGCGAGCGTGATCGCGTCGAACTCGTCGCCGTGAAGGACCAGCAGGCGACGACCGTCCGCCGTCTCGTGGATCGCGTTGCGGCGTATCGAGATGCCGCCCAGGTCGAGGCCGGAATATTGGCGGAACACCTCGTCGTGGTTGCCGGGGATGTAGACGACGCGGGTGCCGCGCTTGGCGCGCTTGAGCAGGCGCCAGATCACGTCGTTGTGCGCGGCGGGCCAGTAGAATTTCTTCTTGAGCCGCCAGCCGTCGATCATGTCGCCGACGAGGTACATCGTCTCGCTGTCGACGTGGTCGAGGAAGTCGTTGAGCATCCCGGCGTTGCAGCCGCGCGTACCGAGATGGACGTCGGAGATCCAGATCGTGCGATACTGGCGGCGCTCGACGACCGGCTCCGGTACGGCGGGCCGGGAATGGATGAAGTCGGCGATATCGGTGATGTCGGCGCCAACGAAGCTAGATGGCGAAAACGTCGTGATGGCGTTCATGAGCCTGCCCCCGCAAAACTATCCTTGTCGCGAGTATTAGCCGAGTATTGTTACAGGGTGGTCGCAGTCCGGTGACTGTTCCAAGTCATGGACGAGGATCGATTGTTTTCCCGCGAAGGCGGGGAATGCAGACTGGTCTCCCGCCTTCGCGGGAAACAGCTTTTGGTCGGTTAGCGCTTCAAGGAAACCACCCCGGCGAAGGCCGGGGCCCAGTTGGAGAGGTGGCAATAACGACGCGCGCCGCTCCCTTACTCAGCGTTCCCACCTGGGCCCCGGCCTTCGCCGGGGTGGTGCAGTCTGGATGGGAGGCCTTTACCCCCCTCACCCCATCGTGAGCACGATCTTCCCGACGTGGTCGCCCGCCTCCATCCGCGTGTGCGCCGCCGGTGCGTCGGCGAAGGCGAACACGCGGTCGATTACCGGCTTCAGCTTGCCAGCTTCGACGTGCGGCCACACCGTGCGCGCGAGTTCGTCCGCCACCAGCGACTTGAACGCCGTATCGCGCGGGCGGAGCGTGGAGCCGGTCAGCGTCAGGCGGCGGCGCATGATCTCGAACAGGGGCACCGTCGCCATCATGCCGCCCTGGACCGCGATCGACACGTGGCGGCCATCCTCCGCAAGGCATTGCAGGTTGCGCGGGACGTAGTCGCCACCGACCATGTCGAGCACCGCGGCGACGCCCTTGCCGCCAGTGATCTGCTTCACGCGCTCGACGAAATCCTCGGACTTGTAGTCGATCGCGTGGGTCGCGCCGAGGCTCAAGGCCGCTTCGCACTTCGCCTTCGAGCCGGCCGTCACGATGATGTCGATACCGAACACGTTGCAGAGGCCGATCGCCATCGTGCCGATGCCGCTGGTGCCGCCGTGGACGAGGACGGTGTCGCCCTCCATCGCGTAGGCCCGCTCGAAGAGGTTGGTCCAGACGGTGAAAAGCGTCTCGGGCATCGCCGCCGCCTCGACCATCGTCAGCGCTTCGGGGACGGGCAAGCACTGGCCGAACGGCGCGACCGCGTATTCCGCATACGCACCGCCCGAGATCAGCGCGCAGACGCGCTGGCCGATCTGTTCGTCGCCGACGCCGTCGCCGACCGCGACGATCGTGCCGGAAATTTCCATGCCAAGGATCGATGGCGCACCCGGCGGGGGCGGATATTTCCCCTGGCGCTGCATGACCTCGGGGCGGTTGACCCCGGCAGCGGCGACCTTGACGAGCACCTCGCCCGGCCCCGGTTGCGGCACGGGACGGTCGACGAGCACCAGGACGTCGGGACCGCCGGGCTGCTCCGGATCGATCGCCTTCATGACGTCAGGCAAACCTAAGTTATTCGAATCGTTTTCGGGTATCGCGGTCATCTGCTCGTCACGTCCCTTTTGAACTTCGCGCCTTATTGACATCGCTCCGGTGCGGGTCAACGTTACAGAAATTATGGACCCGGAAGACACCCCCTCCCGTCCCGACGATCTGCTCGACGCGCTCGTGCGACAGGACCTCGATCCGTTGTCGGTCGCCGAGCTCGATGCACGCATAACCGTGCTGCAAGGCGAGATCGCCAGATGCCAAGTCAAGAAGGATCGCGCCGTCAGCCACCGCGCCATCGCCGACGATCTTTTCAGGCGGTGACCGCCGCCGCGGTGCCTTTGATTGCGGCCACGGCATCGACCGGCACTGTCCTTTCGACCGATGTGGGATGGCCTCACCGCTTCGTCATCCCAGCAGACGGAGGGGCCCAGAGTTACGAGCGTCCGCCTTTATGGCTCTGGATCCTGGGTCGAGCCCAGGATGACGGCGTGGGTAATGCGGGTCGTCCGATCTTTAACCGACGCAGGAACGGACAAGGCCGGGTTCAAGTGCTTGATGCGACCGATATCAGTTCCGACATAGTGGCAAAGGGCTCGCGTTCTCGCGGCCCGACAGGAGTATTGTAAATGCCATCATTTGCACCCGCCCTCGAGACCACGCTGCACAAGGCGCTCGAGGCGGCATCGTCCCGGCGTCACGAATATGCGACGCTGGAGCATCTGCTGCTCGCGCTGATCGACGACGAACATGCGTCGAAGGTCATGACCGCGTGCAACGTCGAGATCGGCGATCTGAAGAACACCGTTTCGCATTACCTCGACAGCGAACTCGACGCGCTGAAGGTCGATGCGGCGACCGACCCCTCCCCCACCAGCGGGTTCCAGCGCGTCGTCCAGCGCGCGATCCTGCACGTCCAGTCCTCGGGCCGCGACGAAGTGACCGGCGCCAACGTGCTCGTCGCCTTGTTCAGCGAGCGCGAGAGCTATGCCGTCTATTTCCTGCAGCAGCAGGACATGAGCCGCCTCGATGCGGTCAGCTTCATCAGCCACGGTGTCGGCAAGGGCGGACAGCAGGCAACCGAAGCATCTACGCCGAAGGGTGCGGACGACGAGAAGCCGGCCAAGGGACAGGAGAAGGGCAAGACGGAAAGCGCGCTCAAGCAATTCACGGTCGACCTCAACGAGAAGGCCAAGAACGGCAAGGTCGATCCCCTGATCGGGCGCGGGCCGGAGGTGGATCGCACGATCCAGATCCTGTGCCGCCGGTCGAAGAACAACCCGCTCTATGTTGGTGATCCCGGCGTCGGCAAGACCGCGATCGCCGAGGGCCTGGCGCGGAAGATCGTCGAGGGCGACGTTCCCGACGTGTTGTTGCCGGCCGTCATCTACTCGCTCGACATGGGCGCGTTGCTGGCGGGGACGCGGTATCGTGGCGACTTCGAGGAGCGCTTGAAGGCGGTCGTCAACGAGCTCGAGAAGCTGCCCGATGCGGTGCTGTTCATCGACGAGATCCACACCGTGATCGGTGCGGGTGCGACGAGTGGTGGGGCGATGGATGCGTCGAACCTGCTCAAGCCTGCTTTGTCGGGCGGTACGATCCGGTGCATCGGCTCGACGACGTACAAGGAGTTCCGCAATCACTTCGAGAAGGACCGCGCTCTGCTGCGGCGCTTCCAGAAGATCGACGTGAACGAGCCGACGATCGAGGATACCATCAAGATCCTCGCCGGCCTGCGCTCGGCGTTCGAGGATCACCACAACGTCAAGTACACCCCCGATGCGATCAAGTCGGCGGTCGAGCTGTCGGCGCGGTACATCAACGACCGCAAGCTGCCGGATAAGGCGATCGACGTGATCGACGAGGTCGGCGCGATGCAGATGCTGGTGCCGCCGAACAAGCGCAAGAAGACGATCACGCCGAAGGAGATCGAGCAGGTCATCGCGACGATGGCACGCATCCCGCCGAAGTCGGTCTCGACCGACGACAAGCTGGCGCTCGCCACGCTCGAGACGGATCTGAAGCGCGTGGTGTTCGGGCAGAATGCGGCGATCGAGAAGCTGTCGTCGGCGATCAAGCTGGCGCGGGCGGGTCTGCGCGAGCCGGAGAAGCCGATCGGCAACTATCTGTTCACCGGGCCTACGGGCGTCGGCAAGACCGAAGTCGCCAAGCAGCTGTCGACGATCCTCGGCATTCCGCTCCAGCGGTTCGACATGTCCGAATATATGGAGCGGCATTCGGTCAGTCGTCTGATCGGTGCGCCTCCCGGCTATGTCGGGTTCGACCAGGGTGGCCTGCTGACCGATGCGATCGACCAGAACCCGCATTGCGTACTTCTGCTCGACGAGATCGAGAAGGCGCATCCGGACCTGTTCAACATCCTGTTGCAGGTGATGGATAACGGGCGGCTGACCGACCAGCACGGCAAGTCGGTCGATTTCCGCAACGTCATCCTGATCATGACGACGAATGCGGGCGCCAGCGACATGGCGCGCGAGACGGTCGGCTTCGGCAATTTGTCGCGCGAAGGCGAGGACGAGGTGGCCGTGACGAAGATGTTCACGCCGGAATTCCGCAACCGTCTCGATGCGGTGGTGCCGTTTGGGTACCTGCCGACCGAAGTCGTGGCGCGCGTGGTGGACAAGTTCATCCTCCAGCTAGAACTCCAGTTGGCGGACCGCGGTGTGCACATCGTCCTCGACGACGAGTCGAAGGCGTGGCTCACGACCAAGGGCTATGACAAGCTGTACGGCGCCCGGCCGATGGGCCGCCTGATCCAGGAGAAGATCAAGCAGCCGCTCGCCGAGGAACTGTTGTTCGGCAAGCTGGTTCATGGCGGCGAGGTGACGGTGAAGATGAAGGACGGCGCGCTGTCGTTCGCGATCGAGCCGGCTGCACCGAAGAAGCCGAAGAAGAAGGGCAAGACCGAGACGGTCGACGCCAGCTAACGATTATCAACCTGGTTCAGCGAGAGCTGGACCAGGTTTGATTTGAGGTGGCTGGATGAACAGCACTCCAAATTCTACCAATTTTCTTTCGGCTCGCGCCCGGTTCTGTCCTTGAGACACGATCGGCGGTGAGGATGAAGCGACCTCCCAAAGCCGATAGCGTGGTTCGAATTACGAGCCAAATTGGCATAAATCGATCCAGTATGGTCGAAATCCGATTGATTACGCCGTCGTACGGGCGCCTCTTTACCATTAATTGGCGAAGGCGGCTTAGACGGTGTCTGCATGACGTTCGGGTTTCGTATCACTTGGCTCATCGGCATCGTTGCGACGGCGTTGGCGATGCTCGGTGCTGCACCGGCCGAGGCCCGGACAGGGCAACTGCTCGATGTCTGTATTATGCGGGCTACCCCAGGGCTTTCCGTACCTGCCTTGTTTCGAACGCCTTCACGGTTCGACTGCACCACCCCCCAGTCGGCCTATGGTTCCGGCGATTTCTGGGTTCTGTCGCAGGTTTTGCCGACGAACCTGACGCACATCCCTGATCTGCGTGCCCTGACCGCGAGCGTCTGGCAGGATCGCGTCACGCTCTTCGTTCTTTATGCAGACGGCGCAATCCGCCGTACCGGGTTCACCAGTCGCACGTCCGGCCGTCATCTCATGATCGGCGCAACCCTCTCTCTCACGCTGCCGCCGCACGTTGCGCCCCCCATCCGCCTGCTTTGGCACGTCGAGGGTTCGGCGAATTTGCGCGGCGTCGTACTCGGGCCGACGCTCGCAACGGCCGCGGAAGCCGCAGAGAGCGAGATCATCCTTTCGGCGTTGTATGCAAGCTTCGGCGGGATGGCGATCGCGTTGATCGTCTACAATCTGGCGTTGTGGGGGGCGCTTCGACAGTCGTTCCAGCCGGTCTATTGCCTGCTGGTGCTGTGCTTGCTCGGGTACGCCTTTTCGTCGTCGGCCGCGCTGGGCCAGCTTGTGCCGTCGCTCGACAACAACGTCCGCTTGAAGCTTAACGTATGCCTGCTGGCGATCTGTGCGGGCATGGTCCTGGTCTTCGCGCGCGCTTTTTTCGAGCGTGCGGTGTTCGATGGTTGGCCGCGCCCCGCCAGCAACGTGGCGCTCGCGACGCTCGCCACGGCCGGAATTGCGTTTGCGATCCTGGCGCCGTGGCAGATCTACTGGCTCGATCGGTTGCTGACGCTCAGTTACATCCCGCTGATCGCGCTGGTGCCGCCGGTGCTGTACCGAGCCTGGCGGGTTCGCAGCAGCTATCTCTGGATGTTCACGCTCGCCTGGGGCGCCCCCATCGTCTTCGCCAGCCTCCGGATCGCAGGTGCGCTGGGGCTGATGTCTTGGAGCTTCTGGATCGACAATTCGACCATGATATCGATGATGCTGGAGGCGCTGCTCTCCAGCCTGGCGATCGCGTACCGAATCCGGCTGCTCAGCGTCGAACGCGACGACGCGCGTGAACAGGAGATCGCGGCGCGGTTGCTGGCGGATACCGAGCCGCTGACAGGGTTGCTCAACCGCCGTGCGTTCCTGGATCGCGCGATCGGACGGGCGGGCGATCAGATGCTGCTGATCGCGGACGTCGATCACTTCAAGCACGTCAACGAGACGATCGGTCACGATGGCGGCGACGAAGTCCTGCGGGTCGTGGCGCGGGTGTTGCGCAACGCGGTGCCGCCCGACGCTCTGGTCGCGAGGATCGGTGGTGAAGAGTTCGCCATCCTCATCGACGCGACCACGCCGGTCCTGCCCGACACGATCCTTGAGCGATTGCGCAGCCAGCGCATGCCGTTCGACATGGCGATAACCGCGAGCATCGGCTGCTGTACGGGGCCGCTGCAGCGCGAATCGGACTGGAAGGCGCTATATCGCAGCGCCGATCGTGCCTTGTTCGCAGCCAAGGGCGCCGGGCGCGATCGGTCGCGCGACGCAGGCATACTGCCGATTGCCGCTTAAAGCCGGTTCGCTTGCGAAACGGCAACGTGTGAGCCATGATCGCACGCCTGGGAGATAGACGATGCGGAACCGGAAACTTGTGCTGGCAGCGGCGGGGCTTGCGCTCGTGACGCTCGCCGTGCGTCATCCGACCGCAGACTTCCGGCTGATTACGCACGACAAGAGCGACCCGTCGCCCCACCGGATGCAGGCCGTCGTCGATTTCGGACTGGTCGGTGTCTCGGTCTTGTACACCTGGACCGTCAACCGCCTGCGGTAGGTGCGTGCCGCATATCCGGCGCCCTCTCGCGCGTCCTTGACCCTCGTCGCGTGCCTGCGCCATAGCGGCCGGCATGGACACGCCGATCGAAGACCTCGCGTTCGAGGATGCACTGAAGGAACTCGAGCTTATCGTCGGAAAGCTGGAAAGTGGCGACACGCCGCTTCAGCAGGCGATCGAGCTGTACGAGCGCGGCAACAAGCTGCGCCAGCGTTGCGCCGACCGGCTCGATGCGGCGCAGGCGCGGATCGAGGCGATCCGGCTCGACGGCGACGGCAAGCCTGCCGGCGTCCGCCCGTTCGCGGCGGGCTGACGCGGTGAGCGGGATGCCCGTCACGCTCGATGCCGCGCTTGCCGAGGTCTCCGCGGAGATCGACCGGCAATTCGACCAGCTGCTGACCATTCCGGACGATCCGCGCGGTGACCTGTATCGCGCGATGCGGCACGCGGCGATCGGCGGCGGCAAGCGGCTGCGTCCCTTGCTCGTGTTCGCGACCGCCAATCTGTTCGACGTGGCGCGGGAATGCTCCGCACGGGCTGCGACGGCGATCGAGGCGATCCACGTCTATTCGCTAATCCACGACGATCTGCCGTCGATGGACGACGACGACATGCGCCGCGGCAAGCCGACCGTGCACAAGGTGTTCGACGAGGCGACGGCGATCCTGGCGGGCGATTGCCTGCACGCGATGGCGTTCGAGATCCTGGCCGATCCGGCAACGCACACTGACCCGTTCGTTCGGATCGAACTGGTCATGGACCTCGCGCGCGCGTCCGGGCCCAACGGCATGGCCGGCGGCCAGAAAATGGACATCGAGGCGGAGAATACGCGCTTCGACCTCAACACCGTGACCCGGTTGCAGCAGATGAAGACGGGCGCGCTGATCTCGGCGTCGGTCGAGGCTGGCGCGATTCTCGGGCGGCTGCCACCGGAGGGCCGCGTCGGCCTGCGTGGCTACGCGCATGACCTAGGGCTCGCGTTCCAGATCGCCGACGACCTGCTCGATGCCGAGGGCGACGAGGCGGTCGTGGGCAAGTCGCTGCGCAAGGACGAGGTCGCGGGCAAGGAGACGTTCCTTTCGCTGCTCGGGCCCGAGCGCGCGCGCGAACAGGCGCGGATGCTCGTCGACCAGGCGGTCGCGCATCTGCACAGCTATGGCAAGGAAGCCGACCTGTTGCGGGATATCGCCCGTTTCGTGCTCGAACGCGACCGCTAAGTCTACCACCGGGGAGCTCAACATGACCGCACGGATTGGCGTTTACCCCGGGACCTTCGATCCCGTTACCTTGGGTCACATGGACATCATCCGGCGCGGCGCGAAGCTGGTCGACCGGCTGGTGATCGGGGTGACGACCAATCCCTCGAAGTCGCCGATGTTCACGATCGAGGAGCGGATGGCGACGGTGCGCCGCGAGGTGGCCGACGTCGACGGCGATATCGAGGTGGTGGAGTTCGATTCGCTGCTAATGGATTTTGCCGAGCGGCAGGGAGCGAAAGTGATCGTCCGCGGCCTGCGCGCCGTCGCCGATTTCGAGTACGAGTATCAGATGGCGGGGATGAACCAGCAGATCAATCCGCGCGTCGAGACGGTGTTCCTGATGGCCGACGTAGCGTTGCAGCCGATCGCGAGCCGGCTGGTGAAGGAGATCGCGCTGTACGGCGGGAATATCGCCAAGTTCGTGCCAGAGTCGGTGCGTGCCGAAGTGGTAGCGCGGGTCGAGAAGATCGGCCGCAAGGGTAGCTGACCTTCTTCGTCATCCTGACGGAAGTCAGGACCCAGAGCCATAAAGGGCGGTGCTCGGTTACCCTGGGTCCTGACTTTCGTCAGGATGACGGATCGTGTTAGGCGACTGCCGTCTGCAGCCCCATCACGTTCAGATTGGCGCAAGCGGGGATTTGCTCTAAGTGGCGGCAGCCTGGTTGCGCCGGGCCTCTTTCGAGTGGGAATTTGATGCGCTTTTTCGTCGGAATGTTCGCGTTGCTCGGGTGCCTGGTCACGGTACCGGCTGGTGCAGCGCAGAAGAAGGAAGTCGTGGCGCCTGCCGTTCGCGCGACCCCGCCCCTGACCACGGATACGCAGAACCTGCTGCTGCTCGATCTGTCGACCGGTGGGCGCGTCACGATCTGGCTGCGGCCCGACGTCGCGCCGCTGATGGTCGAGCGGATCAAGACGCTGACCCGCCAGCATTTCTATGACGGCCTCGCGTTTCACCGCGTGATCGACGGCTTCATGGCGCAGGGCGGCGATCCCAAGGGCGACGGCACCGGTGGCTCGACGCTCCCCGACGTGAAGGCGGAGTTCAACTACCTGCCGCACGTCCGTGGTGCCGTCTCGGCGGCGCGGTCGGACAAGGAGGACAGCGCGAACAGCCAGTTCTTCATCGTGTTCCAGCCGCGGCTCAGTCTCGACAAGAAGTACACTGTGTTCGGTCGCGTGCTCGACGGGATGCAGTATGTCGACGCGATCGAGCGTGGCGAGCCGCCGGCGAACCCGTCGCGGATCGTCCATGCGTATATCGCGGCGGACAATCCTCCGGCGTATATGGCTGGGCCGCCTGCCCCCGCGCTCGGTGCACCGGTGACGTTGCCGGGCACGGCTTCGGGGCCTGACGCTGCCAAGCCGAAGCTCGCACCGGCCGCTCGCAAGGCGCCGGTAAAGAAGGCTCCTGCAAAGAAGTGACTCCACGTTGAACGTCGACCTTTTCGACTTCGACCTACCAACCGACAACATCGCGCTCCGCCCCGCGGCGCCGCGCGATGCCGCGCGGATGCTGGTGCTCGAAGGTGACGCGACCCGCGATGCGGGCGTATCCGACCTGCCGTCGCTGCTGCGGCTTGGCGACATGCTCGTGTTCAACGATACGCGGGTGATCCCGGCGCAGCTCGACGGGCGGCGGGGCGATGCCAAGATCGGCGCGACGCTGCACAAGCGCGAGGGGCCGCGACGGTGGCGCGCGTTCATTCGCAACGCGCGGCGGTTGCGCGATGGCGACGTGATCGAGTTCGGCAACGGCGTCAGCGCAGCGGCGGTCGATCGCGAGGACGATGGGAGCTACGCGCTGGTGTTCGCGGGCGACGAGCCGGTCGAGCTGTTGCTGGAGCGCGCGGGCCACATGCCCCTGCCCCCGTATATCGCCGGCAAGCGTCCGACCGACGAACGGGATGCAGACGATTACCAGACGATGTTCGCGTCCGAGCCGGGCGCGGTCGCAGCGCCGACGGCGGCGTTGCACTTCACGCCGAAGTTGATGGCGGCGCTCGAGGCGGCGGGGATCGAGCATGCGACGCTGACGCTGCATGTCGGCGCGGGGACGTTCCTCCCCGTGAAGGCGACCGACACCACCGAGCACAAGATGCACGCCGAATGGGGCCGGATCGATGCCGCCACCGCCGATCGGCTCAACGCGGTCCGCGCACGCGGTGGTCGCGTGATCGCGGTCGGGACAACGTCGCTGCGGCTGATCGAGAGCGCGACGGGCGAGGACGACGTGATCCGCCCATTCGACGGCGACACCGCGATCTTCATCACGCCGGGTTATCGGTTTCGCGGGATCGACGGCTTGATGACCAATTTCCATCTGCCACGCTCGACGTTGTTCATGCTCGTGTCGGCGCTGATGGGGCGCGAGCGGATGCAGGCGGCGTATGCGCATGCGATCGCCGGGAAGTATCGCTTCTACAGCTATGGCGACGCCTCGCTTCTGCTGCCATGACGGGCGGCATGCTGCTCGCTCTCGCTCTGATCCAGGCCATCGTTGCCGCACCGCCGCCCGCGGGTACGCCGCAACCGCCTGCAACGATTTTCGCCGAGCCGGCTGCGCTATTCATCGCCGCGTGCGATGCGAACGGTGATGGCCGCGTGACGCAGGCCGAACTAACCGCGGGCATCGCGCGGAGCTATGCGACCGCCGAGGGTGCTGCGACCGGATCGATCGGGTACATTGCCTTTGCTGACTGGGCGCAGGCGTGGCTCGGCGATCGTAACGCATTGCCGAGCCCGTTCGAGGTCGATCGCGATGGCGATAACCGGATCACGCTGGCCGAACTCCAGGCGCGGTTTACTCAGTTCTTCGCGCGGTTCGATCGCGACAAGGATGGCGTGCTGACCCGCGCCGAACTCATCACCATCCGCGGCGCGCCGGCCGGCGATCGCTACGGCATCCGCAAGAAACGTTGATATGACTCGTCCCCGCTTCGACTTCACCATCTCTGCCACCGACGGCAAGGCGCGTACCGGCGTCATCGCGATGCAGCGCGGCGACATCCGTACACCCGCGTTCATGCCGGTCGGCACCGCCGCGACCGTCAAGGGGATGAAGCCAGCCGACGTGGTCGGTGCGGGCGCGGACATCATCCTCGGCAACACCTATCACCTGATGTTGCGCCCGGGTGCCGAGCGGGTCGCGCGGCTGGGCGGGCTGCACGCGTTTTCGGGCTGGTCGAAGCCGATTCTCACCGACTCCGGCGGGTATCAGGTTATGAGCCTCGCGGACCTGACCAAGCGCTCTGAGGAAGGCGTCTCGTTCAAGTCGCATCTCGACGGCACGCGGCATCTGCTGAGCCCCGAGCGGTCGATCGAAATCCAGCGGCTGCTCGGCTCGAACATCGTCATGGCGTTCGACGAACTGGTGCCGACGACTTCCACGCGAGAGGTGCAGGCCGCGGCGATGGAGCGATCGATGCGCTGGGCGAAGCGGTCGCGCGCGGCGTTCGATGCGGGCGAAGACCATGCCGAGAACAACGCGATCTTCGGCATCCAGCAGGGTGCGCTGAACGAGGGCTTCCGGAAGTCGTCGGCCGATGCGCTGATCGATATCGGCTTCGACGGCTATGCGGTCGGCGGCCTGGCGGTCGGCGAGGGGCAGGAGGCGATGTTCGGCTGCCTCGATTTCGCGCCGGACCAGTTGCCGGTCGACAAGCCGCGCTATCTAATGGGGGTCGGCAAGCCCGACGACATCGTCGGCGCGGTTGAGCGTGGTATCGACATGTTCGATTGCGTGATGCCAACTAGGTCGGGTCGCACCGGCCAGGCCTTCACGCGCACCGGCCCGATCAACATCCGAAACGCGAAGTTCGCCGAGGATATGGGACCACTCGATCCCGCGTGCCCCTGCCCGGTCTGCGCGACCTGGGGCCGCGCGTATCTGCATCATCTGGTACGGTCGGGCGAAATGCTTGGCGCGATGCTCATGACGGAGCATAACATCTGGTTCTACGAAACGCTGATGGCGGATCTGCGGGCGGCGATCGCCTCGGGCACGCTGACGCAGTTCGCGAATGATTTCCGTGGCGTGTATGCCCGGAAGAGTGAAGGAGAGCCCAAGTGACGATCAAGATCGACAGCGACACCCCGAACGAAATCCTCGCCGCCGCGAAGGAGGCGAAGCTGCAGGCCGAAGCCGCCGCGCACAACGCCGCCGAGAAGGCCAAGAGCTGGCCGCTCGCGAAGATCGGCCTGGGCGTCGGCATCGGCTCGGCGGCGATCGCGGGCGCGGTGCTGTTCGCGAACCGCAACAAGTAAGGATTTTCATGCGCCTCCTCCGCTCCGCTTTGCTGCTGACCGCAGCTTCTTTCCCGGTAGCGGTGGGGGCGCAGACCGCACCTGCCCCGACACAGGTTTCGGTGAAGCCGATCGCCTATACCGAGCGCACGCTGCCGAACGGCCTGCGCGTGTATGCGATCCGCGATACCGGTACGCCGAACGTGTCGGTGCAGGTCTGGTACGACGTCGGCTCGAAGGACGATCCCAAGGGCAAGTCCGGGTTCGCGCACATGTTCGAACATCTGATGTTCAAGTCGACGCGCAATCTCGTGTCGGAGCAGATGGACCGGCTGACCGAGGACGTCGGCGGGTATAACAACGCGTCGACCAACGACGACTATACCAATTATTTCGAGGTGATCCCGGCCAACCACCTCCAGCGGCTGCTGTTTGCGGAGGCGGACCGGATGGCGAGCCTCGTCGTCGAGCCCAAGAGCTTCGGCTCGGAGCGCGACGTGGTGAAGGAAGAGCTGCGCCAGAGCACGCTATCGCGGCCGTACGGCAAGCTGTTCTCACTTTATTACCCCGCGATTGCTTATTCCGCGCACCCCTATGCGCGTGGGACGATCGGCAGCCTGGAAAATCTGGAAGCCGCCGGGATCGACGACGTCCGGGCGTTCCACGCTACTTATTATCGGCCGGACAATGCGATCCTCGTCGTCTCGGGCAATTTCGATCCAGCGCAGTTGAACGGCTGGGTCGACCAGTATTTCGCGGGGATAAAGAAGCCCGCGGCGGCTATCCCGCGCGTGACGGTGGCCGAGCCTGCGCGGACCAAGGCGGTGACGCGCACCGTGTACGAGCCGAACACGCCGTTGCCTGCGGTGCTGGTCAGCTATCATGTGCCGGCCGACCGCGATGCGGATATCGCCGCGTTGACGGTGCTGAAGGCGGTACTGGCGACGGGCGAGAGTTCGCGGCTGTACGAGAGCGTCGTGTACCGCGACCAGCTAGCGCAGTCGGCGGAGGCGTTCCTGGATACCAAGCAGGCGACCGGCAACATGGTCGTCTACGCGATCCTCGCGGGCGGCAAGACGGTCGAGGCGGGCGAGGCTGCACTGAAGCGCGAGACCGCCCGGTTCCGCGATGCGCCGGTGACCGCTGCCGAACTGGCCGAGGCGAAGAACGAAATCCTGACGCAGTCGATCCAGTCGCGCGAGACTGCCGAGGGCAAGGCGAGCACGTTGGCGTCTGCAGTGCTGGTCGACGGCGATCCGCAGGCGGCTGACAAGCAATTGGCGGCCATCGCGCGGGTGACGGCAGCGGATATCCAGCGGGTTGCGCGGAAATATCTTGGCGATAACCAGTCGGCGACGATCCGGTACATGCCACTCGCGGCCAAGCCTGCGGGCGGTGTCGCGGATGCAATCACGGTTGCACCGACGGTGCAGGTTGCCGACCTGAAGGCGCCGGCGAATATCAAGATCGTAACTCCTGCGCCGGACGGGCAGCGGGTCCAGCCGCCTGCGCCGAGCGCACCGGTATCGCCGACGATCCCGCAGCCGGTCGAAACGCGTCTAGCGAACGGCATGCGTTTGGTGACGGTGGAGCGGCACGACCTGCCGATCGTCACCGCGTATCTGGTGACTGCAGGCGGCGCAGCAACCGATCCCCAGAACCGTGCGGGCGTCAGTAGCCTTTCGGCGGACCTGCTTACCAAGGGTACGAAGACGCGGTCGGCGACACAGATCGCGCGTGCGGTCGAGGGACTTGGCGGGTCGATCGGCAGTTCGGCTGGCAGCGATGGCGCAGCGGTCGACGTGACGGTGAAGTCGGACCAGCTTGCGCCGGCGATGGCGATCCTCGCCGACGTCGCGATCAACCCGGCCTTTGCGCCCGAGGAGATCGAACGCGCGCGAACGCAGCAGGTCGACGCGGTGACGCTGGCGCTAAAAGATCCGGCGCAGGTCGCCGGTCTGGTTGCGGATCGCGCGGTGCTGGGGGCATCACCCTATGGTGCACCGAACGGGGGCACGCCGCTGTCATTGATGGCGATCACGCGCGCCGACATCACGGCAGCGTATGCGCGGAGTTTCCAGCCGGGCCAGGCAACGCTGATCATGGTCGGCGACGTCACCGCGGCGCGGGCGAAGGCGTTGTCGGAGGCGCAATTCGGTTCTTGGAAATCCGTCGGCGGGGCTCCGGCTGCTGTGGCCGAGGTCGTCTATCCGAAGCCGCGCGTGATCGTGGTCGACATGCCCGAGGCAGGTCAAGCTGGCGTGGTCGTCGCGCGGCCGGCGATCGCGCGGTCGGATGCACGCTATTATCCGCTCGCGGTCGGCAATACCGTCCTTGGCGGCGGCTTCTCGTCGCGGTTGAACCAGGAAATCCGGATCAAGCGCGGGCTGGCCTATGGCGCGAGCAGCGGGCTCGACGCGGGAAAGACGCAGGGCACGGTCGCGGCGCGGACGCAGACCAAGAATCCGACCGCTGCCGAAGTGGTGACGCTGATCGCTGCCGAGATGACGCGGATGGGGGCGTCCCCGGTGCCCGCCGCAGAACTCGACACGCGCAAGGCCGTGCTCGTCGGCAATTTCGGGCGCGGGATCGAAACGACGTCGGGGGTTGCCGGAATTCTCGGCGCGTATGTCCAGAACGGCGTGCCGCTCGGCGAACTCCAGCGCTACACCGGCGCGGTGGGTGCCGTCGATCCGGCGGCCGTGCAGGCGGCGGCCGTCGCGCTGCTCGACCCGAAGGCGGCGAGCATTGTCGTGGTCGGTGACGCCAAGCAGTTCATCGAACCGCTGCGCAAAGCCTATCCGAACGTCGAGGTCATTCCCGAAGCCGCGCTGAAGCTCGACACCGCAACCTTACGGTAAGCGCTTGCTGCTACGGTGACCGTCCGTCCCGCGGTGGGACGGACTGAATCCGTGCGCGATCGGTCCGGCCAGATCGGCTATGTCCGGCTCGACAGGCAAGTACGAGGAAAGCGATTGCGCGTTAGGTTGCAGACGGTTCGGTTGATGAAACGCATCTGGGCGGCGATGGTCGTCACGTTGTTGATCATAGGTGCCGGAATCTCTGCCCACGCTGCGCTCCGGGCGATGTCGGCGCGTGAAGCGGCGAGCGAGCGCGCGAGTACCGCATCCTCGGTAAAGGTCTCAGCCCCCGCCCCTGCGCTGGCCGAGCAGGAGATCGCCGCCCCTGCGGCGGGTGTTACGGGGACCATCGACCTGCCGGATCTGCCGATCCCGGCCGGTGCGACGCTCGATGCGGGCATCGTTCCGGCACGCCCCTTCTCGATGGCCGGCGCATCGGCGCTGGACCGCGACCGCGCGCTGCAATGCCTCACTGCGGCGATCTATTACGAAGCCGCGTCCGAACCCGATGCCGGCCAACAGGCAGTCGCACAGGTCATACTTAACCGCGCCCGACATCCTGCTTTCCCGGGAACGGTATGCGGCGTGGTGTACCAAGGCTCGGAACATGCCGGCTGCCAGTTCAGCTTCGCGTGCGACGGCGCGATGACGCGGGTGCCGGCGCGCGCCGCATGGTTCCGCGCGGCGCGCGCGGCCGGCATGGCACTCGCCGGTTACGTCTATGCGCCGGTCGGGTTGGCGACGCACTATCATACCTACGCCGTGACGCCCGCGTGGAACCGGAGCATGGTGATGACCGACGTCGTCGGCGCGCATTTCTTCCATCGGTGGAAGGGGTATTGGGGTACTTCGGCTGCGTTTAACCAGCGCTACGCTGGAGGCGAACCGGTGCCTGGGCCGCATCTGTCCGTGCAACCGATTGCGCCGCCCACACCGCAGATGATCGCGGCTGCCACGGCCGGGGCTGTCTCCGTCCCAGTGCCGGTTACAGTGGTGGCGGCTGTTGCGCAGGCCAAGCCCGCTACTCAGGCTCCGGCAATACCGACTGCTTCCGACATGCTGCCGCCAGAATCGCAGATCCTCGACCGGTGGAAGGATTCGGGTAAGCCTTTGAAGTAAGTCACCGCGACCGGTTCCATGGTGCTGTGTCACCCGCCTCCATTAGCGGTCCTCTCGCGCATCCCGTGCTGGGCAGCTTATTGGATGAATAAGTTGTTTCGCGCAGAGGCGCAGAGAACGCGGAGGGTGCGGTGGAATCAGGTTAGGTTGCGGACCTTGCATCTGTTTTATAGAACTTGCAGTTCTGCTAGAACCTCTGCACTTCCTGCGCCTCTGCGCGAACCATTCTGTCTATAGACCACAAAGAAAAACCCGGGTGCATCGCTGCACCCGGGTTTCCCTTCAAACAAATCGAGCCTCGGAGATCCAGCCTATTCGGCGGGGACCATCGACGGGGTGCCGATCATCATGCGCTCGCCACCGGGGGGGGCGGCTTCGCGGGCGGCGCGGAGGATCTGGGTGCGTTCGGCGCGTGAGGCCATGTCGTCCCACGCCTTCTCGGCGCGGCGGCAGCGATCGCGGACGTTGTCGAGGAGGGCGGCATCGCCGTTGCGACGCTCTTCATCAGCGCGGGCCCGGTAAAATTCTGGATTATCGGCCATGCTGGTGCGCTCCTGCGGGAAATTTCAAAGGGGTGATGCGGCGACCATGATGGCCGCCGCATCGCAACCGAGATCACGTTGGCGGACAATAATCCGCCAGCGAGATCAATCGGCTGGCTGGAGGTTCACGGCCGACTGCTTGCCACGCTTGTCGGGCTCAAGCTCATAGGTGACGCGCTGGTTCTGGTTCAGCGTCGGCATGCCGGCGCGCTCAACCGCGGTGATGTGCACGAATGCATCGTTGCCGCCGCCATCCGGCGCAATGAAGCCATAGCCCTTGTCGGCGTTGAAAAACTTGACGGTTCCGGTGATAGCCATGAGGTGGCTCCTTCTTAGTAGAGAGTAACCCGACGTTCGGGCGACCCGTGCCGCGGAGCAGGGAAAGAAGGAGAAAGGTGCCGCAAAGCGCCAAGAACCGTCGATATGCGACTGTAGCTGAGCGCTATATGGGCCAAGACAGCCGGAATTGCAAATCTTGCCGGTAAAATGGGTCAAGAACTGCGTCGATTTAAGCAGATAATATTTTCGCGCGAGCCGCCATCGACGACGATGATTTAGAACGACCGGCGCCGATATTTCGACGCCGGTCGAGGGATTTAACGGCAGCGGGTGTCGTTGCTGGAGCGATCCACCGCACGCCCGGCGAGCGCGCCGCCGGCCGCACCGAGTACGGTACCGAGCAAGCCCGAACCGCCGGGGGCGATGACGTTGCCAAGCACGCCGCCCGCGACTCCGCCGACGATCAGGCCGGTGGTGCCGTCGTTGCGGCGGCAATAATACCGACCGTCATTGCCACGATAGACGCGGTCGTTGCGCGATAAGCGGCGCTCGCGATACCGCGCATCGTCGCGGTAATAGCGACCGGCATCATAGCCGCCGTAGGCAGGATCGACGCGGTTATAGTCGTAGGAGCGATAGCGCGGGTCGACGCCGTAGCGGCTGCCTCCGTCGCCGACGCAGCCGGCAACCATGGTAGAGGCGGCCAGCAGGCCCAGCATCGCAACGCGCATTTCGTGTCCTTTCAGAGGGTTGATACTGGAAGCGTAATGATCGGCGCCGGCATTTGGTTGCCGACGCCTATCTCAGATCAATCCTTGAGGTTGGCGGGCACGGTGCCGCCGTTCTTTGCCAGCTCGCGCATCACGGCCTTGATCAGCCACATGTTCATCTCGGCGCTGCCGTCCTTGGCGCCCGTATAGCCGAGCTCGGTGGCAAGCTCCTTGCGGTTGTCGAGGCTCGAATCGAGATCGAGCAGCTTCATCAGGTCGACGATCGAGGTGCGCCAGTTGAGGTCGGAACCCTTCTTCGAGGCGATGCCCGAGAGGACGGCCTCGACGTCGACAGCCTGGGCGGGTGCTGCGGGAGCAGCCTGCGGAGTCGGAGCAGCGGGCGTTGGCGTCGGCGCGGGCTGTGCGGCAGTGGTCTGCGGCGCGGGAGCTGGTGCGTCGGCCTTGGGCGTGCCGAAATGGCCGCTGCCGAGCGGGCCCTTCTCACCGAAGATTGCGGACTTGATCTTGCTGAAGATGCTCATGGGGGTCCCTGTCGTATAAGAGTCTGACGGCGGGAGAACGCCCGATCGGGGATTTGGGTGCAGGCGCCGCGACCGGGGGCGACGGAACGTCCGGGCGCTGCGGCTGGCCGGGATCGAGACCCGCGCGCGCGCCGGGCGCCGGTGCGACCGGTTCGTCGCAGCCGAGAGGATCGAAACTCGCCGCCAACGTGGTGATGCGATCCGCGTCGGTGGCGCCGGCCGCCTCGGCGCCCGCTTCGTCGACGAGACCGCCGTCGATCGCATAGGCGACGAACCATGTATCGCGGTCGACGCCCTCGGTGATCGTCCGCTCGGCGATCTCGCGGTCGCGTGGCGCGTCGAGGATGATCGCCTCTTCGTCCGAACACTCGCGGCTGTACGTGTCTTCGCCGAACAGGCCGTCTTCGGTGTTAAAATACGGATCCGGCGGCGGAAAACAGGTCCGCCAGCCCTGCGAAATCGAGTCGAACCAGACCGGATGATCGCCGTCGCGACCATCCTGGTCAAAGTGAAGTACAGGAAGTGCAGACGCTGGCGCGCTTTCGACAGCGGGCCTCAAGTCCGGATCGAGCGCCGGATCGGGTGCCGGTTCGGCCGCGGGGCTCGGCGCCAGTTGCAGCAGTCCGGCGGCTTCGGCGCGCGACCATTGCTCGGCGGTCCAGTCGGCGCGGGCGGCGGGATCGAGATCGGTGAGGTCGATCCCGGAGGCTACGCCGGCGGCGCTGCGCAACCAGCGGTCGGCGCGGGCGAGCGCGAGGATCGGCGCCATCGCCGCTTCGGCTGCGCCTGGCGTTGACCCGGTTCCTGGCCCCGCTCCTGCCCCCGCCTGTATCGCGTCGGCGTCGAGACGTTCGCCGAGGAACAGGCCGGCGCGGGCGGGGCCGGCGTCGCGCGCGATGATGTCGAGGAAGGCGTCGAATTCGGCGGCGACCATGCGGGTGGCGGCGTTGGCGGTCTCGGTGGCGTCGGCGTGGCGATCGAGGCGGTTGAGCAAGGACATGGCGAGGCGGTTGTCGTAGCGGTGGCGCTCGATCACTTCGCCGTCCGGCCTGGTGACGCGCTCGGTCTGGCCGGCGATCGCGCGGAGGAAGAGGGTTTCGGCGACGATCGGTCGCGCGACCAGCTTGGCGGCGTCCCAGCCGAGCGCGAACGCAGCGCCTGCCGCGCGGCGACGCAGCGTGTAGGCGGCCGGGCGAGAGGTCGACGCTGGCGGTGGCTTCGTCGACGGTGGCGCCCTCGGCGATGCGTTCGAGGAAGCCGCGCTGGCGATCCGGGGTCCAGCCGTCGCTGCGCTGGGTGTAGCGGGTCGGGGTGGCTGGGATGTAGGCGCGCGGGGCGTGATCGGCTTGCGCGGCGGGGTCGGCTTGCGGGGGTGCGGGGTGATCGGGGGCGGTTTGCGAGGGGGTTTCGAGTTCGCCGGGTTGCTCGGTGGCTTGATCGATGCCGGGCTTCTGGAGAGCGGCGGTCACTTGCGCATGGTCCGGGCGAGCGCGGTCCAGCGGTCGCGGTTGGCGGCGATCTCGGGCGATACGGGGATGCGAGTGCCGATCCGGCCGGCGTCGACATGCGCTTGCCAGGCGATGACGTGGCGGACCGCGTCGGGGAGATGGTCGGGGATTGGGGGTTCGTAGCGCGGCCGCGGGGCGGGCGCGGCGCGCGTTGCGATATAGCATGGAGGCGGGTCGGCCGGGGTGGGTGCGTTCGCCATGATCGATCCTCGTTGCGGAGAGGACCGATCAGGTATGCCGGATCGGGGTGTGTAGGACAGCGGTTTCGTGGGGTGGTTGCGGGATGGCTCGGTGCCTGGACTGCGATCTTGTTCCCCCGCGCACGCGGGGGCCCAGGAGCCACGATCGCTGCCCTGCTTGATCCTGGGCTCCTGCCTTCGCAGGAGAACAAGGAGAGAGGTTATCCCCCCGTCATGTCGGACCCTTTGGCTTTGCTCAGGAGAGCCTTGTTCTGGCATCCACCGTTCCGCACAACGCCGCTATCAAGTTCGGTGGACCGTGGACCCCGGAACCAGTCCGGGGTGACGGAGCGGGGGTGGTGGCGTCGGGATTAGCGTCGACCGTTGGGCTTTTCCGATCCTCCCCCGCCAGGGGGAGGTGGCACCGCAGGTGACGGAGGGGGAGGGCACGGAACCTACGTGGTCGCCCCCTCCCCCTTCGTCTGGCGAGCGCCAGCCACCTCCCCCTGGCGGGGGAGGATCAGGAAGGCGTGTCAGCCGAGCGTCGAACCGCGATCCGCGGCGAACGACGGCGCCGGGCCGGTGGCGGGGCGCAGCGACTCGCGCTCGGCCTTGGTGGGGACCGCGGTGGGATCGGGGCGGAAGGCGTCCGGCGCGCGATCGGTCGCACCCGGGCGGGGCTTGCCGAGCGCGAGATCGGGCGCGGCATGCTCGGCGGGGTTGGCCTTCGACCGCAGGAACACCGCCAGCAACGCGCCCCCGAGACCGATCGCCGCGGCCCCGATCGACAGCGCGTTGATGCCGAACGTCTTGGCGTTTGGCTTGGGGCTGGGGGCGGGCTTGTGAGGGTGAGGCTTGGTCATGGGAATGTCCTTTGATGCAGCCTCGGAAACGGACGGTCGGTGGCAGGGGTTCCGCTTTGCGCCAGCGACCGAGATGCGTCCGTTACCGATGCGACTACCCTTGCTGAGCGTGATGCCACGCTATGCTCGCATTGACGGTGGCATTGTTGTAGTTACATAAAGGGTCGGATGTGGAGATCAGCTTCGACCTGGTAAAGCGCGCTTGGACGCTGGCGGAGCGAGGGCTCGATTTCGCCGATGCGGGCAAGGTGTTTGCGGGGACGGTGTTCGAGTTCGAGGACGAGCGCGTCGCGTATCCCGAGCGGCGATATTCGACGATCGGCATGCTCGAAGATCGCATGGTCGTGGTAATATGGGCCGATGCCGAAGACGGTCGGCGCGTCATATCGATGAGGAAGGCCAATGCCCGAGAACGCACGCGATTTGAACGCTACCTCGCTTGATCCTAACGACGACGCGCCGGAATGGACGGACGAGATGTTCGAACATGCGGAATTGGCGATTGGTGGAAAGGTGATCCGGCCGGCGACGGGCTATCTGGGGCCGAACGGCGTCGTGAAGGGCCGTCCGCCGCTGCGCGACCGCGCCAAGCAGCAGGTGACGTTGCGGCTCGATCCGGATGTGCTGGCGAAGTTTCGCGAAAGCGGGCCGGGGTGGCAGGGGCGGATCAATGCTGCGTTGCGGACGGCCGTGGACCTGTAGCAACATGCGACTCCACGGAGGCTAATATCGCTGCGGCAGCGTTCAAATAAATCGGCCACAAACAGAATCCACTGGCGCCGTTATCATGCCCGCTAAATTATCTATGGAGAGGAACGGCCAACATCTTCATAATAATGTACGTCAACGCTGCCAAGGCGGAGCCTGCAAGCACAATCAACAAAATGGTAGCGCCAAGAAGGAAAGACTGGATAGAACTACCAGATACGAATAACAGCAGACTGCAAATTGATAAGTAAGCCAGCCTCCAAATAGAAGATGATATAAGTTTTGGCAGCTCTCTAAATGATTTAGATCGGCGTAATATATCAAACGCGTCATTCTGCGCATGCGATATCAAAAACGTTCCAGCGGCTAACACAAACCCCAGTAGAGATACCGCAGCTCCGAATATACCAAGGGTAAAGATTTTCAGATCCGCCTGAGATAGCGCGATGAAAATTGTTCCATCAATATGGATTGCAATTAAGTGAACGACAACTGAGACAATTCCGAGCGCGTAGTCGTAAGCCAACCTATTTCTGAAATATGCGCCTGCCATAGCTCGTTAGCGACAGCCGCGGCCGCTAGCCGGCCTTTACGATCCCAATAAGCTTGTTCAATCAGCCGATAAGCATCCTCTGTTCGGATACTCCGGGAGCGCTCATGATTTTTCGGAAATATTTCGCTCGAAACTAGTTTTTCTTCGAGGATGTCGATGTATCGAGCGGTTGACGAGCCAGCCAGATAGCCCGTGGCCTTGAGCGTCCTAAACGACTCCCGCTCACGCGGTCTAATTTTTATAATAGAAGCAAGCGCTGTCGCTATCGGGAGAAGCTTATGAGAGGTCGGATCCGCCGCTAACGTTAAACTGACCCACTTGGAGGCACCTGCTTTAGCAGAGGCTTCGACCGCGGAGGCGATATTGTCATCTGCCTCTCTTAAAAGTTGCGAGGTCTCCGGCGGGACCTCGATTTCCAAAACTCTAACGTTCTCGAGTTGTGCAACAACTTCTACAATATCACGCTCGAAGAGCGGTAAAAAACGCGGAGGCGTCGGTAGATTGCCGCCCTTTTCAAAAAGATACATTCCCAATTTTGCGATACGAGGGCCATCGTGATTGAATTCGGCGGCCACATGACCGTCTTCAAAGACCACCAGATGGCAAACGTCAATCAATCCC
Source organism: Sphingomonas faeni (assembly GCF_040407505.1). Lineage (GTDB taxonomy): Bacteria > Pseudomonadota > Alphaproteobacteria > Sphingomonadales > Sphingomonadaceae > Sphingomonas > Sphingomonas faeni_E. The sequence continues at coordinate 79,571 of NZ_JAPZPQ010000004.1, read as the reverse complement.
GCGTCTTCACTAAGTTCTAGCGTTTCTAAATGGCCACCCCGCTCAACGTCAGGGAGCTGATCCTTTCTAGTTCGCCCAAAACGAAGCCGTAGCGGGTACTCTAACCGGTCTGGGTACCCTAGAAATCTGGAGTTCCCTGAGATATCCTTTTGATATCTACCAGTTTCGTTAAACGGCAGGTTTGCAATTCGTTGAAATGCGCCAGGAAGGTGCCCTTCGACCGCGCTGAAATGCTCGATCCGGAAAAAATGCACCTTTCGTGAGACTACTGCTTCGTCCCCTGCCATCTTTTTCCCCTTATTTCTCTCCCACCTTATCCATCTCGCCCCGCCCCTTCAACAACGGCGCAAGATACTTCCCCGTAAAGCTGCCCTTGGCCTTCGCGACCTTCTCCGGCGTGCCTTCGGCGACGATCTCGCCGCCCTTGACGCCGCCTTCCGGTCCCAGGTCGAGGACCCAGTCGGCGGTCTTGATGACGTCGAGATTGTGTTCGATCACGACGACCGTGTTGCCTTGCTCGACCAGCGCGTGGAGGACCTCCAGCAACTTGCGCACGTCCTCGAAGTGGAGCCCGGTGGTGGGTTCGTCGAGGATGTAGAGCGTGTTGCCGGTGGCGCGGCGCGAGAGTTCCTTGGCGAGCTTGACGCGTTGCGCTTCGCCGCCCGAGAGCGTCGTGGCCTGCTGGCCGACCTTGACGTAGCCGAGGCCGACCTCGACCAGCATTGCCATCTTGTCGCGGATCGGGGGGACCGCCTTGAAGAACTCGGCGGCGTCCTCGACCGTCATGTCGAGCACGTCGGCGATCGAATGCCCCTTGAACTTCACCTCGAGCGTCTCGCGATTGTAGCGCGCGCCGTGGCACACGTCGCAGGTGACGTAGACGTCGGGGAGAAAGTGCATCTCGATCTTGAGCACGCCGTCGCCCTGGCACGCCTCGCAGCGGCCGCCCTTGACGTTGAAGCTGAAGCGGCCGGGCTTGTAGCCGCGCGCCTGCGATTCCGGCAGGCCGGCGAACCAGTCGCGGATCTGCGTGAAGCTGCCGGTGTAGGTGGCGGGGTTGCTGCGCGGGGTGCGGCCGATCGGCGACTGGTCGATGTCGATGACCTTGTCGAGATACTGGAGGCCGGTGATCTTGTCGTGCTTGCCCTGGACGATTCGCGCGCCGTTCAGCTCGCGCGCGGCGGCGGCGTAGAGCGTGTCGATCGTGAAGCTCGACTTGCCCGAGCCGGAGACGCCGGTGATGCAGGTGAAGGTGCCGAGCGGCAGGCTGGCGGTGACGCCGCGCAGGTTGTTGGCGACCGCGTTGTGGACGGTGAGCTTCTTGCCGTTGCCCTTGCGGCGTGTTGCCGGGACGGGGACTTCGCGCGTGCCGTTGAGATAGTCGGCGGTGATGCTGCCCTTCGACTTGAGGATCTGCTTCAGCGTGCCCTGCGCGACAACCTGGCCGCCGCGGACGCCGGCGCCGGGGCCCATGTCGATGATGTAGTCGGCGGTGCGGATCGCGTCCTCGTCATGCTCGACGACGAGCACGGTGTTGCCGAGATCGCGCAGACGGCGGAGCGTCTTGAGGAGCATGTCGTTGTCGCGCTGGTGCAGGCCGATCGAGGGCTCGTCGAGGACATAGAGCACGCCGGACAGGCCGCTGCCGATCTGCGATGCGAGGCGGATGCGCTGGCTTTCGCCGCCGCTGAGCGTGCCGCTGGTGCGGTCTAGGTTTAGGTAGTCCAGGCCGACGTTGTTGAGGAAGCCCAGCCGCTCGACGATCTCCTTGAGGATGCGTTCGGCGATCGCGTTCTGCTGGTCGCCGAGGTGCTGCGGCATGTCGGTGAAGAACTGGAGCGCGTCGACCACCGAGAGATGCGTGGCGTAGGAGATGTCCTTCATCGCGATCTTGACCGCGAGCGCCTCGGGTTTCAGGCGCGCGCCGCCGCAGACTTCGCAGGGGGCGGCGGACTGGTACTTGCTCAGCTCCTCGCGCATCCAGGCGGAGTCGGTCTGGAGCATGCGGCGGTTGAGGTTGCCGATGACGCCTTCGAACGGCTTGGAGACGTCGTATTTCTTCTTGCCGTCGATGAAGGTGAGCGTGACGGGCTTGCCCTTCGAGCCGTGCAGGATGGTGCTCTGGACCTCCGGCGGGAGGTCGGACCAGGGCGTCTCGATGTCGAACTTGAATTCGCGTGCGAGGCTGCCGAGGACCTGCATGTAATACGGGCTCGGAGGGTTGGATTTCGCCCAGGGGACGACCGCGCCCTTCTTGATGCTGAGCATGTGGTTGGGGACGACGAGGTCTTCGTCGAACAGTAGCTTCTCGCCGAGGCCGTCGCAGGCAGGGCATGCGCCTTGGGGCGCGTTGAACGAGAACAGGCGTGGCTCGATCTCGGAGATGGTGAAGCCGCTGACCGGGCAGGCGAATTTCTCGGAGAACACGATGCGGCCGTCGGGGGCGTTGTTGCCGAGGATTTCGGACTTGGGGGTGTGCGGTTCGACCGGGTCGGCCGGGTCGACATAGGCGAGGCCGTCGGCGAGTTTCAGTGCGGTTTCGAAGCTCTCCGCGAGGCGCGTGGCAATTTCGCCGCCTACCACCAGGCGGTCGACAACGACTTCGATGTCGTGCTTGTACTTCTTGTCGAGCGCGGGGGCTTCGTCGATGTCGTGGATCGTACCGTCGATGCGGACGCGCGCGAAGCCCGCCTTCTGCCACTCGGCGAGTTCCTTGCGATACTCGCCCTTGCGGCCGCGGACGACGGGGGCGAGCAGGTACAGGCGCGTGCCCTCGGGGAGCGCCATGACGCGGTCGACCATCTGGCTGACGGTCTGCGCGGCAATGGGCTCGCCGGTCGCGGGCGAGTACGGGATGCCGACGCGCGCCCAGAGCAAGCGCATGTAATCGTAGATCTCGGTGACGGTGGCGACGGTCGAGCGCGGGTTGCGCGACGTCGTCTTCTGCTCGATCGAGATCGCGGGCGAGAGGCCTTCGATGTGGTCGACGTCGGGCTTCTGCATCAGTTCGAGGAACTGGCGGGCGTAGGCGCTGAGGCTCTCGACGTAGCGGCGCTGGCCCTCGGCGTAGATCGTGTCGAACGCGAGGCTCGACTTGCCCGAGCCCGAGAGGCCGGTGATCACCGTGAGCGTGTCGCGGGGGATGTCGATGTCGACGTCCTTGAGGTTGTGCTCGCGCGCGCCGCGTACGGAAATCTTTGTCAGCATGAGGCTGGTTCTACTTCTGTTCTGATCGGGAGACTAGTGGGAGAGATAGGAATGCATGAGGCCGGGTGCCAGTTCATCCGGGGCGATCGATTGCGCGACCGATTGCGCGACGGGCGATCGAGGCGTCGACTCGGCTTGCAACCGGGCGGCGTATTTTAGAGAACCGACGAACGGGATGCAGTGCAAGGGGATGATACGATGACGAGTATTTCCGGATGCCGCTGATGCTGGGGCTGGCCGCCGCCGCTGCGCTGGCCGAGCCGACCGCGGCCGTGCCGTTGACGCCGGTGAGCACGTGGAACGTCGATTATGGCGCGACCGCCTGCATGCTCGGCCGCACCTATGGCACCGGCAAGGCGGAGACGATTCTCGCGCTGCGTCGGCTGCCGCTGGCGTCGACGCTCGAACTGATGGTCTACACCAACGATCGTGGCGTAACGATGCGGCTGGGCCAGGCGAAGATCGGCATAGTCGGCGGGGGATCGGATGACAGCCGGTACGAGAGTTATCCGACCCAGGCTTCGGGGAAGCGGATGACGCGCATGCAGGTCGATGCCACGCTGTTCGAAACGCTGCCCGCCGATGCCGTGCTGCGCATCACCCCGGACAAGATGTCGGGCTGGGCGTTCGCGATGCCGAATGCGAAGGCGGCGTTCGAGGCCCTGGCCAAATGCAATGATTCGACGGCCAAGCAGTGGGGCATCGACCCGACCGAGCGCGCGAAGATCGCCCAGCCTGCCAAGGCGACGACGCGGCCCGAATACTGGATCGGACCCGACGATTACCCGAGGACGATCGTCGGCAAGGGCGCGCAGGGGACGTCGACGGTCCTGTGGACGATCGGCCTCGACGGGCGGGTTGCCGATTGCCGGCCCGTGGTGACGAGCGGCGAGGTCGAACTCGACAAGGCGGCCTGCAGCGCGATCCTGCGGCATGCGCGCTACACGCCCGCGCTTGGCTTCGACGGCAAGCCGATGGTCAGCCACGCGACACAAAAAGTGACGTGGCGATTGCCGGGCGCGTGGTCCGGCAACTGAGCCACCGTCACGGCTGGACGGGGCGAAGGCGCCGGGGTTGCACTCCGGTATCGGTGTATTATCTTGTTCGTACACACAGACGCGGAATGGTACAGAGGACGACATGGGCAAGAAGAAGGACGAGCGGAAGCGGCGTGAGCGCGAGGCTGAGATGGCGGCGGCTCAGGGTAACTCGGGTGATCGGCATGAGGGCCATGAGGACCATGCGCATGACGCGCACAAGCATGACGCGCACAGGCATGAGGGCCGGAAGCACGAGGGGCGCAAGCATGAAGGCGGCGCGCCGTTCGCGGGGATCGCTGCTACCATCGCGCGGCAGATGGGGACGCCGGTCGGGCGGCAGATGATCGCGGCGGGGCTGATGGCCGCGGCTACGGCGATCTCGAAGCATGATGCGAAGTCGAGTGCCCGGCCGACTCCTCCGACGCCGCCGACGCCCCCTGCCCCGCCTTCCCCTGCCTCGTCCTCGGCACAGGCTGAGCCTGCAGCGTCGAAGGTCGAGCCGGACGTGGCGGCCGAGCCGACCAAGTCGCAGGGCAATGGTCCGTTTGCCGGGGAGACGCGGGAGCCACCGCGGAGCGAGGCGAACGCGCTGCCGCCGGAGTTCGCGAAGGTGCTGGACTCGGTCACGGTCGGGTTGGAGCGATTGTTCGTCGGGTTCGGCAAGCCGACCGCGAAGAAGGACCCGCCTGCCGCTTGAGTGTGCAGGACCGCGACGCCGTGCGTGGCGTTGCGGCCCTTTCGGGGCGATCCAATACGCGCGGCTCAGGCTGCCTTTATGTAGATGGCAGGTTGGCGGCGGTCGCCCTTTGCCAGGTACATCGCGCGGTCTGCGCCGGCGATGAGGTCGACGATCGGCGTATCGGGCTCGCCCTCGACGACGCCGATGCTGACCCCGAGCGTGCCATGCGTGGCCATGCGCGGTGCCATGGCCTGCGCGAACCGGGTGGCGATACGGTTGCCGATCACGGTCGCCTGCGCCGCCGGGATGTCGGGCAGCACGCAGACGAACTCGTCACCGCCCCAACGGATCAGGTGGCCTTGTCGGCCGACGGTGTCGTGGGCGATCTCTGCAAAGCTGCGGAGTGCGGCGTCGCCGGCGGCGTGGCCGAACGTGTCGTTGAGCGTCTTGAAGCGATCGAGATCGAGCATCATTACCGTCAGCGTGCGTGGCGCATGGCGGCCTGCGAAGGTCTGCGCGATGCGGTCCAGGCCGGCGCGGTTGAACGCGCCGGTGAGCCAGTCGCGCTCCATCTGATCTAGCAGCAGGTTCTGGCCACGCTCGGCCTGGAGGATCAGGAGCGAGAAGGCGCGGAAGATGATGAAGGCGATCTGCCCCGCCGCGAGCCATGCGCCGAAGTCATCGTGACGACCGGTCAGCTGCGTGCCGATGCGGTCGCCGTAAGCTAGCCAGGCGCGGCCGAGGAACATCGGCACGGTGACCGCGAACAGCGCGGCGACGATCCAGCCGGTCTGTAGCGAGTCACCACGCGCGAGACGAATGGCGACGATCACCACGACGAGGTCGAACCCGGCGCGGATGACGCTGAGATAGGCGACGCGGAGGTGGAAATGCGCTGGGTCGTGCGTGAACCAGAGGGGCAGGCCAAGGACCGCGGCGGTCGCTAGCATCGACGTCAGGCGCGCGTCGGGACGGCTGAACTTCACGACCGCGCCGGCGATCAGTGCATAGCCCATCACCACCGCGGGGTTGCCGATGCTCAGCGCCCAGGGGAGGCCGATCCGATCGTTGAGCACCGCCATCAGCGCGCCGCACCCGGCGATCAGGTGGCCGGCGCCCCATAGCCCTGCCCACGATCCGAACCGACCGGTTGCCAGCGGGATGAGGTGGATGAACCCGGCGACCAGCATGCCGAAGCCTGCGACGACGTAGAGAGTAGAGAGATCGAGCGCCACGGAGACCTGCTTGTTCGTTCGTTACGCGGTCTAATAGGTTGGCTTTGCTAAGGATTGGTTCCGGTGGGGGGGGGGGGCGGAAGTTTGCGGATTTTGGGTTGGGCGGGGTGGGGGTGGTGCGATGAGGAGCCGGACACCGAAGGTGATAAGCGATGCTCAGGGCGTATGCGGTGGCGTGCCAAGAATGTTTCCCCGCGAAGGCGGGGATCCAGACTGGGCTCCCGCCTTTGCGGGAGAGCAAGGAGGCGGGCGGTATCGTTTGGGACGGAGTGGCTCTGGCTTGACGGACGTTTCGTGCACGCCACTCCAGATTGCGCCCAGTTGTTGCGTTCCCTCCCCCCGTCATTCCGGCGGACGTCAGGTCCCATGGTCGCGGACCGGGTGATGATGGGGCGATATCGCTGGGTCCGCCGTAACCGTGGGTCCCGGCGTTCGCCGGGATGACGGATGGGGGTGTGGGTAGGTGAATTTGAGAGGGGTGCGGAGCTTGGGGCTTGGTGTGGGTGATGCCGTCAAAGAACTCGCAGATCTGGAGCTTGTAACGGTTTACGCTAGCACTTGATCGCACCCCTGCCCTCCTAGCCTCCTAGCCTCCTAGCCTCCTAGCCTCCTAGCCCCCCGTCATCCCGGCGGACGCCGGGACCCATGGTCGCGGGCCGGGTAATGATGGGGGATATCGCTGGGTCCGCCGTAACCGCGGATCCCGACGTTCGCCGGGATGACGCAAGGGGTGGGTTGGGCTTTGCGGGTGGACGGGGCGTGGGCGAACTGGCGAACTGCGGCAACATCTATCCCCCCGATCGAACTTAACCGTCGCCCCCTCCTCCACCTTCGCCGCCTCGCCTGGACCTTCAACTCTCGCGCTGCAACGCAGAGAGGGCGCCAGTGGATTGCCACTGACGCCCTCTCGAACTTACTTCAGATGCGAAACCTTGCTTGGCCGGACAGGGGCAAAGCCCCTGTCGTCGGACGCGGCTTTTGGCCGCGCCGGCCGGTCCGACCGCCAGATGCTCGGCCGTAGCTTGCGCTACGGCCTTCGCGCGGTCGTACTCAGATATGGATGGGCTTGCCTTGCACCGCCATCGCCGCTTCCTTGATCGCCTCGGCATGCGTGGGGTGCGCATGACACGTGTAGGCGATGTCTTCGCTGGTCGCGCCGAATTCCATCGCGATGGCGGCTTCGGCGATCAGCGTGCCCGCCAGCGACGACACGATCCAGACGCCGAGGACGCGATCGGTCTTGGCGTCGGCGATGATCTTCACGAAGCCGTCGGTGTCGCGGTTGGTCTTGGCGCGGCTGTTCGCGGCGAACGGGAACTTGCCGACCTTGATCTCGGTCTTGTCGCGCGCCGCCTCTTCGGTGAGGCCGACACCGGCGATCTCGGGCATCGTGTAGACGACGCTCGGGATCACGTCCTCGTTGACGATGCCGGTCTGGCCGGCAATGTTTTCCGCCACCGCGACGCCTTCGTCCTCAGCCTTGTGCGCGAGCATCAGGCCGGGGATGCAGTCGCCGATCGCCCAGACGCCGTCGACCTTGGTGCGGAAGCTGTGGTCGGTCTCGATCTGGCCGCGCTTGTTGAGCTCCAAGCCGATGGCTTCAAGATTGAGGCCGTCGACGTTCGCCTTGCGCCCGATCGAGACGAGCACCGCGTCGGCGGTCAGCGTCTCGGATGCGCCACCCGCGGCGGGCTCGACGGTGACGGTCGCGACGCCGTCGGCGACCGTCACGCCGGTGACCTTGGTCGAGAGCTTCAGCTCCATGCCCTGCTTCTTGAAGAGCTTGGCGGTCTCGCGGCGGACTTCACCGTCGAAGCCGGGGAGGATCTGGTCGACGAACTCGACGACGGTGACCTTCGCACCGAGACGACGCCAGACGCTGCCGAGTTCGAGGCCGATCACGCCGCCACCGATGACGACCATGTGCTCTGGGACCTTGGGGATCTCGAGCGCGCCGGTGCTGTCGACGACGGTCTTCTGGTCGACCGTGACGCCGGGGAGCGGCATGACCGACGAACCGGTGGCGATGACGATGTTCTTCGCGGTGACCTTCTGGCCCGCGACGTCGACCGTGTGCGCGTCCTGGAACGCGGCCTTGCCCTTGAGCCAGGTCACCTTGTTCTTCTTGAACAGGAATTCGACGCCGCCGGTCAGTTCCTTGACGGCCTTGGCCTTCTCGGCGTGCATCTGGTCGAGATTCAAGGTGACGCCCTGGAAGTCGATGCCGAACTTGGTGAGGTGACCCCCCTTGGCCTCCTCGTAGATCTCGGACGCGTGGAGCAGCGCCTTCGACGGGATGCAGCCGACGTTGAGGCAGGTGCCGCCGAGCGTCTCGCGCGATTCGGCACAAGCGGTGCGCAGGCCGAGCTGCGCTGCACGGATCGCCGCGACGTAACCGCCGGGGCCCGCACCGATCACGAGGACGTCATAGTCGTAGTCAGCCATTCTTCATCTCCGTCGTTCTCCTGCGAACGCAGGAGCCCAGGGTTACGGGAGGCGCCGTTCGTGGTCCTGGACTCCTGCGTTCGCAGGAGAACGGGTCAGAAGAGCGTCTCGTACAAATCCTTCCAGTGCGGGTTGGTCTGTTCGATCAGATCGATCTTCCAGGCCCGCTTCCATTTCTTCATCTGCAACTCGCGTTGCCGTGCAGATTGTATGTCGTCACTCGCCTCGAACCACACAAGGAGGATGCAGCCATGCTCCTTGGAGAAGCCGTCGATCAGGCGGTTGCGGTGTTGGTAGGCTCTGGCGAGCAGGTCGCTGGTGACGCCGAGGTAGAGCGTTCCGTCGCGGCTGCTCGCCATGAGGTAGACGAAACCGGCTCTCATGTTTTCCTGCGTACGCAGGAATCCAGGGTTACGTGGCGCTGTGCCTGGAACCCTGGGCTCCTGCGTTCGCAGGAGAACGAGGAGCCGTTGTGGGTCAGAGGTCGATCAGGATGCGCGTCGGGTCTTCGATCGCGTTCTTGAGCGCGACGAGGAACGTCACGGCTTCGCGGCCGTCGATCAGGCGGTGGTCGTAGCTGAGCGCGAGGTACATCATCGGACGGATGACGATCTGGCCGTTCACGACGACCGGGCGCTCCTCGATGCGGTGGAGACCGAGCACGGCGGACTGCGGCGGGTTGATGATCGGGGTCGACATCAGCGAGCCAAACACGCCGCCGTTCGAGATCGTGAAGGTGCCGCCCTTCATCTCGTCCATCTTGAGCGCGCCTTCCTTGGCGCGCTTGCCGAAGTCGCCGATCGTCTTCTCGATCGTCGCGACCGACATCTGGTCGGCATCGCGGATCACGGGGACGACGAGGCCGCCCGGCGACGAGACCGCGACCGAGATGTCCGCATAGTCGTGATAGACGATGTCGTCGCCGTCGATCGACGCATTGACCGACGGGATGTCGCGCAGCGCCATCGTCGCGGCCTTCACGAAGAAGCCCATGAAGCCGAGGCGGACGCCGTGCTTCTTCTCGAACAGGTCCTTGTACTTGGCGCGCGCCTCGATCACCGCGGTCATGTCGACGTCGTTGAACGTCGTCAGCATCGCGGCCGTGTTCTGCGCTTCCTTGAGGCGCTTGGCGATCGTCTGGCGGAGGCGCGTCATGCGGACGCGCTCCTCGCCGCGACCCGAAGCGGCGGCGGGGGCTGCTGCCGGTGCGGGCGCTGCGGCGGGAGCAGGCGCGGGCTTGCTCGACGCGGCGGCGGTCACGTCTTCCTTGGTGATGCGACCGTCGCGGCCGGTGCCCTTGACGGTGCCGGGGTCAACGCCGTGCTCGAGCACCGCGCGGCGGACCGACGGGGAGAGCGCGGCGGGCGAGTCGCTGGTGCCGGCACCGGGCTGGTCGCCGTACCCTGCGCCGGACTCGTCCTTGGCTGGTGCAGCGGCTGGCGTTGCTGTCGCGGCGGGTGCGGGCGTAGGGGCCGACGCGGCGGCGCCGTCACCGGAGTCGATCGTGGCGAGCATTGCGCCGACCTGCACGGTATCGCCGACCGCGACGGCGTGCTGGCCCATGACGCCGGCGACCGGCGACGGGACCTCGACCGAGACCTTGTCGGTCTCGAGGCTGGCGATCGGCTCGTCGACCGCGACGGGGTCGCCGGGCTGCTTCAGCCACTCGCCGAGGGTGGCTTCGGTGATCGATTCACCCAGGACGGGGACGGTGACTTCGGTTGCCATGTTTGCTTCTACCTTTTGTGCTCCTGCGGACGCAGGGGCCTAGGGTTACTCTGCCGGACCCTGGGTTCCTGCTTTCGCAGGAAAACAGGGTCCGGGTTCAATCAGTTTGCGCGGGTGCGGCGGATTTCGTCGCGGACGGAGTGGCCGAGCGCGTCGGCGACGAGCGCCCCCTGTTCGGCCTGGTGACGCTTCATCAAGCCGGTCGCGGGCGAGGCCGAGGCGTTGCGCCCCGCATAGCGCGCGCGCTTCACGCGGGAGTCGACCGTTGCCAGCGCCTCCTCGATCAGCGGCTCGACGAAGAACCAATAGCCGTTGTTCTTCGGCTCTTCCTGCGCCCAGACGATCTCTTCCAGGTTCGGCATCCGTGCGACGCGCTCGGCGATCGGGTTGCCGGGGAAGGGATAGAGCTGTTCGACGCGGACGATCTGCGTGTCGGTGTCGCCCGCCGCATCGCGTGCCTCGATCAGGTCATACGCGACCTTGCCGGTGCACAGGACCAGACGCTTCGTATCAACGTCGGCGGCCGGATTGGTATCCGACAACAGGCGGCGGAAGTGGCTGTCGCCCTGGAAATCCTCGGCGTTCGAAACGGCCAGCTTGTGACGCAGCAACGACTTCGGCGTCATCACGATCAGCGGCTTGCGGAAGTTACGGTGCATCTGCCGGCGCAGCAGGTGGAAATAGTTCGCTGGGCTGGTGCAGTTCGCGACCTGGATGTTGTCGTCCGCGCACGATTGCAGGAAGCGCTCGGGACGTGCCGAGCTATGCTCAGGCCCCTGCCCTTCATAGCCGTGCGGGAGCAGCATCACGAGGCCGTTGGCGCGAAGCCACTTCGACTCGCCGGACGTGATGAACTGATCGATCATGATCTGCGCGCCGTTGACGAAATCGCCGAACTGCGCCTCCCAGAGGACGAGCGTCTTCGGGTCGGCGAGCGCGTAGCCATACTCGAACCCGAGCACGCCATATTCGCTGAGCGGGCTGTCGAGCACTTCGAAACGCCCGTGCTCGATCTCCTGCAACGGCACGTACTTGTGCTCGTCGGTCTGGTCGACCCAGACGGCATGGCGCTGCGAGAAGGTACCGCGGCCCGAATCCTGGCCGGACAGACGGACGCCGTACCCTTCCGAGAGCAGGCCGCCGAATGCGAGCGCCTCGCCTGTCGCCCAGTCGAAGCCCTTGCCCGACTTGAACATCTCGCGCTTGGCATCGATCACGCGGTTGAGCGTCTTGTGGATCTTCACGCTGTCCGGGATCGTGGTCAGCGTGCGGCCGAGCGAGTCGAACAGCTTCGTGCTGAGACCCGTCTCGACGTTGCGGCGTGCCGACGCGCCATCGGTGGGCGCGCTGAGGCCGGTCCAGCGACCGCCGAACCAGTCGGCCTTGTTGGGCTTGTACGACGACCCGGCTTCGAACTCACCCTCGAGGCGGAGCGTGAACTGCTTCACGTTCTCGTCGATCCAGGGCTGGTCGATCACGCCTTCCTTGATCAGGCGATCCCCGTACACCGAGCTGACGCCGGGGTGCTTGCGGATGATGTCGTACATCAGCGGCTGCGTGAAGGACGGCTCGTCGCCCTCGTTGTGGCCGAAGCGGCGATAGCACCACATGTCGATCACGATGTCGCGGTGGAACTTCTGGCGGAATTCCATCGCCATCTTGGTCGCGAAGGTGACCGCCTCGGGATCGTCGCCATTGACGTGGAAGACCGGCGCCTGGACGCCCTTGGCGACGTCCGACGGGTAAGGCGACGAGCGCGCGAACTGCGGCGAGGTCGTGAAGCCGACCTGGTTGTTTATGATGAAGTGGACGCAGCCGCCGGTGTTGTAGCCGCGGATGCCGGAGAAGCCGAGGCACTCCCAGACGATACCCTGCCCCGCGAACGCCGCGTCGCCGTGGATCAGCACGGGCAGGCTTGCCACGTGATCCTTGAGATCGTTGTTAAGCGTCTGGATCGCGCGCGTCTTGCCAAGCACGACCGGGTCGGCGGCTTCGAGATGCGACGGGTTGGCGACCAGACTCATGTGAACCTTGTGGCCGTCGAACTCGCGATCGGTGCTGGTACCGAGGTGATACTTCACGTCGCCCGAGCCGCCGATGTCGTCCGGATTGGCCGAACCGCCGGCGAATTCGTGGAAGATCACGCGCAACGGCTTGGCCATCACGTTGGCGAGCACGTTGAGGCGACCGCGATGCGCCATGCCGATGACGAGCTCGCGGACGCCCATCTGGCCGCCATACTTGATCACGCTTTCAAGCGCAGGGATCATCGACTCACCGCCGTCTAGCCCGAAGCGCTTCGTGCCAACGTACTTCTTGCCGAGGAACTTCTCCCACTGCTCGGCTTCGATCACCTTGGTGAGGATCGCCTTCTTGCCGTCGATGGAGAATTCGATCGCCTTGTCCTGGCCCTCCATGCGCTCCTGGAGGAAGCGGCGCTCCTCGACGTCGGAGATGTGCATGTATTCGAGGCCGACATTGCCGCAATAGTTCTTGCGCAACGTGTCGACGAGCTCGCGGATCGAGACCCATTCGAAGCCCATCGTGCCGCCGAGATAAACCTTCCGGTCGATGTCGCCGTCCGAGAAGCCGTGATATTCGGTCTTCAGATCCTCGGGCATCTCGCGCTTGGAGAGGCCGAGCGGATCGAGGTTGGCGGCAAGGTGGCCACGGACGCGGTAGGTGCGGACGAGCAGCTGCGCGCGGATCGCGTCGGCTGCAGCCTTGGCGATCTCTTCCTTCGAGACGGGTGCGGGCGCTGCTGCGGCGGGGGCCGGCTTGCCGCCCTTGCCGGGCTTGGGCGCGGGCTCCATCTGGGTCGGATCGAGCGCTGCGGTCAGGTCATCCGTGGTGGTGAGCGGCCAGCGGGCGCTCTCCCAGCTCGGGCCCTGCGCGGAACCTTCGAGACCCTCAAAGAACGCGCGCCAACCGGATTCGACCGAGGCCGGATCCGCGTTGAACTTAGCGTAGAGCGTCTCCACGAACGCCGGGCTGACGCCGGCTGCGATATCGCTGAAATCCTGGCCTTCGTAGCCCATCACAACCGTCCTCTTTGTGTCCCCGCGAAGGCGGGGACCCAGACTGGGCCCCCGCCTTCGCGGGGGAACAATCTTACTCTAACTTAGCCCTTCAACACGCTCAGCAGCGTCTCGCCGAGCAGGCTGGGGCTTTCCGAGACCTTGATCCCGGCAGCTTCCATCGCCGCGATCTTGCTCTCCGCGTCGCCCTTGCCGCCCGACACGATCGCGCCGGCATGGCCCATGCGACGACCAGGAGGCGCCGTACGACCGGCAATGAAGCCTGCCATCGGCTTCGATCGACCGCGCTTTGCTTCGTCGCGGAGGAACTGTGCCGCCTGCTCTTCTGCGTCGCCGCCGATTTCGCCGATCATGATGATCGACTGCGTCTCGTCATCGGCGAGGAACAGCTCGAGCACGTCGATGAAGTTCGTGCCGTTGACCGGATCGCCACCGATGCCGACCGCGGTCGTCTGACCAAGGCCTGCGTTCGACGTCTGGAACACCGCCTCATAGGTGAGCGTGCCTGAACGGCTGACAACGCCGACCGAGCCCTTCTTGAAGATCGAGCCGGGCATGATGCCGATCTTGCACTCGCCGGGGGTCAGCACGCCGGGGCAGTTCGGGCCGATGAGCCGCGACTTGGAACCCGACAGCGCGCGCTTGACCTTGACCATGTCGAGCACCGGAATGCCCTCGGTGATCGCGACGATCAGCTCGATCTCGGCGTCGATCGCCTCAAGGATCGAATCGGCGGCGAAGGGGGGCGGCACGTAGATGACCGACGCGGTCGCGCCGGTCATCGCCTTGGCTTCGGCGACGGTGTTGTAGACGGGGAGGTCGAGGTGCGTGGTGCCGCCCTTGCCGGGCGTGACGCCGCCGACCATCTGCGTGCCGTATTCCAGCGCCATCTTGGTGTGGAAGCTGCCGGTTTCGCCGGTCATGCCTTGCGTGATGACCTTGGTGTTCTTGTCGACGAGGATGCTCATCTTGTCTCGTTCCTTACCACCCCGGCGAAGGCCGGGGCCCAATTGGGAAAGCGGTCATGGTCGTGCGATGCGATCGTAAAGGTCGTCCCAAGAGGGATTGAAACCGTTGATCTCACGCAGCTTCCAGTCTCGCTTCCACTCCTTCATGTGCAGCTCGCGCTGCCGGGCGGCTTCCCAACTACCGGCTAACTCATACCAGACGAGCAGCTTGCAGTCGTATTTCTTCGTGAACCCGGCGGCGACGGCGTTGCGGTGTTCCCACACGCGCTTCGCCAGGTTCAGCGTCGAGCCGAGGTAGATCGTGCCATTAAACCCACTTGCCATGATGTAGACGAACGCTTGTTCTTCCATCAGCGGGGCCTTCCCAATTGGGCCCCGGCCTTCGCCGGGGTGGTACGATCCTTACCTCACCTCAAATCAGTTCAATTCTTCAAATCAGTTCAGCGAACCATCGATGCCTTTGCAGGCCACGATCAGCTCCTTGACCGCATCGACCGACACGGTGAGGTTCTGCTTCGCTTCATCGTCCAGCTTGATCTCGACGATCTTCTCGACGCCGCCAGCCCCGATCACCACCGGCACGCCGACATACAGATCGTCCAAGCCGTACTCGCCCGACACATACGCCGCCGCCGGAAGCACGCGCTTCTGGTCGTACAGATACGCCTCCGCCATCGCGATGCCGCTGGTCGCCGGCGCGTAATAGGCCGAGCCCGTCTTCAGCAGCGCGACGATCTCGCCGCCGCCGCCGCGCGTCCGCTTGACGATCGCGTCGATCTTTTCCTGGCTCGACATGCCCATCGCGATGAGATCGGGAACCGGGATGCCCGACACGGTCGAGTAGCTGATGACCGGGACCATCGTGTCGCCGTGGCCGCCGAGCACGAAGCTGGTGACGTCCTTGACCGAGACCTTGAACTCGTCGGCGAGGAAGTGGCTGAAGCGCGAAGAATCCAGCACGCCGGCCATGCCGACGACCATGTGGTGCGGCAGCCCGGAGAATTCGCGGAGTGCCCACACCATCGCGTCGAGCGGGTTGGTGATGCAGATCACAAACGCGTTCGGGGCGTTGGCCTTGATGCCCTCGCCGACGGCCTTCATGACCTTGAGGTTGATGCCGAGCAGGTCGTCGCGGCTCATGCCGGGCTTGCGGGCCACACCGGCGGTGACGATGATGACGTCCGCGCCGGCGATGTCGGCGTAGTCGTTCGAGCCGGTGATCTGCGAGTCGAAGCCTTCGACCGGGCCGCACTGCGACAGGTCGAGTGCCTTGCCCTGGGGGATGCCCTCGGCGACGTCGAACAGGACGATATCGCCAAGGCCCTTGAGTGCTGCGAGGTGCGCGAGCGTACCGCCGATGTTACCGGCGCCGATCAGCGCGATCTTCTTGCGAGCCATTCCAATCCGTCTCCGTCTGATGTGCGGGGTGATTGGTGACGCCGGTTACGCGCATTATCCCGCTACGGCAACCGCAAAAAGGACAAAAGCGGGTTGTTATTGCAACTCGTTCGCATGTGCAATAAGGCCTACCTGCTTCGTCATCCTGACGAAAGTCAGGATCCAGAGTAACGAACGACATCGCCTGTGGCTCTGGATCCTGACTTTCGTCAGGATGACGGCAGAGCCTTAGAGGTGGCCCTCGGCGAGATAATCCTCGGAGCGCATCTCTTCGAGGCGGCTGATCGTGCGGTCGAACTCGAAGCGCCCGTCACCGCTTTCGTAGAGGTCGCCGGGTTGCGCATCGGCGGCGGCGAGGAGCTTGACCTTGTGCTCGTACAGCGCGTCGATCAGCGCGACGAAGCGCGCCGCCTCGTTGCGGTTCTCGGGGCCGAGCTTGGGGATGCCGACGAGGATGACGGTGTGGAATTTCCGCGCGATGGCAAGGTAGTCGGCCACGCCGCGGGCTTCTCCGCACAGCTTCTTGAAGCTGAACACCGCGACGCCCTTGAGCGATTTCGGCACCCGCAGCGTGCGGCCCTGGACGATCAGGTCTTCGGCCGGGACGTGCTCGCTGTCGTCGGTCGAGAAGTCGGTGAGGCGGAAGAACGCCGCGGAGAGTTGCGCGGTCGCCTCGGGGCCGTTGGGGACGAGCCATGTGTCCTGGCTGCCGAGACGGTCGCGACGATAGTCGACCGGGCCGTTTAGCGGGAGTACGTCGAGGCGCTGTTCGATGGTCGCGATGAAGGGCAGGAAATGCTCGCGGTTGAGGCCGTTCTTGTAGAGATCGGCGGGCGGGCGGTTCGATGTAGTGACGATCGTCACGCCGGAATCGAGCAGCGAGGTCACCAGCCGCGACAGGATCATCGCGTCGGGGCTGTTGGTGACCATCATCTCGTCGAACGCGAGCAGGCGGGTCTCGTCGGCGATCGCGGTGGCGACGGGGACGATCGGGTCGCCGACTTCCTTGCGGCGCTCGGCGGCGATGCGCGCGTGGACCTCGAGCATGAACTCGCCGAAGTGGACGCGGCGTTTTTTGTCGACTGGGGCGTTGGCGAAGAACAGGTCCATCAGCATCGACTTGCCGCGGCCCACGCCGCCCCAGAGGTAGACGCCGCGGGGGTCGGGTTTCTTGGAGAAGCGCGCGAAGAAGCCGGTGGATTTGGGGGTGGCGAGTTCGGTCGCGAGGGTGTTGAGGCGCGCGGCGGCGGCGGCTTGTTCGGGGTCGGGGCGGAGTTCGCCTGACGCTACGAGCGCTTCGTAGGCTTTGAGTACCGTCATTTCCGTTCCCCCGCGCAGGCGGGGGCCCAGGCCCCCAGGCGTTGTATGTGTGGCTCCTGGACTCCCGCGTGCGCGGGAGAACAGAGAAATGCCGGTGCTATCTGGCAGTCGGCTTGCGGATCGTGGCCGAGAAGGCGGCGATCTTCGTTTCGTCGTCCCCTTGCACCACGAGGCCCCGGAGGAACAAGAGGCGGCCGGTTTCCTTGAGCACCTCGACCTGCGCCTCGATCGGCTCGCCGATGCGGCCGCCGCCGATGAACTGCGTGTTGAGATCGAGCGTGACCGCGGTGCCGGCGGTGATCAGGCCGAAGCCTCTTGCGGCTGCGAACAAGGCGACGTCGATGAACGCGAGGAGCGCGCCGCCGTGGACGTTGTTCTGGAGGTTCGAATGGCGATGCTCGGGGGTGATGCGGACGCGGACAGTGTGGCCGTCGACGCGGTAGAGCATGGGGCCGAGCAGCGTGTTGAAGCGGGTCGGGTCGGAGAGCGACCAGCTGCGCCAGCCGGGGTTGGAGGGGTCTTCGGCTTCTACGAAATGGGGCTTGTCAGTCATAAATTCCGTTCGTCCCGAGTAGGCATCGAGCTTGTCGAGATGGCGTATCGAAGGACATGTACCTCGATACGAGCTCTCGACTACGCTCGATCTCTACTCGGCACGAACGGGGTGGGGGGAAGGCAGGTCTTACCCCCCCCCAAAAAAGTCGGGAAAGGTAGGCCCCTCCCCCAACCGAAGGGATCAGACGATCCGTTCGGCTTCCATCTTCTTGATCTCGGCGATCGCCTTGGCGGGGTTCAACCCCTTGGGGCACGCGTTCGCGCAGTTCATGATGGTGTGGCAGCGATACAGGCGGAACGGATCCTCGAGCTCGTCGAGGCGCTCGCCGGTCATCTCGTCGCGGCTGTCGGCAAGCCAGCGATAGGCCTGCAACAGGATCGCGGGGCCGAGAAACTTGTCGGCGTTCCACCAGTAGCTCGGGCACGAGGTCGAGCAGCACGCGCACAGGATGCACTCGTACAGGCCGTCGAGCTTCGAGCGGTCTTCCGGCGACTGGAGGCGCTCCTTGCCCGAGGGCGGGGGAGTGACGGTCTGCAGCCACGGCTTGATCGACGAATATTGCGCGTAGAAATGCGTGAAGTCGGGGACCAGGTCCTTGATCACGTCCATGTGCGGCAGCGGGGTGATCTGGACCTCGCCCTTGCAATCCTCGATCGCGGTGGTGCAGGCGAGGCCGTTCTTGCCGTTGATGTTCATCGAGCACGAGCCGCAGATGCCCTCGCGGCACGACCGGCGGAAGGTGAGCGAGGAATCCTGCTCGCTCTTCATCTTGATCAGCGCGTCGAGCACCATCGGGCCGGTGTCGTCGAGATCGAGCTCAAAATTATCGTAGCGCGGGTTCTCGCCGCTGTCCGGATCGTAGCGATAGACCTTGAACGATTTGAGACGCTTACCCCCGCTGGTCGAGGCGTGCTTGACGCCCTTCTTGACGACGCTGTTTTTCGGGAGCGAGAATTCGGCCATTGCGAGCGGTCCGTCCGTGGTGTGATTATAGGTTGTCAGAGCCGATACATGACAGGGGCCCTCCCCGCAAATCCTTAGCTTCGCGGGTGCAACATGCGTCACACCCGCTGTCGCGTTGCCTGCTCGCGCCGGGTCAGATGATGTCAAGGACAAGCCCGAGGTCGCGCGCTTCCTCGGCTTCGATGTACCAGTTGGAGGGGGCCTTCTTCTTGAGGTCCTCGAGCGACACCTTCGAGCCCTCGACGATCGCGCGGAAGCCTTCCTCCTGGATGTTGATCGAGTCCTCGATCTCGTGGAGCTTCGCCTTGAGCGTGTAGGATAGCGTGTTGAGCGGGCCGTTGAGCTCGATCGTGCTCTGCATCTGGCGCTCGTGGATCATGATGCGGCTGTTGCGCGTGAGGAAACGGCTGTCGACAGGGAAGGCGGACATGAAGGTCGCGCCGGCGGAATAGACCGCGACCTTGCCGAGGAACAGCGTCTCGCGGCCGGTATATTCGCGGAGCAGGCGGATGTTGTCCCCCATCGCGCGCGCGACTTCGGGGTCGCCACCGAGCGTGGTGATCGAGACGACCAGCGGGCCTTCGGTGGGGGCGGCGACGAGTTGCGACTTGAAAGTGTCGTACATCGCGTCGTCGACGGGGCCGTGGAGGTGGATGTGTGGGGCGGCCAGCAGCGGATAGTTGCGGGCGTTCGAGGCGGGGGATGTGTCGGTCATGCCGCGGCAAACTTTTGCGGGGGGAGTGGGTTCCGGATGAGTTGCGGCACATCAATATTTCGGGGCACGTGTTCGAACATTGTTAGTACGGTTCAGCGGTGGTATCTTCGTGGTGAAGAGGAGCTGAAGATGCGGACGTCGTTGCGGAAGATGGGCAACTCCACTGGGATGATTGTCCCCCGATCGATCCTCGGGGCGATCGGCGCCACAACCGGGGCGGCAATGGATTTGCGCGTCGAGGATGGAAAGCTGATCGTGACGCCCGCCGAACGCGTTGCGCGCGATGGTTGGGCGGAGGCCGCGGCAGGCCTTGCGGCGACCGGTGAGGAACTGGAGTGGCTTGGCCTTGGCATTGCCGACGATGCGAAACTGACGTGGTGACCTACGCGTGAAGCGGGGTGAGATCTGGCTCGCTGCGCTCGATCCTACGGTCGGGAGCGAGATCCAGAAGACGCGGCCTTGCCTGGTCGTTTCACCGGACGAGATGAACGATCACCTGCGGACCGCGATCGTCGCGCCGTTGACGACGGGGAGCCACCCCGCGCCGTTTCGGGTCGCGGTGACGTTCAAGGGGACGAGCGGGCTGGTGCTCCCGGATCAGATGCGGACGATTGATCGCGGGCGGTTGATCAAGCGGATGGGGCGGATCGATGCGCGGACTCTTCGCGCGGTGCTGGAGGTGCTTGGGGAGATGTTCGCGGTTTAGCGCGAGGTGTATATGGCCGACGGTCTTGTCCTTGGGGACGCCTGACGCTTGTTTCCCCGCGAAGGCGGGGATCCAGACTGGGCTCCCGCCTTCGCGGGAGAACAAGGAGGGGCAGACGGTGTTACGCGTCTCGCGTCAGGCGCTTGTGCTGGAGGATCCAGCCTACCAAGCCGCCGGGGACGCCGCCCACCAGCGAGAAGAGCGCGTAGAAGGTTATCGCGATCTTCTGGGGTTCTTCGCCCACACCGCGGGGTTCGATGGCGAAGACGTAGATCGCGGTCACTACCGCGACGACCACCGGCCATAGGAAGCCGGCGATCATCGGTTGGAAACGCGTCAGGAGCCCCACCGCGACGGGCACGAGGAACCCGATCGCGATGATGGCCCACGTCATCAGTATACTCGCTTCTTGGGCTTGATGTAGTCGATGTCGTCGGTGAGCGTGTAGTCGTGGACCGGGCGGAAATCGATCTTGGTCTCGCCGCCCTTGCCGCCCCAGCCATTGAAGGTGGTGATGGTGTGCTTCATCCAGTTCGCATCGTCGCGCTCGGGGAAATCCTCGTGCATGTGTGCGCCGCGCGACTCGGTGCGGTTGGCCGCCGAGTTCATCGTGACGACCGCCTGGCCGATCAGATTGTCGAGTTCCATCGTCTCGACCAGATCGGTGTTCCAGATCATGCTGCGATCCTTCACGGCGACGTCGGTCATCCGGCTGTAGATCCCGGCCATCTTCTCGACGCCCTGGTTGAGCAGCTCGGTGTCGCGGAACACCGCGCAATGCTTCTGCATCGTCTGCTGCATGTCGAGACGGATCTGCGCGGTCGGCGACCCGCCGCTCGCGTTGCGGAAATGATCGAGACGCGTCAGCGCGAGGTCTTCCGAACCCTTGGGCAGCGGCGCGTGCGCGGTGCCGGGCTTCAGCGTGTCCTTGATCCGCAGGCCGGTCGCGCGGCCGAACACCACGAGATCGATCAGGCTGTTCGAACCGAGGCGGTTGGCACCGTGGACCGAAACGCACGCTGCTTCGCCGACTGCGAACAGGCCAGGGACGACCGCGTCGGGGTTGCCGTCGACGAGGTTGACGACTTCGCCGTGGAAGTTGGTCGGAATGCCGCCCATGTTGTAATGCACAGTCGGCGTGACCGGTAGCGGCTGGCGCGTGAGATCGACGCCGGCGAAGACCTTGCCGGTCTCGGTAATGCCCGGCAGGCGCTCGGCGAGCACTTTGGGATCGATGTGATCGAGATGCAGGAAGATGTGGTCGCCGTTCTTGCCGACGCCGCGGCCTTCGCGCATTTCGAGCGCCATCGAGCGACTGACGACGTCGCGCGAGGCGAGGTCCTTCGCCGACGGGGCATAGCGCTCCATGAAGCGCTCGCCCTCGGAGTTGGTCAGGTACCCGCCCTCGCCGCGTGCGCCCTCGGTGATGAGCACGCCCGCGCCGTAGATGCCGGTCGGGTGGAACTGGACGAACTCCATGTCCTGGAGCGGCAGGCCGGCGCGGAGCACCATCGCGTTGCCGTCGCCGGTGCAGGTGTGCGCCGAGGTCGCCGAGAAATAGACGCGGCCGTAGCCGCCGGTGGCGAGCACGGTCTGGTGGCTGCGGAAGCGGTGGATCGAGCCGTCTTCCATGCACAGCGCGATGACGCCGCGGCAGACGCCGTTTTCCATGATCAGGTCGAGCGCGAAATACTCGACGAAGAAGTCCGTGTTGTACTTCAGGCTCTGCTGATACAGCGCGTGGAGCATCGCGTGGCCTGTGCGATCGGCGGCGGCGGCGGTGCGCTGGACCGGGGGGCCCTCGCCCATGTTCTGCATGTGACCGCCGAACGGACGCTGATAGATCGTGCCGTTCTCGTTACGGCTGAACGGCATGCCGGCGTGTTCGAGCTCGTAGACCGCCTGCGGGGCCTCGCGGCAGAGATACTCGATCGCGTCCTGGTCGCCGAGCCAGTCGGAACCCTTGACGGTGTCGAACATGTGCCAGGTCCAGTGATCCGGCGAGTTGTTGCCAAGGCTGGCTGCGATGCCGCCCTGTGCAGCGACGGTGTGCGAGCGGGTCGGGAAGACCTTGGTGATGCACGCGGTCTTCAGGCCGCTCTCGGCGATGCCCATCGTCGCGCGCAGGCCGGAGCCGCCGGCACCGACGACGACCGCATCATAGGTATGATCGATGATCTTGTAGGCAGACATCAGGCGGGGGCTCCGGAGAAGGCGACCTTCAGGATCGCGAACAGGGCGATGCCGCCCAGCGTGAAGGTGAACAGGTTGAGGAGGATCATCGTCACGACACGGCTTTCGTCGTGCATGTAATCCTCGATCACGACCTGCAGACCGAGACGGAAGTGGTAGAAGACCGACAGGATCAACAGCGCCATCGGCACCGCGACCCAGGCCGATTGCAGCCACAGATGGACCGCGGCATAGTCATAGCCGGGCATCCGCGCGACCGAGATCATGAGCCAAAGCATGAGGAACAGGTTGGCGCCCGCCGTCAGGCGCTGCTGCCACCAGTGATGCGCGCCGTGCTTGGCGCTGCCGAGGCCGCGGACGCGACCGATTGCCGTACCCGAACCCATTACTTGATCCCCATGTAGAGCCAGAACACGACCGTCAGCGCGACAGACGCGACCATCGTCGCGAGCGCGCCCATCTTGTTCCGCTTCAGTTCGTAGCCGGCGCCGGTATCGAGCACGAAATGGCGGATGCCGGTCATCATGTGCTGGAACAGCGACAGTGTCAGCCCGACCGCGACGATATAGCCGAGGATGTTGAGCCGGCCCGTCTCGGTGGTGAACACGTCGACGAAGGTCGCGTACGCCTGATCGCCCGACGCGATCGCGGCGAGCCACCAGACGAGCAGCAGGCTGCCGACGGTCGCCATCCCGCTGCCGGTCACGCGGTGCAGGATCGAGACCAACATGTGCGGGCCCCATTTATAGACCTGCAGATGGGGAGAAAGCGGGCGTGCCGGATTGCGCGATGCCAAGGGCGGAGTCCTCGAACCAGAAGATGACGAACCAAGAACAGCTTGGTCCAGAATATATAGATTGGGCGACCTATTAGCCACCGCGTGCTGCGATGCAACCCATTGGGGCCGGTCCGATAACCCATGACACCGCGCGCGTGATGCCGTGCGGGACACGATGGCCATGCACGTGACGTGACGTCGATCCCTAACCAGCCCTTAAGACATGGCGTGTAGCGATGGCGTCGTACATTCGATCCGGAGTTCACCGTCTTGACCACCAACGACCTGCCGGCCCCCGGCTCGATCGCGGCCTCCGTCGACCTGATGGCGCGGCTGCGGGTGTTCGATTTCGACGGATCGCTGACCGGCGCGAGCCGCGAAGTCTGGGCCGCGCTGGCGCCCGAGATCACGCATGTGTCCAGGGCGTTCTGGGAACAATGGCTGCAGTGTTTTTCCGACGAACGGATCTGGGCGCCGCACGAAACCGACCAGATGATCGAGATCGGTTGCACGTTCCTGCGCAATCGCTTCCTCGACACGAGTGGACGCGCCTGGATCGAATCGATCGAGCGGTCGGTCGCGACGGCGTATGTCGCCGACGTATCGCCAATGGCGCTGCTGTCGATGATCAGCGCGAGCGATCGTGCCGCACTGGACGTGTTGATGCGGCGGGTCGATCGGTCGGATCCGAAGCTGCCGGTGTTCATCGACACGCTGATGCGGTTGTCGGCGCTGGAGGGCGAGATCACCGTTGCGATCTATAACCGGTACCAGATGCATACCGCGCAGGTCGCGCGCGACACGCTGGCGGCGGAGTTCCGCGACGGCATCGCGGCGATGGTCGAGACCGCGACCGACGAGGGGCATATGCTGCGCGAGCAGGCGTTGCGCAGCTCGGCGTCGACACGTGCGGTGCTCGGCAAGGCGAGCGAAGTCGCGGCCGCCGCGGAGCAGTCCGCGGTGGCGATGCGCGAGGCGGCACAGACCGCCGCCGGCCTGATCCGTGCGATCGAGGACGCGCGGACCGAAGTGGAGGCTGCGGCCGAGATCGCCAATCGGGCATCGGCGCAGGCTGGCCAGGCGGTCGGCATGTCGGAAACGCTGAGCGATCATGCGAAGTCGATCGAGTCGATCCTGGGGCTGATCCGCGACATTGCCGGGCAGACCAACCTGCTCGCGCTGAACGCGACGATCGAGGCGGCACGCGCGGGCGATGCCGGGCGCGGGTTCGCGGTGGTGGCGCAGGAGGTGAAGAGCCTCGCCAACCAGACCGCGCGGGCGACCGACGACATCGCCGCGAAGATCGCCGCGATCCAGTCGGCGACGCGCTCGACCGTGGAGACGAATGCGTCGATCAAGTCGACGGTGGCCGAGGTGCAGGAAAGCGCCGACCGCATTCGTTACGCGATGGAGGCGCAGGCGCAGACGGTGACCGCGATCACCGCGGCGGTGGACGAGACCGCACTCGCGGCGGATTCGATGTCCAACACGATCGCCGCGATCCGCGAGGATACCGAGACGGTCGCGACCGAGATCGACGGGGTGGGTCGCGGGTTCGACGTGCTCGACGGGCGGCTCAGCAACCTGAAGAACAGCGCGGGCGATTTCGTCGCGAAGGTTGCGGCCTAGGCGCGGGCTATCGTCCGTGGGTGCGGGATTGGCGTGACGAGGCGTCGTGGGGCGCGCTAGAGGTGCGGCATGACCATTCTTCTTACAGGCTCCAGCCGCGGTATCGGCGCGGCCATTCATGCGGCGCTGACCGAGGCCGGCGCGACCGTCATCGGGCATGGGACCGCTAGCGGTATCCCGGCCGACTTTAGCGATCCTGCGGGGCCGACTGCGTTGTGGAACGCTGCGCTGGAGCAGGCGGGCGGCGCGATCGACGTGTTGATCAACAATGCTGGCGTGTTCGAGGCGGCGCCGCTCGCCGATGACGACTGGACCGCGCAGTGGGAGCGGACGATGCGGATCAACCTGACCGCTTCGGCGGAACTGTGCCGGTTGGCGGTGCTGCACTGGCAGGCGCGCGGTGTCGGCGGGCGGATCGTCAATATCGCCAGCCGGGCGGCGTATCGCGGAGATTCGCCGGCGCATTGGCATTACGCCGCGTCGAAGGCGGGGATGGTGGCGATGACCAAGACAATTGCTCGGGGGTATGCTCGGGAGGGGATCCTCGCATTTGCGGTGTGCCCAGGGTTCACGATGACCGGGATGGCGGAGGACTATCTGTCGAGCCGTGGCGGCGATGCGTTGCTGGCGGATATTCCGCTTGGGCGGGTTGCTGCACCGGAAGAGATCGCGGCGGCAGCGAAGTTTTTGGCGTTGGAGGCGCCGGCCTCGATGACCGGGTCGGTGATCGACGTGAATGGGGCGAGCTATGTCCGATAGTTGGAAACTCACCCTCCCCTGCACGCGCGCGGAGGCGGAGGCGATCGATGCGAGCGACGATCTGACGATCGACGGCGTGTTGATGACGACCGAAGAGATCGAGGACGACGTCGAATCGTGGCGGCTCGATGCGTATTTCGAGCATGAGCCGGCGGCCGACACGGTCGCGGCGGTGCGGGCGCTGGTGCCGAGTGCGACTGGGGCCGCGATCGCGGTCGAGCGGCTGGGCGATGCGGACTGGGTGACGATGAGCCAGGCCGGGCTCGCGCCTTTGTCGGTCGGGCGGTTCTTCGTGCACACGGGTGCGCATGCGGGCGCGGTGCCGGCGGAAAAGCGGGCGTTTTTGATCGAGGCTAGCCGGGCGTTCGGGACGGGGCATCATGAGACGACCAGCGGGTGTCTGGCGATGCTCGACGGGTTGGCTGGCGCCGACTTTGCGAACGTGATCGATATCGGGACGGGGACGGGGTTGCTGGCGTTTGCGGCGGCGCATCTTTGGCCTGGGGCCAAGGTGATGGGGACGGATATCGATCCGGTCTCGATCGATGTGACGGCGGAGAATGCGGCGCTCAACGGGGTCGAGGGGATCGATCTCGTTGTGGCGGACGGTGCGCTGGACGATGCGATCGTGGTTCGCGCGCCGTATGATCTGGTGATCGCGAATATTCTGGCGGGGCCGCTGGTGTCGATGGCGCCGGAGATCGCTTCGATTTCGGATGTGGGGGCGACGATCGTGCTGGCCGGGTTGCTGGAGACTCAGCGGGCTGGGGTCGTGGCGGCGTATGAGGCTTGTGGGTGTTCGCTGGAGGCGGTCGACCGGCGGGGGGATTGGAGTGTGCTTCGGCTGAAGGCTGGGGCGGGGCGGTTCGTGGCGGAAGGGCCGTTCGATCCTAAGGGGCGCGATGGGTGGGCGCTGGATATCTAGAGTACCCCCTTCCCAGCAGAAGCTTGTTCCCCCGCGAAGGCGGGGGTCCAGTCTGGGCCCCCGCCTTCGCGGGGGAACAAGCTTTAGGGATGGCGGCCCTCGCCCCATACCTAACACCACCCCGGCGTAGGCCAGGGCCCAATTGGGATAGCGGTGCGGTTCGATCTCGGAGGTTCGCCCAATTGGGCCCCGGCCTACGCCGGGGTGGTGCTTCTGGTTTATGCGCTGAGTTTCGCGTTCGCGTACTCCTGCGTGCCCTCGGTGATTATCACATCCCCCGGCTCGATCCGCGCGACGGGGATATCCGGGAGCGCCTTCAGTTCCTCGTACAGCGGCGCGAAGTCGGTCTCTACCGTCAGCCGCAGCAACTCTTCGAAGCTCGGGATCACGAAGTAGTTCTGCTGGAAATCGTCGATCCGATATTCGGTCCGCATTACGCGGGCGAGGTCGAGTGCGATCCGGTTGGGGCTCGGATCGTCGAGCGCGAACCGCGTTTCCGCGTAGCTGGAGACGATGCCGGAGCCGTAGATGCGCAGGCCTTCGGGTTCGGAGATCAGGCCGAACTCGACTGTGTACCAGTAGAGCCTTCCGAGATACTTCAGCGCGTCGAGGCCGAGCGCGCGCTGGCCGCCGCGGCCGTAGGCGGCGAGGTAGTCGGCGAAGACCGGGTCGGCGAGCATCGGCACGTGGCCGAACACGTCGTGGAAGACGTCGGGTTCCTGGAGATAATCGAGCTGATCGGGGCGGCGGATGAAGTTGCCCGCGACGAACCGCCGGTTGGCCATGTGATCGAAGAACACGTCGTCGGGGACGAGGCCGGGGACCGCGACGACCGACCAGCCGGTGAGCTTGGTCAGGCGCTCGGACAGCTCCTCGAAATCAGGGATGCCGGGCTTCGAGAGCTTCAGCACGTCGAGCCCGCGCAGCCAGGCGTTCGAGGCGCGGCCGGGGAGCAGCTTCGACTGGCGCGCGAACAGCGTGTCCCACGTCGCGTGATCCTCAGCGGTGTAATCCGCCCAGTTCTGCGGGATCGTCCAGTCGGGCGCGCCTTCGGGCGGGGTGCTCAGTACGTGTGTGTCATTGGCCATGCGGCTGGTCTAGCATGACGGAATGAAGACGGAAACGCGTTGGGTTACATGGATTTTACGGGCGATCGCGGCGGTGTTCGGCGTGGTTGCGAGCTATGCGGTGGCAGGGCTGGTCGGCGGGTCGATCCCGAGCAATCGCGACTGGCGGGCGCCGGCCGAGGGCGTGCATATCTTCGTCGAGAGCAACGGCGTGCATACCGGGATCATCGTGCCGAAGCTGGCCGCCGGGGTCGATTGGCGCGGGGTGGCTCGGGCGGCGGATTTGCGCGATCCGCGCTATGGTGCGTTCGATCATGTGTCGTTCGGGTGGGGGGAGAAGACGTTTTATCTCGAGACGCCGACCTGGACCGACGTGAAGCTGCGGACGGTGTTGGCTGCGGCGACCGGGAGTAATCGGACGTTGATGCATGTCGATCATCTGCCGAGGCCGCGCGCGGGGGACGGGGCTCGGGAGATCGTGGTGACGTCGGCGCAGTATCGGCGGTTGGCGGCGTATATCCGGGCGAGCTTTCGCGACGGGGGTGCGCGGTATCCGGGGTATGCAGGGTATGATGCGTTTTATGATGCCAACGGGCGCTATAGCGCGGTGCGGACGTGTAACAGCTGGACGGGTGATGCGCTTCGGTTTGCGGGGGTGAAGGTTGGAGCTTGGACGCCGTTTCCGGTTACTGTGATGGGGTGGTTTTGAAGCCGCCGTCAAAAGCGCTTTGGGCGGCAGAGTTGCCGCGCGCGGCGTGGACGGTTGCAACATGGTGGCGCCATCGTCCGGCGCTGGCTGCGGTACCTCGCGGTGACGGGAGGGCGGTGATGGTGCTTCCGGGGCTGTTCAACACCGACCGCTCGAACTTCGTGATGCGGGGCTATCTGAAACGGCTCGGCTACCGCGCGACCGGCTGGGGATTGGGGCGCAATCTCGCGTACGGACGGTCGGCGTGGAGGCCGAGCATTTGATAGCGCGGATCGAGGCGTTGGCAGCACATGCCGGGCCGGTCACGCTCGTCGGTGTGAGTCTAGGTGGGATCATGGCGCGGCTGGTCGCGCACCGGCGCCCTGATCTAGTGCGCGCCGTTATAACTGTCAGCTCGCCTTTTGCTGGCTCTGCCAGGGCGACCAACGTCTGGCGAGCGTTTGAATGGATGACGGGCGAGCGGCTCGATGATCCGGCCGTGATCGCACGCAGTGCGGGGATTGCCGCGCCGCTACCGATACGGTCGACCGCGATCTGGAGCCGGTCCGACGGGTTGGTCAACGGTTTCATATGCCATGACGCGGCAGGAGCTGCGGTGGAGGTTCGGAGCGGGCATCTCGGCGTGCAGCTGAAACCGGCGGTTCTGATCGCGGTGGCGAAGGCTTTGGCGGACTAAGCCGCCTTCCCGGCGGAGGCCGGGGTCCAGTTGGGGGACGTTGCTGACTGAGGGCAGCGACGTTACTTCGGTTGCCCAATTGGGCCCCGGCCTTCGCCGGGGTGGTAGTAAGGGGGGACGGGTATCAGGCCGCTCAGTTCCCGGCGCGATACCCTTGGTACTGCCCGCATTCCGAGCGCTTTGGGTCGCGCTTGCAGCGCTTCGCGAGTTCCTTGCGCTGCTTGCCCTCTTCGGCTTCCTGCTTGCGCATCTTCTTGCCGTAGTTGCGGTCCGATTCTTCCTGGCTGGTGGTGGTCCAGTCGACCGCCTTGCCGGCCACCTGGAACGGCGCCTTCACGATCGAGGTTGCCGTGCTGATGCAGCCACTTACGAGGAACGGCAGCACCGCGAGTACGGGAAGAACCTTACGCATTTACTTTACTCCTGCACGCGCAGTTCCCTGGGCTCGGTCGCGCGCTTGGGCCCCGTATAGCGGAAAGTCGGTGAAGAAACCGTCGATACCTTGTGCAAGCCCTGCGTCGATCTCCGCGGCGATGTCGCCGTGGGCGGCGGGGTCGGTGCCGCGGCGGAAGCGGGTCGGTTCGAAATAGTTTTCCGCGCGGTAGGTCCAGGGGTGGACGCGCAGCCCGGCGGCGTGCGCGGCGGCGACCAGCATGGTGGGGGTCGCGTCGGTCCAGAGCATGCTCTTGTTCGGACCGATGCCGTAGGCGTAGGCCGCGACCGCCTTCAGGCCTTCGGGTGTAATCATCGCCTTGTAGCTCGGCTGCGCGCCATCGGCGGGACCGCCCTCCCCGTCCATGAGCTGGATCAGGCGCACTTTCGTCATCTTGTGGAGGCGCTGGAGGTTGGCGACCTCGAACGACTGAATGAAGACGGGCGCTTTGGCCGAATCCCAGCCGGCCTCGCGCAGTTCGGCGACCAGTTTCGCGTCGGTCGGGTGGCCGATCTTGGCGAAATAGGTCGGATGCTTGGTCTCGGGATAGATGCCGATCGTCCGGCCCGTCTCGGCCGTACGACGTTTGGCGAGCGCGATGATCTCGGCGAGCGTCGGGATTGCGAATTGGCCGTCATAGGCGGTGTTCGCGGGGCGCAGCTTGGGCAGGCGTTCCTTCGCGCGCAGCGTCTTCAGTTCGGCGAGCGTGAAGTCCTCGACGAACCAGCCGGTCATCGTCTGGCCGTCGATCGTCTTGGTGGTTTTCCGCGCGGCGAACTCGGGATGGGTGGCAACGTTGGTCGTCTCGGCGATGTTGTTCTCGTGGCGCGCGACGAGGACGTCGTCCTTGGTCGGCACCAGATCGGGCTCGATGAAGTCGGCGCCCTGATCGATCGCGAGCGAATAGGCCGCCAGCGTATGCTCGGGCCGGAGACCGCTCGCACCGCGGTGCGCAATCACGATCGGGGGCGATAATCGGGGAGAAGCTGGCGTCATCGCAACAGCATGCCCGCTCGTCGCCGCCAGTGCCAGCGCAACTATGTATGAGAGCCTGTCGCAATAGGAAACGATTGGTCGCATCGGCGTTAAGTCCTCGAAATCCGTACATTCCCGGCACATTCAACCAGGGGCACCGCCATGCATTTCACGATCAATGGTCAATCATATGACGCCGAGCCCGATATTCGTACGTCGGTGCTCGACCTGTGCCGCGAGCATCTCGGGCTGACGGGCTCGAAGAAGGGTTGCGATCATGGCCAGTGCGGCGCGTGCACGGTGCTGATCAACGGGCGCCGCGTCAATTCCTGCCTGACGCTCGCGGTGATGCACCAGGACGACGAGATCACGACGATCGAGGGCATCGGCCAGCCGGGCAACCTGCACGCGTTGCAGGACGCGTTCGTGCGGCATGACGGATATCAGTGCGGATACTGCACGCCGGGGCAGATCTGTTCGGCGGTCGGCATGCTCGACGAGGTCAAGAAGGGCTGGGCCAGCCATGCGTCGGGCGACCTGACCGATCCGAAGTTCGACGATGCCGAGATTTCCGAGCGGATGAGCGGCAATCTGTGCCGCTGTGCCGCGTACCCGAACATCGTCGATGCGATCCGCGAAGTCGGCGGTGCCGAGCCCGCCGGCCGGACCGCAGACGAGAAGGACGCCGCAATGGAAGCCAATGCGCGCGGGGAGCTGGTGGCATGAAGACCTTCACGTACGAGAAGCCCGCTACGCCCGAGGCTGCGGTCAAGGATATCGATACGAGCGGCGCCAAGTTCATCGCGGGCGGCACCAACCTGCTCGACCTGATGAAGTTGCAGGTCGAGACTCCGGACAAGCTGGTCGACATCTCGCGGCTCGATCTCGCGAAGATCGAGGAGCGTGAGGATGGCGGGCTGACGATCGGTGCGCTGGTGCCGAACAGCGATCTCGCTGCCGACCGCCGCGTCGTCGCCAAGTACGAGGTGCTGAGCCGCGCGTTGCTGGCAGGTGCCTCGGGGCAGTTGCGCAACAAGGCGTCGACCGGGGGCAATCTGCTCCAGCGGACGCGGTGCTATTATTTCTACGACACGGCCGCGGCGTGCAACAAGCGCGAGCCGGGTAGCGGTTGTTCGGCGATCGGCGGCTTCAACCGCATCCTCGCCGTGCTGGGGACGAGCGAGCACTGCATCGCGACGCACCCGAGCGACATGGCGGTGGCGATGCGTGCGCTCGACGCCACGATCGTGACGCTGAAGGCGGATGGCGATCGTCGGCGGATTTCGATCCACGACTTCTATCGCCTGCCGGGCGATACGCCGCAGATCGAGAACGCGCTCGAAGCGGGTGAACTGATCACGCACATCGAGCTGCCGGCGCCGGTCAAGGGCAAGCAGGAATACCGCAAGGTGCGCGATCGTGCGTCCTATGCGTTCGCGCTCGTCTCGGTGGCGGCGATCGTCGATGTGCAGGACGGCGTGATCGCGTCGGCCTCGCTCGCGTTCGGCGGGCTCGGGCCGATGCCGTGGCGCAATCCGGCGGTCGAGGCGGCGCTGGTCGGCAAGGCGCCGTCCGATGCCGTGTTCGAGGCTGCAGCGACCGCGCTGCTGGCCGACGCCAAGGGCTATGGCTCGAACGACTTCAAGATCCCCCTCGCCCGTCGCACGCTGATCGCGACGCTGCGCAACGTCACGGGAGCATAAGCATGTTTGGTCTTGGCACTACGAACAGCCTGACGATGGACAAGCCGCATCCGGACAGTCTTCTGGATACGGGCGTCCAGGGCGTCATCGGCAAGCCGCTCGACCGGATCGACGGGCCGCTGAAGGTCACGGGCACGGCGACCTATGCGGCGGAATACCAGTTCGCGAACATGGCGTATGGCGTGCTGGTCGGCACGAAGATCTCGGCGGGCAAGGTCGTTTCGATCGACGTCGACGCCGTTAAGGCGATCCCCGGCGTGATCGACGTCGTCACCGATTTCGACCAGTTCATCCGCGTCTCGGCACAGGGCGGCGCGACCGATGCACCGACGCAGGGCGTGAAGGACATCGCGTTCTTCGGCCAGATCGTCGCGATCGTGCTCGCGGAGAGCTTCGAGGTCGCGCGCGATGCCGCGGCGCGCCTGCCGATCGAATATGACGAGGCCGATGGCCAGTACGACTTCGCCGCGCACCGCGACGAGACGCGGACGCCACCGGACGATGCGACGCCCGCGCATTTCAAGCAGGGCGACGTCGACAAGGCGATGGCCGAGGCGGCGGTGACGATCGATTCGACCTATGTGACGCCGAGCCAGAACTCGGCGGCGATGGAGCCGCATGCCTCGACCGCGGTGTGGGAAGAGGACGGTTCGCTGTCGCTGTACGGCGCGTACCAGATGCCGACGTCGGATGCGCAGCAGCTGGCGAAGTCGCTGGGCTTGTCCGAAAAGAAGGTGCGGATCATCGCGCGCTATATCGGCGGCGGGTTCGGATCGAAGCTCGGCATCGCGCCGGAGAGCGTCGCGGCGGCGATTGCGGCGAAGCAGCTTGGCCGTCCGGTCAAGGCAGTGATGTCGCGGCCGCAGGTGTTCGAGGCGACGGTGCGACGGTCGAATACCGAGCAGCATGTGCGCCTTGCGGCGGATGCCGACGGCAAGCTGCTGGCGATCGGTCACGAGACGTTGACGTCGAACCAGCCGACCGAGGATTATTTCGAGCCTGCGGGCATCGGCACGCACCTGCTGTACGGCGGTGAGAACCGGCTGATCACGCATGAGGTGGTCGACGTGAACTTCGTTCTGTCGGGCTCGATGCGCGCGCCGGGCGAGGCGGTCGGGATGCTCGCGCTGGAAGGCGCGATGGACGAGCTGGCCGAGAAGCTCGAAATGGATCCGATCGAGCTGCGCAAGCGCAACGATCCGAAGATCGACCCTGAGAAGGACGTGCCGTATTCGTCGCGCAACCTGACGCGCGCGCTCGACGAGGGTGCGAAGAAGTTCGGGTGGGACAAGCGCCAGAAGGCCGGGTCGCGGCGCGAGGGCGAGTGGCTGATCGGCATGGGCGTCGCCTCGGCGGTGCGCGGCAACATGATGATGGAATCGTCCGCCAAGGTCGAGATCCACCCGGACGGCTCGGCGACGGTGTCGTCGGCGATGACCGATATCGGCACGGGCAGCTACACGATCCTGGCGCAGATCGCGTCGGAGATCCTCGGCATTCCGGTGGAGAACATCACGATGTCGCTGGGCGATACCAATGATCCTCCGGCGGCGGGTTCGGGCGGGTCCTGGGGTGCTACCTCGTCGGGTACGGCGGTGTATCTTGCGTGCGAGATGCTGCGTGGGAAGCTGGCCAAGGCGGCTGGCGTCGACGAGGACGGCCTGACTCTGAAGGACGGCAAGGCGATCGGCGACAACCGCTCGACCCCGATCGGCGAGCTGGTCGGCAAGGGTCTCGAGGCTACCGGGCATATCAAGCCGGGCAAGCAGGAGAAGGAGACGACGCAGGCCGGGTTCGGCGCGCATTTCGCGGAGGTCGCGGTCAACGTGGTCACCGGCGAGACGCGGGTGCGGCGGATGCTCGGGTCGTTCGCGGCGGGGCGCGTGCTCAACGCGAAGACCGCGCGGTCGCAGTGCCTTGGCGGGATGACGTTCGGGATCGGCACCGCGCTGACCGAGGACCTGATCCACGACACGCGGACCGGCAAGCTGGTGAACCACGACCTCGGCGAATACCACGTGCCGGCTAATGCGGACGTGCCGCAGATGGACGTCCACTTCGTCGACGAGCGCGATATCCATGCGAACCCGATCCACGCGAAGGGCATCGGCGAGCTGGGGATCTCGGGCGCTGGCGCTGCGGTGGCGAACGCGGTGTATAATGCGACGGGGATCCGGGTGCGTGAGTTCCCGATTACGCTGGATAAGTTGCTGGATCAGTTGCCGGCTGTTTGAGGGCGAGGCTGAGTAAAGCTTAGCTCCTGTAACAGTTACCCCCCCGGCGGAGGCCGGGGCCCAATTGGGAGGGCTTTGATAACGGAGAATTGTTCTCCGTTACTCTCGTTCCCCAATTGGGCCCCGGCCTTCGCCGGGGTAGTGTTTGGGGGATGCGTGGCGCCCTCGTCAAACACCCCCACCCTACCCATATCCTTCCCTCCACCCGAGGACGCAGAATGAACGAACACGTGATGGATGCGGCGTTCCGGCCGGGTGGTCTCGACCGCGCGAAGCAGGGCGTTCTCGGGCTTGGGCTCGATCGGATCGAGGGACCGGCTAAGGTCACCGGCGTTGCAGACTATGCGTATGAAGGCACGCCGGACGGTATCGCCTATGCCGCGATCGTCGGGACGCCAGTTGGCAGCGGGCGCATTCTCGGTATCGACGTCAGCGCCGCCGAAGCTTTGCCCGGTGTCATCGCCGTCATTCATAACGACCCGCGCATGCCCGCCGGCGAGTCCAATTCGCGCGCGATGCCGCTGTTCGATACCGACGTCATCCTCCACCTTGGCCAGCCGGTCGCGATCGTCGTCGCGGAGGACCAGGCGATCGCGCGCGATGCCGCGGCACTGGTCGTGGTTCGCACCGAGGCGGGCGAGGATCGGTTCGACGTCGAGGCTCAGCCGGTCGATACCGCGCCGAAGATCGGCTTCCTGCCGCCGATCGACAAGGGCGATCTCGACGCGGTGATGGCGAATGCCGCGGTGACGTTCGACCGGACCTACACGACGCCCGTGCACTTCCCCGCCGCACTGGAACCGCATGCGACGACCGCGTGGTGGGAGGGCGACAAGCTGACCGTGCGCTCCAGCAACCAGGTGATCGGCGGCGCGCGCAAGACGATCGCGAAGGCGCTGAAGATCGATGCGGACAAGGTGCGCGTGCTCGCGCCGTATGTCGGCGGCGGCTTTGGAGGCAAGACCGGTGTGGGTCCGGAAGCGATCCTCGCCGCGATCGCGGCAGAGGTCGTCGGGCGGCCGGTCAAGGTTGCTCTCCCTCGCCGCCAGACCGCGTATATGGTCCACCACCGTTCGCACACGACACAGCGGATCCGGATCGCTGCCGACGAGCACGGCGTGATCCTCGGCATGGGGCATGAGAGCGTCGTCGCGCAGAACGACGATGGCGAGTTTCTCGAGCCGGTGCCGTTCGGGACGCTGCCGCTGTACCGAGGCGACGCGCGGCGGTTCAAGACCGACTTGGTGCGCGTCGACCTGCCGGCGAGCGGTGCGGTTCGGGCGCCGGGCGAAGCGGTCGGGACGTTCGGCGTCGAGTGCGCGATGGACGAACTGGCCGAGCAGCTCGGGATCGATCCGATCGAGCTGCGGCGGCGCAACGAACCCGAGACCGATCCGGTGAGCGGCAAGCCGTTCTCCACGCGGCGGATGCTCGATTGTTACACGCAAGGCGCCGAGCGGTTCGGCTGGCCGGACACGGTGCCGGCGCCGGGCTCGGTGCGCGACGGCGAATGGCTGGTCGGGATCGGCATGGCGGCGAGCTTGCGCGGCAACTTCACGGTCGAGGCGCAGGCGCGCGTACGGCTGGAGGCGGACGGCCGTGCGACGGTCGAGTGCGACATGACCGATATCGGCACGGGGACGTACACCATCCTCGCGCAGACCGCGGGCGAGATGCTCGGGCTGCCGGTCGCCGAAGTGAACGTACGGCTCGGCGATACCGACTTCCCGCCGAGCGCGGGGTCGGGCGGGTCGTTCGGGGCGGGCAGCGCATGTTCGGCGGTGGTGCTGGCGTGCGAGGATATCCTCGGCGAACTGGCGCTCAGGATGAATGCCGCGCCCGAGGATCTGAGCCTGCACGATGGCTGCGTGAGTGCTGGTGGTCGGTCGGTAAGGCTCGCCGATCTGGTCCGCGGCGAACCGATCGTGGCGATGGGCAAGACCGGGCCGGGTGCCGAGAGCAAGCGTACCAGCCAGGCGAGCCACGGCGCGCACTTCGTCGAGGTCGCGGTCAACGCGGTGACGGGCGAGACGCGCGTGCGGCGGATGCTGGGCGTGTTCGACGTCGGCCGCGTGCTCAATCGCAAGACGGCGACGAGCCAGATCACCGGCGGGATGGCGTGGGGGATCGCCTATGCGCTGAGCGAGGAGGGCATCGTCGATACGCGGACCGGGGCGTTCGTGAACCCCGATTTCGGCGAATATCATGTCGCGGTGAATGCCGACATTCCGCAGCTGGAAGTGCATTTCATCGAGGAGATCGACGACTCCGCGAACCCGGTGGGGGCGAAGGGCGTTGGGGAGCTTGGGATTTCTGGCGCGGGGGCTGCGGTAGCGAATGCCATCTACAACGCGACGGGGGTGAGGGTTCGGGACTTTCCGGTGACGCTCGACAAGCTGCTCGAAGGGTTGCCTGCCATCTGACGGAACTCCTCCGTCACCCCGGACTTGTTCCTGGGTCCACCGGACCGCACATCGAACGCTGAGGGTTTGCGGCACCGTGGATGCCGGAACAAGCCCGGCATGACGGAAGAAGAAGAGACATGGCCGAAAACGATAGCGTGCTCGCTGCTGCGAAGACCTGGAAGGGCGAGAGGATGGCGATCGCCACGGTCGTCTCGACCTGGGGTTCCGCGCCGCGGCCCAAGGGTAGTCACATGCTCGTCCATGCCGATGGACGGTTCGAGGGATCGGTGTCCGGCGGGTGCGTCGAGAGCGACATCCTCGCCACCGCGGCCGAGGTGATCGCGGGGGCGCCGTTCCAGGTGCGCAACTACGGCGTAGCGGATGCGGCGGCTTGGGAAGTGGGGCTACCCTGCGGCGGCGAGATCGCGGTGATGGTGCAGCCGGTGTCGGCCGAGGGGTTCGATCCCGAGCTGTTCGACCGGATCGCCGACGCGCGCGACTTGGGCGATGCGTTGACCGTGACGACCGATCTCAAGACCGGGCATAGCGACGCGCGGCCGCTTGAAACGGGCGAGGTGTTCGTCAACCGCTACGACCCGCCGCGCCGCCTGCTGATCGTCGGCGCGGTGCAGATCGCGCAGGCGTTAGCGGGGCTGGCGCGCGAACTCGGGATCGAGACGGTGGTGATCGACCCCCGCGCGCGCTTCCTCACCGAGGAGCGGTTTCCGGGCGTGACGCTCGACGATCGCTGGCCGGACGAGGCGATCGCCGCGCTCCGCC
This sequence comes from Sphingomonas faeni, assembly GCF_040407505.1. GTDB lineage: Bacteria > Pseudomonadota > Alphaproteobacteria > Sphingomonadales > Sphingomonadaceae > Sphingomonas > Sphingomonas faeni_E. The sequence continues at coordinate 42,307 of NZ_JAPZPQ010000004.1, read as the reverse complement.
CCGGTCCCTCGACCGCGGTCGTGACGCTGAGCCACGACATCAAGATCGACGACCCCGCGCTGATCGCGGCGCTCGCGTCCGATGCCGCCTATGTCGGCGCGCTCGGCAGCCGCAAGAGCCATGCGGCGCGGCGCGAGCGGCTTGCTTCGGAGGGCGTTACGGCGGAGAACATCGACCGGATCGATGCGCCGGTCGGGCTGGACATCGGCGCGATCGGACCGTCGGAGATTGCGCTGTCGGTGGCGGCGGCGATGATAGGAGCGTTCAATGATCGCCGCTGAAAACGTCTTTCTCATCCTCCTCGCGGCCGGGCGCTCTGAGCGGTTCGGCATCCCCAACAAATTGGAGGTGCCGTTCCTTAACAAGCCTTTGGGCATGCACGTCGTCACCGCATTCGAGAACATCCCGTTCAAGCGGCGGCTGGTGGTGACCGACGGCTGCAAGCTCGACTTCATCAGCCATCATTTCGAGGTGGTGCATAACGACGATCCGTCGTCGGGCATGTCGCAGTCGGTGAAGCTCGGCGTGCAGTGCGCCAAGGACGAGGGCGCAGAGGCGGTACTGATCGCGCTCGCCGACATGCCGCGCGTGACTGCGGCGCATATCTACCGGATGCTCGATGCCGCCGACAGCGCGGATGCGGTGGTCGCATCGAGCGATGGCGAGAAGCCGAGCCCCCCTGCCCTGTTCGGGCGCGAGCGGTTCGATTTCCTGCTGACGCTCGACGGCGATGCGGGCGCGCGTGACCTGGTAAAGGCGGGGCGGCACGTCGTTACCGCGCCCGCAGAGTTGATCGATATCGATACGCCCGAGGATCTGGACCGGCTGCAGGCGCTGGTCCGCGATCCCAAGGCGGCGATCACTCGTGCCTTAACGCGTCGATAGGGTTCATCGCCGCGGCGCGCCGCGCCGGGAAATAGCCGAAGACGACGCCGATCACCGCGGAGATCGCGAACGCGAAGATGTTGATCTCGGGCACGAACAGCCACTGAACCTTGATCAGCGGCGCGATGATCGCGATCGCGGCCTGCGCGACGATCAGCCCGATGACGCCGCCGAGGCACGACAGCGCGATCGCCTCGACGAGGAACTGCAACAGCACCTCGCGTGCGACTGCGCCGATGGCCAAGCGTATGCCGATCTCGCGCGTGCGCTCGGTCACCGATACCAGCATGATGTTCATGATGCCGATCCCACCCACGACCAGGCTGATCCCGGCGACCGCGGCGACGATGCCGGTGAGCAGGGTCGTGGTACCGGTCAGCGTGTCGGAGATCTGCTTGGTATCGAAGATGTTGAAGTCGTCGGGCTTGTCGCCGGTGATGGTGCGGCGTTCGCGGAGCAGGTCGGTGATTCCGGCCTGCACGGTGCTGGTGGAGAAACGCTCGTCAACGCCGACCAGCATCAGGCGGATATCGCGGTTGCCGGTGAAGCGCCGCTGGACCGCCTTGATCGGCATGACCACGGTGTCGTCCTGATCGCCGCCGAACCCGGCCTGGCCGCGCGTGGTCAGCACGCCGATCACATCGCAGCTGATCGACCCGATACGGAACCGGTGGCCGACCGGGTCGCCACCGGGGAACAGGTTTTTCGAGACGGTATTGCCGATGATGCAGACCGCGGCACCGGCGCTTTCCTCGACCGGCGTCCAGCGGCGGCCCGAGGCGAGTGGCCATGGCTGGACCTGGAAGATGGCGTCGGTGGTGCCGTTGATAGTGGTCGACCAGTTGGCGCCCTCGTAGATCGCGGTGGCGGTGGCGCTGGCCTGCGGCGCGACCGCGGTGACGCCCGCGATCTGGTTGGCGATCGCGGCGACGTCCTCGGGCTTGAAGTCGGGCGGACGAGGGCCGCCACCGCCACGACCAAAGCCTTGGCCGGGGCGGACTTGCAGGATGTTGGTGCCGAGCGCGGAGATCGACTGCTGCACGGCGGCGGTGGTCGCCTTGCCGAGCGTGACCATCGTTACCACCGCGCCGACGCCGATGACGATGCCGAGAATGGTGAGGAACGATCGCAGGAGGTGGCGGCGGATCGAGCGGAGCGCGAGGACTAGGGTTGTGCCGAACATTAGACTTCTTCCCCGCGCAAGACTTCTGCCCCCCCGCCCGCTTGCGGGAGGGGGTTGGGGGGTGGGCTCGCGGGTTCGGCAAACGCCGCGGTTAAAATGCGCGCGACTGTCGCTGGCGTTGCGTTCGACGTGAGCGCGTGCCCACCCCCGGCCCCTCCCGCTTGCGGGAGGGGGGAAGACAGGGCGCTCACGATTTCACGCTTTCGCCCTGGCGGTGCTGGCTTTCGATGCGTTCTACCAAGCCATCCTTGAAGTGGACCACCGTCCTCGCGAACGCGGCCATGTCGGGTTCGTGCGTGACCATCAGGACCGTGATGTTCTTCTCCGCATTCAGCCGCGTGAGGAGTTGCATGATCTCCACCGAGCGTTCGCTGTCGAGATTGCCGGTGGGCTCGTCGGCGAGCAGCACGTCGGGGCTGGTCACCAACGCGCGGGCGATCGCGACGCGCTGTTGCTGGCCGCCGGAGAGTTCGGCGGGGGTGTGATCCCACCAGTCCGCGAGGCCGACCGTGTCGAGGCTCGCCATCGCCGCGTCCCGGCGCGCGCGCTTCTCGTCGCCGCGATACAATAACGGCAGTTCGACATTCTCGAGCGCTGACGTGCGCGAGAGGAGGTTGAAGCCCTGGAACACGAAGCCGAGATATTTCCGCCGCAGCAACGCGCGCTGGTCGCGGTCGAGCGTCTCGACGTGGTGACCGCGGAACAGGAAGGTGCCGTCGCTCGGCACGTCGAGACACCCGAGGATGTTCATCGTCGTCGACTTGCCCGACCCCGACGGCCCCATCACCGCGACGAAATCACCCGCCGCGATGTCGAGGTCGACGCCCTTGAGCGCCTGGAACATCGTCGCGCCCTGCCCGTACGTCTTGGTGACGCCGCGCAGGGAGATGAGCGGTTCGGCGGTGAGCGGCGCGTTACTGGCCACCGCCCCCGCCCTTGCTGGCGCCACCCGAGCGGCGTGGGCCGCCACTGCGCTTGGCGTCGTCGCCGCCGCTCGCCAACTGGCCGGTGATGACCTGCGCGCCGGGCTGAAGATTGCCCGACAGGACTTCGGTCATCGTGCCGTTGGTGTCGCCGGTGGTGATCTGCACCGGCTGCGGCGTACCGTCCGCGCCCTTGACGTAAATCGTCTGCTGCGCGCCGCGAGCGACCGTCGCGGTGCGCTCCGCACCGCCGCCACGACGCGGACGGAAGGTCAGCGAGCCGGCGATGCCGCCGCCCGCATCGCCGGACGCCGCGGTCGGCTTGAAGCGCAACGCGGCGTTGGGGACGAGCAGGACGTTGCGCTTGTCCGACGTCACGATGTCCGCGGTCGCGGTCATGCCGGGGCGCAGCGTCAGCGACTGATTACCCACCGTCAGGTCGGCGGCGTACGAGACGACCTGCCCGGTGGTCGAGGTCGCGGTGGTCGAGGTCGACGAGGTGGCCGAGCTGACCGTCAGGTTCGAGCCGAGATCGACCCGGCTGATCGTCGCGGGGAAGGTCTGGCCTGGGAACGCATCGACGGTGAAACTGGCCTTCTGGCCGATCTTGACCTCGCCGACGTCGGCTTCGTCGATCGCGACCTCGAGCTTCATCTTGGTGAGATCTTCGGCGATCACGAACAGCGTCGGCGTGTTGAACGACGAGGCGACGGTCTGGCCTGGGTCGATCTGGCGCGCGAGCACCACCCCCGTCACCGGCGAGCGGATGATCGCACGGGCGCGCTGCGTCTGGTTCTGCGCGAGAAGCGCGCGGCTGGCGACGACGTTGGCTTCGGCGACCTTCTGCGCCGCGACGGCGCGCGCGTAGTCGGCGCGGCCGGTCTGGAGCTCGGTCTTCGACGGCACGCGACCACCCGAGAGGCGCGAGACCTCTTCGAGGCGGTTCAGCTGTGCCCGCGATTCGGCGACGGTGGCCTGTGCCTGCGCGACCTGCGCCTGGTTCGCAGCAAGCTGCGCGCTGGTCTGGCGGATCTGATCGTCGAGCTGTTCGGGATCGATCAGCGCGAGCGGCTGGCCGGCGGTGACGCGGTCGTTGACGTCGACGACGACCTTGGTGACGAGACCCGACAGCTGCGAGCCGACCGTGACCTGCGTGGTCGGGGCGAGCTTGCCGGTTGCCGAGACGCTGACGGTCAGGTTGCCGCGCTGCGCGGCCTGCGTGGAATATTGCGTCTGTTCTTTCGCGCCGAAACACTTTGCGAGCAGCAGGCACAGCAGGACCACGCCGACCGCGATCACGACCCATTTTACGTAGCGTTTCCAGGGGGCCTGCGGCTTTACGCCGAGGAAGTCGTCGATCGATGCGTCGGCCATCAGCGTGCCTCTGGATTGGATATGGGCGCTTGCGGGATCACGGTGGAGTCCCAGCCGCCGCCGAGTGCGGCATAGAGTGCGATCAACGCGGTCGCCGCGTCGGCGCGCGCCTGCGTGGCGCCGTTGCGCGCGGACAGGAGCGCGGTTTCCTGCTGGTTGAGCGTGGTGAAATCGGTGAGGCCGGTGCGGTATTGGCTACGGCTGAGGATCGCGGAATTGTTCGACGCGTCGAGCGCGATCGCGAACTGCCGCTCGCGTTCCTGCGCGGTCTGGAGCGCGACGACGGCGTTCTCGACATCCTCCAGCGCGGTGAGGACGGTCGATTTGTAGAGCGCGAACGCACCGTCGGCGGCGGCTTCGCTGGTGCGGACCTGGCTTCGCAGACGGCCGCCGTTGAAGATCGCCTGGGTCAGGCCGGCGAAGAGGCTGCCGGTGATCGCGTCGCCGATGTTGCCGATCGAGGTCGCGTTGGTGTTGAGGTTGCCGGTGATCGCGAGCGCGGGATAGAGCTGCGCCTTGGCGACGCCGATCCGCGCGGTGGCGGCGGCGAGCGCGCGTTCGGCGGAGCGGATGTCTGGGCGCTGGCGCAGCGTGTCGGCGGGGATGCCGACGCCGACCGCGGCGGGGCCGGTCGGGATCGCCTTGGCCGGTGCCATCATAGTGCGGAGCGCGCCGGGTGCCTGGCCGGTCAGCACGCCGATGCGGGCGACCGCCGCGGCGTATTGCTGGTCGAGGCTGGGAATCGTCGCGGCGGTCTGGGCACGCTGGGCGCGGGCCTGTTCGGCGTCGACGCTGGAGACGAGCCCCGCCTGGACGCGGAAGCCGGCGATCTCGAGATTGTCGTCCTGGATCGCGAGCGAGGCGCGGGCGTTGGCGAGTTGCTGCTGGTACGAGCGGGCGAGCACGTAGTTGCGCGCGACCTCGCTTTCGACGGAAATGAGCACGGTGGCGTAGTCGTAGCCCGACGCGGCGTAATCGGCACGGCTCGCCTCGACGGTGCGGCGGATCTCGCCGAACACGCCGACCTGGTAGCTGGCACTGGCGCCGAGCGTGAAGCTGTTCGCGCCGCCGCCACCTGTATCGACGACGGTGCCGTCGGGCAACGTGAACGAGCGCCCGCCGCCGCGGACGTTCTCGTTGCGTTGATACCCGGCCGATCCGTTGACCGTCGGGAGCAGCGATGCGCGGTTCTGGAGCAGGCTTTCGCGGGCCTGGCGGAGGCGGGCGACGGACTGCGCGATGTCGAGGTTGGCGGCGGCGGCCTGCTCGACGAGCTGGCCGAGGACGGGGTCGTCGAACTTCTGCCACCAGCGGGTGAGGTCTTCGGGCTTGGTCTCGGAAGTGACCGAGTATGCGTCGGGGACGCCGAGCTCTGCCGCCGCCTTGGGGTGGTAGTCCGGGCCGACGGTGCAGCCGGCTAGCAGGACGGCCGCGGAGACGGGTGCGATGAGGAGGGCGCGGACGCGGGACATGGGCGGCAGGCATGACCAAGCGGCTGGGGCTAGTCCAGCGGTTTTGTGTCGCGAGGTGTCGCAGGTGGGGTGGAGGGGGGCGGCTTCATCTAGCGCCGGCGCCGCGGACTTGCGTGGCTGCTATCCCGATGGGACCTGTACGCACTGTTTAACTTGAGCCCCCGCTACTTGTTCTCCCGCGAAGGCGGGAGTCCAGTCTGGGTCCCCGCCTTCGCGGGGAAACAAGGTTTGCTGGCGCTTCCGTCACCCCGGACCTGTTCCGGAGTCCACCGTTCCGCATTCTCTCTGGGTCCTGAGGATGCGGAACGGTGGATGCCGGAACGAGCCCGGCATGACGGAGGCGTGTGAGGGCCGCATCCGCTACCCCCCCCCCGGCGAAGGCCGGGGCCCAATTGGGCGGACCGGGCTAATAAATGACTGCGGGCTATTACAACTGCCTTTCCAATTGGGCCCCGGCCTTCGCCGGGGTGGTGGTGCAGGTGTGAAGCCCCCCCCTCCCACCCCCCAAGAATCAAACCGCACCCGTTCCAATTTTGCAGTGCAGCGGAACGGAGCGGTGGCGCTAGGGGTTCAGGGATGATGCTAGCCGAACGCCAGCCCGCGACTGATGTCCTCGCGCCGCCCCTTGCCGTGCCTGACGCCGTGAGCCTGTTCTTCGATTTCGACGGGACGCTCGTCGACCTTGCCGCCACGCCGGATGCGGTCGTGGTGAGCCAGATGCTGCTCGATACGCTCGATACGCTCGCCGAGCGTTTCCCCGGTCGCGTCGCGATCATCAGCGGGCGGTCGATCGCGCAGCTCGACGCGATGCTCGGGCGCCACGCACATCTGTTCGCGGTCGCGGGCAGCCACGGGGCCGAAACGCGTACGCCCGACGACGGCCATGTTGCCGCTGAGCGCCCCGCCTCGCTCGAAGCCGCCGCCGACGCCTTTCGCGACTTCGCCGACGCCAACGGACTCGTCTACGAAGCCAAGAGCCTCGGCGCCGGCCTGCATTACCGGATGGCGCCGGACTTCGAATCCGCCGCCGTCCGCCTCGCCGAGGATCTCGCCGCCGCCCACGGCCTCACACTTCAGCGCGGCAAGATGATGGTCGAGTTGCGCACCCCCGGCGACAAGGGCGCCGCGCTCCGCAAACTGATCGATGCCCCGGCAATGGTGGGCAGCGTGCCGTATTTCTTCGGCGACGACGTCACCGACGAGGACGGGTTCGAGGCCGCGCGCGACCTTGGCGGGGCGGGCGTGCTGATCGGCGAGCAACGGCCTACCGCCGCCACCTACCGCCTGGACGACGTTGCCGCACTTCGCGACTGGATTGCTGCCATATTGGAAACACCCATGTTGGAAACACGATGACCGCACCTACCCAAAAAGCCGACATGAACTTGTGGCCGATCGGCAATTGCCAGGTCTCCGCGCTGATCGACAAGACCGGCACGTTCGTCTGGGGCTGCGTGCCCCGCGTCGACGGCGACCCCGCGTTCTGCGCGCTGCTCGGTGGCGATGCGCCCAAGACCGGATTCTGGGCGATCGAACTCGAGGGCGGTGCGAAAACCACGCAGGCCTATATCCGCAACACGCCGATCCTGGTGACACGGCATGAGGACGAGGCTGGCAACGCGGTCGAGGTGATCGATTTCTGCCCCCGCTTCGTGCGGGAGGGGCGGACCTATCGCCCGACCAGCTTCGTGCGGATCGTCAAGCCGGTCGCGGGCTCGCCGCGCATTCGCGTTAGGATGCGGGTCGCGACGAACTGGGGGAAGCCGACCGAGCACACGCAGGGTTCGAACCACATCCGCTTCCTGATGGACGACCAGACGCTGCGGCTGACCACCGATGCGCCGGTCGGGCATATCGTCGGCGAGAACTGGTTCCGGCTCGAGCGCCAGATGCACCTGTTCCTCGGCCCCGACGAGAGTTTCGCGGGCGTGCTGCACGAGGCGGCCGAAGCGATGCTGTCGCGGACCAAGGACGAGTGGCGCCACTGGGTGCGCGGGCTCGCGACGCCGGTCGAATGGCAGGACGTCGTCATCCGCGCGGCGATCACGCTGAAGCTGTGCCAGCACGAGGAAACCGGCGCGATCGTCGCCGCGCTCACCACCTCGATCCCCGAGCATGAGGGGTCGGAGCGGAACTGGGACTATCGCTACTGCTGGATCCGCGATGCCTATTATACGGTGCAGGCGCTCAACCGGCTGGGTGCGCTCGACGTACTCGAGGGGTATCTCGAATATCTGCGCAACATCGTCGATGCGTCGAAGGGGGGGCACGTCCAGCCACTCTACGGGGTCGGCGGCGAGGCGACGCTGATCGAGCGGATCGAGAGCGACCTGCCCGGCTATCGCGGGATGGGCCCGGTCCGCGTTGGCAACCAGGCGTACGAGCAGATCCAGCACGACGCATACGGCCAGATCATCCTGTCCGACGTCCAGGCGTTCTTCGACAAGCGCCTGTTCCGGATGTCGAGCGAGGAGGACTTCAAGAGCCTCGAACTGGTCGGCGACCGCGCGTGGGAGACGTACGACAAGCCCGACGCAGGGCTGTGGGAGCTGCGCACGAAGGCGCATGTCCACACCTATTCGGCGGCGATGTGCTGGGCGGCGTGCGACCGGTTGGCCAATGCGGCGGAGGTTCTCGGGCTCGAAGATCGCCGGACGTTTTGGGAAGAGCGTGCGACCACGATCCGCACGACGATCGAGCAATCGGCGTGGCGCGAGGATACGCAGCGTATCTCGGCGACGTTCGGTGGCGACGATCTCGATGCGAGCCTGATCCAGCTGCTCGACCTGCGTTTCTTCGCGCCCGACGATCCGCGCTTCCAGTCGACGCTGAAGGCGGTCGAGGAGGGTCTGCGGCGCGGGAGCCACATGCTGCGCTATGCGACCGAGGATGATTTCGGCCTGCCGCACACCGCGTTCAACGTCTGCACCTTCTGGCTGATCGAGGCGCTGCATGCGACCGGCCGGACCGCCGACGCCCGCGCGCTGTTCTGCGAGATGGTCGCACGGCGGACGCCCGCCGGGCTGCTGTCGGAGGATATCGATCCGAATACCGGCGAACTGTGGGGCAATTATCCGCAAACCTATTCGCTGGTGGGGTTGATCAACTGCGCGGTCCTGCTCAGCAAGCCGTGGAGCGCTGTCCGATGAGCCGCCTCGTCGTCATCTCGAACCGCGTCCAGTCGGTCGATGCGCCTTCGGGCAACCAGGGCGGCCTCGCGGTCGCGTTGCTCGCGGCACTCCGCGAAAAGGGCGGGGTGTGGTTCGGCTGGTCGGGATCGACCACCGAGACCTTCACCGGACATATCAATTTCCAGCAGGGCAAGGGCGTCACCACCGCGACGATCGACCTCGAAGAGCAGGATTTCGACGAATATTATAATGGGTATGCGAACCGGACCTTGTGGCCGCTGTTCCACTACCGGATCGACCTGACCGAGTTCGAGCGCGATTTCTCCAGCGGCTATGCTCGCGTCAACAAGCGGTTCGCGGAGACGGTGCTGCCGTTGATCGAGCCCGAGGATCTGGTGTGGGTCCACGATTACCACCACGTCCCGCTTGGCCAGGAACTCCGCAAGCTCGGCGTCGAGAACAAGATCGGGTTCTTCCTCCACATCCCGTGGCCGCCGATGGCGATGCTGCTGTCGCTGCCGAGCCACCGTGCGCTGGTCGAATCGATGTTCGCGTACGACGTGATCGGCTTCCAGACGCAGGACTGGCTCGACAGCTTCCTGCATTACGTGACGAGCCAGCTCGACGGCGTGGTCGGCGAGGATGGCTGGGTGACGGTCGGCGACCGCACGATCAAGGCGATCACGACACCGATCGGGATCGAGACCGCGGACTTCGAGAAGTCGGCGAACAGCGACGCGGCGCGGCATGCCAAGGAGCGGATGTACATGTCGGCGACCGGGCGCAGCCTGATCGTCGGGGTCGACCGGCTCGATTATTCGAAGGGTCTCGCCGAGCGGTTCGCTGGGTATGAGCGGTTCTTGGGGTCGCACCCGGATCGGCGGGGCCTGGTCTACATGCTCCAGATCGCGCCGCCTTCGCGCGAGAAGGTCGACACGTATCAGGAGATCCGCGCGAACCTCGATTCGATGTCGGGGCGGATCAACGGCGAATATTCGGACATCGACTGGACGCCGATCCGTTACGTCAACCAGGGGTTCCCGCGCGATGTGCTGGCGGGGATTTATCGCGCGGCTCGCGTCGGGCTGGTGACGCCGTTGCGCGACGGGATGAACCTGGTTGCGAAGGAATATGTCGCGGCGCAGGACCCTGAGGATCCGGGCGTGCTGGTGCTGTCGCACTTTGCGGGCGCAGCGACGCAGTTGAAGGACGCGGTGCTGGTCAATCCGTACAGTCCGGAGGAAATGTCCGACGCGATCGACCGGGCGCTAAAGATGCCTCTCGCCGAACGGAAAGCGCGGTGGGAGAAGCTGATCGACAACGTCCGGAAGGAGGACGTGATGTGGTGGTGCGAGCTGTTCATCACTGCGCTCGAGGCAGTGCCGGAGCACGTCGAGGCGTAATTCAATCCTCCCCCGCCAGGGGGAGGTGGCTGGCACTTGCTAGACGGAGGGGGAGGACACGGAACGTACGTGGCGCGTGCCTCCCCCTCCGTCGCCTTCGGCGCCACCTCCCCCTGGCGGGGGAGGATTCGTCTAGGGGCGCGCCACCGGGTCCGGCGCCATCAGCAGGCGGTTTCTCGGGATAGCCTCAGGCATTTCCTCGCGGATATACTTCAGCAACGCTTCCCGCACGTCGCAGCGCAGGTCGAACGCGATCGCGGCATCCTTCGCGGTCATCAACCCGCGCAGCTCGATGCAGTCGGTCTTCACGTCGGTCACCTGGAGATTGTAGAACCGCTTGTCCCAGCGCGGGTTGGACGTGACGATCTCGCCCAGTTTCTCACGCAGCCGCGGCACGTCGGCGGACGGATCGAGATACCAGAACACCGAGCCCATCAACTGGCTGGTCTCGCGCGTCCAGTTCTGGAAGCTCTGTTCGAGGAACTTCGACACAGGCACGACGAGGCGGCGTTCGTCCCAGATCTTGATGACCACGAAGGTCAGGTTGATCTGCTCGACGCGCCCCCATTCGCCGTCGACGATCAGCACGTCGTCGATCCGGATCGGCTCGGTGAACGCCATCTGCACGCCGGCGATCAGGTTCTTCAGCGCGGGCTGCGCGGCGGCACCGACGACGAGGCCGGCGATACCCGCCGACGCCATCAGCGTGACGCCGATCGAGCGGATGCCGGGGACGCTGAGCAGCATCAGGCAGACGCTGACGAAGATGATGAAGAACGTGCCTATCCGCCCGAGGATCGCCGCGCGCGTGCGTTTCCGGCGGGCGCGAAGATTGTCCTCGACCGAGATGTCGGCGCGGATCTCGATGACGTCCTGAAACGCGCGCAGCGCCGCGACCGCGAGCCAGCCGAGCAGTGCTGGGACGAGGAAGCCGAGCAACTGCTTCCACAGATCCTCGATGTCGTTGTCCATCGGCAGGATTCGCGCGACGAACGCGACTGCGACCGAGACGAATACCGCGCGCAACGGGCGGCGCACGCGGGCGAGGACGAGGCCGTCGGTCTTGGCGGTCGAGCGCCGCTGTGCATGGCCGCCGATCCGCATCGTCAGCCAATGCGCGACCAGCGCGACGAGGACGGCCGCCGAGACGACGGCGACGCTCTCCAGCCAGACCCATTCGGGGGGTATGTGGAGCGATCTGAACATGCGCATTTGAGCGCAACGGCCGGGTGGGCATGCGAGTTCCGCTGCAGTGCAGCATGATCGCACGATACGTAGCAGCTTTTTTCCTGCCACACTTCGTGCGTAAGTCCGCGACCATGAAGGCCATCATCCTTGCTGCCGGTCACGGATCACGACTGCTGCCGTTGACGCTGACGACGCCGAAATGCCTCGTGCAGGTCGGTGGTCGTGCGATCTTGGATCATCAGCTCGACGCGGTGGCAGAGGCCGGGTTCGAGGGAGCGGTGATCGTCGGCGGCTACCGGATCGAGCAGGTTGCGGCGCATCTGGCGGCGCGCGACGGTGGCGTACCCTCTGAGCTCGTGTTCAATCCGTTCTGGGGAATCGCCAACAGCATTGGCAGCGTCTGGGCGGCACGCGGATATCTGGAAGCGCCGTTCGCGCTGATGAACGGCGACACACTGTTCGATGCGGCCATTTTGCGCGCGGCGCTTGCCGATGGAGCATCCGGCGTGAAGCTGGTCATCGAGCCGCTGGTGACGCCGGGGCTCGACGATATGCTGGTCGAGGCGAACGGCGACGCTGTCGTGGCGGTCGGCAAGCATCTGGTCGGGCACCAGGCCACCGATCGGTCGCTCGGCCTGATCGTCTCGACCGGCGGCGGCGCCTATGCCGAGGCGTTGCGCGCGGTGATCGGTGAAGAGGACGGCATCCACGCTTATCATCACGCTGTCGTCCGGCGCGTCGCGGAGACCGTCGGCGTCCGCACGGTGCGGATCGCAGGGAATGTCCGCTGGCAGGAGATCGACCGCCCGGAAGACATCGCGCTGTGGCAGCACGACCATGACGCGCCTGCGGAGAGTTTTCCAGGATCATGACTCAGAAGGTCGCGTTCCTGTTTCTCGGCGAGACGCTGCTGATCCCGCATCTCTATCCGATCGTCGAGGCGCTGGTCGCGGTCGAGCCGGACCTGCCGATCGACCTCTGGGTGAGCACGTCGATGCACGAGACGCTGCTGGGCGCCTGGGTTCGCGATGCGGGGATAACGACGGTCCGCATCCGGCGGGCGCCCGGCTTCCGCAGCCTTGCCGGCTATGCCGACGGTCGCAATCCCCCCCTGCCCGCCAAGCTGCCGATGCTGATCCGCCTCGCGCCGTATCTCGCGCGGACCGCGGTGGTCGTCTGCGCCGAACAGACGAGCCTGTGGCTGCCGGCGATACTGCCGTTGCGGACGCGGTTCATCGACACCTTCCACGGTGCGGGATCGATGATGGCGCGCGGGCATTGGCGACGGCGCGCGGGATGGCGGACGCTGGTCGCCGCCGAACGCGACCGCGGTGCGCTGATCGCGGGCGGCGACGATCCCGCGCGGATCGTCACGACGGGGTATGTGAAGGCCGCCTTTCGCCAGCGGACCCCGCACGCCCGGTTGTTCGCGGATGCCAAGCCGGTGATCCTGTATAACCCGCACTGGCAGGCGCACCGGTCGTCCTGGTGGCGCTGGGGGCCGGAAGTTGTCGAGCGCATTCTGGCGGACGGCCGCTTCAACCTGATCTTCGCACCGCACCAGCGTCTCGTCGAGCGTGCGCCGGCGTTGCCCGCGTTCGTCGCCAGCCTTGAGGGGCGCAGCGGAATCCATGCCGATCTCGACAGCTTCGCGATGGTCGACGGCAGCTATACCGCCGCCGCGGACCTGTATCTCGGCGATACGTCGAGCCAGGTCGTCGAATATCTGATGCGACCGCGACCCTGCGTGTTCCTGAACGCGCTCGACGCAGACTGGAAGGGCGACGCATCCTACGCGATGTGGGACGCGGGAGAGGTCGTGGAGTCGCTTGCCGCCCTGCTTCCCGCGATCGAGCGCGCGCCGATGGTGCATCCCGACTATACCGCGTTTCAAGTCCGGTTCGTCGACGAGGCCTTGGGCGACGTGTCCGGCCGTGCCCCGGAACGTGCCGCTCGCGAGGTGATCGCAGCCCTGCGACGCTGACCGGTCTACGGCGGCGTTCGCAATTCGTCCGCAATCGGCTATCGGCACCCCATGCACGACACGCCAGCACTCGTCTCCGTCAGAAGCAATGCCACCTTGTTATGGGGCATGACCAATACCGAACGCGTCCGCCGGATCGGCGTCGCGCAAGGCCTGACAACCTATACGGACGATGGCGATACGGACGGCGGCGACAAGAACGACGGGCATAAGAGCGACGCCGGCCCGGCGATCCTGGCCAATCTTGCCTATGCATTCGATCCGATGTGGGTCGCGTATCTGAAGACGCGGCCCGGCACGGTCGTCACGCGTACCGGCGTCCCCGTTCTCGCGCATGTCCGTGATAGCGACGAACGCGCGCGCATGATTGCCGCGATGCTCGGCGAGGCGCCGTTGGTGACCGGGCTGACCGTCATCGCCGCAGAGGCGGAAGAGGGTATTCTCAACGAAGCGCTGCGTAAACGGGAAAAGCCGTTCGCCGAGTTGCTCACCCCCGCCGCAGTCCCGGCGATCGAGCGCGCGAGCTATGTCGGTGCGTATAAGGGCGTCACCGACCTGCTGACCAAATATCTGTGGCCGGAATGGGCGCTGGCGATCACGCGGCTCTGCGCGCGCGCCGGGATCACGCCGAACCAGGTGACCGCGCTGGGATCGGTCCTGTGCATCGTCGCGACGGTCGCGTTCTGGCATGGCTGGTTCTGGACCGGGCTCGCCACGGGCCTGGTCTTCATGGTGCTGGACACCGTCGACGGGAAACTGGCCCGGTGCACGATTACCGCGTCCAAGCTGGGGAACGCGTGGGATCACGGCGTTGACCTTGTGCATCCCCCCTTCTGGTGGTGGGCCTGGGCGGCGGGGTGTGCACCTTACGGCCGGCCGCTCGAAGACGGCATGTTCTGGGTCGTGATCGGTACGATGCTGTTCGGCTACGTCGCGCAACGCCTGATCGAGGGGGCGTTCATCGTTCGGTTCGGGATGCACATCCATGTCTGGAAGCGGTTCGACAGCTGGTTCCGGTTGATCACCGCGCGACGCAATCCGAACATGGTGATCCTGTTCGCAGGATTGCTGGTGACGCGACCGGACTGGGGAATCATCGGGGTGGCCGCATGGACCGCGATCTCGCTGGTGGTCCATAGCGTGCGGTTGGTGCAGGCTATTGCCCGCAAGGCCAGGGGCGAAACGCTGGTAAGCTGGCTCGCATAAGACATGTCGTCCCGCGTAAGGCGCATTCGATAGACGATAGGACGTAACCTCGCGACGAACGCCTCGTTCGCGTCGCAAATGTCATGTGCGCGCCGTGCTTCGGCCATCTTTTTCGCGCCTAAGCCCTATCATGAAGAGTGTAATGTCTTTGAGCTTGGGCGCGGCGGCACTGCTGATGCCCGTCTCGGCGCAAGCTTCCGAGGCGTGCGAAGGCGTGCCCGGTAACGGCAACGCAAAGCTGATCGTCGAGGCGACGGCGATGCACAACGCTGTCGGCGAAGTGGCCTTCACACTCTATCCCGATGATAAGAAACGGTTCTTGGCAAAGGGCGGCAAGCTGGCACGCGCGCGCGTGTCCGCAGCAAGCCCGCATGCGTGCTTCTGGCTGAAGCCCGGACATTACGCGATCGCGCAGTATCACGATGAGAATAGCGACCATGATTTCAACCGGACGCTGTTCGCGCCGAAGGAAGGCTTCGGCTTTTCCAACGATGCGCCGACCTCGATCGGGCTGCCGTCTTTCGAAGCGGTCCGTACCGCGTTGCCGGCAACGGGAACGATCGTGCGGATGAAAATGCGGTACCGCCGGTGATCCGAAATCTGCTGGTCGCAGCGGAATGGAAATCTTCCTGACACAAATTTGTAGCGGTTATGCGCCGTGATAGGTATCCTATATCGTGGCTGATGCTGTTTCGAACTTTCATGCCTTTGGCGGGCACCCTCTTTCGCCGCCGGCCCTGCCGGTCTGGCGGCCCGAGGGCATGATCGATTCGACCGACCCCGAACAGGCCGGCGTGAGTCCGCGCGATGCGGCGGCGAAGATCCGTACCGGCATCATCTGCAACCCGAAAAGCCACCGCAATCGTAGCAGCGTCGAAGCGACCAAGCCGTTCCTGTCGGGTACCGTGCTGGCCGTGACCCCGCGCACGCAGGCCGAACTCGCCGAAGTGCTGACCGATTTCGCGCGGCACGGCATCGAGTTGCTGGTAATCGACGGCGGCGACGGCACGATCCGCGACGTGATGACCGCCGCTGCACGCGTATGGACCGGTGCAGCCCCCCGCGTGGCGATCGTGCCGTCGGGCAAGACCAACGCGCTGGCGCTCGATCTCGGTATTCCCGATGACTGGACGCTCGATCAGGCGCTCAGCGCGGCGCGCGACGGGAACGTCAAGATCCGCCATCCGATCGAGGTCGTCCGCAAGGACACCGGCATGCGCCTGCACGGCTTCCTGCTGGGCGCGGGCGCGTTCGTCGACGCCACTGCGCTCGCGCAGCGCACCCACCGCGCAGGAGCGTTCAACGGCGTTGCGGTCGGGTTGGCGCTGTGCTGGGCGATCCTCCAGACCTTGTTCGGTGGTGCGAACAGTTCGTGGCGCGCGGGCAACCGGATGCGGATCCGCTTCCAGTCCCGCGGTGACGAGGGCGTCCATGCCGCAGGCAGGAATGCCGAAAGCGATCGCGCCCGCTATATCCTTCTCGCGTCGACGCTGAAGCGGATGCCGATCGGGATACGACCTTTCGGCGTGCCGCGCGCCGGACTGAAGACCTTGCTGGTCGATGCGCCGCCGCGCTGGCTCGCCGCCGCGACGCCGCTGATCGTCGCCGGATCGCCGGCCGCGTGGCTCGATCGTGCGGGGTATCACCGGATCGATTCGCCGAGCTTCGACCTGTCGATGGACTCGGGCTTCATCCTCGACGGCGAAGTCTATCCCGGTGGCGACCTGACCATCCGCGAGGCACGCGCGCTGCGTTTCGTCGTCCCGTGATCACGCTCGGCGACGTCGTCCGCCGCCAGTTGCACGTCCCGACCATCGCCGCCGTCCGTGACGTCGCGGCGATACTTGCAGGGGAAGCGCCCGAGACTGCGGCGGTACTGTTCTACGGCTCGAACCTGCGCACCGGCGAGACCGAGGGAGTGCTGGATTTCTACGTGCTGACCGCCGGCCCGCCCGAGCGCGGGCTTTGGCCGACCGTCAGCTACCGCGAGTTCGACCTGCACGGCGAGACGCTACGCGCGAAGATCGCGACGATGCGGCTGGCGACGTTTGCGAAGGCCGCCGCCGCGCAGACGCTCGACACGACGATCTGGACGCGCTTCGTCCAACCCTCCGCGCTCGTCTGGGTCCGTGATCCGGCAACCGCGTCGAAGGTCGCCGTGGCGATCGGCGATGCGGCGAAGTCCGCCGCGCGCTTTGCCGCCGCGCTCGGCCCCCAGACCGGTACCGCCGACGATTATTGGCGGGCGCTGTTCCGCCAGACCTATGCCGCCGAACTCCGCGTCGAGCGCAAGGGCCGCGAGGGCCAGATCCTCGGCTTCGATCCGGGTCGCTACGCCGAACTCCTGCCGCTCGCCTGGACCGCCGACGGGATCGCCTATCGCGACGAGGCGGGCATGCTGAAACCCGATCTGTCGGCAGCGCGACGGAACGCGTTGCTGCGTGCGTGGGGCCGTCGCCGACGTGCGGGCAAGCCGCTCAACGTCGCACGGCTGATCCGGGCGGCGTTCACCTTCGAAGGGGCCGCACGCTACGGCGTGTGGAAGGTCGAGCGGCATACCGGCGTCGCGGTGCCGCTGACCCCGTGGCGCGAAAAGCACCCGATCCTGGCCGCGCCGGGCGTGTTCTGGCGAGTCTGGCGGGCGCGCGCGCAAACCGGGCCGAAGACGGTATGAGCGCGGATGGTCGCGGCTTCAACGCGCTGATCCTCGCCGGCTCGCGCGGCGGCGTCGATCCGGTCGCGACCTATGCGGGCGTGTCGCACAAGGCGCTGATCGTGCTCGACGGCGAGACGTTGCTGGCCCGCGTCGCCGAGGCTTTGCGGGAAGCCGGCGCGCGTACGATCGCGGTATCGGTCTCCGACGACGCGGTCCGTGCAGCGGCAACCGCGCTCGGCCTCATCGTGCTCGACGCGGCATCCGGTCCCAGCCGCAGCGTCCGCGACGGCATCGAAGCGCTCGGCGCCCCCCTGCTGGTCACGACCGCCGACCACGCGCTGCTGCAGCCCGAATGGGTCACGCGTTTCCTCGCCGACGTCCCCGCACAGGCCGATGTCGGCGCCCTGCTCGCACGTCAGGACGTCATCGAAGCCGCTGCGCCGGGCACGCGCCGCACTTATCTGCGCTTTGCCGACGGCGCGTGGTCGGGGTGCAACCTGTTCTACTTCGCAACGCCGCGCTCGGTCGCCGCACTCGATCTCTGGGCCCAGGTCGAGGCGGACCGCAAGCGGCCGTGGCGGATCGTCCGCCGGCTCGGGATCGGCACGTTGATTCGGTATCTGTCGGGCCGCCTGACGCTGGTCGCGGCGATCGCGCATCTCGGTCGCCTCGCCGGCCTCGACGCAGCCGCCGTCGCCAGCCCATTCGGCCTGGCCGCGGTCGACGTCGACAAGCCCGCCGATCTCGACCTGGTCCGGACGCTCGTCGAAAAGGCTTGAGCCGCCAACCGCCTGCGCCAATTCCGCGAAGAAATAACTCGGCCTGCCGTTCGCCCCTGTCCCCAAGGGCCGGGTTGGTGCAAAGCGCCGCGCATGCAAACGCTCGCGCCCCAACCCGCCCCATCCGCCATCACGACGACCTCGATCGGCATTTATGGTAGCGCAGGACGCATGGGCCGCGCGATCGTCGAGGCGATCGAAGCGGCCGGCGCATCGCTCGCCGGCGGCGTCGATGCGCGCGAGGACCCGAACCCGCTCGCCCGGATCGCCGACGTGTTGGTCGATTTCTCGACGCCCTCGGCGGTCGAGGCGCATCTCGCCGCCGCGCGCGCCGCTGGTACCGCTATCGTCATCGGCACGACCGGCCTGTCGCCGCAGCACCAGTCGATGATCGACGACGCGGCGAAGGACATCGCGATCCTCCAGACCGGCAACACCTCGCTCGGCGTCACCCTGCTCGGCATTCTCGTCCGCGAGGCCGCCGCGCGGCTCGGGTCCGACTGGGACGTCGAGATCGTCGAGATGCACCACAAGCACAAGGTCGACGCGCCGTCGGGGACCGCGCTGCTGCTCGGCGACGCCGCCGCCAAGGGCCGCGGCACGACGCTCGCCGAACTCCGCGTCGACAGCCGCGCGGGGCTCGTCGGCGCGCGGACCGAAGGCACGATCGGTTTTGCGTCACTGCGCGGCGGATCGGTGATCGGCGACCACAGCGTGATCTTCGCGGGCGAAGGCGAGCGGATCGAACTCAACCACCGCGGCGACGATCGCTCGATTTTCGCGCGCGGTGCGGTGCGTGCGGCGATCTGGCTCGCGGGACAGCCCGCCGGACGCTACCGGATGGGAGACGTGCTCGGGCTTTAAGGGCGTGAAGAAGGCCGACGTCATCGAGTTCTACGCGCGTTTGGCGGAAGCCGATCCGCACCCCGTGACCGAGCTGGAATTCGTCAATCCGTACACGCTGGTCGTCGCGGTCGCCTTGTCGGCGCAGGCGACCGACGTCGGCGTGAACAAGGCGACGCGCGCGCTGTTCCGCGAGGTCGATACGCCCGAGAAGATGGTCGCGCTCGGCATCGACGAGCTGAAGCGCCACATCAAGACGATCGGGCTCTACAACACCAAGGCGAAGAACGTCATCGCGCTCTCGCAGATGCTGATCGACGACTATGGCGGCGAGGTGCCCAACGACCGCGCCGCACTCGAACGCCTGCCCGGCGTGGGTCGCAAGACCGCGAATGTGGTCCTCAACGTCGCGTTCGGTGCGGAGACGTTCGCTGTCGACACGCATATCTTCCGCGTCGGCAACCGTACCGGCCTCGCCCGCGGCAAGACCCCGCTCGCGGTCGAACTGAAGCTCGACAAGGCGACCCCGCAACCGTTCCGCCTGCATGCTCATCACTGGCTGATCCTGCACGGCCGCTACGTCTGCAAGGCGCGGACCCCGGAATGCTGGCGCTGCATCGTCAGCGATCTTTGCGCGTACAAACCCAAGACGTCGCCGCCTAAGGGTAGATCGCTCGCGAGTCCGGCACCGGAGTTGGACATCGATCCGGCAACCGGCGAGGCCTGATCGCGAAAACGTCTGGCGCACCCCGGTTTGCTTTGCTAGGCGGACCATCCGGCACCCGTAGCTCAGCTGGATAGAGCGCTGCCCTCCGAAGGCAGAGGCCACTGGTTCGAATCCAGTCGGGTGCACCATGACTTTCCCAAATTACGGTTTACCGTCCCCTTACCGCGGACGTCGTGAAATCCGAATGGGTCAACCCGAGCCAAGCCATTTCCTGCTGTGCCAGGCGCGATACTGGACGCTGTCGCCGAAGCGCCAGAAGCGGGTTTCGCGTTCGGTGCGGCCGGCGCGGACGAGCGTCCAGCATTCGCCGTCCGGCAAAGCGACGATGCGATGGATGTGGTTGGCGTCGACGCGGTAGGTTTCGCCGGGCACGCGATGACAATGCTCGCTGTGCCAGCTTCCGTCCGCGTTCAGGTGGAACACTTCGTCGACATAGCCGCCGTCGAGTATCTCGGTCTCGAACGACCAGGGATGATCGTGCGGAGTGGCGTGCGGTTCCGGATGCTTGAACCGATGAAGCGCGCGTCCATCGTCCAGGTGATATTTGGTAAAGGCGCGCGACATGCGTTCGATGCCGACGATCCTCGTGCCTTCGGGCACCCGTGCAGCGGCTGCACGTGGCGGTCTCAAGCTCACTGTCCACTATCCTTCCCTCAACACTGAGGGGACGCGCGGTCGGCTCCGCTGCCGACGCGGTGGAACGATACCGGATGCTGCGTCGCTTTGACACCGCTGCGTCGATCGAAACGATTGATGCGGCCCGAACCATGCGAGAGGACGCCTGATGAAGCCGCACGTGACCTGCCTGATGATCTCGTCGGTCGATGGCCGTCTGCATCCTAGTCGCTACACCAAAAGTCCCGACGGGACGCGCGAGGAGTGGAGCGCGGTCTACGAGGGTTTGCACGACGCGATGTCGGCCGACGCTTGGCTCGTGGGGCGGGTGACGATGGCCGAAATGTCGAAGGCCTCAGCGCATCCCTCCGTCGTTGCAGGGCCCGTGACGCGCCCCGTCCACATCGCGGCCACTGCGGACAGCTATGCGGTCGCGGTCGATCGATCGGGCAAGCTGCATTTCGACAAGGGCGATATCGGCGGCGATCACGTCATCGTGCTGCTGGGCAGCAACGTGCCGGACGCGCATCTAGCGGAGCTTGCGGAAGATGGCGTGTCCTACGTCGTGGCCGATACTGCACAGATCGATCTGGCAGCCGCCCTCGACGCATTGGCAGCGCATTTCGGCATTCGTCGGTTGCTGCTTGAGGGCGGTGGCGGGATCAACGGATCGATGATCGCAGCCGGTCTCGTCGACGAGCTTCAGGTGCTGATCGCGCCTGCGCTCGATGGCGGCGACAGCGTGCAAGGCATTGTGTCGCATGGTGCCGACGGTCTGGCCGGCACGGTGAAATTAGCCTTCCGCGGTGCGAAGCCAATGCCGCACGGCACCGTCCTTTTGACCTACGACGTTCGGTAGGTGTGTGCCGCCACGCGATCGCCTTACGCTGGCCGGACGTGTCTTATGCGGCACGCCTCGAGCGAACGATACCTCGATATATCGATTATAACTTTCACCCTCCAATATAACACGGTATATACCGTGTTATAGGGTTGCGGCGGAGAGTGAGAATGGAGGACGTGTTGGCAATCGAGGGCGCTGTCATGTTGGGCAGCCGTGTCAAAAGGTTAGCCGAGCGATTGCAGGCGGGTGCCGAACGGATCGCAGTTGATTGCGGACTGCCGACCCAGCCGAGCCAGATGCCGCTCCTTACCGCGCTCTATCGCCAAGGCCCGATGACGGTCGGCGAAGCGGTCAAGATCCTGGGCATCAGCCAACCGGCAGTGACCCGGATGCTGACCCGGCTCGTAGAGATGGAGCTCATCGAAACGAGCCGCGACGTGCGCGATCAGCGCAGCAAGACGCTGGCACTCAGTGCTAAAGGCGACGAGGCGATGGACCTAGCCACCACGGTGCTGTGGCCACGCCTGCGTGCTGCCGTGAACGAAGTGTGCGACGCACCCGCGCTGCTCGACCTGATCGACGCGACCGAGCGTGCGCTTGCGGATCGCCCGCTGGATCAACGCCCCTCCGGCGGTCTTGCGATCAGGCGTTTCAGCGATGCGCTGGCGGAGGACTTCTACCACATCAATGCCGAATGGATCGAAGCGATGTACCAGCTGGAACAGACCGACATCGACATGCTTCGACATCCACGGGACCGGATCATCTCGCCGGGCGGCGACATCCTGTTCGTCGAGGATCCGACCCTTGGCATGGTCGGCACCTGCGCGCTGCTGAAAACCGGCGATCGTCAGTTCGAACTGACCAAGATGGGCGTGCTGCACAGCGCGCGTGGCAGGAAGGCCGGCGAATTCCTGCTGCACGCGATCATCGCACGTGCCGAGGCATTGGGCTGTGACCGCCTCTATCTGCTCAGCAATGTCAAAAGCGCGGCGGCGATCCACCTGTATGAGAAGCTCGGCTTCGTCCACGACGCCGGGATCATGGAGGAGTTCGGCAAGCGTTACGCGCGGTGTAACGTCGCGATGCTCTATCGTCCGTCCGGCGCCATGCCGACATGCTCGGGCCCGGGCCCGGGCCCGGCGTCATGAACAAAGGCCTTGGCCGTCGACAAGGCGATGCTGGAATGGCGACGCCGCTGGTGTCGCCGCCGCCATCGTGAACCAGTGCCACACCAAACCGCGCCGCGAGTCTCGGCATGCGCAGGTCTCGAATTTGGCGGGTGAACGGTAAAGCGGCTTTGTTCCTCCACGCCCCCTGCCCGGCCATGGCACCGGCCGTCAGCGCACGAGCAGCCGCCGGCCTGCGGCATCGGCCGTGTCCTCGGGCCGCGTGTTGAAGGCGATCGCAGCCCTTGGTGCGACGGTGTGGACGAGGTTCAACACGGTCTCGAACAGGCCGAGATTCCTGGGAGGTAGCCTCAGGCCGGCACCGATCACCACGCAATCATACGAGGACTGGCGCAGCGCCGTTTCCAGCATAGCGCTGCCCGCGGCATCGGGCGTGATCATGCAGGTATCGCCCTGCCATCCGCGTTCCCGGATTTTCTCGACCGCGATGGCGATCCCGGCATTGATCTTGCCGGCGTCGAAACCGGGCGGCAGTGACGGATCCGAAAAGTCCACGGTCTCGGGATTCTGGCCGACGAACAATATGCTGGTCATGGGACGTCTCCATAATAACGGTTGTGGTGAAGTCAGACTGTCGCCCAGGCTGCGGCGGTGGCCTTTGCGAAGTCGCGATACGCACGCGGCGGGTGGCCGAGCAGGGTCGTCAGGCGGGCGATCTCGTCGTCGGTGGCGATCGCACCATCCTGTTGATAGCGGTGCATCATCAGCCGCATGTCATAGGCAAGCCACGCCGGTCCGAACGCTTTCATTTGCCGTTCGAGGGTGTCTAGGTCGTTGCCCACATAGCCGATCGACCGCCCCAGCACCGTGCTCCACAGCGCGGTGATCGTCTCGTCCGTGAGAGCGTCGGGACCGACCAGTTCATATGTCTCGCGCGGGAGCGATACGTCGGACTGCTCGCGGCGCAGCAATTCCTTGGCGGCGGCTTCTCCGATATCGCGGATATCGACCATCGAAATGCCCATGCCGCCGATCGGCATGCCGTACACGCCGCCACTGGACAGCGCGTCCTTCAGCCGAAGGTCGTTCTGCATGAAATAGGCCGGGCGCAGGATCGTGACGGGCAGATCCGAGGCATGGATCATCCGCTCCACCGTCATCTTGCTTGCGAAGTGCGGTACGTCGGCATAGGCTTCGCCCTTGAACACCGACAGATAGACGATGCCCTTCACGCTCGCAGCGCGCGCAGCATCCAACGTCAACATCGCCTGCGTCAGTTCATCGGGTGCGTTGGGCGCGAGCAGGAACAGCGTGCTCACGTCTTTCAGCGCGGCGCGTACGCTGTCGATATCCGAAAGATCACCTTTGACGGCGACGACGCCGTCCGGGAAATGCGCATTCTCCGGCATACGGGTCAGCGCGCGGACGTCCGCGCCGTGCCCGTCGAGAAAAGCCAGTACCTGCGTACCGATGGTGCCCGTGCTGCCCGTTACCAATATCGTCATCGAACATCTCCTTGATCGTCGGACGACCTCGTCGCCGCTGAATGCAAGATAGACGTTCCGATTTTGCACGACAGATGCCATTATCAGGACACATCGTCTTGAAAATGGAACAGTCCATGGATCTCGCTGCCTTGGCCGACTTCAATCTCGTCGCCTCCCACGGAGGCTTCGGCCTGGCAGCCCGCGCGGCCCACCGTCCGAAGGCGACTCTGTCGCGCAAGGTCACCGAATTGGAAGCCTATCTGGGCGTCCGGCTGATCGACCGCGGCTCGCGCAGTTTGCGCCTGACTCCCGAAGGCCGTGCGTTGCACGAACAGACCCAAGGCCCCCTCGCCGAGATCGCCGATGCCGAGCACGCCGTCGCCTCGGGTGCATCAGTGCCGCGCGGTACGCTCCGGATCAGCGCGCCGATCGTTCTCGCGCATGTCCTGCTGTCCAAGGTGGGCGCCGAGTTCGTCCGGGCCTACCCGCAGGTCACGCTCGAGATCGTCGCCGAGGATCGGATGGCCGATCCGGTCGCAGACAATTACGACCTGGTACTCCGGATCAACCCCAATCCCGACGAGCGCTTGGTAGGGCGCCGCATCCTCGAAGACGAACGCCTTCTGGTCGCATCGCCCGACATGTCGCGCGATGTGTCGGCGCGGAACGACGATGCGATGGCCGTGCCGGCGGTCGGGCATATCGCCACCTCGCACGATGCGCCGTGGCGGATCAGGACGGAGCACGGCATGCGCATGCTCATCCCGCAGATGCGGTTGCGGTTCTCGTCTTTCCTGATGGTACAGGATGCGGTTCTTGCGGGCGCAGGCGTCGCGCTCATGCCCAAGCTGCTCGCTGCGCAAAATATTGCAGCCGGCAAACTCGTCGTCTGGGGCGTCGATGACGGCCCCAAGGTCGAGATCTGGGCGCTCCAGCACTCGCGCCGGCTGTCTAGCGCGAAAATCCGCGCCTTTCTCGATATGCTGACGTCGACCGCGTGACCGAGAGGCCAAAAAGCGGCATCGCATATTGACGCAGTGCAGCATTTTACCTAACAGCCCGCGCTTCGGATACCGCTAAGCCCGACCAGGCGCAGCCTCGCTCAGCGCTGGAGGCGCCACGCAATCATGACCATGACTTTCGCCGATCTCTCGCTCGCGCCGGCTTTGCTGCGGGCGCTCTCGGAAGAAGGCTATACCAGCCCGACGCCGATCCAGGCGCAGTCGATCCCGATGCTGCTCGAAGGTCGTGACGTGCTTGGCATGGCGCAAACCGGTACCGGCAAGACCGCAGCCTTTGCGCTGCCCCTGCTCCACCGCCTTGCTGCGAACACCCGCCCCGCGCCCAAGGGCGGCGCCCGCATTCTGGTCCTGGCGCCGACCCGCGAACTCGTTTCGCAGATCGCCGCCGGCTTCGAAAGCTTCGGTCGGCATCTGAAGCCCCGCGTCATGACGATCTTCGGTGGGGTAAGCCAGTTCCACCAGGTCAAGACGCTCGAGGATGGCGTCGATATCATCGTGGCGGCACCGGGGCGCCTGCTGGATCTGATCGAGCAGGGCCTGTGCGATCTGTCGCAGCTCGAGGCGCTGGTCCTCGACGAGGCCGACCAGATGCTCGACATGGGTTTCGCCAAGCCGATCGAGCAGATCGTCGCGACGCTGCCGAGGGATCGGCACACGCTGTTGTTTTCGGCGACGATGCCCAAGTCGATCGCCGCGCTGGCGGACAGCCTGCTGCGCGATCCCGCCAGGGTCGAGATCGCGCCGCCATCGACCACCGTCGACCGGATCGACCAGTCGGTGATGTTCCTCGACGCGGCCGACAAGAAGGCGGCGCTGCTGGCGCTGTTGCAGACGCCGAACATGGGCCAGGCGGTCGTCTTCACGTTGCAGAAGAATATCGCCAACGACGTCTGTGCGTTTATCGGCGAGGCTGGCATCACGGCCGAGGCGCTGCACGGCAACAAGTCGCAGGGCCAACGCGAGCGCGCGCTCGACGCCTTCCGCGCTGGCACCGTGCAGGTGCTCGTGGCGACCGATATCGCGGCGCGGGGCATCGACGTCGATACCGTGACGCATGTGTTCAACCATGATCTGCCGAGCCTGCCGGAAAGCTATGTCCACCGGATCGGCCGGACCGGTCGCGCTGGACGCAGCGGCTTCGCCATCACCTTGTGCGATGCCGAGCAGCGCGCGTGGCTGCACGATGTCGAGCGGGAGATCGGCCGGACGCTGACCGTTCAGGACGATCACGAGTGGCATTGCGAGGTTGCACGGCACTCGACCAAGCGCGCGCCGGTGCTCGGCGGTGGCCCCGTCAAGCAGGTCAAGGTGCCAAAGGAGCGCGTCCGCAAGGTGTGGACCGAGGAAGAGAAACTCGCCGCACGCATGGCAGCAAAGGCCGCCTGAGGATCGGACCGGGATTACGACGCATGTTATCCCGGCTCCGTCTCTAGGAGTAACGTCATCCGACGCCCGTCTCCGCTGTTGGCGCCAGCACAGCATCGGCTTCCACCCTCGATCATTATCAAAGCGCCACAATTCGGTCATTGGTCGAGCACGCTCGGCGTCGTGGGGATGCTGAGTCGAGAAAGATAGTTCGTCAAACTTACTGGCGCGCGCGCCATCTCACTGGCAGCGGTATTCAGCCCGCGTGAGAAATCGGTCTACAGCAAGCACTCGTGTCACGGCTTGGAATGCTTCATCATTTCCTGGGCGAGACCGAGCTCGGTGCCTCGTCCGACCGTTGCAAGCCGCAGAACCGGCTCAACCATGCTCTCGCGACCTTCGGACGGTATGCCCCGCGGTCACCGCATGCTGATATCGTTCCGTTCGTAGCCACCTAGACCGCCATTTCGCCATGCCTGTCGGCCTGACGATATCAGTGACACTTCACTCAGCGGGGCGAAATATCTTGATCGTCGCGCCACTGCCTTCCCGGAAAGGACCGGACCGGACAACCGGTCGGTACTTGATCAACATAGTGAGATCCGCTCGCCTATTGATCCCGGACCTGCCCGAGAGGATAGCAACCGCATCCTCGCTCGTGACCGCCAATCCGCCGCCGACAACACCTGGTCGCCGGTCGGGTCAGCCGCCGAGACCAATGGTCTGGCCGCCATCGACGACCATCGCATGGCCAACCATGAACGCCGCGGCGTCAGAGCACATGTAGAGGACGGCGGCGGCGATCTCCTCGGGCTTGCCCATGCGGCCGATCGGCTCCTGCGCGATCATCGTCTTCTGGCCTTCCTCGGTGCCGCCCGACACGCGGTCGGTGATCATCGGCGTTTCGATGATGCCGGGACAGATGACGTTCACGCGGATGTTGTCGCCGATATATTCGAGCGCGGCCGACTTGCTGAGCCCGATCACGCCGTGCTTGACCGCGACGTACCCAGCCTGCCCCGCGATCCCGACGACGCCGGCGCCCGACGAGGTGTTGACGATCGCGCCGCCGCCGCGCTTCTGCATCAGCGGAATCTGGTACTTCATGCACAGGAACACGCCGCGCAGATCGATCGCGGTCATGCGGTCGAAATCCTCCTCGCCGAGGTCCGCCAGCGGGATCTGCTGCTGCTCGATGCCTGCATTGTTGAAGGCGATGTCGATTCCGCCGAAGACCTCGACGGTCTTGTCGAGCGCGGCGCGAACGTCCTCACTCTTCGAGACGTCGCAGGTGATACCGAGCGCGCTGCCCCCCGCGGCCTCGATCGCCACGACGACCTCGGCCACGCCGTCGCCGTTCAGATCGACGACGGCGACATGGGCACCGGCCTTGGCGAAGGCGATCGCGGTGGTGCGGCCGATGCCATTGGCCGCGCCGGTGACGAAGGCGATCTTGCCTGCATAGCTCTGGTTCTGGTCGGCCATCTTTATTTCCTTCACGCTGAGCAGCTTGTTCGCTGCGGACCCGGTCCAGAACGAAGTCGATCGATGCCGCTTCCATGAAATCCCCTCACCGATCCGATGCAGCACCCTCATTGGGCAGGCCGGCCGCCGCGGTCGTTATTTGCGAGTCCAATTCGAAGCCAGTTCCAGGATTCCCGTACATGAAGCCGCATATCATCTGTCACATGGCCAGCAGCATCGACGGCAGGATTCTGCCCGAACGCTGGACGCCGAGCGGCGCGCATTCGCATGCACTGTACGAGGAACTGCATGACCAGCTTGGCGGTGCTTCGTGGCTCGTCGGGCGCGTCACCGGCCAGGAATTCGCCAAGCGAGAAGCGTATCCTGATCGCCCCGAAGCGAAGTTTCCCCGGACGGTGTGGCTGCCCAGGACCGATATCGAGGCGTATGGCATCGTTCTGGATGCACGGGGCAAGATCGCGTGGGGACGCAGCGACGTTGGTGGCGATCCGATCGTCGTCGTCCTGACCAAGGCCGTATCCGACGCGCATCTCGCGGGATTACGCGAGGACGGCGTCGGATACGTCTTCGCCGGGGAAACCGACCTCGACCCGCAAGAGGTTGTAGCGGTCCTTGCTGCCGAACTCGGGATCGACCGCCTGCTCCTTGAAGGCGGCGGTCACATCAACGGCGGCTTTCTTCGTGCGGGCCTTGTCGACGAGATCAGCCTGATGCTCGTTCCCGCGGTCGATGGCGCATCAGGCGCCCCCGCCGCTTTCGATGGCTCTGGCGCGTCGGAGCCGGCCCGGTTACCTATCGATACCCTGGCTTTGATGAGCCATGAGGTCATGGACGGCGGGATCGTCTGGCTTCGGTATCGGGTCACGCCAGCCTGACAACTTAGAGTTTCACGGGCGCGTGCATGAGCAACGCTCACCAAGGCATCAACCTCTGGCCGAATTGTCGGCCTGATCGACTTACCCTAAATTACGGGTCTTCGCAGCCTAATGTTCGTCCCCGAACCGACACGGCGCGAGTGCCCGGATCCGTCGTGATCCCCCCTCGACAACGGGTCCGGGCGCATTCGACACACTCAGGAGAGCCGTCATGGCAAGTCCCATCGCCGCGGTTGCGGAAACCGACGCCGCGCGTATCGACGATCAGCCCGCCCGCTGGGGTGCGGTCTACGCAATGGCGCTGTGCAGCTTCGTGCTCATCGCGTCCGAGTTCATGCCCGTCAGCCTGCTCAGCCCGATCGCGCAGACGCTGAACCTCAGCGAGGGCAAGGCCGGGCAGGCGATCGCCGTATCCGGACTGTTCGCAGTCATCACCAGCCTGTCGTTGTCTGCCGTTCTGGGCAGGATGGACCGCCGGATCGTGCTGCTCGTGCTGACCAGCATGCTGGTGCTATCCGGTGCCATCGTTGCGTTCGCGCCGAGCTATCTGGTGTTCATGGCCGGGCGCGCTCTTCTCGGCGTCGCGATCGGCGGGTTCTGGTCGATGTCCGCCGCGATCGCGATGCGACTGGTGCCGAGCCGGTCGGTCCCGAAGGCGCTCGCCGTCATCAGCGGCGGCAATGCGCTGGCCACCGTGCTCGCGGCGCCGCTCGGCAGCTTCGTCGGCAGCCTGATCGGGTGGCGTGGCGCGTTCTTCTGCGTGGTCCCCGTCGCGGTCGCAGCGGTGATCTGGCAGGCCGTTACGCTGCCGAGCCTTCCCGTGGCGGAACGGCAGAGCGCCCGCGGCATGTTCTCGCTGCTTCGCCGGCCGCCCGTGGTGTTTGGCTTGTTGACCGTCGCCATGCTGTTCATCGGGCAGTTCTCGCTGTTCACCTATCTCCGCCCGTTCCTCGAGCAGGTGACGCACGTCACCCCGGCGATGCTGTCTGTCATGCTGCTCATTCTTGGCGTGGCGGGGTTCATCGGCACGGTCCTGATCGGCCGCGTGCTGAACGGGGGACTGTTCCTCACTCTCGCTGTATTGCCCGCGTTGATGGCGGCCACGGCGGTGGCGCTGACGGTCGTCGGGACGTCGGTCGTCGCCGTCGGGATCCTGCTCGCGGTCTGGGGTTTTGCGGGCACGTCCGCGCCGGTAGCATGGTGGACGTGGCTGGCGCGCACCGTACCCGACGAGGCCGAGGCCGGCGGCGGGCTGATGGTCGCGATCGTGCAGCTTGCGATTACGCTCGGCGCGACGATGGGCGGCATCGTCTTCGATACGGCCGGACCACGCGCCGAGTTCCTGGCCAGCGCCGGCCTCCTCGCAGTCGCAGCGGTCGCCGCCCTGGCGATCGGTCGCGCGCATCGTGGCGCAGCCGGGCATGCGCAGGCCGCGACTGCATGAAGCAGGCGCTGGCGATCCTGCACTTCCTGCGTGACTGTGCCGAGCGCGAGGAGCGGGCCGCGCTGGTGACGCTGACCGATGTCACCGGCAGCGCGGCGCGCGCTCCGGGCGAGCATATGGCGGTCGCCGAAAACGGACGGTCGCTTGGATCGTTTTCCGGCGGATGCGTCGAAGTCGCTGTGATCGCCGAGGCGCGGGAGGTGCTTGCCGAGGGGCGGGCGAGACACGTGCGCTACGGCGACGGTTCGCGTTATATAGACATTCGGTTGCCCTGCGGCGGAGGCATCGACCTGCTGTTCACGCCGGCGCCAGACCGTCGGCAGATCGATTGCGCCATCGCCGTTCTGGAACGGCGCGAGCCGCTCACGCTTCGGCTCATCATTGATGGCGATCTGACTGCCGCCCGTTCGGATGAAGACGATCGCACGCTATGGCGCGATACCGCGTTCATCGTGCGGCACGATCCGGTCCCGCGGTTGATCGTGATGGGACATGGCGCGGAACCCGCCGCGATGCTCGACATCGCCCGTGCCTACGGCGCCGACGTCATGCTCTTGAGCCCGCAGAACTCGCTGGTGGAGGACGCACGGGAGAAGGGCATGTCCGCCGCGCTTCTCCGCTTCGTCGGCCGCGTCGACGAGTTGGTGGTCGATTCCTGGACGGCCGTCATCACGCTGTTCCACGATCACGACTGGGAGACACCGCTTCTGCTCCAGGTCCTCGAACAGCGCCCGTTCTTCGTCGGCGCGATGGGCAGCCTGCGTACGCATCTCGAACGCCAGCGGCGCCTGCGCGAAGCGGGCGCGATTCCGGATGATATCGCGCGGGTCGTCGGACCGGTCGGTCTGATCAAGGCGACCCGCGACCCACGGACGCTGGCGCTCTCGATCATGGCGCAGGTGGTCCAGGCATACGAAGCAGCGACCATGAGCCATCCTCATGGTTCCATTGAACAACACGCACGCTCCGAACGCGGTGGCAGTGCGTTACAGTCCTCGACAATCGTTGATGTAAATCAGACCCTTACCGCGGACGCGCGGTTCGACAGGAAGGAAGGCGAAGCCCATGCCCAGCGTATCTGAAGTGGAATTTTCGCGACGTGGGCTGCTCGCGGGAAGCGCGGCGACTGCCGTGATCGTCGCATCGCCAGCCGGTGCCGCCGCCACGACGGCGCCCAAGGCGGACGCCGTGCCGACCATGCCGGTGCGCTTCAAGGTCAATGGCGAGAAGCGCGAACTCAGCCTCGATCCGCGGACCACCCTGCTCGACGCGTTGCGCGAGCATCTCCACCTGACCGGCACCAAGAAGGGTTGCGATCACGGCCAGTGTGGCGCGTGCACCGTGATGGTCGACGGCGTCCGGATCAATTCCTGCCTCAGCCTCGCGGTGATGCACGAAGGCGACGAGATCACGACGATCGAGGGCCTCGGCACACCCGAAAAGCTGCATCCGATGCAAGCGGCCTTCATCAAGCATGACGGCTATCAGTGCGGCTATTGCACGCCGGGGCAGATTTGCTCAGCGGTTGCAGTCCTCGACGAGATCAAGCGTGGGGTTCCTAGCCATGCGCAGGGCGACCTGATGACCAAGCCGACCGCGACGAACGTCGAGATGCGCGAGCGGATGAGCGGCAACATCTGCCGCTGCGGTGCCTATTCCAACATCGCCGAGGCCATGGCCGAAGTCGCGGGAGCAAAAGCATGAGAGCCTTTACCTATGAGCGCGCCAAGGATGCGAGCGGCGCCGCGCGTGCCGTTGCGGCAAACCCGGCTGCCAAGTTCATCGCGGGCGGGACCAACCTGCTCGACCTGATGAAGATCGAGGTCGAGACGCCGACGCATCTGGTCGACGTGCAGGATCTCGGCTTTGACAAAATCGAGGCGAGACGCGACGGCGGCCTGCGGATCGGCGCGCTGGTCACCAACACGAACCTCGCCGCCGACGAGCGCGTCCGCCGCGATTATGGCGTGCTGACCCGCGCGATCGTCGCGGGCGCCTCGGGCCAGTTGCGCAACAAGGCGTCGACCGCGGGCAATCTGCTCCAGCGTACGCGGTGCCCGTATTTCTACGACACCAACATGGCGTGCAACAAGCGCAAGCCGGGTTCGGGTTGCGCCGCGATCGGTGGGTATTCGCGCCAGTTGGGCGTGATCGGTGTCAGCGACAGCTGCATCGCGACGTTCCCGGGCGACATGGCGGTCGCGATGCGCGTGCTGGACGCGGTAGTCGAGACCATCGACGCGACCGGTCAGCGCCGTTCGATCCCGATCGCCGACTTCCACCGGTTGTGGGGTGATACGCCGCAGCAGGATACCGTGCTGAAGCAGGGCGAACTGATCACCGCCGTCACCTTGCCAAAGCCACTCGGCGGCAAGCATTTCTACGAGAAGGTGCGCGATCGCGCCTCGTACGCCTATGCGCTGGTGTCGATCGCCGCGGTGATCCAGCCCGACGGGACCGGACGCGTCGCATTCGGCGGCGTGGCCCCCCGCCCCTGGCGTGTCGAGGCGGCGGATGCGCTGTTGCCACGCGGTGCCGCCGCGGTGACGGCGCGCGCGTTCCAGGGCGCGACACCGACCAAGGACAACGCGTTCAAGCTGCCGCTCGCCACCCGTGCGCTGGCCTCGGTCCTCGCCGAAGCGAAGGCATAAGCCCATGAAGTTCGAAACACCCGCCGCCGCCAACCCGATCGATCGCATGAAGGTCGTCGGGCGCGCGCAAACCCGCATCGACGGTCCGCTCAAGACCACCGGGTTGGCGCCCTATGCGTATGAGCACCGCGATGAGATCGAGAACGCCGCGTACGCCTATGTCGTCGGCGCGGCCGTTGCCAAGGGACGCATCAATGCAGTCGACACGGCCGCCGCCAAGGCCGCGCCCGGCGTGATCGCGATCGTGACGGCTGCCGACGTGGGCAAGCTTGGCAAGGGCAAGTTCAACACCGTCAAGCTGTTGGCCGGGCTCGATGTCGATCATTACCACCAGGCAGTGGCCGTCGTCGTCGCCGAGACGTTCGAGCAGGCGCGTGCGGCTGCGGGTCTGGTCCGTGTCGATTACGCGCGGGTGAAAGGCCGCTTCGATCTCGACGCCGCGCTGAAGACGGCGCCGCTGACCGATGCCGAAAAGCCCGGCAAGGGCGAGGACCGGGTCGGCAATTTCGAGACCGCGTTCGCATCCGCGCCGGTCAAGCTCGACGCCGAATACACCACGCCGGATCACAGCCATGCGATGATGGAGCCGTTCGCCTCGATCGCCGCCTGGAACGGCGATGCGCTGACCGTGTGGACGTCGAACCAGATGATAGACTGGGGACGTACCGATCTCGCCACCACGCTGAATATGCCCAAGGAGAAGGTCACCTTCCTGTCGCCCTATGTCGGCGGCGGTTTTGGCGGGAAGCTGTTCCTACGCAGCGATGCGGTGCTGGCGGCGCTCGGCGCGAAGGCGGCGGGTCGTCCGGTCAAGCTCGCGATGAGCCGGCCGATGATGGCCAACAACACGACCCACCGTCCAGCCACGCGCCAGCGCATCCGTATCGGCGCGACCAAGGACGGCACGATCATCGCGATCGCGCATGAGAGCGGTTCGGGCGACCAGCCGAACGGCAGCCCGGAAGCCGCGGTGCTCCAGACGAACCTGCTTTATGCTGGCGCGAACCGCCTGACGTCGATGCGGCTGGCCGTGCTCGATCTGCCCGAGGGCAACGCGATGCGCGCGCCGGGTGAAGCGCCGGGCCTCATGGCGCTCGAAGTCGCGATGGACGAGATGGCGGAAAAGCTGCGAATGGATCCGATCGCCTTCCGCGTGAAGAACGACACGCAGGTCGATCCGAAGGACCCCAAGCGGCGCTTCTCGCAGCGCCAGCTGGTGCGCTGCCTGACCGAAGGCGCGCAGCAGTTCGGCTGGTCGCGCCGCAATGCGCAGCCCGGCCAGGTTCGTGACGGTCGCTGGCTGGTCGGAATGGGCGTGGCGTCCGCGTTCCGCAACCACATGAACATGACGTCGGGCGCGCGAGTCCGGCTCGGCAAGGACGGCATCGTCACGGTCGAGACGGACATGACCGACATCGGCACCGGCAGCTACACGATCATTGCCCAGACCGCGGCGGAAATGATGGGCGTACCGCTCGATACGGTCGTCGTGAAGCTCGGCAGTTCCGCGTTCCCGGTCTCGGCCGGGTCGGGTGGCCAGTTCGGCGCCGCCAACGCTACCGCCGGCGTCTATGCCGCGTGCGTCAAGCTGCGCGAGGCTGTGGCGCAACGTCTCGGCTATAACTCGGCCGATGCGGTATTCGACGGCGGCAAGGTCACGAGCGGCAACAGGTCGGCCGATCTTCGCCAGGCGGCGTCGGCCGGCGAGCTCGTTGCCGAGGACAAGATCGAATACGGCACTC
This sequence comes from Sphingomonas faeni, assembly GCF_040407505.1. Lineage (GTDB taxonomy): Bacteria > Pseudomonadota > Alphaproteobacteria > Sphingomonadales > Sphingomonadaceae > Sphingomonas > Sphingomonas faeni_E. The sequence continues at coordinate 7,893 of NZ_JAPZPQ010000004.1, read as the reverse complement.
TCGACAAGAGCTGGCAGATTTCGACCTTCGGCGCGCATTTCGTCGAGGTCGGCGTCGATACCTATACCGGTGCCACCCGCTTGCGCCGGATGCTCGCGGTTTGCGCGGCCGGACGCATCCTCAATCCGACATCGGCGCGCAGCCAGGTGATCGGGGCAATGACGATGGGTGTCGGCAGCGCGTTGATGGAGGAATTGGCTGTCGACAAGCGGTTCGGCTTCTTCGTCAACCACGACCTCGCCAGCTACGAGGTGCCGGTCCATGCCGACATCCCGCATCAGGAGGTGATCTTCCTCGACGAGGCCGACGACAAGGCCAATCCGATGAAGGCCAAGGGTATCGGCGAGCTCGGCCTGTGCGGCGTCGGCGCGGCGATCGCCAACGCCGTGTACAACGCGACCGGCGTCCGCCTTCGCGACTATCCACTGACCCTCGACAAGCATCTCGACCGGTTGCCGGCGGTGGCGTGAGCTACGCTGCACGGGGCGGCTGGATTTACGGCGAATGGGAGACAAGACGATGATACCCGAAAAGACCGCCCTGTTGCTGATCGAGTACCAGAACGACTTCGTGAGCGAAGGCGGCGCGCAGCATGACGCGGTTAAGGCGGTGATGGCCGACACCGACATGCTCGCGCACAGCCGGGCTGTTGTGGAGCAGGCGCGTGCGCGCGGCGTGACCGTGATGCACGCGCCGATCAACTTTGCGGCCGGCTATCCCGAGATGCCGTCCGAGCCTTACGGCATTCTGGCCGGCATCAAGCAGGCGCAGGCCTTCCGCAAGGACAGCTGGGGCGCGGCGATTGCCGATGCGATGGCACCGGCCGACGGCGACATCGTGGTCGAGGGCAAGCGCGGCCTCGACTGCTTCGCCAGCACCAACATCGATTTCATCCTGCGCCAGCGCGGCATCACCGATCTCGTGATCGCCGGCTTCCTCACCAATTGCTGCGTCGAATCGACCATGCGCTCGGCCTATGAACGCGGCTTCCGCGTGGTCACGCTGACCGATTGCACCGCGACGCTCAGTTCCGAACAGCAAGAGGCGGCGGTCACGAAGACCTTCCCTATGTTCTCGCGTCCGATGACGCACGACCGGTTCCTCGCCGATCTGGAGACCCCTGCATGAAGTTCGACACGCCCGCAGGCACGACGCCGATCGACCAGTTGAAAGTCGTGGGGCGCGCCCATCCTCGCGTCGAAGGTCCCCTGAAAACCACCGGCACCGCGCGCTATGCGGCGGAGCATCACGACGTCGCACCGGGTGCAGCCTATGGCTACATCCTCGGCGCGGCGATCGGCAAGGGACGGATCGAGCGCATCGACACGACCGCCGCCCGCGCCGCACCCGGCGTCAGCGCGATCGTTACGCACGAGAATTCGGGTCCGATCGGCAAGGGCGAATTCTACGTCCAGCGCGTCCTCGCCGGGCCGATGGTCGATCATTATCACCAGGCGGTCGCGGTCGTCGTCGCCGATACGTTCGAACAGGCGCGCGCCGCGGCGGCCCTGATCCGCGTCAGCTACGCGCGCGGCAATGGTCGCTTTGATCTCGCCGCGCAGAAGCCAGCGAGCCCGATCGCGCCGAAGGAAGCGTTCGGCGGCCCGAGCGAACTGTCGGTCGGCGCCTTCGCGACCGCGTTCGCCGGTGCCCCGGTCAAGGTCGACGAGACCTACACCGTCCCCGATCACGCGCATGCGATGATGGAGCCGCATGCAACGATCGCACGGTGGGATGGCGACAAACTCACCTGCTGGACCTCGATCCAGTCGATGAACTGGGGCTGCCGCGATCTAGGCCTGATCATCGGCACGCCGAAGGAGAATATCCGCCTGCACTCTGCCTTCATCGGCGGCGGCTTTGGCGGCAAGGGCACGACGCAGAGCGATCTCGCGCTGGCTGCCCTCGCTGCCCGGGTATCAGGGCGTCCGGTCAAACTGGTTCTGCAACGCCCGCTGATGTTCAACAACACGATCCATCGGCCGAAGACGATCCAGCGGGTCCGGCTGGGCGCGGCGAAGAACGGCAAGCTGGTCGCGATCGGTCACGACAGTTGGTCGGGCAATCTAGCGGGGGGCCGTACCGAGCCTACCACCCTGCCCACGCGGTTGATGTACGCCGGCGAGAGCCGACTGCTGCGTCGCTATCTCGCGCCCCTCGATCTCGCCGAGGGCAACGCCATGCGCGCGCCGGGCGAGGCACCGGGCATGATGGCGCTCGAGGTCGCGATGGACGAACTGGCCGAGAAGCTCGGCATGGATCCGGTCGCGCTGCGGATCGCCAACGACACGCAGGTCGATCCCGAAAAGCCCGAGCGCCGTTTCTCGACCCGGCCGTTCGTGCAGTGCCTGAAAGAGGGCGCAGAGCGGTTCGGCTGGAATGCGCGGGTCGCGAAACCCGGTAGCCGGCGCGACGGGAAGTGGCTGATCGGGATGGGCATGGCCAGCGCGATCCGCGGCGCGCCGATCATGAAGGCGGGTGCGCGCGTCCGGCTCGGCAAGGACGGTCGCGTCACGGTCGAGACTGACATGACCGACATCGGCCAGGGCAGCTACACGATCGTCGCGCAGACCGCCGCAGAGATGATGGGCGTGCCCCTCAACCATGTGACCGCGAAGCTCGGCGATTCCACTTTCCCCGAAACGCCCGGCTCCGGCGGTCAGGCGGGCGCAGCGTCGACCACCGCGGGTGTTTACGCAGCCTGCGCGAAGCTACGCGACCTGGTGGCGCAGCGGATGGGCTTCAACACGGCCGACGTGACGTTCGCGGACGGCCGCGTCAGCTCGGCGGGCCGTTCGATCGCGCTCGCCGATGCAGCGAAGGACGGCGAGATCGTCGCTGAAGACTCCATGGAATATGGCGACCTGAGCAAGCAATATGCCCAGCAGACCGTCGGCGCGCATTTCGCCGAGGTCGCCGTGGACGCCTTTACCGGCGCGGTCCGCGTCCGCCGCATGCTAGCGGTTTGCGCGGCCGGGCGAATTCTCAATCCTACTACCGCGCGCAGCCAGGTGATCGGTGGGATGACGATGGGTATCGGTGCCGCGCTGATGGAGGAGATGGCGGTCGACACCCGCTTCGGGTTCTTCGTCAATCACGATCTCGCCGGTTACGAAGTGCCGGTTCACGCCGACGTGCCGCATCTCGAAGCGCATTTCATCAACGAGGTCGACGCGACCATGTCGCCGCTAAAGGCAAAGGGCGTCGGCGAACTGGGCCTCACGGGCGTGGCGCCAGCAATCGCCAACGCGGTCTACAATGCGACCGGCATGCGGGTGCGCGAATATCCGATGACGCTCGAGAAGCACCTCGCCAGCCTGCCGGAGATCGTGTGACACCTGGTAGCGAGTCAGCCTCGTTGGCGGCGTACGGCCAACCCGCCACGACGGCGACCAAAACCGGAAATCCAGTAGAGGCACCGCCCGAGAGGTATCGGCAATGACGAAGATCGACATCGATGCCGGAACCCACCAGTGGACCGCGCAAATCTCGGACAGCCCATCGGCACGCGACTTTCTCGCGCAACTCCCGATCGACCTGACGTTGACCGATTATGCCGCGACAGAGAAGATCGCCACGCTGCCCCGGCCACTGACCCGCGACGGTGTACCGGCCACGGTCACACCTCGCGCGGGAGAGATCGGGTATTACGCGCCCTGGGGGAACATTGCGCTGTATCACAAGGATGGCCCGCGCTCTCCGGGCCTCGTGGTCATCGGTCGGATCGACGAGCCCTACGCCGATCTAGCCAGCCCAGGCGATGTCCAGGTCACCATCCGACAGCACGACGCTGCTCCCGAGCACAACTGAGGTCCGAGCGCGAAAGCTCCCTCGCTGTCTCCGGGCGTGCAGATACTGCAGGTCTCCGATACTTACGACGCCGAGCCCCTTTCCGTGATCGCGGGTAGCGTTTCGGCAAGATGGAGACGATGAAACGTTCAGACTCTGATCGCAGCCGCACAGCGCAGGATACCCCATGCCGACCAGTCGATCCGATCTTGCCGACCTCACCTATTTCCTCGCAATCTCCCGGCATCGAAGCTTCAGGCTTGCCGGGCTCGAACTGGGAGTCAGCGCATCGGCGCTCAGTCACGCATTGAAGGGGCTCGAGGCCCGGCTTGGCGTCCGCCTGCTGCATCGCACCAACCGGAGCGTCACACTGACCGCGGCCGGCGAGGAACTGCGCGACAAGGTGGCGGAACCGTTCGGCACGATCGATCAGGCGGTCGAAGGGCTCAACCGCTATCGTGACGCGCCGACCGGGCGGGTTCGACTCAACGTGGCCGCGGAAGCCGCACCGCTGTTGCTGGCGCCGATCATGCCGGTCTTCATCGAGCGGTATCCCGATATCGAGATCGACATCGCCGCGCTGGATCAGATGACCGACGTGATCGACGACGGCTTCGATGCCGGGATCCGGTACGGCGGGACGGTACCCGAGGACATGGTGGCGCAGCGTCTGTCGGGCGAACTTCGCTGGGTGGTGGTCGCGTCCCCCGCCTATCTCGATAAGTTCGGCGTTCCGCAGCATCCGTCCGATCTGAACCAGCATCATTGCCTCGGGATCCGTCTCGGCAATGCCCATATCTATCGGTGGGAGTTCGAAGGTCCCGAGGGCGAGTTCTCCGTTCCCGTACCGAGCAAGATCCTCGTCAACGGCGGCCGGGCCATGCTGGCCATGGCGCTCGCGGGGACCGGCCTGATGTACGGGATGGAAGCATCCTTCGCGCCCCACCTCGCACGAGGCGAACTGCAACTGGTGCTAGAGGACTGGGCGACGATGGGCCCCGGCTACCACGTCTATTACTCCAGCCGTCGCCAGGTGCCGACCGGCCTCAGACTGCTGATCGAACTCATCCGGGAGATGCGTCCGCTGGGGCTCTGAGACGGATCGACATTCAGCTACTTACCTCGTCCACCTCGCTATCGACCGTGTAGGTAACGGCAGCGACGATCCGTGCCGCGAGCGCCTGCTGGGCGGCGAGGGATGCCCCGCCACCACGCTTACCAGGGCATGCGGCATGACTCAGCTGTCCTTGAAGACGTCGCGCGCGACCTGGATCGCGGTCATCGCGGTCGGCCAGCCCGCATAGAAGGCTGTATGCGTGATCGCGGCGATGATCTCGTCCTGAGTCAGGCCGTTCTCGATTCCCTTCTTGAGATGGAAGCCAAGCTCGTGGTGCCGATACAGCGCCGCCAAGTTGACGATTGTGACGAGGCTGCGGTCGCGCGGCGACAGCGTGTCGTCCGCCCATACATCGCCGAACAGCACCTTGTCGGTAATTTCCGCGAGCTTGGGGGCGATATCGCCGAAGGTATCGCGTGCGTTGGTCGGTTCGCCTGCCATGTGGCCTTCTCCTGGTCACAGTTGTTGACGTCAGCGAGCGGTCGAGAAACGGCGCGCTGTCGATAGTCAGATAATGCCGCCGCATGCCGCTGATTACCGGCACTTGCGTCCATGCCCCGATGAAGCTGACTCATTAATCGACGGGGTCGTCATCCGAGGGGACGTAGTTCCCGGATTAGGTCAAGCAGCAGCCGGAGCGGAACAGGCACCTGCCGCCGGCTGGAATAATAGAGATGAAATGCAGGGCCGGTCGTCGACCAGTCCTCCAGCACAAGCCGCAGGCTGCCCTGTGCGACGTGGGGAGCGAAGGCGGGTTCGGTCCCGTACATCATGCCCGCGCCGTTGATCGCCATCGCCTGCATCGTCGGCGTTTCGTTCACCGTGACGCGGCTGGGCAGCGCGATCGCGAACTCTCCCTCGGGACCTTCGAATTCCCATTGGTAGATGCGGTCGTCCCCCAGGCGCACACCGAGGCAGCGATGATGGAGCAGGTCTTCGGGACGTGTCGGTACGCCGAACCGATCGAGATAGCCGGGGGACGCAGCGACGACCCAGCGCAGATCCGGCGACAGTCGCTGAACGATCATGTCCTCGGGCACCGTGCCGCCATAGCGGATCCCGGCATCGAACCCCTCGCCAACCACGTCGACCAGACGGTTGCTGGCGACGATATCGACCGCGATGTCGGGATAGCGATCGAGAAACACCGGCATTACGGGCCCGAGCAGCAGCGTCGCCGCGTCCGCCACGACGTTGAGGCGAATGTGCCCGGCCGGCTTGTCCCGGAACCGGGCAAGATTCTCGACAGCCTGCCCGATCGCCGCGAGCGGCGCGTCGATCGCCGCAAGCAGCTCCTCCCCGGCGGCGGTCAACGTGACGGATCGGTTCGTACGATTGAACAGGCGTACGCCGAGGCGCCCCTCGAGCGCCTTGAGCGAATGGCTGAGCGCGGACGCGCTCACCCCCATCTCCAGCCCGGCAAGACGGAAATTGCGGTGCCGGGCAATCGCCAGGACATAGGCAAAATCGGCGAGATCCGCCCTGTTGGGCAACGTCGCCTGGCCAATTTGCCGATCGTCGGGGCCGCTCAGCGTTGCGGGCCCTTGAACTGAGCTTCCGTGACGGGCTCAAGCCAAGTCACGTTCTCACCCGCAAGCGTCTCGCTGATCGCAAGATGGCTCATGCCGGTCGTCGCTGTCGCACCGTGCCAATGGCGCACCCCCGGTTTCACGTAAACGATATCGCCCTGGCAGATGCGGGCGACTGGTCCGCCGTCTTCCTGCGTCCAACCGCAACCTTGCGTGACGTAAAGCGTCTGGCCCGCCGGATGCGTGTGCCAATTGCTCCGCGCACCAGGCGAGAAGGCGACCAGCGCAGTTCCGGCTTGTCCGGGGGGCGTGGGGTTCGTCAGTCTTCGCACGGTGACGCGACCCGTAAAGGTCTTGGCCGGCCCCGGTCTGGCCTCGACGGAGTCGCGCCGGACGACGGTCTGTGCCTGTCCGACCGATGTTCCGGCCAGCAGCGTCGCCGCGATCGGCAGCGACCGCAGCACGCTCAACCAATCAGCTCGCATATTGGTCGTCCGTTACCGGTTCGAGCCAATCGACATTCTTGCCGTCGACGGCTTCGGTGATCGCGATATGGCTCATCCCGGTCGTTGCCGTCGCGCCATGCCAATGCCGTTCGCCCGCATCGAAATACACCGTATCACCTGGGCCGACGTCCTCGCGCGGTTCGCCCTCGCGCTGAACCCAGCCCTTGCCCGCCGTAATCACGATCGTCTGGCCGGCCGGGTGCGTATGCCACACCGTCCGCGCGCCGGGCGCGAACGTCACGACCGCGGTCGACGCACGCCCAGGCGCGTTCGGCTGCGCCATATTGTCGATCCGGACGGTGCCGGAAAAATTGGCGGGAACCTGGCCCGTCATCGACGGCGACGATGCATTACGCGTGATCTTCATGGCTATCTCCTGATGGCAGTAGGATGCATCGAAACAACGCTCCGCCACGCCAAGGGATCATTGAGCTAGGTTCATTGCCTCGGTGAATATCCGGACCGGCACCTCGGGGAAACTAGGACGTCATCCATCGCCGAATTTCGCCATACTTTAAAATTATCAACCGCACGGACGTCGAGCATGAGATCGAGCGCTCCCACCATATCGGCGAACGCCGTGTCCGGCGCGAGTTTGAGGACTCGATCGACGCCGCGCTAGACCCCGTCCGCGCCATGAGCATGCGTTGGGCCCGGATCTGCGCAGAACCGAACCATCGAACCGACGCGAAACGGTACAATGGCGTTCGACATGCACGGCGTATGCGACACCGCATGCATGGCAATCGGTCATGCGGAATTCCAAGAGCGGTTGTGCGACAGTGCTCGACCTGTTCGCACTCGCCGCCGATAAAGAACAACAGGTCCCGATTGACGGCTCCGCAGTCGAACCGGGTCACCAGCGTGTCGATACGTTTGCGTGTCAGACAGCGGACGAAGCCCAGGCCGCTGTCGTGCCAACTCGTGGCGTCCACCTCGTCGACGCCGACCG
>NZ_JAPZPQ010000003.1:0-495751 GCF_040407505.1 Sphingomonas faeni | reverse complement strand
GTGTCCGAGCATTTGTACGAGACTTCGCAATTGTCCTCGAGCGTCACGAAGCCGTGCGCAAAGCCGATCGGGATGAAGAGCTGGTGGCCGTTCTCCGCCGACAGCTCGGCCCCGACCCACTGGCCGTAGGTCGGCGAGCCCTTGCGGATGTCCACGGCGACATCGAAGATCGCGCCGCGGACACACCGCACCAGCTTGTCCTGTCCGCGTGGCGGCGTCTGGAAATGCAAGCCGCGGAGCGTGAAGGCCGGTACCGACAGCGAGTGATTGTCCTGCACGAAGGTGCAGGTGATGCCCAGCTTTTCGAAGGCAGGCACCGAATAGACCTCGGTGAACCAGCCGCGGCTGTCGCCGAAGCGCTTTGGACGAATAAGTCTAGCCATCGGAGTAACTTATCCCCTCTACGCATCAAGATTACTATCTCGATCATGTCCAATTAAGATCACAGCACTGGAGAAAGTATTCTATTCGCGTGCCCTAATATTTGCACTGGAAGCATCATCGCTTCTATCATTTTTGTGGTGTATCAGACAGATAGCGATCTAAAGTTGAGTATGATGCCGCGATGCTCAGATAAATTTAATCATGGATCATTTTGGCGAGGCAAGATTGCATTCGTTGCATCCTTGTGTCCTGTAATTCGCTCGTCATCTCGCCCTTGCCGCCTCCCAGTTCTTATTCATCTGCATTGCGACGGGGCGCGTCAACGCGTTTTATGCTGCATCTGCGCAAAGAAGCGTACCCCCGTTTTTTTGCAAACGACGAAAAGCCGACAGTCCCAGTTGCTTGGCATGCTTCCTCTAGAAAGTCATTTCTACATAGATAAAGTTCTAGAATTGAGAGGTTCCAAAGCACGTGCCGCTTTCATGCAACGCACGCAACGCACGCAACGCACGCAACGCACCAGCGCGCTGTCGAAACAGTAAGGCGTGTACAAACCGATCTCCGGCGTGCATGTGAAGAGTGCACTCACGCTTGGCGAGAATATCAAGGATCTCGTTGGCGTCGATACGGCGTATTTCGCCTATCAAAGTACTCGACGGTGCATGGCAAGGCACCGGTGATCGCTGGGCTGACCGGGGATAAACAGTTCTTCCTCCCTATGCGCAGGCGAGGTAGGCGAAGCTGCGCGAGGGGCGGCACACGCATCTTTGCTTACCTATCCCCACTCGACTCCCCTCCACCGAGTCGACGCAATCGTCTGCAACGTCGACGCCTGGTATACATAGTTCGGCGTGAGGCTCGGCAATACGTTGTATCTTGCTCCTGCCAACCGGTTGAAACTGAAAGGCGCGGAGCAACCCTGCGCGCCCTCTTCCGCTTAGCGACAAATCAGGCTGGCGCAGCGTTGTCGGGGGGGGGGGGCCGCGAAAACTATGCGACCTACGTTCACCGGGATCGCTGGCATCGAGCAGTGGACAGCAAATGGACAGCGCGAACTCGAAATGTTCCACGTAGGTTCGTGCTATGTTTCGACTCTAAAAAGGGGCTCAAGGAGGGAAGCGGTGTAGATCTCTCGTTTACACCGAGAATGTCGGCGGTTCGAGCCCGTCATCGCCTACTATCCCCCGTTGAAGTTACGCCAGTTGTCGCGGGTTCATCGCCAGCGAGATCTTGGCGGGGGCTGCGGTGTCCAGCATCCGGATCATAATCGCGGGTGAAATTACGGTACGGGGCGCCTTTAGCGTTTCCCGAGCTGTCACCGAGTCATCCCGTCCGCAACGATGACCTGCCAATCTCTGATGCCATTGGCAGAGGCCGCTGTGGTTCAACGACGCGTTTCGCGGGATTGCTCGTTATAGGCCTGGCGGAACTCCTTCGCGAACATCTCGAGAAACGCTTCGTCCGAGCCTTGTGCGACGCCCCCGAATTCGCGCTCATAGGCCTGCCACAACGCAGCATCGCGAGCTGCGGGAAGGATACGTTCGATCATCCCACCGGCGTTCGCGCGTGCGCGTATCGCCGTTGGCGAAAACCGCTCGAGCGTAGCGCGCAAGGCGCCCTGCATGGCCCGCAGCGTCGCCACCTGATGCGATTGCAGGTCCTGGAACGCGTCCTCAATCGCTTGATCCGCAGGCATGAATCCTGGCTGGTGCGGACCAAGCAGCATCGCAATGGCCTCGTCCGGTGTCCGTGCGAACTTCAGCGGGTTGTGACCGTCGGGGCTGAATGCCGTCGCCTCCGCCCCGAGTTGTGCCTTCGCTCGCGCGCGCGCTTCGACCATGACGACCAGACCGGCGACAAGCCGACGGAAGAGTCCACCCGCGCGCGCAAGGCCGTGATCGCCGCCAGCGACGCCTGCTTCGAGCCCTGCGGCGCGGGCAAAGGCATCTGCCGTAGCGGGCGACGACGGAGCCATGTCGGGAGCGGGGGGAATAGAGGCAGCTTGCGGCGCCGCGGGCGCGCTCTTGGGCAGTGCCGCACTGTTCGGCATGGGCGAAAGGCCAAGGGGGTCGCGCGGCGCTTCCACCGGCTGGCCGAAACCGCCGCGTGCCCAATCGACGACGTTACCCTCTGCGATCCGACCCCATAGATCGTCGGGAGATATCGGCGCGGATTGCGTAGGCGCCGCACTCGACCATGCCGATGCGGGGGGGGGCGGCGGTGTCGCTTGGTCCCAGACCGATGTCGCTTGAGGCAAAGCGGCGGCGGCATCCGGTTGCCAGCCGCCAGTGCGAGGGGCGGATCCGGGAGACGAATGCGATGGCCGTGAGTCCCAGCCGGCGGCGACCTGATGATCCTCGCGGCGCGCAAGCGACGGCCCGACCTGGGGCTGCCATCCCGCTGAGGATCCGGTACCCAAAGGTTGCGGCGGCGGTGCGTCCCAGCCACTCGACGCCAACGGGAAGGCTGCATCGTCCGTCGTTCGGGGCGGCGTTGCGTCGGCGTCCCAGCCTTGCCAAACCGGAGCGACCGGCGGTGTTAGCGGATCGACGCTTTCCTCGGCTTGCCCGGTCAAGCGGGCGGCGATGACATAGCTGCCCACGTGGAACCGGTCGCCGTCGGCGATACAGTGCGGCGAAGCCAGGCGTTCGCCAGTCGTCGCGAGCATCGTGCCGTTCGTACTGCAGTCGGTCAGCACATAACTGCCATTGTCGAACCTGATCTCGAAATGGCGCGATGAGATGTAGCGGGTGGGATCGGGCAGGGCCCAGTCGCACGTCGCCGCACGCCCGACGATCGCGCCACGGCGATTCAGCACGAGTTCGGCAGGCGACCCGTTGTCGAGATGCCGGGCGCCCTCGATGGTGAGTGTCAGCGTCATCGATCGAGTGCTGCCATACCGCGGTCGGCGATCCGCTCGCCCAGCGCCAGTGCCGTTTCCAGCGCGGCTACGTGGTCGGTTGATCGACGGGTCGCCTCGTCGATCGCCCCCACGGCATAGCGTGCGGCGACATGGTCAGGCGGAACTACCGGCGGCGCGTTCGCTGCAACGATCGAACCGCCCGAGAAAAACACGGCGGAGGCCAGCAATCGTTCTGCAACCGGCTGCGAGATCACGTCGGCGGCGGCACCCGCGGCACGACGATGAGCTTCGGTCGGGTCCTCCAGCCAGCGCAGGGCGACATCGAGCGCGTGGCGCGCACGCTGCGGTGGCGGGTCGGCTGCGGCGGTGTCGGCGACGATCCGCGCAGCCCAGGCAATCGCCTCGAGCCGCGGCAGTGCATGCCCGAGATACTGCAGTGCGGCCGAACGACGGTTACCGGCGCGCAATGCGTCGTAGTGCCTCCGGACCGGGACGTCGGCCGACGGGCGATCGTCGACATCGACGCCCATAAGAGTGGCGACCTGACGTGCTTCGGTCAGCCGTATTGCCCTCCATTCCCCGGCAGTCTGCGCCTCCGCCACCCGGTCAGCCTTCGCCCGCGGGGGGGCCGAAATCGATACTGGCGCCGAACGCTCCGTCGCCGAGGCCCTCTGGGTTGATCTGTGTAGTTTTGCCATTGAGCGTCAAGCTACCGGAGCCGTTGATCTTTGTCTGACCGCCGGCATTGATGATCGCCTCGGTGCCGGCCTGGATCTGGACGTGGGTGGACTGGAGGGTGATGCCGTTGGGGCCGATCGCGACCACCGAGTTGCCCACCCTGAGCGTGATCGACGTCTTGGATTCGATCGACAGGCTACCGTTGACGAGCAGATTGTCCATGCCGATGACCTGCGTGGCGCGATCGCGCCCGATTTTCTTGCCTTCGTCGCGGCCGATATTGGTGCTCCGGTCGAGTCCGACGCGTCGTTTCTGGTTATGGCCGACGTGGCGGCTTTCGTCGAAGCGGACGCGGCTGTTCATGTCGCGCTCCGCGTGGATGAACAACTCCTCTTGTCCGCCCTGGTCCTCGAAGCGGATTTCGTTCGAGGTCCGGTTGCCGCCGCTGTCGAGGGCTTCGCTCTCGGGATAGCTGCCGGAATTACCGTAGGTCAGCGTCCGCCACACCGCACGAGTCTTGTTGGCGGGCAGTTCGTAGGTCGGCATGTGCGCTTTGTTGAACACCCGCCCGACGATCAGCGGTCGGTCCGGATCGCCATCGAGGAAGTCGACCAACACCTCGTGCCCGACGCGCGGCAGGATGACGTTGCCGAGACCGCCGGTCTGCGACACGCGGATCCAGCAGGTCGACCGTTCCCCCGGCGTGTCGGCGCGATCCCAGTGGAAGCGCACTTTCACGCGGCCATATTCGTCGGTGTAGATCGTCTCGCCCGATGGGCCGGTGACGATCGCCGATTCCAGCCCCTGGACGCGCGGGCGCGGCGTGGCGTGGCGGGGGCGGAACACGGTATCGGCGGGGATCGCCTCGAACTTGACGTTGAACGAATCCTCGTCGTCCTGCTGGCCCGATCGATAGCTTTCCGATGCGATCGAATGTTCCGCACCGGTGATCAGGTAGGACGCGTTCATCCGGGCGGCCGGATGATCCGCGACATCGACGCGGAACCCGGTCGTGAGGCCCGCGGACTGCGACGTGCCGCTGAACGTCCGCCGGTCGGAGCGTTGCGCGTCGAGCAAGGCCTGGCCACGTTCTTTGCCGGTCTGCTCCTGATCGCCGCGGCCGGTCTTCTCACGCGTATAACGCCCCGGATAGACGAAGATCTCGCGGTCGTCGCGGGGATGGGCGCCTTCACTGGCAGCTTCGGCGGAGAGCGGTTGATCGGGCGACTCGAAATCGAAGTCGCGCACCGTCACCCGCGCTTCGGCGGTCGAGGCAACGCGTTCGACCCACGTCTGGAGGTAATCCCCCTGCGAGCCGAACCGCGATTTCGAGTCGGCCGTGAACACCGACACGCTGTTCGCATTGTATTTGAGCTGCGTCGGCTTGCCGGGCTGATGCGATGCTGGTCCTTCGCACAGTACCATGACGTGTCGATCGGCATCGTGCTGGAAGAAGTAATAGATCCCTTCTTCCTCGAGCAGCCGCGAGACGAAGGCGAAGTCGCTTTCCCGATATTGCACAGTGTACGCACGCGGAACGCGCGGCAGGACCAGGCGCGTATAGTCGACGTCCGGGATGCCGGCGCCTTCGATGACCTGCTTGACGATCTGCACGACCGTCTTGTCCTGATAGATCGCCATCTGGCGGTTCTGGTCGAGGTAGAAGGTCCAGGGTCGGATCGACAGGCGATAGTGATGCCCGGCCTGCGTCTCCTTCACATACTCGCCCGCGGTGACCAGGCCGTGGAAATGGCGAAGCAGTTCGCCATCCTCGAGCACGCTCAGCGATGCGGGCTTGCCCAGGTGCGGCTGTAGATCGATTTCCAGTGGTGAGATGATATCGGCCTGCACCGCGAACGGGGTGCCGATTCGCTCCGTGCTTCGAATGCGTTCGAGGACGACCTGTTCGTCGCCAACGTCGATCGCCATCTGGGTCAGGCGCTGCGTCGTGTCTGTCACCAAGCACTCCAGCCGATCGCGCTGCTGCCACGCGAGGAACCACGTTCCTACCGGTGCTGGCGCGATCCTACAATGGGTCGCGACCAAGACAGGACTATGTTGCGTCGCGATAAAAATTATTCGTGGAGGGCCGCGGCTATCCTCGCTGCTCCCAAGTTACGGTTATTCCACGTATTCACGTTTTGTTAACTCCGTTGTTACCGCATACGGGTTGCTTCATGTGTAGGCGCTGCCTAATACATGGATGAAGCGAGTTCATGCGCGGGAGTAAGACATGTCGTTGCGGATGCTGACATTTCCTGTGGTGGTCCTAGGATTCGCCACTGCCGGTTACGCACAGGAGGCGAAGACGCCGAGTGTAGAGAGTTACCTCTGCACTTTCGCCGGCAAGTGCGGCTCGGGCGATGCTCTTCCGGTAGCGACGCGGGCCGCGCCGAATACCAAGGGTTTTCGACTGGCCAGGCCAGCCTCTGCGACCGATTCCAGCAGCGCCGCTTTGCGATCGTCGGTGTCACAGCCACGTGCAGCGGTACGCTCGCCCGTTCAACCGCAACGGCATTATGGGCAGTCGACCCGTCGCGCGAATTACGCTGCTGCGGCTCCGGTCGCTGGGGCGGTTGGCGTCGCCGCGACCGGCATGGGGCGGCCACGCGCCGACTTGATGATCGGTTTTGAACGTAATTCCGCGCAGCTTACCGCCGAAGGAACGCGCGCCGCACAAATATTCGCACGATCGTTGCTGATGCCGGAGCTTACCGGCAAGCGCTTCCTGATCGAAGGGCATACCGATCTGCGGGGCGGACCGCGTATCAACGTGCCGTTGTCGGCAGCGCGGGCAAAGGCGGTGGCCGATTACCTCGTCATCCTCGGCGTAGACGGCAAGCGTCTCGAAGTTCGCGGTTATGGCGCGAGTGTTCCGCTTTCCGGCCGCGCCAAGAGCGATCCGGTCAACCGCCGCGTCGAAGCCGAGTTGATATCCTGAGGCGTATGCCGGGATAGCGATATGGATGTTGCCGCCCTTCTGACACCGGTTACGCCGGAGGCGCCCGCCGGGCCCGATCTGTCCTACGACCCCGGTCGTCAGGCGATCGAGGCCGCATTCGAAGGGGCGTCCGACGAGGTCGAATGGGATCGCACGATCGCGATGATCGAGGCGCAGGCGCACCAGACGCGGGACGTTTGGCTCGCGGTGTATCTGGCGCGTGCAGGCGCTCGATCGGGCGATCTCGCCATCGTCGAGGCGGCGATGCAGTTGCTCGCGGGCCTGTTCGAGGATTTCTGGGAGACGGCGCACCCGACGCTGGAGGAATACGGCGTCGAGGGGCGCAAGGGCGCGTGCGAATCGCTGGTCCGCATCGGCGAGTTCCTCGCACCCTTGCGCCGCATCCCCCTCGTCGAGCATCCGCGCCTGGGCAGCTACACCGGCGTCGATTTCGAGCGGTATCTGAACGAGGGGGCGGCTGCCGAGGGCTATGGCCAGTTTCGCGCCGCCCTCGCCGACACCCCGGTGGAACAGGTCGCGGACGTCACCGATCGCTTCCGCCGGATCGAGGCTGCGCTGCAGCGGGCGGACGCCGTGCTGTCGGAGCAGGCCGAGCATGCCGGCCAGACCGGCACCAATTTTCGCCCGACCTATGAAGCCATCGAAGGCATCGTTCATGCGCTGACGCCGTTCGTCAGGCAGGGTGCCGAGCCGGACGCAGGGGAGCCGGACTCCGAAACGGGTGGAATGCCCCGTGCGTCGACGGCCGCGCCTGGACGAATTCAATCGCGCGAAGACGTCGCTCGGGCGCTCGATTCCGTCATCGACTATTATGGCCGGGTCGAGCCATCCAGTCCGATCCCGGTCGCGCTCGGGCGGATCAAGGGTTGGATAGCAATGGATTTTGTCTCGATCCTTGCAGATATCGCGCCCGGGAGCGTTGCCGAGGCGACGGCGGTCTTGCGCGCTCGCGTCGACGAAAGCGGGTCGAGCCAAGGCTCATCGAGTGATTTTATGTAGAGCTGCGCGTGGAGCAATTGTTACGCTTGCGCATTTAATACGCGGGCTCGCAGAAGCTGGAAAACAGGGACTAAGCACATGGCGATCAAGAGCGGTCAGCGGTTCATTCGCGAAAATCGGAAGCCCCGCGTTCACATCGAATATGAAGTCGAAACCTATGGCGCACGCCAGAAGGTAGAGCTTCCGTTCGTGATGGGCGTCATCTCAGACCTGTCCGGCAAGAGCCTGAAGGACAAGAAAGCCGCCGAAGCGCGCGACTTCATCGATATCGACATGGATAACTTCGACCAGCGCATGGAAGCCGTCGCCCCGCGCGTTGCGTTCGCGGTCGACAACACGCTCGCTGGCGAAGGCAAGATCGCGGTCGACATGACCTTCAACTCAATGAACGACTTTTCGCCCGGTGAAATTGCGCGGAAGATCGAACCGCTTGCCAAGCTGCTCGAAGCGCGCACGCAACTCGAGGATCTCCTGTCGTATATGGATGGCAAGCACGGTGCCCAGGACCTGCTCGACAAGGTGTTGCAGGATCCAGCCTTGCTCCAGGCGATCTCCGCGGCGCGTCAACCCGCAGCCGACGAACCGGTGAGCGAACCGCGCGACTGATATCGAAGACGGCCCGACAGGGCCTCATCCATTTTTACGGATTGGAGCGGTTACATGGCGCAAGACGCGCTCAAGCAGACGAACGAGAGCGCACCGGTAACGGAAGCGGCCGAGCTCAACGATTTCCAGGCGCTGCTCCAGAAGGAGTTCCGCCCCGCGAACGACGAGCGCAAGACCCGGATCGAGCAGGCGGTGCAGACGCTCGCGCAGCAGGCGCTGGGTGATGCTAAGATCATCGGTGGCGACGTGTTCGCAACCGTTGACGCGATGCGCGCGGCGATCGACCGCAAGCTGACCGAGCAGATCAACCAGATCATCCATCAGCCGGAATTCCAGCAGCTCGAAGCGGCGTGGCGGGGGCTCAACTACCTCGTCATGAACACCGCGACGGGCAAGGACATGAAGATCCGCGTGATGAACATGTCGAAGGAGGAATGTCGCAGGATGTTCCGCCAGTATCGCGACGCGGCGTGGGACCAGAGCCCGCTGTTCAAGAAGGTCTACGAGTCTGAGTTCGGCCAGCTCGGTGGCCAGCCTTACGGTGCGTTCGTCTGCGACTTCTACTTCGACCACAGCGCGCCCGACCTGGAGGTCATGCGCGGCCTGTCGCGGATCGGTGCGGCGAGCCATGCGCCGTTTATCGCCGCCGCGGGCCCGTCGTTGCTCGGCATGGACAGCTGGACCGAATTGTCCAACCCGCGCGACCTCGGCAAGCTGTTCGATGCTACCGATTACGCGGCATGGCGGTCGTTCCGGCAGTCGGAAGACAGTCGGTATCTGGCGCTCGCACTGCCCCGCTTCCTCGGTCGGCCGCTGTACGGCGCGAAGACCGAGCCAGTCGACGAGTTCGATTTCGAGGAGGATGCGGGCGGCGAGCATGACCGGCATCTGTGGCTGAACGCCGCCTATGCGATGGGCACGCGGATCACCGAGGCGTTCAACACCTATGGCTGGACCACGCGGATTCGCGGTGTCGAGTCGGGTGGTACGGTCCAGGAACTGCCGACCGCGACCTTCCCGACCGACGAAGGCGGCATCGATCTCAAGTGCCCGACCGAAATCGCGATCAGCGATCGTCGCGAGGCAGAGCTGTCGACGGCCGGACTGATGGCGCTGGTTCACCGCAAGAACACCGATCAGGCGACCTTCATCGGTGCGCAGACGGTGCATCGCCCGGCGAGCTACGACAAGAAGGAAGCGACTGCGAACGCCAACCTGTCGGCGCGGTTGCCCTATATCTTCGCGAGCTGCCGCTTCGCGCATTATCTCAAATGCATGGTCCGCGATTGGGTGGGCGGCTCGCGAGAGTCGGAACAGCTCGAGCGCGATCTCAACAATTGGGTCCTCCAGTATGTCGACGGCTCGCCGACGACATCGAGCGAGGAAACCAAGGCCCGCCTGCCGTTGAAGCAGGCCAAGATCGAGGTGATCCCGGACGAGGAGAACCCAGGATACTACAAGGGCAAGTTCATGTTCGTGCCGCACTACCAGCTCGAAGGCATGGACGTGGCGCTCAGCATGGTTTCGCGTCTACCGAAGACGTCCGGTTGATTTGACGTCGATCTTTCAATCATCGTTGACAGGAGAACCTCATGGCAGTCGATCTGTTTCTTAAAATCGAGAGCATTCAGGGCGAGTCGAGCAAGAAGAACCACCAGGGCGAGATCGATATCATCTCGTTCGACTTCGGCGCGGTTCAGCACGGCTCGTTCCACACCGGTGGCGCCGGCGGTGGTTCGGGCAAGGCAGAGATCTCCGACATCCGCATCCAGAAGGAAGTCGACAAGTCCTCGCCGCTGCTCTTCAAGGCATGCGCTTCGGGCAAGCACATCAAGGAAGCCATCATCTACTCGCAGAAGGCTGGCGATGGCTCGACCCCGCTGACCTATTACAAGATCAAGCTCGAGGACATCATCGTCTCCGACATCCATAACAATGGTGCATCGGGCGGCGACGCGATCATGGAGTCGGTGACGTTCAACTGCGCGAAGGTGACCTTCGACTATCAGGCGCAGAATTCGAACGGCAGCAAGGATGGCGGCGTCGTCACCGCCTATTACGATATCCGCCAGAACGAAGCGGGTTGAACCACGTCGATCGTCCGTAGGAGCACGACATGCAACAGGCGGACGATCTACTCCGTTCGGGCGATCTCGACGGCGCGCGGCGCGCGCTCGTCGAGGTCGTTCGCCGGACCCCGGGCGACGTACCGACCCGACTTTTTTTGTTTCAATTGCTCGCGTTGGCCGGCGAATGGGCCAAGGCCAAGGTGCAGCTGACGACGCTGGCGCAGTTGTCGCCGGAAGCGCAGATGCTGGCGGTGGTCTACGGCCAGGCGATCGACGCGGAGCAGCAGCGCGAGGCCGTATTCGCCGGAAGCGCGCGCGCCGAAATTCACGGCGGATCGGATTGGGCAACCCCGATAGCGGAGGCGATCGAGGCCGCCGCAACCGGCCGCGACGACGACGCGGACGCGTTGCGCCAGTCGGCGTTCGATGCAGCACCCGACATGCCCGGCGCCATCGACGGCAAACCCTTCGACTGGATCGCGGACGCGGATCCCCGGTTCGGACCGACGATCGAGGCAATCATCAACGGACGCTATGGGCTGTTGCCGTTCGATGCGATCGGCGAACTCACCAGCGAGGGACCGCGCGACCTGCGCGACCTAGTCTGGTATCCCGTCGAGATCACGCTGAAGGCAGGACCGCGCATCGCCGCGCTGTTGCCGGCGCGTTATCCCGGTATCTCTGCGGACCCGGTCGAGGCAATGGCGCGCGCAACGTCGTGGCATGACGACGGTAATGGTGCCGGACAGCGGCTTTTGGCGACATCGGACGGCGAGGATCACGGCTTGCTCAGCGTCCGTTCGCTGCGGTTCGACTAGGCCGCATCGATGGCCGTGACCCAGCGCCTGACACCGACGCTATACGACAAGCTCGTCGCGGATCTCGAGATTTCGGGAATGCGCGACATGAGCGAGGAAGCGCCAGAGATCAGCCGCGAGAAATTCCGCTATTATTCTGTGCCGCGTTTCGAACGGTTCAACGAGACCGCGTTGCGCGCAACGGTCCGCCGCGATCTGGCGTGGCTGTTCAACACGACCAACCTCGAATCGCTGGTCGACCTGGAGCCCTATCCGCACGTCCGCGATTCGGTGCTGAACTACGGGCTGACCGATCTGGCCGGGCAGACGCTG
The DNA here is from genome assembly GCF_040407505.1 of Sphingomonas faeni. Taxonomy (GTDB): domain Bacteria; phylum Pseudomonadota; class Alphaproteobacteria; order Sphingomonadales; family Sphingomonadaceae; genus Sphingomonas; species Sphingomonas faeni_E. Next base: position 484,060 of record NZ_JAPZPQ010000003.1, on the reverse strand, counting down.
AACCGGCGTGCGGTGCTGGCGCGGGCGCGGGAAATTCGGCGTGCGGTGCGGCTGTTCGAGCCGCGATTGTCACGCGAAGGCCTGACCGTCGACCCGATCGAGGATGACGACGATCCGCACGCGCTGACGTTCCTGATCCAGGGCGACATCACCGCCGCGGCGCAGACCATGCCCGTCAAGTTCCGTACCGAGATCGAGGCCGAGACCGCCACCGTCAACGTGCGCGAATAGGGTATGAGTTCCGGGATCGATCCGCGCCTGCTGCGCTTTTACAATGACGAGCTCGCCTATCTGCGCGAGGATGCGCGGGCGTTCGGCGAGGAGCATGAGGCGGTGGCGGGGCGGCTCGGCCTCAAGACCCCGACCGATCCCGATCCCTATGTCGAGCGCCTGCTGGAGGGCGTCGCGTATCTCGGCGCGCGCGTGCAGCTGAAGATCGCGGATCAATATCCCGAATTCACCCAGCATCTGCTGCACGCGGTCCAGCCGCATTACCTCGCACCGACCCCGTCGATGTGCGTCGTCGGGTTCGAGCCGAAGGACGGCGATCCGATCCTGATCAAGGGGCACAAAGTCCCGCGCTCCACCCCGCTGATCGCGGTGGCGACCGAGCAGGAAAGCGTGCCGGTCGAATTCCGTACCGGGCACGACGTCACGCTTTGGCCGATCAGGATCACGCAGGTCGAATATCTCGCCAGCCGCGCCGCGGTGGCGCCGTTCGCGAGCGCCGCCAACGTTCGCGCCGAAGCCGGGCTGCGCATCCGGTTCGAGGCGACCGGCGGCGCTGCGCTACCCCAGATATTACCGGAATCGCTGCCGATCTATCTTGCCGGGTCGGAGGCATTGCCCGCCGAACTCTACCGTCAGATGATCGGCGAGACGCTGGCCGTGATCGCGCGGTCGGCGGATGCGGCGGCGGGAGCGGAGGGCTGGAAAAAGCTTCCATTGCCCAAGCAGGTCGGGTTCGACGACGATCAGGCGCTACTGCCGGCGGAGCTGCGGTCCTTTCGCGGGTATCGCCTGCTCAGCGAATATTTCGCCTGCCCGGAGCGCTTCCTGTTCGTCGACCTGCCTGACTTGGCGCGGGCGTTTCGCGACAGTCCGCAGGCGTGCGACGTCGTTCTCCTGTTCGACCGGTCTGCGTCGGTGCTGCACAACGCGCTGGAGCCGGCGAACCTGCGGCTGTTCGCGACGCCGGCGATCAATCTCTTCGAGAAGCAGCTCGGCCGCGTGCGCGTGTCGCAGTTCGAGCATGAGCATCACGTCATCCCCGATCGTGCCCGCCCGCTCGATTTCGAGGTGTTCCGACTGCTCGACGTACAGGCCTATTCGGCCAACAATATGGACGCGCGCACGGTCGCGCCGCTCTATGCCTATGGCGCGCTGTTGTACGACTGGAGCAAGGCGCTGTTCTACACCACGCAACTGCGATCGCGGCGGTTGTCGACCCGTGAGCGACGGTTGCGGCGCCGCGGGGAATATACCGGGACCGAGACGTGGATCAGCCTCACCGCCCCCGGCGATGCGACGCGGCTCGACGAGATCGACGAACTCGCGGTCAAGGCGCTGGTGACCAACCGCGAACTGCCTGAACTGTTGCAGTTTCGCGGCGAGCAGCACTTCACTGTGTCGGGCGTTCCGGCGCGTTCCGTCAGCGTGCTCCGGGCGCCTACCAAGCCCCAGCCGCCGATGGGGATGGGCGATGCGGCGTGGCGGGTGATCGGGCACCTGACCACCAACTACATGACGCTGGCGCCGGAGGATCACGACGATCCGCAGGTGTTGCGCGATCATCTGGCGCTGTACGGTCGGCAGGACGATGCCGCCTCGCGCCGGCAGGTCGACGGGGTGTCGGCGATCCGCTCGACCCGGGTTGCACGGCGGGTGCCGGGGATGGACCGGATGGCGATCGCGCGGGGCCACCGCATCCACGTCACGCTCGACGATGCCGCGTTCGACAAGGGACGTATGTTCCTGTTTTCCGCGGTTCTCGAACGGTTCCTGGCCGAATTCGCGAGCATCAACGCGTTCACGGAAACGCATTTTTCCAGCGCTAACGAAGGGGAGTTTCAGCGATGGCCGCTGCGGATCGGCCGCCGTCACACCATCTGAACTTCCTTGCGGCGGCTGCGGCGTCGCGGAAGCGGTTCGGATTGTTCCCGATCGTGCGGGGCGCGGAGGCGCGCGCGCCCGGGCTGCCGCGTGTCGGGCTCGCGCGCCGGCCGGATCAGAATATCGCCGACCTGGTCCAGGTGCCGACGCTCGCCTTTCCCGATTCGACGCTGGAAGAGGTGGACGTCCGCGACGGCCGCGCGCGGATCGGCGGGTTCTGGTTCGGGCTGACCGGGCCGATGGGGCCGCTGCCCTCGCACATGACCGAGTTTGCGGTGTTCGAGCGCCGTTATGCGAATAAACGCCCGTTCGGCCGGTGGCTCGATCTGCTGTCGGGACGGATGCTCCAGTTCTTCTTTCGCGCCTGGGCGGATTCGCAGCCGGTGGCGCAGGCCGACCGGCTCGACGACGATCGCTTTGCCGATCATGTCGCGAAGCTTACCGGTGCCACCGAAGGCGTATCGGCGACGAGCAGCTTTCCCGGGCCGGCGCGCGTCCACTACGCCGCGCTGTTCGCGTCGCGGCGCAGCGCCGGCGGCATCGAGGATGCGATGACGCACCTGCTCGGGCAGTCGGTGAAGATCCTCGAATACCAGTCGCGCTGGCGGTCGATCGAGGCCGAGGACCAGACCCGGCTCGGGCGATCCTTTTCCGGGCTCGGCAACGAAGTGATGCTGGGCGGCCGTGCGAAGGTCGCGTCGGATGCGTTCCGCGTGGTCATCCGGGCGCGATCCCGCGCCGACTACGAAGCGCTGTTGCCCTCCGGGCCGCGGTTTCGCATCTTGTCCGAGGCGCTGGATGCGTTCGCACCCAGTCACCTCGAATGGGACGTGGCGCTCGAGGTGGCGGGCAAGCATGCCCGGCCTGCGCGGCTCGATGGCTCGACCCGGCTCGGCTGGACCGGCTGGATCGGCCAGGCCGGCGACGACGCGGTGCGCAGGGATGCGCACCTCAGACGATCAACCAGCGCCCGTCCGACGACGGACGCGATGATGAGAAAGGTTTGATATGGCGATAGTGGCTCCAGTTGGTCCGCAGCGGCCTAACCGTGCCGCCGACGTGCGGACCGTTCAGATGTTGCTGAACCGGTCGGGATCCTCGGGCGCGACGCCGTTGCGGGTCGATGGCGTCTTCGGTCCCCGCACCGCCGATGCGATCGCTCGCTACCAGACCCGGTCCCTGCGCCTCAGCAAGCCCGACGGGGTCGTCGATCCGAACGGGCCGACGCTGAACCGTCTGGGCCGCGATCACCGTGGCAACACGACCCCGGCCCGCCCGGTGCCGCGCCAGCCCACGCGCGCGCCAGCGCCAGCCGCGGCGCCGTCCCGAACTGCTCCAGCGGCTGCGCCTCAAGGCATCGGGCCGGGTGGGCTCAGCGAGGCGACCTATGTCGACATGGCCGCCCGGCTCCAGTGCGAGACCGCGGCGATCAAGGCCATCGTCGAAACCGAAGTCGCGATCCGCGGCGCGTTCGATGGGGATGGCCGTCCGACGATCCTCTACGAGCGCCACAAGTTCAGCAAGCACACCGGCGGCCGGTATGACGCCACGCATCCGGATCTCTCCAATCCCGTCGGTGGCGGATACGGCAGGTTCTCTGAGCAATATCCCAAGCTGGAGCGCGCGATGAAGCTCAACAGCAGTGCTGCACTGAAGTCGGCGAGCTGGGGCGCGTTCCAGATCCTCGGTGAGAACCATGTCCAGGCGGGCCATGCCACGGTCGAGGCATTCGTGGCGGCGATGAAGAGCGGCATCCTTGCGCAGGCGGAGGCGTTCGTCGCGTTCGTGCTGGCGAACCGAAGCTTGCTGACCGCGCTGCGGGCGCGAAACTGGTCGACATTCGCCAGGATCTACAATGGTCCGGCCTATAAAAAATTCGCTTACGACGACAAGATGCGCAGCAATTACCTGAAATACGCTTGAGGAAAATGAGATGACATTCGATCCCAAATGGCTGTTGCTCGGCGCGGCATCGCTGGTGCTGGCCTGCTCTCCCGAAGCCGGCACTGCGTCCGGCAATTCGACCGCAGCCGTCGCCACGCCCGCGGCTGAGCCCACCGAGACGGTCGCGCCCGAGCCAATGACGCCGCCTGCTGCCCCCGCATCGGCTGGAAAGGTCGCCCTGTCCGGTAGTGCCGACGCGGAAGCCATCGCGCAGACCAAGACGGCGGCAGCGGGTGAGCAGATGACGAAGGTCCAGATCACGTCGGCGCAGTCGTTCGGACTGTCGGTGGACGGAGAGCGGGTCGCCTCGATCGTCACCGGCGAGGGAAGTCTCGCGAACGGCACCCCCGGATGCTTCGCCGCGATCGTGCAGGACGGGAAGGTTTCGCTGGTCCCGACGATCGGCCAGGGCGAGTATGAAGCCGAATCGTGCGACAAGCCGACCGCCATCGGTGTCCTGTCGTCGTCCGGCGACGTGGTTCGCATCGGCGCGGTGTTCGGTGCATTTTCGCCCAATGCCACGGTCAGCGAGCCGATCGTCCTGAACTGGTCGCGCTCCACCGGCGCCCTTTCGATCGATGCAGCCGGTTCCAGCAAGGCCTCGCAGGCCGGCGCGCAGACGATCGCCGCGATGCGAAGCGCGGTGCAGTGACGCACCCTCTGGGTCGATGATCAGGCGAACGTCAGAGCTATTGGGTGATGGAAAGATGCGCGCAGACTGCCAACGACGCTCCCATGCCGGCTAGGGCGTTCGCCTTGCGTGGATCTGTGATGTCGATACTCGCTTGCGCAATAGCGGCATGCGGTGCGGAGCCGAGCGTAGCCACCAGCAACGCTGTCGGGATGACCACCGCTTCGGTATCGGCACCTGCGGTTCCGCCTGCCCGACACGCTTTGAAGCTTGCCGGGCAGGCGGATGGTATTGCGGTCGCAGCGACCCTTGCCGAGGCACGACGTCAGAAAATGACGGACGTCGAAATATCCAAGACCCAGTCGTTCCGCGTGGTCGATGGTGCGCGGCAGGTGGCAACCGTCCTGACCGGTCACGGCGACATGCCGGATGCCATCGCTGCGGGCTGCTTCATCGCCATCCAACAGCGGGGTGACGTCGAACTGATCCCGACGCTCGGTTACGGCAATTACGAAGCCGAAACATGCGGCGGGCCGTTGGCTGTCGGCATCGTATCGAGCGCGCCGGTCCGTTTCGGGATCATGTTCCGCGGCTATTCGCGAGAGGCCAAAACCAGCGTGCCGTTGGTGGTGGAATGGAATCGCAGGGATAACACGCTGCTGATCGACGACGTTCTGTCGACCAAGGCCTGGGATGGGGGTGCGACCAGTATCGCGGCCATGCGACGCCTGATCGGTCGACCATAGATTCATGATTATGCCAGCACACCGTGCAGAAACAGGGGCCCTATGACCGAAATCAGCCGTGCATCATTGTTCGGGCGGCTCGACGCCGCCGCGTTGACGTCGATCGAGTCCGCGACCGGGTTCGCCCGGATGCGCGGCAATCCCTATGTCGAGCTGGTTCACTGGATCCATTTGCTCTTGCAGGATCCGCAGGGCGACATCGCGGCGATCCGGCAGAGCTTCGGGCTCGACGAGGCGCGACTGGCGCGCGACGTGGTCGGTACGCTCGACCTGTTGCCACGCGGTGCCTCGGCGATCTCCGACTTCGCGCCGCAGGTCGAGGAGGCGATCGAGAAGGGGTGGCTCTACGCCTCGCTCCAGTTCGGTGCGGCCAAGGTACGGACCGGCCACCTGCTGTACGGGATGTTGCGCACGCCGACGTTGCGCAACGCGCTGTTCGCGACCAGCGCCGAATGGCGCAAGATCCAGGTCGAACGACTCGGCACCGAGTTTGCCGCGATCGTCGGTGTCTCCAGCGACGCCGGGGTTGATTCGGTCGAGCCGCTACAGGCCGCCGGAACCGTGCCGCCCTCGTCCGGCGAGGCGCTGGAGCGGTATTCGGTCGATCTTACCGCGCGGGCACGGTCTGGTGAGATCGACTCGATCGTCGGGCGCGACGCTGAAATCCGGCAGCTGGTCGATGTGCTGCTGCGCCGTCGCCAGAACAACCCGATCCTGGTGGGCGAGGCGGGGGTCGGCAAGACCGCGGTGGTCGAGGGGTTCGCCAAGCGGATCGTCGATGGCGACGTGCCGCCGGCGTTGCGCAATGTCGTCGTCCGCGCGCTCGACGTCACGCTGATGCAGGCGGGCGCGGGCGTGAAGGGCGAGTTCGAGAAGCGCTTGCGCCAGGTGATCGACGAGGTCGAGGGTGCGTCGACGCCGGTGATCCTGTTCATCGACGAGGCGCATACGCTGATCGGCGCGGGCGGGCAGGCCGGAACGGGCGATGCCGCAAACCTGTTGAAGCCGGCGCTCGCGCGGGGGCGGCTGCGCACGATCGCGGCGACGACCTACGCCGAATATCGCCAGTATTTCGAGAAGGATCCGGCGCTCACCCGCCGGTTCCAGACAGTCGACGTTGCCGAGCCGGAGGCACCGGTCGCGATCGCGATGCTGCGGTCGGTGGTGCCGGCGATGGAAGCGCATCACGATGTCGTGATCCTCGACGATGCGGTCGCGGCGGCGGTGACGCTGTCGCAGCGCTATGTCCCGGCGCGGCAGCTGCCCGACAAGGCCGTCAGCCTGATCGACACCGCCGCGGCGCGCGTTGCGGTATCGCAGAACGCGACGCCCGCGCCGGTCGAGGACCAGCGGCGGCGCCTGGAACTGCTCGAGGTCGAGCGCGGCATCGTCATGCGGGAAACCGAAGGGCGCTATCGTCACGATGATGCCCTGCCGGCGCTGGACGAGGCGATCGCAGCCGCTCGCGCTGCGGTTGAGGCGGTCGAGGCGCGATGGGCGCGGGAGAAGGATGCGCTCGATGCCGTGCGCGCGGCACGCGACAGCGGGGACGGTGCGGCGCTGGACGCGGCTCTCACGACGGCGAGCGAACATGCGGGCGATGCGCCGATGGTGTTCGGCGTGGTCGATGCCGACGCCGTCGCCGCGGTGGTCGGCGACTGGACGGGTATCCCGGTCGGGCGGATGGTGAAGGACGAGATCGCCAGCGTGCTCGCGATCGGCGATGCGCTGAAGGCGCGCGTGATCGGGCAGGATCATGCGATGGCGGCGATCGCCAAGCGTATCCAGACGAGCCGCGCGAAGCTCGACAATCCCGGCAAGCCGGTCGGCGTGTTCATGCTCTGCGGTCCGTCGGGTGTCGGCAAGACCGAGACCGCGCACGCGCTGGCGGAGCTGATGTATTCGGGCGACGAATCCATGATCGTGATCAATATGAGCGAGTTTCAGGAGGCGCACACCGTCTCGACGCTGAAGGGCGCGCCGGCCGGCTATGTCGGTTATGGCCAGGGCGGTGTGCTGACCGAGGCGGTGCGGCGGCGGCCGTACAGCGTCGTGCTGCTCGACGAAGTCGAGAAGGCGCATCCCGACGTCCACGAGATGTTCTTCCAGGTGTTCGACAAGGGGTTCATGAACGACGCCGAAGGGCGCCACATCGATTTCCGCAATACGGTGATCCTGCTGACGTCCAATGTCGGCACCGACCTGATCACGTCGCTCAGCGAGGACGAGGAAATGGCGCCCGAGCCCGAGGGGCTGGCGAGTGCGATCCGTCCCGAACTGCTCAAGGTGTTCCCGCCCGCTTTGCTCGGCCGGTTGCAGGTGCTGCCCTATTATCCGCTGAGCAAGACGGTGCTCGCCGGAATCGTTCGCCTGCAGCTCGCGCGGATCGAGCGGCGGATCGTCGACAACCACGGCATCGCGGTAACGATCGCGCCGGCGGTGGTCGATCACATCGTCGAGCGGTGCACCGAGATCGCCTCTGGAGGACGCATGATCGATGCGATCCTCACCAACACGATGCTGCCCGAGATGTCGGTGGAGTTGCTCGAACGGCGGATGCGCGGCGACGACGTCACGACCATCGCGGTCGACGTGACCGCCGGGCAGTTCAGCTACGCGTTTACCACGAAAGCGGTTCGCGATGCGCCGTCGGAGGAATTCGAACAGCTTTCGATATGATTAACTTTGCGATGACCAAAAATCAAAGCTAGCGGCTACGCCATTGATAAGATGTTACGCTTATACTTATGATTGCATGAATTACACGGGCCGGTTACGAGTTTCATCTCATTAAGGAGCATTGCAGTGCGCCTGACGGAAATCGATCGTGGATGCCGGGGCCAGCAGGTCCAGACGTTGCAACATTTGTTGAATACGACGGGCAAGGCCCGGCCAGCGCTGGATCTCGACGGCGTTTTCGGACTGCGTACAGACCAGGCGGTCCGCGAGTATCAGGCCCGGCAAAGTCTCGCGGTCGACGGTGTCGTAGGCCGCGACACATGGACGTCGCTCGGCGCCGGCAGGACGGTCGCGCCGATTGTTGACCCGGTCGCAGCCCCCGTAGCCGCTTCGGTCCAGCCGACCCGCAATGTCCCGATCCCCTCGATACGACGTCTGAACGCCGGTGCGGCCAAGCCGGCTCAGGCCGCTCAACCCGCGCCGAAACCGGCTGCCGCTCTGCGCGCCGCCCCGCCGCCGCGTCGGATCGCGCCGTTGGAGCAGCCTGCCGGTACCGACATCGGCGCTCCGTGGATGCGGATCGCGATTGCCGAAAAGGGCGTATCGGAAATCAAGGGCGGCCAGCATAACCGCCGGATCATCGAATATCACGCCGCCACCGGTCTGGCGGCGAAGGAGGACGAGGTGGCGTGGTGCGCCTCGTTCGTGAACTGGTGCCTGAAACAGGCGGGTATCCAGGGCAACAACAGCGCGCGCGCCAAGGACTTCGGCACATGGGGTCGCGGTCTGGAAACGCCGCGCTATGGCTGCATCGTGCACCTGCACCGCACCCCGAAGGGCGTCGATAGCCGCACCGGTTCGTCGTCGGGAAACCATGTCGCGTTCTTCATCAGCCAGACCGCGACGCACATCACGCTGCTGGGTGGCAATCAAGGCAACCGCGTACGTGAATCGAGTTATCCGTTGAGCCAGTACAAAGTCATGGCAATGCGCTGGCCGAACGGTCGATGAGGGGAAATCGCATGTTCGTTGCGTTCACGCTGTTGTTGGCGGGGTGCGGAGCCGCGTCCGCGCCCGCGGAAGATATCGTGCGAAACGATGCGTCCGGCCAGTCCAGCACGACCGCCTCTTCACCGCGCGCCGCAAGCGCGGAAACCCTGGATCAATTCTGGTCGAGATTCCGTCGTGCCGCGCTGGCTGGCGACGCCGCCGCGTTGCGGGCGATGAGCGCGCCTGTGGTCCTTCAGCGCAGCAATCTGGACGACTCGCCGGCGGTCAAGCTGCCTTCCGCGCGGGTCCCAGCGGCGGTCGCGAAGGTCCTGACGCTGCCGGACGGCGTCGATGCGGCGGGCCGTATCCACCGCGATATCCTGAAGGCGACGCCGGTCGCGAAGCCTGATGGCCAGCAACCGGCCGGAACGTATCGGTTCGGGGACATGGTTTTCGCGCGCGGCAAGACGGGCTGGCGGCTGACCGAACTCTACCTCGACGACTGACGATACGACGAAGGGCGCCGCGACCGCGGCCAGCCATACGACCGGGCCGCAGGGGAGCGGCCATGACGGGGGATGAGTTTTGTTACGAGTGAATAGCGTACGGCTGGGAACACTGGCGGGGATGATCGCGGGGTTTACGGCAATGCCCGCGAACGCGCAGGTCGCATTGCCGTCGCGGCAGGAAGTGACGCCACCGGCCCCACAGCCGCGTTCGGAGTCGACGGCGCGGGTCGATGCACGTGGCGCCCTCGCGGAGACGAACTGCCCGTTCGAAGCGTCTGCGCTGCGGCTGACGCTCGACCGTGTCGAATTCACGCGTCCTGATGGATCGCCGCTTCAGCCGCAGATCGCGAACGCCCTTGCTGGCCTAACAACGCCGACTGGCGAGCAGTCGATCACGGCAGTCTGCACCGTCCGCGACGCCGCCAACGAAGCGCTGCGGCGTGGCGGCTGGGTCGCGTCGGTCCAGATCCCCGCGCAGGAGATCACCGGTGGCGTGCTGCGGTTGCAGGTCATCACCGCACGGATCGTCGATGTCCGGGTGCGCGGCGATGCGGGGCGGTACGAACCGTTCCTGCGACGCCGGATCGCGGCGATCCAGGCGCTGGACCCGCTGAACGAGCGCGAGGCGGAGCGGATATTGCTGCTCGCTGGCGACGTACCGGGGCTCGACGTGGCGCTGTCGCTGCGGCCGTCGAACGGCGAGGCCGGGACGGTGATCGGCGACCTGACCGTCAGCTCTCGACACTTCGCGCTGTTCGCCAACGCGCAGAACTACAACTCGTCATTGCTGGGCCGCGAGACGGTGTACGGCCGCGGCGAGATCTACGGCCTGACCGGGCTTGGCGACATCACGTATCTGGGTGCGTCGACGACAACCGACTTCCAGGAACAGGTGATCGTCCAGGGCGGCCACATTCTGCAACTCGACGATGGCGGCACGACGCTGGGTGGCCGCGCGACCTATGCATGGTCGCGTCCCGACCTCGGCGCGCTCGACCTCAGGACCAACACGCTGATCGCGGGTCTCGACCTGGCGCGGCCGCTGTTCCGATCGGTTCGCGGCAATGCGCGGGTGCGGCTGGGATTCGATTTCGTCGACCAGATTTCGCGCGTCGGGGGTGGCGACGACGCGGTAACGCTGACTCGCGACAAGCTGCGCGTGCTGTTCGCGGGCATCGATGCCGATCAGCAGTTCGTCAACGCCAACGGGCGGCCCTGGCTCTCGGTCTCGTCGTCGCTCGAAGTACGCAAGGGGCTGGGCCTGTTCGACGCAAGCCAGACCGGTTTCGCGAGCGGCGAGCTGACCTCGCGGCTGGAGGGCAATTCCCGCGCGCTCGTGGTGCGCGGCGTGATCGACACGACGCTCTCGCTCGGGCCGATCTTCAGCATCGCGGCGATCGGCCAGATGCAATGGGCGAACGATCCACTGCTGAACTACGAAGAGTTCGCGCTCGGCAGCCTGACCATCGGGCGTGGCTATGATCCCGGTTCGAACAGCGGTGACCGGGCGCTGGGCGGGCATGTCGAGGCGCGTGCCGATCTGCCGCTGATCACCGGGCTCGGCACGCAATTATACGGCTTTTACGACCACCTTTATCTAACCAACCTTGATCGCGCGCGGATCGAGGGGGCCCGGAATTTCGACAGCGTGGGGGGCGGCGTGCGTGTGTCCTTCCCGAACCGCCTGGTGCTCGACGTCGGCTATGCCAAGCCGCTCGACCGTGCGCTGAGGCTCGACAAGGAACGACCACCCGAGCGTGTGCTCGTTTCGTTGACCGTGCAGTTCCGTGATGGCGCTCGATAGGATGTTTACGATGACCCAAGTCGCGTCGCCCGTTCGCCGCCGTCGGCTGCTCCTGATCGTCACGAGCGCGCTCGGCGGCATCGCGGCCTTGCCTGCGGTCGCGCAGACCGTGCCGGCGCCGCCGGTATTGCCGACGCGGGCGAGCGTGGATTCCGTGCAGACGAACCTCTTCGGCAGCGATCCCCGGATCACGAGCCCGAACGGCAATCTGAACGTCGAACTGCGCGCCAACAATACGGTGATCAACTGGAAGGGGTTCAATATCCCCGAGAACCGGACGGCGAACTTCGAAAACGGCACGGCGTCGAGCAACGTTGCGGTTCTCAACCGCGACATCTCGGGGAACATGTCGCAACTGCTCGGCAAACTCGACAGCAGTCCCGGCGTGGCCGTCTGGGTCTTCAATTCCAACGGCATCATGGTCGGTCCTGGCGCAAACATCACGACCGGATCGCTGGTGCTGTCGACGCTGGACGTCAACACGACCGACTTCCTGAACGGTAGCGGCAATTACCGGCTGAGTACGGGTGTCAACGCGGGGGGCAGCACCTCTGCGATCACGGTGAAGGGCGCCCAGATCACGGTCGAGGGCGGCAACCGCGGTTTGATCATGGTTGCGCCCCAGATCGACGCCGATGGCGTGTTCCAGGCCAAGGGCCAGGACGTCGCGTTCGTGACGGCGACCGATGTCACGCTCAACTATGCGGCGAACAGCCCGTTGTCGGTGACGCTCAATCGCGGCACTGCAGTACCGAAGCAAAGTCAGTATGTCCGCGGTACCGTCAGCGGACGCGACGCGCTGTTCGCGCTGGCGTCGCAGGGGACCGTGACCGACGCGCTGCTGCAGGTCGATGCCGGTGTGACGACTGCGTCGAACGGCCGACGCGGCATCATATTGTCCGCAGGCAAGCCCGGCACCGCGGTTGCCGGGGTCGCCGTGACCGGCGCAGCGGCTGCGACCGGCGGCATCGCCAGCGTTCTGACGACTGGTGTATTGTCGACCGAGGCCGACGATGGCGGCGACATCATTGCCGGCGCCAGCGGTGCGGCAAGCTTTACAAATGCGCTGACCAGCGGTCGCGACGTCGTGCTGTCGGCTGGCGGCGCGCTGTTGGTGAGAAACGGTGTCACCGCCGATCGTGACTATACGCTTGCGGCGCAGGATATCGCGCTGGGCGGCGGACCGCCGGCGATCCAGCGCGCGGGTCGGGACGTCAGTCTCGTATCGACCAACGGCAACATCACCGGCGCTCCGGCTCTGTCGCTACGGTCCGGCGGTAGCGCGGGTTTGTCACTGTCGACCGTGGGCACGGCGGCGGGTGACATCCTGTTCGACGTCACCACCAGCCTGGTGGGCGGCAGCGATCGCGGAGGCTATGTCGACATTCGGCAGCGCGATGCGATCAATCAGGTGGCGCTGGGCAACGTCACTGCGCGCGGCCTGCGTCAGGCGATCGGTACCGGCGCGATCCGTAACGGGCTGACGACCATCGGTGCGCTGACGCTCGGCAACGTCGACGTGCGCGATGCCCTGGCGCTCAATGTCAGGGGCCTTGGAGCGGGGACGCTTGCGTCCGATCGCGGCGTCAGCATCGCCTCCAATGGGGCGATCACGACCCGTGCGATCACCGCGCGTGGTGGCTCGCTGGACCTGACGGGCGCCGGCACGACGCTGGTCGATGGCACGATCACGGCCAGCGGGAGCAGTTTTGCGGACTTGGTCGTGGCACGCGAGGGTGCGGTGACGCTGCAAGGTCTCACCGCGGCGCGCGATGTCCAGATCGGCAGCAGTAGCGGTACGGTCACGATCGCGGGCGCGGTCGACGCAGGCCGCAACTACCAGGTCTCGGGCAGTGCGGTGACGCTCGGTGGCGCCGGCACGGTGGTACAGCGTGCGGCCGGCGCGGTCACGATCACGGCCGGCGCGGGCGGCATCACCGGCATCGAGGGGCTGACGCTACGCTCCGACGCGAACGGTTCCGGAAACGATCCGCTGACGCTGGCGCTGACCGCCTCGGCACCGACCGGGATCACGTTCTCGGCCGATTCGAGTCTCATCGCCGGAACCGCGCGCCAGTCGGATGTCCGGATCCAGTTGACCGACGCGGCGAACCCGATCTTGCTTGGGCGAGTCGAGGCCCGCGGTCTGACCGGGCTCACCACCGCCGGCGCAGTGCGCCTCGGTGACGTCTCGACCGTCAACAGCCTTACCGCCACGGGTGCGTCGATCTCCACCGGTGCGCTGAGCGCCAGTGCGGGTGCGGTGACGCTTACCGCAACGTCGGGCCTGCTGATTACGAGCGCGGTCGATGCAGGGCAGGGCCTCATTTTGACCGGAAGCGATGCGGTCATCACCGGTCGCCTGACTGCGCGCGACGGCATCACCGTCGACGGCGTCGGTGCGCTGACGTTCGGCGGTGACGTTCGAGCAGGGGGCGGACTGACGCTGCGCGGCGCATCGCTGGGATTTGCCGGGGGCAACCTCCGGAGTGGCGGATCGATCGACCTGCTCGCATCGAGTGGTGGCATCGTCGGCACCGGCGCGGTCGCGCTTGCCTCGACGAGTACGCGGACCAGCGATTTCATCCGTCTGCAGGCGACCGGTGCCGACGGCATCGTGCTGGCGCCGGGCAGTTCGATCACCGCCGGTACCGATCAGGCGCTGCGTGTCGGGGTCTTCAACGCCACCGCCGACGCGCCGCTCAGCCTGGGCAACGTCACCGCGCGGTCCTTGAGTGCGCTGGGTGTAGCCAACGCCGATGCCACTTTGCCAGGCGGGGCAATCGTTGCGGGCGGCTCGCTGACGTTCGGCGCGCTCGATTTGGTCGACGGCTTCACAGCCGAGAGCACGGGCGGCAATCTCAGCGTCGATCGACTTTCGGTCACGGGGGCGGGGCAAGGCATCAGCCTGCGCGCCGCCAATGGCAGTTTGACCGTGCAGAACGACCTGTCCGCCAGTGGCGACGTGACGCTCGTTAGCGGTACTGCGTTGCAACTGGGGACGGTGGAAAGCCGTGACGGGCAGGCCACACTGACCAGCGGTGGCACCGTGACGCTGGGGACGCTCGCGGGTCGGCTCGGTGCCAGCGCGAGCGGGACGCAGATCGCGATCGATACGGTACGCGGCGGTGCCGTCGGGCTGACCGCGAGCGGCGGCAACGTGCAGGTCGGGCGGATCGACGGTGCGGCGGTGACCGCCACCGCCACCGGTGGTGCCGTCACGATCCGCAACGCGCTCGCGGCGACGGGCGCTGTCAACCTTACCGCGACCGGCGACGTGCGGGTCGGCGGGGCGATCACCAGTGCTGGCGTCACCGTCGGCGCACAGGGCGAGACGGCGCTGCTCGGAGGGCTGCAGGCCCGCGGCAACGTCGCGGTGTCGGGGCGTTCGGTGACGCTCGGCGGCGCGCAGGGCGCCACGGGCAGCTATACCGCGACGAGCAGCGCAGGCGCGATCACCGGCAACGCCGGAACAGCGATCGTCGCCGACAGCGACAACCTGGGTGGCGAGGCACTGAGCCTGACCGCAACCGGCGGTGGCATTACCTTCGATCCCGCCACCTCGCTACGCGGGGGCAACGGGACGTCGGCGGTGTCACTTACGACCGATGGCGGGAACATCACGGTCGGCGACGTCGGCGCGACGGTCTTCACTGCAACCGGTGCGGGAAGCATCCGGACGGGCAATCTGACGGTGACCCAATCGCTCGCGCTGAGCGCGGCGGGTGGCGTCACCACGGGTGCGATCGATGCGGGTGGCGACGTGACACTGGCCGGCGACACGGTCGCGTTCGGCACAGTTCAAGCCGCGTCGCTCAACGCGACGGCGAACGCTGGAACGCTGACCGGCGGCACTATCACGGTCGGCGGCGCGACCACCTTGCAAGCGGCCGGTGCGCTGAGTGTCGGAGCGATCAGCGCGGGGACCGGCGTGTCGCTGAGCGGTAGCACCGTGCGCTTCGACGGCGTCGAGGCATCTTCGCTTACGGCGACGTCGGGTGGCACGCTGAACGGAGGCGATATCGTCACGCGCGGCGATGCGACGCTGACGGCGGGCGACGCGCTCGCGGTCGGTGCGGTCGATGCGGACGGCATCGTTGCCCTTCGCGGTACGACAGTGAACGCGAGCCGGATCGATGGCGCATCGCTGACCGCGGTCGCAAGCACCGGCGATCTGGTCGCGGGAGACATGCTGATCGGCGGGCCGGCGACGATCGAAGCGACCGCGGGGACAGTCGATCTCGGTAGCGTCGATTCGCGTGGCAATCTGACGATCACTTCGGGGGGGCGGCTGTTCGCGACAGGCCTCGTCTCGGGTGGCACGGCATCGCTCACGACCACTGGTCCGGGTGCCGATATCCTGCTGGCGAACGGTCTCGTCGCGGAGAATGCGGTCGTCGTCTCGGCGACGCGGGATATTCGTGCATCCCAGATCAGAAGCCGCAGCGGCGATCTCACCATCGCGGCGCCCAACGGCGAACTGGCGGGCTTTGACGGGAGCGGCGGAGTCTCGCTTGGTGCGGGACCGGGCAAGGCCTTCTCCCTGACGATCGGCACCGCGGCACGGCTGGGCGACGTGGTCGGCGGCAAGCTGACCGTCGTCGCAACATCGATCAGCGCGGGGCGGGTAGACACCGGCAACGAGGCGCTGGAACTGCGCGCGACCAACGGCGACCTGACCCTGACCGGGCCGGCAAGCGGCGGCACCGTGACGCTCGGCGCGAGCGGGCAGACCCGGCTGACCGGCGTCACGTCCAAGGGCGCTTTGACGCTGACCGGCGGCGGCATCGCGTTCTCCGATATTGCGGGTGCGACGATCGACGCGACGTCGGCCGGCGCGATCTCCGGCGGTTCGGCGACGGCGACTGGCGCTCTCGCCATCCGCGGCGGCGCCGTGACCCTGAATCAGGCAAGTGCCGGCGCGACGCTCGGCCTGACTGCGACCGGCGGCGATTTGACGGTGACGGGCCCGGTCACTGGCGCAGACGTCACGCTCGGCGCGAGCGGTAGGACGAGTCTGGCCAAGACCACGGCCAGCGGCGCGCTGATCCTAACCGGCGGCAGTATCGCGTTCTCCGATATTTCGGGTGCGACGATCGACGTGACGTCGGCCGGCGCGATCTCCGGCGGTTCGGCGACGGCGACTGGCGCTCTCGCGATCCGCGGCGGCGCGGTGTCCCTGAACCAGGCTACCGCCGGCACGACACTTGGCCTGACTGCGACGGGCGGCGATCTGACGCTGACGGGCCCAGTTACGGGCGGCGACGTCACGCTCGGTGCGAGCGGGGCGACGAGCCTGGGCAAGACAACGGCCAGCGGCGCGCTGACGATAACCGGTGGGAGCATCGGGTTCTCGGATATTTCGGGGGCTTCGGTCGACGCGACGTCGGCGGGTGCGATCACTGGCGGTTCGGCGACAGCTGCGGGTGCTCTCGCCATCCGCGGTGGCGCGGTGACCCTGAATCAGGCGAGCGCCGGCACGACGCTCGGTCTGACGGCGACCGGCGGCGATTTGACGTTGACAGGGCCGGTTACTGGCGGTGACGTCACGCTTGGCGCTAGCGGGCGGACGAGCCTGGCCAAGACCACGGCGCGGGGCGCGCTGACGCTGACCGGCGGCAGCATCGGGTTCTCCGATATCGCGGGGGCGTCGATCGACGCAACGTCAGCGGGTGCGATCACTGGCGGCTCCGCGACGGCGACAGGCGCCATCGGCATTCGCGGCGGTACGGTGACCTTGGATCAGGCGAGCGCTGGCACAACGCTCGCCTTGAATGCCAGCATTGGCGACTTGACGCTGACGGGGCCGGTCACTGGCGGCGACGTCACGCTCGGCGCAAACGGGCGGACGAGCCTGGCCAAGACCACGGCGCGCGGCGCGCTGACGCTAACCGGCGGCAGCATCGGGTTCTCCGAAATTGCGGGCGGATCGATCGACGCTGCGTCTGCAGGCGCGATCACTGGCGAGTCCGCAACCGCGACCGGCGCTCTAGCCATCCGCGGCAACACCGTGAATCTCGGTCAGGCCAGCGCCGGCACGACGCTCGGCCTGACGGCGACCGGCGGCGACCTGACGCTGACCGGCCCTGCAACCGGCGGCACCGTGACGATCGGGGCGAGCGGGCGGACCAGCCTGACGGACGTCACCGCCAAGGACGCGCTGACCCTCACCGGCGGCACCATAGCGTTTGCCAATATCGCCGGGGCTTCGGTCGGCGTGATGTCTTCCGGTGCGATCACCGGAACCTCGGCTACCGCCACGGGAGCTCTCGGCGTGCGCGGCGGTACGGTGACCCTCGATCGGGCCGGGGCCGGCGCAGCACTCGCGCTGACCGCGACGAACGGCGATCTAGCCGTGACGGGACCGGTTACCGGCGGCGACGTCACGCTCGGTGCCAGCGGGCGGACCAGCCTGGGCAAGGCCACGGCCACGGGGGCGCTAGTGATCAACGGCGGCAGCGTTGGCTTTGCCGACATCGCGGGCGGGTCGATCGACGCTACGTCGACCGGCGCGATCACCGGGACTTCGGCGACGGCGACGGCGACGGGGGCGCTTGGGATCCGGGGGGCGACGATCGCTCTAAGCCAAATTGCGGCAGGCGGTACTGCGACGGTGGCGGCGACCGGAGGCGATCTGGCACTGACCGGGCTGACGTCGGGTAGCGATGCAATCTTGAGCGCAACGGGCGTGGCGCGGATATCGGGCGCGGTGACTTCGGGCGGGGCGTACCGGGTGACCGGTGGCAGCGTGACACTCGGCGACACCGGCATCGTCCAGAAGGCCGCTGGCGAAGTTCGCATCACTTCAACGTCGGGCGACGTGACCGGCGTAAGCGGCCTGACGCTGACGAGCGACTCGGATGGCGCGGGTGCGGATCGGCTGGTTCTCGATTCGGCAGGGCAGATCGCCTTTGCCGGCGCGCGGATCCAGGCGCGACCCGGCGGCGGCGCGGTGCTGGGTCTTCGCGCCGGGTCCGGCCGCACGATGCAGTTCGGCAACATCGAGGCGTCGAGAATCGGCAGCTTCGACGGCAACGCGATAGCAGCGACACTCTCGCATAATGCCAACATCGCTGCCGACGATGTCGCGGTGTCCGACCTGTCGGTGGCGTTGGCGCGAGGCGACCTGACCTTCGGCAAGGTCGGCGCATCCGGCAACCTCACACTGCGTACTGACGCCGGTGCGATCGCGCTCGGCGAAGTCCGCGGCGGCGATATCGACCTGGCGAGCAGCGGTGCGCTGACGACGGCGAACGTGACCAGCACTGGCGGGACATCGTTGAAGGGCGAGACGATCGACGTTCGCGGCAGGCTGTCGGCCGCGCGGCAATTGCTGGTGGACGCGCGGGCGGCGCTGACCTTGCGCGATGTCGGTGCGGGTGGCGCGGCGACGTTGAAGGCCGGCGGCGCGATCGTTGCCGACACCGTCGAAGCTGCGAGCATCACCGCCAGCGCGGCCGGTGTCACGCTGGCCAACGCAAAGGCTGGCGATGCGCTGACGCTGACCAGCGGCCGCGATCTGTCGCTCGGCAACGGGAGCGCAGGCGGTTCGGCGACGCTCGATGTCGCCGGGCTGGCGACGATCGGCGCGCTGTCCGCAGGCCCTGCCGTTACGGTAACCGCGAACGATGTCGCGTTGAACGGACCGGTACGCGCGCAGACGGTGGCGTTCGCAAATCGTGCGCCGGCCACCACGACGATGCGGATCGGCGATGGCACCGGCGCGGACGGCTTCCGCCTTTCCGATGCCGAGGTGCGACAGGTGACCGCCGACACGCTCCGGTTCGACGCGGGTGCGGGTGCGATGGAGGTCGGCACGCTGGCGCTGGGGACCGGCAGCGGGCGGGCGGTCGAGATGCTCGGCACCGGCGACATCCGCGTGATCGGCGCGGTCTCGACCCAAGGCAGCGGCCGTTCCGTGCGGATCGGCGGCGGGCTGACTGAGGGCAACGCCAACGCCATCCATGTCGTCGCGACCCGAGACGGCGGCGGGCGATTGCTGTTCGACGGATCGGATGTCGAACTGCGGGGCACACGGATCGCGATCGGCCTCGCACCCGGCTTCATCGATACGCTGCAACCAGGCGCCGCCGGCATCGCGCAGGCACAATCGCTGATCGGCAACGGCAATTCGGCCTTGTACAACCCGCAACTGGGCGGCGGCTTCTACGATCCGGGCTCGACGACCACGCTGTCGGCGCGGTCGCTGACGGTGCGGTTCGGCGATTATGCGCTGTTCCAGAACACGGCCATTCCCGGTGAGTTCTCCGGGTTGAAGCTCGGCGGGGCGCTGGGCGCACCGGTGTCGCCGGCCCTGCGGATCAGCACGTTCGGCACGCCTGGGCAGGCCAGCGTCGCGCTGTTCGGGACGATCAACGGCATCGACGGCGCCAGTGCCGCGCTGCTCGGCAATCCGGTGATCGCCATCGATCCCGTGCTGCTCCCCAACAGCCGTATCAACGGCTGTCTCGCCGGGTCCGGCGCGGGGTGCATCAACACCATCGTGATCCAGCCGACACTGCAGGTGTTCGACTGGAGCAGTGAAGAGGTGTTCGGCATTTCGCGCGACGTCACCGTGCCCTTCGCGCCGCTGGTCGGCAGCAACAACGAGGAGTTGTTGACCGACCTGCCGGCATTGGCGCCGCAATCCCTGACCGACCAGAAGGCCAAACCCTGATGCCGCGCTCGATGCCTCGTACCCATAAAGCGTTGATGATGATGGCGCTGGGCGGCTCCGCGCTGGCCGGCTGCGCGACCGTGACGCCGCAGGCTCGCCTGGAGACGGTCGGACTTGGCCGCAATCCAGCTGGCGAGGCGTGCGTCGCGACGCGCAACTGGTCCGATCCCGGCGTACCCGATCGCTTCGCGCGCGCCTATACGATCGCCTGTTCGGGTGTCGCCGCCAGCCGGCCACTCGGCACCGTTCGTGCGATCAAGGCGACGGCCGAGGCTCAAGCGGCGCTCGATGCGCAGTTCGACTGCGGTCCCGTCCAGGCAGTACGCGTCGCCGCGACAGAGGGCACCGCACGCCGCTGTCTCGACAAGGTCACCGGGCTCGAATCGGTGCGGCTGGATACGGCGCGCGGCGGGATGCACTATGCCGCTGCCGGCACGCCCGCGCTGCTGCCGTTGCTTGAGGAGGCGCTTGGGATCGTGTCGGGCGTGCTGCCGCCGAACACGGACGTCACCCGGACGCCGACCGCGACGATCGACATCGCCGGGATTGCTCCGCGGCCGAGTGCGACCGGCGCCGACCTTGCCGCGGCCGATGCTGCGGGCACGGTCGCCGCCCCGCTCGACGTCGCGACCGCGTTGGCACAGGGGATCAGCCTCAACCACAAGGGGCTCTATGTGGAGGCCTCGCGCATCCTCAACGATGCGCTGAGCCGGTTGTCGCCCACCGCGTCCGCCCCGTCCACCACCACCACCACTAACACCACCGCTCTGTTGAGCGCCGAACTGCTGCTGGAGGCGGCACTGGCGGATTCGAACATCCGTTTCCCCGATGCGGCCGCTGCGCATTTCGCGGCCGCCGATGCGATCTTCGCCGCGCAGCCGGCCTCGCGCACGGCCTTCCTGTCGCGCAAGCGCGATACCTATGGCGCGCTCGATGCGATCAACCGCCATGCCTTTCCCGAGGCACTCGCGACACTCGATCGGGTGGCGAATGCGCCCGCCGCGGCAGGCCAGCCGCTGCGCGATCCGTCGACCTTGCGCCTGCTGAACCAGCCGCGCCAGAACGGCACCGCGACGGCGCTCACCGTGCCCAACGCCGCGGTGCTGTCGCAGTTGGTGCTCGACATCCAGACGCAATATGCGCGCAGCGTTGCGTTGCTGGCGCAGGGTGACCGCGACCAGGCCGAAGCCGCGATCGATCGTGCCGCTGCGATCTATCGTCCGCTCGCCAACGAACGGCTGGACCAGACGCAGCTGCTATGGCTTGGCGCCCGGATCGCCCGCCAGCGCGGTCGCTTGCAGGCGCAACGCGGCGATTACGCCAACGCCTATGACAATTTTACCGACGCGGTCGACATGCTCCGGCGCAGTGCGATCGCCAATGCCGGGACCGGCAACGAGCCAGCCATCGCGGAGGCGCAGCTCGACCGGGCGGCGGTCTATGCCCGGACCGGTGCGTCGCGCACGGCGGTGCGTAATGCCTTTGGCGAAGCGGTCGACGCGCTGATCGATTCCCACGGTACGTCGCTCGGCAGTGCGCTGGGCATGCAGGATTACCTCGATCTGCTGGTCGCCGAGTCCGCCAAGCCGCTGCCCGATACCTATGATCGGTTCTTCCGGGCGGTGCAGGCGAATGGCGAGCCCGCGGTCGCCCGCCAGCTCAGCCAGCTGCGGACCACGGTGACGGCCGACGGCACGATCGCCACGGCGCTGCGCGAGCGCGCCGATCTGGAACGGGAAATCACCCGGTTGCGCTATGCGTTGGCGGGCGGAAAGACGGGCGAGGCCGCGCCGACCGACCTGTCGCGCGCGCGAACGGCGGCCGAACAGCGGCTGCTCGCGGTCGATGCCAAGCTTGCCGCCGATCCGCGGTATCGTACGCTCGACGATGCACCGGCGACACTGGCTGAACTGCGCGGCGCGCTGCGTCCGGGCGAGGCTTTCCTCAAGCTGACCCGGCTCGATCGCCGCATCTACGGCCTCGTCGTGACCCCCGACCGGACGTTCGTCTACCACGTCGCGGACAGCGAGGCGGCAACGCGGGCGGTCGAGACGCTGGGGCAGCAGCTCCGCGCCTCGATCGATGGCGGCCTCGACGTCGGCAAGCTCGTCCCGTTCGACGAAGCCCGCGCCTATACGCTCTTCCGGCTGGTCACGGGGCCGGCGGCAACGACGTTGCAGGCGTCGCGATCGATCGTCGTCGATCCGGCCGGACCGCTCGAGACGTTGCCGATCGGCGCGCTCGTGACGCGCTATGACGCAAATGCGGTGCGTGCGGACCCGTTCGACTTTTCGCAAACCGCGTTCCTGGCGCGCACCGCATCGATCTCCAACGCGCTGTCGCCGCGGTCGTTTCTGGTCGCGCGCAGTACCCCGGCGTCGCGAGCGCAGCGCGCGTTCATCGGCTTCGGCCAGCACAGCGCCCCCGCCAGCGCAACCGGGGTGGCGGCACTCCGGCCGATCTCGGTCGGCTATGGGTGCAGCGTCGACTATGGTCGTCTCGCGTCCCTGTCGCGCACCTTGAAGCCGATCAGCGCGCGCGAACTCGGTATCGCGGCGGGCGCGTTGCAAGTCCGTGACGCGCAACTGCTCACGGGTGCCGCCTTCACCGATACCAGCGTCGAGGCACGCGGCGATCTCGACCAGTATGAGGTCGTCCATTTCGCCACGCATGGCCTGACCGAAGGAATGTGGGGCTGCTCCAAGTCGCCACCAGCCTTGGTCACCTCGTTCGGCGATGCCAATTCCGACGGACTGTTGAGCTTCTCGGAGATCGCGCAACTCCGGCTCGATGCGAACTTGGTCGTGCTGTCCGCGTGTGACACCGCGGCCGGCGTGAGGGACGAAGGGCTTGCGCGCAGCGCCGGGCAGGAGGAGGCTGGCGCAACGCTCGAGGGGCTGGTGCGCGCCTTCCTCACCGCCAACGCCCGCGCGGTGCTTGCCACCTATTGGCAGGTGTCGGCGGAGAAGGAGAGCGACGAGTTCATCCGCGCCTTCTACGCCCGCGCGCGCACCGGCACGATGGGCGAGGCGATGCAGGATGCGCAACGCGCGTTGATCGCGCAGCCGGCCTATTCGCATCCATTCTACTGGGCGCCGTATTTCCTGGTCGGCGACAGCAGCAAGACCGCGCTGACCCCCGCGTCGCCCCCGCAAAGTCCGCGCGTCGCGGCAAAATGAGCGCGGTACGGCCACTCGCGGCGGCGGCGATCGGCGTCGTCCTGGTGGCGATGTTGCTGGCGTTCGGGCCTCCGGTCGTTGCCGGATGGTTGAATGGCGCATCAGGGGCTCGGGGCGAAAGCCTGTTCACGCTGGCGATCTTTGGCCCGATGCTGGCGATCGGCATCGCCGGTCGCTGGCTGGGTCGTGTGACTGGCCCGGTGTTCGGTGAACGTCCTGGCCGTGCGATCCTGTTTGGCTTGGCGGTCGGCGCGGGGGGGCTGGTGTTGGCGGTCGGCTATACCTGGCTAGCGGGCAGTCTGGTCGGCGGGGCGGGGAGCACGATCCTGCCGACGTTGCTGATCGGCATCGTCACCGTGACGCTTCAGGTTGCGGCGGAGGAGATGTTGTTCCGTGGCTGGCTGCAACCCCAGATCGCATCCGTTATCGGCGCGCCCGTGGCGGTGCTACTTGTCGCAGTGATATTCGCGGCACTTCACCTGCTGGGAGGCGCGACCGGCGTACTGACGCTGGCCAACCTGATGCTCGGCGGAATCCTGTTCGGGCTGATCGCAGTCCGCGACGGCGGCATCGCGGGGGCCGTCGCCGCGCATTGGGGATGGAATGTCGGCGAGCAGATGCTGCTCGGGCTCGATCCCAATCCGGGCGTCGGTGTGTTCGGCGCGCTCTTCGACTTCGACCTGGTCGGCGCGGCACGGTGGGGCGGATCGGATCAGGGGCTCAACGCAAGTCTGGCAATGACGATCGCACTTGCCGCGATCGTGATCCCGCTGGCGCTTCGATACCGGGCCGGCAAGTCGGACTGAAGTTAGCCGGCCGTTGCCACCCGCGCCGCGTCGACCCGATCACGCAGCGCACGGAACTGCTTGAGCGCGGCGCCGGCCAGCGTGCGACTGCCGCCAACTTCGATCGACATCGGGTCGACCGGCTG
Organism: Sphingomonas faeni; assembly: GCF_040407505.1. Lineage (GTDB taxonomy): Bacteria > Pseudomonadota > Alphaproteobacteria > Sphingomonadales > Sphingomonadaceae > Sphingomonas > Sphingomonas faeni_E. Next base: position 459,858 of record NZ_JAPZPQ010000003.1, on the reverse strand, counting down.
TCCGTCGATGTGCACCTCGTAATGAAGGTGCGGGCCGGTGGAACGTCCCGTGGTGCCGACCTCGCCGATCTGCTGGCCCTGCGCGACCTTGAGGCCCGGCGTCAGTCCCGCGGCGATGCGGTTCATGTGCAGGTACAGCGTGTCCCAGCCATTGGCATGATGCAGGCGGACGAAATTACCGTTGGGCCCCTTCGGCCCTGCGAACGTGACGACCGCGTCGCCCGCCGCGTAGATCGGCGTGCCGGTCGGTGCCGCGAAGTCGGTGCCCTTGTGCATCTTGACGAAGCCGAGGATCGGATGGCCGCGCATGCCGAACCCCGAACTGATCCGCGCGGCCTCGACGGGCGTACGCATCAGCGACTTTCGGCTGCTCCGGCCGCTGCTGTCGAACCATTCCTCCTCTGCATCGCCCGGCGCGCGGTAGCGATACAGCGCGCGAGACTTGCCCGCGGTGGCGAGCGAGGCATAGACCAGTACGGGCGTCCCGACCGGGTCGCCGTCCGCGGTGACGCGTTGCTCGAACCCGGCTTCGAACACGTCGCCTCGCGCGACCTCGCGCTGCATGTCGAAATCATAGCGGAATGCGTTGACGAACGGGCCGATCAGCACGTCGCTGACGCCGGCCGCGACCGCTGAACTGTAGAAGCTTTCGCCATCGAGCTCGCCGCGGACGAAGCGGGTCTGCCGACGCAGGTCCGCGGCGAGCGATGTCGTGACAAAGCCGCCGCCGGTCTGCGGCGCCAGCGTCACGCCCGACCCATCGGTGCGTGTCGCGGTGAGACCCGCCAGCCGGACCGCGTCTCCATCATGATCCAGCGTGAATGCCAGCCTGATGTCGCCCGGAGCAGAGCCGAGAGCCTTGCCGATCGCGCGAACCGCGGCCTCGCTGTCGGCGGTGGATACGCCCGACGCGGCAAGGGTAGGCGCAAGGTCGGCCAGCGTCGGCACGATCAGCGTACGGCTTTCCAAGGCTGCCTTGCCGAGAACGATCGCCGGTGCAGCAACGGTCGGCGGCCGCGCCGAGGGGCGCGACGAGACGGCAGCGATGGCGCCGACACCCGCGATCGCGATGCCGATAGCGGGCGCGATCCAGCGGCCTGTCGTCGCAGGAGGTCGCGCCGCCACCAGGGCAGGAGTTGGGCTTGGCGGAGTGACCGCGGCAGGGCCCGGTTTCGGTGTGACCCAGGATCGGGGATCGAACGACGGTTCCTGATCTGGGGAACTGGACATCGACTTCCCAGACATAGATTGTGTCGCCGCGTACGACATAGCTATTGCCCAGTTCGTCGGGCGAGGCAATAACCAGCCCAGCAGCCGCATCGTCGCGGTCGGTTCAAGACCCTGCAGGGGAATGCGATTGGCTGGGAAGAATCGGGTTGCCTGGCACGAAGGCATGTTCCTGAGGCCGCAGCATTTTCAGGCTCAGGACCGTTTTATCGACGCCCAACTGGGTGCGCGCGTCGAATCGATTCGACCCTGGGCATGGGGTATCACGGCCCTCACCATCGACGAGGACCTCGCCGCGCTCGGCAAGTTCGCGGTATCGCGCGCCACCGGGATCCTCCCCGACGGCACGCCGTTCGCGATCCCCGACGACCTGCCGCCGCCCGAACCCCTCGACGTGCCGGGCGACACGCGCGATGCGATCGTGCACCTGACGCTGCCCGCCAGCCAGGTCGGCGCGGTGCAGTTCCGCGACGGCGATGCGCCCGGCCTCGACGCGCGCTTCCTGGTCGACGAGGCGGAGGTGGCGGACGCCTATTCCGACGACCGTACCAGCGAACCGATCGGGCTCGGCCGGCCTAATCTTCGCTTCGGAATCACCCGCGACCAGATCTACGGCCGGGTGACGCTCGGCCTCGCGCGTGTTCGCGAAGTGCAGAACAAGCGCGTGATGTTCGACGACCGCTATATCGCGCCGACGCTGGATGCCGCGGCGGCACCGCGGCTGCGCGGCGGGCTGTCGGATATCGTCGGTCGCGCCGCACAGCGCGCCGAGGAACTGGCGGTGCGCGCGGTCGAGGCGACCGACGGCGGCTCAGACACATTTGCGAGCTTCCTGTTGCTCCAGGCGCTCAACCGCTGGCTACCCGTGTTAGAGCATCTTCAGTTCCTGCCGGTCGTTCATCCCGAACGCCTGTTCGAGGCGCTGGTGTCGATGGCGGGCGAGATCGCGACGCTGATCCGGGCGGAACGCAAGCCGCCGCCACTGCCGCGCTACGATCACGAGAACCCGCAAATATGTTTCGAGCCGGTGTTCGACCTGCTGCAGTCGATGCTGTCGGCGGTGTTCGAACGGTCTGCGCTCCAGATGCCGCTCGATCAGGCCGGCCCGGGCGCGTACGTGTCGCGGATCACCGATCACAGCCTGTACGAGACCGGCTATTTCTATCTTGCCGTCGCCTCTGCGTCGCCGGTCGAGGAAATCCGCGGGCTGTTTCCCTCCGTGGCGAAGATCGGCACGGTGCAGAAGATGCGCCAGATCGTCGACTCCGCGCTGCCCGGGGTGCCGTTGCGGCATACGCCGACGCCGCCGCCGCAGCTCCGCGTGCTGCCCGGGTTCGTCTATTTCGAACTCGATCGCGGCGTACCCGACTGGCGCGAGTTCCAGCAGGCGACCGCGCTGGGCCTCCACGTCGCCGGCGACTGGCCGCAGCTGAAGCTTGAATTGTGGTGCGTCAAACGGGGTGGGCGATGAGCGAGGACGGCGACAAGACCGTTTTTCGCCCCTCGCCGCTGCAGGGGCTCAAGCGTGGCGATGCGCCCGCGCCCGCTGGCCCTGCCGCCAATCCGACGCCTTGGTCGCCTGCCGGCAGCCCCGGATATGGGTCGTCGCCCGCCAACGCCGGATATGCCGCGCCGCCGTCGCTGTCGCGGACCGGCAGTGCGCCGGTCGCACCGGGGCTGACACCGTCGCGATTGGGTGAGGACGATGTTCCGCTGCCAGCCACGCCGCAGTCGATCCGCAACGTCATGCTGGCGGAGGCGGAGCCCGTCCTGGCGCTGCTCGCCGCCGTCCGCGCCGGTCGAGTCCGCCCGGCTATGCCCGAGCTGCATCGGCAATGCGCCGCGGCGATCGCACGGTTCGAGCGCGCGATCCAGCCGCACTACACCGAGGAAAAGCGCCAGCGCGCCAAATACGCGGTCTGCGCGACCGCCGACGACATCGCGCAGAACCTGCCGGGCGTCGGCAGCGACGGCGCCGAATGGGCGCGGCGCTCGATGGTCGTCACGTTCTTCCAGGAAAACATCGGCGGCGACCGCTTCTGGCAGCTGGTCGACGACATGCTGCGCGTGCCGCAGGACAATCTCGACCTGATCGAGCTGTTCCATGCGTGCCTCGCTGCCGGGTTCGAGGGCCGCTTCCGGGTGATGCCCGACGGTCGGCGACGGCTGCACGAGATCATGACGCGGCTGCAGGGCGCGTTGCCGCACGTCCGGTCGCTGTCGCAGGTCGAACTCGTGCCCCACTGGCGCGGCGAGACCGCACCGGTCGGCCGGATCGGGTGGAGCGTGCTGGCGCTGGCATCGGCGGCCGCGCTCGCGCTGCTGTTGCTCGTGTATGTCGTGCTGCGGCTGATGCTGGGCTCCAGCGGTGAAACGCCGTCGTCCCGGCTGGCCGCGCTGACGCCCGACGCCCGGCTGACCTTGTCGCGCCCCGCCGCCGCGATGGCCGCGACGTCCAGCGCGCAGGCGAGCAAGCTCCGCCGGTTCCTCGAACCCGAAATCCGCGAGCATCTCGTCACGGTCGAGGAAGACGCGCAGACCGTTCGCGTCCGCACTACCGTCGGGCAACTCTTCGAGTCCGGCTCCGATGCGCTCGAACCGGGCCGCGAGACGCTGTTCCACCGCATCGGTCGTGCGATCGAGGGCGAAAAGGGCAATGTCGTGATCGAGGGGCATGCCGATAATGCTCCGGTCGCGACCGTCCGCTTCCCCGACAACATGGCGCTCAGCGAAGCCCGTGCCGAGACGGTCGGCGCGCTGGTTCGCCAGGACCTGTCCGATCCGGCGCGGGTATCCACCAAGGGACTAGGAGACACCGTGCCGATCGCTTCCAATGCGGATGCCGCGGGCAAGTCGAAGAACCGACGCGTCGAAATCGTCGTGCCGCGGCGCTACTGATGCGGCGTTTCTTCCGGAACTGGTATGCGGTGACGATCACCGCGGCGGTGCTGCTGGCCGCGCTGCTGGCGTTCGGCCTGCCCTTGTTCGTTGCGTTCTTCCGGCCCGTGCCGGTGCGGATCGGTGCGGTCGTCGCGGTCGCGCTGGGCTGGGGGCTATGGTGGTTCCTGCGCCGTCGCGCTGCGCGCCGCGCCGCCGATGCGATCGCCGCCGAACTCGCCGGGCCGAATGCTGCCGACGAGGAAGGCAAGGCGCTCGGCCGTCGCATGAGCGAGGCGCTGACCAAGCTGCGCGGCGCGGCGGGCGGAAAGCGCGATTACCTGTATAGCCGTCCCTGGTACGTCATCATCGGTCCGCCAGGCGCGGGCAAGACCACCGCGCTGCTGAACTCGGGGCTACGGTTTCCGCTCGTCGAACAGGCCGTCGGTGGCGTCGGCGGCACGCGCAACCTCGACTTCTGGTTCGCCGACGAAGCGGTGCTGGTCGATACCGCGGGGCGCTACACGACGCAGGACAGCGATACCGTGGTCGACGCGGCGGGCTGGGGCGCGTTCCTCGGACTGCTCAAGCGGCACCGGCCGCGGCAGCCGATCAACGGCGTGTTCGTGGCGATCGGCGTCGATACGCTGGTCGCGAGCGACTGTGCCGCGATCGATGCGCATGCTCGCGCGGTCCGTCGTCGGCTCGTCGAGCTGCGTCGCTCGCTCGAAACCGCGGTGCCGATCTACCTGCTCGTCACCAAGGCGGATCTGCTCGCCGGCTTCACCGATTATTTCGACGATCTCGACGTCGAGGGGCGGCGTGCCGTGCTCGGTGCGACGTTGCCGTACGCCGAGGGGCGACCGTCCGCCGAGATGCTGGCGCATGCGTTCGACGAGGCGACGCAGGCCGTCGCCGACCGTCAGGCGCGGCGGCTGTTCGAGGAGGTCGACCAGCGCCGTCGCGGCATGATGATCGGTTTCCCGGCGCAGTTGCGATCGCTGCGCGCGCGGATGATGCGCTTTGCCGACGGCGCGTTCGTCGCCGGCGACGAAGCGGCCGGCGTGCTGCGCGGCTTCTACCTGACCAGCGGCGTGCAGGAGGGGGCACCGCTCGATCGTATCCTCGCGTCGATGGCCGAGGTGTACGAACAGCCGGTCGATCCTGCGGTCGGCGCGCGTGGGCGTGCGTATTTCCTCAACCGGCTGCTGACCGAAGTGATGTTCCCCGAGGCCGGGCTCGTCACCACCGACACCAAGGCGAAGGCGCGGCGTCGCGGCCAGCTTGGCGCCGCGTTGGCGGGCATCGCTATCGCCGCGGCGCTGGTCCTGACCGCATGGGGCGTCAGCTTCGTGCGCAATCGTGCGTTCCAATCTGCGCTAGCCGGCCAGACCGCGCGTGCCGAACAGCAGTTCCGCGATGCCGGTGTCGACCTGACCCAGGTGCGCGAGGACGATGCCGACCTGCGTGCCGCGATCCCCGCGCTCGATACCCTGCGCAACCTGCCGCGGGGCTATGCCGAGCGGCGTAGCGGCGGGCCGGCGCTGACGATGACCTTCGGCCTGTACCAGCGTAGCCTCAGCCAGCAGGCCGAGGAAACGTACCGCGATGCGCTGCGCCGGGTGATGCTGCCTCGGTTGCTGCTGCGTCTGGAAGCCGTGATGAAGGCGAACGGACGCGATCCGATGCAGTTGTACGAGCCGCTCAAGGTCTATCTGATGCTCGGCCAGCAGGGGCCGATGGATGCAAGGGCGGTGCGCGCCTGGGTGACCGCGGATTGGGCTACCGATCTGTATCCTGGCGCCGACAGCCAGGCCGAGCGGACCGCGCTCACGCGCCACCTCGACGCGCTGATCGAAGACAAGGACATGGCGTCGGTCTGGCCGAACCGCCGTCCGCCGCTCGACGGCCAACTCGTTGCCAGTGCGCGGGCGGCCGTGCAGACCCTCAGTCTCGCCGACCGGGCTTATGCGGTGATGCGGCAGAAGGCAGCGTCGGCAGGGCCGGCTTGGGAAGTCGCCAACGTGCTGTCGCAGGGCGACGCACTGGCGTTTGCGTCGCCCGACACGCTCATCGCGATGCGCATCCCCTATTTCTTCACGCGTGCCGGGTACGAGAAGACCTATCTGCCGGGGCTTGCGACCGTGCAGCAAGACCTTAAGCGCGACCTTTGGGTGCTTGGCGGCGCGGAGGAAGCCGGCGTCGGTGAGGAACTGAGCAACGTCCGTCCCGGCGTCGCGGGGCTGTATGCCAAGGATTACATCGCAGCCTGGGAGGGTGTCGTCACCGCGATGAAGCCTGCCGCGTATTTCAGCGATCCGGCGGCGTTCGGCGCGCTGACCAAGAGCCCGTCACCGCTGAAGCGCGTGCTGCTCGAACTGCGCAAGAACACGATCTTCACCGGTGGCGCGCAGGCGGGTCTCGCGCGGGCGGGCCGATACGGCATGAACCGCTCGCGGCTCGGGCGGGTGGCGAACGAGATCGGCCGCGATCGATCGCGCGGGATCGATGCCGGCGACGAGATCAGCGGGTACTTCCAGCCGATGCACGAATATGTCGGCGATGGCCGCGGTTCGGCGCCGATCGATGATTTCGTCGCCGGGATCAAGGCGGCCGGGCAGGCGGTCATGGCGGCACGGTCGGTCGGCGGCGGTGGCGGTGCGGATACCACGCAGGCTCAGATGGCGGCGGCCTTGGCCTCGGTCCGTGCAGCGGCGGCCGGGGCTCCTCCGCAATTGCAGGGCTTCGTCAATTCGGCTGCGGGAGGGGGCACCCGTGCGCAGATCGGCGCGGCGAGCGGTGCGGTCGGCGACGCCTATGCCCAGACGGTGCTGCCTGCATGCCGGGGGGTTGCCCAGGAGCACTACCCTTTTTTCGCCACCGCAGCGGATGCCCCGATGGTTGAGGCGTTGCGCGTGTTCTCGATGGGCGGGGTGTTCGACGGCTTCGTCCAGCAGCGCCTGATGCCGATGATCGACACCTCCGGCCCGGTATGGCGGTGGAAGGACAACGACCCGGTCGCCGCCGCGCTCAACCCCTCGACCCCGGAAACGCTGGCGCGCGCGGTCCAGCTTCGCGAACTGCTTGCGGCGGGCCTGCCGATCAAGGTGTCGGTGGCGAGTTTCGGCACCGACGTCGGCATCGTCGAGGTCGCCAGCGGCGGAACCCGCTATCGCTTCACGCCGCAGAGCAATCAGCCCAAGCCGTTGATCTGGTCCGCGACCGGCAGCCTGCCGGAGGCATCGGTGGTGCTCTATCGCACCCCGTCCACCACGCCAGCCACGCTGGTCGCAGGAGCCGACGCACCGCCGGGCGTCGAACTCGCGAAGATCGAGACCGAAGGGCCCTGGGCGCTGTTCCGCCTGATGGACCGCGCCGAAAAGCAGAATGCCGGGCCCAAGGCGATCCGCGCCGGCTTCGGCGAGGGGCCGCAGCGCACGACGCTGACCGTGCAATTGCCGGGCACCACCAATCCGTTCAGCCGTGCGGGCCTGTGGTCGTTCCGGTGCCCGGCCAGCCTGTGATCGCGCACCTGTGACCGCGCGCCTGTTCGGCAAGCTGCCCGCGCACGGGGATTTCGTCTCGCGCGGCTGCACGCCGGTGGAGCAAGCGAGCCTCGACGCCTGGCTGACCGCATCGCTGGCGGACGCGCAGGATCGTTTCGGTGGAGAGTTCGTCGATCGCTTCGATGCGGCATTGCCCTGGAAAGGGTACGGAGCAGGTGCGGTTGGGATGATCGCCGCATCGCAGGACGCCGCCGGGCGGCGCTATCCGTTGCTGCTGGTCTGTGCCGCAACGGACGATATCGAGGATCTGATCTACGCCGCTATCGCCGAGCGCTGGGACGCTGATCGGCTCGCGACGATGGCCGAAGCAGGTCCCTCTTCGTCGATCGAGCGGTGGGAGTCCGCCGATCGCGCCATGTCGCTCGATGGCGACATGCCGCTCAATATCGTCACCGCCATGCTGGAGGCCGTCGGCGTATGAGCGTCCAATTCCGTATCGCCAGCGTCGCCGCGACGCATCCGGGGCTGGTGCGCCGGGTCAACGAGGATCGCCATGCCGAGCGGACCGCGGATGGTCTATGGGTCGTCGCGGACGGCATGGGCGGGCATGCATTCGGCGACTGGGCCGCGCATGCCGTGGTCCAGGCGATCGAGAGCGTGGATATCCCGCCGACATTCGATGCCGCGGTGCAGGCGGTTGCCGATGGCGTCCACAGCGCCAACCGCCGGATCTGGGCGGAGTCGCAGCGTCGCGAACAGCAGATGGGATCCACCGTCGTCGTGCTGCTGGTCCATGGCGATCGTTTCGCGGCCTTGTGGGTAGGGGACAGCCGTATCTACCTGCGTCGCGCCGATATGCTGGTGCCGCTGACCCGCGACCACAGCCAGGTGCAGGAGATGGTCGACCGCGGCCTGATCGCTCCTGAGGAAGCGGCGGATCATCCGCGAGGCCATGTGCTGGCGCGGGCGGTGGGGGTCGGCGCGCGGATCGCGGTGGATGTCGTCACCGATGCCGTCGAACCGGGCGATCGGTTCCTGTTGTGCAGCGACGGGCTGTCCGGGCAGGTCACCGACCCGGAGCTTGGCGCAATACTGGCGCTTCCCGACCAGTCGGAGGCCATCGAAGCGCTCGTCGCGCGCGCGCTCGATCGTGGTGCGCCCGACAACGTGACCGCGATCCTCGTCGGCGTGCAGGAAACGACCCGGCTCGAATTCGCCGAAGCCGGGAAGGTACCGTCATGACCGAGGACGACCGCACGGTCTTCGATCCCGACCGCACGGTATTCGACCCGGCAGGGGCAAGCGCGAGCGCAGGCGGTACGACGCCACAGCCACCGGCAGGCGGCACCGCGATCAAGGTTGGCGACGTGCTCAACCACATGTTCGCGGTCACCGGCTTCCTGGCGCGGGGCGGCATGGGCGAGGTGTTCGTCGGCGCCAACGTCATCACCGACGAGCGGGTCGCGATCAAGGTGATGCTGCCGGCTCTCGCCGCCGATCCCAACGTCATCACGCTGTTCCGGCGCGAGGCGCAGACGCTGACCCGCCTGCATCACGAGGCGGTGGTGCAATACCGCGTGCTGGCGCAGGAGCCCGAGCTCGGCGTCCTCTACATCGTCACCGAATATATCGAGGGCACCAGCCTCTCGGACGTGCTCGCGACGCTGCGACCGTCGCCCGAAGACCTCGGCGCGCTGTTGCGACGGCTCGCGTCGGGATTGGCGGCGGCGCATGCGCTCGGCGCGATCCACCGCGACGTCTCTCCCGACAACGTGTTGCTCCCGGGCGGGCGGCTTGGCGGCGCCAAGCTGATCGACTTCGGCATCGCCAAGGATCTCGACCCCGGCACGGCGACCGTCATCGGCGACGGGTTCGCGGGCAAGCTCGGCTATGTCGCGCCCGAACAGCTCGGCGATTTCGGCCGGACGCTGGGGCCGTGGACCGACGTCTACAGCCTCGGGCTGGTGATCCTCGCGGTCGCGCGCGGCAGCGATCTCGGGCTCGGGGGAACGCTGGTCGATGCGGTCGACAAGCGGCGCGCAGGGCTCGACCTGGCCGCCGTGCCGATACCGTTGCGCTCGGTCGTCGCGGGCATGGTTCGCCCTGATCCGGCCGACCGCCTTCAGTCGATGGGCGCGGTGCTGGCCGCGCTCGACGGCGCAGAGGTGCCTGGCGCCTTGGCCACCAACGGCCTCCCGCGCTGGTGGCCCGCCGCCGCCGCGGTCGTGCTGATGCTGCTGGTCGCGCTGGGCTGGTTCGCGTTGCGTGGCGATGCGCCGACCGCGCGGGCGCCATCCGTCGCGGTCGCTGCCGATCCGGTCGTGCGCGCCCGCGATGCGATAGACGCGGCGTTACCCTCGGTCAGTTGCACCTGGTTGCGGATCGTCTCGGTAAGCTCGAGCGCCGGCGGCCCGCGCGTCGCATTGACGGGTGTGGCCGGCAACCCGACCCAGGCCCAGACCGAGATCGTCCGCACGCTGCAGGCGCAGGGACTGACCGCCAGCGCGATCGATTTTGCCGAGGTGTCGCCGATCACCCAGTCGGGTTGCGCCGCGCTCGATGCGTTTCGTCAGATCCGGACGACGGGGCGCAATCGCCTGTCGGTGCCGCAACGTCGGTTCGAGATGCGCACCCAGACGGCCGGCTCGGCCTATGAAGGCAAGGTCGCGGCGAGTGCGATCGTCGGGATCGCAATCGGCGATCCGGCGCTCGACTTCGCGCTGGTCGGCCTGGAGCCCTCTGGGGCGATCGACATGCTGATCCCGAACCGCGCTGCTTTCGCCGAGCAAGTGCGCAAGTCGCGCGATGGTTTGCCGATCACTGATCTGGGCGGCGATCGGTATCGCCTGCAGATCGATCTGGATCATCAGGGCTGGTCGGGGTTGCTGCTCGTCACCGGTAAGGGGCCGTTCGATGCCAACGTTATTGCGCCGCCACTCGGTCAGCGCGACGCCGCATGGCGCAAGACGCTGGTCGAACGCGCTGCGGAGCGCGGCTGGCAGGCGGACATGATCTGGTTCCGATCGGTCGACGATTCGAAGGATTGAGCGAACTTCGGGTCGTACCCGTTTTCACTGAACAAAGGCCGCTGCGGCAAAATTGATACTGGCCGACAAATATCGGCGGTTCGAACCTGTCGCCCATAGTCGCTATAGTGCGCGGACCAGACGCATCGCGAGGGCTATCCAGGCGGGGTCTGAGATCGTCAGCGCCTGTGTCCCCGGGCCTGGTGGCAGAACGGTAACGCTGCCGTCGCATCCGGTCAGTCGTCCGAACGCGAAACGGCCTGCTGGTTGCGGGACTAGGACGTCGCGGTTGAGGGCGGTTGCGAAATTTTCGGGAGCTAGCGTTGCGGCCCAGATCACGTCGCCTGCGCGGTAGTCGCCGGTGCCGTTCGCAACGGTAATCGCGATCTGACCTGGCGCGACCTGAGGCGGTGGTACGGTCGTGGTGCGGCGGGGGGCGTGGGCTCCGTGGCTGTCGAGTATTGCGGCGACTGGCAGGTCCTTACGGTCCGGCAGTGTCACTAGATCGCTTGCCTCGACGCCCAGTGCGGCGGCGATCCGGTTGAGCCAGCCGATCGAGACGGTGCGCGTGCCGGTCTCCAGCCGCCCGATCGTCTGCGCGGTGGTCGGTGGATCGCACCGCCTGGCGACGTCCTCCAGCGTCAGTCCCTTGGCACGCCGGACGTCGCGAATGGCGGTGATCATCGAATGACTCCAAACCAGATAGGTTATTCTCCTGTCCTACAACCGCGCGGATATGGCAACCGGCAAGCGCAACGGGAGATGGCGGATGCGCGAACTGGTAGAGCGGACGGTCGATTCGGAGGGTGTTCCACAACCGGCTGGCACGCGTCGCGGTCGTACGGTCACCGTGAACCTTGCGGAGTCGCCGCTCGGATGGCTCCGGTCGCGCGCGCTGATCGACGTGAATCAGTTCGAGGCGGGGGAGCGGTTGCTGGCCGATTACGAACGCGCGTCGATCGCGCCGAGCGTGACGATGCGCTGGGTCGAGCGGATCGATGGCGGTGGTGGTGACGGGCTCGATCCGACATCGGCGCAGATTGCGGCGAAGCGCCGGTTCGACGCGGCGCTGGCGGCGGCGGGGCCGGGGTTGGCGGATATCCTCTGGCGCGTGGTTTGTGCGGGGGAGGGGCTGCCGGTGGCCGAGAAGGCGTTGCAGTGGCCGGCGCGGGCGGGGCGGGTCGTGCTGACGCTCGCGCTCGATCGGTTGGCCGCGCATTACGGGATCGGTTAGGCGCTCGCTTTGATCCGCGGGCGTGACTAAGTGACGGGTATGCGCTTCGACCTCATCAAATGCCACGGCTCCGGCAACGACTTTCCGCTGATCGACGCGCGCGCGTCGATCCTTGGCGATGCGGCTTGGGCTGCCGTTGCGCGGGCGTTGGCGGATCGCGATGGACCGGTGGGTGGCGATGGACTACTGTTGCTGACCGCCGGCGACGAGACCCATGCGTTCGGCATGCGGATGTTCAATTCGGACGGCAGCGAGTCGGAGACGTGCCTCAACGGCCTGCGCTGCGTCGCGCGTGCTGGGTTCTCGGCGACGGGTTCCGAAACCGCGATGGCGCTGCTGAAGACGAGCGACGCGGCCGTTCAGCGCGATGGTGATATCGCCGAGGGCGTGTTCACCGTGCGCGAGATCGCCGGCCCTGCGTCTCTGGATGCCGCGGCGTGGCCGATGCATGTCGGGACCGATCGCATCGTCGATACGCCGATCGCGCGCTTGCCGACGGACCGCGCCTTTACCGCCGTCGCAATGCCCAACCCGCATCTCGTGACGTTCGTGGATGCCGTCGACGAAGCCGAACTCGTCCGCGTCGGCGAGGCGTGCGAGGCGGCACCCGACTGGCTGCCGAATCGCGCGAACGTCAGTTTCGTAGAGGTGCGTGGCCGCGACCTGTTCGTGCGGACGTTCGAGCGCGGCGTCGGCCTCACCGACAGTTGCGGCAGCGCGATGGCGGCGTCGACCTATGCCGCGTGCCTGACCGGGCGGATCGCGTACGACACGCCGACGACGGTGTTCAACAAGGGCGGGCTGGTCCGCACGGAGGCGAGCGAGGCGGCGATGGTGACGCTGTCGGGCAATGCGACGTTCGAGTGGACCGGCACGATCGAGGTCGATCTCGACACGGCGATCGCTAGCGACCTGGTCGTCACGCGGCAGCACGACGACGAGATCGCGGCCTGGGCGGGACTTCTCGCGACGATCTGAGCACCGGCTGCGTCCTTCTCGTGGCACGCCCGTATCTCCCCGCAGTGGCGCCGCACACCGGCTCCGCACGCAGGAGAGAAGCCATGAACCACGTCATTCGTACCGCGATCGTCGCGGCCGCCGTTGCCGTCAGCGGCAGCGCGATCGTCGCTGCCCAGACCAACCCGATGGTCGGCGGCGCCGCGATGTATCCGACCAAGACGATCGTCGAGAACGCCGTCAATTCGAAGGATCACACGACGCTGGTCGCCGCGGTCAAGGCCGCCGGTCTCGTCGAGACGCTGTCGGGCCCGGGTCCGTTCACCGTGTTCGCGCCCACCAATGCGGCGTTCAAGAAGCTGCCAGCCGGCACCGTCGACACGCTGCTCAAGCCCGAGAACAAGGCGCAGCTCGCCAGCGTCCTGACCTATCACGTCGTCCCCGGCACGATCACCGCCGCCGACATCGCCGCCAAGGCGAAGGCGAACGGCGGCACCGCGACCTACACGACCGTGCAGGGCGAGCCGCTGATGTTCAAGAAGGTCGGCACCGGCTGGGGCATCATGGACGGCAAGGGCCATAAGGGCCGCGTCACGATTGCCAACGTCATGCAGTCGAACGGCGTGATCCACGTCGTCGACACGGTGATGCTGCCGTAATCGGCGATCCCGCGAGATAGCTGCCTCGCTTCCCCCCGCGAGGTAGTTTGCGTTGGGCCCGTCGCCGAAAGGTGGCGGGCCCGATTGCGTTAGGGCGCCTTCTAGTCTCGGCCCGTCATCTCGACCCACGTCATCCTGACGAAAGTCAGGACCCAGGGTAACAAGCGCTGCCCCTCGTGGCTCTGGGTCCTGACTTTCGTCAGGATGACGGATGGGTGGGATTCAGCCGATCAGCAGGCCCGCAAGCGCAGCCGACATCAGGTTCGCGAGGCTTCCTGCGGCGAGCGCGCGCAGGCCGAGCTTGGCGATCATCGGCCGCTGGTTCGGCGCGAGGCTGCCGGTCACCGCCATCTGGATCGCGATCGACGAGAAGTTTGCAAAGCCACACAGCGAGAAGGTGATGACCGCGATCGTCCGCGCGCTCAGCCCCTGCTGCGTCCCGAGCGAGATATACGCGACGAATTCGTTCAGCACGATCTTCTGCCCGAACAGCCCGCCAGCGATCCCGGCCTCGCTCCACGGCACGTTCAGCAGGAACATGATCGGCGCAAAGACGTAGCCGAGCAGCCCCTGGAAGCTCAGCCCCGGCAGCCCGATCATGTTGCCGAGCCCGCCGAGCAGCCCGTTCGCGAGCGCCACCAGCGCCACGAACGCCAGCACCATCGCGCCGACCGCGACGGCAAGGCGCACGCCGGTCTGCGCGCCCTGGGCTGCGGCCATGATCAGATTGGCGGGCTTCTCCTCGTCGTGCGTGGCCTGCGGCATCGGTTCGCCCGCCGACGATTCGCCGGGCAGGTCGCCGAGCGCGAGTTCGCCCTCTGGCGGCATCACGCGGTCGGGCATGATGATCTTCGCCATCAGGATGCCGCCGGGCGCCGCCATGAAGCTCGCCGCGAGCAGATAATCGATGCGGATACCCATCGACGCATACGCCGCGAGGATCGTGCCCGCGACCCCCGCCATGCCGCTGGTCATCACCGTGAACAACTGCGCTGGGGTAAGCCCCGCCAGATACGGCCGGATCACAAGCGGCGATTCGCTCTGGCCGACGAAGATGTTCGCCGCGGCGCACAGCGATTCAACCTTCGAGACGCCGATGACCTTCTCGATCCCGCCGCCGACCCAGCGCACCACGAACTGCATGATGCCGAGATAATACAGGATCGAGACGAGGCTCGCGAAGAAGATGATCACCGGCAACGCGGCGATCGCGAAACTTTGCCCGCCGATCTCGGGGGTCGCCATCTTGCCGAACAGGAACTCGGTGCCCTTCTGCGAATAGCCGAGCAGGTTCGCGACCCCGCCAGACATCTCGCCGAGCACGATCTTGCCGAAGCTCGAATACAGTACCAGCACCGCGATCCCGGCCTGCAACGCGAACGCGGCCCCGACGATACGCAGGCGGATCGCGCGGCGGTCGCTCGACAGCAGCACGGCGATACCGAGGATGACGGCGATGCCTGCAAGGCCGATGACTAGTCTTTCCATGGACGCCCTGCATTTTTGACTGACACGCGCGGCCCCCCGGCTGCGCAAGCGACCGACATGACACGCGAGCGGCGTGCTCGCCAGTCTTTATGATGGGGGAGTCATTTGACGGCGCGCGCGATTCCGCTAGCGTCCCGAGCGATGGATAAGCCTGTTCCCGCGTTCCCGCGTTCGCTCTTCGTTTTCTCGGTCCTGTACGGCGGCATGGTGTGCATCGCCGGCGTGTTGGGGGTGAAGCAGGTCGCGCTCGGCCCGCTCGCGGTCGAGGCGGGGATCTTCGGCTTCCTGCTGTTGGTGGTGCTCAGCAGCGCGATCGCCGAACTGCACGGCCAGAAGACCGCGACGTTCCTCGTCCGCCTCGGGTTCATCCCGCTGCTGGTGTCCGCGGCGCTGATCCACCTGGTGCTGGCGCTGCCGCACGATCCGGGGATGTACCCGCCCGCGGTCGACGCGTTCCCAGTCGTGGTC
Source organism: Sphingomonas faeni (assembly GCF_040407505.1). Lineage (GTDB taxonomy): Bacteria > Pseudomonadota > Alphaproteobacteria > Sphingomonadales > Sphingomonadaceae > Sphingomonas > Sphingomonas faeni_E. The sequence goes on along the minus strand of NZ_JAPZPQ010000003.1, from coordinate 444,416 downwards.
GGCCAGAGTTCGCGGATGATGATCGCCGGGCTGATCTCCTACGGGATTTCGCAGACGCTCAACGTGCTGATCTTCTCGAAGCTGTCGGGACAGGTCGGCAGCGGCGAGGGCAAGCTGGTGTGGCTCCGCGGCATGATCGCGAGCATCATCTCGCAGATCATCGACACGATCTTGTTCATCACCATCTCGTTCCTCGGCGAACGGCCGATCGTCGCGCTGATGGAGGGCCAAATGCTCACCAAGGTCATACTGTCGATCGTGCTGGTGCCGTTCATGATCACCTTCTTCGTAAAGCTCGGGCGGCGGTTGGACCGGGTCTGACCTCGTTGTTTCCCCGCGAAGGCGGGGACCCAGTCTGGGCTCCCGCCTTCGCGGGAGAACAAGGAAGCGAGAGCGACGTCCGCGTCTTTCGCTCCCTCACCCAACTGGCTAAGGGATCGGCATGACCGATCACACGCCCGATCCCGCCCTGCTCGCCAAGGCGGAAACGCTCACCGAGGCGCTGCCGTATCTGCAGCGCTATGCCGGCAAGACGTTCGTCGTGAAATACGGCGGCCACGCGATGGGCGACCCTGAATTGCAGCGCGACTTCGCCGAGGACATGGTTCTGCTCAAGGCGGTCGGGATCAACCCGGTCGTCGTCCACGGCGGCGGGCCACAGATCGGCGCGATGTTGAAGCGCCTCGGCGTCGAATCGCGCTTCGTCGACGGCCTGCGCGTCACCGATGCGGAGACCGCGCAGATCGCCGAAATGGTCCTCGCGGGCTCGATCAACAAGGAGATCGTCGGCTGGATCGGCCAGGCGGGCGGTCGCGCGGTCGGTATCTCGGGCAAGGACGCCGGCCTCGTCCTCGCACAGAAAGTCGGCCACGGCCGCGAGCCCGACAAGCTCCAGGGGATCGAGCGGCACGTCGACCTCGGCTTCGTCGGCGAGCCGATCGCGGTCGACCGGACGATCCTCGACACGCTGATCGCCGCCGATATCATCCCCGTCATTGCCCCGATCGGCATCGGTGCCGACGGCCACACCTACAACATCAACGCCGACACGATGGCGGGCGCGATTGCGGCTGCGATGGGCGCCGCGCGCTTCTTCCTGCTGACCGATATCGTCGGCGTGCTCGACAAGCAGGGCGAACTGCTGACCGACCTCGATCCCGCGCGGATCGCCGAACTGCGCGCCGACGGCACGGTGACCGGTGGCATGATCCCGAAGCTCGACACCTGCGTCGCAGCGGTCGAATCGGGTGTCGACGCCGCGGTGATAATCGACGGCCGCGTGCCACACGCGATGTTGCTGGAGATATTCACCAAGCAGGGCGCGGGCACGCTGGTGAGCGCCAACGGGCGCTCGCGGTAGGAGGTCGCCTCTCACGCCCGTCATCCTGACGAAAGTCAGGATCCAGAGCCACTAGGGTAACGCCTGTGGCTCTGGATCCTGGGTCAAGCCCAGGATGACGGAGGTTGGGAAGGCGAATCACCGGGCGAAAACCACCGACACCACAGGGCTTCTCGTTCTCCCCCCGCCACCTTATATCGGCAATACACCAGCGGAGACCTACGCCTTGATCGCCCTTCTTCAGATCGTCCAGTTGCTGCTCACCGTCATCTGGTGGATTATCGTCGTACAGGCGATCCTGTCGTGGCTGATCGCGTTCAACGTCATCAATACGCACAGTGATTTCGTCCGCACCGTATGGAATGCACTGCAGCGTATGACCGAGCCGATGTACCGCCCGATCCGCCGCGTGCTCCCGGATTTCGGCGCGCTGGATCTGTCGCCGCTGGTCGTGCTGCTGATCCTCTACATCCTCAGCAACATCGTCATTCCGAACATCGCGCAGAATTATCTCGTCGCGACCTATTGAGCGAGAAGGCCGCTTGGCGGGCGCTGGCTGACGGGCTGGCGATTGCCGTTCGGGTAACTCCGCGCGGGGGTCGCGATGCGTTGACCGCCGGGACCGAAGAGCATTTCGTCGCGAGGTTGGCGGCGGCGCCGGTGGACGGTGCCGCGAATGCTGGGTTGGTGGCGCTCGTCGCGAAGACCTTTGGCGTACCCAAGCGTGCCGTGACGATCGTCGCCGGCGAAACCGCCCGCCTGAAGCGCCTGCACATCGCCGGCAACGCCACTACGCTGGCGGAAATTGCCGCCGCGCTCTATGGGCCGCGGGCATGAGCGCGACCATCATCGACGGCAAGGCCTTCGCCGCCGGCCTCCGGGCCCGTATCGCAGACGGCGTCACCGCCTTTCGGGCCGAGGCAGGCCGCGCGCCTGGGCTGGCTGTGGTGCTGGTCGGCGAGGATCCCGCCTCCAACGTCTATGTCCGGTCGAAGGGCAGGGCGACGCGCGAGGCCGGGATGGCGAGCATCGAGCACCGGCTCCCAGCCGACGTGCCGGCCGAAGAGCTGCTCGCTCTGGTCGCGGCGCTCAACGCCAACCCGACGATCGACGGCATCTTGGTCCAGTTGCCCCTGCCCAAGCATATCGACGAGCAGGCGGTCATCTCCGCGATCGACCCCGACAAGGATGTCGATGGCTTCCATCCGATCAACGCTGGCCGTCTCGCAACCGGGCTTCCCGGCTTCGTACCCTGCACGCCGTTCGGCTGCGTCATGTTGTTGAAGAGCGTGTTGCCTAGCTTGAGCGGGCTTGAGGCTGTCGTCGTCGGCCGCTCGAACATCGTCGGCAAGCCGATGGCGCAGCTGCTGCTCCGTGAGAGCTGCACCGTGACCGTCGTGCATAGTCGCACCAAGGACGTTCCCGCGCATATTGGTCGCGCGGACATCGTTGTTGCTGCGGTCGGTATTCCGCAGATGATCAAGGGCGACTGGCTCAAGCCCGGCGCAACCGTCATCGACGTCGGTATCAACCGTACCGATGCCGGCCTCGTCGGCGACGTCGATTTCGCCAGCGCAGTCGAGGTTGCGGGCGCGATCACGCCGGTGCCGGGGGGCGTCGGGCCGATGACGATCGCCTGCTTGTTGCGCAATACTTTGGTCTCCGCAGGCCGCCGCGAAGGCGTCGCGATCGAGGAGTCGAGCCTGTGATCGAACTCTACATCTCGTCGCTGATCACGTTCTTCGTCGTCATCGATCCGCCCGGCTGCGCGCCGATCTACGCCGGGCTGTCGGCAAGCGCCTCATCCCTCCAGAAGCGGGCGATGGCGATCCGCGCGGTTGGCGTGTCCGCGCTGATCCTGTTCGTGTTCGCGCTGTTCGGCGAGGCGTTGCTTAAGGGCCTCGGGATCAGCCTGGCCAGCTTCCGCATCGCCGGCGGCATCATGCTGTTCCTTATCGCGCTCGAAATGGTGTTCGAAAAGCGCACCGAACGCCGCGAGGACCGCGCCGCAAAGGTGGCGAGCGATCCCGAGGTCGAGGACGTCTCAATCTTCCCGATGGCGATGCCGATGATCGCAGGCCCCGGCTCGATCGCGTCGGTGATGCTGTTGATGAGCCGCAACAGCGGGATCGAGCGATCGCTGGTGGTGCTCGGCGCGATGGTGACGATCCTGCTGCTGACTCTGGTCGCGCTGCTCGCGGCGGGGCCGATCATGCGGATTCTCGGCGCGAAGATCGAGGCGGTGATCACCCGGTTGCTCGGCGTGCTGCTGGCGGCGCTCGCGGTGCAGTTCGTGCTCGATGGCCTGTCGGTGGTGCTGCGTTGAGCCGCTCTCCCGCGGGAGCGGGAGAACTCAGTCCACCTTGAACAACCGCAGCGGCGACTTCGCCGGCAGCGGGAGTGGGGTCAGCCACGCCGGGATCTTGTTCTTCGCCAGTTCCGAGTAGAACCCCTTCGGACTGCGCGCCTTATAGTTGGTCGATTCGGCCGCGTTCGGACACAGCAGCAGCATCGTCGCGCCGTGGCGCCTGATGATCGCATGCGCCTCGTCCGCAGACCGTCCGAACGCGTGCTGCACGTCGAGGATCGCGTCGCCGTTCCGGTGATACGGCCCCGCGATCGCGTCGTGATGCGTGATCGTGATCAGCCGCGGGCCCATGTCGACGAAGGTGAAGATCGTCTGCGCGGGGTATTTGTTCAGCGCGAGCAGCACGGTGGTGCGCAGGCAGTCGCCGGTCGCCATGTTGACGCGCTTTTCATACGGCTTCGGCCGGTCGATCGGCAGGTATTTGAGCACCATCCCGGCGAACATCCCCGAGACGATCAGGAACGCCGCGGCCGTCCCCAGCACGCGCACTGCGATCGATCGGTTGCCGAGCAACCGCGGGATGATCAGCCAGGCGAGCGCGGTCGCTCCCGGGATCGCCAGCATCTGCGCGGCGGGTCCGGCGCGGACCTGCCACAACAGCATCGCGCAGGCGAACGCGGTGAACAGCGCGACCGCCGCCCAGCCGACTGCGCTTTGATCACGACGCGCGCGCCACGCTGCGATCGCCGCCCCGATCAGGCCGATGATCGGCAGCGTCGCGAGCGCGAACCCGACGCGGAAACTATGCTTGTAGATCGGCTTGGCCTCGCGAACATTGTCCAGCCAGTTGCGCTGCAGCTCGGGCGAAATGCCCTCGGGCCGTCCCAGGCACTGCGGGAAGACGAGGGCAAAACCGGCGACGATCGCCGCACCCGCCGCCACTGCCAGCGCCAGTCGCATCCCGCGCGACGCCGGCCCGAACCGCGCGAGCAGGAACAGCAGCATCCCCGCCGCGATCATCACGCTCAACCACACCGGCGTCAGCGCATCGCACCGCATCGCCTGGTTGGCGTTCGACGCGAACAGCGCGAACCCGAGCGTGCTGCCGCCTCCCAACGTCAGCGCATAGATCGACAGGCGTTCGGCTTCCGACCGGTCCCACACCCAGCGCAGCGCGATGATCGCGCCCGCCATCGCCGCGTAGGGCAACAGCTCGAGCCCGATCGACAGCGACACCGCGCTCGCGATCCCGACCATAGCGCCACCACGTCGGCCGTTCGCATCGCACAGGCCCGCTACCGTGAGGCTCAACATCGCGAGCTGCCAACCGTGGTGATCGATCCGCTCGGGCATGAACATCAGCATCGTGCCGGTCGCGCCGACCATGAACACGACCGCCAGCGGCCACGCATACGGGCTGATAAGCCGGCGCACCGTCGCGCCGATGCCGAGCATCGCGATCGACAGCGGCAGCAACGGCGCGATCCCGCAGGCGAGCCGTTCGGCCCAGCTGTTGCTGGTGAACAGGCGGAAGAACAGGATCAGCCCGGCGATCGGCAGGTCGACGATCCGGCTCCAGTGGATGTCGAACCCGACCGGCGGGTTCATCCGGTAGTTGCGCAGATCGTACCAGCCCTGGCCGTCGAGCAGCGCGCGGACCTGCATCAGGCGCATGTTGTCGTCGGTATCACCAAGCGACAGCCAGCGGATCTGGCCCCAGCGATCGACCATCGACCACGCCGCCACCGCCACCCAGGCGAGCAGCGTAAGCGCGATCCAATGCCGATCGAGTTCGTCCAGCAACGTCCGCCGCTGAAGTGGTGCCTGATCCAAAACGCTTTCCTCCGGCCCGCACGCACTCTAGATGCGCGGGCGTATATCAAGCGCCGCTCTATCGCGGTGCCCGTAAAGAACAAGGCACCGGCGCGATCGCCGGAGGGTAAAGAACAAGGCGGGCATGCAGGCGATTTGGCGACAGGTGGAGCAGATGCGGGCGAGCGGCGTGCTCGGCCAGCTCGTGCGCTTCGGCATCGCCGGCGGTATTTCCAGCGTCGTCTATTCGCTCGTGTACCTGCCGCTGACGGCGTATGTCTTCCCGCCACGCCAAGCGGTGGCCGCAGTGCCGTTCGCGTTTGCGGTCGCGGTGGTGGTCGGGTTCTTCCTGCACAGCCGCTGGAGCTTCAAGGGGCACGCGAAGGAGCCGGGTGCAGCGCGCCATGTGAAGTTCGTGATCGTTCAGGCCGCGGGGCTGAGTCTCAACGCGGTCATCACGTGGATCGGCACGGCGCTGTTGCATCTCCACCCTTGGATCCCGCTAGTTCCGGCCGTCTTTCTTGCCGCGATCGTGACGTTCGTGCTCAACCGTTTCTGGGTTTTCAACTGATACTTCCAATGAATTGGGCGACTTACTGATGGACCGCATCGTCTACGACCGGATGGCCGCCCACGATTCCACCCACTGGTGGTACCGCGCGCGCCGCGACATCCTGGCCGATTACCTGACCCGCTACGGCGCATTGCCGAAGGATGCGAAGATCCTCGAGATCGGCTGCGGCACCGGGCATAACCTGCCGATGCTGGCCGAGTTCGGTGAGATCGACGCGATCGAGATCGATCCGGCGGCGCGCAAGATCGCGAGCGAACGGCTGGGGAAGCCGGTCGGCGCCGCGCCTCTGCCCGAACTGCCGGGCGTGCCCCGCGCGCACTATGACCTGATCGCGGTGCTCGATGTGGTCGAGCATATCGAGGACGACGTCGCCGCGCTGAAGGCGATGGCGGATTGCCTCGCCCCCGGCGGCAAGATCCTGATCGCGGTCCCGGCGCACCAGTGGATGTGGAGCGCACACGACACCGTGAACCACCACCACCGCCGCTATTCGAAGGCCACGCTCAAGACAGCGATCGAGACGGCGGGCCTGAAGCCGGAAAAGCTCGGCTATTTCAATTCTCTGCTGTTCCCGCTGGCCGCGGCGGCACGGATCGCCGGCCGCCTCTCCGGCCGCGACGACAGCGACGACTCCCCGCCACCCAAGCTGGTGAACGCGCTGTTCGAGAAGATTTTCCGACTGGAGCGGCACATGGTGGGTCGCATGCCGATGACCCCGGGGGTCTCGATCGTGACGCTGGCGGTGCCCCGCTGACACGCGAGGGACGTACCGCCTTCTTACCGTTCGTCCTGAGCGAAGTCGAAGGACAAGCCGCGCGCACAGGGGCTTCGACTACACGCCGCACGAACGGAGGGTGGAGACTGGGACCTACCGCCAAATGCCACCCCGGCGAAGGCCGGGGCCCAGTTGGGGACCGTCACCGACTTCGGGCGCGCGTCGTTTCGGCGGCCTTTCCAACTGGCTCCCAGCCTTCGCCGAGGTGGCGAAACTCCGGGGCATTTCCCGCTGTCCTACACGCCCCGCCGGTGTCATGCTCGTCGTCCGGTTCGTTCAGGCCGTCGCTATCGGCTGTGTACTCCAGGCGCCCACCGGCTTGGCACGCGTATGACGATGAATACCCCTCTTCGCGGCCTGTCGAAGCGTTCCTTGGTGTGACTTTATCCTAACCTTTGGACTGGCAAACTCGGGGGCGCGTCATCCAGGTGCGGGGCCTCGACCGGCTCGGCGCGGAACCCGAGCGTCGCTTTCCCCTGGATCGGGCCCGCGACGTCCGCGACGATATACAGCGGCCGTCGTTTCGACTCGACATACAGACGCCCGAGATACTCGCCGATCATGCCCAGCACGAACATCTGCACCGCGCCTAGGAACACGGTGACCAGCATAGTCGAGGTCCAGCCCTGCACCGCGCTGCCCGAGAGCCAGCCGATCGCGATATAGACGAACAGCAGCAGCGATACGCCGGTCAGCGCAAGCCCCGCATGGCTGGCGAACCGCAACGGCGCGGTCGAGAAGCCGGTGACGGCGTCGAACGCGAGGCGGATCATCTTCGCCAGCGGGTAGTTCGTCTCGCCCGCCAGTCGCTCGGCGCGATCATACGGGAAGGGGACCTGCTTGAAGCCGATCCAGGCGACCATGCCGCGGATGAAGCGGGCCTGTTCGGGAAGCGACAGGAACGCATCCAGCGCCCGCCGGCTCATCAGGCGGAAGTCGCCGGTGTCGAGCGGGATCGGCGTTTCGGTCATCCGGGTCAGCAGGCGGTAGAAGGCGGCGGCGGTGGCTTTCTTGAAGACCGTTTCGCCCGCGCGCTGGCGGCGCACTGCGTAGACCACGTCGGCCTGGCTTGCCGCCATTGCCGCGCGCATGTCGGACAGGAGTTCGGGCGGATCCTGGAGATCGGCGTCGATGATCAGGATCTGCTCGCCAGCGCAGAGATCGAGACCGGCGGTGAGTGCGAGCTGGTGGCCGTGGTTGCGCGAGAGGTTGATCGCGACCAGCCGCGGGTCGGCGGCGGCGAGGCGCTGCATCACCGGCCAGCTGTCGTCGCGCGAGCCATCGTTGATCAGGACGATCTCGTAATCGTCGCCGACGGCGACTTTCGCCGCGCCGGAAATGCGCGCGTGCAGGATGTCGAGGCACGCCGCCTCGTTATAGCAGGGGACGACAATCGAAAGAGACGGGCGGTTCATCCGGCCCGTCTAGCGGTCGCCATGTGTAGTGCGCAACAAATCCTACACCCGCTCCACGGTGTGCACCGCATCCGCCGCGCGCAGGCCCGCCATCAGCCGCATCAGCTGCTGCACGTCGTGGACCTCGACGTCGATCTCGTTCGTATGGAAGCTCTTGTCGCGCGTATCGAGCCGCAGGTTGATGATGTTCGCCTTGTGCCCGCCGATGATCGACGAGACGATCCCGAGCGAGCCCGGCTCGTTCTTCACCATCACCGATATGCGCGCGACGGCGCCCTCGGTCTCGTCGCCCCAGGCGACGTCGACCCAGTCGGTCTCGTTCTCGGAACGCTCTGCGAGTTCGCCCAGCACCCGGCAGTCGATCGCGTGGACCTCGATCCCCGCATCGGGCCGACGCAAGCCGACGATCCGGTCGCCCGGCACGGGATGGCAGCACGTCGCCAAGTCGTAGGCGACTCCGGGGGTCAGGCCCTTGATCGAGATCGCGCTCGATTGCGGCGCGAGCGCATGCGTCACGTCCGCGCCCGCCGAGCCGGGCATCAGCGCCTCCATCACCGCGGCATCGGACAGCGTCCGCCGCGCGATCGCGACCATTAGCGACGAATCGTCGGGGAGCTTCAGCCGCTTCAGCGCGTGGCTCAGCGCATCCGTGCCGATCTGCGCAGGCAACCGCGTGACGATATCGTCGTACAGCGTGCGGCCCAGTGCAATCTGCTCCACACGTTCCTTCTGGCGGAGGTGGCGGCGGATCGCGGCGAGCGCCTTGCCCGTGGTCGCGACGTTGAGCCATTGCGGCTGCGGCGACTGGCCCTTCGAGCGGAGGATCTGCACCTGGTCGCCATTCTCGATCACCGTCGACAGCGGCACGACGCGGCCGTTGACCTTGGCGCCGACCGCTTGGTCGCCGAGATCTGTGTGCACCGCGTACGCGAAATCGATCGAGGTCGCGCCCTTGGGGAGCTGGATCAGCTCGCCCTTCGGCGTGAACGCGAAGATGCGATCGGTGTACATCGCCATCCGCGTGTGTTCGAGCAGCTCTTCAGGGCTCTCGGCGGTATCGAGGATCTCGACCAGGTCGCGGATCCAGCTGACTTGCCGATCGCTGCCGTTGATCTGCTGCTTGTACGCCCAGTGCGCGGCGAGGCCGAATTCGGCCTGTGCGTGCATGTCGGCGGTACGGATCTGGATTTCGATCCGCGCGCTGTCGGCGTGGATCACCGAGGTGTGCAGCGAGCGATAGCCGTTGCGCTTGGGCGTCGAGATATAGTCCTTGAACCGGCCCGGCACCATCGGCCAGCGCTGATGGATGATCCCGAGCACGCGGTAGCAATCCTCCTCGGTCGGCACGATCGCGCGGAAGGCCATCACGTCGGACAACTGTTCGAAGCTGATGTGGCGCTCCGACATCTTTCGGAAGATCGAATAGGGATGCTTTTCGCGCCCCGAGATATCCGCCTCGACCCCGGCGCGAGACAGGACCAGCTTCAGGCCCGAGGCGATCTTGGCGATGCGGTCGCCATCGCCCTTTTTCAGCTGTTCTAGGCGGCGGTTGATCGATTCGGAGGCTTCGGGTTCGAGCTGTTCGAACGCGAGCGACTGCATCTCGCGCATGAACTCGTACATGCCGATCCGCTCGGCGAGCGGCGCATAGATGTCCATCGTCTCCTTGGCGATGCGACGGCGCTTCTCGGGCTTCGAGATGTGATGCAGCGTCCGCATGTTGTGCAGGCGGTCGGCGAGCTTCACCAGCAGCACGCGGATGTCGTCGGACATCGCAAGCAGGAATTTGCGCAGATTTTCGGCGGCGCGTTCGTTTTCGGTCTGCGCCTCGATCTTGCTGAGCTTCGTCACGCCATCGACCAGCCGCGCGACGGAGGCGCCGAACAGCCGCTCGATCTCCTCGGGCGTGGCGACGGTATCCTCGATCGTGTCGTGGAGGATCGCGGTGGCGATCGTCTCCGCATCGAGATGGAGGTCGGTCAGGATCCCGGCCACCTCGATCGGGTGGCTGAAATACGGATCGCCGGACGCGCGTTTCTGGCTCCCATGCGCTTGCATGGAGAAGACATAGGCGCGGTTCAGCATCGCCTCGTCGGCGTCGGGATCGTAGTCGAGGACGCGATCGACCAGTTCATATTGGCGCAGCACGGACCGTAGATGGGGCCGGGCCGCGCCCTTTTGCAACAAAATCCTCGTTATTTCGCGTGGTTGTTGCACGCGGCCAGCGCTTCGGCGTCATAGGCCTTGCCCGCGACCGTAAAACTGGCGAGCGGCCCCACGCGCTTGGCGACCGCGGCGCAGAGGATCACGTCGCGCTGGGGTGCCTTGCTGGAGACGAATGCCGCATTCTCCCAGCGCCACGGCGTACCGTTGGTGATCAACCGCGTGGAGGTTGGCGCCGCGGCAGGGACGGCTACATAATAATTGATGGGGGCCTGGGCCGATGCCGGTGTCGCGACCAGTGAGGCGAACCCCGTCGTCAGGGCGGGAATGGCGGTCAGAAGGGCGCGGGTGATGACGGACATCGGTAGACTCCTAAAAGGTTTCTAATCGAGACCTATTCCGATTAGTTGCGAGTTGCAACTGAAATCGGAGGAGCATTTCGCTCCGGCGTTTTATGCGGTACCGTTGCTGTCCAATAAGGAAGACGCCGTGGGAAAATTGCGCGAACCCCTGCTCGAATGCAGCCTGCCCGCCGCGTTGGAGGCGATGGGTGAGCGCTGGTCGTTCCTGATCCTGCGCGCGTCGTTCAATGGCCTGCATCATTTCGAGGAGTTCCAGTCGGAACTGGGGATTGCGCGCAATATCCTGGCGAACCGGCTGGCGCGGCTGGTCGAGCATGGGATTTTGGAGCGGCAGCCTATTCCGGAGGATCGGCGCAAGATCGCCTACGGTCTGACCGACAAGGGTTTCGCGCTGCTGCCGACGATGATCGCGCTGCGGCAATGGGGCGAGCGGTGGGAGACGTGCGTGCCGGCGTTCCCGATCCTGGTCGACGCGCGCGATCGGCGGCCGTTGCAGCCGGTGTCGGTACGGTCGCATGACGGGCGCGTGCTGGGGAAGGGCGATCTAATCTGGGCGCTTCCGGGCGAGGTTGCCGGGGACGGGGTGGAGGCTGAGGCCGAGGCGGCGGAGTAACTGCCTTCGCCCTCTCTTCCTTGTTCTCCCGCGAAGGCGGGAGCCCAGTCTGGACCCCCGCCTTCGCGGGGGAACATGCTATCTAAGGTTTATTGGGCGGGCAGCGCTTCCAGCACCGTGCGGATCGTGTCCGGCAGAGCTACCGGGCGGCCGGTCTCAAGATCGACGTGCACGCTGACCATGGTGATGACGGTGTGCAATTCCCCGGTCTCCGCATGCGCGAGTTCGAAGCGTTTTGTCAGGCTCGTCGTCCCGAGCTTTTCGATCCGCACGAACGCTTCCACCGTATCCCCCAGGCGGAACGGTTTGAGGTAATCGATCTCGGTCCGGCGGACATTGAACTCGGTGGTCGGCCAGACATCCGGCAGCGCTTCGGCGATCCCGGTCCATTCCCAGAACTCGGTCACCGCGACGTCGGCATATTCGAGATAGCGCGAGTTGAAGACGATGCGCTGGCCGTCGATCTCCGCATAGCGCACGCGGAATCGCGTCGAGAAGGCGAACCCCGGCCTCATGTCAGAAGATCAGTTTCACGCCGACCAGCGCCAGCACGGTCGCGAGGACAGGCACCAGCACGCGGTCGGAGACGCGCGTGGCGATCAGGCTGCCGACGATGATGCCGGGGATCGAGCCGATCAGCAACGACACGAGCAGGTCGACGTCGACCGAGCCGAGAATCCAGTGGCCGATCCCGCCGAGCAGCGTCAACGGCACGGCGTGGGCGATGTCCGATCCGACCAACCGGTTGATGGGGAGGGTGGGGTACAGGATCAACAGCGCGGTCATGCCCAGCGCGCCGGCGCCGACCGAGGTCAGCGAGACGAGCACGCCGAGGACTGCGCCGAGCAGGATGGTCAGCATCGCCTGGCGCTCGCCGCCGACCGTACCCACGCGAGGTGTCAGCCACGCGACGATCTTGCCGCGGAAGAAGGTCGCGACTGCCGACAGGATCAGCGTCACGCCGAGCACGACGGTGATCGCGTGGCCGGTGTCGGACGATTTCTCGCCGAGGTGGTTGAGCACGAGCAATGTCGCGATCGCCGCGGGGACGCTGCCGGTCGCAAGCCGGCGGACGACTTGCCAGTCGACCGTGCCGCGCCAGCCGTGGACCGTCGTGCCGACCGTTTTGGTCGCCGACGCGTAGAGCAGGTCTGTGCCGACCGCGGTGGCGGGGTGGAAGCCGAAGACGAGCACCAGCAGCGGCGTCATCAACGATCCGCCGCCGACACCCGTCAGCCCGACGATGAGGCCGACGAGCACGCCGGCCACCGAATATAACGGATTGATATCCACGCTGGCGGGTTAGCCGGCGCCACGCGCGGGCGTGTTGACGCCCATCGACTGGAGATATTTCTTCACGTTGCGCGCCGCCTGGCGGAGCCGCTGTTCGTTCTCGACCATCGCGATCCTCACATAGCCCTCGCCGTTTTCGCCGTAGCCCACCCCTGGAGCCACCGCGACGTGCGCGTGGGTCAGCAATTGTTTGGTGAACTCAAGGCTACCTAAGTGCGCGAGCGCGGGCGGGAGCGGGGCCCAGGCGAACATGCTCGCACGGGGGCTCGGTATGTCCCAGCCGGCTCGGCCGAAGCTTTCCACCAGCACGTCGCGGCGCTTGTGGTAGAGCTGGCGGTTGCGCTCGACGATGTCCTGGGGGCCGTTGAGCGCGGCGCAGGCGGCGGCCTGGATCGGCGTGAACGCGCCGTAATCTAGGTACGACTTCACGCGCGTCATCGCTGCGATCAGCGTCTTGTTGCCGACCCCGAAACCCATCCGCCAACCGGCCATCGAATAGGTCTTGCTGAGCGAGGTAAACTCGATCGCGACGTCCTTCGCGCCCGGCACCTGGAGGATCGAGGGGGTCGGCTTGCCGTCGAAATACAACTCCGAATAGGCGAGGTCGGAGATCACCCACAGCTTGTGCTTCTTCGCGAACGCGACGACGCGCTCGTAGAAGGCGAGATCGACGACTTCGGCGGTCGGGTTCGACGGATAACCCATCACCAGCACTGACGGCGCGGGGACGGTGAACGCCATCGCGCGCTCGAGGCTCTCGAAATACGCCTCGTCCGGCGTCGTCGGTACCGCGCGGATCGTCGCGCCGGCGATGATGAAGCCGAAGGTGTGGATCGGATAGGACGGGTTGGGCGCAAGCACGACGTCGCCGGGCGCGGTGATCGCGGTGGCCAGACTCGCAAGGCCTTCCTTCGAGCCCATCGTGACGACGACCTCGGTCTCGGGATCGACGTCGACCCCGAAGCGGCGGCCGTAATAATTCGCCTGCGCTTTCCGGAGCCCGGGGATGCCCTTCGACTGCGAATAGCCGTGCGCGCTGGGTTTGCGCGCGACTTCGACGAGCTTCTCGATGACGTGCTCGGGGGGCGGCAGGTCGGGATTGCCCATGCCAAGATCGATGATGTCCTCGCCGCCCGCGCGCGCCGCCGCCCGCATCGCGTTCACTTCGGCGATGACATAGGGGGGTAAGCGTTTGATGCGGTAGAAGTCTTCGGACATGATCAGCCTCTAGCTGGAGGAGCGGGTGCTGTACCGCAGGTGAGAGGGGGCGTCATCCGCCTCATTCGTCGAGAGGGCGAAAGCTGGGGTATTTTGGCTGAGCGCAGGCGGGCGACGCCACAAATGCTCCGTCATCCTGACGAAAGTCAGGACCCAGGGTTACGGGTGGCGGCGTTTGCGGCTCTGGGTCCTGACTTTCGTCAGGATGACGGTGGGGGTGTTGCGAGCGGCGTGGTCGAATCTACATGTCCTTCCGCTGGACCGTTGCCTCGGCTAAGCTCCCGAAAAAGCAGAGGATGCCATGGCCGATACTCCTCCCGACGCCTCCACGCCGACCCTGCCCGATCTCCAGCATTGGACGTGGGTGATGGGGCGTGCGCAGCAGATGATGATGGAGCAGGGGCTTGCGGCGATGCAGGCCAAGCCCGACGGTATTCCCGCGATTCCGGGTTTCACCGACCCCGCGACACTGGAGCGCGCGCGCGATTTTTGGGCCGAGAGCCTGACGCTGTGGCAGCGGTTTCTCGATCCCGCCAAGGCGCCCGAGCCCGCGCCGGTCACCGACAAGCGCTTCAAGGCGCCGCAATGGCGCGAGCCGGTGTTCGACCTGATCCGGCAGAGTTACGAGCTGATCGGCGACCACATGCTTCGCGGCGTCGAGGCGGTGGACGGCCTCGACCCTAAGCAGAAGGAGCAGTTGCGGTTCGCGACCAAGGGGTTCGTCGATGCGATGAGCCCAACCAATTTCGCGCTAACCAACCCGCAGGTGATCGAGAAGACGATCGAGACGCGCGGCGAGAATCTGCTGAAGGGCCTCAAGAACATGATGGCGGACCTTGCTCGCGGGCAGGTGACGCATACGCCGGACGGCGCGTTCGAGCTCGGGCGCAACCTGGCGATGACGCCGGGCAAGGTGGTGAAACGCACGCCGCTCTATGAGCTGATCCAGTACAGTCCGACTACCGACAAGGTGCTGGCGACACCCTTGGTAATCTTTCCGCCGTGGATCAACCGGTTCTACATTCTCGACCTGACGCCGGAGAAGAGCTTCATTCGCTGGGCGGTGGAGCAGGGCATCACCGTGTTCATGGTGTCGTGGAAGTCGGCCGATTCGAGCATGAAGGACGTGGTCTGGGACGATTACGTCGGCGCGCAGGTCGAGGCGATCGACACGGTTCGCGCCGCGCTCGACGTGCCGGCGGTGCATACGATCGGCTATTGCGTGGCGGGGACGACGCTGGCCGCGACGCTGGCGTTGCTGGCGGCGCGGGGCGAGGCCGCGAAGGTCGCGAGCGCGACGTTCTTCACCGCGCAGGTCGATTTCGCGCAGGCTGGCGAACTGCAGCATTTCATCGACGACGAGCAGCTGAAGATGGTCGCGTCGCTGTCGCCCGAGGGGTTTCTCGACGGGCGGTACATGGCGACGACGTTCAATCTACTGCGCGGGCGCGACCTGATCTGGAACTACGTCACGCAGAATTACCTGCTGGGGCAGGATTACGTGCCGTTCGACCTGCTCCACTGGAACGGCGACACAACCAACCTGCCTGCGAAATGGCATCTGAGCTATTTGACCGACCTGTACCGCGACAATCTGCTGGCGAAGGGCGCGATCACGGTCGACGGCACGCCGATCGACCTGACCAAGGTCGCGACGCCGAGCTATGTCCAGGCGGGGCGCGAGGATCATATCGCCCCGGCCGAAAGCGTCTGGAAACTCACGCACTTGTTTGCCGGGCCGCTGAAGTTCGTACTGGCCGGGTCGGGGCATATCGCGGGCGTGGTCAATCCGCCGGCTGCCGGGAAGTATCAATACTGGACCAATCCGGGGGCGCACACGACGCTCGCCGACTTCGTTGCCGGTGCGACGGAAACGAAGGGCAGCTGGTGGCCGGATTGGGTCGAATGGTTGCGCGCGCTGGGTGCCGAGACGGTGGCGGCGGACGGTGCGCGGTTGCCGGGTGAGGGGGCGCTGAAGGCGCTCGGCGAGGCACCTGGGGAGTATGTGAAGAGCCGATAGCGCTACCTTACGTTTGCGTCATGGTGCAGTGCACAATTTTATTGTGCGGCGCGAGAATTGGTGTATGAAGACCGCGACATAACTCCGAAGAGAGGTGCGTGGATGGTGGATATCGTGAAACGAACGGCCAAGGTCGTTTCGAAGCCTGCCGCCACCGCGAAGGCTCCTCGGACCGTCGCCAAGCCGGCGAAACCGGCACCTGAGCCGATCGCCAAGACGCCGGCACCTCAACCTCTCGCGGCTGCTTTTGTATCGCCGCACACGGACATTCCCGCCCCGATCCAGGCCGCCGCGCCAACGGGGATCCCTGCCAGCGAAACAAAGGACGCCATGATGGACACGATCCAGAGCATCACCGAGAAGACCAAGGCCCTGTTCAGCGGCTCGAACACTGCCGAGTTCACCGAGCAGGCCAAGGGCGCAATGGAGAAGTCGGCGAAGATGGCGGAAGATTTCGTCGCCTTCGGCAAGGGCAACATCGAGGCGCTCGTCGAATCGTCGAAGATCGCCGCGAAGAACGTCGAAGCGCTTGGCCAGGAAGCGGCCGACTACGCCAAGACCTCGTTCGAGAGCGCGACCGGAGCCGCCAAGACGCTCGCCGCCGCCAAGTCGCCGACCGAGTTCATGAAGCTCCAGGGCGATTATGCACGCACCGCGTTCGACACGATGATCGCCGAGGGCTCGCGCTCGACCGAGCGGATGCTCAAGATGTTCGGCGAGTTCGCACAGCCGATCTCGAACCGCGTTGCGGTCGCGACCGACAAGATGAAGATCTCGGCCTAAGTCGACAGCGCGCCGCCTTCGCGGCAGTGCGTTACGAAAGGGGCGGCCGTCACGCGACGGTCGCCCCTTTTGCGTTTGCGGTTTTCGCGCGAGGTTTGCGGGCGCCCCCTTGCCCTTGCCCCCCGGCATGCCATATTTTGGCAGCATGCTTTTGACCCCTGAAATGACGACTCCCCAGCGGACGGGCGAGCAGATGGCCGAGCGCCGCGACGATGGTGGCGAGGACGGTAACGGCACCGGCGCCGGTATCGCGACCAAGACGCGCGCGAAGACCAAACAGCCGACGCCGTACCGCGTGCTGATGCTCAACGACGATTATACGCCGATGGAATTCGTCGTGCTGTGCCTACAGCGCTTCTTCCGCATGGACATGGAGGCCGCGACTCGCGTGATGCTGCACGTCCACCAGAAGGGCGTCGGGGTGTGTGGCACGTTCAGCTACGAGGTGGCGGAGACCAAGGTGTCGCAGGTGATGGATTTCGCCAAGCAGAACCAGCACCCGCTACAGTGCACGCTCGAGAAGGCTTGAGCTAACCGTCTGCTGATCCTCCCCCGCCAGGGGGAGGTGGCACCGAAGGTGACGGAGGGGGCGGCACGCGCCACCCCTGTTTCGTATCCTCCCCCTCCGTCTGGCAAGAGCCAGCCACCTCCCCCTTGCGGGTGAGGATTGAAGGAAGGGGTTACCGCGCCGGCGGCAACCAGCGCAGGTCGAGCCCTTCGAAACGGTCGATGTAGTTCGCGGCCTGCGCCAATTGCACCTCGTTGAGCAGCGTGACGCGGCCCATCTCGCGGCGGATCAGGCCGTCCTCTTCCAACTGCCGCAGCATCCGGTTGACGTGGACCGCGGTGAGGCCGGTGGCGTCGCCGATCTCCTCCTGCGTCAGGCCAAGCGTGAAGCTGTTGCCCATCGCGCGGTCGCGCATCCGCAGTCGGTTGCGCATCTCAAGCAGCAACGCCGCGATCCGCGCCTTGGCCGAGGTCCGGCCGAGCGCGGCGAGCCGGTCGGTCAGCGCGACCTTCTCCATCTGGTTCATCACCATGATCAACGCCGACAGCCGCGGATGATCGGTGACCAGCCCGGTCATTGCTGAGCGATCGAACGAACAGACCGTGCAATCGGTCAGCGCGACCACCGTTTCGGGCGAATCGCGATAGACGAGCGCGGAGACCGCCAGCATGTCGCCGGCATAGAGGAAGCGTAGAATCTGGCGGCTACCGTCGTCGAGCAGCACATAGCTCATCGCCATGCCGCGCTGCAGGATGAAGAGTTCGGCCTGCGGATCATTCTCGCGCACGAGGACGGCACCGCGACGCAAGTCTCGCGGGCGCTCCTCCAACCGCGCTAACGCAGCCTTCTCGTTCATCGACAGGTCGATGAGATCGCCGACGCGGTCGGCGAAGCAGCTGTCCGGCACTCTGTAATGGTCCCCAATGTTCGAGAACCACAGAGCAAAGCTAGGATTTCCGCGCATTAAAGTCGATCAAGCGGGGTGTGTTAGCGCTTCGGAAGGCGCGCCCGGTCCCGACGCGGGACTCGACCCCCGGCCAGCGTCCGCCTGTCGCCCGATCGATGCGCGGCCCTTGCGCAGAACGCCAGCCGCGATAGACACCCGGGATGGACCGTATTCTCATTCGCGGCGGCAATCGCCTGTCCGGGCGCTTGCCCATCTCCGGCGCGAAGAACGCCGCGCTCACGCTGATGCCGTGCGCGCTGCTGACCGAAGAGCCGCTGACGCTGCGTAATTTGCCGCGGCTGGCGGATGTCGATGGCTTCGGTCATCTGCTCAACCAGCTGGGCGCGTCGACCGCGATCCAGGGCACGCGGCCGGAGGATTTCGGCCGGGTGATGACGATCCGCGCGGGCAACCTCACCTCGACCGAGGCGCCCTACGACATCGTGCGAAAAATGCGCGCGTCGATCCTGGTGCTCGGGCCGCTGCTCGGGCGGGGCGGCGAGGCGACGGTGTCGCTGCCGGGCGGCTGTGCGATCGGCAATCGCCCGATCGATCTTCATCTGCGCGCTCTGGAAGCAATCGGTGCCGAACTGGAGATGGCGGCGGGCTATGTGAAGGCGATCGCGCCGGGGGGACGCCTGCCGGGCGGCCGTTTCCGCTTCCCGATCGTGTCGGTCGGCGCGACCGAGAATGTCGTGATGGCGGCGGTGCTCGCCAAGGGCACGTCGGTAATCGAGAACGCGGCGCGCGAACCCGAGATCGTCGACCTGTGCAACTGCCTCGTCGCGATGGGCGCGTCGATCGACGGGATCGGCACCGAGACGCTGACGATCGAAGGCCGCGACCGGCTGCACGGCGCGACCTATGCGGTGATGCCCGACCGGATCGAGGCGGGTAGCTACGCATGTGCTGCGGCGATCACCGGCGGCGACCTGGAACTGGTCGGCGTGGCGATCCCGGACATGGGCGCGACGATCGATGCGCTGGTCGAGGCCGGCGTTTCCGTGACGCCGACCAAGGACGGCGTGCGCGTTGCGTCGGACGGCAAGCTGAAGCCGCTGACGCTGTCGACCGCGCCGTACCCCGGGTTCGCGACCGACATGCAGGCGCAGTTCATGGCGATGTTGTGCAAGGCCGACGGCGCCAGCATGCTGACCGAGACGATCTTCGAGAACCGCTACATGCACGTGCCGGAACTGGCACGGATGGGCGCGGACATTCAGGTCCACGGCCGCACCGCGATGGTTCGCGGCGTCGACAAGCTGGTCGGCGCGCAGGTTATGGCGACCGACCTGCGGGCTTCGATGAGCTTGATTCTGGCGGGGTTGGCGGCGGATGGCGAGACGTCTGTGGGGCGGGTGTATCACTTGGATCGCGGGTATGAGCGGCTTGAGGAGAAGCTGAGCGCGGTTGGTGCGGATATCGAGCGTGTTAGCGATGGGTGACGGCTTGCCGTCCTAGTTTGAGCCGGGATAGCCCTCTCCCCTTCGGGGAGAGGGTTGGGTGAGGGGTAGCCAAGCAATGCTGCGCCTGGAACGACCCCTCACCCCGACCCTCTCCCCGAAGAGGAGAGGGAGCAGGTTGCCGGTCGTTTGGTGGTGGCATCCCTGCGCGCCGCGGATGATGTGGGATTCGGTCTAAGTAGTGCTACCTGTCCTAGTTCCCCCGCGAAGGCGGGGGCCCAGGATTAAGCAGTACCGTTCTTGGTTATCCGGTAGACATCCACTCAGCGCCGTCGGCAAAGCCGCCGTCGGACGGGTTCGGCTAGCCGAACCCGCCGGCCGTGCCGGGCGCTGCCCGCTTCGCTTTGCTCGCGGGCATCGGCTGCGCTTTGCGCTGCCTGCGCCCGTCAGTACATGTGCTGCCCGCCATTGATGCTCAACGTCGAGCCGGTAACGAACCCGCCCTCCTCCGAGCAGAGAAACGCTACGCCGCGCGCGATTTCGGTCGCCTGGCCCAAGCGTCCGACCGGGATCTTGGCGACGATCTTCTCCAGCACGTCGGCCGGCACCGCCGCCACCATGTCCGTATCGATATACCCAGGCGCGATCGCGTTGACCGTCACGCCCGCGCGCGCGCCCTCCTGCGCCAAGGCCTTCGTGAAGCCGTGGATGCCGGACTTGGCCGCAGCATAGTTCACCTGGCCGTACTGCCCGGCTTGGCCGTTGATCGAGCCGATGTTGACGATCCGCCCCCATTTGCGCGTGCGCATGCCGGGGAAGACGGCTTTGGCCATGTTGAAACAACCGCCAAGATTGGTGTCCATCACCTCTTTCCAATCCTGGTACGTCATCTTCAGGATGGTGCCGTCGCGGGTGATGCCGGCGTTGTTCACGACGATGTCGACGTCGCCCAGATCGGCGGCGACCTGCGCGCAGCCGGCTTGGCACGCGTCGTAATTGGCGACGTCCCACTTGTACGCCTTGATCCCGGTGCGCTCGGTGAACTCGCGGGCCCGGTCGTCGTTGCCCGCATAGGTGGCAGCCACCGTCAGTCCCATGTCCTGCAATGCGAGACTGATCGCTTCGCCGATTCCGCGCGTACCACCGGTTACAATTGCGACGCGTGCCATCAGTCTCTCTCCTCAGTGTTTTGCCGAAGGCTAGCCAGCCCGCACCCATCCTTCAAGCTCGCGCGCCAAAATGCTGCGCAACATTTCCACGCCGACCGGGCTGTCGTTGAGGCAGGGGAGATAGGCGAAGTGCGTCCCGCCAGCCTCTTCGAAGCTCTCGCGCCCGCGGATCGACAGTTCCTCCAGCGTCTCCAGGCAATCGGCGGAGAAGCCCGGCGCAAAGATCGCGACCTTGGTCTTGCCCGCCTTCGCCAGCGCGACGAGCGTCTCGTCGGTCGCCGGCCCCAGCCACTTCTGCGGCCCGAACCGCGACTGGAACGCGATCGTCAGCTCGCGCCCCATGCGCTCGCCGAGCAACCGCGCGGTCTTCTGGCAGTGGCAGTGATACGGATCGCCCTGCTGCAACGTCCGCTTCGGCATCCCGTGGAAACTGGCGACGGTCGCATCGGGCGTGAAATCGAGCGCGGAGAGCCCCTCTTCGAGCGAGTCCTTCAGCGCGTCGATATAGAGCGTGTCGTCGTAATAGGGCGGCAGCGTGCGAATCGCCGGCTGCCAGCGCAGACCGGCGAGATGCTTGAACGCCTTGTCGTTCGCGGTCGCGGTCGTTGCTGCGCAATATTGCGGGTAGAGCGGCGCGAGCAGGATGCGTTCGCAGCCCGCCGCCTTCATCGCCGTCAGCCGGTCTGAAATCGACGGATTGCCGTAGCGCATCGCCCAGTCGACGAGTACTTCCGGCCCGAACGCATCCTTCAGCGCAGCCGCCTGCAACCGCGTGATCGCGGCAAGCGGCGAGCCGTCCTCGCGCCAGACCTGCGAATAGGCATGCGCGGACTTTTTCGGCCGCGTGTTGAGGATGATGCCGCGAAGGATCGGCTGCCATGCGATCTGCGGGATCTCGACGACGCGTGAGTCGGACAGGAACTCGCCGAGATAGCGCTTCACCGATTTCGCATCGGGGCCGTCTGGCGTGCCGAGGTTCATCAGCAGCACGCCGATCTTGGGTTTCGGAATCGGGGGGTGATCGGGGGGCAGGGTCATGGCGCTGGTCTTAAAGGCAAATTGCGGATGCGGAAGCCCGTTGACGCATAGAGTGCGTTGGCGATCGCCGGAGCGACCGCGGGGACGCCGAGTTCGCCGACGCCGCCGGGCGCTTCGTCGCTGCGGATGACCTCTACCGTGATATCGGGCGTGTCGGCGAGACGGGGCAGGGTGATCGTGTCGAACCCGCGCGCGTCGGCGAGGCCGCGGGTGAAACCGGTCGAAGCGCCGAGCGCGGCGGCCATGCCGAAGATCAGCCCGCCCTCGATCTGTTGGCGAACGATGTCGGGATTGATCTGCGCACCGCAATCGACCGCGGCGACGAGGCGGTCGACCACCGGGCGCTGGTCGGGGCCGATGTGCGCCTCCGCCATGACGGCGATGTAGCTGCCGCGGAAGGCGTGGGCGGCGATGCCCTGGCCGCTGCCGGCGACGCCGCCGTCCCAGCCGCCGAGCGCTGCTGCGGTCGAGAGACAGCGCGCGAGTCGCGGTTCGCCGCCGAGCATGGCGATGCGGAACGACATCGGTTCGGACTGAGCAGTGCGCGCGAGTTCGTCGAGGAAGCATTCGGTGAAGAACGCGGTGTAGCCATGCGCGCCGCCGCGGAGGTGGCCGGTCGGGATGCCGATCTCGGCGGGGTGGTGGTCGATCGCATAGGCCGGGATGCGATAGACTGGCGTGGCACCTGCGACGGCGTAACGGTCGCCTTTGACGCCGATCAGCGCGTCTTCGGTCGCGAGGCCCGGCATCATCCGGCGGGCCATCTCGGCGCCGGTCGAGGGGGCTGCGATGTTGGCCGACCAGCCCATGATCGCGCCGTTGGGGGCGAGCCGTGCGGCCATCTTCGCGACGGCGGGTGGGCGGTAGTGATCGTGGAGCGAATCCTCGCCGCGCGACCAGACGAGGCTGACCGGGCGGCGGAGTTTGACCGCGAGCACCGCCGCTTGTTCGGCGACATCGTGTTCGAACGCGGCGCCGAACGACCCGCCGATCAGCATCGGATGGACGACGACCGCATCCTCGCTGAGGTCCGCCGCGCGCGCTGCTGCCGATCGTGCGAGCCCCGGCGCTTGCGTTGCCAGCCAGAGTTCGAGGCGGCCGTTGGAGAAGGAGGCGGTTGCGCTGCGGGTCTCGATCGGTGCGTGCAGGCCGAGGCCAGCGCGGTAGGTCGCGGTGACGAGCTTGGCACCCTGGAACGTCGCGGCGAGGTCGCCTGCCGAGGCCATCTGTGTGCCGGGACGGGCGAGCGCGGCGTCGAGTGCTGCGTCGATCGACCTGGTATCGGGGAGCGGGGTGTCGTTCTCGAATCGCGGGGCGAGGGCGTCGAGCGCCTTTTGTGCGGCCCACCCTGTCGTCGCGACGGCCGCCACCCAGCGCGGGTTCTCGACCACGGACAGCACGCCGCGGATGCGATCGGCGGCGGCGCGGTCGACCCTTGTCAGGCGCCCGCCGACCGGGCCCTGACGGATCGCGGCATGGACCATGTCGGCGAGGCGGACATCGCCCGCGAAATTGGCCGAGCCGTCGACTTTCGAGGGGGTGTCGAGGCGCGGGACGGATTTGCCGACCAGCTTGCCTGCACCCTGGATGCCGAGTGGGAGGGGATCGGGAAGGGTGAACTTCGCGGCCTCCTCGGCGAGTGCGGCGAAGCGGATGCGCTTGGTTTGGTAGGTGCAGAAGCCGGCGTCGACATTGACCTGGGTCCAGTCGGCGTCCCAGCGTTTGGCCGCCGCCATGCAGAGCAGCGCGCGGGCGCCCGCACCAGCCTCGCGACAGGCTTGCTCGAACATGCGGATCGAGCTTGATCCGCCGGTGAGCATTGGTGGTTGCGGGGTGCCTTGCGGGAGGCGGTCGAACAGGCCTTCGAACAGGTCGTGCATGCCGATCGGGTTGGCGTAGAGTGGGTTGAGGGGGGCGGGCTCGACACCGATCGTGCGCCAGTCCGCACCGAGCTCGTCCGCGACGATCTGGGGGAGGGTGGTGTAGACGCCCTGGCCGTGCTCGACCTGCGGGACGGCGACCGTGACGTGGCCGTCGGTGCCAATCTTGAGCCACGCGCCGAACGGGGTCTCGCCGGGGTTGGCGACGAGGTTGGGGGCGTAGGTTCGTGGCCAGAGACCCCAGGCGACGACAAGCCCGATCCCCGCGCCGCCGCTAATGAGTATGCCACGCCTGTTGATCATGAGTGCGCCTCTAATCCTTCTCCCCCACGGGGAGAAGGTGGCGCGGAGCGTCGGATGAGGGGGAGTGGGTCTCCGGGGCTGTGCCGGGAGTCTCACTGCCCCTCTCCCTTCCGTCGCCAAGCGGCTCCTCCCTCCCTCTCCCCGTAGGGGCGAGGGACTTTACGCCATCGCTCTATACGTTGCCTTGAGCGAGACCTTGTCGATCTTCTCCGTCCCGAGTCTTGGCAGCGGCTCTTCCGAAATCCAGATCCGCTGCGGTATCTTGAACGCGGCGATGTGCTGGTGGAGGAACGCGGTCAGATCGTCCGGGGTCAGCGTTTCGCCGTCCTGCGGCACTACCACTGCGCCGGGGACCTCGCCGAAGCGCTCGTCTGCCAGCCCGAACACCGCGGCTTCCGCGACCGCTGAGTGTTCGTACAGTGCGGCCTCGACCTCCTGGCACGAGATGTTCTCGCCGCCGCGGATGATGATGTCCTTCTTGCGGTCGACGATGAACAGATAGCCGTCCTCGTCGAGGTAACCGATGTCGCCGGTGCGGAAATAGCCGTCCACAGTGAACGCCGCGGCGGTCGCGTCGGGGCGGTTCCAATATTCCTTGAAGTTGCAGATCGTGCGGATGCAGACCTCGCCGCGCTGGCCCTGGTCGACCGGGTGGCCAGCGTCGTCGAGGATCGCGAGGTCGACCAATGGCGCGCCGGGACGTCCGGCGGAATTAGGCTTGGCGAGATAATTGCCGCGCCAGTTGCCGGTGCCGACCGCGTTGGTCTCGGTCAGGCCGTAGCCGATCAGCGGCGCGCTGCCGCCCATCTCCTCGTCGATGCGGCGGACGTGATCAACCGGGCGCGGTGCGCCCCCCGCGGCGAAATCGGTGACGGTCGACAGGTCGTACTGCGCGCGGTCGGGGTGGTTGAGGATCTCGAAGCTCATCAAAGGCACGCCGACGAAATAGGTCACGCCCTCCGCCTCGATCAGCCGCATCGCTTCGCCTGCATCCCATTTCGGCATCAGCACGAGTTTTCGCCCCATCGCGAAGCTTTGGAGGAACACCGGCACTTCGCCCGTGATGTGGAACAGCGGGATCGTCAGCAGCGTGACCGGCTGGCCGACCGGTGGGTTGCCCTGCGCGGTGGCGATGCCGACCATCATCATCGCCTGACCGAGATAGTTGAAGATGCCCTGCACGACCGCGCGATGTTCGGAGAGCGCACCCTTCGACTGGCCGGTCGATCCGCTCGTGAACAGGATCGTCGCATGATCCTCTGGCCCGAGCAGCGGCAGGTCGGCGGTGTGGTCGTCTTTCGCGATCACGGCTTCGAGCGCTTCGGCGAGCGGTCGCGAATCGTCGATCTCGACGACTGGCGTGCGCAGAGCCGCAATCTGGGCCAAGCGCCTTACCCGTGGCGGATCGGCGAACACGAGTGCGCAATCGACCTCGCCGATCGCGGTCTCCAGTTCCTCCGACTGCCACCAGCCGTTGAGCAGCGTCGTGACGCCGCCGGCCATAATGATGCCCATGTACAGGACGATCCACGATGGCGAATTGCGCATCGCGATGCCGACTCGGTCGCCCTTGGCGATGCCGTAGCCGCCGACGAGGGCGCGGGCGGTGCTCTCGGCCGCCGCGTAGACCTCGCCGAACGTCAGGCGCTCGGCGCCTGATACCAAGAAGACGGCGTCGCGGTGCTCGTTGGCGTAGTGCGCGAAATAGTAACTGAGTGCGGGCGGCGCGGCGGCGATCGTCGGCAGCGTCACGCCGAACCGCTCGGCCGACCCGAGCGCCAGCATGCCGTCGGGCGCGGTCAGCGCGGCCATCGTCGAATCCATAGCCAGGTCCAGCTCGGTCCGCATATCGCTCTCCTACTTGGTCTTATCGTTATCGGCCTTTATGCAGGGGCGAACGCGTGGGGAAAAGCCTTTGATCCTGTCGACCATCACCGCCGCTGCGGGTGCCGTAGCGCCTGCCGTCGGCAGTCACATCCGCTTCGAGGATCTGGGGCTCCACCCCGACGTCTTCTCGATCGGCTTCTTCACGCTGCGCTGGTACAGCCTTGCCTATATCGGCGGGATCCTGCTCGGCTGGTGGTATCTGCTGAAGCTGCTCGCCCAGCCCGGCGCACCGATGGCGCGGCGGCATGCCGACGATCTGGTATTCTACGCGACGCTCGGGATCATCCTCGGCGGGCGGCTCGGCTATGTGATCTTCTACGCGCCCGAGATGTTCCTGCATCCGCTGCGGATCTTCCGGCTCTGGGACGGCGGCATGTCGTTCCACGGCGGCGTCATCGGCACGTCGATCGGGCTGATCCTGTTTGCGCGGAAGCATCAGCTCAACTGGCTGCGCGTGCACGATTATATCGCGTGCTGTGTGCCCTTCGGGCTGTTCTTCGGGCGGCTGGCGAACTTCGTGAATGGCGAGCTGTGGGGCAAGCCGACCGACGTCGCGTGGGGGATCATCTTCGAGCGCACCGTGCCGTTCGGGATGGTCGAGCCGGCGCGGCATCCGAGCCAGCTGTACGAGGCGGGGCTGGAGGGCGTGGTCCTGTTCGCGCTGCTGTGGTTCGCGTTCTGGAAGACCAAGGCGCGGTATGACCCGGGCAAGCTCGTCGGGTTGTTCGTGCTGGGGTACGGGATCGCGCGGTTCACCGTGGAGTTCTTCCGCGAGCCGGATTCGCAGCTGCGGGCGTTTGCCGAGCATACCGGGCTGCACATGGGGCAGTGGTTGTGCGTGCCGATGATCGTCGGTGGCGCGTATCTTGTGGCGACGTCGGCCAAGCGGCGGGTGCGGGTGGAGTCGATCGCGGGGACGGCGAGCGTCGCTTAACTCCCCTCCCGCTTGCGGGAGGGGTTGGGGGAGGGCATGGCCGCAAACGTCATGGCCAACGATAATCCAGCCCCTCCCCTAACCCCTCTCGCAAGCGGAAGGGGAATAGACACCGCGCTTCCCGAACGTCTTGCCCGCGCAATTGCGCTCGCGGGTCCGATCCCCGTTGCGCAGTATATGGCGGCGGCGAACGCGCATTATTATGCGACGCGCGATCCGTTGGGGGCGGGGGGCGACTTCACCACCGCGCCCGAGATCAGCCAGATGTTCGGCGAGCTTGTCGGTTTGTGGTGCGCCGATCTGTGGGACCGCGCTGGTCGCCCCGAGGTGGCTTGGGTCGAACTTGGGCCGGGTCGCGGGACGCTGGCCGCCGATGCCGCGCGGGCGATGGCGAAGGCCGGGCTCCAACCGCCGGTACATTTCGTCGAGACCAGCCCGGCGTTGCGAAAGGCTCAAGCCGAGCGCGTGCCGGACGCGATGTGGCACGACACGATCGACACGTTGCCGACAGATCGCCCGCTGATCGTCGTCGCCAACGAGTTCTTCGATGCGCTGCCGATCCGGCAGTTGGTGAAGCGCGAGCAGTGGCACGAACGCCTTGTAGCTGCGCAGGACCTGTTGTTCCTGCCGATCGCCGGGAAGCCGCTCCCGGATGCCGTCATCCCTGAGCCGTTCCGCGACGCGCCCGCAGGCTCGATCCTCGAAACCTCACCTGCTGCCGTGACGATCATCCGTGGTCTCGCCAGGCGGATCGCCGCGCAGGGCGGTGCGCTGATCGCGGTCGACTATGGCTATGAGGGGCCGGCGCTCGGCGACACGTTGCAGGCGGTGCGTGGGCATGCGTTCGCCAATCCGTTCGAGGCGCCGGGCGAGCATGACCTGACCGCGCATGTCGACTTCACCACGCTGGCCGCCGCGGCACAGGCCGAGGGCGCGGTGGCGTGGGGACCGGTGACGCAGCGCGACCTGCTCGGTGCGCTCGGCATCGATTCGCGGACGTCGGCACTCGCCAAGGCGTCGCCTGCGCGGGCGGAAGCATTGGCGGCGGATCGTAGGCGGTTGATGGACGACATGGGTACGCTTTTCAAAGCGCTGGCGATCACCGCGCCGACTTGGCCGACACCGGCGGCGTTTGCATGATCGCCTATCGCGATGCCGCGCCCGCTGATGGCGCAGAACTCGCCGCGATGGCGAAGCGGTCGTTCACTGATACGTTCGGTACGCTGTACCGGCCTGAAGACCTTGCCGCCTTCTTGGAACAGACGTTCGGTGAGACGGGGTTGCCGGCGCAACTGTCCGATCCTGCCTTCACGGTGCGGGTCGCGGTGAACGAGGCCGGTGAGATCGTTGGGTTTGCGAAGATCGGCCCGGTGGCGTTTCCCGGCGATTGGTCCGCGACGGCAATCGAACTTCACCAGCTTTACGTGCGGGGTGACCAGCATGGTGCGGGTGTCGGCCCGGCGTTGATGGACTGGGCGATCGATGTTGCGCGCGCTGATGGTCGCACGGAGATGATCCTTAGCGTGTATGTGGATAACCACCGGGCGCACCGGTTCTATCAGCGTTACGGCTTCGTCGAGATCGGGCGGTATGTGTTCATGGTTGGGGAGCAGCCTGACGATGACCGGATCATGCGGCTCGTGTTGTGATGGTCGATAGTGCATCTAATCGGTACCACCCCGGCGGAGGCCGGGGTCCAATTGGAAAGGTCGCAGTAACGATGCGCAGTCCCCTGTCAGCAACGTCCCCCAATTGGGCCCCGGCCTTCGCCGGGGTGG
The DNA here is from genome assembly GCF_040407505.1 of Sphingomonas faeni. GTDB lineage: Bacteria > Pseudomonadota > Alphaproteobacteria > Sphingomonadales > Sphingomonadaceae > Sphingomonas > Sphingomonas faeni_E. The sequence goes on along the minus strand of NZ_JAPZPQ010000003.1, from coordinate 415,895 downwards.
AGCTATCGGAGGGGCGGTCGATATGACCATCGACGCGATCCGCGCGAAAGCACTTGGCGATATCCCCCACGCTTTTCTCGGACGGCGTGGCGGCGTCTCGACCGGTGCGTATGCGAGCCTCAACGTCGGCATCGGGTCCGACGACGACCCCGCCACGATCGCCGAGAACCGCCGCCGCGCGACCGAAGCCGTCCTTCCCGGCGCGAAACTCGTCGGTCTGTACCAGGTCCATTCCGCCGACGCGGTGACCGTGATCGAGCCGTTCGACGACGCGATCCGTCCGCATGCCGATGCGCTGGTCACCAACCGTCCCGGCCTCGCGCTCGGCATCCTTACCGCGGACTGCGCACCCGTCTTGTTCGCCGACGCGCACGCCGGCGTCGTTGCGGCAGCCCATGCCGGCTGGAAGGGCGCGCTTGGCGGCGTCACCGATGCGACGATCCTCGCGATGGAGGCGATCGGCGCGCACCGCGACCGGATCGTCGCTGCGGTCGGGCCGTGTATCGCGCGCGCCAGCTATGAGGTCGACGACGGCTTCATCCGCCGGTTCTGCGAGGCGGATCCGGAGAACGAACGCTTCTTCGCGGACGGTCGTGCCGTCGAGAACAGGGGCGATCATTACCAGTTCGACCTGGAGGCCTATGTCGTCAGCCGGCTCGCGGTCGCCGGGATCGGCCGGATCGAGGCGCTCGGGCTCGACACTTACACCGCCAAAGACGAGGGTGACGATCGCTTCTTCAGCTATCGGCGCGCGACCCATCGCGGCGAGCCCTCCTATGGGCGTCAGATCAGCATCATCGGCCTGTAACGGCTCCCAAAGCCCTTGCCGGTCGTTTAGGATCCGCACATCGGCTCGCACAAGACGGGCCACGCAGGAGCACATTGATGTCCGATACCCCCGAAAACGCCGGCGCAGTCCCCGCCGAAACCGAAGCGGACCTGACCGGCGTAGCCGCGCGCGTCGCACCGAAGCCCGAGGTCGAGAAGATCGGCGGGCGGAAACTGAAGCCGTCGACGCTGATGATGGGCCACGGTTACGACCCCGCGCTGTCGGAAGGCTCGCTGAAGCCGCCGATCTTCCTCACCTCGACCTTCGTGTTTCCCAACGCGGCGGCGGGCAAGCGTCACTTCGAAGGCGTTACGGGCAAGCGTCCGGGCGGGGCCGAGGGGCTCGTCTATTCGCGCTTCAATGGGCCGAACCAGGAGATCCTCGAGGATCGCCTCGGCGTCTGGGAAGAGGCGGAGGACGCGCTTGCCTTCTCGTCGGGCATGTCGGCGATCGCCACCCTGTTCCTGGCGATGGTCAAGCCAGGCGACACGATCGTCCATTCGGGGCCGTTGTACGCGGCGACCGAGACGCTGATCGGCCGCGTGCTCGGCAAGTTCGGCGTGAAGTGGCTCGACTTCCCGGCGGGTGCGACTCGTGAAGAGATCGATGCGGTGATGACCGAGGCGGCGACCGGCAACGTCGCGCTGATCTATTTGGAAAGCCCAGCGAACCCGACCAATGCGCTGGTCGATGTCGAGGCGGTCGCGGCCAGCCGTGACGCGATCTTCAAGGGTGAGAAGCCACCGATCGCGATCGACAACACGTTCCTCGGGCCGCTGTGGTTCCAGCCGCTCAAGCATGGCGCGGATATCGTGGTGTACTCGCTGACCAAATATGTCGGCGGGCATTCGGATCTCGTCGCGGGCGGCGTGCTGGGCACGAAGGAGCACATCAACACGATCCGGACGATGCGGAACACGATCGGGACGATCACCGATCCGAACACCGCGTGGATGCTGTTGCGGTCACTGGAGACTCTCGAACTGCGGATGAGTCGCGCGGGCGAGAATGCCGCGAAGGTCTGTGCTTTCCTGCGGCATCATCCGAAGGTGGAGCGTGTCGCATATCTGGGCTTCCTCGAGGACGAGCCGGGTATGGAGCGTCAGGCAGACATCTATCGGCGCCATTGCACGGGCGGCGGCTCGACCTTCTCGCTATATCTGAAGGGTGGCGAGCGTGAGAGCTTCGCGTTCCTCGATGCGTTGAAGATCGCCAAGCTGGCTGTGTCGCTGGGCGGGACCGAGACGCTGGCTAGCCATCCGGCTGGCATGACGCATCTGTCGGTGCCGGATGCGCGGAAGCAGGCGCTGGGGATCACGGACAACCTCGTCCGGATCTCGATTGGGGTGGAGGATCCGGATGATCTGATCGCCGATTTCGAGCAGGCGCTGGAGACGATCTGATTAGTGTTCTCCCGCGAACGCGGGAGTCCAGGGTCACGAGCGCTGTGCACGTAACCCTGGGCTCCTGCTTTCGCAGGAGAACGTCTAGCTCTCGCAACGGCTAGCCGGTAGCGTCGAAGAATGCCGATCTTTACCCCTATCCGTCAGCACGAGTTCGTCGCTGCTGTGCACATCCTCGCCGCCAAGGTCGTCGAGGATACCGCGTGGAAACCCGATTACATCATCGGCATAGGCCGTGGCGGGCTCGTGCCGGCGGTGTTCCTCAGCCATGCGATCGGGTTGCCGACGCTGTCGGTCGATTATTCGAGCCAGGTGAAGGACTTTGCCGACGAACCGCTGGTGAAGCTTGCCGCGCGGACGCGAGAGGGCGAGCGGCTGCTGTTCGTCGACGACATCAATGATTCGGGGCGGACCATCACGCACCTGCGTGGTGCGCTGGCGGCGGCGGGTGCTGTCGCGGGATCGGTGCGGTTCGCGATGCTGATCGATAACGTCAGTTCGGCGGAGCGGATCGAGTATTGTGCGCGGACGATCGACCGGGCTGTGACCAAGGACTGGTTCGTGTTTCCCTGGGAGGCGGTCGCGCCCGCGGCTGCGATTGCCGAGGATGCAGCGGAAGTGCCTGAACGGATCGCTTAGGCGGCAGACGAACAAAGGGCCGGCTCCCGTACGGGAAGCCGGCCCTCGCCCTCGATACGCTACGCGAGGGAACTGGGAAACTGGTTGGATGGCTCGAACGGGCGGGACGTCGGCAAAGCCGTCGTCGGTCGGGTCAGGCTGAGCCTGCCCGCCGTCCGTGCCGGCGGTTGCTCGACCGCTTTCGCGGCGAGCACCGGCCCGGGCTTTGCCGGGCTTACCGCCGGCAATACCCAGGGTTATCCGACTTATCGATCGCGTTGCCCGCCAGGCCACCACCGGCTGCACCGAGGACTGCGCCGAGCGTCCGGTCACCACGACCGGCGATGGTGTGACCTAGCAGGCCGCCGGCGAGGGCACCGATGATCGTGCCGCCGGTGTTGTCGCATCCGCGACGGCTGCGGTAGTTGTAGCGGCGGTCGTTGCCGCGATACTCGCGGTAGCCCCGGTCGTCGCCCCGATAGCCACGATCGTAGCCATTGTCGCGGTAGCCGCCACCCTGATAGCCATCGTAGCCACGCTCGTAGCGCGAGCCCCAGCGCTGCGCATCGGCGGCAGCGGGAACGAGGGCGGTCGCACCCAATGCGAGGGCACTGGCGGCGAGTGTAAAAGTCTTGAACATCGTGCGTCTCCCGTTGGGGATTTCGGCGGCGGCGGGGGCCGTGCTTCCATCCTCGATGAGACGCTTATGAGTGATTCGCATTGAGCCGAGCCTGAATGCCTCCGTTATCCGCTGTTCATGCTTCCGCGGATCGCCGGACGCCCTATGAGGGGCGCGATGCGGCGCCTGATCACTGTCCTGTTCGTCGCCGTAAGCGTCTGCGCGATCGTGCCGGCCTGGTCGGGTGAGGCGCGGCTCGACCTGCTCGGCAAGCGCGCGCAGCTGACCGCGACGCGCGTAATGCTCGACCGCACCAACCCGCGGCACGTCCGCGTCGGCGGGCTTACCTATCTGGGCGGCGTGGCGCTCGACAGTCGGGATCCGGCGTTCGGGGGATTCTCGTCGCTCGACGTCGCGCCGGCCGCGACTGGCAACCGCTTCACGCTGCTGAGCGACGGCGGCAACATCGTCCAGTTCGACATGGGCGCCGACTGGCTCCCGCACCGGGTCGCGTTCGAGAACCTCCCCGCGGGGCCGGGTATCGGCTGGGAGAAACGCGACCGCGACAGCGAATCGATGGCGATCGATCCGGTAACGGGGAATATCTGGGTCGGCTTCGAGGATGGCAATTCAATCTGGCGCTATGCCACGGGGTTCGCGCGGTACGAGGCGCGGGTGGCGCCCGAGGCGATGCGGAGATGGCCCGCGAACGGCGGGGCCGAATCGATGGCGCGGCTGCCCGACGGGCGATTTGTCGTGATCAGCGAGGAGGCGCATGTGCGTCGGCCGGACTGGTCCGGGTCGGAAGGCGAGCGGTTGCGCACGCGGCAGGCGCTGATCTTCGCGGGCGATCCGACGGGGGCGGGGGAGCCTGAGCGATTCGCGTATGAGCCGTTCGGGCGGTACGACCCGTCGGACGTCACCGCGCTGCCGAATGGCGACCTACTCATGCTCGATCGTGGGTTCAGCCTGCCGTTCCGATGGTCCAATCGGATATCGCTGATTGCCGCGCGTGACGTGGCGGCGGGGCGAATCGCACGTGGCCGTTTGATCGCGACGATCGATGCGCCGCTGATCCACGACAATTTCGAGGGGATCGACACGACGGTCGAGAACGGCGCGACGATCGTGTGGATCGTGTCGGACGACAACCAGATGTTTCTCCAGCGCACGCTGCTGCTGAAGTTCAGGCTGGATCGCTGACTCCACAAACGCCGACGGCCCGCCCTGCTAGGTGCAGGGCGGGCCGCGGTGATCGCAATACGACGTCGCTGTTAGGCGGCGACTGCCGAGGCTGCGATCTTCTTGACGACTTCGCGCTTCAGGCGACGAACGCGGAGCGACAGCTTGTCGTCCGAGACCTTCACCAGCCAGTTGTCGAGGCCACCGTTATGCTCGACGGTGCGCAGGCCGTGCGTCGAGACGCGCAGCTTGACGCCCTTCTCGAGCGAATCGGAAAGCAGCGTGACGTTCTGCAGGTTCGGGAGGAACGTGCGCTTGGTCTTGTTGTTGGCGTGGGAGACGTTGTTCCCGACCATCCGGCCCTTGCCGGTCAGTTCGCAGATGCGCGACATGTGATTACCTATTCAAGTGTCGGGAGGAACCCCGGAAAGGCGCGCGGATAGCTGGCACGCCGGCTTTCGTCAACCGATTCACGCGAAACGTGGCCGCGGTTGTCCGCAATGGGCATTGTGCAACCCACGGCGATCGACGACGTTGTTACGCTATCGAACTGTTCAATAAAAGGGGATGTCCCATGCGTACGCTTTTGTCTCTCGTCGCGATCATCGTGCTGGTCGTGGTCGGCCTGATGTATTTCGGGATCATCAACATCGACCAGACCCGTCAGGGCGTCGTCCAGGCGCCGAAGTTCCAGGCCGACGTCGCCAAGGTCACGCTCGGCACCGAGAACAAGACCGTGGCGGTGCCGACGATCAACGTCGAGAAGCCGGGCAACAGCCAGGCGCCGAACTGATCTTTACGCGGGTGTTTACGTGGGGCGAGCGGCGGGGCAGGGCCTGAGGCCATGTTCCCCGTCCCCGACCCTATGCGCCGCGCGCTCGACGCGGCACGCGATGCGGCGCTGGCTGGGGAAGTCCCGGTCGGCGCCGTTGTCGTTAGGGACGGCGTGATTATCGCGACGGGGGCGAATGCGCCGCGGGCGTTGTGCGATCCGACTGCGCATGCCGAGATCCAGGCGATTCGCGCTGCTGCTTTGGTTCTGGGGAGTGACCGCCTCGAGGGTTGCGATCTTTGGGTGACGCTTGAGCCTTGCGCGATGTGCGCCGGCGCAATCGCGCATGCCCGGATCGCACGGCTCTATTATGGGGCGGCGGATGCCAAGGGCGGAGCGGTCGAGCATGGCCCGCGGTTCTTTGGTCAGCCGACATGCCATCATCGGCCCGAGGTTTATGGGGGAATTGCGGAGACCGAGGCGGCGATGATCCTGCGGGAGTTCTTTGCGGGTCGCCGGTAGGAGCTGTGCAATTCCGTAATCCTCCCCCGCAAGGGGGAGGTGGCGCCGAAGGCGACGGAGGGGGAGGACGCCGCAACAGCGGTAGTCGCTTTCCTCCCCCTCCGTCTGGCAAGGGCCAGACACCTCCCCCTTGCGGGGGAGGATCAGGTTCAGCCTTCGAGGCTCTTGGACGCCTGTTCGAACAGGTCCTTCGAAAGTCCTGGCGTCCGCACGATCCGCTCTAGTTCCGCGCGCATCAGCCCCGCCCGCGCCGCATCGAACCGGCGCCACCGACCCAGCGGCGGGAGAAGCTTCGCCGCCGTCTGTGGGTTCAACCGGTCCAGGGCGATCAGCTGGTCCGCGAGGAACCGATAGCCGCTCCCGTCGGCGTTATTGAACGCCCGCTGGTTCGCGCCGAACGCACCGATCAGCGATCGCGCGCGGTTGGGGTTGGTCAGGGTGAAGTCGGCATGCTCGGCGAGCCCTGCGACGATCGCACCGGTATCGTCGCGCGACGACTGCGCTTGAGCCTGGAACCACTTGTCGAGCACCAGCGGGTTGTCGCAATATTGGCTGTAGAAGATGTCGAGCGCGGTGGTGCGGATCTCGGACGTGCTGCTGACCAGCGTCGTCAGCGCGCCCATCCGGTCGGTCATGTTGTCCGCCGAATCGAACTGCGCGAACGCGAGGTCCGCCGCATCCGCCGCGCCGCTTGCCGCGATATAGCCGAGTGCGACGGTTCGCAGGCGACGCAGGCCCTTGCCCTCCGGCGTATAGGCGTAGGACTGGCCCTTACCCCGCGCATACGCCTGCCGCCATTGCGCCTCCAGCCGCGTGCCGAGATCGCGGCGCAGCGCTTCGCGCGCGCGGAAGATCGCGTCGGGATCGACGACGGCCATCTGGTCGCCGATGAAGCTCTCCGACGGCAGCAACACCGCCTCAGCGACGAAGGCGAGATCGAGATCGGTATTGGCGAGCGTGTTCGCCACCGCGGCGATCACGGCCGCGTGATCCGCATGTCCGCCCGCCGAGGCGACCAACGTATCGAGCATCAACTGCTGCATCGCCTCGTAGCGCGCGAACGGATCGTCGTCGTGCGCGCTGAGGAAGGCGAGGTCGGCGGCGGTGCGGTCGCTCTCGACCACCACGGGGGCGGAGAAGCCGCGGTTGATCGACAGCACCGGGCGCTCGGCCAGGCCTTCGAACGCGATCGTGTCGAGCGTGTCGTCGAACAGGACGAGGCGGTCGTCGGTCAGCGCGGCGCCCGACTCGGCACCGAACAGCTTCACCCGCAACGGCAGCACCATCGGCGACTTCGCCGGCTGGCCGGGCGTCGCGGGTACCCGCTGCGCGAGCCGCAGCGTCGCGCGGTCGCCCTCATGCGATAGGCTCGCCGAGACGCGAGGCGTGCCCGCCTGCGAGTACCAGAGGCGGAACTGTGTGAGGTCGACCTTGCCGCCTTCCTCCATCGAGGTGACGAAATCCTCGCAGGTCGCGGCCGTGCCGTCGTACCGGTCGAAATACAGGTCGGTGCCGGCGCGGAAGCCCTTCGGTCCGAGGATCGCGGCCATCATCCGGATCAGCTCGGCGCCCTTGTTGTAGATCGTCGCTGTGTAGAAGTTCGAGATCTCCTGGTAGGATTCAGGCCGCACGGGATGCGCGAGCGGGCCGGAATCCTCGGGGAATTGCGACGCGCGCAGGCCGCGGACGTCCTCGATGCGCTTGACCGCGCGCGAGCCCTGGTCGGCGGAGAAGCCCTGGTCGCGATAGACCGTGAAGCCTTCCTTCAACGAAAGCTGGAACCAGTCGCGGCAGGTGATCCGGTTGCCCGACCAATTGTGGAAATATTCGTGCGCGACGACCGCGGCGATCGCGTCATAGTCGTAATCGGTCGCGGTATCCGGGTCGGCCAGGATGTAGCGCGAGTTGAAGATGTTGAGGCCCTTGTTCTCCATCGCGCCGAAGTTGAAGTCGTCGACCGCGACGATGTTGAACACGTCGAGATCATACTCGCGGCCATAGGTCGTCTCGTCCCACGCCATCGCGAGTTCGAGCGCCTTCAACGCGTGGTCGGTCTTCGGCAGGTCGGCCTCGCGCACCCAGATGCCGAGCGATACCTCGCGCCCCGACATCGTCGTGAAGCTGCTGCGGTTCACCGCGAGATCGCCGGCGACCAGTGCGAACAGGTAGGAGGGTTTCGGGAAAGGGTCGTGCCAAGTCGCCCAGTGGCGGCCGTCGTCGAGATCGCCCTGCGCGACCGGATCGCCGTTCGCGAGCAGCACGGGGAAGTGCTTCCTGTCGGCGGTCATCCGGACCGAATAGACGCTGAGCACGTCGGGGCGGTCGGGGAAATAGGTGATGCGGCGGAAGCCCTCCGCCTCGCACTGCGTGCAGAGATTGCCACCCGACGCGTAGAGCCCCATCAACTGCGTGTTGCGATCGGGGGCGATCTCGACCTGAGTCTCGATGACATGCGCGACGCCGGTGAGCGGGATGACGAGCTGTTCGCCGTCGATCCGCCAGTCGTTGATCGCCACGCCGTCGATCGTGACCGAAAGCGGCTTCTGGCCCGCGCCGTTGAGCCGGAGCGGTGCGGCGTGATCGCCGTTGCGCGTCACCGACAGTGTTGCCGTTACGCGGGTGGTGGAGGGATCGAGGTCGAAATCCAGTTTCGTCTCGGGGACCAGCCACTCGGGCGGGGTATAGTCCTCGCGGCGAATGACGAGCGGGTGGGCGAGACTGTTCTGGATATCGAGCATATGGTTGCGAATATAGGGCCGCGCCCGCCTATCGCCAGCCAAAGCTTGCGCGGGGGACGGTGGATGCTACGCCGCTGCAACACGTTCCCTTTGCAAGGATTTCCGGATGTATCGTCCTATCGGCGCGCTCGCGTTGCTCGCGCTTTCTACCTCTGCCCTTGCTCAGACTGCGCCCCAAGCTGCCCCCGCGCCGGCTCCGGTGACCGCCCCGAATACCGCCGAGTTGAACGCGAAGCTCGCCGCGCCGCTGCCCGCGGATCAGGCGGCGATGAAGGCGCATGTGCTGTTTCTCGCGTCGGATGCGATGAAGGGTCGCGAGGCCGGCAGCCCCGAGTTCGACATCGCCGCGCAATATGTCGCCGCGCAATTCTATGCGGCGGGGCTTCGTCCCGGTGGCGATCAGGGCGGGTATCTCCAGACCGTGCCGCTGGTGTCGTACAAGGCGGCGGGCAAGGGCGATTTCGTCTGGACCGGTCGCGGGCCTGCGCAGCCGCTCGTGTTCGGTGAGGATTATGTGCCCGCCGCGAACGGCGCGAAGGCGGAGACCAGCGTTTCGGCGCCCGTCGTGTTCGTCGGCTACGGCATCGACGCGCCGCAATATGGCCAGGACGATTACAAGGGCGTCGACGTCCGCGGCAAGATCGTCGCGTATTTTGGTGGCTCGCCCGCGCGGTTCGGCGGTGAGGAGCGCGCGTTCTTCGGCTCGGGCGGCACCAAGGCGGCGATCGCGCAGGCCAAGGGAGCGGTTGGCGTGATTACGCTGGAAAGCCCGCGCTCGGCCAAGGTGCGGACGTTCGGCAAGATGGCGGAGTTTTATGCGACGCCGCGGATGACGTGGGCGAATCCCGACGGCACCGGCAAGGTCGATGCGCCCGGCGCGCCGTCGCTCGGGACGGTCAGCATGGCCGGCGCGGCCAAGCTGTTCGCGGGTGCGAAGACGCCGTGGAGCCGGATCGTGAAGCAGGCGGACCGCGACAACGCCAAGTTCAAGGCGGTGCCGCTGGTCGGTACGCTGACCGTCGCGACCAAGACGAGCTTCGTGCCCGCGGCGAGCAGCAACGTCGTCGGCGTGATCCCCGGCAGCGATCCGGTGGTCGGCAAGGAGGTCGTCGTGCTGTCGGCGCATCTCGATCACATCGGCATCACCAAGCCAGTGAAGGGCGACGCGCTCAACAACGGCGCGCTCGACAACGCGATCGGCATCGCCAGCCTGATCGAGGAGGCCAAGCGCTTCAATGCCAGCGGGCAGGCGCCGAAGCGCACCATCATGTTCCTGGCGGTCACCGGCGAGGAGAAGGGCTTGGTCGGGTCCGATTACTTCACCAACCACCCGACCGTGCCGCTGACCTCGATCGTCGCCGACGTGAACCTCGACATGCCGATCCTGACGTACAAGTTCGAGGACATGGTGGTGTTCGGTGCCGAGCGTTCCACCATCGGGCCGATCGTTCAGAAGGCGGTGGCGGCGATCGGCGTCGGCCTGTCGCCCGATCCGATGCCGGAGGAGGGCATCTTCGTCCGCTCGGATCACTTCCGCTTCGTCCAGAAGGGGATCCCGTCGGTATTCCTGTGGCCGGGTCAGAAGGGGCCGGGCAAGGCGGCGGTCGCGTATTTCATGGCGAACAATTATCACAAGCCTTCGGACGATCTGACGCAGCCGATCCTGTGGGATCAGGGCGTGCGGTTCGTCGATGCGAACTACCGGATCGCGCGCGAGATCGCCGACGGGGCGCAGCGGCCGGTGTGGAATGCCGGCGATTACTTCGGGACGTTGTACAAGGGGCCGATGGCTGGCGCGGCGGTGGCGCCATGAGCCGGCTGCTAGTCCTTGGTCTCGGCTACACCGCGTCGCGGCTTGCCGAGCGGCTCGCGGCCGATGGCTGGCATGTCGTCGGCACGACGCGGGATGGGCGGGGTGATACGCTCCGGTTCGACGATACGGATGCGGTGACGGCGGAGGTCGCGGCGGCGACGCATATCCTGTCGTCGGTGCCGCCCGAGCATGAGGCGGACCCCGTGCTCGGGCGCTACGGTTCGCTGTTGCTTCGGACGCGGGCGTGGATCGGGTATCTGTCGTCGACGGGCGTGTACGGCGATGCGCAGGGCGCGTGGGTGGACGAGACGGCGCCGATCGGTGGCGGTCGTCGGAGCGCGCGCGCGGCGGCGGACTCGGACTGGCTCGCGATCGGTGCGCGGACGTTCCGCCTGCCGGGAATCTATGGTCCGGGCCGCTCGCCGCTCGACCGGGTGCGGCAGGGGAAGGCGCACCGGATCGAGCAACCCGGCCAGGTGTTCAGCCGCGCGCATGTCGACGACATCGTCTCGGGCGTGATCGCCGGGTTCGATGCGCCGGCGGGGGCGTACAACCTCGCGGACGACGTGCCCGCGTCGCAGAACGATGTCGTGGCGTTCGCGGCGATGCTGCTCGGGATGCCCGCGCCGCCGTTCGTGACGCTCGGGGAGTTGTCGGCGATGGGGCGCGGCTTTTATAACGAGACTCGGCGGGTCGCTAACGGCAAGGCCAAGCGCGTGCTTGGCTGGACGCCTGCCTGGCCCGACTACCGTGCCGGCCTGCGTGCGCTGAGTGCGATGACTAGGCCGATGCCGGACAGCACAGCGCCGGCGACGGCCAGCGTCGACCAGTGATAGCGCTCGAAGATCGTCGATAGCAGCATCGCGATCACCGGTACGATCACGCCCGAATAGGCCGCCTTGGCCGGGCCGATCGCGCGGATGACGTTGAAATAGAGCGGGAAGGCGAGTGCGGAGGCAAACACGCCGAGATAGAGGATGCCCGCGACATAGCCGAACCGCGGCTCGAACACCGGCGGCCCGGTGGTGATCCAGGCGAACGCCGCGTCGAGGCTCGCGCCGATCAGCATTGCCATCGCCAGCGTCGGTGCCATCGGATAGCGTTTGGCGAACGCACTGCCTTGGATGACGTTGGCGACCGAGGCGGCCATCACGCCGCACAGCGTCAGGACGATGCCGATCGTCGCCGAGCGCGGTCCGTGCGGATCGACCCGCGCTTCGTTGACGAACAGCAGGGCGACCCCCGCCATCGCCACCGCGCACCCGACCATCAGCTGCCGCCCGAGGCGCTGCTTGAGGAAGATGCGGCCGAAGATCGCGTTGGGGACGAGCAGCAGCGCGAACACCACCGCGACGAGCCCCGAAGTGACGTAATGTTCGGCGCGGTAGACGAAGTTGAAGTTGAACGTGAACAGCGCCACGCCGATCACCGCCGCGAACGCGTAGCCGCGCGCGTCGAACCTGAAGCTCTCGCGCTTGATGCTGGCGTAGATCGCCATCGCGATGCCGGCGACGAGGAAGCGGTAGCTGATCGACCAGCTCGGCGGCACCACCGCGATCTGGTCGCGGATGACGAGCCAGGTCGAGCCCCAGATCAGCGTGACGATGCCGAACGGGATCAGTACGGCCGCGCGGGTCGACTGGGGAGGATCGGTTGGGCCGGTCACAGCTCGCGGAGGGCGTCGGCGAGCAGGCCGATTGCGTCCGCAGGGCTGTCCCATGCGGTGACGAGGCGGATTTCGCCAGCGGCCCAGTCGTAGAAGTCGAAGCCTTTTGCGCGGAGGGCTGCGGCTTCTTCCGGCGTGGCGCGGAGGAACACTTCGTTCGCCTCGACCGGGTGGACGAGGCGGTCGCCTGCAGCGGCGGCGAGCTTCGTCGCGCCGTCGTTGGCGGCCTTGGCGTTGGCGAGCCAGAGGTCGTCGTCGAGCATCGCGAGGATCTGCGCGGAGAGATACCGCCCTTTCGACAGCAGCAGGCCTGCGCGTTTGCGGCGATATTGCGTGACGGCGGCGAGGTCGGGCTTGAAGAAGACCAGCGCCTCCGCACTCATCGCGCCGTTCTTGACGAAGCCGAAGCTCAGCGCGTCGACGCCGGCGCGCCACGTCATCTCGGCGGGGGAGCAGCCGACGCGCGCCATCGCGTTGGCGAAGCGCGCGCCGTCCATGTGGAAGCCGAGCCCGTGCGCCTTCGCCAGCGCGCCGATCTCCGCGACCTCATGAGGCTGGTAGACGCGGCCATATTCGGTGGCGTTGGTGATCGAGATCGCGTGCGGCTGGACGCGGTGGACGTCGTCGGGGATCGCGTCGAGGACGCTGCGGATGGTGTCGGGGGTAAGCTTTGCGCCGTCGCCGTTGGCGAGGAACAGCTTGGCGCCGTGCGTGTAGAATTCGGGCGCGCCGCCCTCGTCGTTTTGGATGTGCGCGTCGCGGTGGCAGACGATGCCGCCGTGGGGCGGGCAGAGTGCTGCGAGCGCGAGGCAGTTGGCGGCGGTGCCGGTGGGGACCCAGAGGACGGCGACGTCGGTTTCGAACAGCGCGGACAGGCGGCCGTCGAGCTGCTGGCTCCACGCGTCGCCGGCATAGGCGGTGTCGAGCGTGTCGGCGGCGGCGATCGCGGCCATGACCTGCGGGTGGATCGTGGCGGCATTGTCGGAGAAGAAGCGCATGCGTGAGACATGCTGCGATGCGGTGGTGGCGTCAACGGGGGGGCATCGGCTCAGGTGAAGATCAAAGCTGCTCTTCCACCCCGGCGAAGGCCGGGGCCCAATTTGGGGGCGGTAGGTGGCGAAGGCTGCGCGTCGTTACCGCGACCTTTCCAATTGGGCCCCGGCCTCCGCCGGGGTGGTGCCTGATGGCCGGGGTAGTGCCTAATCGCTGAGGTGGTGCTGACCGAGCGGGTGTCGTCGATAGCGAACTACTGCCCCTCGTCGGGCCCCTGTTCTTCCTCCGGCGGTCGGCGATCGTCGCGGGGGGGCGGGCCTTCCTGGCGGTCGCGGCGGGAGGGGCCGACTGAGATGGTGCCGTCCTCACCCATCTTCAGGTTGAAGCCCATTCCTTCGATCTCCCCGCCTAGCGGCAGAATGGAATTGTCCTGCTCGTCCGCCGGCAACGCATCCGGATCGACTTCCTCGACCGCGGGAGGAGGCGCGGCGATCGGTGCGATCCCCAGCGCGCTCTGCATGAAGTCGCGCCAGATCCGCGCGGGGATACCGCCGCCCGACAGGCCGGGGTTCGACGAATTGTCATCGTTGCCGACCCATACGCCGACCACCAGATCGCGCGCGAAGCCGACGAACAGCGCGTCCTTGTTGTCCGACGTCGTGCCGGTCTTGCCAAACGCGTCGACCGTCAGGTTCGCGCCACGCCCGGTACCGGTGCGGATCGAGGCCGCCAGCAGGTCGAGCATCTCGTCGTGGATCTTGCTCGGCATCTCGGTCGCGCCGCCGGTCAGCGATTGGTACCAGCCCTTCTCGCGCACGTCGGCGAGCCCGCGCGGCTGGACCGGATATTGCTCGCGCGCGATCGCGGCATAGGCGGCGGTCAGTTCGAGCAGCGACACGGTCGAGGTGCCGAGGCCGATCGTCGCCTCGCTGGGGATCGGCGTCGAGATGCCGAGGTCGCGGGCCGCCTTGATCACCGCCTTCACGCCGACCTGTTGCGTCAGCCGGGCCGCAGCGACGTTGGACGAGCGCGCGAACGCTTGGCGCAGCGTGATCGTCCCCTGATAGCGGCCGTCGCTGTTCTTTGGCGTCCAGTCGCCGATCGTCACCGGGCGGTCCTCGATCGTCGAATCGGGGGTGAGGCCCTGGCGCATCGCGGCGAGGTAGACGAACAGCTTGAAGGTCGAGCCGGGCTGGCGCCGCGCCTGCGTCGCGCGGTTGAACGGGCTTTTCGCGTAGTTCTTGCCGCCGATCATCGCGACGACGCGGCCATCGGGGCGCATCGCCACCAGCGCGACCTGCGCCTGCCGAAGCCCGGCGCGCGCGACGGTGCGTTCGGCGGCGCGTTGCAAGCGCGGATCGAGCGTCGTTTGGACGGTTGCTTCCGTCTTGATTTCGCCGGCTTGGTCGCGCGCTTCGGGGAGGATCCAGTCGGCGAAATAGGTGCCGTTGGGGAGCTGCGACGGGCGGCTGCCGAGCACGCGCTGCGGCTGGACCGCGTCGCCCTCCGCCTTGGTGAGGAAGCCCGCGTCGACCATCGCGCCGACCACGACGGCCTCCCGCTTGCGCGCGCCTTCGAGGTTCGACGTGGGGGCGAGGCGCGATGGCGCCTTGACCAGCCCGGCTAGCATCGCGGCCTGGCCGACGTTGAGCTTGTCGGGCGTGCGGCCGAAATAATGCTTGGCGGCCGCGCTGATCCCGTAGGTGTTGTCGCCGAAATAGACGTTCGACAGATAGCGCGAGAGGATCTCGTTCTTCGACAGCCATGCCTCGAGCCAGAACGCGATCATCGCCTCGCGGATTTTGCGCGTCGCCGTGCGATCCGAATCGAGGAAGGCGTTCTTCGCGAGCTGCTGCGTGATCGTCGAGCCGCCCTGGCGGACGCCGCCCGAGCCCATGTTTGCCCATGCCGCGCGCGCGATGCCGCGCGGGTCGACGCCCCAGTGCGAATAGAAGCGCCGGTCCTCGATCGCCAGGAACGCCTGCGTGACGTGCGGCGGGAGTTTCGAGGCATCGACCGACTTGCCGATGATCGCACCACGCCGTGCGATCGGCGTGCCATCGTCCGCGGTCAGTGTGATCGAGGGCGGGGTTGGCGGCTGGAGCGACTTCGACAGCGGCGCGGTGATCGCAAGCCAGATGACCGCGATCACCAGCAGGACGATGCCGATCCCCGCTCCGCGCAGGATCCAGCGACCGATCGGGCGCTTGCGTCGTGGCGCGCTGGGGGGTGCGTAGGCCGCGCCGAAGTCGCGATCATACGGGGCCGAATCTTCGCCGTCCCGCTCCGCTTCGTATTTCTGGCGCAGGCGTTCGCGTTCGGTGATCAGACGCTCGCGCTCATAGGCGTAGGGCTCGCGATCGCCGGTGGAGCCGGAACGGTTGGTGTCGAAGGGATCGGGGCGCATCGGTCGTTCCAGCGGGTCGGCCAAGCGGCGGACGTCAGGTGTATTATCGTTCTATGACAGCTCGGGCAAGTCTGTGCTTACGCCGTCCGTTCCTGCGCATGCTTAACGTGTACAGGGGCTTAGCGACAGCGGCACGACGTCCGCGTGACGAGAACCGACCGAAGCTGTTGTCATCGCGCGACGAAACGGGAAAGAGCATCGCATGACGTTCGAACAGGATAAAACCGTGGCCGCTTCCGACACTCTTCCCGCCGTTCTGCCGCTGGTCGTTGGCATCGGCGGCACGATCGGCGGCGTCTCGTCGACCGAGCGTGCACTGCGGATCGCGCTCGATGCGGTCGAGAAGCAAGGGTATCGCACGCAGATGTTCGGCGGCGCCGACATGGCGCGGCTGCCGCTGTACGATCCGAAGGCGACCACGCGGACAGCGGACGAGCAGGCGTTCGTGGAAGCCGTACGTGGTGCATCGGCGGTGATCATCGCAAGCCCGGGCTATCACGGCAGCATCTCGGGCGTGGTCAAGAACGCGCTCGACCTGCTGGAGGAGACGTCGCGCGACGAACGCCCATATCTGGCGGACATGCCGGTCGGACTGATCGCCACGGCGTACGGCTGGCAGGCGACGGGGAGCACGATCGCGGCGTTGCGCTCGATCGTCCATGCGTTGCGCGGGTGGCCGACGCCGTTTGCCGCCGCGATCAACACGCAGGTGACGAAGTTCGACGATGAGGGCGGGGCGAGCGATCCTGCGGTGCTCGAGCAGTTGCGTCTGGTCGGGCGACAGGTCGCGCGGTTCGCGCCGTTGTCCGAGCCGGCGAACTAGCCAGTCCGTCATCCTGGGCTCGACCCAGGATCCAGAGCCACGAACGGCGTCGTCAGCGGCTCTGGATCCTGACTTTCGTCAGGATGACGAAGGGGCGGGCCTTACTTCAGGCCACCGCCGAGCGAGCGGTAGAGTTCGACCGCGTTGCTGTCGCGGACGAGGCGCGTCGCCAGCAGGCTCTGCTGGGCGGTGTAGAGTGCGCGCTGCGAATCGAGCGTGTTGAGGAACGGGTCGATCCCGGCGCGGAAGCGGAGCTGCGACAGGTTATACGCGCCCGCCGCATTGTCCCGCAGCGACGTCTGAGCCTCCAACTGGCTGTTGATCGTGCCGCGACGTGCCAGCGCATCTGCGACTTCACGGAAGCCGGTCTGGATGCTCTTCTCGTACGTCGCCAGCATCGCGTCGCGCGTTGCCTTGGCGTATTGCAGGTTGCCCTTGTTGCGGCCGAAATCGAAGATCGGCTGCGTGATCGTCGGCGCGACCGACCATTGCTGGCTGCCGCTGCCGAACAGGTTCGACAGGCCGAGGCTGAGCGTACCGAACGCCGCGGTCAGCGAGATGTTCGGGAAGAACGCCGCGCGTGCCGCGCCGATATTCGCGTTGGCGGCGATCAAATTGTGCTCGGCCGCTGCAACGTCCGGACGGCGCAACAGCACCTCCGACGACAGGTTGGCGGGCAGATTCTCCAGCGTCGGCGTCTTGTCCGGCATCCGCGCGGGCAGCAGATCCTGCGTCACGGTCGTCCCGGCGAGCAGGTTCAGCGCGTTCTGGTCCTGCGCGATTAGCGTGGTCGCGTCGGCAATGTCCGAGCGCGCCTGATCATAGGTGGTGCGCGCCTGACGCACTTCGAGTTCGGAGGCGATGCCGATCCGGAAGCGATCCTGCGTAAGCTTCAGCGTCTGGCCGAACGCGCGCTCGGTATCCTGCGCGATCTTGAGGCGGTCCTGGTCCGCGGCCATCGTCAGCCACGCGGTCGCAGTCTCCGAGATGAGCGACACCTGGGCTGCGTTGCGGTTCTCTTCTGCGGCGAAATACGCTTCCTGCTGCGCCTGCGTCAGGTTGCGGATGCGGCCAAAGAGATCGATTTCCCAAGCCGAGATCCCGACATTGGCCGAATAGATGTCGGCGCGCCCGCTGCCGGTGACGGCAGTGCCCGCACCGCCGGTACCACCACCGGTGCCGCCACCCGTTCCGGTACCGCCACCGACGCCACCAGTGCCGCCGCCCGTGCCGCCGCCGACACCGCCTACGCCGCCGCCAACCGCACCGAACGGCGACTTCTGGTAGGTCGCACTGCCGGTTGCGCCGATCGTCGGGAACAGGTCCGCACGCTGGACGCGGTATTGCGCGCGCGCCTGTGCGACGTTGGCGACCGCGATGCGGACGTCGCGGTTATTGTCGAGCGCGAGGCGGATCACGCCGCGCAGGCGGTCGTCCGTGAAGAACGCCTCCCACGCGGTGTCCGCCGGCACGATGGCGTTCGCGGCGTTGCCGGCCGCATAGGCGGGTCCAGTCGGTCCGCTCGGCGCCACGGGAAGCTCCGGGCGGACGTATTTAGGGGCGAGGTTGCACCCCGCGAGCGTGAGCCCGGCAGCGAACGTGAGCGCGGTGCGGCTGGAGATCTTGGTCGAGAACATCTGGATCAGGCCTCCTGCGGCCGCTGGTCGTGGGGCGGATGGCCGCCGTCACGGTTGTCGTCACGGTTGCCGTCGTGGTCGGGCACCTGGTCGCGGTCCTGCCCCGAGCCGGCCTTGTCCTGCTTGAAGACGCGCTTCACGAGCAGGAAGAACAGCGGCACGAAGAAGATCGCGAGGACGGTCGCGGACAGCATGCCGCCGACCACCGCCCAGCCGATCGCGTTCTGGCCGCCGGCGCCGGCACCGCTCGACAATGCGAGCGGCAGCACGCCGAAGATGAACGCGAACGACGTCATCAGGATCGGGCGAAGGCGAAGCTTGGCCGCCTCGACCGCGGCATCGGCCGCGTTCATCCCGTCGCCCATCTTCTCCTCGGCGAACTCCACGATCAGGATCGCGTTCTTCGCCGCCACACCGATCGTCGTGATCAGCCCGACCTGGAGGTAGATGTCGTTGTTCAGCCCGAAGATCATCGCCGCGCCGACCGCGCCGAGGACGCCGAGCGGCACCACCAGCAGGACGGCGATCGGGATCGACCAGCTCTCGTACAGTGCCGCGAGGCAGAGGAACACGATTAGCAGCGACAGCGCATAGACCGTGGTCGACTGGCCGCCCGACAGGTTTTCCTCGTAGCTGAGGCCGGTCCATTCATAGCCGATGCCGGGTGGCAGCTTGGCCGCCATCTCCTCCATCGCCTTGATCGCGGTGCCGCTGCTGACGCCCGGCGCCGGCGAGCCCATGATCTCGAACGAGGCTACGCCGTTATAGCGTTCGAGGCGTGAGGGACCGTAGTTCCAGCTCGTCGTCGAGAAGGACGAGAACGGCGCCATCGCGTTGCTGGTCGTGCCACGGACGTAGAAGTTGCCGAGATCGGCGGGCGTCGTGCGGAACGGTGCGTCGGCCTGCACGAACACCTTCTTCACGCGACCGCGGTCGATGAAGTCGTTGATGTACGCGCCACCGAACGCGGTGCTGACGGTGGTGTTGATGTCTTGCTGGCTGAGGCCGAGCGCGCCGGCCTGCGCCTGGTCAACGTTCAGTTTCAGCTGTGGCGCATCCTCCAGGCCGTTCGGACGGACCTGCATCAGGCGCTTGTCCTGGCTGGCCATGCCGAGCAGCATGTTGCGCGCTTCGAGCAGTTTCTCGTGACCGACGCCGGCATTGTCCTTCAGCATGAAGTCGAAGCCGTTGGCGTTGCCGAGTTCCTGCACGGCGGGCGGCACGAAGCCGATCACCATGCCGGCCCGGATGCCTGCCAGCGCCTGGTTGGCACGGGCGGCAACCGCGGCGACGCCGTTCTCCTTGCCGCTACGATCTTCCCATGGCTTGAGCTGAATGAAGGCGATGCCGACATTCTGGCCCTGGCCGACGAAGCCGAAGCCGCTGATCGTGAAGATGCCCGCGGTGTTGGCCTTCTCGTCGATCATGAAGTGATCGCGGACCTTGTCCATCGTCCGTGCGGTCTCTTCCATCGGCGTACCCGACGGCATCGAGACCTGCGCGAACATCACGCCCTGGTCTTCCTCGGGGAGGAAGCCCGATGGCAGGCGGACGAAGATGAAGGCCATCGCGACCACGATCACGACATAGACCAGCATCGTGCGGACCCAGCCCTTCTCGACGCGGCGCAGGCCGTTGCCGTATTTGCCGACGCCCTTGTCGAAGGTGCGGTTGAACCAGCCGAAGAAGCCCTTCTTCTCGCCATGGCCTTCCTTGGCGGGCTTCAGGATCGTCGCGCAGAGCGCAGGCGTCAGGATCAATGCGACCAGCACCGATAGCGCCATCGACGACACGATGGTGATCGAGAACTGGCGGAAGATCACGCCGGTCGAGCCGCTGAAGAACGCCATCGGCAGGAACACCGCCGACAGCACGAGGCCGATGCCGACCAGCGCGCCGCTGATCTCGTCCATCGACTTCTTGGCGGCTTCCTTCGGGGAAAGCCCTTCCTCCTGGATCAGGCGCTCGACGTTCTCGACGACGACGATCGCGTCATCGACGAGCAGGCCGATCGCCAGCACCATGCCGAACAAGGTCAGCGTGTTGATCGTGAACCCCGCGACCTGGAGCACGGCGAGGCTGCCGAGCAACACGACCGGGACCGCTATCGTCGGGATCAGCGTGGCGCGGAAATTCTGGAGGAACAGGAACATCACGAGGAAGACGAGGACGATCGCCTCGATCAGCGTGTGGATGACCTGCTCGACCGACAGCCGCACGAACGTCGAGTTGTCGATCGGGAACGCGACCTTGACGTCGGGCGGGAACTGCTTGGCGATCCGGTTGACCTCGGCCTTGACCAGCTTGACGGTATCGAGCGCGTTGGCGCCCGGTGCCAGCTTTACGCCGAAGCCTGCCGCCTGCTTGCCGTTATAGCGCGCCTGGAAGCTGTAGTTCTCCGAGCCCATCTCGACGCGGGCGACGTCCGACAGGCGCACGGTCGCGCCGCTGGTCGCCGAGCGGACGATGATCGCGCGGAACTGTTCCGGCGTCTGGAGGCGCGACTGTGCGGTCACGGTCGCGTTGAGCGACTGACCCTTCACCGCAGGCAGACTGCCGACCTGGCCGGCCGAGACCTGTGCGTTCTGCGCGGTCAGGGCGGAGGTGATGTCGGTGACGGTGACGCCGAGGTTCGACATCTTGAACGGGTCGACCCAGATCCGCATCGAATATTGCGCGCCGAACACCTGCGTGTCGCCGACACCCTTGATGCGGCTGAGCGGATCCTGGAGCTTCGAGGCGATCATGTCGCCGAGATCGACCTGGTCGTGGTCGCCATTTTCCGAATAGGCGGCGATGATGAGCAGGAAGTTGGCGGTCGCCTTGGTCACGCGCAGACCGGCCTGCTGGACTTCCTGCGGCAGGAGCGGAGTCGCCTGTTGCAGCTTGTTCTGCACCTGGACCTGCGCGATGTCGGGGTCGGTGCCCTGCTCGAAGGTGAGCGTGATCGCGAGGTTGCCCGAGCCGTCCGACGTCGAGGCGAAGTAGCGAAGGTTGTCGATCCCCTTCATCTGCTGCTCGATGATCTGCGTCGTCGTGTTCTCGAGCGTCTGCGCGTCGGCGCCCGGATAGGACGTCGCGACCGTCACCTTGGGGGCGGCGATCTCAGGGAACTGCGCGATCGGCAGCGACCGGATCGCGAGAATACCGGCCAGCATCAGGATGATGGCGATGACCCATGCGAAGATGGGTCGATCGATGAAATAGCGTGACATGGGCGGTTACTTCCCGGCCTGCGCGGAACTGTTGCTGGTCGCACCGGACGCGTCGCCGCCTCCGGGTGCAGCGCCGGGTGCGCCGCCAGCGGGCTTGGCGACCTGCTGCGGGGCGGCAGGCTTGACGGTCGCGCCAGGACGCAGGTTGAGCAGACCTTCGACGATCAGCTTGTCGCCGGGCTTCAGGCCGCTGGTGACGATCCACTTGTCGCCGATCACGCGATCGGTGGTGACATTACGCTGCTCGACCTTGTTCTGCGCATTGACGACCAGAGCGGTCGCACCGCCGCGCGGATCGCGCGTGATGCCCGCGGTCGGCGCCATGATCGCCTGGCGACGCGTGCCCTCGACCAGCTTCGCACGGACGTACATGCCCGGCAGCAACAAGCCGTTGGGGTTCGGGAAGCTCGCGCGCAACGTCACCGCGCCGGTGGTCTGGTCGACCGTGACTTCGGAGAATTGCAGGCGACCCTCGATCGGATAGGTGCTGCCGTTCGGGAGGATCAGCTGGACGCGCGCGCTTCCGTCGCCGCGGGTTACGCCGCCGCTCGCCATCGCCTGCTTGAGATCGAGCAGCTGCGCCGCGGACTGGACGACGTCGACATAGACGGTGTTGGTGCGCTGGATCGTCGCGAGCGGATCGGTCTGGCCGGTCTGGACGAGCGCGCCGACGGTCACGAGCGACCGGCCGATGCGGCCCGAGATTGGTGCCTTGATGCGCGTGAAGCCCAGATTGACGCGCGCCGACTGGACCGCTGCCTGCTGCGCTGCAACATTCGCGCGAGCCTGTTGGGCGGAGGCGGTGGCGTTGTCTGCTTCCTGCTTGCTGACCGCGTTCAACTGCACGAGCTGGCCGTATCGTTGCGCTTGGAGCCGGGTCGCGTTGATCTGCGACTGGGCCGCGCCGAGCTGGCCCTGCGCGCTGGCGAGCGCCGCGCGATAGGGGGCGTCCTCGATCGCGTAGAGCACCTGGCCCTTGCTGACCATCGCACCCTCGGTGAACAGGCGATCGCGGACCACGCCGCTGACCTGAGGACGGACCTCTGAGGTTTCTACCGCGGCGATACGGCCGGGGAGCTCGGAGGTGAGCACGACTGCTTCCTCGCCGACCGTGACGACGCCGACGGTCGGTGTGGGCGGAGGCGGCGGAGCCTGCTCCTTGCCGCAAGCCGACAGCAGGGCGAGCGCGAAGAGCGCCACCGATCCCTTGAGGTTCAATTGCTGCATGTTAAGCATCCCGACGTCCGTGCAGATTAGGTTCACCGGAATGAACGTTCATTCCGCTTGCTTGCCCGCTAGGATTGTGCGAGCGGCCGGTCAACCTAAAAACGCGTTGGGAACATGATTTTGAGTGCAGTGCAGCATGAGATGGGGAGCCGGGAACGTATCGTCGCCGCGGCCCGTCATCTGTTTGCGACCCAAGGGTTTCATCAAACCCCGATGTCCGAACTGGCCGTGGCGGCGGGCGTTTCCGTCGGCCAGATCTATCGCCTGTTCACCGGCAAGAACGCGGTGATCCAGGCGATCGTGATGGAGGATGCAGCGGCCAAGATGGGCGAGCTGCAGACAATGAACGACTCAGTCAAATCGGAACGATTCTCGATCGAGGAAGGGTTCGTCGAACTCGCACGGCGCGCCCTGTCGAAGGGTGACGAGGCGCTGTCGTTCGAGATCATGGCGGAGGCGCATCGCAACGCGGACGTCGCCGACACGATCGCCGACCTGTGCCGCGATTTCCGCCGGATGATCCGCGAACTCGCGTGCGTCGCCAATCCGGACTTGCAGGAGAACGAACTGGAGGGCGCGGAGGAGCTGATCCTCGCCTTCATGTTCGGGCTGGGCCACCGTACGCTGTCGCGGCCGCGGTTGTCGGAGGATGAGACGGCGCGGTTGACCGGGCGGATGATCCTCGCCGCGGTGCGCGCGATCTGAGATCCCGTAGAAAACCCCGTCATCCTGACGAAAGTCAGGATCCAGAGTAACGCAACGCTGTCCTGCTTGGCTCTGGATCCTGACTTTCGTCAGGATGACGGACGACTGCCTACCGCACCGCCGCGCGGAGGGTGGCGCGGACGCCGGTGTGGGTCGGGTCGTATTCGACGATCGACTGCAGGCTCTGCGCCATCGCGCGGATGAGCTTCGTGCCGAGGCCCGTGCCGCGCGGGACGGCATCTTCGGGAATGCCGCAGCCATCATCCTCGACCGCGAGAAGGAAGACGTCGTCATCGACCCGGCGGAGCGCCACGCGGACTTCGCCGCCGCTGTTGGGATAGGCGTATTTGCACGCGTTGGTGACGAGTTCGGTGACGATCACGCCGAGCGACACCGCGCGGTCGGTGGGTAGGCGGATCGGCTCGGCGGCGAGGCTCAAGGCGCGGGGGAGCGCTTCGGTCGACCACGTCTCGGCGAGTTCGTCGACCAGCGCGCCGAGATATTCCTGCATGTCGACGCTCTCGACGTCGTTGCTGGTGTAGAGCCGGCGGTGGACCTGTGCGATCGCCTGGATCCGGCGCTGCGTATCCTCCAGCGCCTCGCGTGCGGAAGGGTCAGTCAGCGCAGTTGCCTGGAGGCGGACCATTGCGGAAACGAGTTGCAGCGAGTTGGCGACGCGGTGGTTGACCTCGCCGAGCAACGCCTCGAGCCGCGCATTGCTGGCGCGGAGGTCGGCTTCGGCGGACGCCTTCTCTTGCTCCAGCAGCGCCCGGGCGC
Source organism: Sphingomonas faeni (assembly GCF_040407505.1). GTDB lineage: Bacteria > Pseudomonadota > Alphaproteobacteria > Sphingomonadales > Sphingomonadaceae > Sphingomonas > Sphingomonas faeni_E. Next base: position 391,949 of record NZ_JAPZPQ010000003.1, on the reverse strand, counting down.
GCACCTGTTCGAACGAGGCGGCGAGCAGGTCGAAGAAGTCTTCGCCGACCGTCTTTACGACATAATCGGCGGCACCGGCCTTCAGCGCAGCGACCGCTATGCGGCCTTCTTCGGAGCCGGTGACGTACACCACGGGGGGCGGATCGGGCAGGCGGCGGAGCGCTTCGAGGGTTTCGAGGCCGTCCATGCCGGGCATGTAGTGGTCGACCGCGATCAGATCGAAGCGCTCGGCCGCTGCCTTGACGACGCCTTCGGACCCGGTTTCGGCGACCGTCATCCGGTAGCCGCGGCGCTCCAGGGCACGCGCCGCCAGCCGCCGGATGCCAGCGTCGTCGTCGATGTAGAGGACGCGCGTTTCGTTCACTCGGCTTCGGGGACCTGGATCACCGACAGGAACAGCCCGAGCTGACGGATCGCCTGCGCGAAACTCTCATAGTTGACCGGCTTGGTGATGTAGACGTTGCAGCCGAGATCGTAGCAGCGCTCGATCTCGACCTTGTCGTCGGTGGTGGTGAGCACGACGACCGGCGTGCGCTTGAGCGGGCTGCCCTCCGCCTTGATCCGGGCGAGGATGTCGGTGCCGCTCATGTCGGGCAGGTTCAAGTCGAGCAGGATCATCGCCGGGCCACTCTTCGCAGGGCCGTCGGCGGCGTTGAACAGGAAGTCGAGCGCGGTGGTGCCGTCGGTGAAGTGACGGATATCGTTCAGGATCCCGGCGCGGCGGATGTTCTTCTCGATGAGGCGGGCATGACCCTCGTCATCTTCGATCATCACGATACCGACGGTCTTGTGATCGTTCATGCTGCGTCCTGGATGGTCATGTGGGTCGGCAGGTTGAGCCGGAAGGTCGCGCCGTCGCCGAGCGTCGACTGCACGTCGATCGTGCCGCCGAGACGATAGGCGAGGGCGCGGACATGCGCGAGTCCGATACCTTCGCCTGGCTGGTCCTGCGCGCCCGAGCGGCGGAACAGGTCGAACACGCGCTGGTGATCGCGCGGATCGATGCCGCGGCCATTGTCGACCACCGACAGGACCACGCGCCCGCGTTCGGTATGGCCTTTGACGACGATCTCGCCGGGGCGGCCGGGCTTCAGATACTTGGTCGCGTTCTCGATCAGGTTCGAGAGGATCTGTTCGAGCGCGAGGCGATCAGTGACGATTCCCGGCATCGGCCGCTCGACGCGCACCACGGCGGCGCGATCGTCGACGATGTGCTGCATCGCGCCGACGATCGTGTCGACCAGTTGCGCAGGGTCGATATGCTCGGGGGCGATCGTCCGGCGGCCTTCGCGCGCGAGCTTGAGGATAGCGTTGATCAGCCGGTCCATCTTCTGCGTCGAAGTGCGGATGAAGCCGATCGCCTCGGGCAGGTCTTCGCGCGCCGCTAACCGTGCGTCTTCGGTCAGGATGTGCGGCGCTTCGGCTTCGGCGCGATCGACCAGTTCGGCGAGCGGTCCTGCGGCGGTCGCGAGTTCGGCGGTGAAGCCCATCACGTTGACCAAGGGCGAGCGCAGATCGTGGCTGACGATATAGGCGAAGCGCTGGATTTCCTCGTTCGCGCGGCTGAGGTCGGCGGTGCGTTCCACGACCTGTTCCTCAAGCGTCTCGTTGAGGGTGCGCAGGCTGTCGCGCGATGCGGCGAGGTCGGCGGTGTAGCGGCGGATCAGCAGGACCGCGAGGATCGCGACGATCAGCAGCAGTGCTGCGGCAAGGCCGGCGACCGAGAGGAACAGCGCACTGGTGCGTTCCTGCCGCTCGGTGCGGATCGCGAGCAGGCGGACCTCGTCGGCGGCCATTGCCTGGGTGCGGTAGCGGATGCCACGCATCAAGGGGACGCTGGCGTCGACCGCGAACCGGCGCTGCGCCTCGGCGATTCGACCCGAGGCGACCAGGGTCATCGATTGCGTCCGGAGCGCGCGCAACTGGACGAAGCGCGGCTCGATCAGGTCGAGGCGGGCACCTTGCCGCGGATTGTCGCGGGTAAGATGGCGCAGCTTGCGGATCGACGGCACGAGGTTGCCCGCGCTCCGCGCATAGGCGGTGGCGAACAGCGGCTTGCCGGCCAGGATGTAGCCGCGCCGCGCCGTCTCGGATTGCTCCATCTGGATCTGGAGTGTGGCGATCGCCTGGCGGACGTCCTGCGTATGGAGGATCTCGGCGGTATAGGTGCGGTTGCGGACGGTGATCCAGCCGATCGCGATCGCGGCAGCGGCCAGCGCGATGAAGCCCAGCGTCATGAACACGACCAGCCAACGTGCGACTCGCCCTTCCGAAGAGGGCAGTTTCAGGCGTACGCGAACCATAGGACGGGCGATGTAGGCTGGCGGATGTCGTTACGCCAGCGATACTGCCGCGCCCGCCAGAGCAACGATATTGATTTAGAGCAGCAGGTCCTGCGCGCTCGCCTTGCCGACGCGGCCGCCACCGCTGCGCCGGTCCATCTCGTGGTTGGCGGTGAAGCGGATGTCGGGATCGCGATCGGTCATGAACGCCATCAGCGTCTCGTGATCGAGCTCGGACCATTCCTTGCCGCGATCGGGGCCATAGCGGACACGGGGGATGAGCCCCGGATCACGCGACCATTCGAGCAGCTGCGCAAGGCTCGCTTCGTTCAGCATGTCGCGGAGGTGGAAAGCGGTGACGTAGGCGTCGGGGAACGCGCGGTGCGCAGGCAGGCCGCGCTCGTGCTCCATGCCGTGCGGTTTGCGCCAATAGCGCAGCACCTGGTTCGAGAAGCTCGGCGAGTCGGGCCAGAGCCGCAGCGCGCATTTCCACGTGCAGATCCACTCCGCGTCGCGAGTGAGCGCGGGGGTGCAGAACTTCTGCTCAAAATCAGCGCGGTGCGCGGCGAGTGCGAGCCGGCGTGGCCACGGGTCGAGCACCTGGCGGGCGCAGTCATGCCAATACGGCGCGTCGGCGACATGCTCGTCGAGGATGTGGTGGATCGCCTGCGTCACCGGCGGGATCAGTCGGCCGGGATTGACGAGCAGGCTGCCGCCTTCGCCGTAGATCTCCCAGCGGCCGTCCTCGCCGAGCGCGACGTCCTGCCAGCCGATCTCGCAGACGCCGTGCGCGGGCGGGGCCGAACCGGTCGTCTCGAGGTCGACGACCCGGATCATCTGGGGTTGCGGTTTGGGCTTGGGATAGGGGGGCGCCATGCCCGCCATGTGGGGACAAAAGCGCGCTTAATCCAGCGCGTATGCGTCATCCACGTCGAGTTCGCGAACGCCGCGGCGCTGGCGGGCGCGGTCGACGAGCTTGCGCAGCCCTTCGCGACGGTCGCGTGCCATCGGGATATCGCGAAGCGTGAACTCGCCGCCGCTGGTGGTGCGGTCGCTTGAGGTGAGGATGATCGTGCCGATGTCGGTCATCTGGTTGAGCAGCGAATAGCCGAGGCGGACGTCCTTGATCCGGTAGAGTTCGATCTCGTCGATCGTCTTGAACAGGATGCCGCGCTTGATGATCAGGCGCTGGTCGGTGATCTCGTAGCTGGCGCTGCGGTTCTTGAGCCAGCGGACGCCGATGATGACGAAGCCGATGCCGGCGAGACAGGTGAGGAGGGTGCCCCAACCGGCAAAGCTGCCGAGCAGCCAGCGGCGCGTGCTGGAGCGAAATTCGTCGACTGGGCGCTCCACGTGGGGACTCCTTGGGGTGGTGGCGGGACGGTAGGCTGGGGTGGTGGCGAGTCAATCATGTGTGACTATCGTCCGGATACTGCCGCCACTCGCCACCTCATCGTCATCCCCGCGAAGGCGGGGATCCATAGTCTCCGAACGGTCGTGATCCATTGGGATGCCAGCCAGTCTGGGTTCCCGCGTACGCGGGAATGACGGGGGGTGGGGGGCACTTCACTGCTCGCAGCAAGTACTTCGTCTAATTCCGGGAGCGCCCTCTCCACCAGCACCACCCCGGCGGAGGCCGGGGCCCAATTGGGGGAGGTTGCTAACGGAAGACAGCGCGCAGTTACTTCCACCTTTCCACTTGGGCCCCGGCCTTCGCCGGGGTGGCGGCCTTGTTACGGTACCGATCTCACAACGCCGCTTGCCGCGAGTTGCGCGTCGACCTCTGCCAGAAGCGTATCAAGCGCCGCCTGGTCCGTCGCCTCCGCGCGCACCGTCAGCATCGCTTGCGTGTTCGAGGCTCGCAGCAGCCACCACCCGTCGGCGGTCGTCACCCTCGCCCCATCGGTCAGGTCCGTCGCCGCACCCTCGGATTTCAGGCGAGCGATCACCTCGTCCACCACCACGAATTTCCGCACATCCTCGACCGGAAACCGCAAGTCGGGCGTCGCCACCAGTGCCGGCATCGCATCGCGCAACTCGGTGAGCGAACGCCCCGACAGATGCACCGCGCGGATCAGCCGCACCGCGGCGTAGTGCGCGTCGTCGAAGCCGTAATATTCGCCCGCGAAGAACAGGTGCCCGCTCAACTCGCCGCCGATCGGCGCGCCGGTGCGCGTCATCGCGGTCTTCATGAGGCTGTGGCCTGTGGGGGCCATGACCGGCTCACCGCCCAATGCCGTGATTCGGTCGAACAAGGCCTGCGACGACTTCACGTCGGCGACGATCGGCGCGCCGGGGTGTTCGCGCAGCGCAGGTTCGACCAGAATGGAGAGAATCTGGTCGCCCCAGATCACGCGCCCCAACGCGTCGACCGCGCCGATCCGGTCGCCGTCGCCATCGAAGGCCAGTCCGAAATCGAGGTTCTTCTCCGCGACCAGGCGCTTGAGATCGGCGAGGTTCGCCTCTTCGGTAGGATCGGGATGATGGTTGGGAAAATTGCCGTCGACTTCGGCGAAGATCACATGATGCTGACCCGGCAGCAGTTGGACGAGCTTCTCGACGACCGGGCCGGCGGCGCCGTTCCCTGTGTCCCAGCCGATCCGGTACGCGCCGCCCGCATAGCCGGCCATCAGCCGCCCGACATAGGCGTCCAGCACGTCGGCTTCCGTCACTTCGCCCGCGCCTTCGCTCCACGTGCCCGAGGCGGCGAGCGCGGCAAGGTCCTGGATGTCGTCGCCGAAAAATGGCGCGTGGGCGTGCACCATCTTGAAGCCGTTATAGTCGGGGGGATTGTGGCTGCCGGTTACCTGGATGCCGCCGTCCACTTCTAGCGTCGCTTCGGCGTAATAGAGCATCGGGGTGGAGCTGAGGCCGATCCGGACGACGTCGACGCCGCCTGCGGTCAGGCCCGAGACGAGCGCGGCTTCGAGTTCGGGGGAGGAGTTGCGGCCGTCATAGCCGACGACCACGAGGTGGCCGCCGGCGGCGCGGATGCGGGTGGCGAAGCCGCGGCCGATCGCGACGGCGTCGGCGGGGCCGAGCGCTTTGCCGACGATCCCGCGGATGTCGTATTCGCGGAGCGAGGTCGGGTCGAACTGGTGAGTCATGGGCCTCTCGACGATTATGTCTCACTGCGGTTCCCCCGCGAAAGCGGGGGGCCAGGAGCCGAGAGCAATAGCGTTCGTAACCCTGGGCTCCTGCGTTCGCAGGAGAACGGTTTATCGCGCGCGCTTCAGGAGAAGGTCGCGCGCCGCGTTGACCCGGCGGGTCAGGTCGGTCGAGCCGCCGCGGTCGGGGTGGACCGAGGCGATCAGGCGGCGGTGCGCGCTGCGGATCGTGTCGGCGTTCGCGCTGCTGTCGATGCCGAGGATCGAGCGCGCTTCCGCTTCATCCGTCACCACGCGCTGCTTGGGCTTGGGGCGAAGGTAATGCCATGCCGCCCAGATAAACAGCGCGGCGACGATCCACTTCACGCGGCGACGCCTGGAACCTGCTCGACCACTTCGGGCAGCTGCAACGCCGCCATCATCTCGCGCAGTTCCTGGCGTGCGGCAACGTGGCCGAGGCCCATGCTGCCGAACGCTTTCGCATCGATCATGGTCAGCCCGGCGGGGAACATCTCGCGGTAGATCACGCGCTCGCCGAGCCCCGGGATGATCCGGAAGCCGACCCGCTTGGCGAGTTGCGCGAGCGCATCGGACACGCGGCGCATGTTGCGCGCCTCGATGTGCTGGAGGCGGTTGCGCAGCACGACCCAGTCGATCGTCGTGCCGTCAGCGCGCGCGCGCTGTTTCCGCGCATCCCAGATCAGCTCGGAATAGAAGCTCGGGCGGGTCACCTGATAGGTCTCGGGATCGACCTGGCCGATCAGGTCGAAGTCGACGAAGCTGTCGTTCATCGGCGTAACCAAAGTGTTCGACAGCGCGGCGGCGGTGCGCGCGAACGGATCGTCGCGGCCCGGCGTGTCGACGACCAGGAAGTCCGATCCCTCGCACAGCGAATGCCACAGATCCTCGAACTGGTCCTCGCTCTGGTCCGACAGCGTCGCGTGGCGCGGCATCGGCAGCACCGAGCCGTTGCGCTTCATCGTCTCGGCGCGGTTGTCGAGATAACGTCCAACGGTGCGCTGGCGGTGATCCAGATCGAGACAGGCGACGCGCGCACCCTTGGCGGCGAGCGCGATCGCGACGTGCACCGCGGTCGTCGACTTGCCCGTGCCGCCCTTCTCGTTGGCGAACACGATGACGTGCGTCGATGGCGCGCCCGTTGGAGGGGGGGCGGCAACGTGCGTCGAAGCTTGGGGTGTATCCGGGCCCGTGGCCAACGCGCGTTTCCTTATTGATCGTAACAGTCACCCTTCATAGAAGCCGCGACCGCACTTATCGAGTAGGAGTTTCACGTGGACACCGTCCGGGACCTTAATGCGTTGCGCGACAGCGTCGCCGCCTTCCGTGCGGCGGGGCAGCGCGTCGCGCTCGTCCCGACGATGGGCGCGCTCCACGCCGGCCATGTCGCGCTGATCGAGGCGGCGAAACGGCCGGGGACGAAGGTCGTCGCGTCGATCTTCGTCAACCCGACGCAGTTTGGCCCGAACGAGGATCTGTCGCGCTATCCGCGGCGCGAGATGGCGGATATCCGGATGCTCAACGAAGCCGGGTGCGACCTGCTCTGGCTGCCGTCCGTCGAGACGATGTATCCCGACGGGTTCGCAACGACCGTGCGCGTCTCGGGCGTCAGCGACGGCTTCGACGGCGCCGCGCGGCCCGGCCATTTCGACGGCGTCGCGACGGTCGTGTCGAAACTGTTCAACCAGGTCGGCCCCGATGCGGCGTATTTCGGCGAGAAGGATTACCAACAGCTCGCCGTCGTCCGGCGGTTCGTCGCCGATCTCGATTTCGCGATCGACATCGTCGGGGTGCCGACCCAGCGCGACGACGACGGCTTGGCGATGTCGTCGCGCAACATCTATCTCGACGACGAGCAGCGCAAGCAGGCGATCGCTCTGCCGCGCGCTCTGGGCGTTGCGGCGCGGGCGATCGCGAAGGGCGAGGACGTCGAGTCGGTGCTGGACGATGCACGGACGACGTTGGTCGGGGCGGGGTTCAGGATCGATTACGTTGCGCTGGCGGATGCGGAGACGCTGGCGGAGAATCCGGCGGCGGATCGCCCGCGGCGGCTGCTGGCGGCGGCGCGGATGGGCGCGACGCGGCTGATCGATAACATCGCGATAGAGTTGTAAAAAACGATCGTTAACCCATTAACCATTTCGTAGTCGGAATCGCCGCAGTCTGTTCTCAAGAACATTGGGGGCAAGACCATGGGCAGCAGTCTGAAGAACGCGAATATCGGAATCGAACGCCGTCTGGCGGATGCCGCGCGGGGCGACGACCGGGCGTGTTACGAACTCGGGATGGTGTATTCGACGGGAACGTCGGGCGTCGTCCTCGACCTGATCGAGGCGCACAAGTGGTTCAACCTGGCGGCGGTGTCGGGGAACATCGCGGCGCAGGAATGCCGGGCTGAGATCGCCGAGGACATGACGGCTCGGGAGATCTCGGTGGCGCAGCGTGCTGCGCGGGACTGGATGCAGCTGACGCAGCGGCGGGCTGCTTGAGCTGAAGGCTCCCCTTCCGCTTGCGGGAGGGGTTGGGGGAGGGGCTAACCGCGAACGTCGCGTTCGTGGGGTATTTCGGTCCCTCCCCTAGCCCCTCCCGCAAGCGGGAGGGGAATTAGGCCTCTGCTTTCTTCTTTGGCGCGGCTTTCTTGGCGGGGGCCTTTTTAGCTGGGGCCTTCTTCGCTGGAGCCTTCGCCTCGGCCACGTCCTTGGCCACTGCCGTCTTTGCAGGCGCCTTCTTTGCCGCCGGCTTCTTGGCGGGCGCTTTTTTCTTCTTCGTTGCCGGCGCCGCGGCGGCGCGGGCGTCGATCAGCGAGGCCGCTTCCTCGAGCGTCAGTTGATCCTTCTCGATCGACTTGGGCAGCGTCGCGTTGGTCGTGCCGTCGGTGACGTACGCGCCGTAACGCCCCTCCATCAGCTTGATCTCGGCCTCCGTGCGCGGGTGGTTGCCGAGCACCTTGAGCGGCGCCTGCGCCCCGCGTTGCTGGCGACCGCCACCTGCCGCCGCTTCGGCGAGCTTCACGACCGCAGCGTTCATGCCCGTCTCGAACACGTCCGCCGTCGTCTGGAGGCGGGCGTACTTGCCCGCGTGCTTCAGGTACGGGCCGAACTTGCCGATCGTCGAGATGATCGGTTCGCCGGTTTCGGGATGGTTGCCGACCGTTCGCGGCAGTGACAGCAGCTTGACCGCCCACTCCAGATTGAGCTCGCCGATATCCTTCGGGATCGACGCCATCTTGCGGTCTTCGCCTTCGCCGATCTGCAGATACGGACCGAAGCGTCCCGACTTGCGCTCGATCGGCTGGCCGGTGTCGGGATGCGTGCCGAGTGTCGACGGGCCGGCATCCGCCTCGGCGTCGCCACCGGGCTGTGCGAAACGACGCGTATATTTGCACTCGGGGTAGTTCGAGCAGGCGATGAACGCGCCGAACTTGCCGCCACGCAGCGCCAGCTGACCCTCGCCGCAATTCGGGCAGAGCCGCGGATCGCCGCCGTCCGCCTTGGCGGGGAACAGGTAGGGCGCGAGGAAGGTGTCGAGTTCGGCGGTGATCGCAGACGGCTGCTGCTCCATCACCTCGTTGGTGCGCGGCTTGAAATCGCGCCAGAACGCGTCGAGCACCGATTGCCATTGCGCGCGGCCGCCGGAGACGTCGTCGAGTTCCTCCTCCAGCTCTGCCGTGTAGTCGTAGCCGACGTATTTCTCGAAGAAGCGCTCCAGGAACGCCGTCACCAGCCGGCCGGATTCTTCGGCGAAGAAGCGGTTCTTCTCGATCCGGACATAGGCGCGGTCCTTCAGCGTCTTGATGATCGACGCGTAGGTGGACGGGCGGCCGATGCCGAGTTCCTCCATCCGCTTGACCAGCGAGGCTTCGGAAAAGCGCGGCGGCGGCTGGGTGAAATGCTGCTCGGCGTCGACCTTCTTCTTGGCGGGCGCATCGCCTTCGCGCATCCGCGGCAGGCGGCGCGCGTCCTCGTCGGCGGAATCGTCCGACCCTTCCTCGTACAATGCGAGGTAGCCGGGGAAGAGTACGACCTGGCCGGTGGCGCGCAGGATGTTGCGGCCGGTGCCGTCGGCCATCTCGACCGTCGTGCGCTCCATCCGCGCGGACGCCATCTGGCTCGCCAGCGCGCGCTTGAAGATCAGGTCGTAGAGGCGCGCGTGATCGCCGCCGCCAGCCTTGTCCTTGCCGAAGTCGGTCGGGCGGATCGCCTCGTGCGCTTCCTGTGCATTCTTCGCCTTCGACTGGTATTGGCGTGGCTTGTCGGGGACATAGCTCGCGTCGAAGCGGTTCGCGACGGCGAGACGCGCGGCGCTGATCGCGCTGCCGTCCATCTGCACGCCGTCGGTACGCATGTAGGTAATCGTGCCGTCCTCATAGAGGCCCTGCGCGATCCGCATCGTGTGATCCGCCGAGAAGCCAAGTTTCCGCGAGGCTTCCTGCTGCAAGGTCGAGGTCGTGAACGGCGGCGGCGGGTTGCGACCGGCGGGCTTGGTCTCGACCGACTGGACTGAGAAATTGCCGTCGAGCACCGCCTGCTTGGCGCGCAGGGCATCGCCTTCGTTGCCGATCGAGAGCCGGTCGAGCTTGTTGCCCTCGAACTGCGTCAGGCGCGCGGTGAAGGCGGTGCCGTCATGCTCCATCTCGGCGGTGACGGACCAGTATTCCTGCGGCTTGAAGACGTCGATCTCGCGCTCGCGCTGGACGATCAGGCGGAGCGACACCGACTGGACGCGACCGGCGGACTTGGCGCCGGGCAGCTTGCGCCACAGCACCGGCGAGAGCGTGAAGCCGACGAGGTAGTCGAGCGCACGGCGCGCGCGGTAGGCGTCGATCAGATCGTCGTCGAGCTCGCGCGGGTTCTTCATCGCCTCGGTGACGGTGGCCTTGGTGATCGCGTTGAAGGTGACGCGCTCGACCTCCTTGGGCAGCGCTTTCCGCGCCCGCAGGACTTCGCGGACGTGCCACGAGATCGCCTCGCCCTCGCGATCGGGATCGGTCGCGAGGATCAGGCGGTCGGCGACCTTGGCGAGATCGGTGATTGCCTTCAGCTGCTTCGACTTGTCCGCGTAATTCTCCCACGTCATCGCGAACGCATCGTCGGGATCGACCGAGCCGTCCTTGGGCGGCAGGTCTCGGACATGGCCGTAGCTGGCCAGGACGCGGTAATCGCTGCCCAGATACTTCTCGATGGTTTTGGCCTTGGCAGGCGATTCGACGATGACAAGCTGCATGAGAAAACCGGGGTCCTTACGTGTACGCGTACGAGGGTGGGGACGAAGGGGCGGTGCCGTCAACCCGGGTTGGTTCAGGGTGAAGTATGGAAAGTGCAGACGCTGGCACGTGTTTTCCAGAGGGAGAATACCGGCAGCGGCGATTTTGCAATCCGGCCGGGTGCCGTGACGTAGTGCTCAACGTTGTCCTCCCAGGGTCGGCAATCATCGAGCCGGATGCGGATGCACTGCGGGGTACCGAACGCAGTGGACGACGAAGCGCGTGTAGGACAGCGCGGGTTCGATAGACGGGCGGTCGGCGTGGATATTATGATGTGGAGTCTTGATGACTGGCCCCGCCGCCGGCATTCGGAGGATGACACGACCAGTCTGGCAGGAGGCTCAATGTTCGATATTCGCGAGGACGACCTGTCGGGCGATCAGACCCGATCCTTGTTGGCGCTTCATCTTGCAGGCATGCATGCCGCGTCGCCCCCTGGCAACGTCTTTGCACTCGACCTGTCGGGTTTACAGGTCTCGGAGGTGACGGTCTGGACGGCGTCGTGCAACGGCCGCGTGGCCAGCGTCGGGGCGATAAAGCTGCTCACCGACGGTACCGCCGAAGTGAAATCGATGCGCACGCACCCCGATTTCACGCGCCAGGGCGCTGCCGCAGCGATCCTCGACACGATCATAGCGTTCGCCCGAAAGCGCGGCGTAACCCGGTTGAGCCTCGAAACCGGTAGCGGCCCTGCGTTCGAGCCAGCACTCGCATTGTACCGCCGCCGCGGTTTCGTGAGCGGAGCAGCGTTCGGCGAGTATGAGGCAACCGCGTTCAACCAGTTCTTCCACCTGGAAATCCAGGGTTCGTGTCGCAGGAATTTTGGAGCTTCGTAACCGAGCTTTGAGGAGTGCCCCCTTATTCGGTCCACCGTCGACGCTGGCAATCGGCGGCGAGTTGAAGTCGCCTGTCTGCTTACGCCGGTACTCAGGTCGTGAGCCTATCCCGGCTCATCTTTAGTGTAATGACCACGCCAGCGGCTGACCATTCGTAGGTGATCGACCCGCCGAGTTGTCCGGCGACGCTGCGCCGAACGAGTTTACTCCCAAAGCCTTCTGCCGCGTCGGGCGCCTTGACCTGGGGGCCACCTTGCTCGAGCCAGGTCAGGATCACTTCGCTCTCATCCGCAGCGCTGGTCAGATCGAGCGTGCCTGTCGGTGACGATAATGCACCATATTTCATTGAGTTGGTCGCCAGTTCGTGAACGACCAGTCCGAGGCCAGTGGCGGCCGCTTCCCCAACGCCCATGCGCTCGACCGCAACCCGGATGCGTCCCTTGAAGGCGCCCATATCGTCATAGGGAGCAAGCAGCACCGAAAGCAGGTCACCCAACAATGCCGCTTTACCTTGCCCGCCTGGTAGTGGCCTGACGAGGTCGTGTGCACGCCCCAGAGCGGTCAGTCGCTCGGTCAACTCACGCGCCATATCTTCCGTATTTGGCGCATTGCGCGACGTGATCGCGGTGAGCCCAGTTGCGATCGTCAAAAGGTTTTTGACACGGTGACTCATTTCGCCAGCGAGCAGCTCATTGCCTTCCTCCGCTTGCTTGCGGCCGGTAACATCAAGGAAAATGCCGAACATCGTGCGTCCGACAATGCCTACGTCCTCGCCTTGTCCCCGTGCAGAAATCCATCGAACTTCGTTGCCGATCATGATCCTGAAGTCGGTTTCGTAGCTGCCGAGCACGGCGCGCGTTGCGGCAAATGCGGAACGCACACGGTCGCGATCCGATGGATGGATATGCGCCGACAATTCCTCGAATGTGACTCGATCCCGCCATGGCATGCCCCATAGTTCGAAGCCGCGTTCGTCCATCGTGAATGCGTCGGTGTCCACGTTCCACGCCCACAACGCGACCCCCGCCGCACGGACGGCCAAACGCAGATGTTCCGGTTTCCACTCGTGTATTTGGGGTATCTGGGCAGTCATTTGAACGTTCCCCAACCGGACGTAGCGTTCGGTGACTCGGCGTCATACACACTGAGTGGTATTTAACTAAACCGGACCGAATATCGTCCTGCGGCACCTCGGGCGCTCGCGCAAATTCACGCTGTCCGGCGACGGCAACAGCGATGCGCATTGTCGTTTATCGTCGTCGGACCGTCGATCTCCGGTCGAAAGACCGCAGCGCGTCGGGTCAGACGCCCGTCGCGTCCGGTGTTGCCTCGATCGCAGGCGCCGCCGGTTCGGGTGTCGGCATCACGACCGGAGCTGGCTGAGGCTGTCCCGGCTGGCCGATCAGGGCGGTGTTCTCGATCACGTCGAGCGCCTGGCGGGCGACGACGTAGCGCCGTGCCGCGTCCATCCAGTTGCCGGCCTGGGACGCGCCGGGGAGGCGGGCGACTTCGGCGCGCGCCGCCTCGACCTGGCCGGCGCTCAGGAGCCGTCGTGCGCGTGCGAGCCGGTCGGCTGGCATCGGCGAAGGCGTGCCCGCCTTGCGCAACACGATCAGCGTGTCGATCTGATGCTGGATCGTGTCGAGCCAGTTCTCGCCCGTCGAACTCGTGATGTCCGGCGCGATCGCATCGAGGCCCTGGCGCAGGTCCTCCAGCGTCACCGGTTGGCGCGCGGCCTGGATCAGCAGCATTGTCGCACGCGGCTGGGCCTGGCCGAACCGTAGGCGCAATTGCTCTTCCAGATAGCCGAGTCCAACTCCGCGATCGAGAGCACGCCTCGCGGCGAAGGCGACGAGCAGGCCTTCCGCCCGCGTCGCCTGCGCGCCAGCAGCGGCGGCGTCGGTAGTGATCGCCGCGGTGCGTGCCTCGAGCGCGGTCAACTGGCCCGCCAGCGTCGCCTCGCGCGTTGCCAGCACGGCCGTGTCGACCGGCGCGGCAGCCTGCGGCTGGCCATCCGGGCCGAGCGGCTGCGACGGAATATACCCGGCACTGCTCGCGCCGGCTTTCTGGCCCGCGACGGGTGTGCCTGCGGTGGTCGACCGCGTGGAGTCGAACCAGGGCAGCTTCCTCGCCGCATAGGCCATCAGCCCGAGCCCGGCGATAAACGCGAGCGCGGTGAGGGCGATGATGACGCCCATTCTGGGTCCGCGTGCCCGTGGGCTATCGGTCGGCACGTAGTCGCTCATGGCGTGCTTATCCCCGCCACGCACCGGATGGTCAATCGCGCGTATGTTCGCACGTGCAGCAGCGAGTGCTACGAGTGCCGGATCGCTCGGTTGCGGGGCGATCGAGACGGTCGCCCAGCCGGTTCCGGCCGCTTCGGCGACGGCGGCGCTGATCGCGGCGATTTCGATTCCGGACCGGTCGATCCCCGCCGTATCGAGCATATCGTTCAACCGGGTCGCGGCGCGTTCGGAGTGCAGCAGCACGACGGTATCGGCGAACGACTGCGCCACCGTCGCGTCGATCGGGAGGTCATCGCTCGCGTAGACCGTGACGGCCTCGATCCCGTCGCCGGTCGGGGCACGATCGCGCCCGGCCAAATGGAGCAGGCGCGCGAAACCCCGGTCGCGCGCTTCGGAAACGGCATCGCGGGCGTCGCCCGACCCGGTCACCGCGACCGCAAAGCCCGCGTCGGTTGCCGCCGCCGCGGTCGCCGCGCCGACGGCGACCACCGGCAGGCGCTTCAACGCGTCCAGTCCTGCGCCGCCATGCCGCACCGCGTTCGCGCTGGTCAGCAACAGTCCGTCGAACCCTGCCGAATGGGGCACGCTCCAGTCGACCGGCGTTACGGCGAACAGCGGAACCTGCCGTACGTCGAGCCCGAGCGCCCGCAGCGCCGCCGCGGTCCGCGCATTGCCGGGCTCCGGCCGCACGACGACGACCGCGTGAGGCGACGTCATGCCGCGAACAACCGGCGGACGCTCGCCGGCGCGCGCGTAAGCAAGTCGACCGCCAGCATCGTACCCAGGTCTTCATCCGCACTGCCCTCGATCGATCCGGCGACGTCGCACGTCCCGTCCTCGGCGATCAGCTCGGCGCGCAACGTCAGCGTCTCCCCCGCCAGCGACGCGAGCGCCGCGACCGGCGAGTGGCAATCCGCCCCGAGCCGGGCGAGCAACGCGCGCTCGGTCAGCACGCACAGGCTGGTGTCGGCGTGGTCGATCGCGGCGACGATCGCGTGCGCGGCACTGCCTTCGAGAACCTCGATCCCGACCGCGCCCTGCGCCGGTGCGGGCAGCATGATGTCGGTCGGGATCGCATGGCCGTCCTCGCGCCCGAGGCGATCGAGCCCGGCCGCGGCGAGCAGCGTGGCGTCCATCTCGCCGCTCGCCACCCGGCCGAGCCGCGTATCGACGTTGCCCCGGATCAGCACGATCTCCAGGTCGGGCCGCAGCCGCAGCATCTGCGCGCGGCGTCGCGGCGAACTCGTCCCGACGACGGCGCCCGGGCGCAGGTCGGCAAAGGTCTCCGCACCGATCAGCCGATCGCGCACGTCGGCGCGCGGCAGCATCGCGGCGATCCTCAGCGTGTGCGGCCGGATTGTCTCGACGTCCTTCATCGAATGCACCGCGCAGTCGATGTCGCCGTCGTGCAGCGCGCGGTCGAGTTCCCTGGTCCACAGCGCCTTGCCGCCGATCTCGGCGAGCGCGCGATCCTGCACGCGGTCGCCGGTGGTACGGATCACGACCGTCTCGACCTTGTCCGCCGACCAGCCATGCGCCACGCACAACGCATCGCGGACCAAGCCTGCTTGGGTGAGCGCCAGCGGCGAACCGCGCGTACCGAGCCGAAAAACTGTCATGCTGCGTGCCATGCAGAAAGGGGCCCCCTTCGACAAGCTTCACGCGGGCCTATACAGACACGCGATGATCATTCTCGGCATCGAATCCTCCTGCGACGAAACCGCCGCCGCGCTCGTCACCGGCGACCGGCAGGTCCTCGCGCACCGGCTGCTCGGGCAGGAAGCGGCGCACGCTCCGTTCGGCGGCGTCGTACCCGAGATCGCCGCGCGCGCACATGTCGAAGCGCTGGAGCCGCTGATCGTCGCGGCGCTGGCCGACGCGAAGCTGACGCTGGCCGACGTCGACGCGATCGCCGCGACCGCGGGGCCGGGGCTGATCGGCGGGGTGATGGTCGGGCTCGTCACCGGCAAGGCGCTCGCGCACGCCGCGGGCAAGCCGTTGATCGCGGTCAATCATCTCGAGGGCCACGCGCTGTCGCCGCGCCTGTCGGATCCCGACCTGGAGTTTCCCTATCTGCTGTTACTGGTGTCGGGCGGACATTGCCAGTTGCTGCTGGTCGAGGGCGTCGGTGCGTATCGTCGGTTGGCGACGACGATCGACGATGCGGCGGGCGAGGCGTTCGACAAGACTGCCAAGCTCTTGGGGCTGGGCTTCCCGGGAGGTCCCGCGGTCGAGCGGGCCGCGGCGTTGGGAGATCCAAAGGCTGTCCCCCTGCCGCGCCCGCTGAAAGGCTCGGCCGAACCGCATTTCTCGTTCGCCGGGTTGAAGAGCGCGGTCGCGCGTGTCGTCGGCCAGTATTCGCCCGAGGATATCGCCGCGTCGTTCCAGGCGGCGGTGGTGGACTGTCTGATCGACCGCACAACCAAGGCGCTGCGGACCTCGCACGGTGCCACCGCACTCGTCGTCGCCGGCGGCGTCGCGGCCAACACGGCGGTCCGTACCGCGTTGCAGGGGCTCGCGAGCGCCCACGGGCTCCGCTTCGTCGCACCGCCTCTGTGGCTGTGCACCGACAACGCCGCGATGATCGGCTGGGCAGGCGCCGAGCGGTTTGCCGCTGGCCTCACCGATCCGCTCGATGTCGCCGCGCGTCCGCGCTGGCCGCTCGATCCGAATGCCGAAGCGGTGCGTGGCGCAGGGGTGAAGGCATGAAAATCGGCGTCATCGGTGGCGGCGCGTGGGGCACCGCCCTGGCTCAAGTCGCAGCCTATGGTGGTCGTGAGCTGATCCTGTGGGCACGCGAGGGCGCGGTGGTCGAGTCGATCAACACCGCCCATGAGAACACGCTGTTCCTGGCCGGCGTCGCGCTGTCGCCGACGATCCGCGCGACCGACGACCTCGCGGCGCTGGCGGACATGGATGCGATCCTCGTCGTCGCACCCGCCCAGCACGTCGGTAGCGTCCTCGCGGCCGCCCCGATCGGCCGCATTCCGCTCGTGCTGTGCGCGAAGGGGATCGAGGCGGGAAGCAAGCGTCTCGTCGGCGAGGTCGCGCGCGCGGTGCATCCCGATGCGCCGATTGCGGTGCTCTCGGGACCAACCTTCGCGCACGAAGTTGCTGCCGGGTTGCCGACCGCGGTGACGCTGGCCTGCGAGGATGCCGCGCTCGGCGAGCGGCTCGCGACACGCCTCGCGGCGCGGCATTTCCGCACCTACGCCTCGACCGACGTCGCGGGTGCGGAGATCGGCGGCGCGGTGAAGAACGTCCTCGCGATCGGTTGCGGCGTCGTCGAGGGGGCAGGGCTCGGCCAGAACGCGCGCGCCGCGTTGATCGCGCGCGGGTTCGCCGAGATGACGCGGTTCGGCCTGGCACGCGGCGCGCGCGCGGAGACGCTGGCCGGGCTTTCCGGGCTGGGCGATCTCGTGCTGACCTGCTCCTCGACTAGTTCGCGCAACTTCTCGCTGGGAGTCGGCCTCGGGCGTGGCGATTCGGCGGCAACCTTGCTGGCAGATAGGCGGACCGTCGCGGAAGGCGCCTTTACCGCCCCCGTCCTCCGCGAAGCCGCCCGCGACGCGCGCGTCGACATGCCGATCACCGAAGCCGTCTGCCGCCTGCTGGAGGGCGCGCCGGTGAGCGACGTCATCGGCGACCTGCTCGCCCGGCCTCTGAAGGGCGAGGCGGGCTGACCGCCAGGCAATCCGCGAATGGGCTTGCCTCGTTCGCGGATTGTTCTATTTCCGGCGCATGCTCGACATGCCGCCGGACTCCTGCATCGACAAACCTGGATCGCCACCCGATTCGGTGATGTGTGCCGCCGACGTGGCGCGCGGCGTGATCCGGATGTTGCTGCGCCACGATCTCACCGCGATGACCGAAGTGCCGCTCGACGGCGGTCGCCGTGCCGACCTGATGGCGGTGGATACGCGCGGGCAGATCGTGATCGTTGAGATCAAGGTGTCGCGCGCCGACCTGCTCGGCGACGGGAAGTGGCCGGATTATCTCGGGCATTGTGATCGGTATTTCTGGGCGGTCCCGGCCGGGTTCGACGTCGGGCCGTTGAACGGGCCCGCGTTCCTGCCGGAGCGGACGGGGATCATCGTGGCGGATCGCTACGACGCGGCGATCGTGCGCGAGGCGCATACCGTGCCTCTGCCGGCGCATGTGCGGAAACGGTGTACGCTCGCGTTCGCGCGACGCGCGGCGCGGCGGCTGATCGCGCAGATGGACCCTGATGCGGACGGGTTGGCATTCTGAGACTAAATCCTCCCCCGCCAGGGGGAGGTGGCACCGCAGGTGACGGAGGGGGAGGACACGGAGCAGAGGTTTCCCTTCCTCCCCCTCCGACTGGCAAGCGCCAGCCACCTCCCCCTGGCGGGGGAGGATTAGGAAAAGTTCAGAACTTCGGGCCCGAAACCGCCTTGCGCACCTTCTTCGGCGCATCTTCCAGCAGCTTGCTCACGATCGGGTTGCGTCCATCCTGCTTGGCATAGGCGCGCGCGGACATGCCCGCCATGATGTCCGCCTGATCGGGATCGGCGTTCTCGGCCAGCAGCACCCGGATCATGCCCACGTCACGGCGCTGCACCGCGCGGATCAAGGGAGTCTCGCCCGCCGAGTTCGCCAGGTTCGGGTTCGCCCCCGCTGCGGTCAGGATCGGGATCATGTTCGTCTGGCCCAGCGTCACTGCGAGCAGCAGCGGCGTATTGCCCTTGCCGTCGCGCAGGTTCGCGTCCGCACCCTTTTGCAGCAGGAAGCGCAGATACACCTCGTCGCCGCGCTTGATGACGATGTGCAGCGCACCTTCGCCGCTGGTCACGTCGCGCGTGTTGATGATGTTGCTGCCGGGCTTGCCGAGCATCTCCAGCACCTCGTTGTTCTTCGCGTCGCGCACCGCGGACAGGAACTTGTACCCCTCCGACTGGCCTTGCGCGAACGCGGGCGCCGCGACGCAGGCGAGCGCAGGCGTCAGGAGGGTAGCGGCGAGCATCAGGCGGATACGCATCGAGAGACTTCCTTGGTTCGTCCTGGATATCGGTGACGCTTGCGCCGCAGTAGCGAACAGATCAAGGCTGGCGGGACCATGACCCTCCGTTTCCTTCTCATACCGGCACTCGCCTTATCCGCGTGCACAGCCTCGGCACCGCCCGCCAAACCGCCGCTCGAAGGCGCCCGGATAGGCGGCGCCTTCACGCTGATCGACCAGAACGGGAAGACCGTCACCGAACAGGCGTTCGCGGGCAAATACCGGATCATGTATTTCGGCTATACCTTCTGTCCCGATGTGTGTCCGACGGATGTCCAGGCGATCGGCGCTGCGGTGAAAAAGCTCGAGGCGAGCGACCCTGCGCTTGCCGCGAAGATCGTGCCGGTGTTCGTGACCGTCGACCCGGCGCGCGATACGCCTGCGGTGCTCAAGCAGTTCATCTCCGCGTTCCACCCGCGCATGGTTGGGCTCACCGGCACCGACGCGCAGATCGCGCAGATCAAGACCGAATATGCGGTGTATTCGAGCAAGGGCGACGCGTCGCCGGGTGGCGGCTACCTCGTAAACCACTCGCGCCAGGCCTATCTGATGGACCCGGACGGCAAGCCCCTCGCTTTGCTGCCGCAGGAACAAGGGCCCGACGCCGTGGTGACGGAAATCAAGCGCTGGGCCCGGTGAGCGCGCGCTTCTGGGAAGATACGCCGATCGAGCAGCTCGACCGCGGCCAGTGGGAAGCCTTGTGCGACGGCTGCGGCAAATGCTGCATCCACAAGCTCGAGGACGAGGATACGGGTGAGCTCGTCGCGACCAACGTCTCGTGCCGCCTGCTCGACCGGCGCAGCGGGCAATGCTCCGATTACCGCCATCGCCACGCCTATGTCCCCGAATGCGTGAGGCTGACGACCGGCAACGTCCGCGGGATCGACTGGCTGCCCTCGACCTGCGCCTACCGCCTGCGCGCGGCCGGCGAGCAATTGCCCGAATGGCACTACCTCGTCTGCGGCGACCGCGAGGCCGTCCACCGCGCCAAGCAATCGGTCCGTGGCTGGACGATCAGCGAGGACGAGGCCGGCGAGCTCGAATACCACGTCATCGACCGGGAACTGTGACGCAGTGATAGCCCGATGATCGAGGGCCTGGAGATCGTCCGTCACCCGCGCGCACGCCGCGCGCGTCTGTCGATCGATCCCGCGAGTGGCCGGGCAAGGCTGGTCCTGCCCAAGCGTGCGGCGCTGAAACAGGCGCTGGCCTGGGCCGAGGATAAGGCAGGCTGGATCGCCGAACAGCGCGCCTTGCTCCCGTCGCCCCGCCCGTTCGTGCCCGGTGCGGTCCTCACCGTCGCCGACGAGCCGTTGACGATCGAGTGGACCCCGGGAAGCCGCCGCACCGTAGTTCGCGAAGGCTCGGTCCTGTCGCTATCCGGCCCTTCAGAAACCATCGCCCGTCGCGTCGAAGCATGGCTCAAACGCACCGCGCTCGCCGTGCTGGAGACCGAGACCGCCGAATACGCCGCCAAGGCGAAGGTCAGCGTCGCGCAGGTCGCGGTCGGCGATGCCAAGGGCCGCTGGGGAAGCTGCGCGTCGAGCGGGATCATCCGCTACAGCTGGCGGCTGATCCTCGCACCAAGCTGGGTCCGTCGCGCCACCGTCGCGCACGAAGTCGCGCACCGCGTCCACATGAACCACGCGCCGGTCTTCCACGCACTCGTGGAGCAATTGTACGGCGAAGACCCGACGCCCGCGCGCGTCTGGCTACGCACGCACGGCGCGGAGCTTCACTGGTTCGGACGCTCTTCCTGATCGCTCTGGAAGCGCTGCGTCTGCACCTGGTCGCGTGGCACATCGCGTTGGAGAGGTTGCCGGCCAGCCGGTGACGGCTCACGCCGCTCACGCCCGGTGACCCGGTCGATCCAATCCTGGTTCATCTGCTGTGGAGGCGGAGCAGGTGCCACCTCGGGCTGATCCGCATCGGGCCGCGGGATCGTGTCGCCGGTCTGCGCGTCGGTCGGCACCGGCGGCTGGCCTTGCTCGATCGGATTGCCGTCCGCGTCGACCGCCATCTGGCCATTGTCTGGCTGGCCAAAATAGCTCTCCTCGTCGGGCTCGAGCTGCCATTCGGGTAGCGTGACCTTCGTATCGAACTGCTCGATCGGACGGTTGGCTGTCGCAGGCTTCATGAACGCAGCCCAGGCCTTGGCCGGCGCGGTGCCGCCGTGCAGGCCGGCGATCGGCTTGGCATCATCGCGACCCATCCACACGCCCGTAGTGATCCCGCTGGAGAAGCCGAGGAACCAGCCGTCCTTCGATGCGGTGGTCGTGCCGGTCTTGCCCGCGACCGGGCGACCGATCTGCGCCGCGCGACCGGTGCCGGTGTTCACCGCGGTTTGCAGCAGGTCGGTCATCTCGGCGGCGACATAGGGCGCGACCAATACGTGGCTACGGTCGACCTCATGCGTGTAGATCGTCTGGCCGTTGGCCGTGACTCGCGTGATCCCGTACGGCGTCACCGCCACGCCCTTGCTGGCGACCGAAGCGAACGCCCGCGTCATGTCGATCACGCGGACTTCCGACGTGCCCAGCACCATCGACGGATGCACGTTGACCGGCGTGGTGATGCCGAACCGCCGCGCCATGTCGGCGACCGTGTTGAAGCCGACCTCCTGGCCGAGCTTGGCGGCGACGGTGTTCAGCGAATAGGCGAACGCGGTCCGCAGCGAGACCGCACCGGAATTGCGTCGCGAATCGTTGCGTGGGCTCCAGCCGTTGATCGTGACGGGTTCGTCGACGATCGAGTCCTCCGGCTTGTGGCCGGCCTCCAGCGCGGCGAGGTACACGAACAGCTTGAACGATGAGCCCGGCTGGCGGACCGCCTGCGTCGCGCGGTTGTAGATCGACGACACGTAATCCTTGCCGCCGACCATCGCGCGCACTTCGCCGCCACGATCGAGCGCGACCAGCGCGCCCTGTGCGCCGGGTGGGGCATTGGCGCGGATCGCGTCGTCCGCCTGGCGCTGCATCGTCAGGTCGAGCGTCGTCCAGACTTCGAGCGGTTCGGTGGTCTCGTCGATCAGCGTATCGAGCTGCGGCAGTGCCCAGTCGGTGAAGTACCGCACGCTGTTCTGCTTGGGCTCGGGCGCCAGTTTCAGCCCCGAGACATCGGCATCGGCAGCCTCCGACGCGGTGATCGCGCCGGTTTCCTGCATCGTCTCCAGCACCACCCCGGCGCGGCCCATCGCGGCCTCGGCATCGGCGGTCGGCGAATAGTTGGAAGGCGCCTTGACGAGGCCGGCGATAACCGCAGCCTCGGCGAGGCTCAGGTGATCCGCACCGTGTCCGAAGAACTTCCGCGAAGCCGCGTCGATCCCGTAGGCGCCGCCGCCGTAGTAGACCTTGTTCAAATACAGTTCGAGGATCTGGTCCTTGCTGAACTTCCATTCGAGCGCGAACGCCAGGATGCCCTCGCGGAATTTGCGGCCGAACTTCTTCTGGTTGTTGAGGAAGACGGTCCGCGCGAGCTGCTGCGTGATCGTCGACCCCCCTTGCGTCCAGTGACCACGATCGAACCGCACCTTCACCGAGCGCGCGATACCGACCGGATCGACGCCGATATGCGAGCGGAAGCGGCGATCCTCGACCGAGACGGTCGCGTCGCGCATCACCTTGGGGATCTGTCCGTAGGGCAGCCACTCGCCGAAGCTCGGCCCCATCGACACGATCACGGTGCCGTCGGCGGCATGGACGCGGATCATCTGGCCGTTGGGCGACGACTTCAGGCTGTCGAAACTGGGGAGCTGCGACATCGCGATATACACCGCGATCGCCAGCGCACCGAGCGCGAGGACGCCGATCCCGACCATGACCTGGAGAAAGACGACCAGCCGCCGCCGCCAGCGTGACGCCGGGGGAGTTGGGGACCGACGGGACGGGGGAGCAGAACGCGTACGAGCCATGTGGCCGCAGAATTACGCGCGATGGTCCCGCCCTACAAGCGACATCAGGCCGCGACGTTCGCTTTGCGCGGCCGGAATTCGAGCGATAGGGAATTCATGCAATAGCGCTGCCCGGTAGGCGGCGGACCGTCCGGGAAGACGTGCCCCATATGGCTGTCGCAGCGCGCGCACCGCGTCTCGATGCGCGTCATACCGTGGCTGCGATCCGCGTGATCGGTGACCGCGTCGGGGCCGATCGGCTGGGTAAAGCTCGGCCACCCCGAGCCGGAATCATATTTGTCCGCGCTGTCGAACAGCTCGTTGCTGCACGCCGCACAGCGGTAGATGCCGTCGGCCTTGTTGTCGTTCAGTACGCCCGCAAAGGCGCGCTCGGTGCCGCCCTCACGCAGAACATGATATTGCTCGGGCGTGAGCCGCTTGCGCCATTCGGCCTCGGAAAGATTGAGCTGGTCCATGGACATGCATCTCGTGCTGGCGGGGCGGCTTTCAAGATTGCCCCAATCTGGTTGCGTTGGCGATGACCTGGATCAGTGTGGGGCGCAGGAAAGGAAGCAGCCACGCCGCACGTTCGCTTTCGGCGATATTGCGGACGATGCCGGCGATACCGATCGGGCGGGCGAGGCGGCGGGCGAAATCCTCCTGCCATGACGATGCGGCTGCGGGGCCACCGTTCTCGTAGGCGCGCGCGGCTGAGACTCCGCTGGCGAGCGCGATGCCCATGCCTTCGCCGGCGAGCGAGGGGATCACGCCGGCCTGATCGCCGAGACGGAAGAGCGCGTCGGCACCGGTGTGCTGGCGCCAGCCGTAAGGGACGTTGGCGATCGCATCGATCTGTGCGCTGGGGTCGATCAGTGCGACCCATTCGCCGAGTGCGGGCATCTCTCGGCCGAGGGCTTCGAGCAATTGCGCAGGGGAGCCGGCTGCCTGAAGCCTTGACCGGTGAACCGCCATGCAGAGGTTCGCGGTGCCGTCCTCCTGCATCGCCAGGCCGGCGTAGCCGCGGTCGAACAGGTGAAGCTCGATGCCGCCCGCGAGCGCTTTGCTAAGCGCAGGCGAAGGCGTGATCCGAACGCGGATCCCCAGCGTTGGGTCGAGGCCGCGTGCCTCCTCGGGGCGCGCCATCCCGCGAACGTCGTGCTTGCCGCTGGCCAGAAACAGCGCATCGGCCGCGATCGTCGCGCCGTCCGCAAGTCGTGCGCTCGTCGCGTCGATCTCGCGCACGGTGACACCGCGCTCGACCGGCGTGCCCAGCCGTTCGGCCTCTGCCAGCAGCACGGTATCGAGCCGGTGGCGCGTCACCGAGACCGCGGGATGGGGCAGGGCGGCTTCGGCCCGGCGATTGCCCGCGAAAATGCGCGCGCGCGTCACCCGCTCGGGGTTCAACGTGTCCGGGTCGATCCCGAGCCCCGCCAGTGTCTCTAGCGTCCGCCAACTCAGGAACCCGCCGCAGATCGCATCACCGGTCTCGCGTGATCGCTCGACGAGCAGATGCGGCAGGCCGGCACGCGCCAATCCGATAGCGGTCGCGGCACCGGCGAGCCCGCCGCCGACGATCAGCGCAGGCGTTCGACGCATAACCGGAACGGGAATACGCGGCGGACCTTCGCCTCGGTGATGCCGGCCTCGGCGAGCAGCGGCGGCCATTCGTCGGGGCGATAGCTTCGCGCGATCGACAGCGTCCCGTCGTGGCGCACGATCGGATGCCAGCGTGCGATCGTCGCAAGGACGGGGAAACCCCAGTGCGCGAAGCCGTGGCGGTGGAGGTCGTTGACGAACCACCCCGCGCTCGCATGTCCTTCCATGAACCGCAGGAACGCGATCAGCTGGTCGTGGCTCATGTGATGCGCGACGAGGCTGCTGACGATCACGTCCCACGGCTCATGCGCGAGGTCGGCATAGTCGCCCGTGACGTAGCGGATGTCGCCGCCATGCGCCCGCGCCGCCTGCTCACTGCGCGGGTTAAGGTCGACCCCGACCAGTTCCGCGTCGATACCCTTCGCCTTCGCCCAGCGTGCGATCCGCCGCAGCATGTCGCCATCGCCGAACCCGACGTCGAGCAACCGGAAGCTTTTCCGCCCCGCAGTCGCCCGCGCGAGAAAGTTGAGCGTCGGGCGGCGCGCCATCGTCACCGTGTTGACGGTGGCAAGATCGCCGACGACGTCCGCATAGGTTGCCGCATCGAGATCGTCGGCATCCATCTGCTCCTCGGCCTGGCTGCGGACCGCGAGGCTCATGCCGCGCTCCGGAACCCGAAGCCCTCCGCTGCCAGGCCGGGCCCGAACGCGAGCGCCACGCCGTGTTCGACCGGTGGCCCGGCGAGCAGTCGCTCGAACACGAACATCAACGTCGCCGACGACATGTTGCCATTGTCCGCCAGCACCTGCCGCGACGCTGCCAGCGCCTCGGGCTTCAGGTGCATCGCATGCTCGACCGCATCGAGGATCGATCGCCCACCGGCATGGACAGCCCAACCGTCGATCGATTCGGGCGGCTGACCCGCACTCACGATCGCACGGAATTCCTCGTCGGACAGCGCGGCGGCGATCCGTCCCGGCACCTCCCCCGACAAATGCATCGCAAAGCCCGCATCGGTAACATCCCAGCGGATCAGCTGCTCGCTATCGGGTAAGGACGCGGCGAACGGTGCTTCGAGCGCGAACCCGGTCGCATCCGCCGTCACCAGCGCCGCAGCAGCCCCATCGCCGAACTGCAGCATCGCCAGCAGTGCCTCGATGTCGTTGGCCGGTTGCAGGTGCAGCGTGGAAAGCTCGACCGTCACCACCAGCACGCGCGCGTGCGGCTCGGAGCGGACGATGTGCCGCGCACTTCGCAACGCGACGATCGCCGCGTAACACCCCATGAAACCGATCAGCAGCCGCTCGACGCTCGGCGAAAGGCCAAGCCGACGCGCGATGATCTGGTCGATCCCCGGCGCGACGAACCCTGTGCAGCTGGCCACGACAAGATGCGTGATGCCCTCGACCGCAACCTTCTCGCGCAACGCCTCGATCGCGCGGATCGCGAGGTCGGGCGCATGCTCGGCATACAGCACCATCCGCGCGCTCGTCCCCGGATGCGGTTCGGTCGCGTAGAAGCCGGAATCGTCGACCGGCGAGCCACCCCCCGCGGTCGGCGGCAGCACAGACCAGCGGTGCCCGATCCCCGACCGCGACGCCATCCGGTCGAAGACGCGCTCGGCACGGGCATCGACGCGCGATCGCGCCCAGGCGATGAACGCCGCGTGGATATCGTGACCGGGAACGGCGGACCCTACGGCATTGAGATAAGCGGACACGATACCCTTTCCTGCGATCGACGCCCAACGCATGGCACGTTCGATCGGACTATGGGACGCACGCGATATCGATTCATCGCAAATCGGTGTTTCGCTGCTGGCATGATCTGCCGGGTATGAAGCATCCGCAAGGCGGACTCACGCGTCTCTGTATAAGTACAATAGCGAGCCTTTGATCGAAACCGAAACGGGCGTCTGGCGCGACAATAAGATCCATAACGATTTGATTAATATATAATAAGTTTGAGTGTGATACCTAAATGTAGTTGTATTTGGATGTGACTGTCCTGTTAGTTAACAAAATGGAGGGACGCCGCCGGCTTTTTGGCGTTTAGTCCGAATATCAGGGTGTCTCAGCCTGTATCTGGGATGGTCGAAGGTTTGCGTGCGATAGCAGCGACAGGTTGCGGGCACGCGGTTTCGATCGCGTATCAGGGTCGATGGTAACGGGTCGATGGCAACGGGGAGCCTTTGGTGAAAAACGAAACCGTCGTGGAATTGGTCAAGGATCTGACTGCCAAATTGTCGGCGGTCGCGGAGGAGTTCAACGGACGGGTCGCCAAGGCTGCCGAACCGGCACCGGTAGGCAATGAACCGAACGACGCCGCGCTCGTCGAACATGCGAATGCGGTGCTCGAGCAACGGCGATTGCGGCGGAAGTTCCTGCCTGGCGAACTGTTCCACGAACCGGCCTGGGACATGCTCCTGGCGCTTTTCGCATCGCGCGACGACCGTATGCCGATGAACATCAAGGCGCTGGTCAGCATGTCCGACGCACCCGTCACCACGTCGCAGCGCTGGATTGAGCATCTCCACAAGTTGAAGCTGATCGACCGCGTCACCGACCCGACCGACCGGCGGCGCGTCGAGATTTCGCTGAGCTATACCGGCGACCAGCAGATGAAGGCCTATCTGCGCGCGCTTCTTCGCGGCTAACCCAGTCACCACGCTGCCAAGACCGGCCGCGGCGCGTCTTCTTTGAAGCGTGTCGCGGCCGCTTTTTTTACGTATTACACAATAAAGCCATTACGGGTTCAAGTTGCTTGCGATTCAACAGCAATGCAAGATGATGCCGTTTCACAGTGTAATATACTGAGCTTAAAGTTCGAAACGGATGTCGTCACATTAACTATCATAGTTTTGCTTTATGATCCCATTTTGATTTCGTAGTATTTGATTAAGTGGCTTCGGACAATTTGTTCCCGATCAAAGGATTGGGAAGAAAATTGATTCGTCTGATGTCACAGCATGGGGGAAAGAGCGGGCGGTTTCGACGCGTCGCAGCGGCACCGTGTCTGCTGACATGCATTCTGAGTACAGGATTGTCCCAGCCGGCGCTTGCCCAGGCGCCGGCTGTCGCGACGTCGATCGGCACGCCCGCGGGTACGCCGATCGTCAATACCGCCGGCCTTCGGTACGATGCCGATGGTACGGCGCAGTCGACCAGCTCGAACACCGTCACGATCATCGTCGCCGAGCGGCTCGACGTGGCGCTGGTCCGCGACGGGCGGGGCGCGGTCGTCGTCACCGCGCAGCCGGTCGCCATTCCCTTCACGCTGACCAACCTCGACAACGGCACCGAATCGTTCGTGCTGGCCGCCTCCGTGTCGCCCGGCGCGGCCGTGTTGCGCACGCTGGTGATCGATACCGACGGCGATGGCCTCTACGATCCTGCCAAGGACGTCGCGCCGGTCGATGGCAAGACGCCGCTCTTGTCGCCCGGCCAGTCGCTCAAGCTGCTCGCGATCCTGGTTGCCACGCCGGAGGGCGGCGCCGCGAACGCCGTGCTGACCGTCACCGCGCGCTCGACGACGGGATCCGGCGCGACGGGCAACGTCTATCCCAGCGCGGGTGATGGCGGCGGCGATGCGGTGGTCGGACCGACCGGCGCACTCGCCACCGTCTCGGTCCCGCTCGGCACCGCGCTCGCGGGCCCGGTGCTGCTCAAGAGCCAGTCGGTGCGTGCCGCCGACGGATCGCAGACCGCTGTCCGCGACGCGGTCATCACCTACACGCTCGAGGCGCGCTTCACCGATGCCGTCAGCGGCGCACGGATCGCCGACCCGATCCCCGTCGGCACGGTGTTCGTCCCCGGCAGCCTGACGCTCGACGGTGCGCCGCTCAGCGATGGCGCGGACGACGACGCCGGGCGCTTCGACCCGAGCACTGCGCAGGGCGCCGGCGTCACCGTCGCGCTCGGCCGGGTCGCCGCCGGGTCCAGCCACACCGTCCAGTTCAAAGCCAAGATCCAATGAGGAGCCAAGCCATGATTACGCGTCCAATGACTGCCGCCGTTCTGGTCGCCACGGCCGCCGCAGCCTCCGCGGCTGCCGGTCCGTTGCAGGTCAGCAGCAGCATCCTCGTCGAGGCCCGCAGCGCCGCAGCCGACGGCACCACCCGGGTTACGCTGGTCAAGCCGACCAAGGTGACGCCGGGCGACAAGGTGATCTTCGTTCTCGCCTATCGCAACAGCGGCGCGCAGTCGCTGGCGAACGTGGTGCTCGACAACCCGTTGCCGCGCCAGATCGCCTACCGATCGGCCAATCCCGGTTCGCCCGCACCCGACGTCTCGGTCGACGGCAAAACTTACGGTTCGCTCGCCACCCTCCGCGTCCGCAGCCCCGATGGCAGCACGCGCGCGGCGAGCCCCAACGATGTCACCAGCGTCCGGTGGCGCCTCGCAAGTCCGTTAGCGGCGGGTTCGCAGGGCCAGTTCGCGTTCCAGGCCGTCCTCAAATGATCCGGCCCATCTCTCTCTCCACACCTGACCAAAATCATCACAGAAGGAAGACCTAAACGATGTACGCAAAAGGGGTAATACGCACGCTGCTGGCCGGTACGGCCGCCATCGTGTCTGCAGGGACTGCAATGGCGCAGACCGCACCGGGACCAGCAGGTACCGCCGCCGGGACGACCGTCACCAACACCGCGCAGGCGAGCTATCTGGTCAACGGCGTCCAGCAGTCGGCAACGTCGAACGCCGCGACGTTCGTGGTCGATCGCAAGGTCAACCTGACCGTCGCCACCAACCAGCCCGCCAACACGCAGGTCTCGGTCGGCCAAGCGGGCGCCGTCCTGACGTTCAAGGTGACGAACAACACCAACGGCATACAGGATTTCCTGCTGTCGACCAGCCAGACGCCGATCCAGGGGCTGTTCACCGGCGACAATTTCGACGTGACCAACATCAAGGTGTTCGTCGATTCGAACGGCAACGGCACCTATGACGTGGGCGCAGATACCGCCACGTACATCAACGAACTCGGTGCCGATCAATCGGCGATCGTGTTCATCGTCGCGGATGTGCCCAACGTTCAGGCGGTCTCGCTCGCGGGTGTCACGCTGATCGCGCAGGTCGCGGCGGGCGGCGATGCGGCGGCGCAGGGCGCGGCCCTGGTGCCCAGCCTTCTCGCCAACGACGACAACGCGGTCGACGTGGTCTTCGCGGACAATGATTCGGATGGTCTTGGCCCCGATATCGCCAGCAACGGCTATGGCCGTGCGGCACTTGGCTATGAAATCACGACGCGCAACGTCAACCTGACGGTGACGAAGTCGTCGGTGGTGATTTCCGATCCGGTCTCCGGCCTGTTGCTGCCGAAGGCAATTCCGGGTGCGGTCGTGCAATATTGCTTGGTCGTCAACAACGCGACGCTGCTGGTGCCTGCGAGCAACGTCAATCTCACCGATATCATTCCGGCCAATACGACCTATCAGCCGGGATCGATCACGATCGGTGGGCTGGGCGTCGGCGGAGCATGCGTGCTGAACGGCTTCCCTGCGAACGACGACGGATCGGCGATCCCGCTGACTCCGTTCACCGGCTCGTACAATGCCGGCACGAAGAAGGTGACCGCGACGATTCCGACCCTGCTCGGCGGGACGTCGGTAGCGGCAAGCTTCCGCGTGACGATCAACTAAGTCCCACCACCCAGTCTCCGCTCCTCACGAACAAGGAACGACCGATCCCGGCGCGTGGAGACGCGCGTCGGGAGAGGACCCTTCATGTCCAGCTTCCGTCGCCTTTCGCGCCTTTGCGCCCTGCTCCTGACGCTCCTGCTCGGGCTGATCGTCGGCACCCTGCCGGCGGCCGCGCAGACGGGTGTCCAGACGACTCGTATCCAGAATACCGCGACGCTGTCGTTCGACGACGCGGCCAGCGATTCCGGCGTACGCGCGGTGCCGTCCAATACGGTTTCGCTCGACGTGAACCGGGCCAAGCGCCCGACCACGCTCACATTCCACCTCCCGCCGCCCAATTACGACCTGACTGGCGCGACGTGTCAGACCACCCCGACCTTCCAGTTCACACCCGCGCCGATCGACGCGGCAACCTTCGCCAAATCACCCTGGGTCGCGGCGATCGACATCTATGCCGACATGATCCTGGTGCTCGACAATCAGGCCGGCAACCACGACCCGGACGCGCGCGAGACGTCTGTCATCGCAGTCGATGTCGGCACGATCCACACGACGCTGACACTCACCGAGACCGCGGCCGACAGCGGCATCTTCGCCGGCGGCATCCCCGCCAGCGCGACCGGCAAGCATCCCGAACTCGCCGCCTGCGACATCCGCAACATGCGCGGCGCAACGATCAAGCTGAGCTTTGCCGAGGATGGCTACAGCCTTGCCTCGATGGCGTCGCTGCTGATCGATCCGGCCGGCTACACGTTCGATTCGCGGACCGGTGCGCTGGTCGACGGCACGACCGTGTCGCTGGTCGACGATGCCGGCCAGCCCGCCACCGTGTTCGGCGACGACGGCGTCAGCCGCTATCCCTCCACCGTCGTCACCGGTGAGGCAGTCACCGACGCCAGCGGCCGCGTGTACCCGGGTGAGACCGGCCGGTACCGATTCCCACTCACCGCACCCGGCCGCTATTACCTGAAGGTGACGCCGCCCGGCACCTACACCGCGCCGTCGACCGTCGATCGCGCGACGCTCGCCGCGTTGAAGGATCCGCAGGGCACACCGTTCATCCTCAACGATACCAGCTTCGGCGGATCGCTGACGCTGTCGACGCCCGAGCCATTTTCGGCCGACATCCCGCTCGACAGTCCCGGTGCAGGAACGTTGCTGCTGACCAAGGTGGCATCGGTGCGTGAAGCGGCGCCGGGCGATTTCGTCCAGTATCTGCTGCGCATCACCAACCGCGATTCGGTCCCCGCGCGCGGGCTCCACGTCGCCGACACGCTGCCCAAGGGACTACGCTACGAACGCAATTCCGCGCGCGGCGGTGACGAGCCGACCGTGTCGACCGACGGCCGCGGCCTCGATTTCGTCATACCCGTGCTCGCCGCAGGTGCCTCGGCCGAACTGAAATACGTCGTCAGCATCGCTCCCGGCGCACCCACCGGCGAAGCGCTCAACCGCGCGCGCGTCGTCGGACAGGGCACCGTCACCAGCAACGAGGCTGCCGCCTCCGTCCGTTTGCGCCCGCTGCTGTTCACCGACGCGATGACGATCATCGGCCGCGTGACCGAGGGGAATTGCGGCGATCCGGTCGACAAGCGCAAGGGCGTGCCCGGAATCCGCCTGCTGATGGAGGACGGCACGTTCGTCTCCACCGATCGCGACGGGCTGTACCATTTCGAGGGCGTCCGCGCCGGGCGCCACGTCGTCCAGATCGACACGTCGAGCATCCCCGCGACGCACGCACCGGTCGCCTGCGACATCGACACGCGCCAGGCGAACAGCCCGATCTCGCGCTTCGTCGAGGGCGACGGCGGCCTGCTCAAGCGCGTCGACTTCCAGCTCAAGCCGACCGGCAAGGCTGCGTCGGCGGACGCGGGCCTCCCCGTCACGGTCGCCGATGCCGCCGTCGCCGCGGGCAGCCGCGACTGGCTGGCGGGCGATCAGACGGCCGGTATCGATTGGCTGTTCCCACAGGCCGACCACAACCCCCGCGCGCCGATCGTCCGCGCGGTCGTCAAGCACGCGCCCGGCCAGCGTGTCGCGCTGACGATCAACGGCAAGCAGGTCGAGCCGCTCGCGTTCGACGGCACCGATCAGCGCGACGGTACCGACATCGCCGTTTCGCGCTGGACGGGTATCCCATTGATCGACGGCGACAATCGGCTTCAGGCGCGCGTGCTCGCCGCCGACGGTAGCGTCGTGAAGACGCTCGACCGCATGGTGCATTACTCAGGGCCCGGCGTTCGCGCGGTGTTCGACGCCGCCAGCAGCCGGCTCGTCGCCGACGGCCTGACGCGCCCGCTGATCGCGGTACGCGTGACCGACAAGACCGGTCGTCCGGTGCGCGCAGGCACGCTGATCCCCTTCACCGTCGACCAGCCCTATACCGCGGCGGTCGAGGCCGAACTCGAACAGGGCCGCCAGCTTGCCGGTCGCGAGCGGTCGTCCACCACCGCGCAGGTGGTCGGCGACGACGGTCTGGCCTTCATCGCGCTCCAGCCGACCACGCAGGCAGGCGCCGTCCACGCGATCGTCTCGCTGACCGAGGACAAGATCGTCCACAGCAGCGAAGTCCGCGCCTGGCTGGCCGCATCGCAAAAGGATTGGGTCGTGGTCGGGTTCGGCGCAGGCTCGCTTGGCTACGACATGCTCAGCAAGCGCCAGTCGGGGCTGCCCAGGTCGCAGCGCAACAGCGTCGTCACCGATGGCCAGCTTGCTTTCTATGCCAAGGGTCGCGTCAAGGGCTCGTGGCTGGCGACGATCGCCTATGACAGCGACCGCAAATACGATCCCGACCGCGGGCTGCTCGGCACGATCGACCCCGACCGCTATTACACCGTCTACGGCGACGGCTCGCGCCAGGGCTATGACGCGGCAACCCGCCGGAAGCTGTACCTGCGGCTCGAGCGTCGTGAGTTCTACGCGCTGTTCGGCGATTTCGAGACCGGCTTCACCGATACGCAGCTGACGCGCTACAACCGCACGCTGAACGGCATCAAGACCGCGTATGAGGGCAAGCGAGTGCGTGCGACCGGATTCGCCGCGCATACCGACACGCTCTATTCGCGCGACGAAATCCAGGGCAACGGGCTGTCCGGTCCCTACCGCCTGTCGGGGCGTAACATCGTGCCGAACAGCGACAAATTACGCCTCGAAACCCGCGATCGCTTCCGCTCCGAACTGATCGTCGCCAGCACCGAACTCACCCGCCACATAGACTACGACATAGACACGTCGATGGGCACCGTCCGCTTCCGCCAGCCGATCCTGAGCCGCGACGGCAACCTGAATCCGATCTTCATCGTCGCTGACTACGAGGTCGAGGGCGGCAGGTCGGCGAAGCTCGCAGCCGCCGCGCGCGTCGCGACCAAGCTCGCCAACGGCCGCGTCGAAGTGGGCGCTGCGGTGATCCGCGACGAGACCGTCGGCAAGGCCACCGTGCTCGGCGCAGACATCAAGGCGCGCGTCGATGCGACCACTGAACTGCGCGGCGAGATCGCCAAGGGCGGTCGCGGCGGGCTCGGCCAGGGCCTCGCCTATCTGGCCGAGGTCGATCACCACGGCACCAAGCTCGACCTGCTCGCCTATGCCCGCCAGCAGGACACCGCGTTCGGCGTCGGCCAGCAGAACCTCGTCGAGGCGGGGACGCGCAAATTCGGACTCGACGGCCGGCTACGGCTGACCGATCGGCTGAGCGTGACCGGGGTCGCCTGGTACCAGCAGCAGTTGACCAACCCGGGCACGCGCGCCGCTGGCGAGGCCCGCCTCGAATACCGCCGCGACACCGGCACGATCTTCGTCGGCGGCCAGTTCGCGTCGGACCGCGGCATGGACGGCAAGAACCGCGACAGTCGTCTGCTGACGGTTGGCGGCACGCAGGCGCTGTTCGGCAATGCGGTGACGCTCACCGGGCAGACGCAGTTCGCGCCCGGTGGCGACAGCGACAGCGTCGACTTCCCGATCCGCCACCAGATCCAGCTCGCCTATCGGATCAAGCCCGGCATCCGCCTGATCGGCGGATACGAGATCGCGAACGGCGACGGCTATGTCGCGCATACCAAGCAGTTCGGCGTCGACGTCGCCCCCTGGAACGGTGCCAAGCTGATGAGCACGCTCAACCAGCAGGCGATTGGGGAAAACGGTGCGCGGACCTATGCGCAATACGGGCTCAGCCAGTCGGTGCCGCTCGGCAAGGACTGGACCGTCGACGGTACGCTCGACGCGAGCAACACGCTGAAGGGGCAAATTCCGGACGGCGCGGTCGTCAACGCGTTCCAGCCGGTCACCTCAGGCGGCTATGTCGGGCAGGACCAGACCAATGGCGATTATGCCGCGGTGACGCTCGGCGCGACCTACCGCCAGGCACGCTGGTCGGTGAACGGGCGCCTGGAATATCGCAACGCCGACAGCGGCGATCGCTGGGGGATCACCACCAACTTCCTGCGCACGCTGGGGCAGGGCAAGACACTCGCGTCGAGCATCAAGGGGTATACGATCAAGGACAAGACCGGTGCGGTCGCCACCTATGCCACCGCCGACGTTGCGCTCGCGCTGCGTCCACTAGACAGCCGCTGGTCGGTGCTCGAACGGCTCGAATTGCGGCACGAGAGCGCGGATGCCGGGTTTACCGACACCAATTCGCTCGGCGTGCCGGCGTACGGTGGCGGCGATCAGGTGACGTCGCGGATCATCAACAACTTGGCGATCAACTATCGCACCGGTCCGGAAGGGCTCGGCCACGGCACCGAGGCGACGCTGTATTACGGTGCGAAGTACGTCGCCGGGCGCTTCGCCGACGATACCTATGACGGGTATATCGACGTGACCGGGTTCGAGTTGCGCCAGGATGTCGGCACGCGGTTCGACATCGGCGTCAGCGGTTCGGTCCAGCATGCGTGGGAGCGTGGCGCTTGGTCCTGGAGCGGCGGGCCGTCGGTCGGCGTGTCGCCCGCGCAGAACACGTGGATCAGCGCCGGCTACAACGTGTCCGGCTACCGCGACCGCGATTTCGAGGACGACCGCTACACGCGGCAGGGGCCGTACGTGACGATGCGGCTGAAATTCGACCAGACGACGATCGGTGGCGCCACGCGCGCGCTGTTCGGCGGGCGACGATAATAATGGGAGAGAAACATATGCCGATGCCGAGCCAGCCGACACCCATGCCACTGCCGCGCGACTTCACCGACCACGGTCCGTGCGTCGAGGACCTCGCACGGGCGTTTGCGGCGCAAGATGCGGCGACGAGCGAGGCGCTGATCGAGACGCTGGCGACGCAGGCGATCCGCCAATGGCGGCTCGACGACGCGACGTTCTGGCAACGCGTGAAGTTCCAGGCGCGAATGATCCGGGCAAGGCAAGGGTCAGGGAGTTCGGGGAAGCACTGAGCGTGAAATCCTCCCCCGCCAGGGGGAGGTGTCGCCGAAGGTGACGGAGGGGGAGGACGGCGATGACGCCTGTTCCGTGTCCTCTCCTCCGTCTGGCAAGCCCCAGCCACTTCCCCTGGCGGGAAGAATTTTAGCGACACTATTTCTCGTCGGTGGTCAGCTTCACCTTGTTCGGCAGCTTCTTCCCCTTGGTCCGGCGCGAGGGCAGCTGGACGGGGTTCTTCTTCTTCCACTGCGCAAACGTCATCGGCCCCTCGGGCGTATCGATGACCGTGTCGTCGATCGAACTCATGCAATGCCTCCGCAAAGCCCAACGCACAGCTGCGAAAGGGGGACCCTCGAAGGGGGTGTTTACTCGATCAGAAAAAAATGGTGCGGCCAAGAAGACTCGAACTTCCACGGGCTTTCGCCCACAACGACCTCAACGTTGCGCGTCTACCAGTTCCGCCATGGCCGCCCATGAAACATCACCGGGCGGACCCGGCATCTGGTAGGCGAGCGCCACTAGCAAGGGTTTGAACGCTACGCAACGCCCTTTGCGAAAAAGCCTTCGTTCGGTACCGCAAACAATGGCTGCGCCCTTTCTCTCTACCGATATGAAGGCTGAAACCCGGCGCATTCTCGCGCTGGCGTGGCCGGTGATGCTGACGAGCCTCAACTGGACGATCCTGCACGTCACCGACGTGATCGTCGTAGGCCTCGTCGGCGCGCATGAGGTTGCGGCGCTGGGTGCGAGCCGGTCGCTGACGTTCATCGCGATCGTCACCGGTCTCGCATGGCTGTCGGGCGTGCTCGTCCATACCGCGCGGGCCGACGGGGCGGGGGATCTGCCGCGGACCGGGCAGGTGCTCCGCGAAGGGTTGGTGCTGGGGTTGCTACTCGGGCTCGTCGTAGGTGCCGTGATGTTCGTGTTCGCGGACGGCATGCTCGCGGGATCGGCGTAGCACCCGCGCTGGTCGAGCCGGCCGGGAGGGTCGTGCGGGTGATGGCGTTCACCTATCCGCCGCAGCTGATGATCGTCGCCGCCAGCTTCTTCCTGGAGGGCGTCAGTCGACCGCGCCGCGTCGCTGTGGTCAACCTGTCGATCCTGCCGCTCAACGCAGTGCTCGCCTGGGCGATGTCGGGCGGTCATCTCGGGCTGCCGGCGATGGGGGCTGTCGGGGCAGCGACGGCCACCGCGATCGCGTCGGGATTGGGGGCGGTCGGGATGATCGCCGCGGCGCTGACCTTGCCGCGCGCAAAGGAGCGCGACGTTCGGCGAATCGATCTGGCCGCCTGGCGCGGGGTCCCGGCCGGGATCGCGGCGCTGGCGGTGTTCGGGATCGTCCCCGCGGTCGCGTCGGGGCTGGAGCTTGCCGGCTTCTCGATCCTGATCGCACTGTCGACGCAGTTCGGCGACGACGTCGCGCACGCGTTCCAGATCGTATTCTCGGTCCACAATGTCACGTTCGGGTTGGCGCTTGGGCTTGGCTCCGCGTGTGGCGTCCGTGTCGGCTGCGGTGGGCGAGGGCGATCCTAAGGCCGGTATCTCGCGTGCGCTGATCGCGACCGGGTTGTCGATGCTCGCGCTGGGCGTGTGCGGGATCGTGCTGATCGTCGCGCGGGGGCCGATCGTCGCGGCGTTTCCGGCCGATGCCGCGACTCATGCGGTCGCACTGGCGATGCTGCCGGTGTGGGCGCCGTTCATCCTGTTCGACGGCGCGCAGGTGGTACTGGTCTACGCGCTCCGCTCGCTCGGCGATCAGGTCGTGGCGGGCGTGAACAGCATCGTAGTGTATTTCATCGTCACCGGTGGCGCGGGCTGGTGGCTGGTGCGCGCCGGCGTCGGGCCGATGGCACTGGTCTATGCCTCCGGGCTCGGGATGCTGACCGCGGCGCTGTTGCACGGCGCGCGGTTCTGGATCGTGAGCCGGCGTTTGCGGCCCGCCTAGCGGGTCGCCTCGCCCGCAAAGCTCAGTTCGAGCCGCTTCGAATTCGCCGGCACGTTCAGCGTTGCGGAGTTGAAGTCGATCGCACCGCCCGGCGCCAGCGTCCTCTGCTGCGGCGTGATCGTCCAGCTATACACCAGCCGCCCCTGCGCATCGCGGAGTTCGGCGCGGATATCGGGCACGCGCTGGCGCTGGTTCGACGGGTTGGTGACCTGGCCACTGACCGCGAACAGTTCCGAGCCGTTGTCGAGTTCTCGCCGCTCGATCGGGTTGTCGCGCAGCCGCAGCGGAGTCTCGTCGCTGCCGATCCCAAGACCTAGCTTCGCCGCGACTCCGGGCGCACCGAGATACACGATCGCTCCCGCCGCGATCAGCATCAGCAGCCCGGCAAGCACCGCGACGATCGTCCAGCGGCGCGTCGTGTTGCGGCGCAGGCGAACCGGCAAGTTTTCGATCTGCGGGGTTGCCGGCGGAACGAATGTGGGTGCTACGACCGCAGGCTCGGGCGCGACCGGTGCGGCAGGAGCGAAAGGTGCGAACCGTTCGGTCGGCTCCGCGATGGGCGGCCTTGCTAGCGGAGCAAGCGGTGGCGGCGCAGGTGCGAGCGGAGCAGATTCCGGGACCTCCAGCGCATCCTCGACGTCCGGTGCGGCGGCCTGGAACCAGCTATGCTTGCAATTGGCGCAGCGCACGGTGCGCCCCTCGGTCCCGATCGCGCTGTCGGGGACCAGATAGCGCGTGCTGCACTCGGGACATTGGAGAATCATGGGTACGCTTCACCAGCGGCCGCCGGAGCGCGACCGTATCTCGTGCCGAATAAGCACGCGGCCCGCATATGTGGCAAGCTTGAAGCGGCGCGGGCTTTCATGCGAAAGCGCCGATACGGGCATTGGCACGGGCAACAAGCGGGCGAGAGCGGGCGCAACCACGTCATGGCGAATATCGTCCAATTCGAGAATGTCGGGCTTCGCTACGGCACGGGCCCTGATGCAGGGCCGGAGACGCTGGCGGACCTCAGCTTCACGCTGCGCAGCGGTGCGTTCTATTTCCTCACCGGCGCGAGTGGGGCGGGGAAGACCTCACTGCTCAAGCTGTTGTACCTTGCACAACGCCCAACGCGCGGCGTGATCCGGCTGTTCGGCGAGGATGCTGTGGTGTTGTCGCGCGACAGGTTGCCCGGATTCCGCCGGCGGATCGGCGTCGTCTTTCAGGATTTCCGGCTCGTCCCGCATCTGTCGACCTGGGACAATATCGCGCTGCCGTTGCGCGTGGCGGGGATGCCAGAGGCGGACATCGAGCAACCGGTGCGCGAGATGCTTGCCTGGGTCGGGCTCACCGAACGTGCCGACGCGCGACCCGCGACGCTGTCAGGTGGCGAGCAACAGCGCGTCGCGATCGCCCGCGCGGTGATCGCACGCCCCGAGATCCTGGTCGCGGACGAGCCGACCGGGAACGTCGATCCCGACATGGCCGAGCGGCTGCTCCATCTGTTCGAATCGCTCAACAAGCTGGGCACGACCGTCGTGGTCGCGACGCACGATTTTCATCTGCTGGGGCGGATACCGGGCGCGCAGATGATGCGGCTTGATCGCGGGCGGCTGCTCGATCCGACGGGGGCGCTGCGTTATCCGCCGACGCGGCCCGAATGATGAGGGTGTCGAAGACGCGATCATCGGTCGAGCGCCGCGTGCTCGACGAAGCGGGCGGCCTGCGCGCGATGACGTGGGTGATGGCGATCATGCTGTTCCTGACGATGCTTGCCGCCGCCTTGGGGCTGGCGACCGCGGGTGCGGCGCGCTTGCTCGATGGGCAACTGGCGGGCCGGCTGACGGTGCAGGTCGTCGATGGCGATCCGGTCCGTCGTGACGCGGTTGCGGCGCGGGTGCTGGCGGCGTTGCGGACGATGCCGGCAGTGGCGACGGCAACGCCGGTCGATCGCGCCGAACTCACGCGACTGCTACAACCCTGGCTCGGGTCCGATGGTGCAGACCCGCAATTGCCGGTGCCCGCGATGATCGACGTCGACCTCGCCGATCATGACGAAGCCTCCGCGGTGCGGGTCGCAGCCACAGTGCGGCGCCTGAGCCCGATCGTCCGCGTTGATCGCCACGAGAGCTGGATGTCGCCGGTCAACGACGTGATGCGTTCGCTGACGTTCCTCGCGCTGGCGCTGGTCCTGCTGATGGCGAGCGCGACAGCCGCGGTCGTCGTGCTCGCCGCACGCGCGGGGCTGGAAACGCACCGCGAGACGATTGCGGTGATGCACATGCTCGGCTCGACCGATCTCCAGGTCGCGCGTCTGTTCCAGCGGCGAATCGCGCTCGACGCGACGATCGGCGGACTTGGCGGCGGTGTCGCGGCGTTGCTGGTGGTAGCGTTCGTCGGCATCCGGTTGCACGGACTGGGCTCCGAACTGCTCGGCGGGGTGACGCTGGGCGGAGTCGACTGGGTGGCGCTGGCGATACTGCCGATCGCGTTCGTCGTCCTCGCCACGCTCGCCGCCCGCGTGACGATCGTCCGTGCGCTAAGGCATATCCTGTGATCGTGCGGTTCCTAGGCATCATGGCGCTCGCCTGGGCGTTCGGGTTCGCGCTGTTCATGCTGCTGCTGCCCAAGCCGCTCGACGGGTTCACGACGGATGCGATCGTCGTGCCGACCGGTGGGGCAGGGCGGATCGACCGCGGCATCGCATTGCTCCGCGATCACCAGGCGAAGCGGATGCTGGTGACGGGCGTCGCGCCAGGGGTGCGGCCGATCGATCTCGCGCTGGAGTATCGTACGTCGCCGGCGTTGTTCGCATGCTGCATCGATCTCGGCGCGGACGCGGTCGATACGCGCTCCAATGCGGAGGAAACTGCGCAGTGGGTGCGCGTGCACAAATACCGGTCGGTGCGGCTGGTGACGTCGGACTGGCACGTCGCGCGTGCGCGGATGGAACTGGCCGCGGCGCTCGACAAGAATGTCGTGATCCTCGGCGATGGCGTGCCGGGGACGCCGCGGCTCGGGACTTTGGTCAACGAATATAACAAGTTGATCCTTCGCCGGATCGCATTGTGGATTGGATTTGGCGGATGATCTGGCTGCGCAACTGGGCGTTCATGCTCGTTTTCTACACGATTTCGGTGCCGATCGTGGTGACCGTGCCGATCTCGGCGCTGTTCGGCTCCCGCGCGGTAATCGTGCATTCGACGATCTGGACGCGTTTCCATCGCTGGTGCGCGCGCGCGATCCTCGGCGTGCATATCCGCGTGGAGGGGACGCGACCGACCGAGCCGGCGTTCTACGCGTGCAAGCATCAGGCGATGTTCGAGACGCTCGAATTGCAGGCGCTGCTCGACGGTCCGGCGATTGTGCTGAAGCGCGAACTGGCGGATATTCCGGCCTGGGGCTGGGCGGCACGGCGCTACGGCGCGATCGTCGTCGACCGCGAGGCGTCGGCCAAGGCGATGCGGAACATGATGCGCGAGGCAACCGCGGCGAAGGCTACGGGGCGATCGATCCTTATTTTTCCGGAAGGGACGCGGGTGTCGCCGGGCGAGCATCCGCCGCTGAAGCCGGGGTTTGCGGGGCTGTATCGTGCGTTGAAGATGCCAACGGTGCCGATCGCGTGCGACAGCGGGCTGGTGTGGCCGAAAAAGGGGCCGAAACTGCCGGGTGTGATCACCTTCCGGTTCGGCGAAGTGGTGCCGCCGGGCTTGCCGCGCGAAGAGGCGGAGCGGCGAGTCCATGCGGCGATGAACGCGCTGGACTAAACTAAGCAGACGACCACCCCGGCCTTCACCGGGATGGTGCCTTTTAGGTAGAGCGTCGCACTTCCTTACCCGTGCGTACGCCCGAAATCCTGGACGTCGTCGTCCTGCCCTTGCTCGACGATACTCCGCCGGATCGCCCGAGTCCGCGTGAACAGGTCGAACAACGCATCGCCATCGCCCCAGCGGATCGCGCGCTGGAGGTGGCTCAGATCCTCCGAGAACCGCTGCAACATCTCCAGCACCGCCTCGCGGTTGTTGAGGAAGATGTCACGCCACATCGTCGGGTCGGATGCTGCGATCCGCGTGAAGTCGCGGAACCCGCCGGCGGAATATTTGATGACCTCCGACTGCGTCACTTCCTCGAGATCGCCCGCGGTGCCGACGATCGTGTAGGCGATCAGATGCGGCAGATGGCTGGTGACGGCGAGGACTCGGTCGTGATGCTCGGGGGCCATCGTCTCGACCTGCGCGCCAAGCCTGCGCCAGAACTCGGAGACGCGCTCGACCGCGACCGGGTCGGCGCCCTCGGGGGGCGTGACGATGCACCAGCGGTGGCGGAACAGCGTTGCAAAGCCGGCTTCGGGGCCGCTCCGCTCGGTGCCTGCGACCGGGTGCGCGGGGATCACCGTTGCTCCCGGCAACGCTTCGGTCAGCGCGCGGACGATCTCCGCCTTGCAACTGCCGACGTCGCTGACGACCGCATCAGCGGGGAGTTCGGCCGCGAACTCACTCGCGACCGCTCCCATGATCCCGACGGGGACGCATAGGATCACGAGGTCCGCGTCGATCACCGCTGCGCCGGCCGAGCCCGCAACGTCGTCGCAGAACTGGAGCCGGTCCGCCGCTTCGCGCACGGTCGCATCGGCGTCGTAGCCGGTGACGCGCACCGTCGGCATCGTCGCCTGCACTGCGCGCGCCACCGACGAGCCGATCAGTCCCAGCCCGATGATCGTGACGCGCGCGAACGGGAGCATCAGGCCGCTTCGACTAGATCGCGCAGCGCCGCGGTGACGCCACGCGTTTCCTCCTCGGTGCCGATCGTGATGCGCAGTGCGTTGGGCAGGCCCTGACCCGGCAGCCAGCGGACGATGTAGCCTGCGTCCATCAGCCCGTGATACGCGGCATCGGCGGTCAGCTTGCCCTCGAACAGCACCAGAACGAAGTTCGCCTTCGACGGCACGGCACGAAGCCCGGCATTGCCCATCTGCCCGATCTGCTCGACGAACCAGCCGCGCCACGTGTCGTTATGTGCGCGCGTCGCATCGACGAAAGCGGTGTCGCCGATCGCGGCGACCGCGGCGGCCTGACCCGCGGTGGTGACGTTGAACGGCGCGCGGATGCGGTGCATCGCGTCGATGATCGGCGCGCAGGCATAGCCCCAGCCGATCCGCTCAGCGGCGAGCCCGTGGATCTTCGAGAAGGTCCGCGTGACGAGCACGTTCGCCTCGGTCATCGCCAGCGCGAGGCCGGCATCGTCCTCTTCCGGCGAAAGATATTCAGCATAGGCCTGGTCGAGCACGAGCAGCACCGACTTCGGCAGCCCCGCATGCAGCCGTGCGATTTCCGCGCGCGGCGTGAACGTGCCGGTCGGGTTGTTCGGATTGGCGACGAACACCACGCGGGTGCGCTCGGTGACCGCGGCGAGGATCGCGTCGACGTCGGTCGCATAGTCGCGGTCGTCGACGATGACGGGCTCGGCGCCGACGCGGCGCGTCGCGATCTCGTAGACCGCGAAACCGTAGCGGACGTGGATGATCTCGTCGCCGGGACCCGCATAGGCGCCCGCGACCAGATGGAGGATCTCGTCCGAGCCGGTGCCGTAGATCACGCGCGCCGGATCGAGGTCGTAATGCGCCGCCAGCGCCTCGCGCAGTTCCGCCGCACCCGCATCCGGATAGCGTTCCAGCGTGCGGTCGGCGGCGTCGAATGCGGCCTTGGCGGCAGGGCTGGTGCCGAGCGGGTTCTCGTTCGACGACAGCTTGATCACCGTGCGGCCATCATCGGTCGTCGAGCGGCCGGGCGTGTACGGCGCGATGCCCATGATCCAGGGCTTCGGCGCAGGGGCGGGCGTGATGTTTGTCATGGCCGCGGGACATAGCGGGCGCGGTGGCGCGGTGGCAAATTTTTGTGCGTGGTGGGGACGGACTTCACGATCCTCCCCCGCCAGGGGGAGGATCAAGGAGCGCCCGCTTCGCATCACCACGGGACGACCGTCGCGCTGGCATGACCGTGGCCCCCTATGGTAGCGCGCGGCATGCTCGACACGCCTGCCATCGACCCCAGCATTGACCCCACGACCGACCAACGCTTCGGCCTCGCGCGTCGCGTCACGTTGCCGGGACCGCTGCGGCTCGATGGTGGCGTGCTGCTGTCGCCGGTCGATATCGCCTACGAGACCTACGGCACGCTCAACGCCGATGCGTCGAACGCGATCCTAATCTGCCACGCGCTGACCGGCGACCAGCATGTCGCCTCGCATCACCCCCGCACCGGCAAGCCCGGCTGGTGGACGCGGATGGTCGGCGAGGGCAAGCCGATCGACCCTGCGCGGCACTTCGTCGTCTGCGCGAATGTGCTTGGTAGTTGCATGGGGACATCGGGGCCGGCGACGATCAATCCCGCAACCGGACGGCCTTGGGCGATGAGTTTCCCGGTCATCACGATCCGCGACATGGTGCGTGCGCAGGCGATGCTGCTCGATCATCTCGGCGTCGGCGTGCTCCATGCGGTGGTCGGCGGATCGATGGGCGGGATGCAGGCGCTAAGCTGGCCCGCAACCTTCCCCGAGCGCGTGAAGGCGTGCGTCGTGATCGCCTCGACCGCGCGCCATACGGCGCAGAACATCGCGTTCCATGAGGTCGGGCGGCAGGCGGTGATGGCCGATCCGAACTGGTGTGGCGGCGAGTATCATGACGATGCGGCGCCGACCGCCGGGCTCGCGGTCGCGCGCATGGCGGCGCATATCACGTATCTGTCGGAAGCAGGGCTCACCGAGAAGTTCGGCCGCCGCCTCCAGGCGCGCGACGCGAAATCGTTCGGGTTCGACGCGGATTTCCAGGTCGAGAGCTATCTGCGCCACCAGGGGCTCGCGTTCACCGACCGGTTCGATGCGAACTCGTACCTCTACATCACGCGCGCGATGGATTATTTCGATCTGGCCGAAGAGCATGGCGGGCTGCTCGCCAACGCGTTCCGCGCGACCAAATCGCGGTTCTGCCTCGTCAGCTTCGACACCGACTGGCTCTACCCGACCGCTGAAT
This sequence comes from Sphingomonas faeni, assembly GCF_040407505.1. Taxonomy (GTDB): domain Bacteria; phylum Pseudomonadota; class Alphaproteobacteria; order Sphingomonadales; family Sphingomonadaceae; genus Sphingomonas; species Sphingomonas faeni_E. The sequence continues at coordinate 347,727 of NZ_JAPZPQ010000003.1, read as the reverse complement.
CGCGCGCGATCGTCCAGGCACTGAACGCAGCTGGCGCGCCGGTCAGTTTCGTCGAACTGTCGAGCCCATACGGCCATGATGCGTTCCTGCTGGAGGCGCCGGATCTCAACCGGGTGGTCGACGGCTTCCTGAGGGCCGGCCGATGACGATCATCCTGTCTGACGACGCGAGCAAGTTGCAGGTCGACCGCATCCACGGCTGGCTTGCGAGCAGCTATTGGTCACCGGGGATCGAGCGCAGTCTGGTCGAGCGCGCGATCGCCGGGTCGCATTGTCTCGGCGCGTACGAGAACGAGCAGCAGGTCGGCTTTGCGCGAATGATTACGGATCACGCGACGTTCGCGTGGCTGGCGGACGTATGGGTCGACGAGTCGGTGCGCGGGCAGGGGCTCGGGCGGTGGATGGTGAACTGGTTCCTGGAGCATCCTTCGTTTGCCGGGTTGCGCAGGTTCGGGCTCGTTACCGCCGACGCGCACGGTGTGTATGCGGACCTTGGTTTCCATCCGCTGGTTCGTGCCGATCGCTACATGGAGAGGCTCGCACCGGGCCTCGCCGAGCAATTGCGGAGTGCGCCATGACGCCCCCTGAGACATTGCGGACCGACCTCGCCGTCATTGCCGAGAACGTCGCGCAGGGCAGCCGGGTGCTCGACATCGGCTGTGGCGATGGTGCCCTCATGGCCGCACTCCGCGATACGCGCGACGTCGACGCACGCGGGCTGGAGATCGATGCGCACAACGTGGCGTCGGCGGTCGCCCGCGGGCTGTCGGTGATCCAGGGCGATGCGGATGTCGACCTTGCCGGCTATCCCGACGGCAGCTTCGACTACGCGATCCTCAGCCAGACGCTGCAGACCGCCCGCGCGCCCGATCTCGTGCTCGATCACCTGCTGCGGATCGGCCGGCGCGCGTTCGTCAGCTTCCCCAATTTCGCGCATTGGCGCGTGCGGCTGTCGCTGCTCTGGGGCGGGCGGATGCCGGTGACCCGGCAGTTGCCCGAGAGCTGGTACGACACGCCGAACATCCACCACGTCACGATCGACGATTTCCGCGCCTTCGTGAAAGCGCGCGGGATCACCGTCGAGGACGCCTGGTTCCTGTCGGGCGAAAAGCGCACCGGCGCGGGCGGTGCCAACCTGCTCGCCGAGCATGCGGTGTTCCTGCTGCGTCGGTAATCGATTGCGGAAATTTGCGACGATTGGGCCATATCGGGACAAGCGGTTGATCTAAATCACCGAATTGGCGGAACCGATTAGCGGGCGACTGGTTACTTCGCCGATGACCAAGACCGCCCTCATTGTCGAAGACGAAATCTTCGTCGCGCTCGACCTTGAGAGAATTCTCATGGATGCCGGCTACGGCGTCGCGGGGATCGCCGCGGACCGCGACAGCGCGATGGCGGCGGCACCTGGGTGCAACTTCGCGTTCGTTGACATTAATCTACGCGACGGACCGACCGGGCCGGAGATCGCCAGGCGGATGGCGCAGGACTACGGCGTCAAGGTCGTGTTCGTGACCGCCAACCCTGCCCAGATCGGCGATGCGGAATGCCTTGGGTACATCCGCAAGCCGTTCAGCGATGCAGCGATTCTGGCCGCGGCGGCGCTGGCCTGCAACGATGATCCCGTCGCCCATGACGACGTGATTCGCGTCGTCAACGGCTGAAGGCAGCTTTCGGAATCTTCAGGTCGACGATCAAGCCGTCGTCGTTCCAGGTCCGGTTTACGCTACCGCCTAGCTGACGCACGGCACTCATTTCTATCAACTGCGTGCCGAAACCCGCCGGAGTCGTGGGCTTGGCGACGGACGGGCCACCCTGTTCGCACCAGTTCAAGCTCACCGTGTCGTCGTTCGCCGTGACGGCGATCCGAACCGTGCCGAGTTCGGTCGCAAGCGCGCCGTACTTCGTCGCGTTGGTGGCAAGCTCGTGAAACAGCAGGGCGAGCGGCGTGGCCGAGCGATCGTCGATCGTCACGTCGTCACCGGTGACGCTGATACGTGCGCCGTTGATTCGCTGATACGGCTCAAACAATTCCTGCAAAAGGCCGTGCAGACTGTTCTGCGCGGCGGCCGGACGCGAGTTCGCGCTGTGCGGGCGGACGAAGTCGTGCGCGCGGCCAAGCGCGTTGATCCGGTGGCGCAGGTCGGTCGCGATGCCCGCGAACTCGGGTTTTCCCCGCGCGGAAAATGCGATCAGCCCGGCGATCACCGCGAAGATGTTCTTGATCCGGTGACTCAGCTCCTGACTGATGATCTCGCGCTCTTCATAGGCAAGCTTCTGTTCGTGGATGTCGGTGCACGTCCCGAACCAGCGCTGGATCGCGCCGTTTTCGTCGTGCACCGGCAGCGCACGGCCGAGCACCCAGCGATACGTACCGTCGAAATGCCGCAGCCGGTATTCGATGTTGTACGGCTCGCCGGTGTCGAGGGACTGGCGCCAGATCGCCCAGGCGCGATCCTGATCGTCGGGATGGAACATGTCGTTCCAGCCTTCGCCATCGGTCGTTCCCGCGGGAGCACCGGTGAACTCGTACCAGCGTGCGTTATAGTAATCGTGGAAGCCGTCGGGCAGCGTCGACCACACCATCTGTGGCATGGTGTCGGCGAGCGTGCGGAACTTCAGGTCGCTCGCTTCCAGCGTACGCCGCGCCTCGGCCTCGGCCATCGCCTGCTCGCGCGCGGTGCGGCGGTCGTCGAGCCGGCCCATCGCCGCCTTGGCCAGCAGCGTGAGGCCGTCGCGCTGGAACCGGGTGAGGCCTTCGCGAGGCTCGTTCGCGAGCACGCAGAGCGCCCCCAGCGGCACACCCTCGCTGGAGACGAGCGGCGCGCCGGCGTAGAAGCGCACATACGGCTCGCCCGTCACCAGCGGATTGTCGACGAAACGCGGGTCGGCCTGCGCGTCGGGGACTTCCATCACCTCGTGATGGTGCATCGCGTGCGCGCAGAACGACATGCTGCGCGGAGTCTGCTCCAGGTCGAACCCGGTCCGCGCCAGGAAACGCTGATATTCCTCCTCGACCAGGCTCAGCAACGCGACCGGGGCACCGCACAGCTCGGCTGCGAACGCCACGATGTCGTCGAGCTGGCCTTTCGCGCGCGCGCCGGCAACGTCGTAGGCCGAGATCACGCGGGAGCGCTCGGCCTCGTCGAACGTGGCGGTCTTGGGAACGGAATACAGCGTCGTCACGGCAATCAGAACGGCACGTCGTCGTCGAGATCGTCCGAGAAGCCGCCGGTCTGGCCGAAGCTGCCACCGCGTGCGCCGCCACCGCTACCGCCACCCGAGGGTGCGCTGCCGCCGCGACCGCCACCGCCGCCGCCGTAACCGCCGCCGCCCGACGAACCACCGCCGAAGTCGTTGCCGCCGCCACCGCCGGCCCAGTCGTCGCCACCGCCACGGCTACCACCGCCGCCGCCTGCACCACCGCCTGCGCCGCCGTTCGGACCGTCGAGCATCGTCAGGACGCTGTTGAAGCCCTGCAGCACGATCTCGGTCGAATATTTGTCCTGGCCCTGCGCGTCCTGCCACTTCCGGGTCTGGAGCGCGCCCTCGATATAGACCTTCGAGCCCTTGCGGAGGTACTTTTCGGCGACGTTCGCGAGACCTTCGTTGAAGATCGCGACCGAATGCCATTCGGTCTTTTCCTTGCGCTCGCCCGACATCTTGTCCTTCCAGGACTCGGATGTCGCGATGCGCAGATTGACGACCTTGCCGCCGTTCTGGAACGCCTTGCTCTCCGGGTCGCGACCCAGATTGCCGACGATGATGACCTTGTTGACGCTGCCTGCCATGATGCCCCTCAGAGGCCGGCGAACACCGCCAGCCAATATGTGATTCCAGCCATGATGTAGGCGGCGGCGAACAAATAGCCAACCATGAAGGCGGGCCATTTCCACCCATTGGTCTCCCGACGGGTGACGGCGATCGTCGAAATGCACTGCGGCGCGAAGACGAACCACATCAGGAAGGCGAGCGCGGTCGGCAGGCTCCAGCGACCGCGGAGGTTCTCGATCATCGCCTTGCCGCCTTGGTTGCTGTCGGGGTCGTCGATCGCATAGACCGTGCCGATCGCCGCGACCGCGACTTCGCGCGCGGCCATCGCGGGGATCAGCGCGAGGACGATGTCGCGGTTGAAGCCGATCGGCGCGAATACCGGCGCGATGCCGTTCGCGATCCGCCCGGCGATCGAATAATCGACCGCCGAGATCTTCGGTGCGCCGGTGGGCTGTTCGGGCGGCTTGGGGAAGCTCAGCAGCACCCACAGGATGATCGTCGAGGTCAGGATGATGCCGCCGGCGCGCTTCAGGAAGATCTGCGCGCGGCTCCACAGGCCGATGCCGACGTCGCGCCACTGCGGCCACTGGTATTTCGGCATCTCCATCATGAAGCCCGACGACACGCCCTTGGTGACCGTCCGGCGCAGCACCAGCGCGGCGACGAACGCGCCGACGATGCCCATCACGTACAGCCCGAGCATCACCAGCCCCTGCAACCCGACGAACGGCAGCACCTGCGTGTTGGGAATGAACGCGCCAATGATCAGCGTGTAGACCGGCAGGCGCGCGGAGCACGTCATCAGCGGCGCGATCAGGATCGTGGTCAGCCGATCCTTCTCGTCGTCGATCGTCCGCGTCGCCATGATGCCGGGGATCGCGCAGGCAAAGCTCGACAGCAGCGGGATGAACGCGCGCCCCGACAGGCCGACGCTCGCCATCACCCGGTCCATCAGGAACGCCGCGCGGACCATGTAGCCGCTGGCCTCGAGCACGAGGATGAAGAGGAACAGGATCAGGATCTGCGGCAGGAACACGATCACCGCGCCGACGCCGGCGATCACGCCGTCGACCAGCAGCGAGCGGAGCAGCGAATCGGGGAATTCGGCGGTCAGGAACCCCTGCAACGCGGTAAAGCCCGCATCGATCGCGTCCATGAACGGCTGCGCCCAGCTGAACACCGCCTGGAACATCAGGAACATGATCGCGAGCAGCAGGATCGGCCCGGCGACGGGATGCAGCGCGACCGCGTCGAGCATGTGCGTCCAGCGGCGGACCTGCGTCTCGGATACGGTCGCCGACGTTGCGATCTGGCGGGCGCGGCGCTGGAGCGTGACGATATCGTCCTGCACGCTTCCGTCGGATTTGCGCAGGCGCATCGGGCCGTTGACGACGATGCCGGACAGCGCTGCCTTGAGTTCGTCGAGGCCACGCTTGCGCACCGCGACGGTCGGGATGACCGGCACGCCGAGTTCGCGTTCGAGAACCTTCGGATCGAGCTTCAGCCCGTCGCGCTCGGCGAGATCAACCATGTTGAGCGCGACGACGACCGGCAGGCCGAGTGCGATCAGCTGGAGCGTGAAGCGGAGATGGTTGTCGAGATTGGCGGCGTCGATGACGACGACCAGCGCGTCGGGAAGGCGCTCGCCGTCCTGCGTACCGGTGACGACGTCACGCGTGACGCGCTCGTCGGGGGAGGAGGGTTCGAGGCTGTACGCGCCGGGGAGGTCGACCAGCTCGATCGGCCGGCCGTCGTCGAGCATCAGCCGCCCGACCTTCCGCTCGACCGTGACGCCGGGATAATTTCCGACCTTCTGGCGTGCACCCGTCAGCGCATTGAACAGCGCGCTTTTGCCGGCATTGGGATTGCCGACCAGCGCAACCAGCGGTGCTGCATTCATTTTATGGGATTATTCAGCCGCGGCAGGCATTGGCGAGACGTGGATCGCGCCCGCGACCGCGCGGCGGAGCGCGACGGTCATCCGGCCGATGCGGCAGGCGATCGGGCCCTGGCCCAGCGTCGCGCGGTGCAAAACCTCGACATCGACACCTTCGTCGAAGCCCAGTTCGCGCAGTCGGCGCGCCTCGGGATCGGCAAGTCGCGCCCATTCGATCGCGGCAACGATGCCATGCTGCTTGCGGGGCAGCGTTTCGAGGCTGACGGAACGATCGGGGCGAGTGTCCATGATGCGAGTGATTATCAGTAACGCCCGGGGAAGGGAAGCCCTAACCGTCGTTGGTTACGACCGCCTCGACGTCTCGCGATCCGGAGGAAAGTTAGGATACATAGATACTTAGCCGAGTGTTGGTGGCTTCAGGCAGTTGGATAGCGCAGGCGGCCGACGAATCGTGACAGGCTGAAACCGTGCTCGGTGCGCTTGAGGAAGCCCGCCTTGGCCTTTTCGAACTGCATGATCCCATTGATCCGGCGACCGAGGAACGCGCGGGTTTCCGCCAGACCTTCGCTTTCGTCGTCGAGGAAGACCGTGATCGTGGATGCATACACGCCGAGCAGGATGGTCCTCTTGGTGTAGTAATTATAGTCGGTCGTGATGTCGCCGGCGGCACGCCAGATCGTGTCGACCGTCCGCCAGCCGAGCCGCGTCGCCTTCGCCAGGTTCTGCGGGAGCGCGAGGATCGCCAGCGCGCGCCGCAGCGACTCGCGATCGATCGACGTCGCGTCGAGCCGCGCCTCGACCAGCGCGGTGATCTTCTCGCGGATCTTCATCAGCGCGAGCCGTTCGGGCGGCACCGCGGCCAGCATCACGTCATCAATATGCGCGAACCACGCGTCGATCATGTCGACCGGGCCGTCCTTGAACGCGAGCGCGGCGATGTCGGTGTCGATCCCCTCGGCCTGCGCAGCCATGTCGCGCGCGGCATCGCTCCAGCCGTCGAACGCCGCGTTGGCAGCGATACCGGGGGCGAGCTTTGCGCGGATTTCGTCGAGCGTAAGGTCCTGGGTCATACCGTCTCCTGCCGTTCAAAATCAGGCGTATCAAGCGTGTCTTCAAGGGGGACTTCCGGGGGAGGTCCCCTGCGGACGAGCACCAGCGCGACCGCGACCATCACGACCCCGACCAGATCCGCCGCGCCGAGCCGCTCGCCATACACCAGCCAGCCCACCACGCCGGCGACCACCGGCTGGATCAACAACGCGATCCCGATCACCAGCGGCGAGAAGCGGCCGAGCGCATAGATCATCAACCCCTGGCCGAGCACCTGGCTGCACAGAGCGAGCCCGATCAGCGGCCCCCAATGCGTCGGCATCACCCGCTCGCCCATCGCCAGCGCGAACACGAGCAGCGGCACGATCCCCGCCAGCGTGGACAAGGTCAGCGCGGACAGCGGCGCCAACGTCGCCCGCGCGCGCGCCATCAGGATGAAATAGACCGTGTAGAGCAGCCCCGCGAGGATGCAGAGCAGGTCGCCGATGAGGTTTTTCGCATCGAGCTGATACGAGCGACCCAGCAACAGCGCAGCGCCCGTCGCCGCCAGTACCAGCGCCCAGCCCTGCGTCCGCGTCGGCCACGTCTTCGCGATCAGGAAGCCGTAGATCGGAAAGATCAGAGTCGCCGCATTGCCGAACAGCGTCGCATTGGCGAGCGTCGTGCGCCGGATCCCGAGATGCCACGCACCGAGATCGGCCGCGAAACACACGCCGCCGACGATCAACCCGATCCACACGCCGCGGCTCAACCGGGTCGGTCGCGCGCCCTGCTGGACCGCCAACGCGATCAGGAACGGTACCGCCAGCGTCAGCCGCCAGAACCCCGCGGCCACCGGCCCGACCTCGGTCGCGCGCACGAACCATGGGCCGAACGCCAGCGCGACGTTTGCCACCACCAGCGCCGCGAAGGCGATAAGTCCCGGCGCGGCAACACTTTCCGTAACCGGCGTCAAACCGTGCGGCGTATCGGGCACGCTAGATAATCTTTGCGGGTCGGGACGATGCATGCCGCCCTGTAGCCTCCTATCTTCCGCCCGTCAGGCCAATAAGGAGCCCCCATGCCTAGCCTTTTCGATCCGATTACCCTTGGTGCCGTCGAAGCGCCGAACCGCATCATCATGGCGCCGCTCACCCGCGGGCGTGCCGACAGGGATGCGGTGCCGACCGATATCATGGTCGAGTATTACACGCAGCGTGCGAGCGCCGGCCTGATCATCTCGGAAGCCACCGGCATCAGCCGCGAAGGCCTTGGCTGGCCGTTCGCGCCGGGTCTGTGGACCGATGCGCAGGTTGCCGCCTGGAAGCCCGTCACCGACTCGGTCCACGCCGCCGGCGGCCGGATCGTCGCGCAGCTCTGGCACATGGGTCGCCAGGGCCATTCGTCGGTCTACGAGACGCAGCCCGTGTCGTCGTCGGTAACCGCGACCGAAGGCCAGGCCCACACGTTCGAAGGCAAGAAGGACTTCGAGGTCGCGCGACCGCTGGAGACCAACGAGATCCCGCGTTTGCTAAACGACTATGAGCTGGCAACGAAGAACGCACTCGCGGCCGGCTTTGACGGCGTGCAGATTCACGCGGCGAACGGCTATCTGATCGACCAGTTCCTGCGCGACAACGCCAATTTCCGCACCGACGAATATGGCGGGGGAATCGAGAACCGCGTCCGCCTGCTCCGTGAAGTCGCCGAGCGCGTGATCTCGGTTGCCGGCGCCGACCGCGTGAGCGTCCGCCTGTCGCCCAACGGCGATTCGCAGGGTGTCGACGACAGCAACCCCGAGGCGCTGTTTACCGCCGCTGCCAAGGCGCTGTCCGATCTCGGCATCGCGTTCCTCGAACTGCGCGAGCCCGGCCCCGATGGTACGTTCGGCAAGACCGACGTGCCGAAGCTCAGCCCGGCGATCCGCAAGGTGTTCAACGGCGTGCTGATCGTGAACTCGGACTACACGACGGTCGAGGAGGCACAGGCCGAGCTCGATTCGGGCAATGCCGACGCGATCACCTTCGGTCGCACGTTCATCGCGAACCCGGACTTGCCCGAGCGCCTGCGGACTGGCGCGCCGCTCGCGAAGGACGACGCGAAGACGTGGTACAGCCAGGGCCCCGAGGGTTACATCGACTACCCCGCGCTCGAAACCGCGAACGCCTGAGCTTGATCTTCCCCCGCAAGGGGGAGGTGGCAGGCGCCAGCCTGACGGAGGGGGAGGCACGCGCGAACCGCCGTTCCGTGTCCTCCCCCTCCGTCACCTGCGGCGACACCTCCCCCTGGCGGGGGAGGATCACGAAGGGCTGCCTCTGGTCACCCGCGCCGCCATCGCTTAGCAGCGCGCTTCCGCGCTCTGAGTAGCGTACCGGTGACGACAGGATATCTAATGACCGACGGCTGGCCGAGCGGCGGCAGGGGAACGGGGCCGCTCATGCCCGGCACCGCCGACCGGGCCGCAAAGCGTGCGGAGGAGCGTGCCAACGGCCGCGAGCAGCGCGCAAAGGAGCGGCTTGCCGCGTCTGAACAGCGATCCGAGTCGCGCGCCGCCCAACGTGATCTCCAGTCCCAGGAGCGCGAGCGCGCCCGCGAAAGCCGGCGGATCGAAGAGGATCAGCGGATCAAGGCGCGGCTCGATGCGCCGCCGACCAACGACGTCGAGGCGCTCAAGATTTCCAAACGCCGCCGCTCGGGCGCGCTCTCGCGCAGCGGCGAGGAATCGAAGACTGACCGCGACACCCGTAGCTACAAGACCATCGTCGACACCGCGCGCATCCGCACGCTCGCCGATCGCGGCGCGTCGGTGGCGGGGCTTGCCGGCGCGTTCGGCATCACGATCGAAGAGGTCGGGGCGGCTTTGCTGGAAACGGCCCCGCAGGACTAGGAGTCAAGTGGCGGTATGATCACCGGCCAGCCATGCCTTCGCCTCATCGATGTCGAGGAACGTCCGGCAATTCTCGGCCTTCAGATAACGTTCGGTCTGGAGCTTGGCCAGATGCGAGGCGACTACCGCAGCGATCGGTGCCGACGTCACCTTCAGCGCCTTGGGCATCATCGCCTCCAGCGCATCGACGACCTTCAAAGGCTGGATCGCCGCCTTGCGCAGGTCGGCGAGCACGACGAACCGGCCGTGATACAGCCGGGCTGCCGATCCCCGGGCTAGCAGTTCCGCAGAGAACGCCGCAGTCGTCGCGACCGACCAGAACCCCTCGGTGACGATGTTGAGTGTCTTGGTCGGGACGTCGAAGCTGATCGTGTACATGACGATCTCCGTAACGTCCGCGGCTTAACGATCCCCTGATGCACACGTGATTTTTGCCAAGGGCGATCATTCCCGTTCTTCCACGAGGGCGGAAGCCAAGGTCACGAACGCCATCGTTGTACCGCCCGCCTTAGCGGGGGGACATGGGAGAGAAGAAAGCTCTAATCGGTACCTGGCAGGTCGACATGGATCCGGCGGAAGCGCGCCTCGACCAGGCTGTACGCACCGAACAGCGCCAGCCCGATACCAGTCAGCGCGAGCAACCACTTGCCGCCCGGTTGCGATTGCAGCCGTTCCAGTGCCTCTGCCACGCCGCCCGCGTCGCTGGCATGCGCGGTCCATGCAGCCAGCCCGAACAACCCGGCGACGATCAGGAACACGAGCGCCCGCGCCCCGTAGCCGATCCTCCCCATCGTGCAGACATAGCCGGGCGCAGGGGCGTCGCCACGCAGGTCGTGAATGAAGTCGCCGCGCCACGCCTTCTGCGCCTGCTGGAAGGCGGCGACCAGCACGCCGACTGCGACAGCGCCGACGAGAACCCGTCCCGCCGGTTGGTCGAGCAGCAACGCGGTCCAGTCGCGCGCGCTCTCGTCGCCGGGCGAGACGGCGGCGTCGCGCGATCCCGTCTTCATAGCGAGCTTGGCGGCGGTCCAGGCGAGGATCAGGTGCGCGATGCCGCTGACGACGTGGCCGATCCGCTTGAGGCTGCCCTTGACGTCGCTGCCGATCTGCTCGGGGTTCGCCGCCGCCTCGGTCAGTCGCCAGATCGCGTAGCCGAGCAGGCCGGCGGCGACGATCGCGAGCAGTACCGGGCCGAACGCCTCGTCCGCCATCGACCCGATCGCGCCCTGGTTGTCGGCGATCTTGCCACCCCGCAACGCGGCGTCGACCGCGAACCAGCCGACGAGAATATACACCACCCCGCGCGCGGCGAAGCCGAGTTTGGCGAGCAACGTCGCATTCGCATCCGAAATCATGACCGCCCCTTTGTTACGGAGGCATAACGGCGCGACGCGCGTGACGTTCCTGTGGTGAGGTAGTTGAGGACGGTTGGCTCGACTTCTGACGATCTTGTTTCCCCGCGAAGGCGGGGATCCAGTCTGGGCTCGCGCCTTCGCGGGAGAGCAAGTAAGGCATCATGCCGCACAACTACCGACACGTACTCGCTCAACGGGCATCGGCACCGTGGTCGTTGCGGACGGCGTGGCCGATCTGCCTTCGGTTCCGCCGAAGCTATCATGATTTTCGCCGTTCTAGGGCTCAGACCTGATCGACCTTTCCTGTGACGGGTCAGGATCGTAAATCGAACGTTGGTTCGGTCTGACGCTGCCAAGAGAAAGGGCCCCGGGACGACTTTGCTGTCGGAAGGGTGAGGGTGAGTTACTCCTCAGACGTTTCGGTCGTGGGATTATCGAGCCTCGCGCCATCGAGCGTTCTCTTGATCCGAGTCTTCGCAGCCGCGTCCGCAGCCTTCTGCGCCGTGGTCCGCCCGAACAGGCTGCGGTTCCGATCCGCCTTCGATGAAGCCTCGTCACGAGCCCGCTGTTTCCGAGCGAGTCGCAGGTTGATCACGTCACCCACGGCCTGCTCTCCGCGCTCGCCAGTCGGCAGCACTCTGACCCCAATCGTCCACCGGCAGCAATTCGAGCGGCGGGGGAAGTTTAGTTGGGCCGCGGTTGGTCGACCCGAGCCGTTGCGCAAGCGCGATCGACTCGGCGTTGTCGGGTGCGATGGTGTGGATGATGTCGGTCCAGCCGAGCACGTCCACCGCATAGTCGATCGTCGCCGTCGCAGCCTCGCTCGCGAACCCGCGACCGGCGAACTGCGATGCCAGTCCCCAGCCGATCTCAGTACCCGGCCAGTCTTCGGGCTGCCACGGACCGACGCGACCGATCCATTCGCCGGTAGCGCGCAGCGTCACGGCGAACATCGAGAAGCCGCGAATGCTCCACGCGCCCGTCATCGCGCACAGCCCACGCCAGGCGACGCTGCGCGACTGCACGCCGCCGAGATGGCGCATCGTCGCGGGATCGGCGTGGAACGCATACCACGCCTCGGCATCCTCCGGTCCCAAGGGCCGGAGCAACAGGCGCTCCGTCAGGAGCGCCGGTGCGATCATGCGATGAAGCGGTCCTTGAGCGCCAGCATCGCCAGCGCCGCGTTCGCCGCGCCACCGCCCTTGTCGCCTTCGGTGGGCTTCGCGCGGGACAAGGCCTGCGCCTCGTTCTCGGTGGTCAGGATGCCGTTGCCGATGGGCAGGCCGTCCATCGTCAGCTGCATGATCCCGCGTGCGCTTTCGCCCGCGACGATCTCGAAATGATAGGTCTCGCCGCGGATCACGACGCCAAGCGCGACATAGGCGTCGAACATCTCGCTCTCGGCGGCCAGCGCGATCGCGCCGGGGACTTCGAGCGCGCCTGGCACGGTGATCGTCTCGTGCGTGTGGCCGGCGGCTTCGATCGCGGCCTTCGCGCCCTCGACGAGGAGGTCGTTGAGGTGATCGTAGAACCGGGCTTCGACGATGAGGAGATGCGCCATCAGTTGCTCTTTTCCGTGTTCAGGGACGCGATCGGGCGCTCGCCGACGATCGACAGGCCATAGCCGTCGAGGCCGACCAGCGTGTGATGCGTGTTGGTGATCAGCACCATGTCGTGGACGCCGAGTTCGGTCAGGATCATCGCACCGACGCCGTAGTCGCGCAGTTCCTCCATGTCCGGGGTGATCTCCGCGCCCGCCTTCTTCATCACCGCCGAGGTGAAGGTGTTGCTGCGCGGGCGGTTGATGACGACGATCACGCCCGCGCCCTCGTCCGCGATCATCTGCATCGAACGCGCGAGGATGCGGCCGCGATCGCCGGATTCGCCGAAGATGTCCGCGAACGGCGACAGCGCGTGCATGCGGACCAGCGTCGGCTTGGCCGGGTCGATCTTGCCCTTGACCAGCGCGACCTGCTCGGTGCCGGTCGCCTTGTTCCAGAACGTCAGCGCGCTCCAGTCGCCACCCCATTCGGAGGTGAACTTCGCCTCGGCGCGCTTCTCGACGAGGTGATCGTGGCGGCGGCGATAGGCGATCAGGTCGCGGATCGTGCCGATCTTGACGTTGTGGAACTGCGCGAAGGTGACGAGGTCGTCCATCCGCGCCATCGTGCCGTCCTCGTTCATGATCTCGCAGATCACGCCCGAGGGGTTGAGCCCGGCGAGCCGCGCGACGTCGACCGCGGCCTCGGTATGCCCGGCGCGGATCAGCACGCCGCCGTCGCGCGCGACCAGCGGGAAGACGTGGCCGGGAGTGACGATGTCCGACTTGCCCTTGGTCGCATCGACTGCGACCGCAATCGTGCGCGCGCGATCGGCGGCGGAGATACCGGTGGTGACGCCTTCGAGCGCCTCGATCGAGACGGTGAACGCGGTCTCATGACGCGTGCCGTTGTTGCGGCTCATCAGCTCGAGCCCGAGTTCCTCGGTGCGATCCCTGGTCAGCGCGAGGCAGATCAGGCCGCGGCCGAACTTCGCCATGAAATTGATCTTCTCCGGCGTCGCCATCTGCGCGGGAATGACGAGGTCGCCCTCGTTCTCGCGGTCCTCGTCGTCGACCAGGATGAACATCCGGCCGTTGCGCGCCTCGTCGATGATCTCTTCCGGGCTCGAGAGGTAGCCGTGCTTCAGACGGGCCAATTCGGACGAACGTTCAGCGGGCAGAGGCACGGTAATGCTCCATTCTTTGGAGGTAGCGGGCAAGGACGTCGATCTCGATGTTGACCGACTGTTCCACGTGGATCTTTCCGAGCGTGGTGACCGCCCAGGTATGCGGAATGATGTTGAGGCCGAATTCGACCTCCCCGTCGATGTCTTGAACGCTGTTTACCGTGAGCGAAACGCCGTCGACCGTCACCGAACCCTTGGGCGCGATGAACGGCGCAATGTCTGAACCCGCGCGGATGGTGACGCGGTGCGAGCCGCCTTCCTCCGCGAGCGCGACAACAGTGCCGAGACCGTCGACATGGCCCGTGACGATATGGCCGCCGAGTTCGTCGCCGAGCTTCATCGCGCGTTCGAGGTTGAACTTGCGGCCCTCGGTCCATTGGTCCTTGGCCGTGCGGCTGATCGTCTCGCCGGAGACGTCGACCGCGAACCAGTTCGGGCCTTTATCCACGACGGTCAGGCAGACGCCCGAGCAGGAGATCGACGCCCCGAGATCGACGGTGGCGGTATCATAGGCGGTGCTGACAATGACGCGGGTGTCGCCCTGCGACTCCACGGTTGTGACGGTGCCTATGTCAGTGACGATTCCGGTGAACATTATGCCTCGTTTCGTTCGCGCTCGTAGACCTCGAGCCGGTCCATGCCAAGTTGCCGCGCATCGACGATCGCCCAGCGACCATGTGCTTTGGTCAGGTCGGTGAGGCCGATGTCGCGGAGTGCGTGCTTGCCGCCGCCGATCAGGATCGGCGCGCGGTAGAGAAGGAGCCGGTCGACCAGATCCGCCGTCAGGAACGCCGACGCTACGGCCGCCCCGCCTTCGACGAGAATGTGGTCGACACCGGGGAGGGTGGCGATGTCGCGCGGAGCGGCGATGACGGTCCAACCGGGCAGGTCTTTGACGGTTGCGGATAATAGCACGCGTATCGGTCCGCGAGCTTCCAACCCCGGCAACCGCACGTCGAGTCGCGGCGTATCGGCGTCATACGTGCCGCGACCGACGAGGATCGCTTCGTGCCGACTCCGCTCGAGATGCGCGTGGGCGCGAGCTTGCGAACCGGTGATCCAGCGACTCGAGCCGTCCGGCATCGCGATGCAGCCGTCGAGCGAGGTCGCGAGCTTCAGGGTGACGTGGGGACGGGCGAGCGCTTGGCGAGTGAGAAAGCCGGCCATCGAACGTCTGGCTTCGTTCGCGCGAATACCACGCGTCACGGCGATGCCAGCGGCCGCCAGCCGGGCAAAACCCTGGCCCGCCGTTCGCGTGTCGGGGTCTTCGAGGGCGGCAACGACACCCGCAACGCCGGCCTCGGTCAGCAAGTCGCTACAGGCTGGCCCACGCGGTGACCGATGTGCGCACGGCTCCAGCGTCACGTAAGCCGTAGCCCCTCGTGCTTTCGCACCAGCCTCGGCCAAGGCCATCGCCTCGGCATGCGGACGTCCGCCCCCCTGCGTCCAGCCGCGCCCGACCACGCGACCATCGGCGACGATCACGCAGCCGACATTGGGATTGGGTACGGTCCGTCCACGGCTGCGTTCGGCCAAGGCCAGCGCAACCCCCATCCAGCGCGTGTCGGGCTGGGTCAGATGCCCATGGCCTTCAGCTTGTCGTCCAGCCGCTTGAACGACTCGCGCTGGGCGTCTTCGCGGGCCTTCTGTTCGGCGACCGCCTTGGCCTTGATCGGTGCGTCGATCTTCTGCTGAGCTTCGATCTGCGCATCGGTGCGATCCGCCGGCCATTGCTCGACATAGATGATCTTCGGGCGGTATTCCTTCTCGACGTACGAATCCTTCATGAACGCGTAGATCAAGAAGCTGGTGACGCCGAGCGCCGCCACGAGAAAGATGAGCTCGTACGGCCGGCGCTGGCTGAGGAAGAGCCGCAGGTCGCGATAGGCGACGATCGGCGTGAAGCGACTGAAAAAGCCCATGTCGCGCAAGATAGGGGGGCGGAGCCGGCTAGGCCAGCCCCGCGCCCCTCAAGCTTTAGTTCTGGAGGACAAACGTCAGCGCCATCGATCGCCACGCCTCGACGGGGACGCCGTCGCGGGTTGCCGGCTTGAACCGCCATTTCGCCAGCGCGCGATCCAGCGTCGCGCGGTAGAACGCGTCGGTGGTCGCGCTGACCCGCTCGACCTGTTTCACGCGACCGTCGGTGCCAACAAGCACGCGGATCACGACCCGGCCCTCGCGTTCGGCGCGGCGTTCTTCGGACGGGTAGCTAGGCTGGAACTCGGCGGCATAGCGCGGGTCGATGCCGGGCTGGACGAACAGCGGCGAAAGCTTGGGCGGATCGACCGCGACGGTGCCAGTGCCCGTGCCGTCGATGCCGATCGGCGGCGTGTAGGGGAGCGGATCGGGGGCGACCTTGAAGCCGGTCTCCGTCTGCGTCGGTACCTGCGGGATCGGTGCGTCGGGACGCGGGGCGGGGCGCGGTTGCTGGCGGATCAGCGGATCGGCGGGCGGTACCGGCTCGGGTGGCGGCGGCGGCGTGTACGGCACATAGGTCACGAGGGGCTTGTCGGGCACGAACGGCAGCACGTTCGGTGCCGCAAAGAACAAGGCTCCGATGACCGCGCAGTTGATCGCCAGCGCGACGCCGAGGCTCCCGGGATTGAATCCGCCCGTCCGGTTCAGTCGATCCGCGTACATTACCGTCTCCTTCGCTTCTCCTCGAGGATGGCGGCGAGATAGGTACCGCCGGTTGGGATGGTACATCATTACATTCTAGGGGCAAGGGGTTTGGAGGGGGTGGGCGCGAGGTAAGCTAACCTTGCTTCGCTGCTCTCGAGCGATGTTTGCCGGTTGGCCCCAATTGGCTCGGCCAACCTACCGTACTGCGCTGGCGGTCACATTCTTCGGCCACGTGCACCACCCCGGCGAAGGCCGGGGCCCAATTGGAAAGGTTGGAATAATGGAGCGCGGCACCCGTTCGCGACGTCCCCCAATTGGGCCCCGGCCTTCGCCGGGGTGGTGGTGAGAGGGAAGTGTGGTGCGTTACTTCTTCCGAACGCGGGCAAAGTGACCGCCAGCAAAGTATTGTCTGTAACTATCGGATCGGTCGCAGCCCGCCCTTCCTTGTTCTCCCGCGAAGGCGGGAGCCCAGACTGGACTCCCGCCTTCGCGGGAGAACATGTTTTTACCAGGGACCGAACAACTTGCGGGGATGTTCGATCAGCGCACCGCCAACCGCTCCATAGCCCGCTCCCGCCCGATCAAGGGCAGCAACGCCGCCATGTCCGGCCCATGATCGCGCCCCGTCAGCGCCCGTCGCAATGGCAGGAACAAAGCCTTCCCCTTGCGTCCCGTCTCCGCCTTCAACCGAGCCGTCAGCGCGTGCCAGGGATCGCTCGACCAATCGATCTCACCCGCCGCCACCAGCGCCTGATCGAGATACGCCGCGTCGATCTCGCCCTCGACGGCAACCGGCCCCTCGATCACGCCCCACCAATCCGCCGCATCGGCCAGCGTCACGAGGTTCGGCCGGACCGCCTCCCACGCCGCCACGTCCATGCCCTCGGGCAACCGTTCGGCCACCGCCTCGAACGGCAGCGCATGCAGGATTCGCGCGTTCAACGCCGCCAGTTCCGCCTCGTCGAACCGCGCCGGCGCCCGCCCGAACCGCGCAAAGTCGAACCCCGCGATCAGCGGCGCGGCGTCGGCGATCGGCTCGACCGGGTCGCTCGTCCCGATCCGCGCCAGCAGCGCGCGGACCGCCTGCGGTTCGATCCCGACCTCACGGAAATGATCGACGCCGAGCGAGCCCAGTCGCTTCGACAGTTTCCCCTCCGCACCGGTCAGCAACGCCTCGTGCGCGAACCGCGGCGGCGCGACGCCGAGCGCGGCAAACATCTGCAACTGGAGTGCGGTGTTGGACACGTGATCCTCGCCGCGCACCACGTGCGTCACGCCCATCTCGGCATCGTCGATCGCCGACGGCAGCATATACAGCCACGACCCGTCCGCGCGCCGGATCACCGGGTCGCTCATCGTCTTCGCCTCGAAATGCGCCGCGCCGCGGATCAAATCGTCCCAAGCGATTGCCGAGTCGTGATCGAGCTTGAACCGCCAGTGCGGTTTTACGCCATCCGCCTCCAGCTTCGCCCGCGCATCGTCATCCAATGCCAGCGCAGCGCGATCGTAGATCGGCGGCAACCCGCGCCCAGCCTGGATCTTCCGCTTCAGGTCGAGCTCCTGCGTGGTCTCGTACGCCGGATACACGTGCCCGCTTGCGACCAGTGCCGCGAACCGCGCCTCGTACAGCGCGAACCGCGCCGACTGCCGCTCCTCCGCATCGGGCGTCATCCCGAGCCAGTCGAGATCGGCACGGATCGCGTCGACGAACTGCTCTTCGCTGCGTTCGGGATCGGTATCGTCGATCCGCAGCACGAACTTGCCGCCATTGGCGCGCGCGAACATCCAGTTGTGGAGCGCGGTGCGGATGTTGCCGACGTGCAGCCGGCCGGTGGGCGAGGGGGCGAAACGGGTGATTACGGTCATCCCGCCGCTGTACGGAGCGGCGCGGCGGCGGGCAAACCCTTCCACCACGCGATTCGTGCGCCTAAGGGGTGCGGAATATCGAGCGGGAAATAGCTTCATGAAACTGATGACCGGCAATTCGAACCTGCCGCTGGCGCAGGAAATCTCCGCCTATCTCGAGATTCCGCTGACCGACGTTAGTGTGCGGCGGTTCGCAGACGAGGAGGTCTTCGTCGAGATCAACGAGAACGTCCGCGGCGAGGACGTGTTCGTGATCCAGTCGACCGGCTATCCCGCCAACGACAATCTCATGGAATTGCTGATCATGATCGACGCGCTCAAGCGTGCGTCGGCGCGGCGCATCACCGCGGTGATCCCGTACATGGGCTATGCGCGGCAGGACCGGAAGCCGGGCCCGCGCACGCCGATCTCGGCCAAGCTGGTCGCCAACCTGATCACCGTCGCGGGCGCGAACCGGGTGCTGTCGGTCGACCTGCATGCCGGGCAGATCCAGGGCTTCTTCGATATCCCCACCGACAATCTCTATGCGGCGCCGGTGATGTCGGCGGACATTCTGGCGCGGTTCAAGGGCAAGAACCTGATGGTCGTGTCGCCGGACGTCGGCGGCGTCGTTCGCGCCCGCGTGCTCGCCAAGCGACTCGACAACGCCCCGCTCGCGATCGTCGACAAGCGTCGCGAGCGCGCGGGCGAATCGGAAGTGATGAACATCATCGGCGAGGTTGAGGGGCGCTTCTGCATACTGGTCGACGACATCGTCGATTCGGCCGGGACGTTGTGCAACGCGGCGGCTGCGTTGAAGGAAGCGGGTGCCGAGGACGTGGTAGCCTATGTCACGCACGGCGTTTTGTCGGGTGGTGCGGTTGCCCGAGTCGAAGGCTCGGAACTGCGCGAGCTGGTGATTACCGATTCAATCGGGAACCACGAAGTCATCAAAGACGCACATGGCAAGATCCGCCACCTGCAGATCGCGCCGCTGCTGGGTGAAGCGATCAAGCGGATCGCGGATGAGACGAGCGTGTCGAGCTTGTTCGACTGACGAAAAATTGTTTCCCCGCGAAGGCGGGGACCCAGACTGGGCTCCCGCCTTCGCGGGAGAACACTCTAGCGGCTTACCGCTGCGACAATGCCACGATATGATCGAACACCGCCGGATGCAGCGGCTTGGCGAACGCACACCCGTATTTGAACTTGTCGCGCCATGCGACCACCGCTTCAAGTGCTGCCAAGCCAGGTAAGGTCAGCCATACGACCGTCCCCGGCCACAACGTAAAGCTCGTCTCCGCGCGAAACCCCGAGAGCGACAAATCCGTCACCTCGATCTCGAATCGCGTCTGGCCCCGATCGCGCAGGTGAGCGCGCATCTTGACGGCCTTGCGTAGCGCCTGACGGAGCTCCTCGCCGGTCGGTTCGGCGGGGGGGATGGGGACGGGCTGTGTCATGTCCGGAACACTGCTCCCCAAGTGGTTACTAATCTCCAAACGCCTTACGATTCGGCCGCTTGAGGTTTGGCCGCGCGTGGCTGGACGAATGCACCACCGGCACCGGCGGGGTAACTGCGGAACGCGATGATGCGGAGTCGGATAGCCATGGCCCTCCTGTAGAGGCGGCGGGGCGCGCCGCAAAAGGAATTGCTTTAGATCAGGCCATCCGGGGTCATTAAATCGTTCTAATGATAACGACACGCAACTGCAAATGCCTTAAGGGTGGATTTGCTGGCCGCCCTGTGCTTTACGCGCAACCAATTCCCGAGTTTCCTAAAAATTGCGTGGAGCCTTCCCGATGAACATCCATGAATACCAGGCCAAGGAACTGCTGGCCAAGTTCGGCGTCCCCGTGCCTGCCGGTTTCGCGGCACTGACCGTCGAGGAGGCCGTCGAGGCCTCGAAGAAGCTTCCCGGACCGCTCTATGTCGTCAAGGCGCAGATCCACGCCGGCGGCCGCGGCAAGGGCAAGTTCGTCGAGCTCGGCCCCGACGCCAAGGGCGGCGTCCGCCTCGCCAAGACCGAGGACGAGGTTCGCGCGGCAGCGACCGACATGCTCGGCAACACGCTCGTCACCATCCAGACGGGCGACGCGGGCAAGCAGGTCAACCGCCTGTACGTCACCGACGGCGTCGACATCGACAAGGAATTCTACCTCGCGCTGACGCTCAACCGCACCACCGGCCGGGTGATGATGGTCGTCTCGACCGAAGGCGGCATGGACATCGAGGCCGTCGCGCACGACACGCCCGAGAAGATCCAGTCGATCGATATCGACCAGGCAACCGGCTTCATGCCGCATCACGGCCGCGCCGTCGCTGCCGCGCTGAAGCTGACCGGCGATCTCGCCAAGCAGGCGGCGAACACCGCGTCGAAGCTGTATGACGCGTTTATGGGCACCGATGCCGAGCAGATCGAGATCAACCCGCTCGCGGTCACCAACGACGGCAAGCTGATGGTGCTCGACGCGAAGGTCGCGTTCGACGGCAACGCGCTGTTCCGCCACAAGGATCTGCTCGAACTGCGCGACGAGACCGAGGAAGATCCCGCCGAGCTTGAGGCGTCGAAGTACGACCTCGCCTACATCAAGCTCGACGGCGACATCGGCTGCATGGTCAACGGCGCCGGCCTCGCGATGGCGACGATGGACATCATCAAGCTCAACGGCATGTTCCCCGCCAACTTCCTCGACGTCGGCGGTGGCGCCAACAAGGAGAAGGTGACCGCGGCGTTCAAGATCATCCTCGCGGATCCGAACGTGAAGGGCATCCTCGTCAACATCTTCGGCGGCATTATGAAGTGCGACATCATCGCCGACGGCATCGTCGCCGCGGCGAAGGAAGTGAACCTCTCGGTACCGCTGGTCGTCCGCCTCGAGGGCACGAATGTCGAGAAGGGCAAGGAGATCCTCGCGAACTCCGGCCTCGCGATCGTTCCCGCGAACGACCTTGGCGATGCCGCGAAGAAGATCGTCGCAGAGGTGCAGAAGGTCGCGGCCTAACCGCCTTCGACCTCGCATACTGATTCTGCGAAAAGAGGGGCTCGGACGGAAACGTCCGGGCCCTTTTTCGTTTATGTCGCACACTGTTCGGCAGGTGGTCCGATCGGCATCTCGCCGTGACGCTACGGCATAGCGATGTTTCCATACCGGACTTGCGAAAACGACGCGAAACGGCCATCTGTCGCGCCAACGCCGCCATACTTTGACGGTGATCGAAACGAATGATTTCACCTTGGAAGGAACCCCGATGAAGGTGCTGGTGCCGGTCAAGCGCGTGCTTGACTACAACGTGAAGCCCCGCGTGAAGGCGGACGGAACGGGCGTCGATCTGGCGAACGTCAAGATGAGCATGAACCCGTTCGACGAGATCGCGGTCGAGGAAGCGATCCGCCTGAAGGACAAGGGCGTCACCGAGATCGTCGTCGTCTCGATCGGCGAGCAGAAGAGCCAGGAAACGCTGCGCACCGCGCTCGCGATGGGTGCAGACCGCGCGATCCTGGTCGTCAGCGAGACCAAGGTCGAGCCGCTCGGCGTCGCCAAGATCCTCGCCAAGATCGTCGAAGAAGAGAAGCCCGACCTCGTCATCCTCGGCAAACAGGCGATCGACGATGACAACAACCAGACCGGTCAGATGCTCGCCGGCCTCCTGAACTGGGGCCAGGGCACGTTCGCGTCGAAGGTCGAGATCGCCGACGGCTCGGTCAACGTGACGCGCGAAGTCGATGGCGGCGCGGAGACCGACACGCTCAAGCTTCCCGCGATCATCACCACCGATCTTCGTCTCAACGAGCCGCGCTATGCCTCGCTGCCGAACATCATGAAGGCGAAGTCTAAGCCGATGGCGCAGAAGACGCCGGCCGATTTCGGTGTCGACGTGACGCCGCGCCTGACCACGCTGAAGGTGGTCGAGCCCGCCAAGCGCTCGGCCGGGATCAAGGTCGCCGATGTCGACGCGCTGGTCGGCAAGCTCAAGGAAATGGGAGTCGCCAAGTGAAGACGCTCGTCTGGGTCGAACATGACGGTCAGGCCGTCAAGGATGCCACGCTGTCGGCGGTTACGGCCGCCTCGCAGCTCGGTGAAATCCATCTGCTGGTCGTCGGTCAGGGCGTCGACGGCGTCGCTGCCGCGGCTGCGAAGATCGCTGGCGTTGGCAAGGTGCACGTCGCCGACGACGCTGCGTTCGCGCATGCGCTCGCCGAGAACGTCGCGCCGCTGATCGTCGAGCTGATGGCCAGCCACGACGCATTCGTTGCGCCGTCGACAACGCATGGCAAGAATATCGCGCCGCGTGTCGCCGCGCTGCTCGACGTCATGCAGATCAGCGACATCCTGTCGGTCGAGAGCGAAGACACGTTCACGCGGCCGATCTACGCCGGCAACGCCATTGCAACCGTGCAGTCGACTGACGCGAAGAAGGTCATCACGGTGCGCGGCACGGCGTTCGCCAAGGCTGCGACCGAGGGTGGCTCGGGCGAAATCGAGGCGGTCGCGTCGACCGGCGACAAGGGTCTGTCGACCTTCGCCGGCTCGGAGATCGCGAAGAACGAGCGCCCCGAGCTGACCAGCGCGAAGATCATCGTTTCGGGCGGCCGTGCGCTGGCCTCGAGCGACCAGTTCCATGCGATGATCGATCCGTTGGCCGACAAGCTCGGCGCCGGCGTGGGTGCATCGCGCGCCGCGGTCGACGCGGGCTACGCCCCGAACGACTATCAGGTCGGCCAGACCGGCAAGATCGTCGCCCCGGAAGTGTATGTCGCGGTTGGTATCTCGGGCGCGATCCAGCATCTTGCCGGCATGAAGGACTCGAAGGTCATCATCGCGATCAACAAGGACGAGGACGCGCCGATCTTCCAGGTCGCGGACATCGGCCTGGTCGGCGATCTGTTCAAGATCGTGCCGGAGTTGACTGCGAAGCTGTAGGCCTGAGCGAGGCGTGCAGCAGCACGCCGCTGCGAAGCGAAGCGCAGGTTCGCACGCGAAAGGCCGGCCGGCGGCGCTCCAGCGCCGACCGACGGCGCGGGATTTACTCCCGCGTCGCGCGCCAAGAACAGGCGGTGTGACGTAGGTCGCACCGCCTGTTCTAGTGTCTGCCGAACGTACAGGTCTGCCGACGCCGAACCGGTTTTGTTCACAAACCCAGGTCAATTTCACCCAAAGTGACCGCCTCCCCGGCGAAGGCCGGGGCCCAATTGGGAAACGGAGGTAACGACGGACGGTCCTTCGTTACATAGACCTTTCCAATTGGACCCCGGCCTACGCCGGGGAGGTGCATCTGTCGAAGCGAGATCAGTACCGAATACGTCCGGCGTACTGAGATCGTTCTCGCGGCCTCACGCGCAGTTGCCGCCCACCGCACGCCTCCCCAACTACCCAGCATGTACGGCGTCCACCCGAACCCGCGCGACCGCCTGATATCCGCGGCCAGCGCCGCGCTACTCTGCGCCATCGTCGGCTACGCCCTCATCCTCGGCCTCGGCGTCAGCATCCCCACCGCTATCCCCAACGCGCTGAAGACGTTCGCCGTTGGCCCCACACCCCCTCCACCGCCGCCTGATAAAATCGTCCCCCGCCCCGCGAAAAGCCACCGCCCCGTAGGCGCAGCGTCCCCTGCGAACCTCCGCTCGAAGGCAACCGAACTCGTCGTTCCCAACCCGATCGTCCCCCCGATCGTTCCACCGCCCCCGGTTATCGTCACACTGAAACCGGGCCCCGGTAGCGACGCCACCAGCGGCGCGGCCCCCATTCCCGGACCAGGGACCGGCGCAGGCGGCGAAGGGAACGGCACCGGCAGCGGTCGCTCCGGAAATGGCGACGGCGACGGTGGCGACGAAACCCCGCCCCGTCTCCTGAAAGGCCGCTTCAAGAACAAGGATTTCCCCAACGCCGAGGCGGTGATCGGCGCGGGCGGGGTCGTCGGCGTGCGCTACACGGTCGAAACCGACGGCCAAGTCACGCACTGCATGGTCACGCGCTCCAGCGGAAACGGGGTGCTCGATGCGACCACCTGCCGCCTGATCGAGCTCCGCTTCCGCTACCGCCCCTGGCTCGACGCCGCCGGCCGCCCGGTCCGCTCGACCGTCGTCCACAACCAGGAATGGGTGAACCAACTCGGTCCCCCGTCACGCAGTAACTGAAGCCTACCGCCCGAGCCGTCCCCCGCTCAGCACCCGCGCCATTGCTGGTGAAACCGCCATCAACCCCCGCCCCAGAACGACCGTAGTCCCGAGCACCAGCAACGGCTGGACCAGCAGATACGCCGGATACAGCGCTGCCCCCAGCGCACCGGTCGCCAGCCCAATCACCGGCCCGAACAGCCACAACAGCACCAGGTGATCGCAGAATGCGAGAAATCCATAGCGCTCGATCCTACGCAGTCGCTCCGCGACGCCACTTCCCGCCAGCGCCCAGGCCAGCCGCCAGAACAGCACCGCCGAGGCCAATCGAAACAGTATGTCGAACGCCGCCATCACATGCGGATGTGCGTCGAAGAAGACGTTCCCCAGCAACGCGGCCCAGAGTCGCGGCGCGATCAGCACCACGAACGGCAGCGCGCAGAGGACAACAGGCCACCCCGCCACCTTCTCTGCCACGCCAAGCCGCCGCACGGCGATCCCCGCGGTAAAGAACAGCAGGATCTGCGGCCTGAGGAGCAGCGGGACGTGCACCGATGACAGGCTCCATACGACCACCACAAGCGCGACCAGCGCCAGCCAGATACTCGACGCACGCACCAGCAGCGGCGCGAGCATCATGCAGACGAACAGGTCGCGCAGGAATGGCATCTGCACGTTGACGTCGTTCGCCTGCACGAGCGGCACCAGTTCGTTGAGGGTCCAGCCGATGCTGGTCGGCGTCGGCGCTTTCAGGTCGCCGAACGTCGCCGCCGCCCCCACCAGCACAATCGCGATCGCGTTCCACAGAACCATCGGCAGCAGGATCGTCCGCGCCTTGCCGAGCACGAACGCCGCGTAGCCCTGGCGCGTTGCGGTCGAGACGACCAGCCAGCCGGAGATCATCCCTAGCAGCGGCACAGCGCTACGTCCGAACACTTCGCCGAGCACCGTTCGCAGCACCGCCTGCCAACTGAACGCCACCGCCGCCAATTCCTCGGCAGTGCGTCCGGTCCAGGCGTGGACGTAGACGATCCCCATGATCCCGATCAGCCGCGCGATTGCGATCGCGGTGGAGAGCCGGCTATCCGCCTCGCGCGCCGGTTCGACCATTCCCGTGTACAATTCGGACCTCTTCTCACGTTCGGCGAGCGCCTTACCCGGCTTGTCGCGCGCGAACACCTCCTTCAGGATGGAGCGGACGCCATGGGGGACCAAGACATGATCGCCGCATTCCTGCTGCTGGCCGCGCAGGCGAGCCCCGACGCTGCCCTATCGCGACGCGTCGAACGCGTGCTTGAGCGCAGCCCGGTGATCGACGGGCATAACGACCTCGCCTGGGAAATCCGCGAATTGCACGACGCGAAGGTCGAGGCGGTCGATCTCTCAGCCGACACAGCGCGGCTGCCGAACCCGCTCCAGACCGATATTCCCCGCCTGCGCAAAGGTCATGTCGGCGGGCAGTTCTGGTCGGTCTACATTCCCGCCGATGCGCCGCGCGCGGTGGAGATGACGCTGGAGGAGATCGACATCGTCCGCCGTTTCGTCGCGGCGAACCCGGCGACGTTCGAACTCGCCACCACTGCCGCGGACATCCGTCGGATCGAGAAGGCCGGGCGGATCGCCTCGCTGATCGGCGTCGAGGGCGGGCATCAGATCGACGGGCGGCTCTCCGTACTGCGCCAATATCGCGCGCTCGGTGTGGCGTACATGACCCTGACGCACGGCAAGAGCCTGAACTGGGCGGACAGCTCGACCGACGCACCGCGCGCCAACGGGCTCAGCGACTTCGGGCGGCAGGTGGTCGCGGAGATGAACCGGATCGGCATGATCGTCGACGTCTCCCACGTCTCGGACGCAACGATGGCGGCGGCTTTGGCAGCGACCAAGGCGCCGGTCATCGCCTCGCACTCCAGCGCGCGGGCGATCGCCGACGCGCCGCGGAATATCCCCGACGACCTGCTCCGCGCGATCGGCGCGAATGGCGGCGTGGTGATGGTGAACTTCTACCCGTCGTTCCTGTCGGGCGCATGGCGCGGCTGGGACGTCGCACGCTCGGCCTATGCGAAGCGCGTCGGCGTGCCGGCGAACGTCTACGGCGCGAAATTGCCTGTGCCTTTGGCGAGCTGGGACGCGGCGCATCCGGAACCGCAGGTCACCGCCGCGACGGTCGCCGATCACGTCGAGCATATCGCGAAGGTCGCGGGCCATGATCATGTCGGGATCGGCGGCGATTTTGACGGGATCCAGGGGACCGGGCCGATTGGCCTGAAAGGTGTCGACGGGTATCCGCTACTGTTTGTCGAACTGGCACGGCGGGGGTGGAGCGATGGCGACATGGCGAAACTGTCCGGCGGCAACGTCCTGCGCGTCATGGAACGGGTCGAAGCCGTCGCGAAGGGGATGGCGGCCCTGCCGCCGGTCGATGCGACTGACGTGGCGTCGCGGTAGGGCGAATTCTGCCGTTGGATAATCGTCATCCCCGCGCAGGCGGGGATCCATATTCTCAAGCGCGCGCGATCCTATCGCAAGGCCAGCCAATATGGGTTCCCGCCTCCGCGGGAATGACGGGTATGAGGCTGCACTGCCGGGTAATACTGACCAGATGACAGCCCCGCCTCACGGATCGGGCATCCGCTGCGGTACCGGCGGCTCGATCACCAGCGGCGGCACGTCACGCAGCACCAGCCCGATCACCAACGCCGCCACACCGAGCAGCAAACAGAACGCCGTCACCCCCGGCCATCCGGCATGCGTCCACGCGAACCCGCCGGCGGATCCCAGCACGCTCGATCCCATGTAGTAGAAGAACAGGTAGAACGCCGCCGCCTGTCCGCGCGAGCCCTGCGCCCGCCGGCCGACCCAGGCACTCGCGATCGAATGCGCGCCGAAGAAGCCGATCGTCACCACCGCGATCCCCACGATCACCAGCACCAGCGGCGTCATCGCGGTCAGCGCGACTCCGGCGATCAGCAGCACGACCGGAATCCAGAACACCTTCCGTCGCCCAAGCCGCCCAGCGAGCGTGCCGAACTTCGCCGAACTCACCGATCCGAGCACGTAGAGCAGGAACACGCCACCGACTGCCGCCTGGCTGAGGCCGTAGGGCGGGCTCATCAACCGGAAGCCTGCATAATTATAGATCGTGACGAACACGCCCATCAACAGGAACGCCTCGAGATACAACAGCGGCATCGCGCGATCGGTGAACAGCGATCCGGCACTCCGTAAAAATGCGCCAGGCCGTCCAACGTTCGGCGTAAAATTGCGCGAGAGTGGTGCGAGCCGGCGGAATGCCTCCGCCATTGCGAGGCCAGCGACGCCGACTGCGGCGAGCGCCCAGCGCCAGCCTTCGAGATCGGCGACGACGCTCACGACCAGCCGCCCAGCCATCCCGCCGAGCGCGCTGCCCGCGATATACAGCCCCATCGCCGCGCCGACCGAGCCCGCGTCGACCTCCTCCGCGACATAGGCCATCGCCACCGCAGGCACGCCCGCAAGCGCAACGCCGGTCAGGAATCGCAGCACGAGCAAGCCGCTCCACCCCGGCACGACCGCCGCCCCCAACGTCAGCGCGCCGGCCGCGAACATCGCCGCGATCATCAGCGGCCGCCGGCCGACGCGGTCCGAGACGAACCCGGCGAACAATATGCCGATCGCGAGCGGTCCGGTCGCGAGCGACACCGCCAGCGAGGCGCCCTCCGCGGTCAGCCCGAACTGGGCAGCGAACAGCGGCAGCAACGGCTGCACCGAATAGAGCAGCGAAAAGGTCGAGAACCCTGCGAACAGCATCGCCAACGTCAGGCGACGATAGGCCGGCGTGCCGAGAGCGATAGGCGCTTCAGAAGCCACTCAGGAAGCTCGCGACGTTGTGGCCGAGCGCATCGACCGCGTAGCCGCCCTCCATGACGATCGCAGTCGGCCAGCCGCGCCCGGCGATGTCGCGTGCAAGGACCGCATAGTTAAGCGTCGTCAACTTGAAATGCGAGATCGGATCGCCCTCCCACGTGTCCGCGCCGAAGCTGACGACGAGGAGGCCGGGATCGAACGCGGCGATCGCGTCGAGCGCAGTGGTTTGCGCGGCCCGAAACGCATCGATCTGCGTGCCGTGGGGCAGGGGGAGGTTCAGCGTGGTGCCGAGCCCTTCGCCTTCGCCGGTTTCGTCGGCATGGCCCCAGTAGAACGGATAGTCGGTCTTCGGATCGGCGTGGACCGAGGCGTAGAACACGTCGCTCCGGGCATAGAAAATGTCCTGCGTACCGTTGCCGTGGTGATAGTCGATGTCGAGGATCGCGACACGGTCGACGCCGGCGTCGCGCGCGGCCTGCGCGGCGATCGCGGCGGTGTTGAGGTGGCAATATCCCCCGCAATAGTCCGCGCCGGCATGGTGGCCGGGCGGGCGGCACAGTGCGAACGCCGCGCGGTCGCCGTCGAGCACGGCGTGCGTCGCGGCGAGCGCGGACTGCGCGCTGCCATAGGAAGCGGCCCAGGTCTCGGGTGTGATCGGCGTGGTCGCGTCGAAGCTGTGCGCGCCGATCAGCGCGTCGATCCGGGTGAGGTCTAGTGGCCGGCGGCCGCGGATCGGGAACGTGTAGGGGATCGCATCGCCCTCTCGCCCCGCCGCGCGCCACAGTCGCGCGGCGTCTTGCAGAAACGCGACATAAGCGGGGGAGTGCACCGCAAGGATCTGCGCCTCGCCGCGATCCTCCGACGTCTCGACGGGACCGATAGCACGCAGGATCGCGTCGATCCGCGCGGGCGTCTCGGCATAGGCGGTGAACGCGCCGTTGTGGAGTTCGCGCGCAGGGGCGTGGGTTCGCTGGGCGTCGTCGAAGAACAGCCGCATGTTCGCTCCTTGGTGCGCGGTCACGAGGGAAGAACCAACCGATCGCGTCCGGGGTCCTACGGGATCGCGCGCGTTCGGCAAATTCGAAGGCTTAGAACAGCGTCAGTTGCCGATCGTCGTCGCGGCTCAGCAGCCAGCGCCCGATCACGTCGTGCCGGGTCCGGCCGACATGACTATGGACTAGCACGAACGCATCCACGTCCCAGCCGATCGGCGCGATGGGTTGCGTGAACGACACGCCGTCGCGGTAGCCGAGCGTCATGTGCGGACTGAACCGATAGCCTTCGCGGGCGCGTAGCCCTGCCGCCTCGCGTGCCACCGCAATCCGCTGATGCAGTGCGGCGAGCGAGGCGTTCTTGTGGCGCGGACGCAGGGCTATGGAGCGATCGCTGCCGACCGCGGTGTCGAACTGGAGTGCGAAAAGCGCGGCTTCGACCGCATCGCCGATCGCTTTCAGGTCGCGTTCCAGCGCGGTCGAGACGCGATCATGGTCGTCGAGGATATCGATCGTCACGTGCAGATGCTCGGGGCGCAGCTTCTCCCGGTCGGTTTCGAACCACGACGCTGCAGCGGTGATCTGACGCGCGAGCGGAAGCGGCGGGCGGATCGCAAAGAACAGGCGATGACGGGCGAGCGGTCGATGAAACATGCGGTTTCCGAATCGGGAGACGTGGGTGTGTTGCTAATATGTTCCACTGCTTTCGTCTAGTTGGCGCGCGCGATCGTACGACTCAAACACCACCCCGGCGGAGGCCGGGGCCAAATTGGAAAGGTCAGAGTAACGACACGCTGCGCTCCGTTAAGCGCGTATCCCAATTGGGCCCCGGCCTTCGCCGGGGTGGATTTCTCCTCCCGGATACGTTCTTAGCGCGCCAACGCTTCCGCGATCAGTTTCCGCGAGTTCTCCACGCCATACAGCGCAATGAAGCTCCCCATTCGCGGGCCCTGCTCAGAGCCGAGCAACGTCTCGTACAGCGCCTTGAACCAGTCGCGCAGGTTTTCGAACCCCCCGGTCTTGCCGATCTCGTAGACGATGTTCTGGATATCCTCCGCGCTCGCCTCCGGCGGCAACGCGGCGAGTTCCGCATCGAGCCGCTCCAGCGCCGCGACCTCGACACCCTCGGGCGCGCGGCGCTTCAACGTCGGCGCGACGAAATCGCGACTATAGGCCAGCGCATAGCCGATCAGCCGGTCGAGCTCGGGGTATTTGTCTGCCGACGCATCGGGCACGTAGTTCGCTAGATAGCCCCAGACCTGCTCCTTGCTCGCATCGCCCATCACGCCGACGAGATTGAGCAACAGTCCGAACGTCACCGGCAACTCGCCCATCGGTAGCTTGCCGTCGTGGATGTGATGGACCGGATTGCCGAGCTTCTGCTTCAGGTCCTGGCCGGCATAATTGCCGCGGAACTGCCAATAGTCGTCCACCGCGCGCGGAATCACGCCCATGTGCAACGACTTCGCCTTCTTCGGCTCGCGATACGCATAGAACGCGAGGCTCTCTTCGGGGCCGTAGGTCAGCCACTGTTCGAGGCTCAGCCCATTGCCCTTCGACTTCGATATCTTCTCGCCATTCTCGTCGAGGAACATCTCGTAGTTGAAGCCCTCGGGCGGGCGGCCGCCGAGCACGCGCGCGATCTTCGACGACTGCGTGACCGAATCGATCAGGTCCTTGCCCGCCATCTCATAATCGACGCCGAGTGCGACCCAGCGCATCGCCCAGTCGACCTTCCACTGAAGCTTGGCCTTGCCGCCAAGCACGGACTGCTCAATCCGCTGGCCTTCATCCTCGAAGGCGATCAGCCCGGCTTCGGCATCGATCACCTCGATCGGCACCTGCAGCACGATGCCGCTGGTCGGCGAGATCGGCAGCACCGGCGAATAGGTTGCGCGACGTTCTGCCCGCAGCGTCGGCAGCATCACGTCCTGGATGCCCTGGAAGTGGCGGAGCACACCCTTCAACGCCTCGTCGAAGCGACCCGACGTGTAATATTCGGTCGACGACGCGAACTCGTAGTCGAAGCCGTAGCGGTCGAGAAATTCGCGCAGGATCGCGTTGTTGTGTGCGGCAAAGCTCGAGTGCGTGCCGAACGGATCGGGGATCTGCGTCAGCGGCTTGCCGAGATGCTCGCGCAGCATGTCGCCGTTGGGGACATTGTCCGGCACTTTCCGGAGACCGTCCATGTCGTCCGAGAACGCGATCAGCCGCGTCGGCGTGTCGGAGAGCGCGTGGAAGGCGTTGCGCACCATCGTCGTGCGCAACACTTCGTTGAACGTGCCGATGTGCGGCAGGCCCGACGGTCCGTAGCCCGTCTCGAACAGCACCGGATCGCCCGACTTGCCGTTCGGATAGCGCTTGAGGAGTTTGCGCGCCTCCTCGTACGGCCAGGCTTTGGACTCGAGGGCGGCGGTGCGGATGTCGTCGGTCATGATACAGCGCGACTAGCGCGTGCATTCGTGTCCGTCACCCCCACCGCCGCTTGCGACTCAGCGGCAACGGTCCTTCGCGGTGATCGTCCGGTCGACCGCACGGCCACCGAGCGCACCCGCTGCACCGCCGGCCAGCGTGCCGAGCAGCCCGCCACCGACCGCATTGCCGAGCACCGCGCCGCCGACGCCGCCTGCGACGAGGCCGGTCGTGCCGCTCGAATGACGGCAACGCTTGGCGCGGTAACGGCGGTCATGCCCGCGATATTCACGCTTCGAGCGTGCTTCGGCCTTGCCCGTGGGGATGACGGCGGCGGCCGGGATTGCGAGCGAGAGCGCGCTCAGCGCCATGAGAAACTTCCGCATGATGATCGTCCCTGTTGATGTAGGTAAAGTTCGGTATTGATGAGTGCGCAACGCACGTGGACCGTGCCGGTTGCGTAACGGCCGATATCGGTGAGCTTGTTGGTGGAGGTTTGCACAACCGCGAAGGGTGCAGCACTTCAGGCTGAAACCTACGACAGCGTGTTTCCCTGCGGAGGTGGGGATCCAGACCGGGCTCCCGTCTTCGTGGGAGAACAAGCAGCGAGAGGTTGCCCTTTCGTTCTCATTGCAGCAAGGTCGCGCAGTGCTTCGCTATCCCGCCCTCCACGCCAGCCACGCCGGCATCTGGATCGCGAATGCGGACGGTGCGCGTCCGATCGGGCGGGGCGAGGCGATCCGGATCGCGGCCGATACGCCGGTCATCATGCTTAACGCGCCGCTGGTCGGCCAACGCCTTGGCTACCCCGATCTGTCGGGGCTCGACCTGCTCGAACTCTACGCTTTCCTCCGCCCCGCGCAGTTCGCGGTGCCGACGCCGAAGGGGATCGCGCGGGTTGCCGGTCTCGACGTGCCGACCGAGGATGCGGAGGTTGCGCCGTTCCTCCTCCGCGCGGCCGAGGCGATGCTCGCGCTCACCGACACCGACTGGCCCGAACGGGAGGGCGCCTGGACGGCCGCGCAATCGCTGTTCCGCCTTCGCTGGCCTTGGGCGCCGGTCGTCGCCGAGCGGCTGAAGAAGCCGTCCGTCAACGAACGCTGGCTTTTCTCGTCGCTCCCCGAATGGGAGGAGCACGCGCCGCGACCCGCTCCGCGCACCGTGACGATCGAGCCCGGCGATGCCGAAGCGCGCCTCGTCGACCTGACCGGCCACGGTGCCGAGGAACGCCCCGGCCAGCGCGCCTATGCCGGCGCCGCCACGGCTGCCTTCGCGCCACGGGCGATGCGCGACACGCCCAATCTGGTGCTCGCCGAAGCGGGGACCGGGATCGGCAAGACGCTTGGCTACCTCGCCCCAGCGTCGCTGTGGGCCGAGAAGGCCGGCGGCGCGGTATGGATCTCGACCTACACCAAGACGCTGCAACGCCAGCTCGGCCAGGAAACTGCGCGCCTGTATCCCGACGCCACGATCCGGAAAGCCAAGGTCGTCACGCGGAAGGGCCGCGAGAATTACCTCTGCCTCCTCAACCTCGAGGACGCGCTGCAGGGCGGGTTCGCCGGCCGCGCGGCGATCCTCGCGCATCTCGTAGCGCGCTGGGCTGCCTATAGCGCGGACGGCGACATGGTCGGCGGCGATCTGCCCGGCTGGCTGCCGACCTTGTTCCGCCGTAACGGCTCGACCGCGCTGACCGACCGGCGCGGCGAATGCGTCTATGCCGGCTGCCCGCACTACCGCAAATGCTTCATCGAGCGCGCCGCCCGCGCCTCGTCCGACGCCGACATCGTGATCGCCAACCACGCGCTGGTGATGGTCAACGCCGCACGGGGCCGCGAACTCGCCACCCGGCCGACGCGCTACGTGTTCGACGAGGGGCATCACATCTTCGACGCTGCCGATTCGATGTTCGCGACCGCGTTGACCGGTGCCGAGACGATCGAACTGCGCCGCTGGATCCTCGGCCCCGAATCGAGCGGTCGCGGCAGGCGGAGAGGGCTCGCCGCGCGCCTGTCCGACCTCGCCAGCTATGACGAACAGGGTGCGCGGGCGATCTCCGACGCGGTCACCGCGGCGGGGGCGTTGGCGTCCGACGGCTGGCTGCAACGCCTCGGTGAAGGTGCGCCGTTCGGACCGATCGAGACGCTGCTCGCTGCCGTCCGAGGGCTCACCTACGCGCGGGCCGAACAACCGGGCGACGCGGGTTATGGGCTGGAGACCGAACTCGCCGAACCCGACGCGACGCTGATCGAGGCCGCCGCGCCCGCCGCCGCCGCGCTCGACGCGCTGGTCCGCCCACTCGTCACGCTCGGCCGCCGCCTCGAAGCCGTGCTCGCCGAAGCGCCCGACTGGATGGACGCGCCCGCCCGAGCCCGAGTCGAGGGCGCGATCGCCTCAATCGGTTGGCGCGCGGAGACGGTGGCATCGTGGCTGTCGCTGCTCGCGCGCGTCGGCGGGCCGGTCGACGGCGATTTCGTCGACTGGCTCGCGGTCGACCGGATCGAAGGCCGCGAGTTCGATATCGGGCTGCATCGCCACTGGCTCGACCCGACTCGGCCGTTCGCCGAGATCGTCCTCAAGCCCGCGCACGGTGCACTGGTTACCTCGGCGACGCTGACCGGTGGCGGTGATTGGGAAGTCGCCGAAGCCCGCACCGGCGCGCCGCATCTCCTGCGCCCCGCCGCCCGGTTCGAGGCGAAGAGTCCGTTCGACTATACGCGTCAGGCCGAAGTCCTGATCGTCACCGACGTGAAGCGCGGTGATATCGGTGCGCTCGCCAACGCCTATGCGCAGTTGATCGTCGCCAGCCGCGGCGGGACGCTCGGGCTGTTCACCGCGATCCGGCGCCTGCGCGGCGTGCATGGCCGCATCGCCGATCGACTCGCGCGCGAAGGCCTGCCGCTTCATGCGCAACACGTCGATCCGATCGATACCGGCACGTTGGTCGACATTTTCCGCGACGATCCGGGCGCGTCGCTGCTCGGCACCGATGCGCTGCGCGACGGCGTCGACGTCCCCGGCGAATCGCTTCGGCTTGTCGTGATGGAAGGCGTACCCTGGGCGAAACCCTCCGTTCTGCACGCCGCGCGCCGGCTCGCGGGCGGCGGCTCGGCGTATGACGACCGGCTCGTCCGCGCGCGGCTCGCGCAGGCATTCGGGCGGCTGATCCGCCGCGCCGACGATTCCGGCGTGTTCGTGATGCTCTCCGCGGCGATGCCCTCGCGGTTGCTCAGCGCGTTCCCGCCGGGGGTGCCGATCGCCCGCGTGACGCTCGAAGAAGCGGTGGCCCGAGTCGCAAGCCGGCTTTCCTCCAATCCACTTTCTTCTGGCGCGCCGGTAGGGCATGAAAGCCGCGAACCGGCTTGAGGATTGCCATGAAGACGTTGACGCTGTTGCGCCACGCCAAGTCCGGCTGGGACGATCCGGTAGCGCGCGATTTCGATCGCCCGCTCAACGCCAAGGGCAAGCGCGCCGCGGCGATGGTGGGGCGGCACATGCGGTCGCTTGGGCTCGCGTTCGATCATGCGATCGCGTCGCCCGCGGTGCGGGTTTCGGAGACCCTGGAGCAGATTGAATCGGGCTATGGCCGGACGATCGCGCCGGACCTGGATCGACGGGTGTATCTGGCGTCTGCAGCGACGTTGCTGGATGTGGTGCACGGGTTTCCGGCCGAGGCGGAGAGTGCGTTGTTGGTCGGGCATAATCCGGGGTTAGAGGATCTTGTCCTGATGCTGGTCGCGGATGGGGCCGATCCGCTGCGTGATGCGGTTGAGGATAAGTATCCGACGGCGAGCATTGCTGAGCTTCAGTTCGAGGGGGAGTGGGGGGACATCGCAACCGGTACGGCTCGGCTCACCCGGTTCATCCGGCCGCGCGATCTCGACCCGACCTTAGGTCCCGACGCAGACTAAACCATGTTTCCCCGCGAAGGCGGGGACCCAGCCTGGGCTCCCGCCTTCGCGGGAGAACAAGGGGGTGGGGTTTCCCGTCACGCGCACCATTCAAGTAAGCGCCCACCCCGGCCTTCGCCGGGGTGGGGCCGGTGTGTGGATAGGCTAATCCTTATCCCTTACCCCTTATTTCCCCAGCAGGCCGCTCAGCCCTTCTCCGCCATCCTCGCCTTAAGGTCCGAGAACGCATTTGCCGGCCGAAACTCGTCCTCGCTGATCACGCCCGCCGCCGCCAGCGCCGCCGCCGCGTTGGGCCCGCGCGGGAACGGATCGATCGACAGCGCAAGCGTGTCCGCCGCCGCTTCGCCAAGATCGATAGTGCCACCCTCGATCGCGACCGTATCGAGCGCGTCGTCGGACAGTTCGACCTCGTCGCCTTCCGAAACGAGCTGATCGACGAACAGCAACGCAACCGGCTCGTCGATCTTCGTGTCGAGCGGCTCGTCGGTCACCGAACATGCCTGCACAGCAGCCCCGGTCACGCGGCCCTTTACGACGATGCCGCTGTCGGTCCGCTTGATCCCCAATCGCGCGTCGAGTCGCGTGATCGACAGCAGCGCGAACCGCTTCGCCAGCGCCGCGCGCTCGTCCTCGGTCGCGGCGATCTCGACGATCCGCTCGCGCTCGCCGATCGTGTCGAGGCGTTCGGGACGGCTGAACTCGGGCTTCACGGCAGTTCTCCAGATAACAGATTCGGTAGTGGCGTCGCAGCCAGCCCCGCATGAAACGTCATCACCGACTCGCGGACATGCGTCAGCGCGGAATGGTCCGGCTGAGCACCCCGATACAGGTTCCGCACCAGAGCCGGCGCGATATCGCCTGCCGCCAATCCGTCGCGATATGCACCGAGCCGCCCGCCAAGCATGCTCATCATCTTGCCGATATGCTTGCCGACGATGATGTCGCCGATCCCGATCTCACGCAGCTGCCCGTCCATGTCATCGACGAACCGCTCCGCCAGACGTGCCGCAGGCTCGCCGCCCGCCGGCTCCACCTCGAGTCGAAGCATGACGATCGCCAGCAACGTCGCGATCATGTCGAAGCGGCCGTCGACCGTGTCCGGCACCGCGCCCTCCCGGTACCAGTGTTCCGCGCGGGCTCGACCAACGACGGCGTTATACAGCGGCAGCGCCTCGTTGGGCTTCTCGCCGAGCAGTCTTCCCAACCAGCTCAAAATCTATCGTCCTCAACACGAAGCCGCGCTTCGGCTTGTTTGCCCGCGCATCCTCGCATATCGAGGCGATCGGCGGCCGATGCAATCGCGTGGGACCCGTCACGTGTTTTCGCGTGCCCCGGTTGGGAGTTTATATGAGCGTGTTTTCCGCCCGTACGGGTCTCGCCGCAACACTCGCGGTCGCCGCATTGGCGAGCGGGGGCTGCACCCAGCTGCGCTCGCACCAGGGCTATGTCGTCGATACTGACCTCGTCAACTCGGTCCAGCCGGGCGTCGATAACCGCCAGTCGGTGCTCCAGACGCTGGGCAAGCCAACGCTTGCGGGCCAGTTCGACCAGGGCGACTGGTATTATCTCGCGCGCGACAGCCGCAACCTCGCGTTCCGCAATCCGCGGCCGAACGCGCAGATCACGCTGCAGATCAGCTTCGACCAGAAGGGCACCGTCACCGCGATTCGCCGCGGCGGGCTCGACCAGGTTGCGTCGATCACGCCGTACGGCAAGAAGACGCCTACGCTCGGCCGCGAGCGCGGCTTCTTCCAGGATCTGTTCGGCAATATCGGCACGGTCGGCGCGGCGGGCGCAGGCGGCGGCGGCAATGGCAGCAACACTGGAGGCGGCGGCCGCAATCGGCCGTAACCTCTTAGGTCGAATGTCTAGTGTGGGGGCGGCTTAGGCCGCACCGCGTGCTACGCATCGGTGCGGCCGGGCCGGGCATCATCGGCGCCGATCCCGAAAGGGGGGAAAGGGATCATCGTCGTAACGCACGTTCGACGCGATGGTTCGCCTTCCGGCCGAAATTTCACAAAAACGGCAAACATCCGTTCTCGATGCGACTATATCCGTTGCGGCGGCAACCTGCGGTACCCTGTGGTCGGGGGTGTGGCTTGGGCGAGTCGCTGTGGATCATCGACGCGTTCGCGCGCGAGATGCTGCTGTTTGCAGGCGTCGGGCTGTTCCTCGGCGGCATCGACGATCTGCTGGTCGATCTGGTCTATATCGGTCACCGGATCAGATATGGTGGTCGGCCTCGCCTGACCCTCGCCACCTTGCCGTCGCCGCGTATCGCCGGACGGATCGCGGTGTTTGTCGCGGCGTGGGACGAGGTCGCGGTGATCGGCGGAATGCTGACGACTGCGCTCGATCGCTACGACCACGATCATTACCGAATCTACGTCGGTGCCTATCCGAACGACCGGGGGACGATCGATGCGATTGCCACGGTCGCCGAGTGCGACCCGCGTATCAGGCTCGTGATCGGGCCACGCGACGGGCCGACGACCAAGGCAGACTGCCTCAATACGCTGTGGCATGCGTTGTGTCGCGACGATCTGCGCGAGGGTGCGGAGCGGCCGACCAAAGCGGTCGTGCTGCACGATGCCGAAGACGTCGTGCATGCCAAGGAACTGCGCGTGTTCGACAGCCTGATCGAGCGATACGACGTGATCCAGCTTCCCGTCCTGCCGCTGGTCCACCGCGGCGCGCGGCTGGTGTCGGGTCATTATGCCGACGAGTTCGCCGAATCCCATGCCAAGCAGATCGTCGTCCGAACCGCGCTGGGCGCCGCGATGCCGCTTGCCGGCACGGGCTGTGCGATCGCGCCGGCCGTCCTTGCGATGATCGCGCAGGCGCGGGGCGGCGATCCGTTCGATGCGACCAGCCTGACCGAGGATTACGAACTATATGGAGTCCAAGATAAGACGTATTATGTCGGCAAGATATTTATACCGACTTGGCAGCTCGTCTTGAGGCCAACAGCCCGATGCGGGCTGCAGCCGTTCCATATAATAATTGCCGCTAATGCGGTTCGGCGCCGCCAAAATTGGTGGATTGCGGACTGGCCGCTTTCGAACGGTCGGCCCTGAAAAGCTGTCGCTCGTTCAGGAAGCACGCCAAA
This sequence comes from Sphingomonas faeni, assembly GCF_040407505.1. GTDB lineage: Bacteria > Pseudomonadota > Alphaproteobacteria > Sphingomonadales > Sphingomonadaceae > Sphingomonas > Sphingomonas faeni_E. The sequence continues at coordinate 309,206 of NZ_JAPZPQ010000003.1, read as the reverse complement.
GGATACCGAACTCCCGTATCCCGAATGCGGCGGAGTGGCGGAGTGGCGGAACGGCGTGCTCATCGATCGGTGTCCACAATAGGCGCTGGCTTGCGTATGGACCTTATCGAACGGCTTCGGCCTGCCACCAACCCCGCCGCTCTCGCGTCGGGACTCGGCTTGTCGGGCGCTCGGGAATACGCCTCAGTTCAGGTCTTCCGCGAAACGGGGTTGATCGAGCCGTGGCCCGCCCCATAGCCGACATCTCGAGCGTCGAAGTTGGAAAGCGGCCAATTGGACGCAGCGTCGGGGGGACGAATGAAGGTAAGGATCAATCTCAGCCTTGCGGATTATGTCCGCATCGGAAACGCGAACACTGAAGGGCTGCTGGCCGGTCATCACGCACTGATGCCGCTCGTCAATGACTACTACGACTTCTTCGCGACGAAGCTGTGGAGCGACGGACAGCCGATACGGGAGGTGCCGATGTTCCTCTCGACCAACGCGTTCATGATATGGACGAGCGGCGTGCGCATGGCGCTGAGTGGTCACGAGACGGCCATCTACCCGCTTTTTCGAACCGCTCTCGAATCCGCCTGCTACGCGCTGCTCATCTCGCTCGATCCCGCGCTTGAGTCCATCTGGTCGGACCGCGACAAGGGAGATGTGGAGCGCAAGGCGTCGAGGAAGGCGTTCGGCGGGGCGGTCGCGGATGTAGTGAAGCATCTTGAAGCCGAGCAGTCGGGTTTGGGCGACTTCATCAGCTCGCTCTACGAGACGAGCATCGATTACGGCGCGCATCCCAACACTCTTGCGATCCGCAACCATGTTCAGATCGGGCCGAAAACGACCGAGCAGAAGAGGTTCGATCAGGGCAGCATCTACCCTGGTGACTCCTTCCAAGTGTTCCGCGCCCTGACATCGGCGGCGGAATATGGTCGCGGCATCGCGCTGGTGCTCATCCACTGCCTTCCGGGCATGACGCCTACGGTGGTCGAGCCTCTCCGCGCGCTTCAGCTCGAGTTCGCGCGAATCATGGAGATGGAGACGCCCGACGCCGAGAAGCAGGACTGATGAGACGCGCTCGTGGACAGCTATTCGATCCGGAATGGCTCTTCGATGACTTGAAAATCCGGCTGCCGGCTACCAAGAACATATAGGGAATAGATGCATCCTAAAGGGGTAGTTCGCGATGGCCACCGTAACCAGCACGTCTCGCCGCTACATCGAGGCCCTCGTCGACGAGCTCGACATCAGCGATAGCAGATACGAACAGGCCAATGAGAGCTATATGTCGCTTGGGCGCTGGCTTAACAGGCCGGCATCTTCGATCGCAGCGTATGCACCCGCTGTCTACGTGCAGGGCTCCTTCGGCCTCGGGACGGTGATCAAGCCAATCAATCTTACGGAGGAATACGACGTCGACGCGGTCTGCGAGCTGAAGGACCTTGGGAAGTCCCAAGTCACCCAATTCGCGCTCAAGACCATGGTCGGTGCGGAAATCGAGGGATACCGCCGCTCAAAGTCGATGTCGAAGCCGCTGCGCGAATGTCGTCGCTGCTGGGCGCTCGACTATGCCGATGGCGCCCAGTTCCACATGGACGTCGTGCCGGCGCTTCCGAACGGAGGTTCGGTCCGCAAGCTGCTGGAGGCCCGCTCGCTCGATACGCGATGGGCGTCAACTGCGATCGCCATCACCGACAAGGAGCGCTGGGACTATGCGATCAAGACCGACGACTGGCCTCGATCAAACCCCAAGGGCTATCTGGAGTGGTTCCGGTCCCGCATGATCGTGGCGCTGAACGAGCGCAAGCGTGCGCTCGCGAAGTCCATGAACGCAAGCGTCGAGAAAATCCCCGACTACAAGGTGCGGACGCCCTTGCAGGCGTCGATCATGATCCTGAAGCGTCACCGCGACATCATGTTTCAGGACGACCGGAGCAACTCTGCCCCGATCTCGATCATCATCACGACGCTGGCGGCTCACGCCTACAGCGGCGAGGAGGACGTGGCCGACGCGCTGTTTTCAATCCTGTCGGGAATGGAACGGCACATCCTGCGTGACGGAAGGGGCGCCGCGTTCATCCCGAACCCGAGCGATCCCATGGAGAACTTCGCCGACAAGTGGGCGGAACGCCCGGAGCGCGAGTCGGCTTTCTTCCGTTGGCTGAGGCAGGCTCAGTCCGACTTCTCGCGCATCGCGCAGCTCAACACGCAAGCGGGCATCGCCGAGGTACTCTCTCCCCATGTCGGTGCCGAGCTCGCGAAGCGTGCCGAAAGCCGATCCGGCGGCTCGAGGTCCATGCTGCGCAGTGCAACAGGCTTCGTCGCGGCCACGTCGTCGCCATCGTTCGGCTCCACGCCCCGCGTTCCCAGCAAACCTCAAGGCTTTGCATGATCTGGTGGGCGTCCCAACCCAGCCGTGCCCGAAGCGAACGTCGTGCAATAGCGGATCTCCAGGAGCGGTCGGACTGGCTCCGCGACGTCACCTGGCGGCTGACGCCCCAGGCGCGCCTTTGCGCCGACTTCGACCTGGTTCGGCTCGGTGAGGCCGTTCCACTGACCCTGACCTATCCCGGCTTTTTTCCCGATATGCCGCCCCAGATAACGCCGCGCGACGGAGCGAGACTGACCGGCCACCAGTGGGGCGCGGGAGGCGAGCTCTGCCTGGAGTACAGACCCGACAACTGGGATCCCTCGGTCACCGGGGCCATGATGATGGAGAGCGCTTACCGGCTTTTGACCGGCGAGCGGCCAGCGCCAGGCGAATACGCCAGCGTCGCGAGCGCTCACCGCATGACTGTCGGCCAGAACACGCGCGGCTCGTCGAACAGGCTTCTGGTCCCGGCGGATCTTGCCGCGATGATCGCGCAGCTGGCCCTTCATCAGCCGGTCGAGTTCGAGGCAGCCGAACACCTGGCGACCGGTCACTGGCTCGCCTTCCCGCGGCGGCTTGGATCTGCCGAATTGCCGATCTGGACCGGGGCTGAGATCTTTCCCGACCTCACCAAGAGGAAGGGCTTCGCCGTAAGGCTAGTCGCCGCTCTCGGCGGCAGGGTCCTTCCCACGTTCGAGTTCTTCGATGCGGTTGTCCGTAGCACGGAGCGCGAGGATCTCATCGCCAGGCTCGACTCGGCGACTGAGGAGTTCACCATGCTGGTTGAGTGTGACGGAGCGATATTCATGATGTCGCTCGCGCCCGGCACCGGCAAACGTTACGTGTTCGACTATGCCAGCGTTGCCTTGCCCGAGGACGCGCCGAGGTTGCCCGCCGAATACGGTCGGCTCGCAAGGGCGTCGGTCGCGATCGTCGGTTGCGGGTCGGTCGGCTCGAAGGTGGGGGCCTCGCTTGCGAGGGCCGGGGTCGGCCGCTTCGTTCTCGTGGACGGCGATCTCGTCTTCCCTGGCAACGTCGTGCGCAATGATCTCGACTGGCGCGCGGTCGGCCTGAACAAGCCCGATGCGGTCTCCCAACGCATTAAAAGCATCCTGCCATCGGCCATGGTGAGCAGGCGTCGGCTGCTGCTCGGCGGCCAGGAGAGTTCGGCGTCGACGGAGTCGGCTCTCGAGGAGATCGGCGGGTGCGACATCATCGTCGACGCGACTGCCGATCCGCAGGTCTACAACCTGTGCGCCGCGATCGCACGCGACGAGCGCAGGCCCATCGTATGGGGCGAGGTCTTCGCAGGAGGGATCGGTGCGCTCGTCGGGCGGCTGCGGCCCGACGTGGAGCCGGTCCCGCACCAGGCCCGCCGGCAGATTCTGGACTGGTGCGCGTCATGCGGGGTCGAGGTGCCGCAGGGGCGGGCAAACCAGTATGGACTGGATCTCGGAGAGGACCTCCCGCCGCTGATCGCCGACGATGCCGAGGTGTCCCTTCTCGCCGACCACATGTCGAGGTTCGTCCTTGATACGCTCTCCAGAAGCGAGACCATCTTCCCGCACCCCGCCTACGCGATCGGCTTCCGCAAGGGGTGGATTTTCGAAGCACCTTTCGACACCTGGCCGATCTCGCTATCGCTCGAGGAGGCGTGGGGGCCGCAGCAGGACGAGGGTCTGGAGGACGAGCTGCGGGCGTTCACGGCCGAGTTCTTCCCCGCATCCCCGGAAGGGCCTGCCGAGTGAACCTGCTGGTGCCCAGGGACGTGCGCGTCCGTCTAAACAACACCGTGAGGGCCGCGGGACGGCTGGAGATCGGCGGGGTGCTCATGGCGGAACAGCTTGCGCCCGGCCGATTTTCGCTCGTCGACTTCACGGTCGATGCCGAGAAGGGCGGCGCTGCGCATTTCGTGCGGTCCGTGGATCATCATCGGGAAGCCTTGGCCGCGTTCTTCGATCGGACCGGGTCGGATTTCGCGCGCTTCAACTATCTCGGGGAGTGGCACTCCCATCCCAACCACCCGCCGGTGCCGAGCACGGAGGACTTGCGATCCATGCAGGGGCTGGTCGGCGGCGAACGGGACATACCATTCGCGCTGCTTCTCATCGTTCGGGCAAGCTGGCGACGGCTTCTGCTAAGCGCCACCTTGTTCCAGCAGGGGGCGGCGCCGGCACCCGTCGTGGTCGAGATGGACAGCCGCGAAGAACAAGAGACCGCGCGCCTCGGGAGGAGCTAGAATGTCCAAGTCGAGCATACCGCAGAGGATCCAGTCTGCCGTCTGGGCTCGGGCGGGAGGACGCTGCGAATACCGCGGCTGCAACGTCGATCTCGTCGGCGACCTGATCGCCGGCAAGGACGGCGGCCTCTTCGGCTTCATCGCCCACATCGTAGCCGACAGCGTCAAGGGCCCGAGGGGGGACGAGCGGCGGTCGCCGGAGCTGGCCGCGGACCTCGGCAACTTGATGCTCCTATGCCATCGCCACCACAAGCTGGTGGACGTCGACGAGGTCGCGAGCCATCCTGAGGAAGTGCTGCTCGCGATGAAGGAGGAGCATGAGACCCGGATCGCCACGAACACCGGCATCAGCGCGGAGTATGCCTCACACGTGCTTCGCTTCGGCGCTACGATCGGCCCCAACGAGGCGCTGCTGTCGACCCAGGCCATCTTCGCCGCGATGCCGCCGCAGCGTCATCCGGCGACGCGGCAGACGATCGACCTGGAGCTGCTGAACCAGGTCTTCCGGGATGACGAGGCCGAATATTGGGCGATCCAGAAGCGTAACCTCGACCAGCTCTTCCGCGAGAAGGTCCAGGGCCGGATCGAGCGGCAGGAGATCAAGCACCTCAGCGTCTTTGCGCTGGCACCTCAGCCACTGCTGATCGAGCTCGGTCGCCTCATCTACGACATTGTGCCGACCACGGTCCACCAGCGTCACCGCGAGCCGGAGACCTGGAACTGGCAGCGTGATCGCCCGCCACTCGATTTTGTAGTGTCTCGTCCTCCTGAGAACGCAAGCGGACCAATTGCTCTTAAGATCGCGGTCAGCGGCGTCGTGAACGACGATCGGATCGTCGCCATCCTCGGCGAGGACGCCGCAATCTGGTCCATCACGATCGCGGATCCCGGCAACGACGTGGTTCGCCGACCTGAGGACCTGTCGGCCTTTCGGCGCACGCTGCGGGCGGTGTATGGCGAACTGCAAGCCCGCTACGGCGAGAGCACGCTCCTCCATCTCTTTCCTGCCATGCCCGCTTCGTTGGCGGTCGAGACGGGGCGGGTCTGGATGCCGAAGGTGAACCTGGCGATGAAGATCTACGACCACGTTCGGAATGTCGGGTTCGTCCCCACTTTTACGATCGGCGCGCCGAAAAGGACCGACGACTGAAGCTGTGGCTGCTCCGCTTGGTTCGCGACCTCCGTTTCAGCTGCTGCCCCGCGGCGCGCTGAGCGGGTCTGCTAGTTCAGCAGCCGGTTCTCCCGCAAGGGTCGGGCGCCTATATCGACAGAACGACCGCAGGGTGTCGCGATCTGAAGGAACGTCCGGTTCCGGATCACAATAGCAATCCGTGAGCGAGCGCTTTGGGTCTGTCGGAGCGTTTAGCTTCACGTGAGGTGCTGTACGGTTCCTAGCTATTGCCCTCGGGCTCAAACAAGGCGACGTTCGGGAACGACGACGGTAAGGTAAGGGGCAACAGTGACCGACGCGCGGAACTCGACAGACGGCAGCAACGATGCGCTAGGATTTGCTCCCGAGCAAATTGACGACCTGATGAGCAACATGCGTAGTACGGCAGGATCGCGATTCGCGGCGGCAAAGCGGCTGGAACACCGGGATCGATCGCTCACTCGGCTCACGGCATTTGCATCAGGATATATAATCATCCTGACTGTTCTTCCGTACATTCTGAAGACCGAAACCGATCTGACAGATAAAATTAATCTAGCGACGATTGCTATCGCTGTCGTGATTCTTGTGTCATCCTTGCTGCAATACTCCAGTGGAGACGTATTACGGGCAGAGCAATTTCACAGGTCAGCCCTTGAGCTTAAAGAGCTTCGACGAGAAATAAAAGCTCGCCGCAGTACAATGAGCGCTAATGAGTTCCTCACTGACTCTGCTAAGTATAGCAGAATTCTTGAAAAATACGCGGTGAATCATGATGATATCGACTACCTGCGTTACCAGCTGGAGAACGCGAAGGATTTTGGGGTAGACGATTGGAAAGCCCGGATCGGTTGGTTGCAGCTAAAAATTGCAAATAGTCGACCAGCCACTGCGTTACTCGCTGTGACTGCGCTGTGTCTCGCACTTGGTTTCTATGGGTTGACACAAAGCGCCAAGAGTACCGCCGCCGGGTCGGCCGTACTCTGCAACAACTGTGTAATTAAACCCAGCTAAACTTGGTAGGCTAGATGAGATTTTTGTAGGCGCGGAACCAGGTGCAGAATGTTGGCTATGGCACGGAGATGAACGGGCGACCGAAGTTGGGTAGCGTTCAAGCCGCGGTGAACGTCCGGTACTGGGTCACGGAGGCGCGGCAGCTGGCGACCAACTCACGCCGTTCCTCAGCAAAGGGGTAAATGGCGGCTTCTCTCAAAACCTGCCACTCACCCTACGCGAACACGATGTTCGGCTTCGCGACCCCTCCAAGCCATCCCCCTGTTGAGTGAGAGGCGATTGACCTGCCATGTCGGAAAACACCCGTTTGTCGTGCATCCAGGATGGCGACAGGGTTTTCCGCCGTAATCGATGCCTTCAGGGACAAAGGCGTCGTCCCGGCACGGTCTGCTGAACAACAGCTACTGCCAGATCCGGCCGCTCGTGGGCGATGTCCCGTCCTACTATGGCGCAAATCTGGTGGAGTGCGGTCAGACAGGTTTCAGCAAGGAGATGGCGATCGCGGGCGGTCCCACAAAGGATGGCGTTTTGAGAATGCCGATGCGTACCTACCGCCGCTGCAACCCGATCACGTCCAACAGCGCATCCGCGGCTTTCGTGCGATAGCGTTCCTTATGCCGCAGCCCGAAGAAGGGGCGAGGAGCGAATGTGATCGGTGCGACGTGCAACAGACCTGCCTTGATGGCCGGGTCGACCACCAGCGCCGACAGGACAGCAACGTCCACCCCAGCCTCCACGGCCGTTCGGACGCTTTCATTAGACGGCATCGTCAGCGCCACGTCGAGGGCAGCCGGATCGACCCCCAAGCCGCGCAACTCGCTATTCAACGTCGATCGCGTGCCTGATCCAGGCTCCCGTTGCACCCAGCGCGCTCGTCGCAGCCATGTCGCGTCGATGTCGATGTCGGCGAAAGGTTGTGCTCCGACGAGCAACAGCTGGTCTTCGCCGATCGGCCAATGCGCCAACGCTGGATCTTCGATCTCGCCCTCGACAATACCCAGATCGGCCTTGCCGTCATTGACGTGTACCGCGGCCTGCCCGGTGTTGCCGATCGACAGTTCGATACTGATCGCCGGATAGCGCTCATGGAAAGTTGAAAGGATGGGCGGCAACCAGCAGACGGCGATGGTCTGGCTGGCGACGAGGCGCAGCGTGCCCCGCTTCAGTCCGCCAAGCTCCTCCAGCACCGTCTCGGCCGCGTCGGCCCGCGCAAGAACTCCGCGAGCCTCGGTCAGGAACAGCCGTCCGGCCTCTGTCAGAGCGATGCCGCGCCCGACGCGGTGGAAGAGCTTGGTTGCGTGTCGCTCCTCAAGCGAGGCGATGGCTGCGGAAGCCTCTGACTGCGTGACGTTTAAGGCCGCGCCGCGACGGTCATATGCTTGCGCTCGGCCACGCCGACGAAGATGCGCAGTTGCTCCAGTGTCACACCGCACCTGATATAGAAACCGATCACGATTGACGATCGGAATGACAACAAGGCTAAGTTGGAGCGATCGGTAGGCAGGGTTTAGATCGTGCGACGGAAGGAACACCGCCGTGGCCAGTTTTGCCTATCCCGATCGTATATTCCCGACCGTCCAGACTAGCAGATTGCCCGCGCTGCTGCCCGGCGTCGGCCTCTGCCTCGCCGTCACCGGCTCGGCCTACGCGCTGGAGGTGGGCGAGCGCGCACTGGCCGGCAAGGCGTGGCTGGAGGCGCTGGTGCTCGCCATCCTGATCGGCACCGCCGTGCGCAGCCTGTGGACCCCGGATGAAAGGTGGCACGAAGGCATCGCATTCAGCGCCAAATACTTACTGGAGGTGGCGGTCGTCCTGCTCGGTGCTTCGGTCAGTGCCGCGACCATCTTGGCGGCCGGGCTGCCGCTCCTCGCCGGTATCGCCGGCGTGGTCGTGAGCGCAATCCTGCTCAGCTTTGGGATCGGCCGATTGCTCGGCTTGCCAACGCGGATGGCGCTGCTGGTGGCTTGCGGCAATTCAATCTGCGGCAACTCCGCCATCGCGGCCGTGGCACCGGTAATCGGCGCCGACAGCGACGACGTAGCTGCCTCGATCGCGTTCACGGCGGTACTGGGTGTGGTGGTAGTGCTTGGCCTGCCACTGCTCGCGATTGCGCTCGGCATGGGCGGGCTCGCCTTCGGGGCGCTCGCCGGGCTCACTGTCTATGCCGTGCCGCAGGTGATCGCAGCCGCCTCGCCGTTGGGCGCCACCGCCGTGCAGATGGGTACGCTCGTCAAGCTGGTGCGCGTGCTGATGCTCGGGCCGGTGTGCCTTGTTCTGTCGCTGGTGGCGCCTCGTCTCGCGCCGCAGTCGGTTCCCGAAGGCGAGTTCGTCGCCGGTGCGCCTACGGCCAAGCGGATGGACCTCGCCCACCTCGTGCCCTGGTTCATCATCGGCTTCCTCGCACTGGTCGCCTGCCGCTCGCTAGGTCTGGTGCCGACCGTCGCCATCGCGCCGATCGGCCGGAGCGCCACGCTGCTGACCGTCGTTTCCATGGCGGCGCTCGGGCTCGGCGTGGACGTCCGCACCGTCGCCAAGGCCGGGGGCCGCGTGACCATGGCCGTCGTGTTGTCGTTGCTCGGCTTGGCCGCGATCAGCCTGACGCTGCTGGCCGCGCTGCACATCGCATGATCGGGCAAGATAGTGAGGATGAGGCCGAGGCCAAACCGATTGTCAGGCGTTACAATAGCATGAGCGAGCTGATGATAGAGCGGAACCCCGAGCCCTACAACGCCGAGCCGGTGCCCGGCGCCTTGATCGAGCGGTTTTTGACGCCACAGAACCTGTTCTATGTGCGCAGCCATGGGCCCGTGCCGGACCTGCCGGCCGATCACCGGATTGAGGTGGGCGGGATCAGTGTGGGCGAGTGCTCCATCTCGATTGCGGAGTTGAAGGCGCGCTTTCCGGTCCGGACTGTCACGGCTGTGCTTCAATGCGCCGGCAACCGCCGGACCGATCTCCAACAGGTGGGCAAGACTTCAGGCGATCCATGGGACATAGGCGCGATCGGCAATGCCGAGTGGACGGGCGTGCGGCTCGCAGACCTGTTGGATGCAGTTGGAGCATCGGACGCGTCCAACCTGTTCGTCTGCTTCACCGGCGCTGACGAGGTGGATGTGGAAGGCGAGGTGGCACCGTTCGGCGTCTCGATCGCTATGACCAAGGCGCGGGCGCCCGACGTGCTGCTCGCCTGGGCGATGAACGGCGAACCGCTGGCACCCGAGCACGGTGCGCCGTTGCGTCTGGTCGTGCCAGGCTATGCTGGCGTGCGTAGCGCCAAGTGGCTGACCCGGATCGAGGTCAAGGACACGCCCTCCGAGGCGCCGATCCAGGCGCACGATTACAAGCTTTTTCCGGCCGACGTGACCAGCGAGACGGCGGACTGGACGCAAGGGCTGACGATCAACGCCATGCCGCTCAACGCCGCGATCTGCTCGCCTGGTTCGGGCGAGAGCCTGCCCGCGGGCAAGGTCCGGATCGAGGGCTATGCCGTCGCCTATGAGCGCGGCGTGTCGCGGGTAGAGGTGTCGCTGAACGGCGGTCGAGACTGGCGGCAGGTCGATTTCTCCGACGATCCGGACGGGCAGTGGAGCTGGCAGCGCTGGTCGCTAGATGCGGAACTGCCCAAGGGGCGCCAGCACCTTGTGGTGCGCGCGTTCGACGATGCGGGCCAGGGTCAGCCCGAACTACCCGATACGATGTGGAACTTCGCCGGATACCTCTGCACGGCCTGGCACCACGTCCACGTGCTGGTCGAGTGAATCCGCCGCCTTTGTCGGTCGATCTCGCCTTCTGGGTCGACGCGATCGGCAGGATGATCGTGGCGACGGCGGCCGGCATGACGCTCGGCTGGGAACGGTCACGCGAGAACCGACAGATCATGGGTCTGCGGACGCTAGGGCTGGTCGGGCTCGCGAGTTGCATCGCCGTCCAGGCGATCGTCCACAGCGGCTTGCCGAACGTGAACGCCGATGCAGCAGGTCGGGTGATGCAGGGCATCCTATCCGGCGTCGGCTTCATCGGCGCGGGCGCGGTCCTGCGCGTCGGCAGCGGGCAGGAGGTGCATGGGCTGGCAACGGCGGCGTGCATCTGGGTGTCAGCGACGCTCGGAGCGGCAGCGGGATTGGCGGTGTGGCCACTGCTTGTGGGCGGTCTGCTGCTGGCGATGCTCGTGCTGTTCGTCGGCGCACCGCTCGAACGCCGTATCCGCGAACGCGCCCGGCAGACCCCGGCCGAAGCGGACCGGCGGGACGCCGAGCAGAAACCCTGAATAATCCTTGGCGCGAAACGGTGTACCAGTAGTTTTGCAGACGGAGGACTTCATGAGCGATATCGACAAGAAGAAGCCCACCACGCAAGAATCGGCCGAGATTCTGGAGCTGGAGGAGTCGGTCCGCGCCAAACACAAGGCGAAGGTTGACAACGTCAAGGAAGATGATCGCTTCTGAGCCGGTTGGCGCCGCTAAGCCGGGCTGAAGGAGCGAACGAGAGCGAGGCCGCCGAACAGCGCGAGCACGCCCAGCCCAACCGATCCGACAACATAAAGGGCAGCTTGCCCGACTTCGGCTCTCTCCTAATGCAAGGCCGCTTCCAGCGAGAAGGTCGAGAAGGTCGTGACGCCGTCCAGCCCGCCGGTGGTGAGGAACAATCGCCATCCCGGGCTCGATCCGCTTCGCAACAAGAACCAGCCCCCCAGCAGACTCATAAGGAATGAGCCGAGCACGTTGATGATGGGCGTTCCGATCGACAGGTCGGGGCCGAACAGGCGCAGGCTGAGGCCGTTCAGCCCATACCGCAGCATGCCGTCGGAACCAGCCCCGGCGAACACAATCAGGTATGGCCCCATGCCTCAGCCAACCAGCTCGGCCGTATCCGCATCTTCCTGGCGCAAGCCCGCCGGGCTGACCGTCCAATGCTCCAGGTGCTTGTAGACGATGACCTTGTTCGCAAGCAGGTCGCCATGCGCCCGGCAGAAGCCTTCGAGCTGCTCGCGCTGGCCGATCAGTTCGACACACATGGTGAGGTGTGGATCGGCGATCTCGGCGCCGTTCTCATGCACCGGGCCGTGGTTGCTGTAGCCGTAGTGGGTATAGTGGGCGACAGCGTTCATGATTCCGTCCGCCTTGGCCTGCGCGACGAGCGTTCGGTCGAGCGGCTTGGCAGCCCAGCGTGAGCGCGTGCCCGGCTTTACCGCCTTATCGGCTAGCTTCATGTAGATGCGGACCAGCCGATCTCGGTCTGCGACACGTGGTGGGCGTCGGACATGGATAAGCCTTCCGTGAGGTAAGGAGCGAACAGGTCTGAAAGGTCGGACACGGGACGGAGCGCGCGCGCATCGCGCAGCGTCAGGTCCGGCGGCAGGGTGCTGCCCGCCCGCTTCGGCACCGCCACCCGTTGCGACAGGTAGATGCCGTTATGCCCGGAGCAGGCGTAAGCGACGAAACAGGCGACCGCGACCGGCACTGCGGTCTCGGCGCCGAACAGCTCGACGCCCATGATCGTGCAGGCGAGCGGCGTATTGGCCGCGCCCGCGAACACCGCCACGAAACCGAGCGCGGCAAGGAGGTCGACGGGGACACCGATCGGGCCGGCGAGCGCATGACCCAGCACCGCGCCGATGAAGAACAGCGGCGTGACCTCGCCGCCCTTGGGCGGCGGCTCTTCGCCTGCTCCGCCGGCCACAGCAATCGGATGGCTGCGAGCAACAGTATCGGTCCGTCAGTTATCCTGCCGTTTCGGGCCTGTCATCCGGCAACCATACAGTTTCATTTCTACATCGGATTGACGTTGCCGCACCGCGGCGACATATAGCGGCCGAAGGCGATGGATTTCCGCCTGGCTATGTTGGCCGAACCGCCCTCGCAAGGGCCGATGATTCCTACCGGGCGCCGCAAGGCAGCAAGGAGGAATTGTGCGCGCGACGTTTCGCAATCTCTATAACGAATTAAATTTGGCCGCTTTTTTTCGCGATCGCCATGACCATGCCCTGTCGGTGTTGCGCTGGACGCTGATCCTCGTGCCGATGGCGGCGCTGGTGGGAACACTCTGCGCGGCTTTCCTCTGGAGCCTCGACGCCGCGACACAGGCGCGGTTCGACTATCCCTGGCTGCTTTACCTCCTGCCCTTAGGCGGAGCGGCGGTCGCGTTGCTCTATCACCTGACCGGCCGTTCGGTCGAAGCGGGCAATAATCTCATCGTCGAGCAGATACACGAGCCCGGAGGCGGCGTTCCGCTGCGCATGGCACCGTTGGTCTTCATCGGCACGATCGCCACTCATCTCTTTGGCGGTTCCGCAGGGCGTGAGGGCACTGCGGTCCAGCTCGGCGGCAGTCTCGCCAGCGCCGTTGCCGGCCTCTTCCGGCTCGATCCTGCCAGCGTCCGCATTCTGCTTATGGCAGGTGTCGCAGCCGGCTTCGGTGCGGTCTTCGGGACCCCGCTCGCCGGGGCGGTGTTCGCACTCGAGGTGCTGGCCGTCGGACGTATCGAATACGGCGGCATCATCCCCTGTCTGCTAGCCGCGCTGGTCGGCGACTGGGCATGTCACGCCTGGGGCATCCATCATACGCCTTACCACATCACCTATGTGGCCTCCGCGAGCGGTGCCTTGTTCGTCGAGCCGGTGTTGCTCTTCAAGGCGGCAATAGCCGGCGTAGCGTTTGGTCTCGCCGGACTTGTGTTTGCAGAAGCCAACCACGCCTTCGGCGGAGTTTTGAAGCGCCATATCCCTTACGGCCCTGCGCGTGCGGCGCTGGGCGGGGTGCTGGTCATCGCGCTGGTCTGGATCGTTGGTACACGCGCTTATCTCGGCCTAGGCGTATGGTCGGCCATTCCCGGTGATCCCACGATCGCCGGCTTTTTCACCGGCCCTGCCGATCGGTGGAGCTGGGCGCTCAAGATGCTGTTCACGGTCGTGACGCTTAGCGCCGGCTTCAAGGGCGGCGAGGTGACCCCACTATTTTTCATCGGCGCAGCGCTCGGTAATGCGCTCGGTTGGCTGCTTGGCGCACCGCTCGATCTGTTCGCGGGACTAGGCTTCATTGCGGTGTTCGCTGGCGCGGCCAATACGCCGCTCGCCTGCACGATCATGGGGATCGAGCTGTTCGGAGCGGCCCACGCCGTCCCAATCGCAGTCGCTTGTTTCATCGCCTACATCTGCTCGGGCCATAACGGCATCTACCTGTCGCAGCGGATCGCGGTGCCAAAGCGCGCGTCTCGCGCGCATACCGGGGCTGCGACCCTGCGCGATGCTCGTGCGTCACGGCGCGGCCCCCGTCCATCCCCGACCCCCGTCATCACCAAGGAGCATGACTGATGTCTCAACAGCATAAGGTGACGCCGAGCGAGATCGGTATGATCCGCATCTATCTAAAGCCATCCGACAAGATCGCGACCGGATCGCGCAGCTTCTGGTCGCGCAAGCCGCTCTACCGTGAGCTTGTCGCGCAAGCGAAGCGCGACGGCATCATGAACGCGGTCGCTCACAACACGCACTACGGCTACAGCAATCACGGCCCGGTGCGCGAAAATGGTTCCGAAATCGCCGATCCGCACCTGACCATGTGTGTCGAGTTGATCGGGCAGCGCCACGAACTGGAACGCTTCTGCGAAGCACATGGCGAGATCCTTGGTGGCAAGGTTATCGTCTACAAGCATCTCGAACACTGGAGCATTGGCTCTGCCGGTATCCGTCACGAAGATGCCGCGCCCGCGATCCTCGCGGCAGAGCCGGAGTGAGCGCGAGGATGAGAAGCACCGCTTCAGCGTCCTGGCTCGTCTGGGCATTGGGCTCCGCCGGCTTCGCCGCGATGACCGCGATTTTCGCGAAGATCGGCGTCGAAGGGATCGACTCCGATTTGGCCACGCTCTTTCGGACGCTGGTGATAGTTGCCGTGCTGACCATCCTTCTTGCGGTCACGGGCAAATTTCAGCCACTCGATGCGATCAGTCCGCGAAGCTGGCTGTTCCTTGCCCTTTCGGGCCTTGCGACGGGTGCCTCCTGGATTTGCTACTTCCGCGCCTTGAAGATCGGCGATGCCGCCCGCGTCGCACCGATCGATAAGCTGAGCGTCGTCCTCGTCGCGGTGCTCGGCGTGGCGTTTCTCGGTGAGCATCTTTCCACCCGCGGCTGGCTTGGGATCGTCCTGATCGGTGCGGGAGCCGTGCTCGTCGCCCTTGCCTGAACCTCGAAACCGGAACCCAACGATGCGCCTCCTTGCGACACTCTCTGCGACCCTGGTCCTCACGGTCTCGCCCACGGTTCAGGCGCGCACGCCAAAGCGCCACCCGGCGCCCCACAATGTCATTCTTGTCGTGATCGACGGCCTGCGAGGCAAGATCGTCACATCCCAGAGCGCGCCGACGCTCGCGCAATTGCGGGACACCGGCACCTATTTTTCCAACAGCCACTCGGTCTTCCCGACGTTCACCACCGCCAATGCGTCGGCGCTCGCAACCGGTCACCAGCTCGGCGACACCGGAGACTTCAGCAACACGATATGGACTCGTGCGCCGATTGCTGCAGCTGCCGGCAGCGTGACGCCCTTCCTCGAGAACGATGCTGTTCTGGGCGAGGTCGACGAGCATTTCGGGGGCAATTACCTCAACGAGACCACCGTTCTCGAAGCGGCGCGGCAAGCAGGGTACGGCACGGCCGCGATCGGCAAGCTCGGTCCCGCATTGATCCAGGACCATCGTGCACGCGACGGAGCCACCACACTCATCATCGACGATTCAACCGGGCGTCCCGGCGGGATTCCGCTGTCTGCCGACGTTGCCGCTCGCCTCACGCAGGCAGGGCTTGCGCTGCAAGCACCGGACCGCGGCAGTAACGGACGGTCCGGGGATGCCCGAATCCCCGGAACGACGAGTGCCAACCGCGTGCAGCAGGACTATCTCATCGACGTCGCGACCCGGGTCGCTTTGCCGGTCTTCCGAAAGCAGCACCGGCCGTTCGCCATGGTGTTCTGGTCGCGCGATCCCGATGGCACGCAGCACAATCAGGGCGACAGCCTCAATCAGCTGACGCCGGGCATCAACGGTCCCACGACCTTCGCCGCGATCCGCAATGCCGACTATGATCTAGCGAAGCTGCGCGCAGCACTCGATCGCTTGGGTCTTGCGAAGACGACCGACATCATCGTCACGTCGGATCACGGCTTCTCTACGATCTCCAAAGAAAGCCGGACCAGCTCCGCAGCACGCGGGCGCTATGTCGATGTTCCCGAAGGTTTCCTACCGCCCGGCTTCCTTGCGCTTGATCTGGCGTCCGCCTTGAACATGCCCGTATTCGATCCAGAAGCGGGCAACACGCGGGTCGCGGACGGCAAGCATCCGAGCCGCGGCAACGCGGTGCTCGGTGCCGATGCGACGAGACCTGACGTAGTGGTGGCGGCAAATGGCGGGTCCGACCTCCTCTATCTACCGACCCGCGATCCTGCCCTAGCGGCACGGGTCGTTTCCGCACTGCTGGATCAGGACTATGTCAGCGGTATCTTCGTCGATGACCGCCTGGGAGCAATCGCCGGAACACTGCCGCTTTCCGCGATCAATTTGAAGGGCGAGGCACTCCCGCCGGTGCCGTCGATCGTCGTCAACTTCCGATCCGCCAACACCGGGTGTGCGATTGCGACAAACTGCCAGATCGAAGTCTCCGATACGACCCTCCAGCAGGGGCAGGGCATGCACGGCAGCTTCGGCCGCGGTGACACATTGAACTTTACCGCAGCGACCGGCCCGGACTTCAAGCGCGGCTTTGTCGATCCAGCACCGGTCAGCAATGTCGACGTGGGCCGCACCATGATGGCATTGCTGAATCTCCTCCCCACCCCGCGCGGCCATCTGACCGGCCGGGTACTGCGCGAGGCGATGCCGGGTGGAACGGTGCCGCGCTACGAGGGGCGCGAAGAGCGCTCGCAGCCTGCTGCCAACGGCCTCGCGACCGTCCTGCAATATCAGCAGCTGGGCGGCATCCGCTATCTCGATGCCGGCGGCTTCCCCGATCGGACGCTCGGTATAGGAACAGCATCCGTCCCATCGGGTGAAAAGGCGATGCGGCGATGAACCGGCTCCCACAGATTTGGCTCGTCCGTCACGGTGAAACCGCTTGGAGCGTTTCGCGGCAGCATACGGGACGGACTGACATCTCGCTGACCGAGGCAGGAGAAGCCGCGGCGAAACGAATAGCCGAACGTCTGCCAAGCTTGGACTTTACCGCCGTCTGGTCGAGCCCTTCGATACGGGCGCGCCGGACCGGGGAATTGACCGGTTTCGCGACCCGCCTGGTGCCTGCCGACGATCTCGCGGAATGGGATTACGCCGCCTACGAGGGACGAACCAGGAAGGAGATCCTCGCCGACCGCCCGGACTGGAACCTGTTCCGCGACGGCTGCCCGCAAGGAGAGACTCCGGAGGCGGTCGCAGCCCGAGCCGATCGCGTCATCGCATCGCTGCGTGGGCGCAACGCCGATGTCCTGATCTTCTCGAGCGCTCATATTCTCCGCGTGCTGACAGCGCGCTGGCTCGGCTTACCCGTCGGGGCCGCTGCCTATTTCCTGCTCGATACGGCCAGCATCAGCGTCCTCGGGTACGAACATGATGGCGACGAGCCGGTCATTCGGTCGTGGAACCAGTCATGATGCGCCTTGTGACGCGGTACTTCGCGTATCCAAATGAGGGTGCCTGGATGGGATGGGCGGGGAAGAGCCATCCTGCGCCGTCGCAAGGGTTCAAACGATCCGGTGCCCAGCATTCCGGAAACTTCACACACGCCTTCACCCCCGCCCGGGAGACGATGCCATGAGACTGCTTGCCGTGATTGTCGGTGCCGACAGCGCTGCCGCCTGCCTCGATGCGGCGGTTCTCGCCGCCAGATCTCTTGGCGAGTCATCGATCGAGGCCCTCAATGTTGTCGTCGATCCCGAGCAGATCGCGGTTGCGAGCGAGGAGATCGACTTTCAACGCCTACGCGCGCGCGACGAGGGGACAGCCCAAGAGCGCGCGGATGCGGCGCGGGCCGCCTTCGTTGCCTGGACCGCAGCTACCAGCGATGACACACCCGAGGTCGCCTGGCGCTCGATCGTCGGCACCGAAGAAGCGACGGTCAAACAGGAGGCGGCAAATGTCGATGCGCTGATCGTCATCGCGCGCGAGCAGACGATGGACGGCGGCGACGCCCTGCACGCCGCAATTTTTTCGACCGACAAGCCCGTCCTCATCGTCCCGGCTGGGTGGAGAGCCGGCGCGCGAACCGGCTTCGAGCACATGGCCGTCGGGCTCAGCGACAGTGACACGGCGTGCCACGCCATTGAGGAGGCAGCCCCGTGGCTTCGTGTCGCCAAGCGTGTCACGGCAATCCGCATCGGTGAAGAAACCGATCCGGCGCTGGGCTTGGAAGCCTTGCTCGACGAAATCTGTGTTCGTCACGAATTGCATGTGGTGCCGCGCTCCAGCGAGAATCTGGGTGCCCAGCTCGTCGCCGAAGCGAAAGCGATCGGCGCCGAGCTTCTCGTGACCGGCGCCTATCGGCACAACCAGATCATCGAGTGGTTCATGGGCGGCACGACGCGCCACATCCTCGCCGCTGCCGATATACCCCTGCTGATGGCGCACTGAGGGGTGACGATGCTCCCGCACGCGCGTCTGGTCCTCGTTCGACACGGCGAAAGCGAAGCCAACGCAGCCAACCGATTTACTGGTTCTGCGGATCCGGCGCTAACGCCTCTGGGGCACCGTCAGGCCGAGGCGATCGCACACCGCCTGATCGCGCAAGGCATTCGGCCTGCACGGATTTTCCGCTCTACCCTTCGGCGTTGCGCGGACACGACGGCTATCGTCACTGCCGTGATGGGGGCACCAGATGTCCCTATCACGGTAGACCGGTCGCTCAACGAGCGCGATTACGGTGCGCTCACTGGTCTCAACAAGACCGAGGCGTCGGATCGCTACGGTAAAGATCAGGTCCGCCAATGGCGACGCTCCTATGCGGCTGCCCCGCCACACGGCGAGAGCCTGCGCGACACCGTCGCGCGCGTGCTCGCCTATTACGTTCGGACGATGCTGCCTGCCGTGATGAGTGGCGGCACGACACTCGTCGTCTCCCACGGCAACGCGTTGCGGGCGCTGGTTATGGCGCTCGACGGCCTTGATGCCGCCCGGGTCGAGACCCTCGATATCCCGACCGGAGGCGCGATCCTCTACGATTTCAGTTACACGACCGCGATCATCGGTCGCGCTATCCTTCAGTGACAAGGACTCCGACCATGCCGGCCAGCAGCCACATCACCAGCCTCCGTGCCCTCGAGATCCTCGACTCCCGAGGCTATCCGACTTTGTCCGTCACCGTGACCTTGGACAACGGCATCACAGCATCGGCATCGGTGCCGTCGGGTGCGTCGACAGGCGCACATGAGGCCGTCGAGCTCCGCGACAACAACCCCGATCGTTTCGCCGGAAAGGGTGTTCGGCAAGCCCTGCAGAACGTCGAAGGCGAGATCGGCAGCGCGATCATCGGAATGGATGTCTGCGCGCAGCCGGACATCGACCGGGTGATGATCGAACGCGATGCCACGCCGAACAAGGCGCGGCTTGGCGGCAATGCGATTCTGGGTGTTTCGATGGCGGTCGCGCGCGCCGCATCATCGGTGCTCGCGCAGCCGCTTTACGAGACGCTCGCCGGTACGACCGACTACCTCCTTCCGATGCCGTGCATGAACGTCCTGAATGGTGGCAAGCATGCCGATAGCAGCCTCGACTTTCAGGAATTCATGATCGTTCCGGTGGGAGCCTCCAGCTTCGCCGAAGCGATGCGCTATGGTGCGGAAACCTATGCCGCATTGCGCGACCTCCTCCATGGTCGCGGCCTCAAGACGGCAGTCGGCGACGAAGGCGGATTTGCCCCGAACCTCAAAAGCAACGAGGCCGCCTGCGAGTTGATCGTCGATGCGATCGAAGCCGCGGGTTATCGACCGGGTACAGACATCGCCATCGCGCTCGATCCAGCCGCATCGTCCTTATCGGATGGGGAGCAATACGATCTTGCGCGGTCGGGAACGGGCCTGCTCGACCGCGCAGGCTTGCTCGCGCTCTACGGGCGCTGGATCGATGCGTATCCGATCGTTTCGATCGAGGACGGGTTCGGTGAGGAGGACTGGCAAGGGTTCATCGACCAGACCGTAAGCCAGGGTAGCCGGATCCAGATCGTCGGCGACGATCTCCTGGTCACCAATCCCCGGATCATCCGGGAAGGCATCGCTCGAAAAGCTGCCAACGCAGCCCTCATCAAACCCAATCAGATCGGCACCGTCACGGAGACGATCGAGGCGGTTCGCATCTGCCACGCTGCGGGATGGGGAACGATGGTGTCGCACCGGTCGGGCGAGACCACGGACGCCTTTATCGCCGATCTCGCGGTTGCGGTCGGCGCCGGGCAAATCAAATCCGGCGCACCCTGCCGGGGTGAGCGTTTGGCCAAATACAACCGACTGATCGAGATCGAAGCCGAGCTCGGCGCCAAAGCACGTTTCACCAATCCCTTCGTGTCGCGACCGAAGCCCCGGACGTGACGGATCTACCCTCGCTGATCGCTCCGATCGTCCTCGGCATCGTCGAGGGATCGACCGAGTTCATCCCGGTTTCCTCTACCGGCCATCTCATTTTGACCGAACGACTGATCGGCTACGAAGGGCGGCAAGCCGGGATCAGCGATGTCGTCATTCAGGTCGGGGCGATCCTCGCGATCTGCTGGTTGTACCGCGCGCGGCTCTGGTCGGTCGTCTCCGGCTTGTCGTCCGATGCCGACGCCCGCCGCTTCTCGAGAAACGTGCTGGTCGCCTTCCTTCCCTCGGTCGTGGTCGGCGCGTTGGCGCATGATTTCATCAAGCGCCTTTCGGTGCACCGTTTCCAATTGTTGGTCGCCGCTCTCCTCTCGGTGACGGCAGTTCAGATGATAGTGACGGGGTGAACGATGCCGATCTGGCTTGGCTTTCTGGTCGTGTTCCTGGGCTCGGGCGTGGGCGGCATGCTGCGTCACGGCGTCGGCATCGTGGCACTACGTCTTATGGGGCCAACCTTCCCTTGGGGAACCTTGGCCATCAACGTGGTCGGCTCGGCGCTGATGGGCATGATGATCGGCCTGTTTGCCGCCAAGAGCATCGAAAATGCGGAGTTGCGCCTGTTCGTGACGACGGGACTTATCGGCGGATTTACGACCTGGTCGACCTTCTCGCTCGATGCCGTGACATTATGGGAGCGCGGCGAGACCGGCGCCGCGATCGGCTATGTGCTGGCAAGTCTTGTTCTCTCGGTCGTCGTTCTGGCGATTGCTCTCGTTATCACCCGACGGTGGGGATGATTTCGGAACGATCGGCGCGCGGGCCGCATTGGATTCAGAGTTTCCATGGACCTTTAATCGGACGTCTTTTCCATGCTCAAATATCTCGCTGCCGGCGCGCTGGCACTCGTCATCGCTTCCCCCGCCCTCGCTGACGACGATCGGGTGACCCCGCGCCAGCGGGCCTCGACGCTTACCGCCTTGAAGCGGATCGGCTGCACTGCGCCACGCTCGATCGAGCGCGACGATGGTGGCTTCGAGGTCGACGACGCACGCTGCCGTGGCGGCCGCTATGACATCAAGCTAAACCGCAACTTCAAGGTCGTTTCCCGCGAAAAGCAGGACCGCGACGACGACTGATCCGACGCCTGCGCGTCTCCTCGCATCTAATAGCGAGCCTTTGGCGTTGATGCTTTAAAGGAGACGCATATGGCCGAGACGGACAAGGATGAGCCGACCACGCAGGAAACCGCGGAGATGGTCGAAGTTGGCGAAATGGTCGCCTCGGAGAAGCGTAAAGACGACCGATCGTCTCCAGAAGCGCCGGGGCTAGGGGACAACATCGAACGTCGCGAAGACTGATCACGTAGTCGGTTTCGACGGTCGACGACTAACAGCCCAGCAGGCCATTGGCTGGTATTGCACAGTAGCCGCTCTGATCTTCCATCGCGTCGGGGCGAGGTCAAACACCTCGAGGGGGTGCCGTGGTCGCGATAGTCGACAAGTCTGTCGTCAGGTCGATCCCTACGCGAACTTCCTTGCGCTCGGAATAGCGGTCGACGAGTTGTGCCGCGTGCGGGCGCAGCAGCACCGTGAACCGCACCAGTTCCTCCATTACGTCTACGATGCGGTCATAATAGCTCGACGGCTTCATGCGATCGTCCTCGCCGAATTCGGCGAACGCCTTGGCGACGCTCGACTGGTTCGGTATCGTCACCATTCGCATCCAGCGGCCGAGCACGCGCAGCGTGTTGACGCTGTTGAACGACTGCGAACCCGCCGATACCTGCATGACTGCCAGCGTGCGTCCCTGCGTCGGTCGCATCCCGCCCATCGAGAGCGGCAGATGATCGATTTGGAGCTTCATGATGCCGGTGATCTGGCCGTGCCGTTCAGGGCTGCACCACACCTGACCTTCCGACCACAACGACAGTTCACGCAGCTCGTGGACGGCCGGATGGTCGTCGCCGACGACCTGATCGGGCAACGGCAGCGCCGAGGGATCGTAAATGCGCGTTTCGCATCCGAAGAATTGCAGTAGTCGCGCCGCTTCCTCGACACACAGCCGCGAGAATGACCGCTCGCGCAAGGAACCGTAGAGCAGAAGGATTCGTGGCGGCGGAGCACCCGCGCCGAGGCCATGAGCAGGTCGTTCGATCGCATAGCTTCGATCGAGCGCGGGCAGATGGTCGGGGTCGGAGAGCGTTCGAACAGGCATCAGGCGGTTCGTGGTCCCAAGAGGATGATACAGGTGCCGATCAGACAGAGCGCCGCGCCGCTCACATCCCAGCGATCGGGCCGCACGCCTTCGACGGTCCAGAGCCAAGCAAGCGATGCACAGATGTAAATGCCGCCGTAAGCGGCATACGCTCGTCCCGCGGCATCGCTGTCCACGCGGGTGAGGAGCCATGCGAACAGGATCAATGAGACGACGCCCGGAGCAAGCCACAAGGGTGACTTCGCCATGCGAAGCCAGGCCCAGAAGGCAAAGCATCCGCCAATTTCAGCAAGCGCCGCGCCGATGTAGATCAGGGCTGTCATCCGATCGTGATCCTCAATGCCAAGGCGGCAAGCGTGACCAGCAATACCGGCACAGTCAGCGTGATACCGACACGGAAATAATAGCCCCATCCGATCCGAACACCTTTCTGGCCGAGGACGTGGAGCCATAACAGCGTTGCGAGCGAGCCGATCGGCGTCAGCTTGGGGCCAAGATCGCAGCCGATGACATTGGCGTAGATCATTGCTTCTTGCACGGCGCCAGTGGCATGGGTCGCGTCGATCGACAGCGCGCCCACCAGTACGGTCGGCATGTTGTTCATCACGGACGACAGGATGGCCGCGATCACGCCTGTCCCGAACGCCGCCCCCCACACGCCGCCCTGAGCGGTGCGATCGAGCAGCGCGGCGAGATGGTCGGTCAGGCCCGCGTTTCGCAGCCCGTAGACGACCAGGTACATGCCGAGAGAGAAGATCACGACCTGCCACGGTGCGCCGCGCAGCACCTTGCCGGTCTGGATCACATGGCCCCGTCCCGCAATTACCAGCAGCAGGATCGCGCCGGCAGCGGCAACGGCGCTGACCGGCACGCCGATCGGTTCGAGCAGGAAGAAGCCAGCGAGCAGCAGCGCGAGGACGATCCAGCCGGCACGGAAGGTCGCGGGGTCTCGGATGACATCGCGCGGCGCGCGGAGCGCCCCCACGTCATAGTCTTCTGGGAGGTCGCGCCGGAAGAACAGCAGCAGCACGCCCAGCGTGGCGGCGATCGACACCAGATCGACCGGGACCATCACGGACGCATATGTGCCGAACCCGATCTTGAAGAAGTCGGCTGACACGATGTTGACGAGGTTCGAGACCACCAGCGGCAGGCTGGCCGTGTCGGCGATGAACCCGGCCGCCATGACGAACGCCAGCGTCGCCTTGTCCTTGAACCCCAGCGCGCGCAGCATGGCGATGACGATCGGCGTGAGGATCAGCGCCGCACCATCATTGGCGAACAACGCCGACACCGCCGCGCCGAGCAGCACGATCAGGACGAAGAGTCGGCGCCCATGTCCCCTGCCCCAGCGCGCAACGTGGAGCGCCGCCCATTCGAAGGATCCAGCTTCATCGAGCAACAGGCTTATGACAATGATCGCGACGAATGCAGCCGTCGCGTTCCAGACGATGCCCCAAACGACCGGGACGTCGGACAGCGTGACGACGCCCGCGAGCAGCGCCAAGACGGCCCCGGCGATCGCGCTCCACCCGATTCCGAGCCCCTTGGGTTGCCAGATGACGAGCACGATCGTGACGACGAAGATCAGGACGGCAAGAAGCATCAGGCGATGCGCTGGCCCGAGGCGTTTACCACCTGTTGTCCGTCTTCCTTCGCGAACGCGCCGCGCTGATCGCCCGGCAGCAGATCAAGCACGGCTTCGGACGGCCGGCAGAGCTTCACGCCGAGCGGTGAGACGACTATCGGCCGGTTGATGAGGATCGGGTGCGTCATCATCGTATCCACCAGCGCGTCGTCGGACAGCGATGTGTCGCCCAGGCCGAGCTCCGCATAGGGCGTACCCTTTTCGCGTAGCAGCTCGCGGGGCGTTATGCCGGCGCGGTCGATCAGCTCGACCAGCAGCGCGCGCGAGGGCGGGGTTTTCAGATATTCGACCACGTGCGGTTCGATGCCGGCATTGCGGATCAGGCCTAGCGTGTTGCGCGACGTGCCGCACACGGGGTTGTGATAGATCACGATATCGACGGCCACGGGCGTCCTTTCAGCAGCATGGGGTGAGTTCGGCGATCAGCGGGGCGCACAGCTCCGCGTTGCCGGCGCAGCAATCCTTGACGAGAAAGAGCGTTAGCGCGCGCAGGCCGTCGAGATCGGCACGATAGATGATCGAGCGGCTATGACGTTCGGATCGCACCAGCCCGCCACGGGCGAGGATGCCGAGGTGTGCGGACATCGTGTTTTGCGGTACGTCGAGCTGACGGGCGATTTCGCCGGCAGCCAAGCCATGCGGTTCGTGCCGCACCAACAGGCGGAACACGTCGAGGCGTGTTCCTTGTGCGAGCGCGCCGAGCGCTGAAATTGCCGTGTTGTTTTCCATATATCCAGGATAGCAGCTATATGGTTTCGGTCCAGACGTTGATAGCACCAAGTAGGCAGGCAGTCGGCACCCTACGCTCTTTTCCGAAGTCCCCAACGAGTGGGGCGGGACCCCGCGGGCACGGCTCTATCGGCCCGCTGGGCGTGCCGACCGAGCCATCGTGCCGGCGTCTCGGCCCTGCCGGTGACGATTCTCGCGTAAGGTGTGCCACATGGCACACCTGCGAACGCGCAGGGCGCGAGCAGTGTTTCGATTGGCGTCGACGCCCTCCCCCGGAGGCCACGCCGCACAGCACTTCGCGCGCAGAACCGCGTGTCGTGAGTTGATGGGCTTAGCCTGATCCCCCCGATACGTCGGGCGCAGCCTTCGGATCGGGGTCTTGCGCCTTGCCCTTCGCGGCACCCGGCTGCTTTGCGCTCATGGCGGTCAGATAAGCGACGATCGCCGGCACGTCAGCCTGTGCAACGGGAGCCTTGTAGACCTCGCGCATCTTGGTGACCTCCGCGGTCCACTGGTCGGAAGAGAGTGGCGGCTGGTTCAGCGCCATGCTCGCCGAATGACACGAGGTGCAGTTGGCGTTGATGACGTCCGCATGCGGACCAGCCGGATATTGCCCTTCGTCGGTCGGGAGATCGACCGAGGTGGACGCCAGCGAGAAGCCGCGCGCCGAAACGCTTGGCGGCGGTGGTGCGGCCGGGGCGGCAGGCGGCGGGGCTATGCGGCTGTTCGGGGCACCGATCGCAAGTAGCAGAACGACGGTCGCGCCGACGAACCCAAACGACAGCGTGCCGATGGAAGGCGTTTTCATGGGGGAGCGCTCCTCAGCCGACGACGATGTTGGTGGTTTCAATGTTGCCGCGCATGAACCCGCCCGGGTTCCAGATCGGCGTCATCGGCTGCGCGATGCCGGCGGTGTTCCAGCAGCGCGACATCAGCCTGGTCGGGCCCGCATGCGTGAGCGGCACCTGCGCGTCCCAGCGGCGGAAACTGTATTTGCCGTGATCGGGGCCGAGCGTCGTCTTGTACCAGGTCTTGCCGTTGTCGGTCGACACATCGACCTTGGCGACGCCGCAATCGCCCCCCATCGCAATGCCGCCCAGCGGGATCGACCGGTCGAACGCGATCGCCTGCCCTTCGTCGAGGCTCGTGACCCAACTGCGCGGGATCATCTTGTTGATCGGAACGGCCGGGAAATCCTTCTGGCCCGGCCGCACGTTCGCGCCGGGCGTGTCAGGGATTTTGTACGCCTTGGCCATCCAGTAACCGTCGTCGGGCGCGGCGAGCACCTCGATGTCGTTCAGCATCTTGACCCAATAGGTCGAATACCAGCCGGGTACGATCAGCCGGACCGGGAAGCCGTTGAGGAGCGGCATCTGTTCGCCGTTCATCCCGAAGGCGAGCATCACTTCGCCGTCGCGTGCGTGGTCGATCGACAGCGACTTGGCGAAATCCGGTCCACCCGCGACCACCGGCTGGTCGAGCGCACCGAACCGCACTGCAACCGCGCCCGGCTTCACGCCGGCGATGTCGAGCACGTCGCGCAGGCGCACGCCGAGCCATTTGGCGTTGCCCATGGCCCCGTGACGCCACTGCGCACCGGCAACGGGCGGCTGGAACAGCGCACGCGAATTGCCCGAGCATTGGTTGATCGCCGCCAGCTCGACGCGTGGCAACTTCAGCAGTTGCGCGAGCGAGATTGACAGCGGCCGCGTGACCGCGCCGTGCACCTTGATCCGGAACGCCTCGACATCGATCGCGGTGGGGATGTCAGCCCAGTGCCAGCGGACGAAGAACTGGTCGTTTGGCGTGAAGACGTCACCATTGAACACGCTCATCGGCGTTTCCAGCAAAGGCGGGTGGATACGCTGGAGGATCATGTTGCCCTTGCCAGGGAACGCACTGGTCATCGGTCGTTCCGACGGACCGCCAGGCAGGTGCAGATCGACAATGCTCTGCGCCAGCGCGGGTGCGGCGATCAACGCGCCGCTGCCGATCGCAGCCTCTGCGAGAAAGCGACGGCGGTTCGTCGCCTGCGCCAGTTTCATATCCAGGCTGTCCACCAGCATTCTCCCTTCGATGTCATGCTCTTATGCGCGATCCGTCCGACGGTCTGCCCGGTACGGGTCGATCGGATGCGCCGGTTCGATCCGGCAGGACGATCAGTTCGGCCCATCAATTGGCTTGGGCGATGCAGGGCGACACGAACAGGTTTCCGCGCCAGCCGCCTGTGACCGTCTTGGCGCCGACCAGCAGCCACATCGCTGCGAGCGCGATGGTAAGGACGGTGCCGACGATCCCGAAAAAGCCGAGCTGGAGCGTCGTGCCGAGCTTGAAGGTGGCGACCGTGTAGACGCCGAGCGGGAAGGTGTAGCCCCACCACCCGAGGTTGAACGGAATGCCCGCGCGCCAGTAGCGGATCGTGATCAGCGTCGCGAGCGCCAGCCACCACAGGCCGAAGCCCCAGAGCAGCAGCCCGGCGATCGTGCCGATCCCCTGCGCTACCGCGCCGATCTGGCCGAGGCCGTTGGCGGCGAGGATCGCGGGCGCGTCGCTGCCGAGCACCAGCATCCCGAGCGCACCGGTGCCGATCGGGCCTAGTGCGAGCCAACTCGATGCGGCCATGCTCTCGTGCGGCAGCTTGTGCAGCGCCATCCGCAGGATGAGGATCGCGAGGATGCCGAACGCGACCGGCACCGAATACGCCCAGAGGACAAAGGAGGTCGCCAGCACCACGAACTGGTGGTGCGCGTCCGCCAGATGCGGTGCGAGCAGGCCTCCGCTCGCGCCTGCGACCTCGGCCGCGACCACTGGCAGGAGCCACACCGCGGTCATGCCGTCGAGCGAATGTTCGTGCCGGGTAAACATGAGGTAGGGGATCGCTACACCGCAGGCGAGCGACATCGCGACGTCGATCCACCACAATGTCTCGGCGATCGGGATAACGCCGGCGCCGAACCGCGGCAGGCCGAACGCCAGGAACCCGTTGATGATCGTCGCGAGGCCCATCGGGATCGTGCCGATGAACATCGACACGGTATTGTGCCCGAAGATCCGACGCGCCTCGTGCCCGAACATCGTCCAGCGCGCGGTGTAGAGCCCGGCGAACAGCGTGAAGAGCGCGATGTTGAAATACCACAACGCCTCGCCGACCGGGTGCAGCGATGCGCCGACGCCCGGCACCTGCGGCAAGGCCAGCGCGAGGATGCCCGTGCCCATCGTAGCGGCGAACCAGTTGGGGGTGAACTGGCGGATCATCTCGCGCGGAGAATCAAGCCGGCTGAGCGGCTTCAGACCATCGAGAACGGGTTTCAGATCGGCAGTCACTTCCCAGTCTCCTTGATGAGATCGGTCAGCGCGTCGGCCGCCCGGGTACGATAGCGCTCCTTGTGCCGCAGCGCGTAGAATGGACGCCGCGGCAGACCGAGCGGCAGATCGTGCAACGTGCCGGCCGCGATTGCAGGTGCGACGACATGCTGCGACAGCACCGCGACGCCCGCGCCGGCCTCGACCGCGCTGCGGACCGCCTCGTTCGATGGCAGGGTCAGCGCTATGGTAAGGTCCGACGGATCGACGCCGCGCTGGCGCAACACCTCCTCGAACGACGAGCGCGTGCCCGATCCCTGCTCGCGGACGATCCAGCGCGCGGTCCGGATCCAGTCCTCGTCGATCGTGTCGGCAGCGCGGTCACTCACCAGCACCATGCGGTCGTTCGCGACGGTCCAATGCGCGAGCGCGGGCTCGTCGATCACACCCTCGACGAAGCCAAGCTCGACTGCACCGTCGAGCACGCGCGCCGCGGCCCCTTCCGTGTTGTCGATCGCCAGTTCTATCGTGATGGACGGGTAGCGCGCATGAAACGCCGCCAGCTGGCGGGGTAGCCAATAGCCCGCGATCGTCTGGCTCGCGACCAGCCGCAGTGTGCCGCGCTCCAGTCCGGCATATTCGGCCAATGCAAGTTCTGCACTGGCAGCACGGCCAAGCACTGCGCGTGCGTCGACCAGAAACATACGGCCCGCTTCGGACAGTTCGATCCCACGGCCGACCCGGTGGAACAGCGGCACGCCGTGCCGCGCTTCTAGCGCGGCGATGGCAGCGCTTGCGGCCGACTGCGTCACATTGAGCGCTTCGGCAGCGCGCGTCATGTGCTCGCGCTCTGCGACACCGACGAAAATCCTGAGTTGTTCCAGAGTCATGCCCGATCTCCTTGCCCCAATGATAGGGAAAGGAGATCAATCGCACCAACCAAATATTATGGTCGTTTCAATCATAATTACAGATTGGTCATTTCAGAATGTCGATAACCGCCTCACGTTCATCGACCAGTTCGGCAATCGTGCGATCGAGCATCGTTCGCTGGAATGGATCGAGGATCAGTCCTTCGATACGCACATAGCCACCGCTTTTGCAGAGCACCGGCACGCCGCACACCAGCCCTTGCGGGATACCGTAGGAGCCGTCTGACACCACGCCCATCGACACCCAATTGTCGCCTGCGCCGTGCACCCAATCGCGCAGATGGTCGATCGCCGCATTTGCGGCCGATGCGGCCGAGGACGCACCCCGTGCTTCGATGATCGCGGTGCCGCGCTGCGCAACGGTGGGGATCAGGGTCTCGCGGTACCAGGCCTCGTTTCCGATACGGTCGGCAAGCTTTTGGCCATCGAGTTCGGCATTCCCCCAGTCGGCAAACATCGTCGGCGAATGGTTTCCCCAGACGACGAGCTTTGTAATCGCATCGACACCGACACCCGCTTTGGCCGCAAGCTGTCCCTGCGCGCGATTGTGATCGAGGCGGATCATCGACGTGATGTTTTCGGCAGGGAAACCCGGCGCGCTTTGCGCAAGGATCCAGGCATTTGTGTTGGCGGGATTGCCGACGACCAGGATCTTGGCGTCGCGTTTGGCCACTGCGTCCAGCGCTGCGCCCTGCGTCTTGAAGATCGCTGCGTTGGCAGCGAGCAAATCACGGCGCTCCATGCCCTTCGAGCGGGGACGAGACCCGACCAGCATGGCCGCATCGATGTCCTTGAAAGCCACCATCGGATCATCAGTAATGATCACATCTGCCAGCAGCGGAAACGCGCAATCCTCCAGTTCCATGACCACGCCGCGTACTGCGTCCAGCGCCTGCGGCACGTCGAGCAGTTGAAGGATAACGGGCTGGTCCGGTCCGAACACGTCACCCTGCGCGACCCGGAAGAGCAGCGAATAGCAAATTTGTCCTGCGGCACCGCTGATCGCGATCCTGACGGGGGGCTTGGTCATTTTGGAAAGGGCTTTCGTTGGAAGATTACAGACGGTGTGAGACCGATTAACGCGCCGCCAGGGCAAGCGCCGCATCGCGCCCGGATGGCACCAGATTGGCGAGACCTTTTCCTGATCTTACGGCACCAGGAACGTAGATCAGGCTTTGCGCATCCGTACTGATCGGGATCGTCGACACGGTGGTGTACGTCAGCGTGTCGATCCCAGCGACCTTGTTGGTTCCGGCCAGGCTGGCATAGATCCTCGTACCATCGCCCGACGGCCAAACCGCACTCGGAGCCGCTTGTAGCGGGACGGTTGCCACAGCCTCCAGGCTGTCGGTTCTATAGACCTTGATTGCAGGTTGATCGCCGCCAACGCTGACATAGGCAAAGGAATCGTCTGCGCGCTGGGCGAAGTTGACCGCGCCCGTCGCTGGACCAGTGTTTATCACTTCGTGTACCGCAAACGGCGGTTTGGCAGCAAAGACCGTGGTCGTGCCGCTCTCGCGGCGTGTTGCCCAGATCTGTTTGCCATCTGGCGAGACCGCGATTGCTCCCGCACCTGCACCGTTGCTGGCAACGTGTCCGACGACGCGCCGATCCTCGACGTCGACAACCAGGATGGACGGCCTTTCAGTAAGCGATACAAAGGCATAGCGTCCGTTTGGCGACAGGATGGTCGCGCCCGCTCCGCCACTTGCTGGTACGCGGGTGATCTCCCGCGCGGTCTTAGGATCCACGACCGCGATGGCATGTTCATCGCCGAGCGAAACCCAGAGTTCGTGCCCATTGGGCGTAAACGCGACGGCGGTAGGCGACGTCTGGAACACGGTCCGGCCTCGTTCCGTGTTCGTGGCCAGATCTACGAGCGTCACACTGTGCTGCGCTGATGCCGATACCGCCAGGGTCCGCCCGTCACGCGTTGCAGCCAGGTGCTGGACTCTGGGGCTGGAAAAGCTGGGCTCAGCTATCGCGCTTTTGGCGAGGTCGATGCGTCCCAGTTCGTTGCCCGCTGCAGGATCGATGACAACGATCTTCGTCGATGTAGGGTCAGACACATAGATCCGGTCATGATGGCTGAGGTCGATATCAGCCTTCGACCACGGTGCCTGAACCGCCTTGATATCGTAGGGAAAGTCGTCCGCCGCAGGTGCAGCCCAATAGGCCTGAGCGATCACCGGGACTGGCGCTACGGAGGCCAACATCGCGGCAACCAAAACGATCGCAGCTTTCATCGTTTGATCCTTATCGCGGATCCGGCGGGTGATCGTGCCAGTCCGATGCCGTTAGATCGACCGATATGTCCCCTGCGTCCAACGCATGGTCGCGATGGTTTCAATACGAAAACGCGATCATAGATCGCCTACCGTTCTTGTTAGATGATCAGAACAACCATGCTTATGCGTTGGATCGACGGCTGCGCCGCGATCATTACGCTGTCACGCTCGGCGTTGATCGCTCGCGTGTCATAAATGGGAACACTAAAGGCATGACGATGAAATTTCGCACGGCTTTGCTAACGGCGATAGCCGTGTCCGTATCGACGGGTGCTTTAGCGCAAACGGACGGTTTCGCGTCCGCAATGGATGCGGCGATGGCGCGGATGCACGGCGCGATGATGACCGGTTATTCGAGCGATCCCGATCGCGACTTCGCCAAAATGATGATCCCGCATCATCAGGGCGCGATCGACATGGCCGAAGTCGAACTGCGGTTCGGCAAGGATGAACGCCTGCGCCGGCTCGCCCAGGGAATCATCGTCGAACAGCGTCAGGAAATCGCGGTGATGCAGGGCATCCTATCCGAAGGCGGCGCGTTGCTGCCTCACACCGAACCGACCGCGACCGGTCACCCCCATCACGGAGACCGTCCATGAAGCGTTTTACCTTAACCGCCTGTGCTGCCCTGTCTTTTTCGGCCCCGGCATTTGCGCAGCAGGTACCGAACGCGACCCCCGACATCCCTGTTAGCGCGCACGACCGGTTCTACACTTCGGACCAGTTCTCCAACACCGTGTCGGTGATCGATCCGTCGACCAACACGCTGCTCGGCGTCATCAAGCTCGGCGACCAGACCCCGGCCAATCTCAGCCCGCTCTACAAGGGGCAGCTGCTCGTGCACGGCATGGGCTTCTCGCCCGATCGCAAGACGCTGGCGGTAATATCGATCGGCTCGAACTCGGTGACGTTCATCGACACTGCGACCAATGCCGTGAAGCACACGACCTATGTGGGCCGATCGCCGCACGAAGCGTTCTTCCGCCCCGACGGTCGCGAAGTCTGGGTCGCGGTGCGCGGCGAGGATTATATCCAGGTGCTCGACGGTAAGACCTTCGCGCCGACCACGCGCATCCCCGTTCCTAATGGCCCCGGCATGACGATCTTTTCGCCAAACGGGAAATACGGTTACGTCTGTTCGAGCTTCTCGCCCGAGACAGTTGTGATCGACACCGCCTCGAAGAAGATCGTCGGTCGCGTCAAGCAGGCGAGCCCGTTCTGCCCTGACATCGCCGCGACGCCCGACGGTAAGCAGGTCTGGTTGACGCTCAAGGACGTCGGCAAGGTCATGGTGTTCGACGCCAAGCCACCCTTCGCAGTGCTCAAGACGTTCGATACCGGCGCGATCACCAACCACGTCAATATCGCCCGCAATAAGAATGGCCAGTTCGCCTTTGTGACGGTCGGCACCGAGAATGTCGTGAAGGTGTTCCGCACCACTGACTTCGTGCAGGTGGCGAGCATCCCGGTCGGCGCGCTCCCGCACGGCCTATGGCCGTCGGGCGACGGCACGCGGATGTATGTCGGGCTGGAGAACGCCGATGCGGTCGCGGCGATCGACACAGCAAGCAACACCGTCATCGCGACGATTCCAATCGGTCAGGGGCCGCAAGGCGTGGCATATGTTCCCGGCGCGGTGCCGGTAGGCGATGGCCGTGCAAACCTGGTGCCGCTCGCGCAGGCCGGCATGAAGATCCAGCTGACTCTATCCGGGACTGGGCGCAGCCAGGTCACGCTGTTCGATCAAGGCCAGGTCCAGATTTTGCAGGCGGCGGTTGCGGGCCTCAGCCCAAAGATGCCCTATGTCCTTGGATTATCCTCCCACGCTGACGGCAGCGGCGTGATCCAGCCTCTGGCGAAGTTCATGACCAATCCGGCGGGCGGCGCGATAGTAAACACGCTCGGACCGCTCCGCCAGATCGTCAGCGACGCGAAAGGCGACATGCGCCGTTACCTCGTCATTGCTCCGGGCGACCCGATGATGCCGGGCGCTGTCGTTCAGGTGCAAAAATGAGGATTCCGGTGAAACCTGCGCCCCGCTGTCCGTGTCCGGTATATTCGGCATGACGCTGGGCTAGGTCGACACGACGTCTCGAGAGTGTCGGAAAGCACTTGTTTGTCGCACAATGGTGATTACGACTGGGTTTTCTACATATCGGGCCGCTGAATGCCGACAATGGGAAGGAAAGCGGACTGGCTGCTTTAGAGAGGGCAGGTGCGCTCCACTACCTGGTGCACTTCCATTTCGTCGCAGCAGGATGCCTTTACGCCTAGCTCATTACAGGCCCCGATCCGGCGCCGCATCGGCCTTCCGTGCCTGCCCGCCTGATAGTGCTGGGGGTCGCCGTCGTGATCCACTCGATCATGTCGCAGCTGCTCTACGCCGGGCTGTTCGTCGCCATATCCGTGCCGGTTGAACAGTTTCGCCGCGGTGCGGAGCTGATGTCAGTACATGGCGCCCAACTCGCCGGAATGGGTCTGCGATGCGGCATGTTCTGGGTCAAAATCGAAGCCCGGCTTAAGCGAGACCGGTAGGACGAAGCGTTTGCTGCGTGCCGGCTGGTCAGCTTTCTCCAAACAACTCACGTTGCGCCTTGTCCAATTCCTCTGCGTAGCGGCGTCGCGCATAGCTCTCGGAGAGGATGCCGAGAACTGCCCCGTCGCTTCCAACTACCGCCAGTTCGTCCGCACCTTCGGTATCGAACGTAGTCATGACGCTTCTGATGTCTGAATCCGGCGTAAGGGCGAGACCCGTGTGGATCGCCAGCGACCCGATCGGTGCCTTCTGATCGACCTCTTCGGCAAATGCACTGGCAGTCTGTACGATACCGCCATAATTTTCGTGGTCATCGACTAGTAGGACCCGACTTGTGGAACCAAGCGGAAACGCCCGACGAAACTCGGCGATCGTCGTGTTGCACGGCGTAGCCCTTTCGACACGTCGCATCATCTTGCCCGCTGTAAGCGTTCTGACCCAGCCGACATCGCGGGCGCTTTTGATGGTTTCGCCCCGGAGATGCAGGCGCCACGTAGAAAAGGAATAGCCGAACAGCTCGCGGACGATGGTGGACGAGACCAGCGATGCTGCAATGGCCGCGCCGGCAAGGGAGAAGTCGTGGGTCGCCTCAAGGACTAGCATCGCCATCGTCATCGGCCCGCCAACTACGGCGACCGCTAATGCGGCCATCCCCACCAGGGCCGCATTGTGCGGGTCGATCACAGGCGATCCGACAATCCATTCGAGTGAACCAGCAAACAGGTGACCCAGCAGGCTGCCCAAGAACAAGGATGCGAAGAACAGGCCACCGCGGAAGCCAAAGCCAAGTGAGATGATGGAGGCCGCGCACTTGACGACGAAGATGGCGGCGAGGAAGCGCAGCGATACCTCGGCTTCAAGATTGAGGTGGAGGGCGCCGTGACCAGCAGAGAGAATTTGCGGCGTGAGCATCGCCAGAGGGATGAGCAGAAGACCGCCCAATATCGGCCGGCAAATCGAGGGTATCGGCAGTTTGCGTGTAGCTGCTTCCATCTCCGCAACAGCCCGCATCAGCAGTATACCAGCGCCAGCGGCACAGGCCCCAAGACCGGCGTAGAGAAGGTAGTGGAACGTCTCGATCTGTTCGCCTGCATTAGCCGCAACCAGATACGGTTGAGCACCAAACGCCTGCGCCACAAGGACACTCGCCAGGCACGCCGCAGCGACAGGTGCCAGCGCTGATATCGTATAGGCCCCGATTACGATCTCAAAGGCATAGAAGGCCCCAGCTAATGGAGCCCCGAATGCACCTGCGATGGCGGCGCCCGTTCCGGCGCCGACCAAGATGCGCAGATCGGACCTGCGTAACGCAAACCAGTTGCCGCTGAGCGAGGCGACGAGCCCTCCCAACTGCGCATACGCCGCCTCAAGCCCCACAGACGCACCGAAGCCGTTGGAAAGGATCGTTTGCCCGGAGATAACGAGGCTGTCGGACCATGACATGCGACCACCATGAAGGGCGTTCGCCTCTACAGCGTCGACCATCCGGCGCCGGCGAGCATGAGTAACCCAAGAGAAGAGTGCGAGGACGGCTCCACCAGCCGGCAGGGCAAGTAGAGCAAGGTAAGGGATCGTCGTGGCCGCACTCAGCCTTTCATCCGGCGACAAGGCATAAAGCAGATGCTGCATCGCCTGTGCGAGCGTACCCTGGACGACACTGAGCAATCCGGCTGCACTGCCGATCATGATGGCCAGCACGATGAGTGCAGCTTCGCTGGATCGAAAAGCTTTACGGAGCCACGATGGCGCCACCCGACCAGATCCAGGTGGACTAGCTGCGCTATCGATCAGTGGCGCTGAAGCCATGTCAGTCGGCGTCCTGCATCAAGGTTGCAAACAGGGCTGCGGCGAGAACGGCGCTCGAAAGCCACATCACAATCGACAGCGTCCAAGACGTCGCCAGTCCAGCTGCCGTGATTGTTGCAAGCAGTAGGACGATGAGAACGGGCATGGCTGCCCGCGAGTGGAAAAAACGCATGAAGCCGCCTACGCCTGCTACATCTGCGGTGCCACAACCTTCCGAGCCGCCCGGTACGCTTCCTCGCCACGGACGCCATTCAGTATCTTCGAACGCCTGCGGCTTGGCCATGCTGCCCATCAACAGTACCCGGCGATCAGTGCAGTGGCCAAGTCCACATCACTAGAGGCGTACCAACCAAGACCACCAGAACCGATAGTGGTGCGCCCAGCCGGGCGTAATCGCTGAAGCGGTAGCCCCCAGGACCAAAAACCAAGGTGTTACACTGATGCCCAATCGGCGTCAGGAAATCGCATCCTGCCCCGATAGCGGTCCCGATGAGGAAGGCTTCGGGGCGATATCCGAGGTCATGCGCGAACACCGCCGCGATTGGCGCCATCACCAAGACCGTCGCGGCATTGTTGAGAAACGGCGTCACAGCCATCGCCGCTACGAGGATCAGGGCGACCGCGCCCCATGGCGGCAAGGAGGCCGCCAGATGGGCAAGCGAGGTCGCGAGTACATCCGACGCGCCGGTGGTGCGCAGGGTTTCACTGACCGGAATGAGCGCGCCCAGCATGATGAGAATTGGCCATTCGACGCCATCATAGGCATCTCGCAGCGGTAGCGCTCCGGTCGCCATCATTAGACCGGCAGCGGCGAAGAAGGCGACGGCCACAGGCACATAGCCGGTCGCGGTTACGGTCATCGCCACCGCGAGGATGATAAGTGGTAGGAAGCGACGCTTCGAACTTCCCAGACGCAGGGCACGCTCTGCCAGCGGCAGCGTACCGAGGTCACGCATGCGTTCCGGCAAGAGTGTGAGGGGTCCTTGAAGAACAATGACATCGCCGGCGCGCAAGACGGTCTCGCTGAGCTGCTTGGTCAGCCGTTTGCCGGCGCGCGATACCGCGATGAGATTGACGCCATAGCGTTGCTGAAGCCGCAGTCGTCCAGCGGACTGGCGGACCAACACGGAGCCGGTGGTGATGACCGCCTCAATGACGCCAACCTCATCATCTTCGCTGCCTTCCGGTAGGTCACGATGCTGTCCGGCAAGTGCTAGGTGGTCACCCGCAATGACACGCTCAAGCGTATCCGGGTCACCGCCCAAGATCAGCGTGTCGCCGGCAGCCAGAAGGAACTCGGCCGTAATGCTCGTGCGCACATCGTCACGGACAACATTGGCGATCGTCACCTCATTATCATGACGGTCGATGAAGGACTCAACCGTTTCGCCGACAGCGGGCGATCCGTCTTGGATGGTCGCCTCAGTGACATAGTCCGTGATGTTTAGAGCTTCGCCCATGGTCGGCGCTGCGCGGCGTTCCCTGGGCAGGAGGCGGTAGCCGAAACGCAGGAAAATGAGGCCGACCACAAGCAGGCCCAGCCCCGTTGGCAGATAATCGAACATGCCGAACGGCTCACCGGTCATCTGCTCTCGTACTCTGCTGACAATAATATTCGGCGACGTACCAACGAGGGTCATCAACCCGCCAAGGAGCGAAGCGAACGACATCGGCATCAGGAACACCGAGGGGCTAGTGTCCGATTTCTTCGCCGTCTGCACGGCTGCCGGCATCAGCATAGCCAAGGCACCGACGTTCTTTACGAGCCCGGACGATACCCCGACTGCCGTAGTCAGCACCACGAGTTGCGACCGGACGCGTGTCACGCGCCGCGCCAGTATCCCGAGCGCGCTCTCGATTAGGCCGGAACGCTGCATTGCCGATGAGATCACCAGCGCCGATCCAACGATGATAACGATGTCATCGGAAAAGCCAGTAAATGCCGCTTTGGGCTTCACCAATCCCAGCGACAGCCCGGCAAGCAGGGCGATGATGGCCGTGACATCATAGCGAAATCGGCCCCAAAGAAAGAGGCCCATCATGCCAATCAGCAGGCCAATCGACATAAGTTGCGGCGTGGTCATGCAAGCAGAATCCGTAAAATGGCGATAGTCACGCCGGTTATTGCAGCCAAATCCCGACGAGTGCCGCCAAGACGGCAATCGCTAGGAAGCCGTTCACAGAGATCAGCAACCAAGCCGGCAGTCGCTGAGTGTCGGGCCGCGGTGGGGCGATAGGAATCATTTCACGCCAGACCGCTGCAACGAAGCAGAAGCCGCTGAACAGGATCAGGACGGTTGCGGTCGCACCGGCAAGCCAGCCGGGCACGATGTTCTCAAGCAATGCGCGGGCGCCAATTCCTGCGGCTAGAGCGGCAAGCCCGGTACGGACCCAGGCTGCGTAGGTGCGCTCCGCTGCCATGACTGTTCGATCGGCAGCAAGCTCCGTGCGCCGATCGGCGCTATCTGCTTGCTGCTTGGCGCTATGCTCCAACCGGTCCGCACCGTGAACGAATGGGCCGTTGAAATCACGGGTCAATGACAGTCGTTCGTTGGCCATGGATGATCAACGATACCCACACGCTTTCAGCACATCGAATGTTAAAAAGGATCATGCCGAATAAGTTATCGAGGTTAGCAGATCCCCCGCCTTCACAGGTGTCAAAACCGGCTGGTTGCGGCACGAAACCTTTCTCGAAAACGATCCAGACCGTGCGAAAACTCCAACCCCGAATGTAGCGTACTAATATAGCTGCGTGTCGGTTGCCAGGTGATTGGCTATCTTGCGTCGCAGCCATATCTGGCGACGTTATGTTTCGAGCATCACGTCTGTATCGGGGGCGGCGGTGAGTTTTCGCACGGTCTGGATCGAATTTCGGGAATGTCCGGGTTGGGCAGGAAAGCGGAACGGCGGCTTTCGGGAAGGTGCTGGCGATGGCCGACATTCTGTGGCGCTGCCTCCTTTTACAGGAGTATCTATCGTTACATTCACACGCTCGGCGGTCTGCTACGATCGAACTCCATTTTGAAGATTCCGTCAGACCTCAAAACATAGGTGCAATGATGCCAATCTTCCTGACTCTCTTTAAGCATGTCACGCCTTAGGGCGGATAGAGCATCATTGACGGATCGGTTCATGGTTCTCTCACCTTCCACCCCCTCAACAAGCTTACCGTTGCACACGACATCGTAGCGCCTCTGTATCCAGTCGTCATGAACTTCTGCCACGATCCATACTTCGGATACAGAAGCCGCTAGCATTGGAGCAATTGCGAGGGCGATGCTCTCCAGCTGACGGCTACTTTCCATTTCTGCATTTACCTCCGATACCAGATTATATCAGCGTAATCGCTTTTGCGATCCATTTTACCGCGCTTGCCCATTGGCCGTAACTAGACAGCTTTACCAATCCCGAGCGCCCCGATTGCAACTCATGTCTGGAAAGTTCCCCATAATCCCACTGAACGAATGACTACTACCGGGACTCCGAATTACTAACCCGAGCGTCCGGGTGTGGGCGTGAACGGCCCTGCCGTTTTTAAGCGCCGACTAGCCCCGCCAGTGTCGGAAAACACATGATAGGCGACGCAGAGCACCGCAAATTCTGGAGAATTGCGGCGTGGGGCGGTGGCGCACGTGCTCTAGGTTCGCACTATTGCGCGAGATACCCTGTCGGATGGAGAAAGTGCGCGACAACCTCGGAGGCGGGGTTTTTCGTTAGGGGAGCCGCGGCTGTTATTTTGGCGTGAGATCGAAGCCCCGCGGAGTCGCTACCGTGCAGGCTGGCGCGATGCCGAGCAAATCTCGGAAGCCCCGCGAATGGCCGATTCATCCGAAACCCGACATTCCCGGCCGATTGCCCGAACGACTGCTTCGTCCCAACTCAAGCCGTTCGACCGGTATAAACCAACGGCCGAAGTTGGGAAGCCGGAAAGAGCCCGCCAGTGTCGACTATTGGGTCATTCCGTTGATCTTGCTGCCTGTACGCTGCTGTTCGACACGGAACGCTCAGCGGGCGAAAACTAGCCGCTTTCGGCGAACGGCTTGTTAATTACTTTTGGAAAAGCGGGCATCTGATTTCAACTTAGTTACAGCTGCCTCGAGGCCGTCCGCAGGCTTCCGCACTGCCTGCAGCATGCTCATAATGTTCGAAGCGCGGGAACCGAACCGTCCCGCTTTTATGCCGAGCCCTCCGTGCGATGTAAGGATCTCAAGCTTCTCATCAGGATCAGCATGTAGATAAATCTCGGTGGAATGGATCGAAGCGTGACCAAGCCACAGAGCCACCTTTCTTATGTCGCGAGTGACCTTGAGCATGTGCATGGCGCAGCTGTGCCTCAAAACATGCGGCGTGATATTCTTCGGCACAAGGGTCGGGACTGTTTTGGCTGCAATCTGAGTATATTTCGCGAGACGCGCTGCGAAGCCATCGCGCGTTAGCGGCAAGCCAAGCCGGCTCAGAAAAACATGATCGTACGGCACATTCGGCCTCTCCGAATACCAGGCGCGAAGAAGGCGGACGGTCTCGGGGCCCAGCGGCAGAATTCTAGCCCTTCGCCCCTTTCCCATCACGTGCAAGGTTGGCTTTGGACCGAGGTCGAGGTCACCGAGCGAAAGCGCCAAAACCTCAGACACACGTAAACCGCATATGTACGTGATGCTCAGCATTGCCCGGTCCCGGATCCCGTCTTTGTGCCTCATATCGGGCACCCCAAGTATGGCTTTAACCTCATCGGTCGAGAGCCAATCGATCACGGGAACATCCGCTCTCTTTGCCCCCAGCGCGCGTATGCGAGCGGCTTGCTCCATCGCTGCCGGAATTTTCATTTGCACATATCTGAAGAATGATCGGATCGCCGCCAGCCGCAGATTGCGCGTTCGCCGTGAATTTTTCCGAGTCTTCTCCAGATCATCGAGAAATTGGAGGA
This sequence comes from Sphingomonas faeni, assembly GCF_040407505.1. Lineage (GTDB taxonomy): Bacteria > Pseudomonadota > Alphaproteobacteria > Sphingomonadales > Sphingomonadaceae > Sphingomonas > Sphingomonas faeni_E. Next base: position 268,517 of record NZ_JAPZPQ010000003.1, on the reverse strand, counting down.
CGATCTCCGCTGTGATGTCTTCCAGGTGGAGGCGGTCGATATTCATCCGCGTCGCCTCGGCGATAAAACGGATCAGCAAAATGAACGTGTGTGCGTAGCTCGCACGCGTCAGTTGGCTGAGCCCGCGATCTCGAACGAGATGTTCGTTGAGATAGCTAGACAGGACGGGAGCCAAATCATGTTGGTGATCGTCACGCATCGAGCACCTCCTCGATCGCCAAGGCCATCGATTCTTTTGTCTCGGTCGAAATCTCCAAATACCAATAGGTGCTAGCTGCGCTGACGTGGCCCAGATAGGTCGACAGGGCGACCATATGGTTGGAAATCAGTTTCCGGTCCGACCCGCACGATGCCAACGATCGAACGGCAAACGTATGCCTGAGGTCGTGTATTCTCGGCAACCTGCTACCGTTTCGACTAGTCATATTTAACTTTGTTGTGCATTTTCGAAACATGGCGCAAATCGAGTGGTCAGACGGAGTCCTGTTATTGTGGATTACGAATAACCTTTCTTTGTTCAAAGGATCTGGGCGGTTGGTGAGGTAAACTCTTAGAGCCCTAGCGGTACTTTTGTGGATATGGACGATCCTGTCCTTTCCGAACTTCCCGCGCCTAATCATGATCTCGTTATTTTTGAAGTCCTGGAGCAAAATATTTCGGGCTTCGTTTATCCGTATGCCCGTCGCGGCGATAAGGCCGACAATATGCTTATAGGTGGCAGCATCGTAGGTATGCGCCAGCGGCAAGCGTCCCAATTCGACAAGGATCTGCTGTATCTCGCCATCGGTGTAGATAAAGGGAATAGGGCGTCTCGGCCGACGAACCGGCCGCACGTATTCTTCTGCCAAGACGTCATGACGGGGATCCTCTGCGCTGAGAAATAGGCCAACGCGACGAATGGAAGCCAAGAGCTCATATCGCCTGCGGGGCTGACATTTCTGCTCTACCCAAGCGATTGCGTCTGCACTGCACAGATGATGAGCGCCGCGACCTGCCGAGAAATGCGCAAAGTTTCGCAGGTCGCGATCAAGATCAAGATCTCGGTACCCAAGCTGTTCCCTTAGCTGCAGATAGCGCTCAATGGCCTCGATCACGACCGGCCTCCCAACCAAGGTTCTGCGAGACGTTTAAGCATTGGCTCGTTGACCTTCGCGTAGATGGTCGTCGTATCCACCGATCGATGCCGCAAGATTGTGGCTACATCTTCGAGGCTTTTTCCGTCCCGGAGAAGTTCGGTAGCAAGCGTATGGCGAAAAACGTGCGCTCCACCTTCGAGACCGCATCGAGCGAGCGCTTTGCGGGCGATACCTGATATCTCTGAGCCATTCGCAAGCGGCATGTGCGGGTGAGGCACACGCAAAAACAGGGCCTCTGAGCGTGAGCTCGGGCGCCCCTTCTCGAGATAATCTAAAACAGCGTCGCCTGCTCCTTGAGTGAGTGGGACAATCGAACCCCGTCCGCCCTTACCCTCAATGCAGAGCTTAGCCTCGGTCCAGTCCAGATCACTGAGTTTTAGCTTCCAAACCTCAGAAGCTCGAAGCCCAAGTTCGGCCAACAGCGTGAGGATCGCTCGTTCCCGGATTCCGTACGATGTGCTCAGGTCGCAACTGTCGATGACCTTGTTCACGATACCGGTGTCAAGCCTGCGCGGAACCGTCGAAAGGCGATAAGTTGGTCGAGAGATCAGCGCATTTGCTAAGGAAGCGTTGCAATGCCCTTCAAAAGCTCGGAACCGCATGTAGCTGCGCACGGAGCGGATGAAACGGCTCTGCATTGCGGGAGTGCGCTTCGCGAATTCGAGGACGGCTAATTCCCTGATTGCCGTAGCGGAATAGGCCGAAGCGTCTTCTCCAAGCCTTGGCAACCAGCTCATTACGTCGAGCACGTAGTAATAAATTGTCCGAGGCCTCAGCCCCCTTTGGTCGGTCAGCCAAGTGCGATACCGCACCACGGTCGAAGATGGGTGCGATCTCCGCCGTTTCTGCAGGAATATTCCGTTTTTAAAAACGGGGTTCTCACCATTCCGAAACCGTAAAAAGCGGTCAACTGCAACCCGGCGTCGCGACTTGGCCTGAGCACCCGGCCTTCCAGACCGAATGTGCATACCGCAGCGGCAGGAGTGGCCGACAAAGTCGTCGAGGATATGATCGCTAAGGCATGACTCTGGGATACCTCTGAGCCGTAGCCAAACTATCAGATGAAGTGCGGTTCTGGCTTGTCGCTTTGCCTGATCCGGATGCACCCCCTCCTGAGTGAGCGCTTCGAGGAAATCCGCGCAAATGTCCGGGTCATTTGAGTCCCACCCATTCGAATCGATGATTCCCTGATACTGGAGGAACAAGTAAAATCTGGTAACTGCAACCGTCTGGGATGGAGATAAACCGCGAGCGGGCCAACATGCATGACTGCAATTGTGTTTCCAAAAGTTCTCCAAATTCTCCCATTTTATATCACATATCTTGACATTTTCAATCTCCAAGTATCGCAAAAAATGGTTTATAGTGCCACGATAACTTAGGAATGCTCCGGAATATCCAGCAACATCGACCAGAATTCGAATTACATCTTCGGATCTTTTAATATTAGAAAATTCTATGCATTTAGCGAATGCTCTGATTATCCGAGAGATCTCCTGGTAAGCTTCACTCGCTTTGGCGCTATACGATTTCATCATAGGTCGGCTCTCGCATGCAATTGCGGGAAAGGCGCTTTGAAATGCCATCGATCCGGTAGCTCCCTTCATCAAATTGGAAGCGCGGAAGACAGGCGCGCTCCACCGGCAGCGGAAGCGGTCCGCTTGACATGGCGTCAGCACACGAGGAGAAAGGTGTCGGTTACGACCAATCTCGAAGAGGCTCAGCTCTGCAAAGCTGGGCCTTTTCTCTTTCGCGCGGTTTTTGTTCGACCCTTTTCGGAGGGCCAACCGGCAATCACGGCACCTTCATCGCTACCTCCGTTCCAATTCGCCTGTATCGCTCAGGCCAGAGATCCTCGACGTCACAGCCAAGCTCCGCCGCGATTTGAGTCTCAATCCGGCGAGACCTCCGGAACCCGCGGCTTACCGTTGAAACCGTGGTGGGCGTAACGTTGAGATGGCGGGCTACCGCGCTCAGGCTGCTCCCTTTGAGTTGGAGAGCAGCTTTGATGCGGTTATGGCGCTTCTCATCAATCATGTTCGGCTCCACACTTTAAGACTAAATGCCGAAGTGCTATATATCTCCACCAGAAGGTGATAAATGTCGTACGTCGATCCGGCAACTGAAAAGCACGAAGAAAGCCGTGACACGGAGGGGCTAGCTAAGCGTCTGAGGCTCGCCCGCGAGCATGCTGGACTTACTCAGCAGCAGTTTGCCGACCGAATCGGCTATTCCCGGCGCCAAGTCCTGTCCTGGGAAAACGCAACAAACGTGCCTCCTGTTTGGGCGTTAGCTGCGGTGCGAAAGGCGTTCGATATTGATCCCGAGTGGGTTCTCTCTGGTCCGGGACTGATCCCTCTTAGGCAAGTGTCCTTGAGCCCTCCTGACCGACGCCACCGCCTTTGGGGTGAGGTGAGGAGATTGGCCAAGCGCGCTAGGCTAACCCTCCCAGAAGAGGTCATACGCAATTTCGCCGATCTGATCGCGCGAGAACCGGAAAACGCGGAAGAGGCAGCGAAGGAACGCGTTCGTGATGCCTTTCATGCATTGTCCACAGGAGGCCGCTTTTGAGGCGAACTGACTTCCCCACCAAACTTTCCGATCAATTTGAGCAGGAACTCCGCGATCGCGTTGCTCAAGCTAGAGCGAGCAGTTTCCGAAGACCGAATTGGCCTTTAATAGTTGTGATGCTCATATTCTCAGATGCTCTTTTTATAGCATCTGGAGCAATGGGAATTTTGATGCGGGAAACCATCCGAAACTATCTGTTTCTAGCTGCGATCGTACCCGGTCTGATATTAATTGTATTACTTCACTGTGGCTCACTGAAAATCCGCTCTTGAAGTGCCGGTAACCTATCATTCGACAAATGATATTGAATTTTTTCATTCTACATGAAAGTTGGGGTGATATGATAACGGCAATATTTGTAAGGCATGGTCAAAGCACGGGTAATGCAGGATTCCCATGTCACGATCTCGCAGAAATTGAGCTTACGGAATTGGGCCACCAGCAAGCACGTGAGCTCGCCGCTTCGTGGACAGACACTCCGTCTTTAATTGTGACCTCGCCATATCGAAGAACGCAACAAACAGCAGCCAGGACTGTTGCAAGATTTGCGGACGTGCCGGTAGAGGTCTGGCCAATCGAAGAGTTCACATATCTGGAGCCGTCTCGCTGGAATGGCACTCGTAGCGATGAGCGCATGCCACATCTCGAACAGTACTGGAGTGAGCTTGACCCCTCATACTGTGATGGTCCGGGAGCAGAAAGCTTTGCCACATTGCTTCGTCGAGCCGAGGCGACACTCAATCGCCTTGCGAAACTGCCGGCGCGGTCGATTGTCCTTCTCTTCAGTCATGGCCAATTCATTCAGGCGGTTCGTGCGGTCGTTGCCGCGCCCGACACAGATGACCGAGGCAAGATGAGAGGTTTTTGGCGGAAGTGTGAAGCACCCGCCATCAGCAATGCTCAGTGCGTAAAACTCCATCATAGCTTCGGTCGCTGGGCAATCGAATAGATCTAATAGTAGATAAAAAGAGCGTCTTAGCTGTCGGCGAGCACGACAAGCGGTAACGCAAAGACTACGACGCGCTGAATATGTCTCTACCCTTCGTCGAGAACGCTCTTCGCCTCCTCGATCCCGAAACTCCACAGCGGACCATCATAGCCGTGTTTGCGAGCTTGATCGGCTTTCCGTTTTTCTCGCGACGTGAAATCATCAATCGCCGATTGAGGGAATTGCAGCTTTGCCATTGGCGCTGTCCTCGTTCCGGTGACGGTCAAAAATCCATTCGCGGTCAGTTGTCGAATAGCGGCGCTTACTGCGCCTTTGGAATAGCAGGTAAGCGTGGTGAGATCATCTCGATCGAACGGTACAGGACGGAAAAATGCCCCTTTTCGTTCCGCAAGTACGCCGAACACGGAGCGGCCAGTTGGGGTGATTGGCGAAGTTTGCGAGAAAACTGCCTCACGCCCAAAGGCGGTCAAAACCGCCACTAGCAGGTCAACGGCTTCCTTCCGCCGCTCGGTTGCCCGTGAATCTCGTCTAGAACGCATCGTCGCCTCCGTCCAATATAGAGGCGATGCCCGGCCAAAGCCGGGCGTTCGTAACCCTGCACGTCGCACAAGGCGCCGCCGCTTTTAGGCAGAACCCTGGACATATGCGTCGGCCACCCGGCCGAGAAACTCGACCAGATCGACGTAGCAGTGGGGTTACGACGCCCCGCGAGCGGGATTGACCGCATCGCCTGGGCTGATTCGCAGAATGGCGCACCCAGGGCAATGACTGAGTGCTCCATCGAGAAGAACATTTAGGCTTGTTAAAAAATACGGATCGGGTGCTTAAAGTTATGTGGACGGCTATGTCGTGACGGTCGTCACGCAGCAGCGCTAGATCTAGCTCAAATCAAGATTACTATGTGCACGGGATAATACGAGTTGGGCTTGCGACTGGCCGAGCTAGGCGCACGCGGCATTTTCGCGCGCGTCGCGGCGGACGACACGGGGACCGTGGTCGCCGTGCGGGCATATTTCCCAGGTACGCTGGGCGATTCGGTACGACAGAAGACGCGCTGGATGACAGGGATCGCACTTGCCGGCTGGGATCGTACCGGCTGGGGGCGGCCCCGCGCGATAGCCGACCACTGGATGCGGATGCGCGATCGACGCGCGCCGCTTGCGGTCGTGATTCTCGCGGTCGGTTATCTCGCAGTGCCCATATGGCTGTTGTCGCTGGTGCTGCACGTCCATGTCGCTGAGACGTCGCCCTATGCGAACGGCGCCTACCCGATCGCGTTCTGGCTGCTCGTCGCCAATGGCGCGTTGCTGGCGTGGCGATTGACCATGCGGATGGTGTTCACGGGGCGCAGTTACGGCATGCGCGAGGCGATCTGGGCGCTGCCGCGATTCCTGGTCGGCAATCTCGTATCGTTGATCGCCGCACCGCGCGCGGTGTTCGTCTATATCGGCATGCTGCGCGGTGCGGCACCGGTTTGGGACAAGACGCGGCACGAGTTTCCCGATCTGTCGCCCGACGACGTCGTCACCGTCAACGATCCAGGCCTCGCCGCCGCCGCACGATGAGTGTCGGGCGCCCGCTGCGCTTTCTCGCCTTGGCATTAGGCGGATGGGTCATGGTCCGCGTGGCGTTGTTGTTGCCGGAGGTCGCCTCGCTTCCCCCGTCGGACATGATCCCACGAGTGATCGAAGTGCTAGTGCCGAAAGTTGCCGCAGCAGTTTTCGCGGGACAGCGCGTGCCGCCGCGCGTTGCGATCGTCCCATACGGTGCTGTCGCGCCGCTGATGGTCTTCAAGCCGCGACCATGGCAATCACCAACAGCTACGCCGCAAGTGTCAGTACCGCGAGATCTTCCCGATTTGCCAGCTGCGGCAGAGACGCAGACCCATACTCAGACATACGCCATTCCGTCGCCGGTAGCGCCGCCCTTGGTCGCCAACGGGCGAAGTCGTCTCAGCGGAAGCGCATGGCTGCTCGCGCGTGGCGGTCTCGCTGGTACGGTGTCGGGCGGGCAGCTCGGCGCATCGCAGGGCGGTTTGCGACTGGCCTATGCGCTCGGCAGCCAGCGTAAGGTCGCGCTGGTGGCGCGCGTCGCCACGCCGCTCAAAGGTGCCGGACGGGAGGCGGCGTTCGGGATCGAATGGCAACCGACGCGGCTGCCGATCCGCCTCGTTGCCGAGCAACGGTTCGCGCTCGATGGTGGACGTGGCGGACCGACGATCGGCGTGATTGCCGGCTATGGTCCGGCCGACGTCGCACCCGGCCTCCGTCTGGAAGCGTACGGTCAAGTCGGCGCAATCGGGCGAGACGGGATCGAAGGCTTTGTCGATGCCTCTGGACGACTTACGCACCCGATCGGGACGCTCGCCGGGGCAAAGGTCGATGTCGGTGTCGGTGTGTGGGGAAGCGCGCAACGCGACGCCGAGCGTTTCGATATCGGACCCTCGATCGCCGCCGCGCTACCGGTTGCACACAAGACTATCCGCCTCACACTCGACTGGCGCGAACGCATCGCCGGCGGCGCGCGTCCGGGCTCGGGCCCCGCTCTGTCGATCGGTAGCGACTTCTGACAGGTCGAGCCTAGCCCCGCCCGCGCAATCCGGTGTAACGCTGCGGCCGTGGATCTGTATCTCCCCGTCGCCAACCTGTCGGTCAACGCGCTCATCATCATCCTGCTCGGCGGGGGCGTCGGGCTGTTGTCGGGGATGTTCGGCGTCGGCGGCGGCTTTCTGACGACGCCGCTGCTGATCGTCTACGGCATTCCACCGACCGTCGCCGCTGCCTCGTCCGCGAGCCAGGTAACCGGCGCCAGCGTTTCCGGCGTGTTCGCGCATTTCCGGCGCAAGGGTGTCGATACCAAGATGGGCGGGGTGCTCGTCGCAGGCGGCATCCTCGGCTCATTCTTCGGGGCATGGCTGTTCCGCTTGCTTCAGCAAAGTGGCCAGATCGATACGGTCATCGCGATCGTCTATGTCGTCATGCTCGGCTCGATCGGTGGCCTGATGGCGAAGGAATCGATCGGCACGATCGGCCGCGCGCGGACCGGGCGGCCGCCGAAGGCACGCAAACGCCGCCATCACCCGCTCGTCGCCGCACTCCCGCTCAGGACGCGCTTCTACGCGTCGGGGCTCTATATCTCGCCGCTCGCGCCGCTGTTGCTGGGGTTCTTCACTGGCATCCTGACGATCCTGCTTGGCATCGGTGGCGGGTTCATCCTCGTCCCTGCGATGATCTACCTGCTCGGGATGGCGACGTCGGTGGTGGTCGGCACGTCGCTGTTCCAGACGCTGTTCGTGACCGCGGTCGCGACGATGGTCCACGCAACCACCACCAAGGCGGTCGACATCGTGCTGGCGGCGCTGCTCCTGCTCGGATCGGTTGTGGGGGCGCAGGTCGGCGCGCGGTTCGCGACCAAGTTCCGCCCTGAATATCTGCGTCTCGGACTTGCGGTCATGGTGCTGTTGGTCGGCGCGCGTATCCTGCTCGGACTCGTCTGGCGCCCCGAGGAGATCTTCTCGGTCACGCTGTCGTGAAACCTGGCTGGCTAGTTCTGCTCGCGCCGCTGCTGATGGCGCAGGCGAAACCCGTGCTCGTCCCCGACGTGTCGCAGCGCAATATCGAGATCGCGTACAGCTTCACCGGTGCCGAACTGCTGCTGTTCGGTGCGATCCTCTATCCCGGCGGGCGCCTGCCGACCGGTGAGCAACCCACCGACATCGTCGTCGTCGTAAAGGGCCCGACCCAGTCGATCCTGATGCGCGAGAAGGAGAAGGTTGCCGGTATCTGGGTCAACGCCGCGCGCCTCAGGTACCGTTCGGCCCCCAGCTTCTACGCGATCGCCTCGTCGAAGCCGATCGACCGCCTCGTCGACGACCGGACACGCGCGATCTACGAGCTCGGCCTCGACAGTCTGCAATTGTCGCCGGCGTCGAGCGCACCGGCGCCGATCCAAGACCGCTTCCAGAAAGGGCTCGTCGACCTCAAGCGCCGTGCCGGCCTATATTACGAGGCGCCCCGCGCGGTCGAGATCACCGACGGCGTGCTCTACCGCGCGCGCGTGTCGATCCCCGCTCGCGTGCCCGTCGGCCGGTTCACTGCGGAGACGTTCCTGATCCGCGACGGGCGGGTCCTGGCGGCCGCGGTTCGCGATATCGACATTCGCAAATCGGGCTTCGAGCGATTCGTCGCCCGCGCCGCAGACCGTTCGTCGGTAACCTACGGGCTGGTCGCGGTCGCACTGTCGGTGTTCCTCGGCTGGGCAGCAGGATGGATCGCGCGCAGGGTTTAGCGCGTCGCAGCGACCAAACGCGGACCGACGCACCGGTTTTCTCAGCAAGTTCAACGCCATCGTCATCGGATATTTACAATTATCGCGGCAGGGTCGGTCCGAAATGACTGGAGACCTTGCGGCTATGAGCGACATGCCGGGACCCGGCGCATTCTTGCGCGCGGCACCCCTGACGGGCGGATTCGCTGGCACCAGCGCTGCGGCGGCACCCGTGGGCGTCGTCTTCGCGATCGCCGGATCGAGCAGCCGTATCCTGCTCGATCGCGCTGCGATCGCGGTGCTGCACGCTGTTTCCGATCCCGTCGTCGCAGCGGCCGGACAAGTCGGCAGCCAGATCAAGATGCGTGTCGGCGCGACGTGGCTGGTCGCCAACATCCGCTCGCTCAAGCTGGAGGATGCCGCGGGGACCTGCGTCGCGGCGGAGATCGACTATCTCGGCGAAGGCGACGAGGACAAACTCACCGGCAAGCTCTATCGATTCCGCCGCGGCGTGACGCGCTATCCGATGCCCGGCTGCGAGGTGTTCCCGATCACCACGGCCGACCTGCAACAGGTCTATGCCGCCGACGACCGTGCGAACATCACGATCGGCACGGTCTATCCGACCACCGATATCCCGGCTGCGCTGTACGTCGACGCGATGCTCGGCAAGCATTTCGCGCTCGTCGGTTCGACCGGCACCGGCAAGTCGACCAGCGCCGCGTTGATCCTACACCGCATCTGCGAACTCGCGCCGCAGGGCCATATCGTGATGATCGATCCGCACGGCGAATATGCCGCCGCGTTCAAATCGAATGGGGCGATCTACGACGTTTCGAACCTGCAGATGCCGTATTGGCTGATGAACTTCGAGGAGCATTGCGAGGTCTTCCTGACCAGCAGCGGCTCCGCGCGGCAGTTCGATGCCGACATCCTCGCCAAATGCCTGCTCGGCGCGAAGGCGAAAAGCCGTCTGGGGCAGGAGATCGCAAAGCTCACCGTCGACGCGCCGATACCCTATATGCTCAGCGACCTGACGACGATCATCAGCGCCGAGATGGGCAAGATGGACCGCGCTGGCGACACCGCGCCCTATCTTCGGCTCAAGTCCAAGATCGACGAGATCAAAGCCGATCCGCGCTACGGCTTCATGTTCTCCGGCATGCTGGTGGCGGACACGATGGCGAGCTTCCTCGCGCGCATCTTCCGCCTGCCAGGCGACGGGAAGCCGATCTCGATCATCGACGTGTCGGGCGTACCGTCCGATATCACCTCGGTGGTCGTCGCGGTGCTCGCTCGGATGACGTTCGACTTCGCGATCTGGTCGCGCAACGAACCGCAGCGGCCGATCCTGCTCGTCTGCGAGGAGGCGCATCGCTACATCCCGGCAGGGCAGGAGGCGAACAGTTCGGTCGGTCGAATTCTCGGCCGAATCGCCAAGGAAGGCCGCAAATACGGCGTGTCGCTGGGCCTCATCACGCAGCGTCCGTCCGATCTCGCGGAAGGTGTGCTGTCGCAATGCGGCACGATAATCGCGATGCGCCTGAACAACGATCGCGACCAGGCCTTCGTCCGCGCGGCGATGCCGGAAGGCGCACGCGGCTTCCTCGATTCGATTCCCGCACTGCGCAATCGCGAATGCATCATCTGCGGTGAAGGCGTGACGATCCCGATCCGCGTAAGCTTCGACGGGCTGGAGGAATCGAAGCGGCCAGCGTCGGGCGATCCGCTGTTCTCCGAACTGTGGCGCGACGTGGGCGGCGAAGACCAGATCATTGGCCGCACGATCCAGCGCTGGCGGGCACAGGGGAAATAGCGGTCCGCCGCCGGGTGTTACCGTCGACACGGCGGTTTGCCTGCCCGAAACATTCCCCCTACTCTGTCCGCGACAAGGGGGGCGCCATGATGGCAAGTGTTGCGGCGGTCGCCCGCGATGGCGGAGTTGGCGCCGAGGGGCGAACATCGTCGCGTATCGAGATCCTCGATGCGCTCCGGGGCGTCGCGGCCCTGCTGGTCGTGTTCCAGCATATCGCCGAGGGCATCATCAAGATGCACACGCTGCCCCCTGCATGGGAGCACGCAGGTCGCCTCGTGTTTGGCGACACCTTCAACTTCGGGCGGTTCGGCGTCGCACTGTTCTTTCTTCTCAGCGGCTTCGTCATCCCGTTCAGCTTTCGCACCGATCGTCCGCTGCGCGGGTTCGTCGTCAGCCGCGTGTTTCGGCTGTATCCGGCATATTGGCTATCGCTGGGTTTCGCACTGCTCATGCTCCATACGATCGGGGCGCAAGGTCCCACGGCGCTGACGATCGTCGCCAACCTGACGATGATCCAGAAATATGTCGGCCAGCCGGATGTCGTTGCGGCATATTGGACGCTGGCGACTGAACTGGCCTTCTACGCGATGGCCGCGGGACTCGTCGCGGCCGGACGGTTGCGCACGCCGATGGTGCTGGGCAGCGGCGTCGGCGGATTGCTGGCGGTGGCATTGCTGCTGGCACTGGCATCGCCGTTGCTCGGCAGGCGATTGCCGGCAGACCTCCCGCTTCATCTCGCCCTGATGCTGTTGGGAACACTGCTTCGGCTGGCGATACTCGAAGGCGATAAAGTCGCCCGGCGACTGGCACAGGAACTGGTCGTGGCATTTCTCGTCGTGATGACCATCGTCCAGTTCGTGACGCTGCCGCCTGGCGACGCCGATGGTTTCATGCATCCCCTTGCGCCGACGCTCGGCTATGTCGGGGCGCTATTCGTGTTCGTCGCTTTTGCCGGCCGGCCGTCCGGCTTTGGCCGCGTGGCGACGTGGTTGGGCGCCGTTTCGTATTCGATATACCTGTTCCATGGCACGATCGTCATGGCGCTCGAGCCCATGCTCGTCAGGGGACGACCTGGGTTGGCGCTGGCGTATGCCGTGCTGGTGCTAGGCGCTACGCTTCTTGTTGCTGCGATCGTCTACCGCTGTGTCGAGCGTCCCATGATAAGGCTCGGCCACCGCGTCATGGGAAGCTCGCCGCGAGCTAACCCCCGACGCGCACTGCCAGTAATTGCGCCACCTTCGCCTTGAACGCCCGCAATTTCTCCCCCGACAACTGCGCGACACTGGCGAACGAGATCGAGCGCGGGTTGATGGCCGCCCCGTTCCTCCACACTTCCCAGTGCAGATGCGGGCCGGTCGACATGCCCGTCGAGCCGACATAACCTATTACCTGGCCTTGCCGGACCCGCGTGCCCGATGACACCGCGATCCGGCTCATATGGCCGTAGCCGCTCGCCATGCCGCCGCCGTGAGCGAGCTTGACGAAATTGCCGTAGCCGCCGGTCCGGCCTGCGAACGCAACGATGCCATCGGTCATCGCGTGGATCGGCGAACCATAGGGCGCGCCGATGTCGAGGCCCTTGTGCATCCGCGTGAAGCCCAGCAGCGGGTGGAACCGCATGCCGTAGTTCGACGTGATCCGGCCGGTGACCGGCATGCCAGAAACGGCGCGGCGTTCGGTCTGGCCGTTCGCATCGAACCAGCCGCCGCGACTCGATTCGTCATCGGCATCGACGTTCGTCGCGTCCGGCGCGAACCGCACGAGCTGCACCTTGCGTTGGCCCTGATCGATCCCGGCGAAGAGTAGGTCGCCCATCCGGGTCTCACCGGTTGCGGCACGCTCACGCTCCACGATGACGTCGAAGGTGTCCGCCGCCGTCACGTCGTGGCCGATCGAAAGTCGCGTCGAGATCGCCTTGATGAACGACTCCACGGCCTTTCCGGGAACACCGGCGGCGCGCGCGGATCGGTACAGGCTGGAGCCGACCAGGCCCTGGATGCGCAACGGCGTCGTATCGACCGCGATCGGCTTGCGGTTCACGGTCAGCCCGCCCGCGCCGCGCGTCAGCGACAGCGACAGATCGAACCGCGCGCGGAAATCGAGTTGCTCCAACGGCCGCGCGACGGTGCGATCCGGCCGACGTCCGAGCGTGAGCGCGATCCGCGTGCCCGCCGGGATGGCCTTCGGATCGACCGACTGCGCGACCAGCGCCGCCGCGGCCTCGGCATCGTTTCGGCCGACGCCCGCGCGCATCAGCGCCCGGTCGAACGCATCGCCCTGGCCGAGCGTCGCTGACAGTTCGAGCGTCGGGCGCTCGGGCGCATTGGCGAGCGGAGCAACGAGATCGTTGGCCGCCATCCGCCGCCCGGTGGTCGCGCCCTGGCCGAGCGGCGCAATGCCCTGCGCCCGCGTTTCCTCCCACTCGGCACCGGCGAGCGGCGACGGCACTGCACCGACCAGCGGCTTGAACCCCGGCGCCAGCATCACCGTCGCAGCGCACAGCGCGGTGCAGGTCGCGAGGCCGCGCCACCAGTCGCGACTGCCGATCCGTGCGCCGAGATCGGGCACCCAGTCGATCCGCGAAGGCGCAGCATTTGGCGCGATATCCGGTTGCCGATCGAGCGCACGACCAAAGCCGCGTGCCCCGCCGCCCGCCAGTTCCAGCGCCTGATCCTTCTGCAAATACACGCGTGCCCGCCCCGAAATCGTCCGAATTCTCGTGCGCCGTCTCACGCCCGGCGCGAGTGTCGGGTTGTGGCGAGGACATGCTAAAGTCAAATTAACCGGGGCGATTGTGGGGCTTGGCGGCGGCGGGGCGTGCTTGGGTTGGGGCGGACGAGCTTAGGGACTGATGACCCTGCTTCCCTGTCTGGGTTTTAGAAGGCGTCCGAACTTTATCCACCACCCCGGCGAAGGCCGGGGCCCAATAGGGTAGGCCAAGGTGATGAAGCGCGGACCTCCGTTAAGCCTGTTCCCCAATTGAGCCCCGGCCTTCGCCGGGATGGTTTTAGATTGAGGCGGACACCGAAGCTCGACGATCGAGTGAACCCAACATTCACCCCGCCAACACCGCGCAATTCCACCCAGGTCATTGCGCCAGCCCACTTTACCCCCGATGTTGCCCGCCATGAGCGACGAAGTCTCCGCTGGCGTGACCGCGGTTCTCGGCCCGACCAACACGGGCAAGACGCACCTCGCGATCGAGCGCATGTGTGCGCATTCGAGCGGTATGATCGGTTTCCCGCTGCGCCTGCTCGCGCGCGAGGTCTATGACCGCGTTGTCGCGATAAAGGGCGCGAACCGAGTCGCGTTGGTCACGGGCGAAGAGAAGATCGTTCCGCCCGACGCGCGCTGGTTCCTCTGCACTGCCGAGTCGATGCCCGACCGCGACGTCGCCTTCGTCGGTATCGATGAAGCGCAACTCGGTGCCGATCCGGAGCGCGGCCACGTCTTCACCGACCGGCTGCTGCGCGCGCGGGGGCGCGAGGAGACGATGATCCTCGGCTCCGAAGCGCTGCGGCCGATGATCAAGAAGCTCGTCCCCAGTGCGGAGATCGTCAACCGGCCACGCTTCTCGACGCTGACCTATGCCGGCGCGAAGAAGATCAGCCGGCTGCCCAAGCGCTCGGCGATCGTCGCATTCTCGGCGGAGGAAGTGTACGCGGTTGCGGAGATGCTCAGGCGTCTGCGCGGCGGTGCGGCCGTCGTCATGGGGGCTCTCTCCCCGCGTACCCGCAACGCGCAGGTGGCGATGTTCCAGGCGGGCGAGGTCGATTATCTGGTCGCGACGGATGCGATTGGGATGGGGCTGAACATGGACGTCGCGCACGTCGCGTTCGCCAGCCTCAACAAGTTCGACGGTAAGCGCCAGCGTCGCCTGACGGTGGCCGAGATGGCGCAGATCGCGGGGCGTGCGGGGCGGCACCAGCGGGACGGCACGTTCGGGGCGCTGTCCGACGACGGCCCCGGCGCGTTCCTCCCCGAGGAAGTGCTGGCGATCGAGGAGCACCGGTTTCCGCGACTCGAGAACCTGTATTGGCGGCAGGGTGAGCCTGACTTCACCAGCATCGATGCGCTGGTCGCAAGCCTCGAAGCGCGCCCGCCCGCTGGTGTTTTGCGCGCCGCGCCGCAAGCCCTCGACCTCGGCGTCTTGAAGCGGCTGGCGGAGGAGGGCTGGGTGCGCGAGCGGGCGCGGCATCCGGCGATGGTCGCGCGGTTGTGGGCGGCGTGTGGCTTGCCTGATTTCCGCAAAGTCGGCCTCGATCCGCATGCGCGGTTCGTGTCGCGGGTGTTCGGGCATCTCAGCGAGGGGCGGGGGCATATTCCCCACCAGTGGTTCGCCGACGAGATCGCGCGGCTCGATACGGTGGCGGGCGACGTGCCGGTGATCGCCGGGCGGATCGCGGCGACGCGGATCTGGGCGTATATCGCGCAGCGCGCCGACTGGCTTGCCGAGCCGACCTTGTGGGCGGCGCGGACCGCGGCGCTGGAGGAGCGACTGTCGGATGCGCTGCACGCCAGCCTGACGCAGCGGTTCGTCGACAAGCGCACGACCGCGCTGATGCGTCAGATCGGTGCGGATGCGGGGGCGCTGCCCGTGGTGATCGGGCCCGAGGGCGAGGTGATGGTCGAGGATCATCCGATCGGCCGGCTCGACGGGTTCCGCTTCACCGTCGCCGCCGATGCTCGGGCGAGCGACAAGCGCCTGCTGCTCGCGGCGGCGGAGAAGCGTCTCACCGGCGAGCGGTCGCGGCGCGGGCAGTCGCTGGTCGATGCGCCCGACGCCGATATCGCGCTCGACGATGCGGCGCAGATCATCTGGGCAGGGCATCCGGTTGCCAAGCTGGGCGCGGGGCCGTCGTTCGCGCGGCCGAAGCTGATTCTCGACCGGTCGCTCGATTGCCTCGACAAGCCTGCGCGCGATCGAATCGAGGTGCGGCTGGTGCTGTGGCTCGGGGCGATGCTCAAACGCCGGATCGCCGTGCTGGTCCACCTCGCCGAATTGAGCCGTGATCCGAATGCCACGCCGGCGTTGCGAGCCGTCGCGAGTGCGATCGAGGACGCTGGCGGGATCCTGCCGCGGTTGCCGATGCGGCTGGCGCTCGACGCGATCGATCCCGAGGAGCGCAAGCGGTTGCGCAAGGTCGGCATCACGGTCGGCGCGCTCGACGTGTTCGATGCGCGGTTGCTCAAGCCCGAGTCAGCGCGCTGGCGGCGCATCCTCGCAGCAGCCCGCGGTACGCCGATCGCCGCTCCGCGCGATGGGGCGACCGTGCTGGCACGTGGCAGCGAGGGTGCGGTCCTGGAGGCAGGGTTCCGTCCGCTTGGACTCCAGGCGGTCCGGATCGACCTGATCGAGCGCATCGCGCGCGCCGCGCACGACTCGCGGCAGGGTCGTACGCCGTTCGCGCCCGATCCTGCTCTGGCGACTTCGATCGGCGTCGATGCCGCGTCGCTGGAGCGGTTGATGACCGAACTCGGGTTCAAGGCGCTGGCGGGGGACACGCCGCGCTGGGTCTGGCGCGGACGTCCGCCGGCGCGGGCTGTGGCGCCGGCCCCGATCGATCCGTCGCGGCAGAACGCCTTTGCCGGGCTCGCCGCACTGGTCCGCCATGGTTGAAGGCGCGATGCGGATCGATCGGTTCCTGTGGTTCGTGCGGCTCGCGAAAACGCGCAGCGCCGCGCAGGCAATCGCCGAGAAGGGGCATCTGCGCATCGACGGCCGCCCGATCGATCGCGCGCATTGCCCGGTGCGGATCGGGAATGTCCTGATCTTCGCAGCAAACGACCAAGTCCGCGTCATCCGGATCGAGGCGCTGCCCACGCGGCGGGGGCCGGCGCCCGAGGCGCAAGGATGCTATCAGGATTTGATAGCGGGGAGGACGCCGGCCGGTACCGTCCGCGACCCGGCTTCCGAATGACTGACGAGGCTCGACACGAGCAATCGCCGTCATCCTGACGAAAGTCAGGACCCAGAGCCACGAGACGCCGTCCTTGGTGTGCTGGATCCTGACTTTCGTCAGGATGGCGGAGGAGGGCTTGAACAGTGCGGGATCGAAGTGGCAAAGCCTGATAACGTCTCGCAGAAGGCTTGCTATGATTGACGCGAGGGGCAGGCGCGCATAGTCGCTGGCGCGTTCGTCGCCGGAAAGGAATCCGGCCCAGGAGTTCTGCAATGACCTACGTCGTCACCGATGCCTGCATCCGCTGCAAGTACATGGACTGCGTGGAAGTGTGCCCGGTCGACTGCTTCTACGAAGGCGAGAACATGCTGGTGATCAATCCCAGCGAGTGCATCGACTGCGGCGTGTGCGAGCCCGAATGCCCCGCCGAGGCGATCCTGCCCGACACGGAAAGTGGCCTCGAGCAGTGGCTCGAGCTTAACACGACGTTCTCGGCGCAATGGCCCAACGTCACGCGCAATGACAACCAGACGCCGCCGGATGCCGACGCGATGAAGGGTGTCGAGGGCAAGTTCGACAAGTATTTCTCGCCCGAACCCGGCGCAGGCGACTGAGAAGAGGCGGCGAATCCCGAAAAGGGCAAGCCGCCTGCCACGTTCGGCTGGTAATTTTGTTGCAAAGCTGCTAGATGGGTCCGCGACGGGCGCGATGATCTACGTCATCCGCTTGACGTGTAGACCTATCCCTCCCCCGATGCAGCAGCGACGAGTCCTTCGTCGAGGCGTCGCGGCGAGGCCTGATCCGGAAAGGCCCCAAATGGCTGCCAAGGCACTGTCCTTCGATGTCGGTGATTTCGTCGTTTATCCCAAGCACGGGGTCGGCCGTGTGATCGAGCTCCAGCGCTCGGAAATCGCCGGCATGACACTGGAACTCTACGTCCTCCGGTTCGAGAAGGAGCGCATGACGCTCCGCGTGCCGACCAACAAGGCCGAAAGCGTCGGCATGCGCAAGCTGTCGTCCGACAAGACGATGCGCGAGGCGATGGATACGCTCAAGGGCAAGCCCAAGGTCAAGCGCACCATGTGGTCGCGCCGTGCGCAGGAATATGAAGCCAAGATCAATTCGGGCGACCTCGTGTCGATCGCCGAAGTGGTCCGCGATCTGTTCCGTGCCGACGACCAGCCCGAGCAGAGCTATTCCGAGCGCCAGATCTTCGAAGGCGCGACCAGCCGTCTCGCCCGCGAACTGGCGGCGATGGAAGAGCTCGACGAGCCAAAGGCGCAGGAGAAGATCCTCGACATCCTCCGCGCCGCGGCCGCGATCTACAACAAGGACAAGGTGCCGGCGTAACGCTTGGTTCTTTGACGAGACGAAAGGGCGGTCCTGCGGGGCCGCCCTTTTTTTATGCGTCTCGATCCGGGGATCGAGCGCGACCACCCCAAAGGGGCACTTGTGATTCGGTCTCCCCGTACGCTTCCAGGCGCATCAAAAGCGCCGGCGGATCGTCCCGAATATTTGGCGGGGCGATCCCGCCTGCATCGTGTTGTTGAGCGACGCCGCGGTGTTGAAGAACTGGCCCGATCCCAGCGCAGCGATGTATTTCTGGTCGGTCAGGTTCACCGCGTTGACCTGGATCTCTACGCCGGCGAGCGCACTCGTCGCCGGGAAGCGATAGCCGATCGCAGCATCGAACAGCGTGTAACCCTTGACCGTCACGTCGCCGGTATAGGTGACGTTGCGTCGCGAGGTGAAGGCGCCCGCGACGTTCCCGAAGACCACGCCGTCGTCGTAGTTGATCTCGCCCTTGGCAAGATGCGCCGGCGTGTCGACGGTGCGCACGCCCTTGGTCGCGACGAAGGCGGCGCCGTTGACGGTATCGTCGTCATATGTGCTGTCGTTGTACGAATAGGACGCGATCAGCGCGAGCGACCGGGCCACCTGATACGTCGCGCCGATCTCGACGCCGCGGCTGGTCACGCTGCCGACATTCTGCAGGATGCTCGGGTTGCCGAGGATATTCGCGCCGCTGAACGCCGCGAGCAGGCGGTTCTTGAACTTGACGTCATA
This sequence comes from Sphingomonas faeni, assembly GCF_040407505.1. Taxonomy (GTDB): domain Bacteria; phylum Pseudomonadota; class Alphaproteobacteria; order Sphingomonadales; family Sphingomonadaceae; genus Sphingomonas; species Sphingomonas faeni_E. The sequence goes on along the minus strand of NZ_JAPZPQ010000003.1, from coordinate 249,809 downwards.
GCCCGCGATCACGCCGCGAAGCTTGCCGAGGTCGAACCGCCAGCCGCCCTCGATCGTGCGCGAGGTCTCGGGCTTCAACGTATCGCGGATCGCCTCGAAACCGACCTGCGTCGTGCCGAACGGACCACGGAACGAACTGATATAGGCGCGCATGTTCTCGGCATAATTGGCGAAGAACTCTTGCCGACCGAGCTTGTAGGTCGCGCCGAGCTGCGGCTGGAACCAGTCCTTGGCGGCGATCTTGCCGTTGATGAACGGGGTGCCGAACGTCGTCGTGATCCCGTTGGCGACGCGCGTGCCTTTGAACCCGCCCGCGATCGTCAGCGCGTCCACGATTTTCCAGCTGTCGCTGACGAAATACTGGTTCGTGACGGTGGTAAGGTCGGTCAGGAAATCGCTGCGGAACGGGTTTGCCAGGAAATCGGTGACGTCGGGACGGTTGGTCAGGCTCGCCGCGTAGTAATTGCGATCGGTACGGGCCTGGTTGTCCTCATGCCAATAGCCGACCTGGAGCGTGTGGTCGCCGAGGCGTGCGGTTGCCTTGGCGATGCCGCCGTCGCGGTTGATGCCGTATTCGGTCGTACGCACGGAGAGCGCGAAGCCGTCGGGGGAGAACACGGCGGGCGTGTAGATCCCGCCGCTGCCCTTGTCGTAATGATGGTAGTATGTCGCGGTCGCGTCGAGCCAGTCGGCGACCGGCACGTCCAGCGTCATCGCGCCGAGCCAGTCGCGCCGCACGCCGCCGCTGTCGTAATAGGTGTCGTTGACGTTGGTGTAGGGCGTCGGGAACACGACCCCGGCGGTCGGGAAGGGCAACGCGCGCTTGGCGGCGGCGGCGGTCTGGTTCGCGCTGACCTGCGACAGCAGAATCGCGGTCGCATAGTCGGGGCGCAGGAAGTCTAGACCGTAGCCGATCCGCTTGAGCGTCGCGGGCGACAGATCAGCGTAGTTGCGCTCCTTGTGGAGCGAGTAATTAAGCCAGCCGGTCAGCGTCGCGTCGCCCAGCTTCTGGACGATCTTGCCGTTCACCTTGGTGTCGGACTGGTTGCCATACCCTTTCCACTTGCTCGCGTCGTGCACCACGCCCGACACCGACAGCAGCGTGCCAGTCGACAGTTCACCGCTGTCGAGGCGGCCATACAAATGCACGGTGTCGTACATGCCATAGGTCAGCGCGACCTCGCCGCCGGCCACTTGCGACGGCGCGCGCGAGACGAATTCGAGGTTGCCGCCCAGATTGCTGGTCGAGGCGATGCCGAGCGAGCCGGCGCCCTGCGACACGTCGACGCGGGCGATGTTCTCGGCGGCGATCGCGCGGCTGACGTGGAGGCCGTTATGGCCGTTGTAGAACATGTCGCCGAGCGGGACGCCGTCGAGCGTATAGCCCATCTGGCTCTGGTTGAAGCCGCGCACCGACAGGCGCGTGCCAAGCTCGTAGCTACCGAACGGATCCGAGCTCTGGAGCGCAACACCCGGCAGGCGGGCGACCGCCTTCAGTGGCGAACTACCGGGCGGGAGGATCTCGATCGCTTTGCGCGACACCGTCTGTTCCTGGCGGACTTTCCCGGTGCCGTAGACGACGATCTCGCCGTTGGTATCGGGCACGTCCTGCGCAGGCGCGGTGGGTGCAACCTGGGCAAAAGCGGGGCCGGCGATGGCCAGCATCGCGCTCGCCGAGGCAAGCAGAAGCGTCTTCGAAATCACTGGAGGGTCCCGCCTGTTGAATTTTTGGAGCGTCGCCGCTGGAGCGGCAATCGTTGGCGCCCGCCTAGCTGTCGCTCGGGTCGCTTTCGTTACGGCGACGCTACGGAATTGTGACGTTTCGTCGAAGTGTCACGGGCTGGTCATCGGACGACGATAGGCGACCCCATGACCAATCCGGATTTCTTGTGGCATCGGCGTGCCGTGTTGGGTGCCATGGCTTCGCTTGCCGCGCTTCCCTCGATCGCGGTCGATGCCGCCGCGCGCAGCGATGCCGACCCGTTCGCGCTGGGTATCGCGAGCGGCGATCCCGATACCGACGGCTTCGTGCTGTGGACCCGGCTGGTAGGCGCTCGCGCAGAGCCGCTCGCAGCATCGGCGGTGATCGTCCGGTACGAGATCGCCGCGGACGCCGCGTTTCGGCACATCGTCCGCTCCGGGCAGGGCCTCGCGCATCCCGAGCGCGCGCATTCGGTCCATGTCGAGATCGTTGGACTGCCTGCGGGACGCCCGTATTGGTACCGGTTCCATGCGCTCGGCGCGACCAGCCCGGTCGGTCGCGCGGCCACCGTGCCGAAGGTCGCGGACCGGCTGCGGCTTGCGGTGACGTCGTGCCAGCATTGGGAGCAGGCACGGTTCGGTGTCTACCGCGACATCGTCGCTGCCGAGCCCGACCTCATCCTGCAACTTGGTGACTACATCTACGAACAAAGCTATCCCGACGGTACGCGTGTCCGCGATTTCGGAGCACCCGAACCACGCAATCTCGCCGGCTATCGCCAGCGTCACGCGCTCTACAAGACCGACCCCGACCTTCAGGCCGCGCATCGTGCCTGCCCGTGGGTAGTGACGTGGGACGATCACGAGCTGCTGAACGACTATGCCGGGCTCGCCAACCGCGAAGGCCTTCCCCCGGCGCTGTTCGCACCTCGGCGGGCCGCGGCGTACCAGGCATATTTCGAGCATATGCCGATCCGCCCGAGCCTCTGGCGCGGCAAGCGCGAACCGCGGCTGTATCGGGGCGTGGATTGGGCGGACCTAGCTTCGCTGTCGGTGCTCGACACACGACAGTATCGGAGTGCACCACCCTGTGCCGCGCCGAACGTCGCGCGCAACGTGAAGCTCGACGCATGCGCAGAGGCCGCAGCACCAGCGCGGACGATCATGGGGGCGGCGCAGGAACGGTGGCTGTCCGATCGCCTGGCGCGCGAGCACCGGCCCTGGTCGCTGGTCGCGCAACAGGTGTTCTTCGCACCGCTATGGCTGGACGGTGCGCGGCGATCGACCTTCAGCGACCAATGGGACGGCTATGCTGCCAACCGCGAGCGACTGCTCACCGAGATGCGCCGACCGGCGGTACGCAATCCGGTAGTACTCAGCGGCGACGTGCATTCCTTCTGGGTCAACGACCTGGACGGACCCGGCGGCGCGCCGATCGGCAGCGAGATCGTCACCTCGGCACTCGGCGCCGCATCGCCCCCCGCCGGGCGGTTCGGCGACGTCGAACGCAACAATCCACACATACGGTTCCACGACGTCGAGCATGCCGGATGGGTGAGGATGGATATCGACCGGTCCGCCGTCCACGCGGACCTTCGGATGATCGCCGACCGTACGCGGGCCGACAGCGTCGTTCGGTCCGGAGGGACCTTCACGTCCTCGTCCGGATCGCGGCGGATGACGGCAACAAGCTGAACGCAGTCCCTCAAACCCAGTCTGCCAGCTTGCCCATCTCGCCGCGCGGAAGGCTGCTGCCGTAGCTAAAGCTCCTAGGTCGCTCGGGGGCGGTCAGCCTGTCGGCGACCACGCGATCGAGCGCAGCGGACAGGTCGGCGGTGTCTTGTCCATCGCCGGTGACGATAAACGCTTTCAACCGCCCGTTCGCATGGAGCCGCACCGCGACGTCCGCCACACCGTCGGTATCGCGCAATATCCGGGCGACGCGGTCCGGCCAGACATTATGCCCACCAACCTGGACGGCCCCGTCGCGCCGCCCGATGGGTCGTAGCGTGCGGTCTCCCGTTCGGTCGATCCTGTCGGGGAGTTCGACCCGTGCGCCGCCGCGATCGATGAGATCCCAATCGCCATCGTCGTGCGGTGCCAAGCGCCAGCGCGGCAACAGGTCGTACGTGGATGCCGGCACCTCGCGGATCGCGATCGCGCTCGTTTCGGACGCGCCGTAGACATCGACCAGACTCGCCAGTCCCGCCGCCAGAACGCTGGTCGCGACGCGATCGTCGAGCACGCCCGCCGAACTGATGCCGACGACGTCGTTCGGAAAATGCTTCACGATCCGTGACAGGGCCAGCCACTGCTCCGGCACCGCGACAACCATGTCGCCCGGCGTCAGGTCCAGCGTTGCACCGATCGTCCGAACGACGACGGGTATGCCCAGCGCGTCCGGCAGCAGCGCGGTCCAGACCATGCCGTACAGATGATGCGCAGGAACCATCGCAACGATCCGCCGGCGATCAGCGAAGCGTGTGCCGAGATAGGCGGCCTCGTCGAGCAGATCGGCAAGTGCGTGGCTGCAAGCGCGCGGCGTGCCGGTCGACCCCGATGTCGTAACGGTTATCCGGCGATCGGCGGTTTCGCGGTCCGCCATGATCCAGTCAATCCACGCCCCGACCCGCCCCGGCGACTCCGCACCGAGCCGGTCGTCATCCAGACCCAACGTCTCCGCCAGCGCGCCAAGCGCGCCCAGTTGCTCGATCGAGTCCAGCCCCAGCCCGTCGTCACCGATCTGCATATCTTCGGACCAGTCGACCGCCGGCAGGCGGGACAGGTCGCCATCCCGGAGGCGGCGTATTTCTGCCGTCACGACCGCGCAGGTGATCCGATGCGCGGCCGATCGCTGGAGCCCGCATACCGCAACGCCCCCGACCACGCTGTCGCCGACAGTCACGCCGCGTCGGACTGGATGTCGAAAACCTGGTTCCGGCCAGCTCGCTTGGCGGCGTAGAGGCGCTTGTCCGCCAGCGCGATCAGCGCGTCGATCGAGCCATCGGCTTCCTCCAGCGTCGCGCATCCCAGGCTTGCGGTGACTTGCAACAGGCCGCCCGACGTCTCCACCGCGACGGTCGCGATCTCGGCGCGCAGACGCTCGGCAAGTGCCATCGCCTGCTCGCGATCATAGCGGGGGAGAAGGACGCCGAACTCTTCACCGCCGAGGCGCGCGAACACCGCGCTCGGCGGCAGCAACGCGGTGCAGACATCGGTCACGCGGCATAACAGGATGTCGCCGGCGGGGTGTCCGTGGCTGTCGTTGACCGCCTTGAAATGATCCAGGTCCAGCGCGATCAGCGACAGCGGCTCGCGCAGATCGCGCCAGCGAGCCTGCGCTTTCGCCATCGCTTGGCTGAAGTGTCGTCGATTGGCCGCGCCGGTCAGGTGATCGGACGTCAGCAAGCGCCGCAAATCCCCGGTAGCCGCCTCGCGTCGCGGCACGTCACGTAAGACGACCGAGAAACGACGAGGTTTCGAGGGATCACCTGCGGACCGCGCGACGACCAGCCGCTGGCACCAATAGCGTTCGCCATCTGCGCGTTGCTGCCACCCCTCCTGCAGATGCCATCCCTCCCGACCGGCGATCACCAGTTGCTCGTCGAGGCGCATGTCGCCCCCGGGCATGTCGGTGCTGAGGACGTCCGCCAGATTATGACCGGTGACGTCGGCCGGCGCGTGCCCCGTCTGGCGCAGGAAGCAGCTATTGGCGGACGCGATCTCGCCCTCTGGCGTGATCGTCAGCGCGGCATAGCCGTCGACGTCGTCGAGCAAAGTGGCAAACCACGTGTCCGCTTGGCGCAGGCGGTTTTCCTGGACGACCTGCTGGCTGACGTCGGCGAGCGTGGCCATCAATCGATCGGGACCGAGCTTGACCAGCGTACAGGCCAGCACCTTCGGCATCATGCCCTGCCGTCCCGGTCCGAGTTCGACGAAGATCCGGTGCCCGTCGCAGATCCGACCGGTGTCCGGTACGAACGCCGATGCCATGCTCCGCAATTCGGGCGCGTGCTGTTCGAATGCAGAGAACAGGTTGCTTGCATTTCGGGCACCGGAAAGCGGCAACAGATGCTGCATCGCATGCGGGTTCATCATGCCGATCTCGCCCTGTGCGTCACATTCGATCAGGCCGACCGGACAGGCGTAGAGAAATTCGAGTAGCTCCTGCTCGCTGGACATGTCGGTCATTCGCCTGGCCTCAGCGTTCGATCAACACGTAGCGTCGCAGGATCTCCGCCGTCGCAAGCAGGCGTAGCCGGACCTTGGTCGGCCGCATGCGCAACGTCAGGACGTACGGGACGATGTCGTCGAGTTCGGGTTCGTCCTCGAACCGCTGCGCCACCATGAAGTTGTTCATGCACTGCGCCACCGCTTCGAAGAACGGGACACCGATCACGGTTGCGGGATCGAGTCCCGACAGCCGTGCTTCCGTCGCATTGTAGGTCTGCACGATCGTATCCGCGACGAAGCCGACGACTCCGTACGGCAACGCATCACGCTCCTGCTCGCTCATCGCGTCGAGATCGCGCAATGCTACGGTCTCGAAACTCGACTCAATCCCTGACACGGTTCGCGACTCCTTTCCAATGCGTCATGGGCGCACATCCTTTAATTATTGCCTTCATTTCAACGATATGAAGGCGCCAACACCCTGTTTGGCGATGACATGTCCGAACGCACGCGCGCGACAATGGGCGCAACGTATCTCGGCATTATTAACCGGGGATGTCAGACATAGTGAGGCATATTTGTTTCGCCCTTTTGTCGATCCGAAAGCCAGGCCGCGAACTGATCGGCCTCCATCGGCCGCGCGAACCAGAAGCCTTGCGCCTCTTCGCACCCCAGCTTCGTCAGGATCGCAGCCGCCTCCGGCGTTTCGATGCCTTCCGCCACAACACGGTAGCCCAGCTTGTGCGCAAGACCGATCATAGTCTCCACCAGTACGAAATCGGCTCCGGCCATTTCGGTCAGGTTCTGCATGAACGTCTGGTCGATCTTCACGATCCGCGCCGGCAGGCGTTGCAGATAGGCAAGGCTGCTGTGCCCGGTCCCGAAATCGTCGATCGCCAGGCAGATGCCCGTCTCCGCCAGTTCGCGCAGCATAGCGAGTGCCTGGTCCGGCTGATCCATGATCGCACTCTCGGTCAGCTCGATTTCCAGCCGTTCCGGTCGCAGGTTTCGCGTCAGTAGCGCCTGCTGGATCCGCTGAATGAGATCCGCCTCGCCGAGGTTGGCCGCGGAGATGTTCACCGACAGCACTGGCGCGATACCCGCGGGATTCCATGCCACGAGTTGATCCATCGCCCTGTCGAGCACCCACTGCGTCGTCGGCCGCGCAAGCGAGGTCTGCTCGATGATCGGGATGAACTCGGCAGGCGATACTTCGCCCAGCCTCGGATGTCGCCAGCGCAGCAGCGCTTCCGCACCGAGGCAGCGGCCGGTCGCCAGTTCGATCCGCGGCTGGTACATCAGCCGTAACTGGTCACCCGCTTCGAGCGCGGCCCCGAAATCCTGCAAAAGCCCGTATTGGCGGCGGTGCGCGGTGTCGTTTGCGGGCGAATGAAGGGCGATCGCGTCGTCCATGCCCCTCGCGTCCTGCGCCGCGCTGGCCGCACCGCGCAGAACGTCGTCGGCCGATACGGTGCCGACGATGAACGATCGTACGCCGATCGCGACGTTCGTGACGAACCGGACGGACGACGACGCGTGCATCGTCTCGAAGCTCGACTTGAGGAGCGTCACATATGCCAGTTGTTCGACCCCAGGCGGCGAGATGAACGCGAACTGGGCGTTGCCGACCTGATAGGCAATCCGTCCTGGCCCCAACGTCACCCGGAGCGCCTGCGACGCTTCGCGAATGAAGTCGTCGACGCGCGCCAGCCCCAGTGCGCGCGTGATCCGGCTGATCTGATCGTCGCGTGCCATATCGACGACGACGGCGAACCGTTGCTCGCCCGGATGGTCTCGCTCGAGATCCATCAGGTCGTCGCGAAACTGGTTCCTGTTCGGCATGCCGGTGACGGGATCGATCCGTCCGAACGCGTGCTGCAATTCGATCTGCGCCATGACCATCGCGGCGAGATCGACCAACGCGGCAAGCTCGGCTTCCGTAGCCTTTCGCGGTTCGGTTCCCAGTACGCAGAGCGATCCAAGGCCGTAGCCGTCACGGGTGACCAAGGGAGCACCGGCATAGAAACGCGTGCCGGCGCGGCCCAGCACGCTGTTCGCGTAGCAAGGATCGGCGTGAAAATCCTCGATGACCAGCAGCCGCGACGACTCGGCGACCTGCGCGCAGGGCGCCTTGTCGCGGGGGATGCTGCAATGCTCGACCCCCACGCGCGACTTGAACCACTGGCGATCGCGGTCGGTCAGCGATACCGCCGCGACGGGAAGTCCGAAGATTTGGCTCGCCATCCGGGTAATGCGGTCGAAGCCCTCGCTGGGTGGAGTATCAAGCAACTTCAGCTGATACAGCGCATCCAGCCGGGCTTCTTCGTGATCGTCGCTCACACGATTCCTTTCACGTTCCCGCCTATATTCAAAACCTTAATGGTTTAATCTATGACAGACAACGTGAGAGCAACCTGCATTGCACTCTTGGCGCAAAAGTCAGGGCGGCGGGTGGTTTCGGGGGTGGCGGTGACCATGCGCAGGGAGACGGTCGAGATCGCGGCAGACGATTGCCAGCATGAACTATTTGTCATTTTTTGGTTTACGCCGCGTCGCAGCACAGGTTAGGAGAGACGCTTCTAAAGGGTGGCAAGGTGATGATGCGGAAGGCTATTTTTCTTTCCGTGGGCGCATGCCTGCCGCTGTTGGCGGCATGCAACCGGCACCAGTCGACGCTCGCGCCGTTCGGCGAGGAGGCGGACAAGGTCCTCTCGATCACCATCGTTCTGGTCATCGGCGCGATCATTCTCGCGGGCGGGCTCGCGCTGCTGATGCGCCACGCGATGCGCGCGCCGGAGGGTCGGCTGACGCACAAGGGCGGGATGAAGCTGGTGCTGTGGCTCGGCGGCATCGGGCCTTCGATCCTGCTGCTGGGCCTGCTGCTCTACGCCCTCCCCGCGATGCGCCCGCGCGAGGTCGCCAATAGCGATCTGCGGATCGGCGTCGAGGGCGAGCAATTCTGGTGGCGCGTCCGCTATGCGCCGCTCGGCGGATCGGTGGTCGAGACTGCGAACGAACTTCGCCTCCCCGTCGGCCGCACCGTCGAACTGTCGCTCCGCAGCCCCGACGTCATCCACAGCTTCTGGGTGCCCGGGCTGGCCGGCAAGATGGACATGATCCCCGGCCGAACCAACCGGCTCGTCGTCCGCGCCACCAAGGCGGGCACGTACCGCGGCGTCTGCGCGGAGTTCTGTGGGCTCGGCCATGCGCTGATGGCGTTCGACGTGATCGCGATGGAGCCCGCCGCATTCGAGCGCTGGCTCGCCGACCAGCGCAAGCCCGCTATCGTTACCGCGTCGCCCGGCGCGCGCCTGTTCGCAAGTTATGGCTGTAGTGGGTGCCACAGCGTCCGCGGCGTCGGCCCGGTCGCGAAGATCGGTCCAGACCTCACCCACTTCGGCTCGCGTCCGACACTCGCCGCGGGTGTGCTGCCGATGACCCACGCCAACATCGCCGGCTTCGTCCGCGATCCCGGCAAGACCAAGCCCGGCGTCCGCATGCCCGCCTTCCCGCAGATGTCGGCCGCCGAAGCCGACCAGATCGCAAGCTATCTTCAGGGGCTCAAATGACTACCGAGAGCACCCAGTATATCGCGCCCGACCAGAATGATCCCGCGGTCCGCAAGGGCCAGGAAGATCGTTTGCGTGAAGTCTGGAAGCCGCCGACGGGCTGGTTCTTCCGCTGGACCGACGTCAACAACAACCGGATCGGCGTTTGGTACACGCTGACCGCGTTCGGCTTCATGCTGTTCGCGGGCGTGCTCGCGCTGATCATGCGGACGCAGCTGGCGGTGCCGAACAACGATCTCGTCACGGCGAACACGTTCAACCAGCTGTTCACGCTGCACGGCTCGATGATGATGTTCCTGTTCGCGGTGCCGATGTTCGAGGCGGTCTCGATCATCCTGCTGCCGCAGCTGCTCGGCGCGCGCGACCTGCCGTTTCCGCGGCTGTCGGGGTTCGGATATTGGAGCTTCCTGATCGGCGGCGTGTTCGTGTCGGGCTCGATCTTCTTCGACGCGGCACCCGATGGCGGCTGGTTCATGTACCCGCCGCTGACGACGCGGACCGATCTGAGCGGGCTCGGCGCGGACATCTGGATGCTGGGCTTGAGCTTCATCGAGGTATCGTCGGTGGCGGCCGCGGTCGAACTGATCGTCGGCGTGCTGAAATGCCGTCCGCCGGGCATGCGGCTCAACCTGATGCCGCTCTACGCCTGGTACATCCTCGTCGTCGCGGTGATGATCCTGTTCGCGTTCCCGCCGCTGATCGCGGGCGACGTGCTGTTCGAGATGGAGCGGCTGCTGAACTGGCCGTTCTTCAACGCGGAGAAGGGCGGCGATCCGCTGCTGTGGCAGCATCTGTTCTGGATCTTCGGCCACCCGGAAGTCTACATCGTCTTCCTGCCGTCGATCGCGCTGTTCGCGATGCTGATCCCGACGTTCGCGCAACGGCATCTGCTCGGCTATCCGTGGATCGTGCTGGCCGCGGTCGGGACGGCGTTCCTGAGCTTCGGGCTGTGGGTCCACCACATGTTCACGACCGGGCTGCCGAAGATCAGCCTCGCGTTTTTTGCGGCGGCGTCGGAAGCCGTTGCGATCCCGACCGGCGTGCAGATATTCGTGTTCATCGCGACGCTCTGGGCGGGCAACGTCAAGAAATCGACGCCTTTGCTTTATGCGAGCGGGAGCCTGGCGGTGTTCGTGATCGGCGGGCTGACCGGCGTGATGGTGGCCGTGGCGCCGTTCGACTGGCAGGCGCACGACACCTATTTCATCGTCGCGCATCTGCATTACGTGCTGATCGGTGGCACGCTGCTGCCACTGTTCGCCGGGCTGTATTATTACTGGCCGCTGATCACCGGCAAGAAGCTGAGCGACAACCTCGGGCGGATCGCGTTCTGGATCATGTTCGTCGGCATGAACGTGACGTTTTTCCCGATGCACCTTTCAGGCCTGCTCGGCATGCCGCGGCGCGTGTTCACCTATCCCGAGGAGCTCGGGATCGGCGGGCTCAACCTCGCCTCGACGATCGGGTCGTACATGTTCGCGACGGGCGTGCTGATCGTCTGCATCGACCTCGCGCTGTCGCCGCGTCGCCCGAAGGCGCCGCGCAACCCGTGGAATGCCGGGACGCTCGAGTGGCTCGCGCATCCGGACGACGAGGATTGGGGTATCCGTTCGGTGCCGCTGATCGAGAGCCGCTATCCGATCTGGGACCAGAAGAACTTCGTCCAGAAGGTCGACGAGGGCCGCTTCTTCCTGCCCGACGCGGAGGAGATGCGGCGCGAGTCGATCATCACCACCGTGCTCGATGCGCGCCCCCTCCAGGTGATCCGTCTCGGCACGCCGAGCGTGAAGCCGATGATGACCGCGGTCGCGCTCGCGGGCGTGTTCATCCTGACGACGTACCACCTCTATATCTGGTCGGCGGTCAGCGGCGTCGCGACGCTCGCGTGCGTGCTCTGGTGGCTGTGGACCGGTACCGCCGAGATCCCCGAAAAGCCGACCAAGCATATCGGCCACGGCATCGAGGTGCCGCTCTATACCTCGGGGCCATCGGCGCCGGGCTGGTGGGCGATGTTCATTACGATGATGGCCGACGCGACTGCGTTCTCCGGCCTCGTGTTCGGCTATTTCTTCTTCTGGACGATCCACAATGATTTCCCGCCGAGCGGCGTGGGTCTCAACGGGCCGGGCGTGTTCTGGCCGATGGTCGCGCTGGCGCTGACGCTCACCGGCTGGGCCGCAACCGTCGGCGCGCGCGAAGTGCATCGCCGCGGCAACGTCGCTGCCGGCCGTGCGCTACTGGTGGTCGGGATCGTCGCGACGCTGGCGAGCCTGTTCGCCGGGCTTGCGGGGCCGTGGTATTCGGGGCTCAATCCCGAGCTCCATGTCTATCCGGCTATCGTCTGGACGCTGGCAATCTGGACTGCGGTGCACGCCGCGATCGGGGTCATCATGCAGGCGTACACGCTCGCGCGCAGCCTCGCAGGCAAGATGACGCCGGTCTATGACGCGGACCTGCGCAACATTACCGTGTACCACCATTTCCTCGCGCTGACGGGAATCGTGACGTTCTGCACGATCGGCCTGTTCCCGGGTGTCGCATGACCGAGCCCGAGCGGAAGCCCAATGCTGAGCGGAGGCACTGGGCGCGCGACCTGAAGGTCACGCTGTGGACGCTGATTGTCCCGCCGACGATCTGGGCCGTGCATTTCCTGTTCTGCTATCTGTGGGTCGCGGTGACGTGTGCGAAATCGTCGAGACCGGGAACGGCGTTGACCGGCTTCCCGCTCGCGACGCTGATCGCGACGATCGTTGCGCTGCTGGGGATCGTCGCGGCGGGCTATATCGCGCGCGTCCAGTCGGAGACGCCAGGCGATCCGGCCCCGCACGAACAGGGCACCGCCATCGACCGTCTCCGTTTCCTTGCACTGTCGACGCGGTTGCTGGCGGGGCTGAGCTTCGTCGCGGTGATCTTCACGGCGCTGCCGGTCATCGTGTTCGGCGATTGCCGATGAGGCGCGCGAGCCTCGCACTAGGCGTCGCGCTAGTCCCGCTCGGCTGGGCCTTCGCCGCAGCACCGCTCGGCATGGTCGGCCACATGGCGGGTCACATGATAGCAGTCGCCGTCGCCGCGCCGTTCCTGGCGTACGGGGTTGCCGGTTCGCGTTGGGACCCGGCCGAGCGCGGGCCGACGGTCGTGACCCCACTCGCTATGTCGCTCGTCGAACTCGGCGTCGTATGGCTCTGGCACCTCCCCGCGCTGAGGCTCCGCGTCGACATGCAGCCGCTCGCGCTGCTCATCGAACAAGCGAGCTTCCTGATCGCTGGCATCCTCCTTTGGAGCGCAGTGCTCGGCACACGCATCGGCGGTGCGACCGACCGCCGCGCGTCGGGTGTGGCAGCCTTGCTGCTGACATCAATGCACATGACATTACTCGGAGCGCTGATCGGCCTCGCCCCGCGCCCCCTCTACGCGATGATGGCGATGCACCCGGCAACACACGGCCTCGACGCACTTGAAGACCAGCAACTCGGCGGAGTCGTCATGCTGATGGTCGGCGCGGCGAGTTATTTCATCGGCGGGCTCGCGATGCTCGGCGGACTGTTGAAGACACGGAGCGCGACCGCATGACGATCCGGATAACCTGGGCGCGCGCCGCCGCCGCCATAGTCGGACTGGCGCTTGCCGGGCTGTTGTTCGCGTGGTCGGGGGTGTTCAACATCGCCGCATCGTCGGGCCATTGGAAGATCACCGACTGGTTCCTCCACTGGACGATGCGCAACTCGGTCCGCACCTACGCCGCGGTCACCGCGCCCGACGATCCCAAGGCGAACGAGGGTCTCGTCAGTGCCGCCGGCCTGTTCAAGGCAAGCTGCGCCTCGTGCCACGGCGCGCCCGGCGTCCGCCCGCTCCCCGTGATGCAGGCCGCGACGCCCCCCGCTCCGAACCTGTCGATCAACGCGCGCGAGTGGACCGACAAGCAGATCTTCTGGATCCTCAAGCACGGCGTCAAATATACCGGCATGCCCGGCTGGGCCGCGAAGGACCGCGACGACGAAGTCCGCCGCATGGTCGCCTTCGTCCGTCCGCTGCCTGAGATGTCGCCCGCAACCTATCGCTCGCTGACCGAAGTGCCGGGTGTCACCGATGCCAAGATCGCCACCTGCGCCGGCTGTCACGGTGCCGACGGACGTGGCCGCGGCCAGCCCGACATGCCCATGCTCGGTGGGCAGAGTCCCGCGTATCTCCGCGCGGCGCTGGAAGCTTATGCAACCGGCAAGCGGCAAAGCGCCGTGATGTCGAATGCGGCTGCAACGCTGACGCCGGAGGAGATGAGGCGGCTAGCGGATCACTTCGCGGCGATGCCGGGCATCGGCCGCGCAACACCGTCAGGCTCCGCCGAAGCAGCAAAAATCGACCGTGAAGGCCTTCCCAAGGTCCAGCTTCCCGCCTGCGCGAGCTGCCACGCCCCTGGAAAACCCTATCCCGTCTTGGCGGGCCAGCGGGCCAGCTACATCGCCCAACGCCTCCGCAACTGGCGTGGCGACGAGACGGTCGTCGATGCCCGTAAATCGCAGGCGACGATGCCGGTCATCGCTCGCCGCATTCCCGAGGACATGATCGACCCGCTAGCGCACTACCTCGCGGGCCGCTGACCATGGTTCGTCCACACAATTGCGGCGTTTGCCGTCTCGAGCGTTCGATAATCTCGAGACGGTGGATGGGTGGGCGCCAAACCTAGCTGGGAATGGCGCCCGAGACCGACTGAATCAGTAGAAGAAGCCGTTGTTGACCTGCACGACACGACCTGAGCGGGTGTCGACCAGGACAACGTCGCGGCCATAGCGCACCCAGCGCTGATACCCGTAGGCCGGGCGCGACAGGCGGTACGTCTGGTAGTCGTTCACCCAATAGTTGCGGCCGTAATATTCGGGCGCGAACCGGTAGCCGACGCTGACCGGGCGATAGCGATAGCCGCGCGGGCCGGCATAGGCTGGACGGCGATAGAGGTTGCCGTGCGTGCGGCGATAGTCGCGCCAGTCCTCGCGCGCTTCGCGGCGGTCCTCGCGTAGTTCCTGGCGAGCTTCGCGGACATCGCCGCGGTCGCCGTAACGACGTGCGCGGTCGAGATCGCGACGGCTCTCGCGGATTTCACGCTGGTCGCGGCGGACTTCGCCGTAGCTTTGCGCGGTGGCGAAGGTGGGGACGAGGGTGGCGGCGGCGACGGCCGCAAGGATCATCTTACGCATGACTGCTCTCCTATGTTCGACGCCGGATCAACGGCATGGACAGGGTTTTGCTCCGGCGCCGCTGAACGATCACAGAATGTGATGGTCAGGATTCAGACAGGTGCTCGGTTGTGGTCGAATGCTACGCGAACCTGCGCCGCCGGATACGGTCCCCCCCCGGCGAAGGCCGGGGTCCAATTGGAAAGGTCGCAGTAACGGAGCGCCGCCTCGAGTTACGGCCGTCCCCCAATTGGACCCCGGCCTTCGCCGGGGGGGGGGGCTTGTCGTAGGCCGGATTGCGCACATCGCGCATTGATGATCGTGTCAGATACCCCAGTTGCGCATCGCCGCGACCACAGCGTTGGGCTTTTGCCACGGCACGAAATGCCCCGCATCGATCTTCTCGATCGTGAGGTCGGGCACGTAATCGCCAAGCTCGAGCTGGCTCGGCAACAACGCGCTGTCCTGCATCCCCCATACTACCAGCACCGGCATCCTGGTCGGCGGGAACGGTGCGTCGAGGAACGCGGGACGGGGCGGGGCCTCGTCCATTTCGGGCACGACGATCGCGCTGGCACGGTACCAGTTGAGCATGCCGGTGATCGCGCCGGGCTGGCCCCATTCGTCGAGATAGGCGGCCTTGTCCTCGGCCATCGCGGCGAGATCGGCGTGTTTCGAAAAACTGGTGTCGAAGAAGGTTTCGAGCCCGATCGATTCGATATGCTTCTCAAGATCGGGGTTGCGGAAGGCGCGGATATACTGGCTGGCGGCGCGCTGTTCGAGGTCGTCGAACATGGTCCGCTGGAAGACGAGCGGGTGGGGCGCGTTGATGATGACGAGCTTGGCGATGCGCTCCGGGTGACGCAGCGCGGCCATCCACGCGACCGCGCCGCCCCAGTCGTGGCCGACCAGCGTGAAGGTCTCGATCTTGAGGTGGTCGGCGAGTGCGATCAGGTCGGCGACGATCTTGTCGGGGGTGTAGCTGTCGACGCCCTCGGGTTTTGACGAGCGCGCGAAGCCGCGTTGATCGGGCGCAACGACATAGTGATCGCGGGTAAGATCTGGGGCGATGTCGCGCCAGGTCCGATGCGATTCGGGGAAGCCGTGGAGCAGGATTACAGGCGGGCTCGCCGGGTCGCCGCTGATCGCGACGTCTAGTTCGACGCCCGTGGATAACGCAATGCGTTGCAATGTCATGATTCCCCTCCCGCTCGCGGGAGGGGTCAGGGGAGGGCCTGCCCGTCGCGCCGCCCTTGGAACATGCCCTCCCCCGACCCCTCCCGCAAGCGGGAGGGGAGATTACGTCTTCTGCTCCCCTCCCGCTTGCGGGAGGGGCTGGGGGTGGGCTCGCGGCCTGTCAGAAACGGGCATGGGCGGTGATGGCGCGTGCCCACCCCTACCCCCTCCCGCTTGCGGGAGGGGAGGAGTTACGGATAGCTTACCGTCTTTGGAATCGCTGGGATTTCGATCCATTCCTTTTCGTCGCCGGGCACTTTCGGGAAGTTGCCCGCATTCCAGTCGCGCTTCGCCTGCTCTATACGATCCCGGTTCGAGCTGACGAAGTTCCACCAGACATGGCGCGGCGTCGTGAACGCATCGCCGCCGCACAGCATCGCGCGGCCGCCATGCGCGGACCTCAGCGTTGCGGAGATACCGGGGCGGAGGACGTACAGCACCTGCGGCTCCAGCTTCACGCCCTCCAGCGTCGCCTCGCCCATCGCGAGGTAGATCGCGCGCTCCTCCGCCGCGGCATCGATCGGCACGCTCGCGCCCGGATCGAGCGCGATGTCGGCGTAGATCGTCCCCGAATAGGTCGTGGTCGGCGCGGTCTGGCCCCACAGGCTCCCCATGATAATCCGCGAGCGCGCGCCGTGCGCCTCGATCGTCGGCAGCTGCGCCTTGGTGACGTGCTCGAACGCCGGGTCGATCTCCTCGACCGCCTCGGGCATCGCCAGCCAGGTCTGGATGCCCGACAGGTTCGGCCCCTCGGCGCGCTCGTCGCCGGGCGAGCGTTCGGAATGGACGATGCCGTGGCCCGCGGTCATCAGGTTGACTGCGCCCGGCTCGATCCGCGCCTGCGTGCCGAGCGAATCGCGATGATCGATCGCGCCGTTGAAGAGATAGGTGACGGTCGACAGGTTAATGTGCGGATGCGGCCGCACGTCGATGCCTTGGCCCACGTCGAGATGCGCCGGGCCCATCTGGTCGAAGAACAGGAACGGCCCGACCATAGTCCGCTCCTTGTTCGGCAGCGTGCGGTGGACCTTGAACCCGCCGAGATCGTGCGTCGACGGCAGGATGGTCTGGAGGACGAAATCATCGAGCATGGCGTTATCCCTTGGCAGGTTCCGTGGCGTCGAGGAGTTCGACCAGATCTGCTGGATAGAGCGTTTCGTGGAAGCCCGCGATGTCGTTTCGGGAAAACCAGCGGTGACCGACGAGCAGTTGCTTCTCCTGTTCGGTGAGATTGCCCGCCTTCACGTCGCAGCTGTCGACGTCGATCCGGAAGTAGCGCTCGTCAGCGGTGACCTCCACACCTTCGAAGGTGCGGAAGTCGACGACGCGGCGCGCGACTTCGGGGCCGCAGTCGATGTCGAGGCCGACTTCCTCCCAGAGTTCGCGACGTGCGGCCGCGGCGTAGGTCTCGCCGGGATCGACTGCGCCGCCCGGCGTGCACCAGAGCGGCGGGCGATCGGCGGGGGTGAAGCGGAACATCAATACGCGATCCTGGCCGTCGACGAGGAGGATGCGCGCTGCTGGGCGTGGGGTCCTCATAGCCCGGTGCACCACCCCGGCGAAGGCCGCGGCCCAGTTGGAAAGGCCGATATGATGGAGGGCAGCCCGTCGTTACCCCTGACCCCCAACTGGACCCCGGCCTTCGCCGGGGAGGTGTTGGTTGGCGAGGTGCTGAGTGTTAGAACACTGCCAAGCCTCATTCGGCATCCAGTTCCGGATAGGCGCGGAAGATGCCGTCGGTGTTGAAGGCGAGGCGACGGTCGCTTTTCAGATAGGCCCTAATGCCGGGCAGCTCGGCGACTTGATCGTGGATGCGGACCAGGTTCGGATAGTCGGGTTCGAGCGTCTTCATCCGCTTCGGGAACATGTACCGCAGCCCCTCGATCACCTGGAACAGCGACGTATCGGCATAGCTCCATTTGTGATCGATCAGCCAGTCGCCCGTATTGGCCTGCGCCGCATCCTCGAAATGACCAAGATATTTCGGCATCCGCGCCTCGCGGAACTGCTTCGCCGCACGTGCCGCCTCAGGCTTCTGGTCGTCGTAATAGTCCATCATCGCGACCGGATGATGGACGTTGTGGACCTCGGCGACGAGGTCGGCGATCGTCAGCTGGAGCTGGTTGAGCCACAGCCGGTCGGCCATGTTCGATGGTGCAAGGCCGTGACGCTCGCCGAGATACATCAGAATGTTGGCGACCTGCGCGATCACGAGGCCGTCGAGCTCCAGATACGGCGGCGCGAACGGCGTCCGTCCGGTGCGGTCGTTCAGATCAGCCAGCAAGCCCTCCTCGCCTACGCCGCGCGCGCAATCCTCATACGCGATCTCCGCCCCTTCGAGTGCGAGCCGGACGAATTCGCCGCGCCCCTGGATCGAAGGCCAGTACCAGAGCTTGTACGCCATCAGATTTCCCCGGGTGCGCGGGCCTTGATGGCGAGTGCGTGGATCTTCGTGCTCAACAGTTCGGCGAGCGCCTGGTTCACGAGCCGCTGGCGGGCGACGCGATTAAGGCCTTCGAACTGCGGGGTTTCCACTTCGACGCGGAAATGCGTCTCGCCGGTGCCGTCGTCGCCCATATGGCCGGCGTGCAAGCCGCTCTCGTTGACGACGGTCAGCTGCGTCGGGGCGAGTGTCGCGGTAAGGCGGGCGGTGATCTGGTCCTGTACGGAGCCGGTGGCGAGGTCTGTCATGCTCCCTATATAGCCCGTTTTGGAAGCGCGGGGAGCCGGTGGCGGACGACGATCGAAAAGAGCGGAAAGAACGCCCCAGCCCACGGTTTCACGGCCGCGTCGAAGGGACGGGGCGCGTCTGCATGTGGCGCGACTGCGAGGAGCCCGGCGAATTCCGTGCGCCACCACTGGAGGGGCCGAGCGACGGCGGACCGCCGCAGTTCCGCTGGTTCTGCCTCGAGCACGTCCGCGCGTTCAACTCCGGCTATAATTTCTTCGACGGAATGACCGCGGACGAGATCCACCATGCGCAACGCCCGATGGCGGGCTGGGAACGCGAGACGCGGGCGTTCGCGCATGGCGGCGGCGACACCCCGCCGAAATGGGCGGACTTCGCCGATCCGATCGATGCGATCGGTGCGCGGTTCGGCGAGCGGATGGCAGCCGCGCGCAAGGACGGTCGCGTGCTCTCTGACGGCGAGCGGCGCTCGTTGCGCGTGTTGGGGCTTGGCACGGACACCGACCGGACGGCACTCCGCAAACGCTACAGTGAACTCGTCCGGCGCTATCATCCCGATCGCAACGGCGGCGACCGCGCGCACGAAGCGGAATTGCAGAAGGTGATCGCGGCGTACCAGCACCTGAAAGGCGCGACCGCATTTGCCTGACAAGCCGGGAACGTGATCCATACTTACTCTGATCGATATTTCACGCCGCCCGATCCGGAACCCGCTGCTATTCCGGCGGTTCGTCTAACTCTTCCGGTCAATCGCCCGACCAATCGTACAGCGGCGGTTGAGTAACTGCCCGTGCTTGGCCTAGAGCTACCGGGAACACGAGGCCAACATGACCGATATCCCGAATACCCAGCCAGATAGCCGCGAGACCACGATCCTCGACGCACCCGACCGCATGGTGAAGGTGCGCGAGATGTTCGGGATCGATTCCGACATGGAAGTGCCGGCGTTTTCCGAAGCCGACGAGCGCGTGCCCGATCTCGATCCGGCATACGTCTTCGACGCCGACACCACGCTCGCCGTGCTGGCGGGGTTCGCGCATAACCGTCGCGTGATGGTCCAGGGCTATCATGGCACCGGCAAGTCGACGCATATCGAGCAGGTCGCGGCGCGCCTGAAATGGCCGTGCATCCGCATCAACCTCGACGCGCATATCAGCCGCATCGACCTGATCGGCCGCGATGCGATCGTCCTCAAGGACGGCCAGCAGATCACCGAGTTCCGCGAAGGCCTGCTGCCCTGGGCGTTGCAGACCCCGACCGCGCTCGTGTTCGACGAATACGACGCCGGCCGCCCGGACGTGATGTTCGTGATCCAGCGCGTGCTGGAGACCGAGGGCAAGCTGACGCTGCTCGACCAGAACCGCGTGATCCGCCCGAACCCGTGGTTCCGCCTGTTCGCGACCGCCAACACGGTCGGCCTCGGCGACACGAGCGGGCTGTATCACGGCACGCAGCAGATCAACCAGGGCCAGATGGACCGCTGGAACATCGTCGTCACGCTCAACTACCTGCCCGCCAAGGTCGAGGCGCAGATCGTGCTCGCCAAGTCCGGCGAATACGACAAGCCCGAGGGCAAGAAGACCGTCGAGAACATGGTCCGCGTCGCCGACATGACCCGCAAGGGTTTCGTCAACGGCGACATCTCGACCGTGATGAGCCCGCGCACGGTGATCACTTGGGCACAGAACGCGCTGATCTTCGGCGACGTCGGCTTCGCGTTCCGTCTCTCGTTCCTCAACAAGTGCGACGAGGCGGAGCGGCCGCTGGTCGCCGAATATTACCAGCGCGTGTTCGGCAAGGACTTGCCTGAGAGCGTGGTGGGCAAGGCCTAAGCGTGGCGATCGCCTGTACCTTCGCGCTGAACGGGCGGTCGATGTCGACCCTGGTCGCGCCGGGTGTGGGAAGCTTCGCAGCCTTTTCCGGCTCGGGTCGATGGCGGAACGATCCGAAGGGCGTGGGGGTGGCGAAGATCGGGCCACTGCCCGAAGGACGCTATTACATCGTCGATCGCGAGAGTGGCGGGCGATTGGGCTGGTTGCGCGATTTCGTCAAGGATAGCTGGTCGGGCATCGATCATTCCAGCTGGTTCGCATTGTTGCGTGACGATGGCCGCTTGGACGATGAGACGTTCGTCGGCCATATCCGACGCGGCGAGTTCCGGTTGCACCCGGTCGGCCCGATGGGCATCAGCGAAGGCTGCGTGACCTTGCAGCGGCTGGCCGACTTCGTCCGACTGGCCGCGGCGTTGCGGAACGCTCAGCCGCTTGCGATCCCTAAGGGCGGTGGTCGCGCCTATGGCATGATCGAAGTATCGTGATGCGGTCGACCCTGTCGGCAATCGCCGTGCTGGCGATCACTATCGTCTTGTGGATGATGTTCGGGCGTATCCACTGGCCCGAGGACGTCGGATTGGCGGTAAGCCACCTGTCCGGCGCGTTGGGTGGCATCGGGATCGAGGATACTGAGAACTTGTTCATGCTGCTGAGCTTCCTCTTCGCACTGGTCATCGCCGTCGTCGCGGTGGCGATAGCACGTCGATACGCACTACGTGGAACACGCTGATGGCCAACGAAACCCCTCTCGATCGCTTCAAGGCGGTTCTTGCCGGCACCGCGCGTGCGATCTCGGAGGAGCCGGAGGTCGAACTCGCGTTCACCGCGGACGCACCGACGCAGAGCGGCAAGCACATCAAGGTGCCGATGCCCGCGCGCGCCCTGCCACTTGAGCAGGTCGCGGAGGCGCGCGGGTTCGCGGACGGCTTCGCGCTAAGGTTGAAGCATCACGACATCGCGCTGCATAACCGTGCGGCGCCGGTCGAGGCGGTGGCGCGTGCGGTGTTCGATTCCGTCGAGACTGCACGAGTCGAAGCACTTGGATCGCGTGGCTATGCGGGCATCACCGAGAACCTCGACCGCGCACTCGACGTCCGTCTGCGCGCCGATCCGATCACGCGTGCGCGCAATCGCGACGAAGTGCCGCTGTCCACCGCGCTCGGCCTCATGGTCCGCGAGCGGCTGACGGGGCAGGAATCGCCTGCGATTGCCGCGCCGGGCCTCGCGCTGGTGCGCGAATGGATAGAGAGCAAGACCGATCTCGACGCGCTCGCCTATGCGCTCGACGACCAAAAGGCGTTCCAGGGCCTTGCGCGGAAGATGTTGCAGGAGCTCGAACTGGTCGAAGGCGATCAGGTCCCCGAGGAGAGCGACGAAGGCGGCTCCGAGGACGAGGGCACTGACGAGCAGCAGCAGGACGAGGGCGACGAAGGCGACGATCAGGGCGAGGACGGTCAGGGCGAAGTCGAGGCGCGCGGCGAACAGTCGGAGCAGCAGAACGAGGAAAGCGACGGCCAGGAGCAGAGCGACGAGTCGATGGACGACATCGACGGCGAGCCCGGTGACGACGGCGAGGAAGGCATGCAGCCGGTCCGCCCGAACCGTCCTTTCGCGGACATGGGCGGCGCGTTCGACTACAAGCCGTGGACGACGAAGTTCGACGAGGTGATCGCCGCCACCGAGCTGTGCGACGCCGACGAACTGGCGCGGCTGCGAGGCTATCTCGACCAGCAACTCGTGCACCTGCAATCGACCGTGTCGAAGCTTGCCAACCGGCTCCAGCGACGGTTGATGGCGCAGCAGTCGCGGTCGTGGGATTTCGATCAGGAGGAGGGCATCCTCGACGCGGCGCGGCTCGCACGCGTGATCGTCAACCCGACGCTGTCGCTCAGTTACAAGGCCGAGCGCGAGACCGATTTCCGCGACACCGTCGTGACGCTGCTGATCGACAATTCCGGCTCGATGCGCGGGCGCCCGATCTCGATCGCGGCGATCAGCGCGGATATCCTCGCACGTACGCTGGAGCGCTGCGGCGTGAAGACCGAGATCCTCGGCTTCACGACACGCGCCTGGAAGGGCGGGCAGAGCCGCGAGACGTGGCTGGCCGCTGGGCGTCCGCCGCAGCCGGGGCGGCTCAACGACATCCGCCACATCGTCTACAAGCGCGCCGACGAGCCGTGGCGGCGCGCGCGCAATTCGCTGGGCCTGATGATGCGCGAAGGCTTGCTGAAGGAGAATATCGACGGCGAAGCGCTGATGTGGGCGCATGCGCGTCTGGTCGCGCGGCCCGAGGAGCGCCGTATCCTGATGGTGATCAGCGACGGCGCCCCGGTTGACGATTCGACGCTGTCGGTGAACTCCGGCTCGTATCTGGAACGTCATCTGCGCCAGGTGATCGGCTGGATCGAGAGCAAGTCCCCGGTCGAGCTGGTCGCGATCGGCATCGGCCACGACGTCACCCGCTATTACGCGCGCGCCGTGACGATCATGGACGTCGAGCAACTCGGCGGGACGATCATCGAACAGCTGGCCTCGCTGTTCGATACCGAGTGATCTGCGCATGACCGCGGGTGGCCTCATTGCAGCGCCCGCGGGAGGCTTCCACGGACCCGTCAAGCGCTCGATCACGATCGCCGGCCACCAGACCTCGATCAGCCTAGAACCCGTTTTCTGGCAGGCGCTGGAAGCCGCCGCGATGCGCCTCACCTTGCCCTTGTCGGCGCTTGTCGCCGAAATTGACGCTATCCGCATACAAGCGAACGCTCCCCCGAACCTCGCTAGCGCATTGAGATCGTGGCTGTTTTCAAACCCAGCATGAGAATTAGTCGCAATAGCGTTGACAGTGAGAACGACTCTCAATAGCGAACCCGCAACAATAAGGGGTTTCGCATGTCTGGTCCTTCGTCGCGTTCGTCCGTCGCGCCTGCATTTCTTGCGCTTTCGTGCGTAGGGTTCATTGCCAGCGCACCAGCCTACGCTGCCGACCGCCCAGCTGAATCGGCAAAGGTCCACGCGGCCGACGACCAGGAAAAGCAGCTCAACCGCGACGAAATCGTCGTCAACGGCAAGACCGTTCCCGCGACCACGCTGGAGAGCCCGAAGGCGACGCGCAGCCTGCTCGACACGACGCAGACGGTCACCATCATCGGCGACCAGACGATCCGCAAGCAGAACCTGCTCACCTTGCGCGACGTGTTGCAGACGATCCCGGGCATCACCTTCGGTGCGGGCGAAGGCGGCGGCGGATACGGCGACAGCATCAACCTGCGTGGCTATTCCGCCAACAACGACATCACGATCGACGGCGTCCGCGACAGCGCGCAGTATAGCCGCAGCGAGACGTTCAACCTGCAACAGGTCGAGGTCTATAACGGCGCGAACAGCGTGTTCGGCGGTGGCGGATCGGTTGGCGGCACGATCAACCTCATCACCAAGCGTCCGCAGGCGGAGACGCTGACGGTCGTGTCCGGCGGCGTCGGCACCGACGATTATTACCGCACGACACTCGACTCGAACGTCCGCGTCAGTGACCTCGTCGCGGTCCGTCTGAATGCGGTCGCGCACAAGAACGACATTCCTGGCCGCGACGTCGAGAACAACAAGCGTTGGGCCGTCGCGCCGTCGCTGATCGTCGGCGTCGAGGGCCCGACCAGCCTGACGCTGCAATATCTGCATCAGGAGGACGAGAACGTCCCCGTCTATGGCGTGCCGTACTTCCGCAATGCGGTGAACAACGGACCGCTGCCGGGTGCCGACAACTCGGCCTATTACGGCATCCGGAATCTCGACAAGCAGGACATCACCGTCGATCAGGCGACCGCCACGGTCAGCCACAGCTTCTCCGACAAAGTCTCGATCCGCAACCTGAGCCGGTGGCAGCGCGTCCAGCAGGACTCGCTGACCAGCGCGCCGCAGGGTGTGTTCTGCCTGTCGACCGGGTTCCAGCCGCAGCCGCTGACCAACGTCGCGACGACGCCGGCGGTTTGTATTGCCCCGACGGCAACCGCTCCGGGTCAGAACATACCCGGTACCTATTATCCCAGCGGGCCGCGCGGTTTCGTGCGGAACCAGGAAAACCAGATCCTCTATAACCAGACCGATCTCCGTTCGGTCTTCGATACCGCGGGGCTCGAGCATACGCTGGTCCTCGGCGCGTCGGTCTCGCAAGAGGATTACACGATCGTCACGGGCAACACGCTGCGTACCGCGACCGGTGCGACGGTCGCCCAGCCACCGATCAACCTCGCCAACCCGAACACCGACTACACCGGCCCGTTCAACTTCATCCAGGCCGGCCGGTCGCAGGGCACGACGAGCAATGCGGCGGTCTACGCCTTCGACACGATCAAGGTGATCCCGCAAATCGAGGTCAATTTCGGCCTGCGCTACGAACATGCCAAGGGCCGCTTCCGCGCCGATACCTTCTCGGTCGTGCCCGACGCGACGCTCGGCACCTATACCCGTGGCCTGAACCAGACGAGCGACGAGACGCTGTTCTCGTACCGCGGCGGCATCAACTTCAAGCCGATCGAGACCGTCAGCCTGTATGCGTCGTACGGCAACGCCACCACGCCGACATCTGCGACCGTCCGGCTCGGTTGCGGGACGCTGATCAATGCGCCCGCTGGCCAGCTCGACCCATGTGACGTGAAGCCGGAAAAAGCGGTGAACTACGAACTCGGTGCGAAAGCCGACCTGTTCTCGCGCAAGCTGCAACTTACCGCGGCCGTGTTCCGTAACGAGCGTACCAACTACCGCGTCGCCACGAACGACCCGATCGTCACGACGCTGGGCGTCAATGACGGCCGTTCGCGCGTCGACGGCATCGCGCTCGGCGCAAGCGGCAGCATCTCGCACGCCTTCTCGATCTTCGCCAACTACACGTACCTGAAGGCGAAGGTCATCCAGAGCGTCTCGAACTTCTGTCTCGCCAATCCGGGTCCGGTCCGTACGACCGTCGGCACGACCACGACGACGACCAATCCGTGTGGTAACTCGGCTGCGATCCTCGATACGCAGGCGGGGCAGGAGCTCACCAATACGCCGAAGCATTCGGGCAGCCTGTTCACCACCTACACGCTGCCGTTCGGCCTCCAGCTCGGCTACGGCCTGACCTATCAGGGGGCGTTCGCGCTCAACAACAGCGCGCTGGCCACCCCGCTCGCGCCGACGACCGTGGTGACTCCCGTCTTCCACTCGGCGGATTACCTGACGCACCGCGCGTTCCTGTCGTACACCGTCGGCAACGGCCTGACCGCGCAGCTCAACGTGCAGAACTTCACCAACGAGAAATACTACACCGGCATCCGCAACAATGGCTGGGCAACGCCTGGCGAGGCGCGCTCGGTGCGGCTGACGCTGTTCTACAGCCTGTGAGGCTCGGCGGCGACGCGGGCAGTTTGCCGGTATCGCCGCCGCATTCTAGAGTGACGCCATGTTGATCGCGATCCCCGACGTCCTCGATGCTGCCGGCGTCGCCCGTGTCCGCGCGCTGATTGACCACGCCGAGTGGATCGACGGCAATGCCACGTCGGGGCCACAGAGCGCGCTCGCCAAGCGCAACGAGCAACTGCCCGAGGACTCGGCCGCCGCGCGCGAGGCGGGCGGGATCGTGCTCGACGCGCTTGGGCGATCGGCCTTGTTCGTGGCGGCGGCGCTCCCGCTGAAGGTGTTTCCGCCGTTGTTCAACCGCTACGCCGGCGGACAGGATTTCGGGCTGCACGTCGACAACGCGATCCGGATGAAGCGCGGCACCGATTTTCGCATCCGCAGCGACCTGTCCGCAACGCTCTTCCTCGACGATCCCGAGACCTATGACGGCGGCGAATTGGTGATCGAGGACCAGTTCGGGCCGCAATCGGTCAAGCTGCCGGCAGGGCATATGGTCCTCTATCCGGCGTCGAGCCTGCACCGGGTGACGCCGGTCACGCGCGGGGTGCGTACCGCGTCGTTCTTCTGGCTCCAGTCGATGGTGCGTGACGACGGCGCGCGGCGGATCCTGTTCGATCTCGACCAGGGCGTGCAGGCGGTTGCGGCGGCGCAAGGGCAGGGCGATCCGGCCACGGTGCGGCTGACGGGCGTGTACCACAATCTCCTGCGCCGCTGGGCCGACGCGTAATGCCGCTCCGTCATCCTGACGAAAGTCAGAACCCAGAACAAAGCAGCGCACCCTGCGTGACCCTGGGTCCTGACCTCGTCAGGATGACGGGTGTGTGTGGATGGACTTGCGCGCACTCGCCATGCCACGCTCCCCACACAGGGAGTAGATAATGAGCAAGCTGGCGATGCGGCGCGCGTGGTTCCAGGTCCACAAGTGGATCGGGCTGGTGCTGGCGATCCTGATCATCCCGCTGTCGCTCAGCGGCGCGGCGCTGGTTTGGCATGACGCGCTCGACCGGATCGTCGATCCGGCGCGCTATGCGGTTTCGGGGAGGACCGTGGTCGGGCTCGACAGCTATGTCGCGGCGGCGCGCGCTGCGTTGAAGCACGGCGAGCGGATCGCGACGCTGACGATGCCCGACGACGGCGGTCCGGTGGTCGTTGCGGCCAGTTCAGCCAGTGCGCCGACCCGGCCAGGGCCTCCCCAGCGGACCATGGTGTATCTCGATCCACCGACGGCGCGCGTGCTGGAGGTGTCGCCGTCGAACGGCGGGCTCGTGCGGTTCCTCCACGTCCTGCACGGAAGCCTGCAACTGCCCGGCGTCGGGCGCTCGATCGTCGGCTGGATCGGCGTGGCGATGATGGTGTCGTGCTTTACCGGGCTGTGGTTGTGGTGGCCGACGGTTGGGAAGTGGACGCGTGGGTTCCGGTTCCGGCGGCACCGTGACGTCGAGACCAACCTGCATCACCTGTTCGGGTTCTGGATCGCGTTGCCGCTGTTCGTGCTGTCGCTGACCGGTGCGTGGATCTCGTTCCCGCAGGTCTTTGGGAAGCTCACCGGCGAGACGTCGCGGCCGAGAGGCGGTCCCGATCGCGGCGCGATGATGCGCGCAAAACCGCTGGTGTCGCCCGCGCAGCCACTCGCGGTGACGATCGGCAAGGCCCGCGGCATCGTCGACAATGCACCGTTGCGGAGCGTCACCTGGCCGACCGACCTCAGCGCGGACTGGACGGTAACGTTTCAGGGCAGGGGCCAGGGCGGCAGCACGCCGATCGGGGTGAAGGTCGCGGACGACACCGGCGGCGCGACCGCGGCACCGGCGCGGCCTCAGGGCGGCGTGGGGCGGTGGATGCGGCGGATCCACGACGGCACCGATATGGGTGCGCTGTGGCAGATCGTGATTTTTCTGGGCGGGATATTGCCCGCGGTACTGGCGGTGACCGGGGTGATCATGTGGTGGCGCGCGCGGAAGTGGAAGGCGGAGCTGGCAGCGCGGCGGGCGTAACCTGTCCCTCGCCCCTCCGGGGAGAGGGAAGGAGGATCCTCTCGGCGACGGGAGGGTGAGGGGTGGTGGGGACTCGCGTCCCGAGCCCCATTACCCTTACCCTCCCACGCGCAAGAGCAAGCGGCCCCCGCCCTCTCCCCGCAGGGGAGAGGGACAGCAGTCACCGCCCCAGCAATACCCGCGCCTGCCCGGCGATCTGCGCCAGCATCGCCGCATTCGGCACCGCCGCATGGCGCGCGCGGTCGATCACCGCCTTGAACTGCGCCACCCGGGCAGCGTTCGTCAGCAGCCATTTTTCGACAGCACCCTGCGGATCCTGCGCCCCGCACCGCGCCAGGAACTCCAGCCGCAATTGCTGGAAGTCGCGTGCCAGCCCGGCGACGAGCAGCCGCTCCCAGGGATCGGTCGGACTGATCCGCGCCGCATTCGCCTGCGCCCAGTCGAGCCCCAGCGCCTGCCCGAGATGCGTGAACGCCCGCGTCACCACCGCCTCGTCGAGCGCCATCCGCTCGCCGAGATCCGCCAGCCCGACCGCACCGTCCATCTCGAACAGGCGGACTACCTTGCGCACCAGATCGCCTGGCGCACCGACCGCTTCGAGCTGTGCCGCGATACGGCTGCTCTGCGCGCTCGCCTCTTCGAGCAGTAACGCCGCGGTCTGGCTGTCGAGCTGCGTGATCCCCTTCGCCAGCCGCGCGAGGACTTCGCCCGGCACGGCGCCCGGCGCCGACACGCGCAACAGGTCGGCGATCTGCGAGCGCGTTGCGACCGCTACCTCGTCGAACAGCGCGATCCGCGCCGCCTCCGGCATTACGGCCGTCTCGATCTCTGCCCACAGGGCCGGCAGGTCGAACAGGCGCTCGGCGACGACGAACATCGCCGCGATATCGCCCATCGCCGCGCCTTCCTCTTCCGCCAGTTCGAACGGGTAGAGGATGCCCAATCGGTTGACGATCCGGTTGGCAAGCTTGGTCGCGACGATCTCCGGCCGCAGCCGATGCTCGTCGATCGCCGTCTCGAACCGCTCGCGCATCGCCGCCGGGAAGGCGGCATGCAGGTCGGGCTTGAGCGCGTCGTCCTTCGCAATGTCGCTATGCTCGATCGCATCCTGCAATCCGAGCTTGGCGGTCGCCAGCAGGACGGCGAGCTCAGGCCGCGTGAGCCCCAGACCATCCTGTCCGCGACGGAGCAGGATATCGTTCGACGCGAGCCCCTCGACCGCACGATCGAGCCGCCCGGCGCCCTCGAAGATCTCGATCACGCGCACATAGCTCGGCATCGCGACCGCACCATCCGCCTCGGCGATCGACAGCGCCAGTGTCTGGAGCCGGTTGTCCTCCAGCACCAGGTGCGCGACGTCGTCGGTCATGCTCGCGAGCAGCGTGTTGCGGTCCTCATAGTCGAGCCGGCCCTCGATCATCTCGCGGTTGAGCGCGATCTTGATGTTGACCTCGTTGTCCGAGCAGTCGACGCCCGCCGAATTGTCGATGAAGTCGGTGTTGATCCGCCCGCCCCGCGCCGAAAACGCGATGCGCGCCGCCTGCGTGACGCCCAAATTCGCACCCTCGCCGATGGCGATGACGCGCAGATCCTCGGCGTTGACGCGCAGGCGGTCGTTGGCCGGATCGCCGACCGCGACGTTCGCCTCGGACGCCGCCTTCACATAGGTGCCGATGCCGCCGAACCAGAGCAGGTCGGCCGGCGCCTTGAGGATCGCCGAAATGAGCGCGCCCGGCTCCATCTCGCTCGCGGTTATGCCGAGCGCA
Organism: Sphingomonas faeni; assembly: GCF_040407505.1. Taxonomy (GTDB): domain Bacteria; phylum Pseudomonadota; class Alphaproteobacteria; order Sphingomonadales; family Sphingomonadaceae; genus Sphingomonas; species Sphingomonas faeni_E. The sequence goes on along the minus strand of NZ_JAPZPQ010000003.1, from coordinate 220,290 downwards.
GCCTGCACCTCAGGCGACAGCTTCACGACCTTGGCGGTGCGCGCGAACACGCCGCCGCCCTTCGAGATCAGGCTGGCGTCGTAATCCGCCCAGCTCGACCGCGGCAGCGCAAACATCCGGTTGCGCTCGTCCCAGCTGGTCGCGGGATCGGGATCGGGATCGAGGAAGATGTGACGGTGATCGAACGCCGCGATGACCTTCAGCGTCTTCGACAGCAGCATGCCGTTGCCGAACACGTCGCCCGACATGTCGCCGCAGCCGACCACGGTGATGCTCTCGCTCTGCACGTCGAGCCCGCGTTCGGCGAAGTGCCGCTGGACGCTGAGCCATGCACCCTTGGCGGTGATGCCCATCGCCTTGTGGTCGTACCCGACCGAGCCACCGGAGGCGAACGCGTCGCCCAGCCAATAGCCGCGTTCGAGCGCGAGCGCGTTCGCCACGTCGCTGAACGTCGCGGTGCCCTTGTCCGCGGCGACGACGAAATACGGGTCCTCGCCATCGAGGATCGTCACGCCCTCGGGATGCACGACCTTGCCCTCGACGATGTTGTCGGTGATCGACAGCAAGGTCCGGATGAAGATGCGGTAGCTCTCCGTCCCCTCGGCCAGCCATGCGTCGCGGTTCGACGGGGCAGGGAGCTGCTTTGGATAAAAGCCGCCCTTCGCGCCGGTCGGCACGATCACCGCGTTCTTGACGCGCTGCGCCTTCATCAGCCCGAGAATCTCGGTGCGGAAATCGTCGCGACGATCGGACCAGCGCAGGCCACCGCGCGCGACCGGGCCGGCGCGGAGGTGGATGCCCTCGACGCGCGGCGAGTAGACCCACACCTCGCGCCACGGCACGGGGGCGGGGAGGCCCGGAATCAGATGGCTGTCGAGCTTGAACGCGAGCGCTTCCGACGCGGCCGGCGTGAACGCGTTGGTGCGTAGCGTCGCCGCGATCAGATTGCGATACGCGCGCAGAATACGGTCGTCGTCGATCGCCGTGACCGCGTCGAGCCCGGCTTCGATTGCCTGGTCCGCCTCGATCGCGTTGCCCGGGTGCTCCGGATGATGGACCGCGGTGAACCGCGCGATCAGAGCGGCCGCAACTTTCGGCGCACGCCGCAACGCGTCGACCACGGTGGTCAGCCCATACGGAAGCCCCGCCTGGCGCAGATACCGGAACCACGCACGGAACAGCACGATCGCTTCGGGACGCATCCCGAGTTCGACGATCAGGCGGTTGAACGCATCGTTCTCGGCCGCGCCCTCCAGCACTGCCGCGATCGCGCCTTCCAGCACGGGCGCGTCGCTCTGCTGCGCCGCGTCGTTCGCCTCCAGCACGAAGTCATGCACGAACGGCACGCTGTCGTCGCGCAACTGCGTCGGCAATTCGCCGATCACGCGGAAGCCGAAATTCTCCAGCACCGGAACTGCGTCGGACAGGGGGAGGGCACCACCCAGCTTGTAGATCTTCAGCTGCGGATCGGTGCCCGCTTCGCCCGGAACGAGGCGCACGCCGCGTGCATCCGCGTCGTTCAATGCGGCGATGCGCTGGATGTCCTCGGCAGCTTCGGCCGCCGTGCTGAGGTTGCGATAGTTCTGTGGGAACGCCGCCGCCCATTTGAGCGCGAGACGCGCCGCACGCGGTGGCGGCAACGTCTCGACCAGTGCGGCCTCGACGTCCGACACCCAGCCGCGCACCATCCGTTGCAACCGGAGCGCGAGCGGCGCGACGTCGGGCATCCGGCCATCGCCGCGCAGATCGAGCGTGTAGCGGATCATCGCGACCTCGCCGTCCTCGAGCGCGATCGACCAGTTGAGCACGCTCGCATTCGCCGCTTCCGCCAGCATGTCGCCGATCGCGACGCGGCGGCTGGTGGTGACGTCGTCGCGCGGCAGCCAGACGAACCCGAACAGGTGACGCCCGAGCGCGGACTCGACCAGCACCAGCGCCGGCCGCGGCCGATCCGCAATGCTCATCGCAGTCAGCGCCAGATCCTCCAGCGCATCGGGTGCGAACGCGATCACCAGATCGTGCGGAAGCGCGGTAAAGGCATGCGTCAGCGCCTTGCCGGCATGCCCGCGCGGATCGAATCCGAACTTCGCCTTCATCGCGGCAAGGCGCGTACGCAACACCGGCACGTCGCGCGGCATCGCCGCCAGCGCTGCGCTGGTCCACAGCCCGCTATAGATCGACAGCCCGGCGACCGTCGCGCCCTCCATCACCGGCACGACGACGAGGTCGAGCGGCACGGCACGGTGTACGGTCGAGATAAGATTCGACTTCAGCAGCAACGGCGCATCGTTGCCCGCCTCGAACCACTTGATCGCGAGTGCGCGCGAGGCCTCGGCAAGGATCGGCACACGGTGCTCGTTGCGCGCGATACCCAGCGCGGCATGACCGCTGCCGTCGCGGTGCCAGATCTGGTGCCCGAGCAGTGTCAGATGGCCGCCCAGGAACCACTGCAACAGCGCGGCACCTTCACCCTCGGGTAGCATCGCAATATCGTCGTCGAGCGTGGCTTGCATCGCGCGCCAGTCACCCACAGCGGCACGGACGTCGGCCAGCACTGCGGTCAGATCCTCGATCAACCCCCGACGGTCACGCGCATCGGCGCGTTCCATTTCCAGATAGATCATCGATTCGGGCCGACCTGCACCCTGGCCGTCGGCGTCGATCGCGTGCAGCGTGCCATCGGGCGCGCGCGTCGTGCGGACCACGGGGTGGATGATCCGATCGACCGCGATGTCCTGCGCGCCGATCGCCGCCGCAATCGAATCGACCAGGAACGGCATGTCGTCGTTGATGATCGCAAGCCGCATCCGCCTCCGCGTGTCGTCGCCGCTGATCGGCTCGATCGCGATCGCCGGTGCACCGTCGTCGCGGTGCGCGGCGGTCGCGGCGACGAACGCCGCGGCCTGCGCGACCTCGCTCGCCCCGAAGTCCCTCAGTTCGCCCGGAAGGGCCCGTTCGGTCAACCGGCCCGCAAGGGTCTCGGTGAGCGTGTTCAACGATTGGTTCGCCATAGGTCAGGGCCTATGCGCCCGCTAATCGCCTATCTCAACCCTTGTGGCAGGTGCGAAGGAATATGCTGCGGCGCACCTAGAATTCAGAGCGCTCAGCCGCTGCGGCCGCGGCGAGATCACCGTCGAAACCGCCGAGAAAGCTCGCGAAACCGCCTGCCGGCACCTGGTGCCGCTGGGCGTGCCGCAGCACCGCTGCGAACGTCGCCAACCGGGTCGCCTCAAAATTCGCGCCAAAGACCAGCGCGACGATTTGCGTCATCGCGTCCGTTTCACCCGACATGCAGGCAGCAGAAAGTATCGCGCTGAAATCATCGTCGTCCTGCTCGGCCGACACCGCAAGATCATGCGCCCGACCCAGCGTCCGGTGCAGCGCCGCCCGACTGCGCGCTTCGGCCGCACGGACCTGCGCCGCGCTCTCGCGCGCGATCGCCAGTTGCTCGCCTAGCGGCCCGACTAGCACATAGTCGGCGGGCAAAGGGTCATCCAGCACCAGCGCCGGCAAGGCCGCGGGCTCCGGTTCGGTAGGCATGATATCGAAGCCACCGCTCGGCCCATCCGCCCACACCTGCGCGGTCGCGCCCGAGCCATACGGCGTCGCGTGAACGGCAGCACTGAGCTCCGCGGACAGCGCCGCCTGAAGATCGGCGTCCGCGAGCTCCTTCCAATTGATCACGCCGTAGATGAAATCGATCGTCACGCCTCTCGACGCAGACGGGTCCGACGCGAACGGGCCCGACGCAAACGGCATCAGGATGCCGCGGTACAGAGTCGTCCGTCCCCGGCTGCTGACGAATTCCGCCTCGAAGCCGATCGGCGCGCGATTGGCGATGATCTGCAGGTAATGATCGGTCAGCCGCGACAGCAGCGACCGGCTCGGGACGTCCGCGATCGTCGCGATCGGCCCCTCGAGCCCGCATTCCTCGCGCAGCGCGCGGCCGAGATACGCAATCTTCGGGTCGCCCATGCCCTGACTGAAATCGAGCAACACGCTGTGCGGGCCGAAATCGGTGATCGTCTCGGGCTTGAGATCTGCGATCGACGGGTAGGGGCGGTCCTTCAGCAGCGATACCCAGTGATTATAGGCGCGCACGTGCATCCGCCGCTCGTCGCCGCCCAGATCGAACATCACGTCGTTGACGCCCGCATCGGCCGAATCGCGCGCGCCGGCGTCCGCGGTCGCCCGTGACGCATCCCGCGCTAGCGCCACGCTATCCGCGCCCACTGCGCGTCCATCCTCTACGCTGCGCGCCGTCGTCATGCCCAAAGATCCCCGTATCGTCGCCCCGCTTGTGCACCGCGCTTGGTAAACACAGAGTAAACTCGCAAACCGCTTGTCAGCCCGCAAAACCGCTGGTAGTTGCCGCCCCCTCGACCGGATACATCCGTCATCGGGCCGCTTTAGCTCAGCTGGTAGAGCATCGCATTCGTAATGCGGGGGTCACAGGTTCGAGTCCTGTAAGCGGCACCACATCTTGTAGTCTAAGTCTATGAGAGCGTTGAGAAAACCTGGGTTTTTTCTCTGGGAACCCCTCAGGCGTTCCCACATATCATAACGGCTTGACGCGCACCTTGACGGACGACGGGCCGGAAATTCTGACCCATGTAACGCTACGTTGGCGTTCCCATTTCGACGAGAAATGTGTGGGTTCCTCAGTGCGGCGTTGGTCCGTCAATGCAAAAAGGGCCCCCTGACGGGAGCCCTTAGTAACCATGTATCGTAGCCTAATTAATTAGAAGCGACTGCTTTAAGATGTCCCGTACGCTTGGGCACCTGATCTGTTTCCGACCTCGTCGGCGGAGCAATCTCCAGTCCCTTATGGCGGCGGATATGGGCGCGACACTCGCTCGCAGACGGAAATTCAACCCAACGCGCATCGTTCTGGAAGCCGGCCTTTGTCACGACCATGGCATTGCACCACTCACGTACAGTGAGTTCAATGAGGTCATACGTTGCAAGCTTTTTACCGTGATAATGATCCGCAAGATAATCCCGTACAGCTTTGCGCAGCTCCTTCATCGAAATTGAACGGCCATGTTCTTCATCAAGGTAAATGCCTCCTTCCAGTAGACCATCGCATTCATACATTCCGTCCTTCACGAGAGAATACCAAAACCTCTCGATCCCTCGCAACGACTCTACTACCTGTTCCTTGAGCCCCGACGTAATGGGAGCGGTATTAATACTGTCCCAACCATTCTCTGGCTCGTAGGTAAGTAGGTCGTAAAGCATAGCTTCGAGTCCACCATTGTTCATTTGTTCGATCATGGCCTTAAAATAGACTGTATCGCCGCGATGCTCGTCGGAGCAATCGAAGATCGCATACCGACGCTCATCGTCAGAGGCGGGAACCACCCAGCGATCATTCGAGATCATTCCGACTCGCATATAGTTGTTCGCCATATATGAGTCCAAACCCTTGCGCTCGATCGAAAGAGTAGGGCTGCTGATCAAATCCTTGAGGATAGCTTCCTTGCCCGGATCGCCAGCCCAAAAGGCTTCTTCCATCAGCAGTAGGATGCAGTTTTCGTAAGGAGCGTTGAAGTTGCTGAGGACTCGTTTACTATCTGCGATCTTATAGAAATAGTTGCTCATCAGCTTCTGAATAAAGTCAAACACAATCGACTTACCGGTTCCCTTCTTTCCGCGGATTACGACCGCTACGGAGGGCTTCGATCCTGGATGCTGAAAGATATGGGCAAGCCACGTCATGAACCATACAAACTGCTCGGGATTATCATTGCAAATCATGCGACGAATATGATCCTGAAGGAGCTGCCAACTTCCCGACTTTGGCTCGACGTCCCACCCATAAAATAGATTATAGATCTTTGGATCTTGAACGCCCGGCGCGAACCGAATTTCATCGTATTCACGACGACCAGGCCACTCACGCCACTCGTTAAACATGACTTTTTTCTGTGTACCCCCACCTTCTCCCTTGACGTAGACGATCCTAGTCGCTTCCCGCGTCTGGGCATCTCTTTGACTCAAGAAATTCGGGGGCTTGTTCTTATTCGGTTGCCAGATGAAGCATAGGTTGTTGCCGCGAAGGCCAACTGCGCAGCGTTCATTGAGTTCAAGGAGATGTGCCTGCTGGGCAGGCGAATATCCAGACAACAATGCGGGATCGACCTCAACGCAATTGTTGTTTGGCCTTTGTAGAGCCGGAACGTGCTTCACGGCGAGTGTCGTCAGATCATAGTAGGGAACATCGTCAAGCTCACCCAGTATGTCGGAGGGGATCAATACCTCGCCAGGAGCTGGACCCGTGAATGGCGACCCGTCATTAAGGTAAAGCCCCCCCTCATCAAAGACGACTGATGGCGGAGGAAACATCGCGAGCCCATTGCCGGGAACGAAAATCGCGACACTCTCACCTTCGTCGGTCGTGGCGTCGATCATCAGATTGTCGTTTTCGATTACGGCCCAGGTCACTGACTCGAAATCTCGTGTAACTAGTTCAAAGCCAGTGGCTGGATCGAAAAGCCGGATATTTCCTTTCGTCCTAGAAAACAGGCGAGAGAATACTGACGCCATAAAGCGCTCCATAAAATATAGAAGGGAGGGAGGCACGGCCGACAGCGTACGGACCGTGATTTGGGAGAAGCAGGCGATGTCCTTCGCCGCTGGATCGACCCTCTAGGCCGCTGGCATTGTCGAATCGTGAACTGAAAATTCAGCCGAACAAAATAGTCGGGATAGCCTGTCGGTCAGGCGGAAGAATTCCTGTGGAAGAAGGAGGGGGGGCGCATCGACCATGCCTGCGAGCGTTCTGCCTTACTACACATTGCACGTAACGGCGTTTCGGCTTCGATAGGTGCCGCTGGCGGATATTCGTGCTGGCACTGCTGCGTATGCGGGGCCGGCGACCGCTTCGTATGGGCGTTTCAGCATGTTCACGTTTTGCGAATTAGCGTGGCGCTATCAGTGTCGTCGCCCGGTTTTGCCTGTTTTACTTCTTTCTTTTCAACCCAGAAAAGAATTCTAGAAGAGCAGTGGTAAGCCATAACGTCGTGCCTACCAGCTGCGTTAGTAGCCTGATAGGTAAGTCAACCACAGCGCTAAGTTCGATTAGCACGACTATTGAAACGCCGTGGTTCGTTCGGGTCCGTTTATACCCGATCGTTTGAAGACTGGCTAAGCAGTCTTGCACAATCAGTATATCCTCGTGCCCAACGGGGGACAATCGACGAGGACCGAGGCTTTCGTGGATCTGTAGGCTTGGGGCGAATTAGCCGGGCTTTTCCATCACTCTCAATATGAAATGAACTACAATGCGATCTTGTCATATCGATCTGCCTCATAATACAGTCAATCATCACTCGCGCGATCGGCTCATGCGCCTTATTGAGGTGAAAGCCACTGTAGGTCTTGGGAAGACTCGGATTTACGAGCTAATCAAGGAAGGTAATTTTCCCGCTCCGTGCAAACCCGGAGGCTCTGCTTCTCGGTGGAGTGAGAATGAAATAAATGCATGGGTATCGGAATGCGTATCCGAGCGCGTACATTGATTATCAAGTTTATCTTGCGGCGAGTGATGAGCGTAACGGGCCACTGGCTGTTGCTTATTCAACTCTGATCGAGGTCACTGGATCGGGTAAATAGAACTCTACGCACGCGTCATCGGCATACTACGCGTACATTGATAGTACCGCGATGTTTGCAGTGATGGCGTGCTGCGTGGAGTTAATATCCCACCGGTGGGTCCAGCTTATAACTTTAATACCGAGCAGATAGCGTTAAAACTCTAATTCTCTAAAGGCGCACTTAGGGAATGCCACCCTGTCAAAAGGTATATACCCCTTTGGGTCCCCCCCCCCCCTTTTTTTCCGGCGTCCATCATGCTTGCCGGCGTTTTTCTGCCCGCTGGATCGCGGCCCGACTCACGCCGTACTCTTTGGCGAGCAACCCTAGCGATTTACCCGCAGCGCGTTGTGCCTGAACTAACGCCAGTTGAGCCGCCGACAGTGCTGAGGGGCGTCCTAACACCTTCCCCTCGGCCTTCACTCGCGAGAGGCCCGCTTGGGTACGTTCTATCAACAAATCGCGCTCGAATTCGGCGACGGCTGTCAGGACGCCCATCGTCATTTTCCCTGCTGGGCTCGTCAGATCCACGCCGCCCAAGGCCAGGCAGTGGACGCGAACCCCCAAGACATCCAGCCTTTCGACCGTCGCTCGGACGTCCATTGCATTGCGACCTAGCCGGTCAAGCTTGGTCACAATAAGAATATCGCCACTCTCCAAGCGATCAATTAACCGAGCGAACCCGACCCGTTTTGCCGCTGCCACCGACCCTGAGACAATTTCGGCCGTTACCCTCTTGGGATCGACGTGAAAGCCAGCTGCTTCGATCTCGCGGGCCTGATTATCGGTATTCTGGTCACTAGTGCTGACCCGGCAATACGCGAATGTTCTAGACATGAGCTGATCCTGTATCGAAATCCTGCATTGATAATGCACGTGTATCGAAAGCCGTGTCAAGCTACATTAAGATACAGGTGACCGGGCTGTATCGTAAATGAACGTTTTAGATGCAGCCGATGTTGGCGTTTTACCAAGTTGCGCAAGCGAGCCCGATACCTATTTCATGCGCGTCTGTTGCGCATACCCTGACTCAGTATCGATAACGGGATTGTTGCTGACCACACCCTGAGGTCTCACGAAGGTTCGAAACGTTTGGCGAACGAGGTTGATCGTTGTAACTGATCGTAATCAGGGACGGCGAGGCGAGAAGCGAATGACGACCGTAGGCGATTTTGAAATGCAAATTGCCAGGACCGATCGACGTCCAGTATCCGACGCTCTCCGTATTGCCGTTTATGGTGTTTTCGGGGAACTTGGTTCGCTGATGAGCGAGTTCAAGAAGAAGGCGCGGGAGGGAGCAAGCTATACCTCACTTCATCAGACACTCGTTGAGGAGGGGGGTGATCTACTTTGGTACTTTGGTGCTTTGGCAAAGTCCCTTGGTCGCCCATACTCAGAATTATTGACGGCGGCGTTAGGCATCGAGATTGTTGCGGACACGCGCATTCAATACATAGAGGAGGCGGTGCGTTCGATCTCCTTCCCGGTGGGGGGGCGTGATCCCTGGCTTCATGCCGGAGAGTTTGCGGGGACGTTGGCTGCTCACGCTAGCGCCGAGACCGACGTCTCGGAGTTATTTGCGATTGCCGCGATGGGTTTGAAGGCCGCTCTCGTGGCGTTCGTAGCATCAGGCATTGGCCTAGAAGGTGCGATAACAGCCAATATTACAAAGAGCTTATCACGTTTTCCAGTCAGCCAAGTACCGCTACCGTTGTACGACGATCGGCCATTGGCTAATGGGAAGACGATCCCGAAAGACGAGCGAATTCCAAGGGTTCTGCCCTTCGAGTTTAGCGAAACGGCGGTAGGCAGCCGAACAATGGTGGTTCAGAAGGTTTTCACGATAAAAATCGGAGACCCTCTAACTGATAATATTACTGATGCCGATGACTATAGGTTTCACGATGTCTTTCACCTTGCATACGCCTCAGTTTTAGGCTGGTCACCAGTTTTGCGTTCACTCTTAAAGGTAAAACGGAAAAGCTTTCCTGAATTCGACGAAAATCAAGATGGTGCACGGGCCATCTTAATTGAGGAAGGGGTTTCGACATTCGTCTTTAACCAGGCTAAGCACCATCTCTTCGAACACCATACGGGTGTGGATTATAAACTACTTGCGATGATCAAGGAGTTTGTGCGCGGTTATGAAGTCGAAGACCAGCCATTTTGGGCTTGGGAGAAGGCTATCTTGAGAGGCTTCGCCGCGTTCCGCTTCCTGAAGCGTGAGCGCAAGGGGCTTATTACTATGGACTTGAAGAATCGCGATATTACGTTCGAGGATAGAGCATGACACCCCCTCTCTGGGTAAATCAATTTTGTCAGAATATTGCCGCCGTCGATTTGCCTCTCGTGTTCAATCCGTACTCATCGTGTTGTCAAATTCACGATCGTCCTGATGCAGCGTTAATTCGGCTCAACAACCTAAGTCGTATTTTGACTCACCACGCGGGCTCAGTGGTGCAAAGCATCTGGTTTGGTCGAGACCTTGGATACCGTGGAGGACGTCGAACTGGGTTGGCTCTGACCGATGAGGCTACAATGCTCTCCGGCTATGCACGCATCGGTCAGAACGCGCTTGTTAAGGCCACCCATGGGCCGGTCCAGTCGGAGCGAACAGCTTCAGTTATCTGGGACTTCATTTCCCGATTGTCGCACTTGCCGGTCTTATGGAATGCGTTTCCGCTGCATCCTCACGAGAGCGATAACCCCTTAACTAATCGCACTCACACGGCAAAAGAGCGTCAACAAACGGCTTGGACAATTTCGGAGCTGACGGAACAGTTTCCTGCGGCTGTGCTAATAGCGATCGGTAACGACGCATCGAAAGCTCTAACTGAACTTGGATTAAAGCACGAAACAGCACGTCATCCAAGTTACGGCGGTCAGCGGGATTTCATTGCAAAGATGGAAATAATACATGACCTCCCGCCTGTAATTCGTCCGGTCGTTCAGAAAAGTTTATTTGCGTAACGCAATGCCGTTGCAACGACCAATCATTGCGGTCGTTGCACCTGCCCCCCCTAAGTGACCGGATACATCCAACGTCGCTTCGGATGCTATTATCGTCAATGGCCCTGAGGAAATGCCTGCGCTAGCAGCGACGAAGCTTTGCAGGCGGGCCAATCCTACGAGGTTTCCAAGAGCCCGTGCGATATACCAGTGCGATCGGTAAAACGCCGTAAGCCGCAACGCCCCGTCGCTATCTATCTTGAACGATAAGTGGCTTAAGCATGGGCCGCCTACTTGGTACCGAGTATCTAATTCTGGCTGAAATGTAGGAAAATCCAATGCCGGATCATCTAAACTCAACTCGAAGTGGGTCTTAGATCCTCTACTAGTTTTAACCCTTTTCTTCGCTTTTAGGATTATCGCCTCTAGTGGGTTAAATTGCTTACCGGCAATCTCCATAAGTGAGCCATCCGCGTTTTTGCGGGAAATCATACGTTCGAAATACGTTCCCCACTGTTTTTTAACGCGTGGGAACACATCCGCGAGGTAGTAATCATAAAACTCATCAGACGGTTGGCTACGATAAGTGTCTAGTGGGAATATCGTATTCGCGACGGTTTCAACGGAGTGAAGCCCAGACTGCAATGCATACTGATCAAACTCTCGAATGACTTCAATATCATTTGGCATGAATCTGTTCGGTTTGCTAACAACGTAAACGAGGTTGTAGCAATGGCCCGAATTTTTTCGTAACTCGCTGACAGCTTGGAGCCATGCTGATACTGTAGAATCCGTATCCGGTAGCGCAATTAGACTCTTCACGTTGCCCCTCCAAAGAACAGTGTTAAGCTGGATCGCTTCTCAAGGTATGCAGACGTTGCCCATTTATAACCAGCGGTTCCCCATCCTTCTCCCCAAGAATTCCTTACGTGAAACCACCGGATAGAGTTCTCTAGTTTAGTGCCAGATATTACGATTGCATGAAGAGCTTCCTCAGGTTTAATTTTATCCTCCGTCAGAAGGCCGTATTGTTCGTAGAACTCCTCGCCAATACCTAGAACTAGGACAACCGGATTCCCATTCTTTAGTGCGGCAACGATCATATCTACACTAAAAGCGGAAAAATCAGTAATGATACGGTAGTAGGCCGGGTCCTGAGCTAAACATGTAATAGAATTGTACGGCCATGCCGACTCGGTTGTTTGTCCCGGCGATGCCAGAACTGCTTGAGCCATCATTGGTGAGATAGCGTCAGCGACATTGCAACCAGCAAGCGCTACAGCCTGCAGGTGCAAGCTATCTGGTGATAGTGGCTCGTCGAGTGAAATCGTTCCGCGATGTGCGTCGCTACAAGCGAAAGACAGGCATGTCCCTCGTTGGCCCTGATCTCTCGCGGAACTGAGCTTGAACGACAGATCAAAATCGTCAGAGATTTTGAATCATCCGTCTACGATTGGCCCTGGACAACCCTTTTTCTTGATCTTCTATCAAGAAATTAAAGGACGCTGTATCGATTGCATCCCGCTCCCAAGGGCGTCCATAAATAAAATCTGCGTTAGTTCCGCCTTGGCCCTCTGCTTCGAACTGGAAAAGCTTCTCTGAAGGGCCTCCGACCGTCTCGCCGGGCAAGACTATCTCAGTACGCATGAGCGAAAGCTTTTTTCCTGGTAGCTGGTTTGCCCTCCATAAGAATCCTGCGCCTGCTTCCTGTCGAAGTTTTATAGTTGCGGTGTCGCCGATTGATAGGGGGACGCAGGATCCTGCATCGTTTTTCGTGAGAAGCCAAGCATCTGCACGAGAATCAGCATTCTCCTTAGTATGATTTAGATCGGTTTTGACTGACTTTGGCGTCCGAGATAATAGAGTGTCACGCTCAGCTTCGCTAATGAACGAGTTGCGTTCGAAAGAACGAACTGTTGCGTCATAGCTCGCGCCACATCTTAGAGACATCTGGTAAGCCACCTGAGGTGTTCGAAGCGAAGACTTTGCCCAACCCTGCTTCCTCGCATGGAAGGTTAGCAGCCATCTGGGCAGTAGGAACTCTCCGGCGAACGAGTCTGCTTCAATTTCTTGCAAATATGAAGCGAAGCCCAGAACGGTCTTGCTCGACTTATTAGCGGCGGCCCGTCTTAAGACATCGCCGCTATCCAAGCTGGGTTTGTGATCCATTACAGCATGACCCAACTCATGGGCAGCAGTAAAGCGTTGCACTGATAAAGGTCGGTTTGTGTTTATAAGCACGCCGGGCTGATCACCTCTTAGGTATGCTCCAAGAAGGCCTTTTAGGGGTTTAAATACGACCCTTACGTCCAACCAGGCTAGAGCATCGAAGACGTCGATCCGTTCAGATGTAGATGTGAATCGCGCTCGTGCCTCCACGAGCGTCAGTACGCGCCCCGCTTCCTTGGCACCATGTAGGCGAGACAGTCGAATAGCCTGATTCAAGCGTGGGCGTCTTCAGAACGTGACTTCAAGTAGGTTGCAAAGCGTTGCAACTCGCCAATATCGTCGTCGGATAGATCCTCCGCAGCACGTGCAAGAAACTCTGTTCGTTCGGCCGCCGCTTTAGCATCAACATCGCCCAGAAAATAAGCTATGCCACGGCCGAGAGCCTTACTAAATACCGGCAGCAATGTAGCTTCCGGGGCGTAATCCCCGTTTTCAATTTCGATTAGCCTAGACTCGTTCAGTCCAATCATTTCAGCAAGCTCAGAGCGCGAAAGGTCCAAATACTCGCGCGCTTCCCGAATTCTTTCTCCTAGGGGAGACCCTTCAAGATAATCAGGCATTTACCTTGCCCTTCTTCTTTTTATCGTAATAAGCTTCGAGCTTCGGCATTAAATCGGCCTTCATTTCTTCAAAGTCGGCGTATCCGCCGGGTTGAATTATTGATTCTGGAATGTGGCCAACGTTTAAAACCTCTTCAATCGTGATCAGCGCCCGGACTGCCCGATGCGAGTCGATTTCCATAAGCGGATTCATCACGTCCACAGTACCCGTGGGTTCCGGCGGTAATTCCGCGTCTTCAGCTTCGGCTTCCCACCATTCATCAAGCGCGGAGTCGACATCGCTTTGCGGAAAAACGGAAACGAACGAGCCCATGGTCTGATTCATCGCTACCTCCAAACGTCAAGTATCGCTTATAACCTGGCAGAAAGCAACGCTCAGCGTTCCGGCTATGTTCTCATCGGTGGTACTGCTTTCAGGGGCGGGGCGGAGCTCGCTATGTTGGCATCAGCATCACTGTTGCGAGGAGAAACCCGAGGCATCGAATTCGGGCGCCGCCGCGAAATTACCCCACGCATCTAGGAGGGTTCGCCGCATCTTGATGAATGTGGTCCGCTTGTAAGCGCGTACTACCTTGTCAGGCACGATATGAGCGAGCGCAGCCTCGGCAACGGGATCCGGGATATTGGGCATCTTCTCGGCGGCCCAATCTCGAAAAGAGCTGCGGAAACCGTGCGCGTCATACGGCAAACCTGCGGTTCGCAGGACCTTTGACATAGTCATGTCCGACATCATCACTCCCCGAGAGCCGGGAAATATATGTTCCGTATGAGGCGGCCCTGTTTCGCCTCTTATCAACGCTAGCAGTTGAACTGCGGCGTGATTGAGCGTGACGACATGTGCCTCGCTACCCTTCATCATCGATGCCGGCCTGTTCCACTCCCTTTTTGCTAAGTCGATTTGATCCCAGCGAGCTGCACGAACTTCGCCCGGACGCGCAGCAGTCAGAATTTGAAAAAGCAGCGCGCGTTTACCTGTCGTTGGCGCATCCGCGTGCAATTGAGCAACAAAGGCCGGTATCTCGCCGTAAGGCATCGCAGAGAAATTACCCCCCTTCGGCTGTCGGGGGAGGCCCACAGTTACTGATCGGCTCGGCGCTTCGGTTGGACGCCAGCCCTTGCTGTGGGAGAAATTCAAGACTGTGCCGATACGCTGCCGAACTTTGCGCGCCATGTCCGGCTTGGTCATCCAAATTAATGACAATGCGGCAGTGATGTCTCCGGCCGTGATGCCGTCGACGCGTTGGCGGCCCAGAGTAGGGTAGGCATGGTTTTCAAGCGATCGAAGAAATACCTGCGCGCCCTTTTCCTTCCAGCCATCTTTCAGTGCTATGTGGGCGGCCTCTGTTGCTTCTCTGAAGGTGGGGGTGGATCGCCGTTCGCGATCCCGCTCGGCAATTGGATCGAGGCCGGATTTTGCGGCAATCCGAATGAGTTCAGCCTTCTCGCGCGCCTCGCCAAGAGACAACACCTTTCGCTGCAAAATTGGAATCGTAATGGGGCCAGCAACATCTCCGATCGCCTTTCGCGGGCTTTCCCTGAAGCTACCCAAGCCAATGTCTCGGCGTTTCCCGTCAACCTGGACGCGTAATAACCACGATTTAGCGCCAGTCGGTTTCACAAGCAGGTATAAGCCGCCGCCATCTGCGTGGCGGCCCGGCTTGGCATTCTTCATCGAAAGGGTCGTTAGTCGAGACATGTTGTACCCCTATTCGTTCCCTCATTATTGTCTGGATCTGGGCGGCAGTCAATGGCCGCACGCGAACACTTCGAGCGTAAATCTCGTCTGAAAATAATAGGTTATGGCCACCACCGGACGATAGCGGACTGTTGGTTCTAGTCCTGTGAGCGGCACCACCTTAAATCATTGGCACACCAATCGCTCAGTGCATTATCGCACGACCGCTGTGACACGCAACCGTCGAGGCGATCTGCGAAATTGCGCGCGTTGCGTCTCGGATCGGATGGCGCCCGTCACCTGACAGACCGGCTGTCGCCGCGGGGGCGTATTCAGCGAGTGGCGGCGGTTCGACGACGA
The DNA here is from genome assembly GCF_040407505.1 of Sphingomonas faeni. Classification (GTDB taxonomy): domain Bacteria; phylum Pseudomonadota; class Alphaproteobacteria; order Sphingomonadales; family Sphingomonadaceae; genus Sphingomonas; species Sphingomonas faeni_E. The sequence goes on along the minus strand of NZ_JAPZPQ010000003.1, from coordinate 204,921 downwards.
TCGGGGCGACGCCGAAAAGATCGGTTTGCACAGCATCGCTGCAGCCAATGCTCTGGCGGCGCGGGGAAAAGCGGCTAGGGACGGGGCAAAGATCGAGGAGAGAGACATGAGCGTGACGGAACAGACGATCGGCGTGATCGGCGCGGGGCAGATGGGCGCCGGGATCGCGCAGGTGTCCGCACAGGCAGGGTACCGCGTATTGCTCGCCGACGTGTCGCTGGAACAGGCCGAGAAGGGCAAGGCGGGGATCGCCAAGGCGCTCGCGCGGCTGGTCGAGAAGGAGAAGATCGCCGGCGACGCGCGTGATGCGGCGCTCGCGCTGATCGAGCCGGTCGCGAGCGTGGCCGACATGGGCGACTGTGCGATCGTGGTCGAGGCGGCGACCGAGCGTGAGGTGGTTAAGCGGGCGATCTTTGCCGAGGTCGGCAAGGTGCTGGGGCCGGACGCGATCCTGGCATCGAACACGTCGTCGATCCCGATCACGCGGCTGGCGCAGGCGGCGCCCGATGCGGCGCGGTTTATGGGCGTGCATTTCTTCAACCCGGTGCCGGTGATGCGGCCGATCGAGCTGATCCGCGGCCTCGCGACGTCTGACGCCACGGTGGCGACGGTCGAGGCGTTCGCGAAGAAGCTCGGCAAGCAGGTGGTGCATGCAAACGACGCGCCGGGCTTCATCGTCAACCGCGTGCTGATGCCGATGATCAACGAGGCGTGCTTCGCGCTGGGTGAGGGCGTGGCGAGCGTGCGTGACATCGACCTCGCGTGCCAGTTGGGGCTGAACCATCCGATGGGCCCGCTGACGCTGGCGGACTTCATCGGTCTGGATACCTGCCTGGAGATCACGCGCGTGCTGTTCGAGGGGACGGGCGATCCGAAGTTCCGGCCGGCGCCGGTGCTGGTCAAGTATGTCGAAGCGGGCTGGTTCGGTCGGAAGACCAAGCGCGGCTTCTACGATTATTCGGGCGCGGAGCCGGTGCCTACCCGGTGAGGCTGGCGCGCCGACCGGATCGACCGATCGGCTCTGACGTCGGCCTGCACCGCACGCGATAGCAGGTGGTCTTGGTGGCGTGCTGCGGTGGGTCGAACGGTCGGCGCGGCAGCGCCGACCAGCGTCGCCGCATCACGTCATCGTGTCACTGGGCCGCGCCGTCGAGCAAGACGACCGCGGTCGCGAACGGCGCGGACAAGGCATGATAACTCGATACGGCGGCGAAGCCTGCGACACCGGCGCCGAGCGCCGCGATGCAGATGAATTGGAACGCGGACGAGCGATGGCTGCTCTTGGCGAATAGATCGACCTTGCGCGGGGGCGAGTCCGCGCGCGAAGCGCTGCGTCGATCGATCGTCTTGGAACGGCGATCGAGTACGGGCTCGCTCAATAACGTGGCGAGACTGATCGGATCTTGCGTTCGCACGCCGAAACGGCTGCCCCCGTTCCACACCACCCGGCCGATGATGACGAGCGTCCCGCGGCGGATCTCGACATAGGTACCAAGCGGCGGCGGTTCGCTGCTCGAGACCAGCATACCCTTGTCCGACAGCTCATGAATGCATCCGCTCGACCATTTGCCGCCGACGTTCATGCGACAGGGAACGGAAAGTTCCTTCATAGCGTGCAATTCTCATCCGATCTGGGTGGATCATCGTCTAAAAACGATATTCCGGTAGCGGATCGGCCCCAATCCGGGAAATATACCGATACGTGTGTTGGGCTGCCGATTGCGCGAACGATCGCCCGATACCGGTTAGCGCGCGTCGAGCGACCAGCCGTTCCAGCTTTCCAGCAGCCGGCGACCACGGGCGACAGCATCGCCTGTACTTGCATCGGGCTCGCCCGTCCGGTCGTCGATCGCCGCCAGCCATTTCCGCCGTACCGCGCCGACGTCGTCGGGCAGCATGTACCGGTGCCACAGACGCGCGACGCGCTGTTCGCGGAACAGCTTTTCGAGCACGCCGCCAAGACCGTGCACGGGCAACGCCGCATCGCGTTCACGCAGGGCGCCGGCCAGATGCGCGGGGTAGATCTCGCACTGCGTCTCCAGCAGGTTGAGGATCGCGCGTTCCAGGCGGATGTTCTCCGCGACCTCGGTCACTGCAGGTTTCCGATCGACCGCGCGGCTCACCGCGCGAGCGCGATAAGCTGGGCAATCCCATTGGTGCCGGTCTTCGCGACGATCGCGGCACGGTGATCCTCGACCGTCTTCGGACTGATGTCGAGCGCGGCGGCAATCGCCTGGTTATTGTGGCCCTTCACGAGCAGGTCGAACACCTGGCGCTGCCGCGGCGTCAGTGTCGCGGTTCGCGCATGCGCCGAACGTTGCGTCTTGGACCAGGCCACCCCCTCTGCGATCGACGCGAGCAACCGATCCTCGTCGATCGGCTTTTCCAGATAGTCGAGACCGCCGTAGCGACGGACCGCGTCCACCGCGTTGGCGGTCGTCGGCCAGGCGGTCATGAAGATGATCGCGACCGCCGGATCGAGGATCCTCACGCGATCGGCAAAGTCGAACCCGTCGATGTCGTTCATCATGACGTCGGTGACGATGCAGTGCGCCGGCGCGCGTTCGTAGATTTCGAGCAAGGGGGCGGGATCGAGGAACGGCTCCGCGACATGGCCGTGACGACGAAGCAGCCGCGCGACGGTCGCGCCAAGATCCTGATCGTCATCGACGACATAGACCAGGCCATGGGCAGGGTCGGTCATTTGGGCTCTCCAACGAGCGGAAGGGAGATGGTCGCGCGCGTTTCACCGGCGGTATCGGTGGTCCGCGTCAGGCTGCCGCCATGCGCCTCGACGATCGCGCGGGCGACCAGGATGCCGACGCCCATGCCGGGTTGCGCCAGTTGCGTCGGCTTGCATCCGTTGACGACGGCGAGCTGAACCCGGTCGACGGTCCGCAACACGCCGAGCGATACGCGACCATCGTCACAGGCCTGGACCGCGTTGCGCACCAGATTGACGATCGCCTGCGCCAGTTCGACTTCCTGCGCGAGGATGACCAGATCCGGCGCGACGGCGTCGATCGACAGCGTGACGCCCTGCGCCTTCGCCTCGGGTTGCGCCAGCGCCGCGACCGTATCGATCAACGTTGCGAGCGGCAGGGGCGTGGGGAGGTCGACCGTGCGGCCGCCAAACCGACGCAGCCGGCGGACCAGCGTCGACAGTGCGGCGGCCTTGCGATCGATCAGCGCCGCAGTGGAAGCGATCTCGACATCGGCGGAGACCGTCAGTTCGTGCAGATGCTTGGCTTCGATCGCCAGCGTCGACAGCGGCTGGCTGATCTCGTGGATGACCGCCACCGACATCGCCCGCAACGTCTTCAACCGTTCGGCCTGGAACAACAGGCGATCGCGGCGTTCGAGATCGATCCGCACCCTGGCCTGCGCATCCGCGAAACTGCCCGCCAAGTACCCGACGACCATGATCGAGGCGAGGCTCATGTGCAGCGCGAGGCGCTCGCCCATGTCCATCGGCATCGCCGTCTGCGGCAGGACCATCGCCGCGACGACGACGATTGCCAGCCAGCTCGCCAGTCGTCCGAACCGCAACCCGATCCACGCGACCGCGAGCAGTACGGGCGTATGGGGCGTGCCCAGACCTATCCTCGCGAGCAGGATCTCAATCGCGAACGACGACGCCAGGATCAGCACGGCTTCCGCGACCGACGCTGCGCTCGGCCACTTGGGCCGCAACGCGCTACCCGCCGCGAGGTCCGCGACCCAGAGTAACGGTGGCGCGAGCAGCAGGACGCCGAGCAGGTCGCCGACCACGAACCCGGTCAAGGACGTCACTGTCTCGCGCAGGCCTGAAACGCCGGTCAGGTCCGGACGCAGCAATGACCAGGGAAGCGCGGCCAGTGCGGCGGCGGCCGGCGCACCGACCGCGGCGAGACCGAGAGGCATCGGGGCGACGCTCATGCTCGTCTGCGCGCGGTCCGCCATCGTCCGGACCAGCAGCACGACGAGCCCGTAGACGAGGGGTGGCCGCATCACGCCCAGAAGCTGGGTCCCCCATCCCGCGGAGCCGAAATCAATTACGCCGGTTACGACCTGCACGAACATCTCGGTCAGCATGATCGCAAGGATCAGTTGGGGGCCCCGCCGCCACAGCAGCGCGATACGCAGGCCGGCGGCGGGATAAAGCAACGAATAGAAACCTCGCCCACCCCATCCTGCGGCAATGTGATGCGCCGTCCAGAATGCGACCGCATAGCCGATCAGCCAGGGAAGGTCCGCGACTTTGGGGAGGAGGGCGGTGGCACAAGACGGGAAGCGGGACGCCGCAAGGGGCTTGGCGAGCGTGGTCATTGCGGCATCCCTGCCAGATCGAAGCGTCCTGGACTATCCGGGCGAATCCCTGACTGCGATCCTAGCGCGGGATTAACCCGGCGGTCCCGCTCGGGGGCGAATCCCAATAGGGCGGCTCGCCGAACGTCGCCCTCAGGCTCCGGGTCAAGGCCGCGATCTTCGCCGATGCGCTGCGCTCCCGCGGATAGGCGATATGGAGCTCGGCACCTTCGGCGTCGCAGCCGGTATCAATCCTGATCAGCGCACCGGTCGCCACGTCGGCATGCGCGAAGAAGTTGGGCAGCAAGGTGATGCCTAGCCCGGCCAGCGCCGCACCACGCATCACGAGCCCGTTGTTGACGCGGAGCGCGGCCCGCGGCCGCACGACGGTCCATCCGGCGGGACCCGCGAAACGCCAGTCCGCGTCACGGTTCGCGTACAGGATGCCGCAATGCGCCTTCAGATCGGCGACGCTTTGCGGCATGCCGTGGCGGGCGAGATAGGCGGGCGACGCCGCCAGAATACGCTGGCTGGTGGCGTGTCGCTTGGCGACCAGTCTGGTGTCGGCGATCGTGCCGTGGCGGATGACGGCGTCGAAGCCGTCCGCGGCCGCATCGACGAAGCGATCGTCGAGCTCGAGCGTCAGGTCGATGGCGGGATGGTCGGCGAGGAAGCGGTAGAGTGCCGGTCCCAGATGCAGCACGCCGAAGCCGACCGGTGCGGACAGGCGAAGCGGCCCGACCAGCGTGCCACGCCGCGCCGCCATCTCCGCGGCGCCCTCCGTCGCTTCGAACAACATCCGCTGCGCGCGGCAGGAAGGTCTGGCCATCCTCGGTCAGCGACAGTTTTCGAGTCGTGCGCTGGATCAGGCGCGTATCGAGCAGTCGCTCGAGCTCCGTCAGTCGTTCGCTTATCACCGACTTGGCATTGCCCAAGCGCCGTGCGGCTGCGCTGATCGACCCGGCCTCGGCCGTGGCGACGAACGCGGCGATACCGTCGAGCTTCATCATCGTTCGACAATCCCGGAAGGCGGTTTCAGCTTTTGCCGGCTAGTGCGGACGGTGCTCGCGCGTCACGCTCCTGTCCAGTTGCAGCGGCCATGCTGCCGGGGAGTATCGCGATGCTACGACACGCCGTTGCCGCCGTCCTGGCGATACTCGTCGCCGCGCCCGCGCCCGCACCCGCGCTGGCACAGGTCCAGCCGTTCCCGCCCGGCTTCACCGAACGCGATATCGTGACGAACGGCACGACGATCCATGTCCGCTCGGGCGGCCACGGCCCGGCGGTCCTGCTGCTGCACGGCTATGGCGAAACCGGCGACATGTGGGCACCGCTCGCCACCGATCTGTCGCGCGACCACCTGGTGATCGTTCCCGACCTGCGCGGCATGGGCCTCTCCTCGAAACCGGCAGGCGGCTACGACAAGAAGACGCAAGCGGCTGATATCGTGGGTGTTCTCGACGCGCTCAAGATCGGCAGAACCGATCTGGTGACGCACGATATCGGCAACATGGTCGGCTATGCCTTCGCCGCCCGGAACCGCGACCGCGTTACCCGGTTCGTCCTAATGGACGCGCCTTTGCCGGGCATCGGGCCGTGGAACGAACTGCTGAAGAACCCGCTGCTCTGGCATTTCCGATTCGGCGGTCCCGTTATGGAGCGGCTCGTCGCAGGTCGCGAGCGGATTTATCTCGACCGGTTCTGGAACGAGTTCTCGGCGTCAGCGGCAAAGTTCAGCGAAGCCTCCCGCGTGCATTATGCCGCGCTCTATGCCCGACCCGGCGCGATGCACGCGGGCTTTGCGCAGTTCGCCGCGTTCGACCGCGACGCAGGGGACAATGCCGGCTTCGTGGCGGCGGGCAAGCTGACCATGCCAGTGCTCGCCATCGGTGGCGCCAAGTCGTTCGGACCGATGATGGCGACGGTCATGCGGTTCGCCGCGAGCGACGTGACCGAGGGCGTGATACCGGACTCGGGCCACTGGCTAATGGAAGAACAGCCCGCTGCGACCATTGCGGTCGTACGGGGTTTTCTCGATACTAAACGATAAGGAGCGCGCCGCTCGCCGACCCCTCAACACTTCCCGGTTAGCCGGGCCAGGAGAAGCGGATATTGCCAGCGGCCAACCCGTCCAAGACGACGTCGATCCCACCCGATCTAACCATCCACTCCGGGCGGCGGTCCCGGTATTCGCGGCGTCGCCCACCGGTCGTGTAGAGATCAGAAGCTCGGCCATCTTCGCCGCGGCGGCATCGAATTCGGCGAACGTCTTTGCCACAGATCGCCGCTTCCCGATGTGCCGGTGCCAGCGATCGAGTTGTGACCTCGGTTCCGGCCCCAGCCCGTAATGGACCGAGCGATTGACCATCGGCGCGGCAGCGGCATAAGCGCAGCCGAAGCGATCCCCCCCAAACCAGTTGGCATCGCCCAGCCGATCAGTCAGCCAAGCCTGTAGGACCAACGTGTCGCGCGCGCCCGCGGCCTTCAACCGATCCGCCAGAGCGCCGGTCGCCCGTCGGAACCAGAGGATCTCGCCAAACTCCTAGTTCACGGTCTCATAGCGCGTAGCGCAAACCTTTTCGGTCTCGTGCGCAAAGGCACGGGCGAGCGGGTCGGCTGGCAACAGCGTGGCATCGGGCCAACGCTCCTGCAGATATTCCATGATGATCGTCGACTCGAACACGGTTGCGCCGTCGATCACCAGCGTTGGCACCTCGCCGCGCGGATTGGCAGCCGCGAACGGGGTGTCGCGCCGACCCGTGCCGAAATCGTCGGGCAGGACCGCTTCGAACGCGAGCCCCTTCTCCCGCAACGCGATCTTCACCTTCTGCGCATAGAACGACAAGGGGTGGTCGTAGAGCCGCGTTACGAGTGTCACTGCGTGGTCGCCGGCGAGCGCACGCCGCAGCGCCGCAACCTCCGCATTCAGCGCGGTGAGACGATCCGGCGTCATGCCGGATCGCTCGACGATCAGCGGTCCTAGGCACCCGGTCTCAGTCCAGCGCGTCCTGCCGGTCTCGGTCAGTCGTACGCGCACCTGTCGTTCGTCGGCGGGATTGCGGATGCGCGTGACCAGCCCTGCCGCCTCCAGCCGTTTCGCCAATGGCGTGATCGTGCTCGGTTCGAGCGCAAGCCGTTCGGCGATCGCGCCGATCGAACAGCCATCCTCCGCCTCGTTGAGCGTCTGGAGGACGAGGAATTGTGGGTAGGTGATCCTAAGCCGGTCCAGCACGGGCTTGTACGCACGATTGATCGCGATCGTCGCCGAGTACAGCGAAAAGCAAAGCTGGTCATCAAGGGGCAGGGGATCGGGCATGGCGTGCTCCTTCACAGACAACCGTACATAAACTACTTATCGCGGCAAATCTTACTGGACTTTGGTACCGCGCCTACCTAGATGTTTATCGCGATAACAAATATGGAGATTTCAGCATGTCCGTTGATGTAAAATACACCACCGAAGCTACCGCAACCGGCGGCCGCGACGGCCACGCACGGTCGCAGGACGGTCGTTTCGACGTCGCACTCTCGACGCCGAAGGAACTGGGCGGCGCAGGCGGCGACGGCAGCAACCCCGAGCAACTGTTCGCAGCTGGCTATTCCGCGTGTTTCATCGGCGCACTGAAGGTCGCTGGCCAGCAGTTGAAGGTAAAGCTTCCCGACGATGTCTCGGTGACCGCCAAGGTTGGTATCGGCCCGCGCTCGGCTGGCGGTTTCGGGATCACCACCGACCTGACCGTGTCGTTGCCAGGCATCGACCGCGCCGAAGCCCTGCGTCTGGTTGATGCCGCACACGAGATTTGCCCCTATTCGAATGCCACGCGCGGCAACGTCGATGTCGGCCTGACGCTCGTCTGACGTCCGAAGATCAACGTCACGGGCGTACGTCAATAACAACGTCCCGCGCCCGACCGTGATAGCGTAGTGCTGGATCGGTCAGGCGAAGGGGTCCGTGCGTATTCAGTACGCGGGCGTCTACGAACTCGAGATTTGCGGCGGCGTGGTCATCATCACGCTTCTTGGTAATATTCCGAATATTGCTTCGAATAGTAATAATACGATCCGACTGCCTGCGAACTCGTATCGACCATCGTAAACATCGAGCCGACCAGGTTCGCGCCGTCCGACTTCAGCCATGCAGCGGCCGACGTGACGGCGTGCTTTGGCGTGTTGTTCCAGCGGATCACGAGAGCGACCGCATCGGCCAGGGCCGCGAGGAAGCGACCATCCGCCAGACCGACGAGCGGCGGCAGATCGAGGATGATCGTGTCGTAGCGCTCGGACAGCTGCTCGAGGATCTTCGGCATCAAGTCGTTGCCGAACAGATTCTCGGACGAGAAGAATGGCTTGTGAATGATGATCTGGTCGAGATTCTGCAACCCGCTCGGCTCGATCGCCTCGTCGAGCGTCACGTCGCCGTGGAGCAGTTCGACCAGGCCGACGCCATCGGCCTTGGTCTGCGTGATCATCCGCAACTGCGCACGCCGGACGTCGGCATCGACGATGATCGTCTTGTCCCCGTTCATCGCCATAACGCGCGCGAGTGCCAGCGCGGTAGTGGTCTTGCCTTCGCCCGGCAGCGCCGAGGTAAGCGCGATGATCTTCGGCCGAGTCTGGCCGCGGACGCCGAGCAGCGAGGCGCGGGCATTGCGCAACGCTTCGGAATATTGCGACGTCGGCTTGTCGATCACGATGTCGGCAGGGTGATCCTGCCGGATATTCGGGATTGCCGCGATCAACGGCACGCCCAGCTCGCTCTCGACTTCGTCGATGCTGCGCATGCCGGTGACCAGCATTTCCTGCGTCACGATGACCGCGATGCCGACGCCGAACCCGGCGATGAGCGACAACAGGAACAGCAGCGGGCGGTTCGGCCAGCTGGGCGACTGTGGCGGCTCGGCATTGTCGATGATCTGCGCCTGCGCGATCGAGTTCTGCGCGGCCTGACGCGATTCGAGCGCCATCTGCGACATCTTCTCATACGCGTCGTGCTTGCCGTCGGCGTCGCGCTGGAGGCTGGCGGCGATGACCGAGGCACGGGCGTTGCCGGCCTGCTTCTGTTCGAGTTGGGTCATCGACTGGCGCAGGCTGGCCGCCCGTGCGTCGGCAGCGCCTGCATCGGCGTCGAGCGATCGCACGACGCGACCCATTTCCTTGTTCAGCTCGGCATCGATGCCGGCAACCTGGTCGCGAACCTTGATGAAATCTGGGTGGCGTTCGCCGTAGCGCCCACGGACGTCTTCGAGCGTTTGCGACAAGGATGCGCGCTTGCTCCGCAGATCCTGGATGGTCGCCGACTGGCGGACATCGGAGATCGAGTCGAGCGCGCCGCGGCGGACCTGCTGTTTAGCCGACTGTTCCTTCGACCGCGCTTCGGCAGCAAAGGATTCGGCGGACGCCAGCTGCAATGACAGCGGTGCGACCTGCTGGTCGACGATCGTTCCGGTCTGGTTCGAGGCACCGCGCACGATGCCGGCCTGTGCCTGATACTGCGCGACTTTCTCATCAGCGACGCGGATTTCGGCCGCCAGTTCATCCATGCGCTTCTGGTACCAGGTGGTCTGGCGCTCGGCGGTGCCGATCTTGTTGCCCACCTTGGTATCCAGATAGCCGGTCGCGAATGCATTGGCGATGCGCGCGGCCTTGTCAGCGGATTCCGAATTGAAGCGGATCGCCATGATATAGGTCAGGCGGTCGCGCGCGACGTCGAGGTGGCTGTTGACCGACCGGGCGACGACATCGAGCTTGGCTGCCGGCGACAATGCAGGCTTGCCTTCGGGGGGCGGGCCGCCACCGAATTCCGGATCGTTCAGCAGGTTGAGCCGCTTCACCACGACGCGTGCCAAATCGAGCGAGCGGATCACCGACACCTCGGTCTCGATCGCTTCGCTGGCAAGCTGCGCCTGCGCTTCGCTGGCGGTGCGCGCCAGCGGGTTGCGGCTCGGATCGATCTGGATGCGGGTCACGCCCTGATAGACCGGCGTGATCCGCAGCGTCAGGATGATGCCGATTGCGGCGACCACCGCGGTGATGCCCAGGAGGATCAGGATGCGCCGGCGGATGACATCACGCACCGTGCGGATCACGTCGCTCAACCGGGTCTCGGGCTCTGCCGCGTTCACGACCTTCATGTCAGGATTTTCCTAAGTATCTGGCGGACAGGCCGTTGTTCTTCAATTGAGACATGGTTGCGTCCTATCGTCTGATACGGATCGAGAAACGTGCACGCAACTCGTCAAAAGGATTGCCGAGGCCGACGCCGCTCGGTTTGTTGGATCCGTAGCCGATGTTCGCGTCGAGACCGAGCCATCGTGTGATCTGGTAGCGGCTGCCGACTTCCGCACGATAGACTTGCGTGGAACTCGATCGCTCCGGATACTCGCGCTTGCTGACTTCGCCGCCGACCGTGACGATCAGATTGTACAGAAGTTCGTGATCGACCGTGACTCGAATCCGATTGTCCCAGGAACTGCCTGCGTTGGACAAGTCGACGTCGATCAACCGGCGTTGCAGGAGAATACCGACCGTCGTCAGTTCGCTGGGAAACCAGTCCGCACGCGCCTCGACCGACAGGCCGCTCGTCGTGCGATACGTCTGGCTCGCGTCGAACTTGCGATAACTATAGCCGATGCCGACGGTGCCGCGCGCGACGCCGGCGATATCGAAATTCGATCCGAATACGCCGCGATAGCCGTTCGAATCGCGGTTGGGTGTGCCAAAGGCCTGCGCTAGGCCATAGTTGTTCCGGTCGGCCTCGAGCCGCGCGTAGAGCGACAGGCTGGGGCTGAAGCCGAGTTCATAGGTGCCGGTGCCGGCATAGGTGACGCGATCGCGATACCGCTGGTCACGGATCAACCCGTCGGCAAAGCGCACCGAGCTGAATTCGTACGAGGTGCGATCGATCGTCCCGATCACGCGCGACCGGCCCGAATCGTACGACGTCCGGGTTCCCAGGAACGTTCGCAGATACCGCGACGGCTCGATCAGATTCGCGACGACGTCGGCGGAGAACGGCGACTCGTACGTCCGGTCTGCCTGTGCGTCGAGCCGGACCGTCAGGTCGCGCGTCACGTCGATGCGACCGCTGCCCTGGACGTTCCACGCATCCTGGTTGCGGATGGTCTGCTTGGCGAAACGCCGGATGTCCGCGGCGCCGGTAAGCCGGAACTGATGCACCGACCAGTCGGACGCGACGTTCACATAGGGTTCGAACGACGTGTAGACGTCGGCTTTCTTGTTCGTGTTGTCGTTGAAAATGTTGTCGCTGTAACCGATCGACGTGTTCAGCTGCGGGTTTACGATTAAACTGCCCAGCCGGACGCCCAGCGCGTCATATTCGGGCCGCCCACGTTCGACGACACCCACATTGTGACCGCGATCATAGTCGTCACCGCTGGTTGTCGCCGGCGGCAGCAACAGGCTGCTGGTCTGCGCGGCGGCAACGGCGGGGGTAAGCGCGGACGCTGCTATCAATGTACCGCGAAGCCACAGCGGGGCTGTCCGGTGCCTCGACGCGGCGCGCGTCTGCGTAATGCTGCGTACCCCCGTCATATCGTCCGCGTCCCAGGTCCGGCTCGTCGGAAACAAGCGATAGCGTATCGACCGGCCTGACCGGATCGTGCCCGGTATCAGAAAAACCGCTCCGTCAGACGGATCGTGTCGCCCGGATAGATCCGCAGGTTGGGTGTCAGGACAAATTCCTGCTCATATTGATCGCCGAACCGGCGGATGCGGACCGTCGCCTTGCGCGCACGGGGCGTATAGCCCTGTGCCGTGGCGATCGCATTCAAAGCGGTCAGCCCGCTCAGATAAGGATATTGGCCGGGCGAGCGGACTTCGCCGAGGATGAAGAACGGGCGGTAGGTCGCCACTTCCATGTTCACGCGCGGATCGCGCAGATAGCCATCGGACAGGCGTGCCTGCACCTCCTGCGTGACGCGCTCGATCGGCTTGCCCGCGACCTTCACGTTGCCGATCAGCGGCAGCGATATTTCGCCGTCGCTGCTGACCGAGAAATCGCCGCTCAATTGCGGTTCATTGTAAACAATGACGCGAATCTTGTCGCCGGCGCCCAGTTTGTAAATGTCGTCGTTGGCTGCGCCCTCGGCATAGCGTTCGCCGCTGGAAATGGGGGGCGGTCCGGATTTCGAACATCCGGCAAGCGCAAAGGCGGCTAGCAAGACAAAAGCCGCTCTATTTTTCACGCAAACCCCCATTTACACTGTCAGTTCTTGGCTAACATGCCAATAATAAAGCATCAAGGTAATTTGTTGCATCGCGGTATCTATCGGAGACCGGGCCTGTCAGGCTCACCGGCTCGTTTGCTGGAGAGAAAATGCCGTAGTTGTCGGATCTTGGAGGCCTTGGCGGGTCGATGAACGATCTCCGCCAGTTGCTCGACAAACGCATCCGAGGCGATGGTATTGAGGGTCGGATACGCAGTCAGGTCATCGACCCGCTCGAGTAGCGCGCGCAGTTCGACTTCCGTGTCTGCAGGGTAGATGCCGGGGCGATCGCCAAATTGCCGCAAGGTCGCGAACTGGTGGCCGTTGCGATGTTCGCCCAGTTTGTGGTTTCGCGGCATCACGATGATCGGCTTGCCGAATTCCATCGCGGTGATGATCGATCCCATGCCGGCGTGACACACCATCACGCGACACTCCTGCTGCAGATCGCGGAAGACGTCGTAGGCGACGTGCGCAAAGCTCTTCAGGGCGACCGGGCGGTAGCGGGTCGGACCAACCTGCGCGATCACATCGGAACGACCATGGTCGACAGCCCACCCGTCGACCGCGCGGATCAGGCGATCGAAGGGTAATTGCGTACCGACGGACACCAGAATCACAGGATTTGCCCTAGGTAACGCAGCGACGGGTTCTCGTCGGCGAGATGTTGCCACTGCGCGATTCGCAGATCGGCGAACGGCTTCACGAGGCGCCCCGACAGCGACAATGTTTCACTGTTGGCGATGCTGTCGATCCAGATAGTTCGTGCGCCGAACATCTTGGCGATCATCAGCGCCAGCGCGCCCGGCGCGGCACCGGTCGACACGACCAAGTCTGGATCGAACGCGCGAAAGACCCTCAGCAAGCCAAGCAGGGTAGGTGCCATCGCCCATGCCGAATCCCGCGCGGTATCGGCAATTTCGAGAACCTCGCGGTCGCCGAGCGGGGGCGTCATGCCTTTGGACGTACTGACGAATTGGCAGTCCGCGCCGACGAACGCCGCGCGAAGGCGGTGAAGTTCGATCCAATGCCCACCGGCCGAGGCGACAAGCAGGACGCGCATTGGGGTGCCGCTATCCGGATTTACCGGGAAGCGCAAATGATCGATCGATGCAACGGGCGTATTCGTTCGCCGCGGCGTAGAATCCACCGTGGATGCGGCAGTATCGCTGTCGTTGCCCGGGTTCACGAAGAACCGCTCGGGCAGGGAGCGGGCTGACGTTGATCCGACCTCAGCCACTTTGTCGCGTCCCCATCTTGCGCCACCAGTCCATCGGGATCATGCTCGACTTGGTGCATACCGTCCGTGACTGGCTCTCTTCAATCATCGGCCAGCCCATGGGATGTGCAGTGCTCCACTATCGCAGACTTTGATATTCCAGCAATCGAACCAATTGATCGCAATGGCATATTCAAGTTAGATCGTCGCGCTTCCCCCACGACCTTGCGGGAAACGCTATACCGGAGATGTTGCGTTGCCAAGCACCGATTCTGGTGACCGAATATATGCCATCGGTGACATCCACGGCCGATACGACCTTCTCCAGATGTTGATCGCGCGGATTGGCGAGCATTCCGCAAGTTTGCCGCCGGCCCGCTCGCTGTATGTGGTTTTGATCGGAGACGTCGTCGATCGCGGGCCGCAAAGCGCCGAGGTGCTGATGATGCTCTATGGTCTTCAACGCCAGAACAGCCGCGTCATCGTCCTGCTCGGCAACCACGAAGAGGCGATGCTTCAGGCACTCGACGGCGATCCGGATGCGCTGCGACGCTGGCTGGCGGTCGGCGGCGATGCGACGCTTGCGAGTTTCGGCATCGCTCCCCTGCGCGGCGAGGATGATCCCCGCGACTATATGAACAGCGCGCGCCGGGCGATCCCGCGACGGTTGCTCGCCTGGCTTCGGCAATTGCCGCTCAGCGTCCAGTCCGGAGACTATTACTTCGTCCACGCGGGGGTTCGTCCCGGTGTCGCGCTCGCCCGCCAAGTCCGCGAGGACATGTTGTGGATCCGCCGCGAGTTCCTGCGCCATGAACGCGACTTTGGCGCGATCATCGTCCACGGCCACAGCATCACGACGAACGTCGACATCCGGGAGAATCGGATTGGTATCGATACGGGTGCGTATCAATCAGGCATACTCAGCGCGATCTACCTCGAAGGTGAAAAAAGAGACATAATTGCTGTCTCTTTGCCGAACTGATCGGTCAGATGTGAGCAGTTGCAGCAAATTGTAAGGAATGAACGGGCTTGTTGTAAGGAAGACACCCTTTGTACAATTAATCTAGTTTAACGCACGGTTCGTCTACTTGACTCTTCTGCAAGCAAGTGAGTAACTGAAGTACAGGCGCGAAAACGCCGTTTTCAGGGGTCGAGAAACATGTTCAAAAAGATCATTCTTGGAGCGGCGATCGCTAGCCAGGCATTCATCGGTGCAGCGTATGCAGCACCGGCACGTCCGCAAGCAGTAAGCTTCGACAGCGTGAAGATGGTCGATGCTGCTGGTTCGCCGACGCGCATCGGAACGTCGGCCAAGCGCAAGAACGACATCGCTGGCGCGCCATTCCTGCTGCCGCTGCTCGGGGTCGTTGCCCTGGTTGCAGTGGTTGCGGTCGTCGCCAGCGGTGGTGACGACGACTCCAGCCCGAACTGATCGGCTGACGCGGCCTCGCTAGGCGCGTGATCGCGAGAGTCATTGAGGCGAAGCATTCGAACGAGTGCTTCGCCTTTATCTTTTATGTGCCTTTCAGTGGTTTTTGATCCACGGTCGCGTTCGGTAACGTCAAAAACGTCCGGACGGTGGCGTCGATGACTTGCCGGCTGGGGGCGTGATCTTCGCCAATTGCTGTGGATCGACGAATCCGCACGATCGTCCCGTCCGATTGCGACGATCGGTCGCCTGACGAGCTCACCTGCCTGTCCCAGTCCTTATCGAAGCGGTCCATCGATGGCTTTACGTGACGTACGATCGCTGACGGCAAGCGCGGGATTGCATGACCCGGTGGACATGATCGTCATGCTGTGCCGCAGCGAGCACCATTGCTACAGTGCGTGGGGGCGTTCCGCATGAGCGGCATGGACGCGCGCCGCAACTCTAGAAGAGAGAGTGGCCGGTCTAGCGGACGGTCGAGCGGACGGTCTCGCACTCATAGGTTCGGTTTGTCGGCGCCATGGCGGGGTCATGCGCCGTTGGTGGTGTTCCTGGCCGTCCTGTTGTTCGGCGGGGGCGCGGGCAATGGCTATCCGCTGATCGAACTCGCCGCGCAAATTCTGGCACTTGTCCTGATCGTCCGCGTCGCGCGTCCGACACCCTCCGAAATCAACACGCTTGCGTCCGCGAAGCCCGCCACGAGATCGGTTGCACTGAGCCGCTTCCTGCTGGTGTTCGCCGCTGCGGCGATCCTGCTGGTGGCGCAACTCGTTCCACTACCCGCGGGCTGGTGGCACAGCCTGCCGGCGCGCGAGACGGCGGTACAGATCTTCACGCTACTCGGCTGGACGACGCGGTGGCACGCGTTCAGCATGACGCCCGACACGACGTTTACCGCGTTGCTCACGTTGCTCGTGCCGCTGGCCGCGATGCTGACGGTGGCGACGCTTCCGCTCCAGTCGCGAGTGACAATGCTGAGGCTGATCGTCATCGCCGCGGTGATCTCGACGGTGCTCGCCGCGTTGCAGGTCGCGGCCGGCGGCAGCGCGCCGGTCCTGTACGACACCGCGCATCGCGGATTCGGTGTCGGGTTCTTCGTCAACCGCAATCATCAGGCGACGTTCCTGCTGGTGTCGATCGTCTTCGCGGCGGTGCCGGGCGTGATGGGCACGGGGGCGGCGCGCCGGCTCGGGATGCTCGGCGTCATCGGCTTCCTGTCGCTCGGCATTCTCGCGACCAGTTCGCGCACCGCGTTGCTGTTGCTCCCGATTTCGCTGATCGTCGCATTCGCCCTGGTCGGCGACGTCCGGCGCACCGGCAAGTCGGTCGCTGCCGCCGCCGCGCTCTATGTCGTCGGCGGGCTCCTGTTGTTGCGCACCGATCTGGTCCAGCGCCTGTTCGCCCGCTTCACCACGGTCGCCGAAGAACTACGCTATCAATATTGGGAGAACTCGCTCTACATCGTCCGCGAGACGTTCCCGTTCGGCACGGGCTTCGGCAGCTTCGAGCGAGTGTATCGCAGCGTCGAACCGCTGGGGCAGGTGTCGCCGCTGAGCGTCAATCACGCGCACAATGATTTCCTCGAACTCATCCTCGAAGGGGGACTGCCCGCGGCGATCCTAATCGCTGCGGGATTGATCGTGCTGATCGTCGCGCTCGTATCGGGTTGGCGCCACGCAGGCGAGCGCGGCGCGAGCGACCGGCAGGGCGGAGATCGCCACGCCGGCACGCGTCAGGAGCGCGCGACACTGGTCGCGGGTGGTGCGGCGATCGCGCTGATCCTGCTATTCTCGCTGGTCGATTATCCGCTGCGCATGGCGGGGATCGCAGGCCTGTTCGGCGCCGCGCTCGGCCTGATCGCCGCGGTTGGTCGTCCTCAGTCCCGCACGACCGCGTCCTTCGCCTGGACGCCCTCGACGATAACGATGACGATCGTCGCGGCCATTGTCGGGTTGGCGGCGAGTGGCGATGCGGCGGGTCGCTTCCTGACGTTACGCGGCCAGCCCGCGGCCGCGACGACGGTCTCGCCGTGGTCGGCCAGCGCCTGGTCCGCGTTAGCCAATGCCGAGCAACTCGCCAGCCAGCCAGCCGCGGCACGCGCTGCCGCGGCCCGTGCGCTGGCGATCGACCCGGTCGACGCGGGGGCAGTCCGCGCACACGGCTATGCCGATCTCGCGCTTGACCAGCCGGTTCGCGGCAGCGCGTTGCTGCAGGCGGGCGCCGCGCTAGGCTGGCGCGATACGCTGATGCAATTGTGGCTGGCGGAACGCGCGCTGGAGGTTGGCAGCACCGGTGTCGCCGCGGAGCGCATCGACGCGCTGTTGCGCCGTGCCCAGCTGCCCGACGCGATCATGCCGCAGATGCGCCGCACCTATCTGTCGCCCGGCGGCGTGGACGCGGTCGTCGCGCGCCTCGGCGATGCGCCCAAATGGCGGCAGGGTTTCTTCAACCTGATCGCCAAGGACGCAGCCGAATCGGTGCCGCGCACGCTCGAGTTTCTTGGCAAGCTGCAGAAGGCGGGCGTCACCGCGACTCCGCTGGAAACTACGCTGATCCGCTGGCAGCTCGGTGACAGGGGCGACATCGCCGGCGCGCGTCAGGTCTGGCTCGGGAGCGGTGGCCGCGGGCTGGTCGCGGATGGCGGGTTCGAGGCGTTGCCGTCACCACTGCCGGGTGGGGTCATCCCCTATGCCTGGGGCGCACCGAGCTTGCCGGGCGTACGCGTGATCCCGGCGGATCGCGGCGCGGACGGCAGCGGCCACGCACTGCAGATCGTCTCGGACGGGCTGTCGAGCGGCACCGCGCTGGCGCAGGCGATAACCTTGCCGCCGGGCCGCTGGCGGGTGAGCGCCATGGTTCGCGGTGCCGACGTTCCGGCCACGCTTTCGCTGACATGCGCCGGTCGACCTAGCCCGGTTTCGACCGACGGCATCGCGCTCGACGGGCGAGGGGCGGGCTGGCGGCACATGGCTGGTGTCGTCACGGTCGGAACCGGCTGTCCGGTGCAGATCCTCGGGCTCAACCTGCGCGAGCGTGGTGGGCAACCCGGCGTGTTCTGGATCGATTCGGTTCGCATCGCCGCCGCGGCCGGGCAGTGACGTCCATGCAGGCGCCGGTAACACAGGTTAGACGCTTGACCGAGTGCACCGGGTAGTGCGAGGGTTCGTCATTCCAAAGGGGCAAGATCAACGGATGCGAGCGACCTTGATAGGGGTGGTCGCGCTGAGCGCCATGCTCGGCGCGTGCGCCGACGATAATGTCGGCCCTAACCTCCGAACCGGCGAAGCCGCGTATGAGACGATCCCGGCGCCTGTGGGGGCGCCACGGGTGCAGGATTATCGTATCGGCGCGCTCGATACGCTGGACATCGTCGTGTTCCAGGAAGCCGACATTTCGACGCGTGGGGTCGTCGTCGATGCCGCGGGCGTTATATCGATGCCGTTGATCGGACGGATCCAGGCAGCCGGCAACACCAGCACGCAGCTCGCCGACCTGCTCGCCGCGAAGCTGGCCGAGCGGTTCTACGTCAATCCGCAAGTCACGGTCACCGTCGCCAGTTCGGTTGCGCAGCGCGTCACCGTGCAGGGCGACGTCAAGGAGCCGGGCATCTATCCGATTTCCGGGCCGACCACGCTGCTCGACACGATCGCGCTCGCCAAGGGCGAGAGCGAGGACGCGTCGTTGCGCGAGGTGATTGTGATCCGCTACATCGACGGCAAGCGGATGGGGGCGGTGTTCGATCTGAAGCGCATCCGCCGCGGTGACGATGCCGATCCCGCGATCGCGGCTCGCGACACGATCATCGTCGGTCATTCGACGGGCAAGTCGGCCTGGCATGATATTCTGCGCGCGGCACCGTTGCTCGCGGGCTTCGGCGTCTTCGCGCAATTCTAAGATCACAGGAAGAGAACTGACTCATGGGGAGTGTCGACGTCTCTCAGGGCGCTCTCACGCCGAACGACCGGCGGAACTTCGGTTCGGCCCCTGGGTCGAATTTCGCCGAGCGCGAGGATTTTTCCGTTCCCGAGGGCGAGGAGGACGAACCGGCGATCGATCTTCGCGCAGTCTGGGCGACGATCTTCCGCAATCGCTACATGATGATCGCGATCGTCGGCGTCGCGCTGATGCTCGGCATCGCCTCCGCGTTGCTGATGCCGCGCAAGTACACCGCGCAGTCGAGCATCCAGATCGACCAGCAGGTTGCCAAGGTTCTCGGCACCGAGGATTCGGAGCCGCAGGTCGCCGGCAGTGACGCCGATCGCTTCCTCCAGACGCAGGCGGACGTGCTCAACAGCCGGGCGATCGCGCGCCGCGTTTCGGACAGCCTTGCGCTGAGTGCGAACGACGATTTCCTCAAGCGGATGACCGGCGCGCGCCAGATCGAGATCAAGCCGGGCGATGCCAGCCTTGCCGATCAGGTCGTCGACGTCCTGCAAAGGAACCTGACGATCGACCTTCGCCGCAACTCGCGCGTCGTCCACATCATCTTCACCAGCCGCGACCCCGCGCTCGCCGCAGAGATCGCCAACAGCTACGCGACCAATTTCATCGAGGGGAATATCCAGCGGAAATTCTCCGCGTCGTCCTATTCCCGCCGGTTCCTCCAGAACCAGCTCGGCCTCGCAAAGACCCGCCTCGAAGGGTCGGAGCGCGACCTGATCGCCTACGCCCGATCGGCGCGATTGATCGATGCCAGCGCGGGCGCGCGCCAGCAGGAAGCGGACAACGCGCCGCGCTCGCTCGTCACCGCCAATCTCATCCAGCTCAACGCCGATTCGGCGACGTCGGAGGCCAACCGCCTGCGGACACGTGCGCGGTGGGAGCAGGCGCGTCGGGCGCCGCTGATGTCGCTGCCCGAAGTGCAGTCGAACGAGGCGGTCCAACGCCTGTCGCAGAAGCGCGCCGAGGATATCGCCAGCCTCAGCGAAGTCCGCCGTCGCCTGAAGCCCGACCACCCGGTCGTGATCCAGGCGCTTGCCGAGATCGCCACGCTCGACCAGCAGATCCGCCAGCTTGCGGAGGTAACGCGCAAGTCGATCGAGAACCAGTATCTGACCGCCGAGCGTCAGAACCGCGCGCTCATCCAGCAGGTCACCGCGCTTCAGGGCGCCACGCTCGCCGAGCAGGGCCGCAGCGTTCGCTACAATATCCTGCGCCGCGAGGTGGATACCAACCGCCAGCTCTATGAAGGCCTGCTCCAGCGCTACAAGGAAGTCAGCGCCGAGGCGGGGATCACGACCAACAACGTCTCCAGCGTCGATACCGCCGAACAGCCCCGTCGTCCGACGTCGCCGCGGCCGCTGTTGAACGTCGCGCTCGCGCTGATCGCCGGGCTCGCGCTGGCGATGCTGTATGCGTTCGGTCGGGACTATCTCGACGATTCGATCCGCGATCCGCAGGACGTCGAGCAGAAGCTGCACATCCCGCTGCTCGGCGTCGTGCCCGACACGCGGGGCGATTCGCCGCTCGACGCGCTCAACAATCCGAAGTCGGAGATCGCCGAGGCGTATCACGCGATCCGGACGTCGATCGAGCTGTCGTCGAACCAGGGTCCGCCGCGGTCGATCCTCGTCACCGGCAGCAGCAAGTCGGAGGGCAAGTCGACCACCTCGTTCGCCCTTGCGCGCGACTTCGCCGGGCTCGGCCGCCGCGTCCTGCTGGTCGATGCGGATTTGCGGCGTCCGTCGCTGCACCGCACGCTGGGGATCACCTTGCCCGAGATCGGCCTTTCGTCGGTCCTTGCGCGGATGACCGAACGCGGCGCGTCGATCCTGCCGACCGCGTTCCCCGGGCTCAGCTTCCTGCCGAGCGGGCGGCTGCCACCGGATCCCGCGACGCTGTTCGCGGGGACGGCGATGCAGGATCTGCTCGCCGCGCTGGAGGCGGACTACGATGTCGTGATCGTCGATGGTCCGCCGGTCCTTGCACTCGCCGACGCGGCGCAGTTGACGGCCGCCGCACAGGCCACCGTGTTCGTCGCCGAAGCCTCGAGCGCGCATTTCGGACAGGCACGCAACGCCGTGTCCCGCCTGCTCCGCGCCGGCGGCACCGTGATCGGCTGCGTCATGACCAAGTACAACGCCAAGAAGGCGGGCTTCGGTCAGTCTTACGATTATTACCGCTATCGCTACGACGACGCGTCGAAATAAGCCGAACCGCTGCTCCGGTTTGGGCCGGAGTAGCTAGCGCGGGTCAGGGTTTGCCGCTCCGAGACGGGGCAGGCGGCGTCCCGCGCGAGCCGCTACCGCAGGCATAGCGAATCTTCAGCGCGACGACGACGACCGAGGCTGCTTCGCCGGACAGGTCGGAAGGCTTGTCGCGCAGATAGTCGATGAACGCCTGGCGCAAATCGCCCTGCGGGACATGCCGGGGCACGCAGAATTCGCGCTGGTTCAGCCACGCCTCGTACGCGCGGACCGTGTCATGCACGCCGGTGATATAGGCGAAGCAATAGGACGCGTCGGCCGGCACGTTGGACAAACAGCGCTGCCGCAGCTGCCCCGCGCTGAACAACCCCCCGGCGAGCGGCCCCGCGGATACTTGCGAGGTCGAAGCTTGCGGGGCGGAAGCCTGCGGCACCGGCCCATTGGGTTTCTGGGACTGGACCAACAGCGGCGCGGCGAGCAGCAGGACGAGGGGCATGACCATGATCGCCCGTCGTTACGCGCTGGCGCGGTGCGCTTCAATTCACTAACACCCGACGAAGCAATGGCTCTTCTCGACCTTATTCGGCGACAGGCGCCCGCGTCGCACGAGCCGGCGCCCTCGACGCTGATCCTCGATCCGAACACCGTTTCGTCGCTGCCGCCGGTGCGTCGGTTTCACCTGGGCGTGATCGTGCCCGCCCTGCTGGCGCTGATCCTGATCGGAGGATCGATCATTGTCGCAGTCGTCAGCCTCCGGACGCCGCCGGACAAGACGTTCGACGCGACCGGTGGCACGCGCTGGGCGAGCACCGCGCGGATCGAGGCACCGTTCGCACCGAAGACGATGCGCCCGCTGACGCCCGAGCAGGCGGTGGCCTGGAACGCTGCCGCGCCGACCGTGGCGAAGCGCGTCGAATCGGCGTCCACCTTCGCGCTGCGGACTGGCAAGGCGGAAGATTACAGCCGTTCGCTACAGTGCCTGACGATGGCGGTCTATTACGAGGCGGGCAGCGAATCGGACGATGGCGAGCGCGCGGTGGCGCAAGTCATCCTCAACCGGGTGCGCCATCCCGCGTATCCCAAGACGGTCTGCGGCGTCGTCCTCGACGGATCGCAACGCAGGACCGGCTGCCAGTTCACCTTCGTCTGCGATGGCGCGCTTGGCCGGTTACCGTCGCAGAAGGGCTGGCTGCGCGCCTCGCGGATCGCGACGTCGGCACTGGGCGGCGCGGTGTTCGCCCCGGTCGGCTGGACGACGCATTATCACGCCAACTACGTCGTGCCGTATTGGGCATCAAGCCTGGAAAAGGTCGCGGCGATCGGCGCGCACATCTTCTACCGCTGGAACGGTCCGGCCGGGCGGGGCGGTGCATTTCGCGGCGTCTATGCGGGCAACGAACCGGCGATGACCCTGCCCGCAACCGTCGTTACCCCGACGGCGACGGACGCAGCGGCTACGGTGGCCACCGTATCCGGTGCCGTTGCGCCGAGTGAGCGACCCGTCCTCAGCGGCTATCGCGCCAGCCTGCCCGACGATTCCCCGGTGCCGACGGTCAGCCTTGGCGAACGTCGCGTGCTGCCGCGTGGTCCCGAAGTCGGCGACAGCAGCGCTTCGCCGCCGACTCCAGAGCGCCGCGTCCTGCCGGTATCGCCTACCGCCAACTAACCTCAGGGGGCGACGAGTTCGGCCCTGGACGGACGCCGTCCACGCAACGCTTCCGCGATCGGCAGCTCGATCAGCCGCCAGGACAGCCACCCCACGCCGAAGCACACTGCACAGGCGAGCACCGCCATCGCGAGCAGCGCCGGTAGGCCGGATGCAACGATCGACACGGTCGCCGACGCGAATGCGCCCAGCACGAAGCTGTGCGTGAGATAGATGCTGTAGGACGCATTGCCGAACGCACGCGAGAAGGCCGCGAACCCGTCCGACCGTCGCGTCGTCGCGGGCGTCGTGAGCACGGTCACCGCCACTGCTCCTGCGATTGCCGCCATCGCGACGACCTGGTTCGAGTCGATAGTGGCGACCCCCAGCGCGGCCAAGGCGACGAATGCGATCACCGACATCGGCAGCACCGGCAGGCGGTCGCCGATCCGGTGGCGGACGAGCGCGATCATGATCCCGATCGCGAAATAGGCCATGATCGGCCGCGTGAAGACATAGGCGGCGACCGACATGCCGACGCGGTCGGGTGGCGCATCGATGCCGGTCCCCGCCGCGATGAGCAGCACCAGCACCGCCAGCACGAGGAACGCGCCGCGCCGCGCCAGCACCGCGAGGCCCGCTGCGAACAGGAGGTAGAAGGACATCTCGTAATGCAGCGTCCACCCCAGCTCGTAGATCGGCTGGATCAAACCGTTGGCGCCGCGGTGGGGAATGAACGCGAACGACAACAGGAATTCGGCCACGTTCGGCAGGCGCGCCGCGACAATGGTCCGTGCGCCCATCGCCTGCGCCAGCCAGCCGAACGCCACGATCATCAGCGTCGTCAGATAATAGAGTGGTGCGACCCGCAGGAACCGGTTGCGCAGGAACGACCAGCCCGATGGCGGCGGCCGCTCCTCCCGCAGCGCGATATAGACCATGATGAAGCCGCTGATCGCGAAGAAGGTGGCTACGCCGGTCTGGCCGAGCCGGGTCGTGAAATCGGGCAGGTCATGGGTAATCGCACCGCGCCGGACATAGCGCTCCAGTAGGTGCTCGACGACGACGCCCGACGCCGCCAGTCCACGCAGCAGCTGGAGCGGCGCGATCTGGTCGCGGCCTAGCGCCGCATCGCGGGAGAACAGCCGCGAAACCAGCGGCACGCGCGCGCCAATCACGCCAGCCGCAGCATGACGATGGTCGCGTTCAGCGCAAACCCCAGCGCGACGCTCTTGATCATCTCGCGTGGCGTCACCGGCAAATTGGCATTGATGATCGCCGCGACCAGTGAGGTCGACGCGGCGAACAGCAGCAGCGACCACCAGCTCGGCCAGGTCGCGTTCTTCACATGCGCCCAGTCGGTGATCAGCGGGAGCAGCACCATCAGGAAATGCCCGAAGCACGCCGCCAGCCAGTGCGACAGGAACCGCGGCAGGCTTTCGCCGAGTTCGAGATGCGGATCACCGCTCATCGACGATGCTCCGTTCGTCCTGTTCGGCATGCGCGACCAGCGTACCGATCAGGATCTCGTAATAGGCGGCATTCGCCTCGATCTCGTCGTCGGCGTCCGCCTGCGTCGCGCCGCCCTGTCCCGCCGCCGCCCGAGCCGCGCGGATCTGCCATTCGGCCATGTCGCGCCAGGTCGCCACGTCGCGCGCGGCGATCGCCTGTTGCGCAAGCCCGATCAGGATGACGAACGCGCCGAGCACCGCGACTGCGACTGCCAGGTAGTAGCCATGCGCCCAGATCGCGCGCAGCCAGAAGCCGTAGATGACCGTGACGATCACCACGATCAGCGCCACCAGGCAGATCGCATCGATCAACCGACCGATCCGCTTGGGCCACCGCGATTGGTTGAGGCCATGGTGAAGGGGGTCGGGCACGTCGCGATCCTGTCAGAGAAGATCCGGATCGGCAACCGACCGGAGGTGCTTCGCAAGCGACGCATTCGATACCCGCGCGGCGCCCGGACGGATCGTTCAGATTTGTACAGTCGCGGTCGGTAAGGCGCGGGCTGCGGCGTCCCGCTCGCGATCGGTCAGCGCCAATGCCGTCGTCGCGCCGGTCTTCGCGGACAGGAACGCCGCCTCGACGACCGCCATTACCGCTAGCGCTTCGATCGGCGCGACCGGGTTTTTCGCTGCGCCCCGAACCGCCGCCGCGATTCCACGGTAATAAAGACGCTGATCGCCGGGTATCGCGCGCTGTTCGCGTTGCCCGTTGGCGGCGTGGATCACGAGCGGATCGGGATCCTCGCCCCAGTTCGCGTCGCCCGGGCGCATTCCGCTTAAAAGCTGCGCCTCCTGTCGATCGGCACATCGCTTCGTCATGCTGCCGGCGGTGCCGTGCACGGTGAAGCGGTCGACACCGCCCGCGACCAGCATGCTCGCCTGGAGGATCACGCGGCGCGCGCCATAAGACAGGACGACATGCGCCCAATCGTCCGTCATCGCACCCGGGCGCTGCGCCGCGATCGAGGCCTGCACCCGGTCCGGCAGGCCGAACAGGAGCAGCGCCTGATCGACCAGATGCGGACCGAGATCGTACCAGACGCCGCTGCCCGGCCCCGATCGCTCGCGCCAGCGGTCGCGGACGTCTGGCCTGAACCGGTCGAAATGCGATTCGAAATGCGTGACGTCGCCGACGATACCGCAGTCGATCGCGGCGCGCACGGTCAGGAAATCGCTGTCCCAGCGGCGGTTGTGGAAGACGGACAGCAGCACGCCCCGATCTTCCGCCAGCGCGACAAGCCTGCGCGCTTCGTCCAGGTCGAGCGTGAACGGCTTGTCGATCACGACATGCTTCCCCGCCGCGATCGCGGCCCTCGCGAGCGGTGCGTGCGTCTCGTTCGGCGTCGCGATTACAACGAGGTCGATATCCTCGGCCGCGATCAGCGCATGCGGATCGGGGTGGACCGCCATCCCCGGAAAGTCCGCCTGCACCCTGTCGGCATCGCGCGACGACACCGCGCGAAGCTCGAGCCCCGCGACCGACGCGATCAACGGGGCATGGAAGGTCTTGCCCGAGAACCCGTATCCGATCAGCCCGGCGCGTACGGGGCTGGCTTGCTCGTCGGTCATGCTCATCGCCTCAGTCCATGCCCGCGCGGATCGCCGCCGCCGCCAGGAACGGCGCGCCCGCGACTAGCACCAGGCTGACCGCGGCGAGCAGTTTCACCGCGCCCGCGCCGCCGGCCGGGTCGAGCGATCCCGCGCCGAAGATCAGCAACGGGACCGCGAGCGGCAGCATGACGAGGCCCGTCACTGCCCCGCCGCCGCGCACCCCCGCGACCAGTGCGCTGGTGGCAACCGCGAGCGCGGCAAGGCCAGGCGTGCCGATCAGCAGACCGATCTCTACCCGGAGCAGCGTGTCGGCCGACAGGTTGAGCAGGCCCGCGGCGATCACCGCGGCGAGCATCAGCGGGGGGCCGAAGCTCAGCCAGTGCGCGATCGTCTTTGCGAGTGCGACCAGCGCGAGCGACATCCCGCGGACGACGAACTGGTCGAACACGCCCGCCTCCAGATCGGGACCGACGAGCCGCTCGACCGGCAACAAGGCTGCGAGCAGCGCCGCCGTCCAGATTACCCCGCCACCGATCCGCGCGAGCAACGCCGCGTCGGGGCCGATCGCGAACGGGAACAACGTCGCGACCAGCAGGAAGAACGCGACCACCAGCGTCGCGCCACCGCTCGACACGCTGCGCCGCAGATCGCGACGGATCAGCGCGATCACAACGCGATCTCCTGCGCGTGGGGAAGCGCCAGCGGCAGGTGCGTGGCGACCAGTGCGATCCCGCCGGTGGCGCGGTGCTCCGCGATCAGCGTTTCCAGTCGGGCGATCGACACCGTGTCGAGCCCGTTGGCGGGTTCGTCGAGCAGCCACACAGGCGCCCCGCTGGCGGCAACGCGTGCGATCGACGCGCGGCGGCGTTGCCCGGTCGACAGCAGGCGGACCGGAATGCCCGCGAGCGCGTCGAGATCGAGGGCGGACAGCGCGTGGGCGATCCGGGTATCGGGGGCGGGCGCAGTGTCCAATGCGGCCCAGAAACGGAGCGCGTCGATGAGCGTGCGGTCCGAGTCGAGCGCACTCGCCTCGGTCAGCAACGCCTTGTCCGCGTCACAGGTTACGGCGCCTTCGAACGGCGCGAGCAGGCCGGCGGCGATGCGGATCAGGCTCGATTTGCCGACGCCATTGGGGCCGGTGACGATCGCCGCATCGCCCGGCCCGAGGTCGAACGACACGCCCGAGAACAGCAATCTTCCGCCCCGCATGCACGCAACGTCGCGAAACGCGAGACTCACGTCGCGCTATCCTCCAGCGCGTGCATGTCGTCGTCGCTCAGGCCGAAATGATGGCCGATCTCGTGGATCGTCACATGCGCGACGAGATCGTCTAGTCGGACGCCGGTCTCGATCCATTCCTCCAGGATCGCGCGGCGGTACAGCACGATGCGATCAGGCATCGGCGCGACGTCCATCGACGATTTCTCGCCGAGCGGGCGGCCGTGATACAGCCCCGACAGGTCGAGCGGATGTTCGAGGCCCAGCGCCGCCAGCGTCTCGTCGTCGGCAAACTCCTCGACCGCGAAGACGATGTCGCCGAGATGCTCCGCGAACTGCTGCGGCAGCCTGGCGATCGTCGCGCGGCAGATCGCCTCGATCGTGTCGGCGTCGGGGGCCTCCCCGGATATTGTCGCTTGCCCGCTCATGCCGCCAGCCATACGCGTCGGCGAACTGTTGCGGCAAGGGAGAGCCCGATGATCGAAGCGCTGAACGATACCGAGCGGGCCGAGGCGCTCGATGGGCTCGACGAGTGGGATTACGACGATGCGCGCGACGCGATCACGCGGACGATCGTGTTCGCCGATTTCGTCGAGGCGTTCGGCTTCATGACGCAGGTCGCGCTGATCGCCGAACGCGCGAACCACCACCCGGAGTGGAAGAACGTCTGGAACCGTGTGGAAATCCTGCTGACGACGCATGACGCAGGCGGGCTGTCACCGCGCGATATCGAGATGGCCGAAGCGATCGACGCGATCGTCGGCGACGCCTGAGACTACGGGGGCCTTATAGTACACCCCCCCCGGCGAAGGCCGGGGCACAGGTGGGGGACGAAGCTGGCGGAAGATCGCCCGTCGTTACATCTCTTCCCCAACTGGGCCCCGGCGTCCGCCGGGGGGGTACCAGAAGCTCTACTTCCGCATATCCCGCTGCATCCGCTTCCGCAGCGCACCAGGCATCCACCGCGCGGCGAACGCCATCCGGTGCGCGGTCTTCCCCACGAACGTGTGGACCTTGTCGCCGTGCACCGCGGCCCAGGCTGCCTCCGCAACCTTGTCCACGCCGGTCAGCTCCAGCCCGGCACCCGTCACCGTCTCGCGGATCGAGTGGTTGGTGTTCCCCGCCGCGGAATCGAGCAGCGGCGTGTCGATGAAGCTCGGTACGATCGAGCGCACCTTGATGCCGTCCGCCGCCCATTCGCCGTCGAGCGCCTCGGTGATCGCGCGCACCCCGAACTTGGTCGCGGAATAGGGCGCGAGCCCCGCCGAG
This sequence comes from Sphingomonas faeni, assembly GCF_040407505.1. Classification (GTDB taxonomy): domain Bacteria; phylum Pseudomonadota; class Alphaproteobacteria; order Sphingomonadales; family Sphingomonadaceae; genus Sphingomonas; species Sphingomonas faeni_E. Next base: position 176,421 of record NZ_JAPZPQ010000003.1, on the reverse strand, counting down.
CCATAGATCGCCGACGCCGACGCGGTGTTGAGCAGGCACGATCCCGGCGTCCGCTTCAGATACGCATGGCCGATCCGCGCCCCGTTCAGCGCGCCAACCAGGTTGATCGCGATCACCCGGTCGATCTCGGCGAAATCGGTCTCCGCGAGCGGTCCGCCCGATCCGATCCCGGCATTGTTGAACAGCACGTCGAGCCGCCCGCCGGTAGTCGCGACGAACGCATCGAGCGACGCCACCCACGCATCGCGGTCGCGCACGTCCATCTGATAGGTGCTGACCATCCCCGCGGGCAGCAGCGCGGCGGTCTCGGCAAGCCCTGCGACGTTGACGTCGGCGAGCCCGACCCGCCAGCCCTTCCGCGCGAACAATATCGCGGTGGCGCGGCCGATCCCCGATCCGCCGCCGGTGATGAAAATGCCCTGCTGGCTCATACCCTCTCCATTTGATTTTCCGGTATGTTTCCCGCATCCTGCGCGCAGATGCCAGACAATTCCCCAGCGCTCGCTTTCGAACGCGTCACCAAACGATACGGTTCGACGATCGCCGTCGACGGCGTTTCGCTGGAGATCGCACGCGGCAGTTTCGTCGCGCTCGTCGGCACGTCCGGTTCGGGCAAGTCGACGCTGCTGAAGACGCTCAACCGACTGGTCGAGCCGAGCGATGGCCGCGTGACGATCGACGGTGCCGACGTCGCCGCCGAGCCCGCGCCCGAACTGCGCCGCCGGATCGGCTACGTCTTCCAGAATATCGGCTTGTTCCCGCACATGACGATCGCCGAAAACATCGCGATCGGCCTGCGCATCGCCGGCCGCACGGACGAGGCGAAGGTCGGCGAACTGCTAGACCTCGTCGATCTGCCCCGCGATATTGCCGGCCGTATGCCCGACGCACTCTCGGGCGGCCAGCGCCAGCGTGTCGGCATCGCCCGCGCGCTCGCACCCGGCGCTAAACTGCTGCTGCTCGACGAGGCGTTCGGCGCGCTCGACCCGGTCACGCGCGATGCGCTCGGCACGCGGATCCGCGAACTCCACGACCGGCTCGGGCTGACCACGATCCTCGTCACGCACGACATGGCCGAGGCGCTGCTGCTCGCCGACCGCGTCTTGGTGATGAAGGCCGGGCGGATTGTCGCCGACGCCACGCCCGCCGACCTCGTCGCCGGCAAGGGCGGCGACGACGCGCAGGCACTGGTCCAGGTGCCGCGCGCGCAGGCCGAACGCTTGCAGGCGCTAGTCGCATGAGCGCGTTCCTCGACGCGCTCGGCCGCGTGCCGCCGCTGCTCGCCAACCATGTCCTGCTGTCCGCGGCGGCGCTGCTGCTCGGCATCGCGATCAGCCTGCCGCTCGGCATCTGGTCCGCGCGCAACGCGACCGTGGCGCGCGTCTCGCTCGGCTTTGCGAGCCTCGTCCAGACGATCCCGAGCCTCGCGCTGCTCGCCTTATTTTATCCGCTGCTGCTCAGCCTCTCCGCGCTGGTCGGGGGCGGCATCCCCGCATTGGGCTTCCTCCCGTCGCTGATCGCGCTGACTCTGTACGCGCTGCTGCCGATCCTGCGGAATGCGGTGGCAGGGCTGCACGGCATCGATCCCGCGGTGATCCAGGCGGCGGACGCGGTCGGCATGACGCCTGCGCAGAAACTGCGGCTGGTCGAGGCACCTCTGGTCGCGCCCGTGCTGATCGCCGGCATCCGCACCGCGGCGGTCTGGACGATCGGTGCCGCGACGCTGTCGACGACGGTCGGCCAGCCGAGCCTCGGCGACATGATTTTCGCGGGGTTGCAGACGCAGAACTGGGCGCTGGTGCTCGCCGGTTGCGTGTCGGCGGCCGCGCTCGCGCTGGCGGTCGACGCGCTGATCGGGGCGATCGAATACGGCATCCGCGCGCGCCGCCGCTGGCTCTGGATCGCAAGCGCGGTGGTGCTGGTGTTGGGCATCGCGGCGGCGACCGCCCCGCTCTGGCCCAAAAGTGGCGCAGACCGCACGGTCGTCGTGGGCGCAAAGAACTTCGCCGAGCAATACATCCTCGCGCGGCTGATCGGCGACCGGCTCGAACAGGCCGGCTACACCGTCGAATATCGCGATGGCCTCGGCTCGGCGGTCGTCTTCGGGGCGCTCTCCGGCGGGGATATCGACGTCTATGTCGATTATGCCGGGACGATCTGGGCGAACGAGATGAAGCGCAACGACGTCCCCGAACGTCCGGCGATGGTCGCCGCGATCAGCGACTGGGCGAGTCGCGAGCATCATGTCGGCCTGGTCGGGTCGCTCGGGTTCGAGAACGCCTATGCCTTCGCGATGAAGGGCGACGAGGCGAAGTCCAAAGGCATCGCCAGCCTCGACGATCTGGTGAAGGCCGCGCCGGGCATGACGCTCGGCAGCGATCTCGAATTCCTCGAACGCCCCGAATGGGCCGCGGTGAAGCGCGCCTATCCGCTCCGCTTCGCCAAGACGACGCCGTACAGCCCGACCTTCATGTACCGCGCGCTGGAGAGCGGCAATGTCGACGTCATCTCCGCCTTCTCGTCCGATGGCCGGATCACCGCGGACGGGCTTACCGTGCTGACCGACCCGCGGCGTGCGATCCCCGGCTACGACGCAATCCTGATGGTCGCGCCGAAGCGGGCAGGGGACGCCAAGTTCCTCGCCGCGCTGAAGCCTATGGTCGGCCGCATACCGGTCGAGGCGATGCGCGCCGCGAACTACCGGGTCGACCGCGATACCGACAAGGAAACGCCCGAGGCCGCGGCGAAATGGCTCGCTGCGAAGACCGGGCTTCAGGAATAGGCGCGGTAGAAGAACACGATCGTCGTCGCGATCGTCACCAGCAGCGTCCACACGCGGATCACCTGGGGCGACAGCAACAACCCGAGTTTCGCGCCGAAATGCCCGCCGACGATCCCGCCGATCAGCATCGGTACGCATAGCGCCCACACCACCATCCCGGTCGCGATGAAGATGATCGTCGCGGCGAGGTTGGCGACCGCCAGCATCAGCGTCCGCGGCGGCGCGAGCGTGGCGGGTGTCGCGCCCGATAACAGCCCCCACGCGGCGGTCAGCATCAATCCGACGCCGCCGCCGAAATACCCGCCATAAATTCCCAGCAACGCCTGCACCGCGACTAGCGACTTCGGCCCGATCTCGACCCGCGACCGGAGCCACAGCGATGCGCGCGTGCCGAACGCGATCGCGAGTGTCGCGAACAGCAGCAGCCACGGCACGATCAGGTCGAACGCACGCGCCGACGTTGCGACCAGCAACAGGCTGCCGACCAGGCCGCCGACGAACGTAATTCCCGCCATCGTCTTCATGCTGACGCCGGAGATCGGCTGCAGCCCATGCCGGTACGCCCACGCACTCGCCATCGCGCCCGGCTGGAGCGAGACGTTGCTCGTGGCATTGGCGAAGGTCGAGGGCACGCCGAGTCCGATCAGCGTCGGCATCGTCGCAAAGCTGCCGCCGCCCGCCAGCGCGTTCATCGCCCCGCCGAGAACGCCAGCCCCTGCCGCCAACGCGACCGCAGTCCACTCAAGCAAAAGCGTCGGACTCGGCGGCGGCCTCGCGATCGATCTGCGCGCGGCTCTTCTTCTCCGACGCGGTCTTCAGCTGCCCACATGCCGCATCGATGTCGCGCCCGCGCGGCGTCCGCACCGGCGCCGAAATCCCCGCGCCGAACACGATGCTGGAGAACGACCTGATCCGCTCCGGCGTCGAGCATTCGTAGGTCGCACCCGGCCAAGGATTGAACGGAATGAGGTTCACCTTCGCCGGCAGTTCGTACTTCCGCAGCAACCGCACCAGCTCGCGCGCGTCGTCGTCGGAGTCGTTCTTGTCCTTCAGCATCACATATTCGAACGTGATCCGGCGCGCGTTGTTCGTGCCCGGATAATCCGCGCACGCCTGCAACAATTCCTCGATGCCGTACTTCCGGTTGAGCGGCACGATCTCGTCGCGCACTTCCTTGGTCACCGCATGCAGCGACACCGCGAGGTTCACGCCGATCTCGGCCCCCGCGCGCGCCATCATCGGCACCACGCCCGACGTCGACAACGTGATCCGGCGGCGGCTCAGCGCAAGGCCCGCACCGTCCATCACCAGCTTCAGCGCGTCGCGGACATTCTCGAAATTGTAGAGCGGCTCGCCCATCCCCATCATCACGATGTTGGTGAGCATCCGCCCCTCGGGCTGGCTCGGCCATTCGCCGAGCGAATCACGCGCGAGCATCACCTGGCCGACGATCTCGGCGGGCGTCAAATTGCGCACCAGTCGCATCGTCCCTGTGTGGCAGAAGGTGCAGTTCAGCGTGCAGCCGACCTGGCTCGACACGCACAGCGTGCCGCGATCCGCGTCGGGGATGAACACCATCTCGTAATCCTGCGCATCGTCCGATCGCAGCAACCACTTCCGCGTCCCGTCGGTCGACACCTGCGCCTCGACCACGTTGGGCCGGCTGATCACGAAGCGCTGCTCCAGCCACGGGTGCATCGTCTTCGAGATGTCGGTCATCGCCGAGAACTCGGTCGCGCCCCGATTATAGATCCAGTGCCACAGCTGTTTCGCGCGCAGCTTGGCCTGCTTCTCCTCTAGCTGCGACGTCTCCAGCGCCATCCGCAGATCGGCGAGCGACAGCCCGAGCAGGTCGATCCGCCCATCACTGCGCGGCACGAAGCTGCGGGGAACGGGCACGGGATCGATGTGCCCGGGAATAGGCATGAGGTTCGCGGCGGTCTGCATGCGCGAGCCCGTAGCGGAATTTTCGTGATTTTTCTACTGGCTGCGGGAAGGGGGTGGAGTAAGCGCAATCAGGCAGGACGTAGCTTAAAACAACCACCACCCCGGCGGAGGCCGGGGCCCAGTTGGAAAGGTCGTTGTAACGGAAACTGAGTGTCGTCACACTCGTCCCCCAATTGGGCCCCGGCCTTCGCCGGGGCGGTGCCAGCGGGCGGGGGCTCGCCCGAAGTTTCACCCTCCGCTACACGCCAACACGGCCGCATCGATCGCAGTCGCCCCCCCCGAAAGCGCATACACATCGACAAACGGCCGCCCCCCAACGCCGACCGCCTCGACACTCATGCTCCGCCCAGACCGCATCGCCGCCACGATCGCTCGATCGCTCGGCGCATCGCTCGCCCACGCATCCAGCCCATTCGCCACCAGCGCGAATCGACGCTCGCCGATGGTCAGCGTCACCCCCGCCGATCGATCCCGCTCGCGACTGAGCCGCACATACAAGGACGCGCGCAAACCCCGCTTTGGCCACGTCGCGACGCCGGCAAACCCGGACGAACGCCCCCCCGCCATCACCGGCCGCGCAATCGCGTAACACCGCGCCGGGCTGGCATCGCGAAACGCACCCCAACCCTTGTAGATGCCGATCGTCTCACGCGCCGCCGCCGGAGCAGCGATCGCCAACGCCAGCAGGACTGCGAATTTCACGCCGGAGCGAACCCCGTACCCAGATGTGGCACCGTCGCGCGACCATGCTCGACCAGCGTAACCGACCCCTGCGGCAACCCCTTCGCAACCGGCGCGCCGAGCATAGGATCGATCGCCGCACCGGTCATCACGCCCAGCATCACCCGACTCGAAATCCCGTGCATGATCACCAGCCGATCTCCCGGATCCTCCGCCGTATCCGCCAGCCACCCGCCGACTCGTGCCGCGATCTCCGCATAGGTCTCGCCGTCCGGCGAAGGCTTCAGCGTCCCCCCCGGCAGCATCACCGGCCCGACCTCGTCGACGACGTCCGCATAATAGCGCCCGCCCCACGATCCCATGTCGATCTCCACCAACCGGGCATCGGTACGCGCGTCATGCCAATCCAGCTCCAGATGTTCGCAGATCACTGCGAGCGTCTGCAAGGCCCGCCCGGTCGGCGAAGCCCACAACGTCAGCGCCGGCTTCACCCCCAGCAGTTCCCTTAACGCCCGCCCAAGTTCGTCTGCCTGCGCGAACCCAACGCGCGTCAACGGCGTATGCGCCGCATCCCCCTGCAATCGATGCGCCGCGTTGAACACGGTTTCGCCGTGCCGCGCGACGAAATCGCGACCTTTCCGTAGGGCCGGAATGTCGGTTGATCGGGCGTCCACTTCACCCTGCCGTTGGCTTGGAATCATGGCCCGCGTTTCAACCCCCTGTGGCGCAAAAGCAACGGATTTCCGCGTTTATCTGGGGTTCATGCAACGCCCGCGCGGTTGGTCCATTGGAGCGGTCCGCCCCGCGTAATGGGGTGCCAGTTTAGTAAGGAGTAACCTCAATGCGTACGCTCATCGCCGTCTCGCTGCTCGCCACCACCGCAGTCGCAGCACCCGCCCTCGCGCAGACCAACCCGACCTTCACCGGCCCCCGCGTCGAGGCCACGCTCGGCTACGACCACACCGGCGCCGGCAGCAGCGTGTCCAACAACAACGGGCGCGACGACCAGAAGATCGACGGCCTGCTGTACGGCGGCGGCATCGGCTACGATATCGCGACGTCGGACAACATCGTGCTTGGCGCCGAAGCCGAACTGACCGGTTCGACCGCGAAGAGCGACCGCAACGACTACACCAGCGACTTTGGCTATGGCCGCGTCAAGCAGGGCCGCGACATCTATGTCGGCGCGCGCGCGGGCTATGTCGTCACGCCGACGACGATGCTGTACGTCAAGGGCGGCTACACCAACTCGAAGCTCGAAGTGCTTGCCGGGAGCACCAGCCAGACCACCGACAATAATTTCAAGCTCGACGGCTGGCGCGTCGGTGCGGGCGCCGAGCATGCGATGGGCCCGAACAGCTATGCCAAGCTCGAATACCGCTATTCGAACTATGAACGCGGCAACATCGACTATGCGACCGGCGGCACCAGCAGCCGCTTCGACGTCGACACGGATCGCCATCAGGTCGTGGCGAGCTACGGCTTCCGCTTCTGATCCGGTTAACCCTGAATTTACCTGCATGATCGAAGGGTCGGGGTGCTTGCCCCGGCCCTTTGTTGTTGGGTAGGTAGGTTTGGAGTTGCCCCCGGTATCGAGTCAGACCGCGGCGGCATGGGGGATTTTCATGAAGGCGACGATCGAACGCGCAACGCTCCTCAAGGGGCTGAGCCATGTCCAGTCCGTGGTGGAGCGGCGCAACACCATCCCCATCCTGTCGAACGTGCTGATCGAGGCGACCGCCGAGGGCACGCTGAAGCTGATGGCGACCGACCTTGATCTCCAGATCAACGAATCGATCGCGGCGGCGGTCGACCAGCCCGGCGCGACCACAGTGTCCGCGCACACGCTGTTCGACATCGCGCGGAAACTGCCCGAAGGTTCGCAGGTCCAGTTCGCCGCGTCGGAAGGCCGGATGAGCATCGTCGCAGGCCGCGCGCGCTTCTCGCTCGGCACGCTGCCGCGCGACGATTTCCCGGTGATCGCCGAGGGCGAACTGCCGACCCAGTTCGAACTGCCCGCCGAGACGCTCAAGCAGATCATCGACAAGACGCGCTTCGCGATTTCGACCGAAGAGACCCGCTATTACCTCAACGGGATCTTCCTGCACGTCGCCGACGGCGACAGCTCGAACCCGGTGCTGAAGGCCGCCGCGACCGACGGCCACCGTCTCGCCCGCGTCACGCTGCCGCGCCCCGAGGGTGCCGAATCGATGCCCGACGTGATCGTGCCGCGCAAATGCATCGGTGAACTGCGCAAACTGCTCGACGAGGTCGACGGCTCGGTCGGCGTCTCGCTGTCGCCGACCAAGATCCGCTTCGACCTCGGCCAGGCGATCCTGACCTCGAAGCTGATCGACGGCACGTTCCCGGATTACAGCCGCGTGATCCCGACCGGCAACGACAAGATCCTCAAGATCGATCCGAAGAGCTTCATGGAAGGCGTCGACCGCGTTTCCACGATCGCGACGGAGAAAACGCGTGCGGTGAAGATGGCGCTCGACCGCGACAAGATCACCTTGTCGGTGACCTCGCCCGAAAACGGCACTGCAGCGGAGGAAGTCCCCGGCGATTACGTCGCGCTGCCGTTCGAGATCGGCTTCAACAGCCGCTATCTGATGGACATCCTCGCGCAGATCGACGGCGACATGGTCGAGGTGCATCTGGCGGACGCCGCCGCCCCGACGCTGATCCGCGAGAACGACAAGTCGCCCGCGCTGTACGTGCTGATGCCGATGCGGGTGTGAGCGATACCTGCTCAAATTGCGGAGCCGTGCTCAAGGTTGGAATGATTTCGTCAAATCAACCTTTGTCTCCGGGCCGGCTTCGCGTGATTAACTTGGCCAGTTCCGAGCATCGCGATGCCGCATGCAACAAGTGCGGGGATCCATTGTACCGAGATGCGACGGAAGCGCTGGAATTGGAGTCACGCGAACTCCGCGCCAAGCTAGCAGCGGTTTTGTCGCATGTTCCTATCGTCTCATTGCAGCAGCCGATGGGTTGGACCTATGAGCCGCTTGGAATAATTACCGCGCAAACAGTGACCGGGACGGGCATTTTCTCGGACGTTGCGTCTGCCTTTACCGATCTGTTTGGCACTCAATCTGGTGCATATAACGCAAAATTGCGTGACGGCGAAAACCTATGCAAAGCGTCACTGCGGGCCCAAGCTATCGAGCAAGGCGGCAATGCAGTTCTGGGCGTAGATGTCGATTACGCTGAAGTAGGCGGGCAGCGTGCCATGTTGATGGTGTGCATGACAGGCACTGCGGTGTCCCTGACGGAAGTCGTCCCAGACGATCCCGCGTTTTTCGATGCAACGCGAGACGGTGCTTCACTCGCTAAGCGGGCGAGAGATATTCAAGATGCACTGCAAACCGCTAAGGTCTGATCGACGTATTCAAGGAAAGCTTTCTTCAGCGGATTCGTCATATCGGATTTGACAAAGAGCGGATCGAACGAGGTGACCTGCTGGCGGAGAGGTTAGTTCGTTCAAGCCGAGATCATCCGTCCTGATTGACTCCACGCTCAGCGCTCAATACTAACAGTAATGTCAGTAAGGAGTCGACTCGATGGCGAAGCTTCCTCCGTTTCCCGGTACGACCGGTCGTCGCGATTGGCGTACGGCGTTCGATGCGATCAAGAAATTGCTCGCGAACGGCGACGACACCACGCAGGTGTTCCGGATCATGCGCGCGTTGAACGTCGGCAATGCGCCGATGAACTACGCGCGGTTGATCGCCACCGAGCAGGGCGGGCGGATCGCCTATGACCGCGTCGAACTGGCGCAGCGTTTCTCTGACCCCGCGTTCGTCGCGAGCTTCGCGCCCGGCACTGTCGGGGCGGCGTATCGCACTTTTCTCGAGACGACGGGCTATTCTGCGGACGGTCTGGTCGAGGTTTCGCGGCTTACGCCGAGCGAGGACGACATGGCGCATCCCTATGCGTGGTTCGGCCGGCGGGTGCGCGACACGCACGACATCTGGCACGTGCTGACCGGCTACAAGGCGGACGAAAGCATGGGCGAGGCGGCGCTTGTAGCGTTCAGCTACGCGCAGGTCGGCGGGCTCGGCTGGGCGCTGATCGGTTCGGCTGCGGCACTCAAAAGCATGCGCGTCACCGGCAGCAAGCTGTTCGCCAAGGCGGTCTGGGAAGGCTATCGCAACGGCCGCAAAGCGAAGTGGGTGTCGGGCGAGGATTATCTCGAACTGCTCCACGAACCACTGGAGGCCGCGCGCGAACGGCTCGGGATCGTCACGCCGGTCGCGTATCTGCGGGCGCAGCGCGAGCTCGGGCCGGCGCTAGCGTCGTATCTCAGCACGCAGAAGGCGGCGACCGCGACGGCCGCACCCGCGATGGCGCCGGAGCGGATCGCCGCCTGACGCGAGGCTCGATAGTGGACCGGGCGTATTGCTGGCGCAGATTGGTCAGATCGGTCCCTTACTCCGTTCGTGCTGAGCGAAGTCGAAGCACCGGTGCTTGAACCGCGCCTTCGACTTCGCCCGCGGCGAACGGAAAAGGGCGATGCAATTGGCTCTGAAAGTCCTCTAAGGCCAAGGCAATGCTGTCGCGCCTCGTCCTTACCGATTTTCGCAATCACGCCGACCTGACGCTGGCGCCGGGACCAGGGTTCGTCGTGCTGACCGGAGAGAACGGCGCGGGCAAGACGAATATCCTGGAGGCGGTGTCGCTGCTCGCCCCCGGCCGCGGGCTGCGCCGCGCCGCGCTCGGCGAGATGGCACGACAAGGCGGGGCAGGCGGATTCGGCGTAGCGGCCACATTATTCCCCTCCCGCTTACGGGAGGGGTTAGGGGAGGGCGCGACGTACGTACTGGCGTCCGCTCCCGAGGAAAACGCGCCCCTCCCCCGACCCCTCCCGCAAGCGGAAGGGGAGTTAGAAGCGGAACAGGACGCACCCGCAGTCGGCGAAGTCGACGTCGCAACCGGCACGCTCGCCTCAGCCCCCGAACGCCGCATCGTCCGCATCCAGGGCGCCACCACCACCGCCAACGCACTCGCCGAGTGGCTGACGATCCTGTGGCTCACCCCGGCGATGGACCGCCTCTTCGTTGCCCCCGCCGGCGAACGCCGCGGCTTCCTCGACCGCCTCACGCTCGCACTCGCCCCGAGCCACGCGCACCACGCCGCCCGCTACGACGCCGCGATGCGTGCGCGAAATCGCCTGCTCGCCGACGAAGGCCGTCCCGACGGCGACTGGCTCTCCGCGCTCGAAGCGCAGATGGCCGAGCACGGCGCCGCGGTCGATGCCGCCCGGCGCGAGACGGTCACGCTGCTCGGGACGAGGCTCGCGCATCAGGACGACGGCCCATTCCCCCGCGCCGGCCTGACACTCGAAGGCTGGGCCGGCGACACCACGCGCCTGCAAACCGACCTCGCCCAGGGCCGCGCGCGCGACGCCGCTGCCGGGCGCACGCTCAGCGGCCCGCACCGAGTCGACCTCATCGTCACGCACCTCGACAAGGACCGCGCCGCCTCGCTCGCCTCCACCGGCGAGCAGAAGGCGCTCCTTCTCGGCATCGTCCTCGCGCACGCCGACCTCGTCGCCGAACGCACCGGCCAGCCCCCCGTCCTCCTCCTCGACGAGGTTGCCGCACATCTCGATCCAGCCCGTCGCGCGGCGCTGTTCTCTCGGCTCGCAGGCCGCGGCCAGGTGTGGATGACCGGCACCGAAGACGCGCTGTTCGACGCGATCGGCACGCAGGCAACGCGGATCGCGGTCGGGCGTTAGGCTGAACGCGCGCTGTCGAGCAGGCTCACCGCGCGTTCAAGTGGGCGCGGGCAAAGCTCCGTCCATCGAAGACACGGAGAGACCAAGATGACCCGGAATTTCACGCGCGCAGCCCTTGGCGTCCTGATGGTCGCAGCAACCACCGCCCCCGTTTTCGCGCAGGTCCGTGACGGCGGACGGCCCGAGGGTCGCTACGACATGAGCCGTGCCCCCTGGTTACGCCCCGGCTATCGTCTGGAAGGCGCAGGCGTGCCGGTGCTCTTCCCCGAACTGCGCAATACGCCGCGTGGTCGCGCATTCGTGATGCCGAACTTCGACGCGAACGGCGATGGCCGGATCAGCCCGCGGGAAGCCGACGACGCCAACCGCGAATTCGCGCGCATCGCCGGCCCCCGCCGCGACCGCTTCGACTGGGATGCATACGGGCGTGACCCGGGCGGCTATCGCGGCGACCGCGGCGGCACCACGGTGGTCGAGACCACGACGACGTGGGACCGCGGTGCGATGCGCAACTACGGCTTCCGCCAGACCCCGCGCGGCGCGACGCTGACGTTGCAGGAGGACGTGCTGTTCCGCACCGACAGCGACGTGCTGCGTCCCGGCGCGATCGAGAAGCTCCGTCCGCTCGCCCGCTATTTGCGCGGCAACCCCGGTGTCCGCGTCGCGATCGACGGCTTCACCGACTCGCGCGGGACGGACGCGCATAACCAGGACCTGTCCGAGCGTCGCGCGGCGAGCGTCCGCCAGGCGTTCGACGACATGGACGTGGTGCGCGCGCGGTTCAGCGTCGTCGGCCACGGCGAGAACCAGCCCGTCGCGACCAACGCAACGCCGGCCGGCATGCGCCTCAACCGCCGCGTCGAAGTGACCCTGCTAGGCCAACGCGCCGACCGGTTCTGAACCAAGGACTCCCTCACCCCTCCGGGGAGAGGGAAGGGGCCCGCCGCGCTTGCGGTGGGAAGGGTGAGGGGGAGTGAGGCTCAGGCCCGCACCCCAACTCCCCCTCACCCTTCCGTCGCCTACAGCTCCTCCCTCCCTCTCCCCAAGGGGAGAGGGACACCATCGCCTCCACTAGATTACACCACCCCGGCGAAGGCCGGGGCCCAATTGGGGGACATTGCCGACGAAGTGCAGTTCGTCGTTACTACGACCTTTCCAACTGGACCCCGGCCTTCGCCGGGGCGGTGCTGCCTTGGCCGGGGCGGTGCTACCTTCGCCGGCGCGGTGCTAGGGTGCGCGCGCTGTCCTACATAGCCCACCCCTGTCACCATCCCCGCATGGCGATCCCAACCCCCTCGAAACCAGCCTGCCCGACCCTCGAAGTGCGCACGCGCCGCAAAACGCTCCCAGCGTCTGCACTTCGTGCACTTCCGGCGCGGCACGCCTCACCCCTACAGGCCATTTCGCTTCCGTTTCGGCCCTCGAATGCCTATATACTCGGCATGGCATCCAACCCCGAAACCAACAATCCCAACCTCCCGAACATGGGCGACTATGGCGCGGACTCGATCAAGGTCCTGAAGGGCCTCGACGCGGTCCGCAAACGCCCCGGCATGTACATCGGCGACACCGACGACGGTTCCGGCCTCCACCACATGGTGTTCGAGGTCAGCGACAACGCGATCGACGAGGCGCTGGCCGGGCATTGCGACCGGATCGACATCGTCCTCAACGCCGACGGCTCGGTCTCCGTCACCGACAACGGCCGCGGTATTCCCACGGGCATCCATACCGAGGAAGGCGTGTCCGCAGCCGAGGTCATCATGACCCAGCTCCACGCCGGCGGTAAGTTCGAGAATACGAACGACGAGAACGCGTACAAGGTCTCGGGCGGCCTGCACGGCGTCGGCGTCTCGGTCGTCAACGCGCTCAGCGAATGGCTCGACCTGACGATCTGGCGCAATGGCGAGGAGCATTACATGCGCTTCGCGTTCGGTGACGCGGTCGCGCCATTGAAGGTCGTCGGACCCGCTACGGAGGGTCAAAAAGGTACTCGCGTGACGTTCTTCCCGTCGCCCGCCACCTTCAAGATCACCGATTTTGACTTCGACAAGCTCGAACACCGGTATCGCGAACTCGCCTTCCTCAACTCCGGCGTCCGTCTGTTCCTCTCCGACGCGCGGCACGAGGAGATGAAGACCGTCGAGCTCTATTACGAGGGCGGTATCGCCGCGTTCGTGAAGTATCTCGATCGCGCCAAGGTGCCGTTGATGCCGGAGCCGGTCGCGATCAGCGGCACCCGCGACGACGTCACGATGGACGTCGCGCTCCAGTGGAACGACTCGTACTATGAGAACGTCCTCGCCTTCACGAACAACATTCCGCAGCGCGACGGCGGCACGCACATGGCCGCGTTCCGCGCCGCGCTGACCCGCACGCTCAACAACTACGCCGAGAAATCGGGGCTGTTGAAGAAGGAAAAGGTCCAGCTCACCGGCGAGGACATGCGCGAAGGCCTGACCGCGATCGTCTCGGTCAAGCTGCCCGATCCCAAGTTCAGCAGCCAGACCAAGGACAAGCTCGTCTCGTCCGAAGTCCGCCAGCCGCTGGAAAGCCTAATGGCCGACAAGATGGCCGAGTGGCTCGAAGAGAATCCCGCGCACGGCAAGGCGATCGTCGCCAAGATCATCGACGCCGCCGCCGCCCGCGAAGCCGCCAAGCGCGCCCGCGAACTGACGCGTCGCAAGGGCGTGATGGACATCGCCTCGCTGCCCGGCAAGCTCGCCGACTGCCAGGAGCGCGATCCCGCCAAGTCCGAACTGTTCCTGGTCGAGGGTGACTCGGCAGGCGGCTCGGCAAAGCAGGGCCGCGATCGCCATTTCCAGGCGATCCTGCCGTTGCGCGGCAAGATCCTGAACACCGAGCGCGCGCGCGAGGACCGCATGCTGTCGAGCCGCGAGATCGGCACGCTCATCACCGCGATGGGCACCGGCATCCGCGACGACTTCAACGCGGACAAGCTGCGCTACCACAAGATCGTCATCATGACCGACGCAGACGTCGACGGCGCGCACATCCGCACGCTGCTGCTGACGCTGTTCTACCGTCACATGCCCAAGATCATCGAGGGCGGCTATCTCTACATCGCCCAGCCACCGCTCTACAAAGCGACCAAGGGCCGGTCGGAAGTGTACCTCAAGGACGACGCGGCGCTCGACGAGTATCTGGTCGATGCCGGCGTCAACACGATGGTGCTCGACGGTCCCGGCGGCGGTCGCTCGGGTCGTGACCTCAAGGATCTGGTCGATCACGCGCGCCGGATGCGGACGCTCATGCGCTACGTCCCCAAGCGCTATGATGCCGGGATGATCGAGGCGCTGGCGCTCGGTGGTGTTTTCGATCCGGAGGCGTCGGTCGAGGATCGTACTTCGCGTCTGGAGATCGTCACGCGTCGTCTCGAACTCGATGACGGCGATGCCCGCTGGACTGCGGTGCTGACCGAAGACGGCGGCATCCACTTCCAGCGCGCATGGCGCGGCGTCACCGACCACCACATCATCGAAGCGAGCTTCCTGGTGTCGGCCGAGGCGCGCAAACTGCACGCGCTGTCGGGCGAACAGTCCGAGAGCTACGCGCACACCTCGAATCTCGTCCCCGCGAGCAAGGCGTCACAGGCGGAAGAGCCCGACGCCGAAGAGGGTGCGGAACCCGAAGCCGGTGTGATCGGCTCCGCCACCGCTGTCGTCGCAACCCGCGGCTCGACGCAGGTGTCGCGCCCGAGCCACCTGCTCGACGCGATCCTGACCGCCGGACGGAAGGGTCTCGCGATCCAGCGCTACAAGGGTCTGGGCGAGATGAACGCGGAACAGCTCTGGGAAACCACGCTTGATCCGTCGGTCCGCTCGATGCTCCGCGTCACCGCGGTCAACGCCGAGAGCGCGAACGAGATCTTCACGCAGCTGATGGGCGAAGTCGTCGAACCCCGCCGCGAGTTCATCCAGGACAACGCGCTCAACGTCGCCAACCTAGACGTCTGAAGAGGGAACCGTCAGCGCCGGTTTGGCCGCGCGCTGGCGGTAAAGCTGCGGAAGGTGATCGACCAGCGTGTCACCTCCATCTCGGCGATGCTGTGCTCCCAGTCGTGCCGCGCCTCGCCGCTGAGATGGTACACCGACCGCGGCGGCAGGGGCACGGCGGCACGGTCGAAGCCGCCCGCCTTGCGCCGCCGGAACCGCATCGTCGCCGGCACACCCAGCGAAATGCCGACGACATGCTCGAACACCGGCCGATCGCGATGCCAGCCGATCCCCGCCCCCGGATCGTACCGGATCAGCAACGCCTGGACGAGCGCGTCCTCGGGCAGTTTTGCAAACGCGGCGGCGCGCTGGCGGATCGGCAGCAGCCAGCCGGGCAACGGATCGGTCTCGCCGAACCGGCTCGTGTCGAAGTCGTAATGCCAGCCGAACGACTTGGTCAGCCGCTTGCCGAGCCAACCCTGGAACTGGAACGGCGCCAAGTCCTGTTCGTCGATCCGGGCGATCAACATCGCCTCCTCGTCCCGGCTGAGCAGCGCGTCGCGATACTCGAGCCCAGGCAGGACGGGCGTGCCGAAAAGATCTGCGGTCGGATTTGCCATCGAGCGGATGTAGGGATGTGGGCGGCCATCGCCAGCCGAAAGCCCCGCGGTTGCTCATCCGACCGCCTGCATCTACCGAGGTGCGCGCTTTCCGGAGACTGACATGACCGCCCATCTCAAGATCGATTTCGTGTCGGACATCGCCTGTCCGTGGTGCATCATCGGCCTGCGTGCGCTGGAAGAGGCGGTGGCTCGGGCGGCGGACGCGCTAGACGCCAAGATCGTCTTCCAGCCGTTCGAACTCAATCCGGCGATGCCCGCAGGCGGCCAGAATATCGGCGAGCATATCGCGGAAAAATACGGGTCTACGCCCGAGCAGTCGGCGGCGAACCGCGCGATGATCGTCGATCGCGCGCGAGAACTCGGCTTCACGATGGCGATGATCGAGACGAGCCGGATCTACAACACGTTCGACGCGCACCGCCTGTTGCACTGGGCGCAGATCGAAGGGGGCCAGGCGGCCCTCAAGCACGCGCTCTTCACCGCAAATTTCACTGACAATGTCGATCCAGGCGATCACCGCGTGCTGGTCGATGCCGCGACAAAGGCCGGACTTGATCCCGTTGCCGCAGAAGAGGTGCTGCGATCGGGACGCTACGCGGACGAGGTTCGCGCGGCGGAGGAACTGTGGCGCGCTCGCGGCATCAATGCGGTGCCGGCGATCGTGATCAACGACCGGCATCTCATCTCGGGCGGCCAGCCCGTCGAAGTCTTCGAACAGGCACTACGCCAGATCGCCGCGGCCGGCTGACCCGGGTCGGGCGATCAGGCAGCAGGATTAAGTTGTTTGACGCGTAACTGTCGCGGGCACACTGCACTGCGCCCGATCGACCGGAACAACGGAAGACGCCCCGTCATCGTCCGGTCGAAGATCTTGCCGGAGCGGTACCCACCCCGGCGTGCCTCAGTTCAGCGTCGTCATCTCGACGGGCTTGCCCTTGGTGGTCGGGTTGGACGCGTTCGCCTTGGGTGCCTTTTCGGCCTTGGGCTTGCGGACTTCCTTGCTCGATTTCTTCTGGCTCTTCGCCATCACGGCACCTCATGGGGCGGAAGGCCCCGCCGCGATGCTACACCTTTCGCAGGCGATACACCCGTCTTATCGCGGACCCGACGCAAGCAGGTCCAATGTCGCCCGGTCGTCCTCGCCGCCGAAGAACCGGTCGAGCGCCGCGCGGAACGGCGAAGGATCGTCGGCAACCGCAGCGAACAGCGTCATCGACGACCGCAACTTCACCGCATCGATCCCGCCCAGAATCGCTTCGGCCGATCCGGGCGCGGCCGTCACCGTCCGCGTGACCTCGATCAGTCGCGGCCCGAGTATCGGATGCGCGAGATACGCCCGAGCCTCGTCCGCCCCGGCGATCGCATAGGTTCGCGCCATGGCGCTTTGGCCCAGTCCGGCGATCTGCGGGAAGATGAACCACATCCAGTGACTGCGCTTGGCCGCGCGCTCCAATTCCGCCAGCGCCTGCGGATAGACGCCGTCCTGCGCAGCGACGAAACGATCGAGATCATGCTCCATGCACCCGAGATGGTCGCATCGGCTCCGCTCCGCAACCACGATGCCGGTCGATGCGTTGCAAAGGGGGTTGAGGAGATCAGGTGATGACGACGGTGCGATCATGAGGACGGCAATCGCGGTCGCGTTGCTCGCGGTACCGCTCCTCGTCGGCGGATGCGGACGCAACGACGATCCCACCAAGACCGCCGCGCCGAGCGGCTTCACCCCGCCCGAGACCCGCGCCCCCGCGCCAATTGCAGGCCAGGCGCAGACCACGCCGATCACCGCCTATGTCGGCAAATACCCGCACGATGCTGTCGGCGGCGTCGATTTCTACGACCGCACCGACGTTGCGACCGGCCTCGTCAATGCGGTCGGCGATGCGAAGCTGCGCGAGATGATCCGTGGTCGATCGGGTCCCGCTACCCCCGTTTTCAAGATGGGCGACCGCGTCGCCTCCTGGGGCTGCGAAGAGCATAATTGCGGCGACCACAATTGGACGGTGATCGTCGACCCCAAGCGCGGCAAGACCCAGGTCTGCTACCATGACGCAGCCAAGATGGGCCCGCAGAGCGACTGGTATGACGGCGCAGCCCCCGCCCGTCGTGCCGAAACCTGCCCGTCGGAAGGATAAGCCATGCTCGAACACATCCCCGCCTGGCTTGGCCATGCGATGAGCGGCCTGCGTGCCGGGATCGACAAGCTGGCGATCGTCCAGCTCGGCGAGAACTTCGAGACCTTGACCCTGACCAGTCCGGCGTTCGCGCACGAAGCACGGATGCCGCCGCGCTTCACTGCGGACGGGGAAGGCGTGTCGCCACCGCTCGTGTGGAGCGAACCGCCGGCAGGGACCGAGCGCATGGTATTGATCGTCGAGGATGCCGATGCTCCGGCGCCGCAACCCTTGGTGCATGCGATCATCTGGGGACTCGAGGCAGATGCGGGCCATCTGGCGGAGGGCGCGATCGCTGCTGACGGTGAGGGCGACGCGAAAGGTCGCGATGTCGGTCGTAATTCCTATCTGCGCGAAGGCTGGTTGCCGCCCGATCCACCGAGCGGTCACGGCGAGCATCGCTATGCGTTCCAGGTCTTCGCGATAGGCGCGGGGGCAGGGGATGTCGGCGCGACGCCCGGGCGCTCTGCGGTCATCGAGGCCATCACCGGGCATGTGCTGGCGGCAGGGCTGTTGATCGGCACGTATTCTCGCGAAGAAGAGGCCCCCGTGGGGCCGGTGGGGCTTGCCTCACCCGCCTGACTATGACGCTCGCCAGGCGCCCCGTCGTTCAGGCGAGCGCGCCGCCGGTGTGGGTCGCGATCAGCAGGATGGTGGTCGAAAAGGCGATGAGGCCGATGAGGATGCTGCGGTTCATGATGGGTGTCCCGATCAGGCGATGGGGGTGATCGGGACGGCGGTGCCGACTGCGATGGCTGCAAAGAACAGTGCGCCGACGAGCGAGAAGGCAATGCGCTGAGCGGTTTCGAAACGGATCGACATGAGATAGTCCTTCGATGGTCGGGCGCCGGACCATCCGGCTGCCGATATCGAATGATTTGCATGGTGCGTGCCAGTTTATTAACTATTTGATTTTGCACGATTTCTTGTTTCCGCGAAGATCAAGTTGGTACAACGCACCATTTCTACGTCGCAAATCGCGCCAACCCTCGGGATCAACCCGCGCAGACCCGATCGCGACCGTCCTTTTTCGCGGTGTAGAGCAGCTGGTCGGCACGCTGGAACGCGGTTTCTGCGGCCTCGTCGGCATGGATCGCGGTCACGCCCGCCGAGACGGTAATCACGCCGAGCGCAGTGTCGGTCTCGCGGTTGCGGAAGCGTTTGGCGGCAACCGTCGCGCGGACGGAATCGAGCATGTCCGCAGCTTCGGCCAAGGCGATCCCGCCGAGCAGCACCGCGAATTCCTCGCCGCCGTGGCGGACGACGAGATGTGGCGCGCATTCGGCCGCCATCGCCTGGCCGATCGCGGTGAGCACGCGGTCGCCGACCCCGTGGCCGTGCACGTCGTTGATCCGCTTGAACCGGTCGATATCGCACAAGGCGAGGCAATAGGGCCCGGCATCCCTGTCGCGCGTCGCGAACGCTTCCTCGAACGCGCGGCGGTTGGGCAGGCCGGTCAGCACGTCGCGGCGCGCCGTATCGCGCGCTTCGATCAGCTTTGACCGCAGCGAATCAGCCTCCGCGGTGGCCGCTGCCAGACGCACTTCGCTGTCGTGGATACGGGCGATCATCGCGCTCGTGATTTCCGCGATCTCGTCGATCTCCGCCAACTGCGTGATCGACGCCGCGCTCTCGGCCAGTTCGCGGCCAAAGCCATGCGTCTCGGCCTGGATCGTCCGCACGATCTGCACGAAGCCATCGACCTGCTGCTGCGTCTCGATCACGAGCGCGATCGCGGTATCGGGTGTCCGATCGGGGTTGGTGTCCGCCGCTCCGTTGGCCCGCCGCGATCGGCCCGACGGGGGCTCGTCGACGACCGTTCCACCTAGACGCTCGATATCCGATCGGGTGAGACGAACACCGTCCTGCGTCAAGGCGGCGACCTCCGCAGCCAACTGGCTCTCGGGCGCCGACATCACGGCATAGGCAAACGCGTAATGCGCGGGATCGGGGCTCAGCTTCTGTTCGTCGAGGAACGCGCCGATCCGCTCGAACAGCGTCGTGTCAGGTCTTGCGCCCCGTATCGATCCGGCCACTCGTACGTCGCGCATGTCATCCCCCGCGTCCCCGCCAAAGCGATAGACCCGAAAGCGTTATCATAATGTCACCGGACCGGCAGGTATTTGCCGGTCCGGTTTCGATCGATTACTTACCCGTCAGCTTCTGGACCGCAGCAAGCGTCGTCGAGACATGCGCCTCGGGGTTCATCTCGTCATGGACGAACGCGATGCGGCCGTCCTTGGCGATGACGTAGCTGGTGCGCTTGGTAATGTCGCGCCCACCCATCTGCTTGCCGAGCGCGACGTCGTAGCCCTTGACCACGTTCGGCCCGGCGCTGGCGACCGCGAACTTGCCCGCGCACTTCTCGGCCGAGAACTTGCTGAGCGTCTCGACATTGTCGGCCGACATGCCGATCACGGTCGCGCCGGCCTTGGTGAACGCCGGGATTGCTTCCGCAAACGCATGCGCCTCGGCGTTGCAGCCGCCGGTGTAGGCCGCCGGGAAGAAGTAGAGCACGACCGGGCCCTTCTTCAGCTGTTCGGCGAGGTGAACGGTGAACACCTTGCCGGCGATCGCGCCGCGCGTGGTGAAATCCGGCGCCTTGGCGCCGGGCGCGAGTGCCGCCAGCGCAGGCGCCGCGACGAGGAGGGCAGCGGCGGTAGCAAGTGTCGAGACGAGGCGCATGGATGATACTCCGTTTAGATCGCAATGACCTACGCTGGCGTGATCGATCCGTCCATTGCCCGTGACGCTCGCGCTCGATAGGCTGGAAATATGCCAGTAACCCAAGCCGATATCGATCTCGCGCACCGCCTCGCGGATGCTGCGGGCCACGTCATCCGACCCTATTTCCGCCATGAGCACGGCGTCGAGATCAAGGACGACCAGTCCCCCGTCACTCGCGCCGACCGAGAAGCCGAATCGGCGATGCGCCGGCTGCTCGACGCCGAGCGCTCGGGCGACGGCATCGTCGGCGAGGAGTATGGCGAGAAGGCGGGCGTCACCAACCGCAAATGGGTGCTCGACCCGATCGACGGCACGCGCAGCTTCACTGTGGGGCGCGCGATCTTCGGGACGTTGATCGCGCTTGTCGAGGATGGCTGGCCGGTACTCGGGATCATCGACCAGCCGATCCAGCGCGAGCGTTGGGTCGGTGTCGCGGGGCGTCCGACGACTTTGAACGGCGTACCAGTCCGCACGCGCACCTGCCGCGAACTGGCAGGCTCGACGATTGGCACCACCAGCCCGCACCTCTTCGATGAAGTCGACGTCCCGCACTATTTAGCGCTGGTCGCGGCGATCTCGGGCGGCAACCCGCGGCAAGGGCCGGTCTATGGTGGCGACTGCTACAATTACGGCCTGCTCGCTAGCGGGCATCTCGACGTGGTCTGTGAGTCAGGCCTGAAGCTTTACGACTTCGCGGCGCTGGTGCCGGTGGTCGAAGGCGCGGGCGGGCGCATGTGCGACTGGAACGGCGACCCGCTGACCGCAGACAGCGAAGGCCATGTGCTCGCGATCGGCGATCCCGCGCGCATGGACGACGTGCTCGAGGCGATGCATCGGTTGCAGGATGACGGGCACGATCACGATGCGCATGACGGCCACATCCATGGGTAAAATTTCCCCTCTCGCCTGCGGGAGGGGCTAGGGGAGGGTACGATGTACGTACCGGCGTCCGGCATGCGATTATCTCCTCCCCAACCCGCAAGTGGGAAGGGAGCAAAAGGCGTCATCGCAAACCGCAACGCCACTACACCATCACCCCCCCCTCCGTCATCCCGGCGGACGCCGGGACCCACGGACACGGAGCGTTAGCCGTCTACGCGCATCTAACCATGGGCCCCGGCGTCCGCTGGGGTGACGGGGTTGGTGCGGTAAGCAATAGTGCTTCGCAATGGCAACGTCGTAGCCAAGCCGCTATCCAACCCGAACGCTGCGATCTAGCCCGAGCAGCGAATGTACTTCACACCCATCAGCAATAACGGGCCACAACCGGTCACAGCCGACAACCCCGGCCACAGCCAGCAACTGGCCAAGGGCAACAACCCGCCCCCATGTCCACCATCGAGCCCCGATCACACCCCAATTCGTCATCCCGGCGGACGCCGGGACTCATGGACATGCAACGCTAGCGGCCTAAGCGCGCCCAACCATTAGAACTAACGCGCGCACGACGACAGGAAGAGCAAGGTAGGGACGGGGGGGCGTACCATCCTCCCCGCGCCCTCAGAAGATCCCCAGGAACTTCTTCTTCTGCCCCTTCCGCTCCGCAGCATTCGTCTTCCCGTCCTCGGCCTTGGCGGTCGTCCCATGCCCCACGTCGTCACGCGGCTGGCCCTTGGTGGTCCGCTGCGCCGCCGCCGTAGCTCCGGAGAGCACCGGCCCGCACGCGGTAGACTTCGCATCGCCGACATCGACGAACGCCAGAATCCCCGCGACCGGCGTCGCCACCAGCGCGAGCCCAAGCCCGCTCCCGACCCGCGCAAGCAGGTCCTTCGAGATCACGCTGAGCTTCGGCGCCGCAAACAAACCGCCGACCCCGACCGGCGACTGCCCCGCGAACAGGCTGAACTTCTTCGAATCCGCCCGAAACGCCAGATCCACCGCCTCGTTGCGGAAGCTGAAACCGCCACGGCCGACGATCACGTTCTTGCGCGTGTCGATCAGGATCGGGTCCGCCGCCGCGACACCGCCGCGCACGGTAAAACCGATCAGCCCGCAATTGATCTGTACCGGCTCGTCCAGCTTCCCCTGGAACATCCGCTGCGCAAACGTGCCGATATCGAGTTCTGCAAGCTGCACGTTGCGCACCGAAAGCGCGCCCGACGGCAACACGAACGCGATCCGCCCGCGCGATGACGCCAGCGAATCGTGGATCGAGTCGCCCCGGCCATCAAGCTTGATGCGACCCTTGACGGTTCCGGTTGTCCCAGCCTCGGTCAGCCCATAGCCCTTGAGCAATCGACCCAGCGGCGTCGGCGCGAGCCGGATGTCGTAGGACACCGCGCTCGGCCGCGCGCGCGTATCGAAGATCACGTCCGAGGCCACGTTGCCGCGCGCCATCGAGAAGGTCAGCGGAGATAGCGCCAGCCGCCCACGCTCCAGGTCGAGCGTCAAGTCGATGTTGGAAATCGGCAGGTTGCGCGACTTCACCACACCGATCGTCCATTTCAGGTCGGCATCGAAGATCTGCATCGTCGCGACCGGCAAATTCCCGTCAGGCAGCAGACGTTGCGGTGCGGCGCCCGTCGCGGCGGCGGCGGCCACCGCTCCTTTCGACTCGACGATGTCGGGATTGAAGCCGATGAACGGCGCCGCATCGATGATGTCCAGGCTCTTGGTCGTGAGGACCGAATCCAGATGGATGCGCGCGCCGTTGGTAATCGTCAGCTTGCCCGCGAGATCGGTCCGGCCCGCAAAGCCGCGCAGGTGCGTGAAGGCGTATTCGTCGCCCTGCTTGATCAGCTGCGCGCGCAGTTTGTAGGTCCGCGTGTTCGGGATCGCGACGTCGATCACCCCCAGCAGCGTCGACAGGTTCGCGCCGCGTGCGGTGACGGCGAGCGGTACGTTCTCGACATCGGCGATGCTCGGCAGCGTGCCCGCGACGTCTATCACGTTCCCCGCCGCCCGCGCCCGCGCGACCAGCTTGTTCTGCCCGCGATTGGCGGTCGCGTCCGGTGACAGTAGTTGCGCGGTCACGGTGAACGGCGTCTCGCGCAACCGCCCCTTGCCGGTCAGCCCGACCGCACGGCCGATCGTCGCGTCGACCGAGCGGATATCGGCGACCTTGAGGTCCGCCAGCACGCGCATCCGCGGATCGAGATAGCGCACCGTCGTGCCCGTGACCGTCGCAACGTCGATCCGCGGGAATTCAAGCGGCTTGCCACCCTTCTTGTTCGAGAACGTCCAGGTGTTGACCGAATGCGCCGCGTTCCACTCGAGATCGACCGCGCCGTTGACGAGATCGAGCCAGTACAGCCGCCGCTTGCCGAAGAGCAGCGACAGCGGTGCGATCCGCGTGTCGAGCCTGTCCGCCTGGAACAAATTGGGCTTGCTCGCCCAATCGGGGTTCGAGAGCGTGAAGTTCTCCGCGTACAGCTTGATGCGGAACGGCGCGAAATACAGCTGGAAATCGCCGCGCACGGTCAGCGTCCGGTGCGTGAGCGAGCCGACGACGCGCTCGAACGGGTGCTTCAGGAAACGCCCCTTGGTGATGTACAGCACCAGCCAGATCGCGACGATGACCGCGACGATCCCGAGCAGGATGTTGCGCAGTATCCGCCGCTTGCGACGTTTTTGCACGGAGGCTGCTTCCGGGGCCGCGGAAGGGGTCTCGATCGGCTGCGTCGGGCTGTCGTCCATGCTTGGCCTATCGCACGACAGCCGCGTCAGTTCCACAACGGTTGATATGGCGGATCATTGCGTCTATGCGGCCCGCTTCCTCGAAGGGAACGCGTTCGACGAATCGCCCGGCCAGTGTGGGCTGCCGCGGCGATTTCAGCGTCCTCCTTCGTAACCGAAAGGATAAAAATGCCCAAGCTGAAGACCAAGAGCGGCGTCAAGAAACGCTTCAAGCTCACCGCCACCGGCCTGCTCAAGCACGGCGTCGCCGGCAAGCGTCACCGTCTGGCGCATCACAACGGCAAGTACATCCGTCAGAACCGCGGCACCAAGCTGCTGTCGAAGGCCGATACCGCAGCAGTGAAGGCCTGGGCGCCTTACGGCCTGCGTTGAGCTGAGAAGGAATTAGACAATGGCACGCGTAAAACGGGGTGTTACCACCCGCGCCAAGCACAAGCGTATTTTGGTTCAGGCGAAGGGCTATTATGGCCGTCGCAAGAACACCATCCGCATCGCCCGTCAGGCCGTCGAGAAGGCCGGACAGTACGCTTACCGTGACCGCAAGGTTAAGAAGCGCACGTTCCGTGGCCTCTGGATCCAGCGCATCAACGCCGGCGTCCGCGCCGAGGGCCTGACGTATTCGCAGTTCATGCACGGCGTGAAGCTTGCAGGGATTGAACTCGACCGGAAGGTCCTGGCCGACATCGCCATGCACGAGGGCGCTGCATTCAGCGCGATCGTCGCCCAGGTGAAGGCGGCGCTTCCCCAGGCCGCGTAATTTCGCGACCGAGGTGAGGTTTGGAAGGGCGTCGGTGGGAGACCACCGGCGCCTTTTCTG
Source organism: Sphingomonas faeni (assembly GCF_040407505.1). GTDB lineage: Bacteria > Pseudomonadota > Alphaproteobacteria > Sphingomonadales > Sphingomonadaceae > Sphingomonas > Sphingomonas faeni_E. The sequence continues at coordinate 151,335 of NZ_JAPZPQ010000003.1, read as the reverse complement.
CGTTTGGGGGGGGCGAACGCGCTGGTGCCGAGAGGTTCTGAAGCTTCCCAAATTCCCCAAGCTCCCCAAATTCCGTGGTCCCCAAACCCTCATCCGTCATCCCGGCGAACGCCGGGACCCACGGTTACGGTGTACCCGGCGATAACGTGCTACCATCACCCGCCCGCTACCGTGGGTCCCGGCTTCCGCCGGGATGACGGAGCTAGATTGCACCGGAGTAGCGAGCACAAAGGGGAGCACGAAATGCGCGAAACCTTCCAGCCGTGCGTCTACATCCTCCACTCCCGCCGCCACGGCACGCTCTACATCGGCGTCACCTCAAACCTCCTCGCAAGGCTAGTTCAGCACCGAGAGGGGTTGATCCCCGGCTTCACTCGCCGGTACGGCATCAAGCGTCTCGCCTATTACGAGATGTTCGACACGATGGAGGCCGCGATCGTTCGCGAGAAGCGGCTGAAGGACTGGCGAAGAGCGTGGAAGATCGACCTGATCGAAGCGCGTAACGAAAATTGGGACGATCTGGGTATCGGCCTCGGGCTGCCCCGCCTAACCGAACCCGCCCTGGGAGTATGACGTGACCGAAGACCTGAACCAGATGCGCGACCACATGCTGACGGCGATCGCCGCCGCATCCGGCCTCGACGCGCTCGATGCGTGCCGGGTCGAGGCTCTCGGCAAGCAGGGCACGATCACCGCGCTGCTCAAGACGCTCGGCAAGATGACGCCCGAAGAGCGCCTCGTCCAAGGCCCGCAGATCCAGGGCCTCCGCGAAGCCGTCGCCAACGGGATCGCCGAGCGCAAGGCCACGCTCGAACGCGCCGCGCTCGACGCGCGCCTCGCCAGCGAAACGCTCGACATGACGCTCCCCGCGGATGCCACGCCCGCCGGCACGATCCACCCGGTCAGCCAGGTCATGGATGAACTCGCCGAGATCTTCGCCGACTTGGGCTTCGCGGTCGCGACCGGTCCCGAGATCGAGACCGACTGGCACAATTTCACCGCGCTCAACATCCCCGAGACGCACCCGGCGCGCGCGATGCACGATACTTTTTATCTCCAGCAGGGGATCGACGCGAAGACCGCCGGCACCGCCGACGAAAAGACGACCTTCTCGCTGCTCCGCACACACACGTCGCCGGTCCAGATCCGCACGATGTTGAGCCAGAAACCCCCGATCCGCATCATCGCCCCCGGCCGCACCTACCGCTCGGACTCCGACGCGACGCACACGCCGATGTTCCACCAGGTCGAGGGCCTGGTCATCGACAAGGGCATCACGCTCGGCCACCTGAAGTGGACGCTCGAAACCTTCGTGAAGGCGTTCTTCGAGCGCGACGACATCGTGCTCCGCCTGCGCCCCAGCTACTTCCCGTTCACCGAACCCTCGGTCGAGATCGACGTCGGCTACACGCTGGTGAAGGGCAAGCGCGTCGTCGGCGGCGCCGAGCCCGATGGCTGGCTCGAAATCCTCGGATCGGGCATGGTCCACCGCAAAGTCATCGAAGCGTGCGGGCTCGACCCCGACGAATGGCAGGGCTTCGCGTTCGGCTGCGGCATCGACCGCCTCGCGATGCTCAAATACGGCATGGACGACCTCCGCCCGTTCTTCGACGGCGATATCCGCTGGCTCAAGCATTACGGCTTTTCGAGCCTCGACGTCCCCACCTTGTCCGGCGGAGTCGGCGCATGAAGTTCACCCTCAGCTGGCTCAAGCAGCACCTCGAAACCACTGCGACCCTCGACCAGATCGTCGAAGCGCTGACCCGCATCGGCCTCGAAGTCGAAGGCGTCGAGAACCCCGGCGAGAAGCTCGCCGCGTTCAAGATCGCCAAGGTACTCAGCGCCGAACGCCATCCGCAAGCCGACAAGCTCCAGATCCTGTCGGTCGACGCCGGTAACGGCCCGCTGCAAGTCGTCTGCGGCGCCCCCAACGCGCGCGCCGGCCTGGTCGGCGTGTTCGGCGCACCCGGCGCGTACGTCCCCGGCCTCGACGTCACGCTGAAGCTCGCGAGCATCCGCGGCGTCGAATCCAACGGCATGATGTGTTCGACGCGTGAGCTGGAACTCGGCGAGGATCACGACGGCATCATCGAACTGCCGGCGGACGCGCCGATCGGCACCGCCTACCCGGACTATGCGGGCCTGACCGATCCGGTCATCGACGTCGCGATCACACCCAACCGCCAGGACTGCATGGGCGTCCGCGGCATCGCGCGAGACCTCGCCGCGGCGGGCCTCGGCACGCTTACGCCGCTGACGTTCGATACGTTCACGAGTGAGGGCGCAGGTCCAGACGTCCGCACCGACGACACAGCAGGCTGTCCAGCCTTCTTCGCCCAAACCGTCACCGGCGTAACCAACGGCGAGTCCCCCGAGTGGATGCGCCGCAGCCTCATCGCGATCGGCCAGAAGCCCATCTCCGCGCTCGTCGACATCACCAACTATCTGATGATCGACCTCGGTCGCCCCCTGCACGTCTACGACCGCGCCAAACTCTCCGGCGGCCTCGTCGCGCGGAAGGCCAACGACGGCGAGCAGGTCATCGCGCTCAATGGCAAGACCTACACGCTCGACGCGACCATGACCGTCATCGCCGACGACGCGGCCGTGCACGACATCGGCGGCATCATGGGCGGCGAGCATTCGGGCGTCTCGGCGGACACCACCGACGTGCTGATCGAATGCGCCTATTTCGATCCCGACCACATCGCCCGCACCGGTCAGAAGCTCACGCTCACCTCCGACGCGCGCAGCCGTTTCGAACGCGGCGTCGACCCGGCGTTCCTCGAAGACGGCCTCGCGATCGCCACCGCGCTCGTCCTCCACATCTGCGGCGGCACGGCCAGCGACGTCACCCGCTCGGGCGAGCCCCTGCTAGAGCCCCGCGTGATCCACTACGATCCGCGCTTGAGCGCAGACCTCGGTGGCCTCCACGTCGCCCCCGAACGCCAGGCGCGGACCTTGTTGTCGCTCGGCTTTACGATCGGCGCGATCAAGTCCGCCGATGCGTTCAGCGACGCGCTGTTCTCGACGATCGAGGGCAAATGGCCGGTTACGATCCCGACCTGGCGCCGCGACGTCGATGGCCCCGCCGATCTCGTCGAGGAAGTCGTCCGGATCGAGGGCATCGATAATATCCCCTCGACGCCGCTCCCCCGCATGCCCGGCGTCGCCAAACCGACCGCCACACCCGAGCAGAAGCTCGAACGTCGCGCACGTCGCGCGGCGGCTGCCCGCGGTCTCGACGAAGCGGTGACGTGGAGCTTCCTCTCGGAGGCCGAAGCCGCGCCTTTCGGTGGCGGCGCATGGACGCTCGCCAACCCGATCAGCGAAGACCTCAAAGTCATGCGCCCCTCGCTACTCTCCGGCCTGGTCGCAGCGACCGGCCGCAACCTCAAGCGTGGCCAGCAGAGCGTCCGCCTGTTCGAGATCGGCCGCCGTTATCTGGCCGACGCCGAGCGCGCGACTCTGGGCGTAGTCCTCGCCGGCGACCGCCGCCCCCGTGGCTGGCGCGATGGGAAAGCGGCGACCTTCGACGCGTATGACGCGAAGGCCGAAGCTGTGGCGCTTCTCGCGGCCTCGGGCGCGCCGGTGGATAACCTGCAAGTGATGGGGGAGGCCGGCGACGCCTGGCACCCCGGCCAGTCCGGTACGCTCCGCCTCGGACCGAAGACGGTGCTGGCAAGCTTCGGCATGCTCCATCCGTCCGTCCTGAAGGCCTTCGACCTCGACGGCGCCGTCGCCGCGGTAGAAGTCTACCTTGACGCGATCCCGCCCAAGCGCGCGTCTGGTTTCACCCGCCCGGCCTACACGCCGCCGGCGCTGCAAGCCGTCCGCCGCGACTTCGCCTTCCTCGTGCCGGCGGCGCTCGCCACCGACACGCTGGTCCGCGCGGTCAAGGGCGCCGACAAGGTCGCGATCGTCTCGGCCCGCGTGTTCGACGTGTTCACCGGGCAGGGCGTCGAAGAGGGCCATAAGTCGGTCGCGGTCGAGGTCGTTCTGCAACCGACCGCCAAAAGCTTCACCGACGAAGAGATCAAGGCGATCGCCGACAAGGTGGTAGCGGCCGCCGCAAAGCAGGGCGCGAGCCTGAGAGGATAACGCTCCCCCAAACACCACCCCGGCGAAGGCCGGGGCCCAAGTGGAAAGGCCGGTGTAACGGAGCGATGCGCGTCGTTGGCAACATCCCCCAATTGGGCCCCGGCCTTCGCCGGGGTGGAGTGGGGTGAGCGTTTTGAAGCCTCGCGCGTTTGAAGCTCACGGAAGGAATCCCATGACCGACCTGATCACGATCGCCAACGACCACCTCACCGCGCAGATCAACCCGCACGGTGCCGAGCTCACCCACCTCCACGACGCCGACGGCCGCGAGCTGATGACCAACGCCGACCCGGCCTTCTGGACCGGTCGCGCCCCGATCCTCTTCCCGGTCGTCGGCGTCGCCAACGAAGGCGTCATCCGCCTCGACGGCCAATCCTACCCGATGCAGAAGCACGGCTTCGCCCGCCGCTCGACGTTCGACGTCGTCGCACAGACCGAAACCTCCGCCACTTTCCGCCTCACCGACAGCGAAGAAACCTGCAAAGCCTACCCCTTCGCCTTCGCGCTCGACATCGTCTTCACGCTCGACGGCGCGTCGCTCGGGATCGAGGCGCGCATCCACAACCGTACCGACGCGCCGATGCCGGCAAGTTTCGGCTTCCACCCCGCCTTCGCCTGGCCCCTCCCCTACGGCAAGCCTCGCGCCGATCACCGCATCACCTTCTCGGCCGACGAACCCGGCAAGCTCAAGGCGATCACCCCCGACGGCCAGATCGCCGCCGACGAGCGGCCCTCGCCGGTCGAGGGCCGCGTCATCGCCCTGCGCGACGAGCTGTTCGCCAAGGACGCGCTGGTCTGGGACCCGATCCATTCCGACGCCGTCACCTACGGCGCCAAGACCGGCCCGCAATTGAAGATCGCCTTCCCCGACACGCCCAAGCTCGGCATCTGGACCAAGCCCGGCGCGGCCTATGTCTGCGTCGAGCCATGGCACGGCATCGCCGACCCCGAAGGCTATACCGGCGACTACCGCGACAAACCCGGCGTGTTCGAGATCGCCGCCGGCGGCATGAAGCGCATCGAAATGAGCGTGACGCTGGTCCAGGGGCACTGACGAACCCCCCTCCCTGAAAGGGAGGGGCAGGGGGTGGGTCGGTTTCCGCATCAAGGCACGGTTGCCACCAAAGCTGACCTACCCACCCCCAACCCCTCCCTTCCAGGGAGGGGAGAGCGATGCGTTTGAGGAGCAGACGGGGTCCTGTCACAGCACCCCGCTCCAAGCCCCCTCTGTCCTACACGCCCCGCATCTGCCAATAGCACGCGATGATCGCTGCATGCCGCCTCCTCCCGATCCCGCCGCGTCCCGCGCGGGAAGGGGATTGCGAGCGGCACGTAGCCTGAACTTCCTTACCTTCCGAGCCCAGACTCGGCGCACCGGACCCACGCCATGACCCAATTTCCCCGCCGCACCTTCGCGATCATCTCGCATCCCGATGCCGGCAAGACCACGCTGACCGAGAAACTCCTCTACTTCGGCGGCGCGATCCATCTCGCTGGCGAGGTGAAGGCGCGCGGCCAGACGCGGCGCGCGCGCTCCGACTGGATGAAGATCGAGCAACAGCGCGGGATCTCGGTCACCTCGTCGGTGATGACGTTCGAGCGGCAGGGCATCACCTTCAACCTGCTCGACACGCCGGGCCACGAGGATTTCTCCGAGGACACCTACCGCACGCTCACCGCCGTCGACTCGGCGGTCATGGTGATCGACGCCGCGAAGGGCATCGAGCCGCAGACGCGGAAACTGTTCGAGGTCTGCCGCCTGCGCAACGTGCCGATCATCACCTTCGTCAACAAGGTCGACCGCGAGGGCCGCGACCCGTTCTCGCTGCTCGACGAGGTGGCCGAGATGCTCCAGCTCGACGTCTGCCCGATGAGCTGGCCGGTCGGCATGGGCGGCGAGTTCGAGGGCGTCTACGATCTCTACGCCAACACGCTGAGCCGCCCCGAAGGCGACAGCCGCGAGTTCATGGGCAAGGCGATCCCGTTCACCGGCATCGACGATCCTGAGCTTGCCAAGATCCTCAGCCCCGAAGCGATGGTCCGTCTGAACGACGAAGCCGAACTCGCACAAGGCGGCTATTCGAGTTTCGACCCCGAGGCTTATCGCGCGGGCAATCTGACGCCGGTCTATTTCGGCTCGGCGCTGAAGGACTTCGGCGTCGCCGAACTGATCGCCGCACTCGCCGACTACGCCCCGCCACCGCGCGCGCAACCGGCCGAGCCGGCGCCCGTGTCCCCGGATGAGCCCGAAGTCACCGGCTTCGTGTTCAAGGTGCAGGCGAACATGGATCCCAACCACCGCGACCGGATCGCGTTCATGCGGCTATGCTCGGGCGTGTTCAAGCGCGGCATGAAGCTCACCCCGACCGGCCACGGCAAGCCGATCGCGGTGCACTCGCCAATCCTGTTCTTCGCGCAGAACCGCGAGCTGGCGGACGAGGCGTTTCCCGGCGACATCATCGGCATCCCCAACCACGGCACGCTCCGGGTCGGCGACACGCTCAGCGAAAAGGCCGCGATCCGCTTCACCGGCCTGCCGAACTTCGCGCCCGAAATCCTGCGCCGCGTCGTGCTGAAGGACTTCACCAAGACCAAGCAGTTGCGCAAAGCCTTGGACGACATGGCCGAGGAGGGGGTGACGCAGGTATTCTACCCCGACATCGGCTCGAACTGGATCATCGGCGTCGTCGGGCAGCTCCAGCTCGAAGTGCTGCTCTCGCGCCTCGATGCGGAATACAAGGTCGCGGCGGGACTCGAGCCTGCGCCGTACGAGACCGCCCGTTGGATCTCGGCGGAAGACCCGCTCGAACTCAAGACCTTCGCCGAGATCAACCGCGGCGCGATGGCCAAGGACCGTGACGGCAACCCCGTCTTCCTCGCCAAGAGCGCCTGGGAAGTGAACTACATCGCCGAGCGCTATGCCAAGATCCGCTTCGCCGCGACACGCGAGCGGTAGGATACCGGATCGGCCGGCAAGGTTTTCTAAGGCTGCTAGAAGTCTTCGACCCTCGCCGGTCGCGATTGCAGGATCACAAAGTCTGGTCTGTTTTGCCTGGCGACCGATAATGGCGCCGCTCCATCAGGCGCCTCGCGGGATTTTCCCGCAAAAATTTCATTGCCCAGTTGTCGCGTTTGATCGGCTTGCGATGCCGATGGCGCCGCGCGCCGTAACGTCTGGTACGCGCAAGCTTTTGTTGCCACCGCACCACGCCTGCAATGGCGGCAACGAGTATAACGCCCGCAACCATGACTTGAACGTTCATCTATCGGCCCCGCTTCCAATAGACTGAGTATCAAATATCAGGCTGATTTGTAATTAAATTGTGCATCATGCTCAAGTTAAGACGTAACTCTCTGAGTAAGCTGTCCTAATATTAGCGGAATAACGAGAGCTGAGAAATATCAACTGACCATGTCATGTAGATAAACCTATCCTACATCAACGAGCTTGGTGAGCCAAAAGGCGTTGATAACGGGTACTTATCAATAGTCGTGCGGGTAACTTGCGGAATTTCGCAACTGGCCAACCGGCTTGATCGCAGCAGCAACAAAAAGGGCCGGGGTGATCCGCTTCACCCCAGCCCATCCTAATTAACGCTTCGGCTTGGCGGCAAATGCTGCCTTCAGCCGCGCGATCGCCAGCGTGTTGGCATCCTGTGCCCCACGCACGACCATGCCCATTCCGAAGAACTCGTGCGTCACACCCGGGAAGGTACGCTGCTCGACCTTGTCACCCGCCGCGCGCATCGCCGCTGCGAGTGTCTCGCCATCGGAGCGCAATGGATCGATCTGCGCGTTGATGATCGTCGTCGGCGGCAGGCCACGCAGGTTCGCCTTCACGAGGTTCAACCGCGGGTCCTGCGCATCGGCAGGGCTGGTCTGGTAATAATAACCGAACCACTTCAGCATAGCGCCGTTCAACGGCTTCGCATTCGCCGAATCCATCCGCGACGGCAGCGTCATGCTGCTGTTCGCGATCGGGTAGACCGACACGATGTGCAGCGGCGTGGTCAGCCGGTTGTCGCGCGCATAGATTGCCGTCGCGACCGCCAGGTTACCGCCTGCGCTTTCGCCTGCGACCGCGATCTTGCGCGGATCGCCACCCCAGCTTGCCGCATTCTGCAGCGTCCAGCGATATGCGGCGGCTGCGTCGTCATGCTGCGCCGGGAACTTGAACTCCGGTGCATGGCGATACTCGACCGACACGACGATCGCACCAAGCTGTTTGGCGAGCAGACGCGGCGCTGCGTCATAGGTGTCGACCGTTGCAATCACCCAGCCGCCGCCGTGATAATAGACGACGACCGGCAGGTTCTTGGCGTTGGCGAGCGATGCCGGCTTGTAGATCCGGGCGAACTGGTTCGCGTCGCTGCCATAGGGCACGTCGCGCGTCGTCACGGTCGCGTCGGGCGTTGCCGACAGGCCGTGCTTGATCATGACCTGCTTGGCGCCATCGGCTGCCGACGGCTGCATCCGCGCGACGGCTGGCGTGAGCGTCTCGATCGGCTTGCCACCGAGCGCGGCGAGCTGGTCGAGCACGACCTGCATGTCGGGCGCGGCCTTTGCCGGCTGGGTCGCCGTCGGTGCGGGCGGCGGCGGTGGTGGCGCATCGACCGACCGTGCGGACTGCGCAATCGCGCCGCTCGTCAGGGCGATACCCGATGTCGTGATCAAGGTCGCGGTGGCGAGCGCCATCAGCGTGCGCGATGAACGGTTGGTCATGCGGTATGGTTTCCTGTTTCGAGTGCCCCCACTCGCCGGCTAGAACCGCGTGATCGGGTTTACGTTCCCGCAGACCCGTGTAACCAACGCTTTTCACACGTGTTTTTTGCTGCCGAAGTTGCTCTACGTCGTATCAGAATGGCGCAGCGCGTCCTGCGACCCAGGTTTCGACGACCTTGTCGACGTCGGCGATCGAGCGGGATGGATCGCCATCGACGACCAGCAAATCGGCGCGCGTTCCGGCCACGATCACGCCGCGATCGCGCAATCCGAGCAGGTCCGCGCCCGCAGCCGTGGCAACCCGCACGGCCTGCGCCGGAGTTAGCACGCCGGCGTCGTACAAGGTCTTCAGGTTACGCAGGTTCATCGCCAACGATTTCCGCGCATCGGCGGTCTTGGGGTCGGCCAGGATTTTTGCACGCCACGCCGGATCGTCGACCTGTTGCGCGAGGGCAGGCGACAGCGCGGCGCGAGCGAACGGCGTCCGCGTCCACGGTGCGCGATCGGCCCAGGCGAACGTCGCCTCGTCGAGTTGCAGCGTCGGGATGTACCAGATGCCCTTCGCCTTCAGCGTCGCGACGAACGCAGGGGGCACCGGCGTGTCGCGGATACCGTGCGCGATGATGTCCGCGCCCGCCGCGACGATCGCCTCCGCATCGGCGAGATCGTGGATATGCGCCGCGACGCGCAGCCCGCGCGCGTGCGCCTCGGCGATCACCGCGCGGTAGACGGCGGGGCTCATCTTGACCGGCACGCTGCCGCCGAAATCGTCGAGCCACAGTTTCACGAGGTCGGTCTTCTCGGCGGTCATCATCGCGACCGCCTTGCGGGCTTCCTCAGGCGTCGAGGGACGGAACAACTGGTCTGGCCCGACCTTGAGCATCGCCTGCGGTGGTGCGCCGTTGGGGACGCCGATCCCCTGCATCACGCCGAACAGGTCCGCACCGTCGATCCGTCCGGCATGCGCGTCTGCGCGTATCCCGACGAACGCCGGACCGTTGTTGCCGAGCGCCGTCACCGTCGTCACGCCGTAGCGGCGATACTGGGCGAGCTGCGCGACGATGTTGGCGCGGTTGTAGTTCTTCGCGCCCGTCTCGGTGCCACTCACCTGTCCGACGTGACTGTGGTCCGAGACGAGGCCGGGCATCACGGTCCGCCCCCGATAGTCGCGCCGATCCGCGCCCGCCGGCACCGCGACCTTGCCCGCCGCGACGATCCGTCCGTTCGCGATCACGATGGTCGCGTCGTCCACCGGTACGCCGCCGCGGCCGTCGATCAACCGGACACCGGTCAGCGCGATCGTCTGCGCGGTAGCGGATCCGGCGGTGAGGGCCGATGCCGCAAGGGCGATCGTGCAGAGGCGAGCGGAGATTTTGGTTCGGCGCACGATGACGTCCTTCTCGGGAGGATGCGCCGACTGGACGCTATTCCCCTGAAACGTCAGCGGATCGCGCCCGTTCCGATCTGTGATGTCAGCGCCGAACGCGCGCGACCTTCAGCGCGATACGGACCGGCTGCATCGTCTCGACTGGCTTGAACGACAGCAGCATCACCAGCGCGACTCCAGCGATCGACGCCGCGCCGAGGAACCGCACGAAACGCTCGCCGGTCAGCGGCGCGCCACAGTGGAACAGCGCCACCGCGAGCACGAGTGCCGCGACTAGGCGCAACGCGCGGATCGCGGACGGCGCAACGATCCCGAGGTCGCGGCGATATCTGAACGCGGTCGCCGCAAGCAGCAGCCAGCCAAAGAAGCACAGCATCGTGGCTTCAAGCATGAACGGTCTCCGAGAGTGTTTTGCGGATCTTTGCGACGGGTTTGCTTCGGGCTGAGCGCCATGCGCCGAGTGCGAGCAAAGCGGCGACCGCGAGCATGGCGAAGTCGAACGCTGCGAACAGCGTGTCGCCGGACAGCATCGATCCGGGCAGCCCGCGCGATGTGGTGAGCGTATCGGCCACCGGGATCGTCGCGAACGCGAGCGCGCCGATCGCGAACCCCTCGGTCCACGCGCGGCGCGCCGGTCGCAGCAATTGCACGACCGCAACGCCGCCCCATACCCAGAACATCGTCGCGACTTCGGCATCGGCGCGGTTCGCGGCGTCGGCCGGGATCACGCGGTTGGCGAGCAGATAGGCGGCCATTCCGATCGGCAGGCCGGCGATGACGCCGATGTTCAGCCGCTCGACCAGCTTCAGCCCGAAGAACGGCGTCGCACCCGGCTTGCGACGCTTGGCGGTCCACAGCAGCAGCCCGGTACCGACCATCGCCGCGCCGGTCAGCCCCAGCACGAAATAGGCCCAGCGCAACGCAGGGCCCGCGAACTGCGCGACGTGCAGCCCGAGCATCACGCCCGCGGTGGCAAGCGCGGGCCCGACATCGGCGGCACCCTTCAGGAACCGCCCGTCGCTGCCGGCGTAGGTGACCGACGGCCCGCGTCCGTTGAGCGAGGCGCTCGAATGGCGGTACAGCGTTACCGTGCTCGCGGCGTCGTTAGGATTGCGCACTACGACGGTTGCCACGGACGCACCGAAGCGCCGCTCCGCATCGGCGACCAGCGGGCCGATCGCGACTAGCGGAGCCGGCGTACCCGTCGCTTCGCGCTCGGTCGGCGTGCCGAACGCGGCTTGCGCGAAATCGGCGGGCTTTGCGTAGTTCGCGACGACCGGCCACGGCATGTACATCGCCACCAGCGTGATCAGCCCGGTATAGGTGATCATCGCGTGATAGGGGAGCGCGAGGACCGCCGAGACGTTGTGCGCGTCGAGCCAGCTACGCTGCCCCTTGTTCCAGCGCAGCGTGAAGAAGTCCGCAAAGATGCGCTTGTGCGTGATCACGCCCGACACGATCGCCCCGAGCATGAACATCGCGCACAACCCGGCCAGCCAGCGTCCCCAGGGATGCGGCAATTGCAGCTGGAAATGGAAGCGATAGAAATGCTCGCCGCCGCGCGTCTCGCGGGCGCGGACGACGTCGCCGGTCGCGGGATCGAGCACGATCTCCGGCGCGCGACGCTTGGCGGCCTTGGGGTCCGGCTTGCGCTGTTCGAAGATCCGCGTGACCGCGGTCCGCGCATCGGGGAGATAGATATACCATTGGATGTCGTCCGCGCCGACTCGTTGCAGGTGCGTTACCGCAGTCTGTGCGGCATGCGCGGTCGAGACGGGCGTCGCGCGGAACTCAGGCTGCATCCACTGCGTGATCTCGGGCCGGAAATAGCTCGCGGTGCCGGTCAGGAACATCGCGAACAGGATCCATCCCGCCAGCAACCCCAGCCAGCCGTGGATCCACGCCATGCTCTGGCGCAGCGTAGTTCCGACCGCCGAGGTCATGGACGAACGCCAAGTAGCCAGAGCAATCCGCCGCCGGAGATCGCGATCCCCCACACTGCGGCCGCTACTCGCAAAAGCCGGTGTTCGTGAAAGCACCACAAGCCGATGCCGGCATAGATCGGGAACGACAGGATCATGCCCCAGCTCGTCGCTTCGACGCGCGCGATGGGCAGTAGGCGGGCAATCAACGTCGCCAGCACGGCCGCCGCGACATAGCCGCCGACCAGCGCCGTCACGCTGCGTATGGCCATGCTCGAGACGAGCGGGCGCACTCTTCGGCCCGAGGGAAAAGGGCCGGCTTTCAGGATCCGGCCGTGCATGAACATTTTGTCATTTTTCCTTGCCGCGCTTCCAAACCGCCTTTAGCGGGTTTTGCGAGTCATTATCAATATCAAAGTGGGTATCGCTTATGCGGGAACGTTTCATGGTCGGGATGCTGTTGGGGACGGCGTTGGGCAGCATCGCAGTGCCGGCATTCGCGGCCGAGCATGTGCTGGCCCCGGCAGTCGTTGACGCGGTCGACCCTGCGCCGACGGACGATGATATCCAGACGCGCAAGGACGAGATCGTCGTCAACGGCGAGCGTATCCGCAAGACCGGCAGCACCGGCACCAAGACCGAGACGCCGCTGATCCGCACGCCGCAGGTCATCACCAGCATCGACGAGAAGGAACTGACGCTCCGTAACGCGCTGTCGATCAACCAGGCGCTCGGCTATGTCGCGGGTGTCTCGCCCAACCAGCGCGGCAACGTCGCCACCCGCTACGACCAGCTCTACGTCCGCGGGTTCGCGCCCGGCCAGTATATGGACGGGATGCGGCTGCTCGGCGGCGTCTATTCCACGCCGCAGATCGACTTTCACTTGGTGGAGCGCGTCGACGTCATCAAGGGCCCGGCTTCAGTCCTGTATGGCAACTCGACCCCGGGCGGACTGGTCAACCTCACCAGCAAGGTCCCCTATGCGGAGTCCGGCGGGCGGATCGAGCTGGCGGGCGGCAATTTCGACCTGTTGCGTAGCGCGATCGACGTGAACCAGCCGCTCGACAAGGACCACAAATGGCTGTTCCGCGTCATCGCCGGCGCCGAGCGATCGGACGGGTTCGTCGCGATGACCGGCAACCGGCGCTATTATGCGCGGCCGATGCTGACTTTCGCGCCGGACGAGGCGACCAGCGTGACGCTGATCCTCAACTACCAGCGCGATCCGGAATCTGCGTCGTACAGCGGCGTGCCGGTCTACGGCTCGGCGCTCCCCAATCCGCTTGGCCAGTTCGCGACCGACTTCAACGTGAGCGAGCCAGCGTACGAGGCGTTCGATCGCAAGCAGAAATCGGCTACACTCTTGTTCCGCCACGACTTCAACGACAAGCTGAGCTGGGCGATCAGCGCGCGCTACCTCGACGTCGACCTCCATTATCGCCAGATCTACCTCTCCGCGTTCGCCACGACCGGTACGGGCGCCAATCGCAACACCGATTTCTCGACGATCGTGCGCGGCGGCGGCGGGTCGGATGAATCGTTCCGGACGATCACGATCGACAACCACGCGACCGCCAAGTTCGCGACCGGACCGTTGCAGCACACGCTGCTCGCGGGCGTCGACTGGCAGAACAACCAGGGTAACAACGACCAGCAGTTCAACACCGGCGTCACCACCAATCCCGCGACCAGCATCCCGAACCTGAACCTGTTCGCGCCCGTCTATGGCGGTGTGCAGCCGAACTTCCCGCTCACCCAGACGCGCAGCTTCCGCAAGATCGACCAGGTCGGCGCCTATGTGCAGGACCAGATCGCGATCGGCGGGCTGCAACTGATCGCGAGCGGCCGCTACGACTGGTACGACCAGACGACGGTGAACCGCAACGCCGCGGCAGGAACGGCGAGCGGCGTGACGCGGCTCCACCAGACCGCGTTCACCGGACGCCTCGGCGCGCTGTACGAGACCAAGTTCGGCCTCGCGCCGTTCGTCAGCTATTCGGAAAGCTTCGAGCCGCAGACCGGCACAGGCTTCGACGGCGCATCGTTCGTGCCGGTCACCGGCCGCCAGTACGAGGCAGGACTGAAGTACCAGCCACGCGGCACCAACGCGTTGTTCACGCTCTCCGCGTTCGACCTGCGCCGTCAGAATGTGCCGACGACCGATCCCGCCAACCCGAACTTCTCTATCCAGATCGGCGAGGTCGCGGTGCGCGGCATCGAACTCGATGGGCGAGGGGAGATCACGCCGGGCCTGACCGTCACCGTCGCCGGCACTTATACCGTCCCCGAAGTCACGCGAGGTACGCCGGTCGTCGGCACCGGCGATCAGCTGAGCGGCGTCACCGGCACCAAGCCGCTCGGCATATCCAAGTGGAGCGCGTCGAGCTTCGTCAACTACGACCTGTCACGTACCGGAGGCGGCGCGCTGTCCGGGTTCAACATCGGCGGCGGCGTGCGGTATGTCGGCAAGTCCGACGGCACCGCGACTCGCGTGGAGGCGAACCAGACGCTCACCACGCGGTTCCAGTCCCCGGGCTATGTGCTGGTCGATGCGGTGCTCGGTTACGATCTCGGCAAATTCGACGAGTCGCTGAAGGGCCTGAGCCTGACCGCGAACGTCGCCAACCTGTTCGACAAGCGCCACATCGCCAGCTGCTTCTTCGTCAACAGCTGTTACTTCGGCGCCTCGCGCACCGTCGTCGGATCACTACGCTTCAACTGGTGATCAGCGGACGTCGTCGACCGGCGCTGTCAGGATCACGCGCAGGCCGGGCATGTTGTCGTCCTGCTCGATCGTGCCCGACAGCCCGGCGACGATGGCGTTCATCATCCGGCTGCCGAAGCCGATCCGCGTGCCCGATTTGCCGACGCCCTGGTCCGCGACGATCAGGCGCAGCCGGTTGCGATGCTGTTCGAGGATGATGTGGATCGGGCCGGCATTGCCGCGATAGGCGTATTTGCTCGCGTTGATGACGAGTTCGGTCAGCACCAGCCCGATGTTCACCGCGCGATCGGTGGCGACCAGCACGGGCGCGAGATCGAGCGTCATCTGCGCCGCCCAGTCCTCGCCCAGCGACGTCTGCATGTCGCCCGCGAGTTCCTCGATATAGCGCGACAGGTCGACCGACTCGACCTGGTCGTCGCGGTACAGGCGGCGATGCACCAGCGCGACCGCGGCCAGCCTTGCCTGCGCCTCGGCGAGATGCTCCTTCACCTTCGCGTCGTCGGACGATTTCGCCTGCAACGACAGGAACGCCGCGACCAGTTGCAGGCTGTTCTGCACGCGGTGATTGACCTCCTTCATCAGGACGTCCTTCTGCGCGATCAACGCATCCTTGTCGGCGAGCGTCCGTTGCAGGTCGGCGTTGAGCAGGCGCAGACGCTGGTTGATATGCGCGTCGTGGAACGCGCGACGCAGGCGGTGCGCGGCCTCGATCTCTTCCCGGGTCCAGCGCCGCGATCGACCGCTGACTGCCTGTGTCCACGATTCGAACGACGTGCGCGGAGTCAGTACCGCGTTGGGATCGACCGATACCGCCTTGTGCGGATTGCCGGCCCATTCGACTTCTTCGATCTGCTCGGCACGGAACCACAACAGCACCGCTCCCTCGTCGACCAGCGGCAGCGCGAGCAGGCCGCTCGCCTGCGCACGATAGGCTTCGGCGCGGGGCAACAGTGCCGACAATTCATGCGTGGTGAACGGCTCGATCACGCCCCGCGTGCGTGCCCATGCGGCGAGATCGAGAATGTCATCCTTGCCGGGACACGGCCCATCGGTATCGACGATCGTGCCCTCGACATAGGCGAAGCCGTCGCCATCGAGCATCCGCCGGAGATCGTCGCGCAACGCGGCGACGATGCTGCGCGGCGCCGGTTCGGTCGCGAGCTTGGGGATGACCGCATCCTCCGCCGCGCGCAGCCGCAGCCGCTCGCGGTACGTCTCCGCCTCTTCCTTCGCGCGGATCTGGCGCGCGAGCCCGCCGGCCAGGGTTGCCGACGCCGCGCGGATATCGGGAGTCAGGCCCTTCGGCGAGCCGTGATGGCAGGCGATCAGGCCCCAGAGCAGCCCGTCCTTGACGATCGAGATTGACGCCGACGCCGCCACGCCCATATTGGCTAGATAGCGCAGATGGATCGACGACACGCTGCGCAGCGCGACGTCGCTCAGGTCGAGCGTCTCGAACCCGGCCGGGCGCAGCACCGCGGGCGCGTAGGCGATCGTCGGGATCGTCCGCGTCCGGTTGCGCACGTACAGCGCGCGCGCTTGTTTGGGGATGTCCGACGCGGGGAAATGGTGGTTGAGGAAGGTGCCGAGCCCCGTCGCCTTGTCCTCCGCCATTACGCGGCCCGCCTCGTCGTCGAGGAAGCGATAGACCATGACGCGGTCGAATCCGGTCAACTGGCGGAATGCGGTCGCGGCGCGCTCGCACAACGTCTGGAGGTTGCTCGCGCGCTCGAACGTCATCGCCATCGCGTTGAGCCGGCCGAGCATGCCGGCCGCAGTGACCGGCTCACCTTCGACGGGTTCGAGTTCGACCAGCACGTGTTCAGAGGTGCGGTGGAGGGTGATATCGAACCGCTCGGTCGGGCCCGCTACCGGCAGTCCGGCAAGCGCGACGCCGGCGACCGTGTCGGTGGCCGTGAGTGTCGCACCGATATCCTGCGCCAACAGCGCCGAGAGGTCGCGGCCGAGCCAGTCGGGGCTCAGGCGGGTCTCGAGATCGCCCGCGCCCGCCACGACCGTCAGGCTGGTCGCATCGGCGACGAGCAACAGGCCATGCGGCTGGATCGCACCGGGGATGTGGATCGGCTCGCGGTCGCACGCATTGAGGTCCAGCCCCACGCCATCGGTGGAACCGGCAATATCGCTCGACGCGTTCATCTACCCGAAACTCTCCTATCGAGCCTCGATCATGCAGCCCCCGGCGGAACAAAGCAAATACCCGCAGCGGGTTACGATATTAATCTGAAGCAATATCGCGTGGCGCGGACTTGGCATAGCGGCGCGCGATCACGGCGCAGGCGATCAGCTGCAACTGGTGGAACAGCATGACGGGCAGCAGGATCACGCCGACCTGCGCGGGCGGGAACAACACGCCCGCCATCGGCACGCCCGACGCGAGGCTCTTCTTCGAACCGCAGAATTGCAGCACGATCGCATCCTCGCGGGGCAGCTTCATCAGTCGGGCAACGGCAAACGTAAGCCCGAGCACGAACGCGAGCAACGCCGCACACAGCAAGCCGATGAGGATCAGGTCGCCGATCGATAATTTGGTCCACAGCCCCTCTACCACCGCGGCGCCGAACGCGCTGTAGACGACCAGCAGGATCGAGCCGCGATCGACCACGGTCAGCAGGCTCTTGTTACGCGTCACCCACGCACCGATCCACGGCCGCAACAGATGGCCTGCGACGAACGGCACGAGCAGTTGCAGCACGATCGCCTCGATACTCTCGATCGAGATCCCGCCGCTGCCCGAGGTGTTCATCAGCAGCGCGACCAGCGCCGGCGTGACGAGAATACCGAGCAGGTTCGAGAACGACGCGCTGCACACCGCCGCCGCGACATTGCCGCGCGCGATCGCGGTGAAGGCGATCGACGACTGCACGGTGGAGGGAAGCAGCGTCAGAAACAGCAACCCGGCGGCGAGCGGCCCGGTTACGAACGGCAGTGCGGTCAGCCCGAGCCCGAACAGCGGGAACGCGACGAAGGTGATGGCGAGCACCGCCAGATGCAGCTTCCAGTTGCGCAGGCCCGACAGAATCGCATCGCGCGACAGCTTCGCGCCGTGCAGGAAGAACAGCAGGACGATGCCGATATCCGCCGCGTAGCCGACGATCGTCGCCATCTCGCCGCGTGCCGGCAGCAGGCTCGCCAGCACGACGGTGCCGAGCAGCATCAGGATGAACGGCTCGAAGACCGCCAGGAACCGCCCGATCACGGATGCGCCTTCACATAGGCGTCGAGCGTCGCGAGGTGGCCGCTGAGCGCCTCGTCATCCAGGAAACTGCCGAGGAAGCTGTTGCGCGCGAGCGTCACGACCTGCTCGCGAGACAGGGTCTTCGCGCGCGCCGTCTGGCGGAAATTCTCGCCGATATAGCCGCCGAAATAGGCCGGATCATCCGAATGGATCGTCGCGCGCAGGCCGAGATCGAGCATCCGGTCGATCGGGTGATTCTGCAGCCTGTCGACGTTGCGCAACGCGACGTTCGACAGCGGGCACACGGTCAGCGTCATCGCGTCGCGTGCGAGGCGAGCGACCAGCGCCGGATCTTCCAGCGCGCGATTGCCGTGGTCGATGCGGTCGACTTGGAGGATGTCGAGCGCCTCGTGGATGTACGCCGGTGGCCCCTCCTCGCCGGCATGCGCGCACAGCATCAGCCCGGCATCCGCCGACGCCGCGAACACGCGCGCGAACTTCGATGGCGGATGGCCGACTTCGGACGAATCGAGCCCGACGCCGATGAACTGGTCGAGCCACGGCTCCGCCTGCGCGAACGTCTTGAACGCGTCGTCTTCGTCGAGATGGCGCAGGAAGCTCATGATCAGCCCCACCGACATGCCGTGCTTCGCCTGTGCTTCGTCGATTCCCGCGAACAGCCCGCGCGCGACGACGTCGAACGGGATGCCGCGATGCGTGTGCGTCTGCGGATCGAAGAAGATCTCGGCATGCACCACGCCGTCCTGCGCGACGCGGTCGAAATAGGCGACCGCCAGATCGCGGAAATCCTCTTCGGTCTGAAGCACCGCAGCGCCCGCGTAGTAGATGTCGAGGAAGGTCTGGAGATTGGTGAAACTGTACGCCGCGCGGACGTCCTCGACGCTCTTGAACGGGATCGCGACCTTGTTGCGTTCGGAGAGCGCGAACATGAGCTCAGGCTCCAGACTGCCCTCGATGTGAAGGTGCAGTTCCGCCTTGGGCAGGTTCGTTATGAAGTCGTCGTTCGGGAAGGGGGTCATGATCCGTCCTGTCGCTTGCGTCGCGGTGGCTGCAACCATTCCGCCCGCCACGCACTACCGCAAGAGCGAAAGCCGTTGCATGACAATCCTGTCACGTTACCGAGCGCCGACACCTACGCGAAGGACACCATCGATGCCGACAGGATTGGTCGCACTGCTCGACGACATTGCCGGGATCACCAAGCTCGCCGCCGCCAGCCTCGACGATATCGCCGCGACCACCGGCAAGGCGGGCAGCAAGGCGATCGGCGTGGTGGTCGACGATGCGGCCGTGACGCCTCGCTACATGGTCGGTTTCGAGCCCAAGCGCGAACTGCCGATGATCGGCAAGATCGCGCTAGGGTCTTTCCGCAATAAGCTCGTTTTCATCCTGCCGGCAGCGTTGGCGTTGAGCGCGTTCGCACCGTGGTTGCTGACGCCGTTGCTGATGATCGGCGGCACCTATCTGTGCTTCGAGGGCGCGGAGAAGATCCTCGAGGCGTTCGGCGGCGGCCATGCCGAGGAGGTTGTTGCCGAGCCGGTCGATGCCGCGACGCTTGAGGCACAGAAGGTCTCCGGCGCGATCCGCACCGACTTCATCCTCTCCGCCGAGATCATGGTGATCGCATTGTCGGACGTGGCGACCAAGCCGATCTGGGAGCAGGCGATCGTCTTGGCGCTGGTCGGCATCGTCATCACCATCGGCGTCTACGGCGTGGTCGCGCTGATCGTGAAGATGGACGATATCGGTCTGCATCTGGCGCAGCGCAGCAGCGCGGTCGTGCAGGCGATCGGGCGTGGGCTGGTGAAGGGCATGCCGATCGTGATGTCGGCGCTGTCGGTGATCGGGACGGCGGCGATGGTGTGGGTCGGCGGCCAGATCATCGTTCACGGGATCGAGGAGTTCGGGTTCACGACGCTGCCGCACTGGATCCACGATACGGCGGAGGCAGCTTCGCATGCGGTGCCGTTCGCCAAGGGGGCCGTGAACTGGGCGATGAACGCGTTCTTCTCGGGGATCGTCGGGTTGATCCTGGGTGGCGCGATCGCACTGGGCTTGCATGCGGTCAAGAAGCCGAAAGCGCACTGACCGGGAGAGCGTTGCCCGCTCTTCCTTGTTCTCCCGCGAAGGCGGGAGCCCAGTCTGGGTCCCCGCCTTCGCGGGGAAACATGTCGCGGTTGTAACGCGCTACCACCACCACAAAACACCACCCCGGCGAAGGCCGGGGCCCAATTGGGGAACGGAGGTAACGATGGATAGCCCGTCGTTACTGCAACCTTTCCAATTGGGCCCCGGCCTTCGCCGGGGTGGTGCTCATTTTGCCGGTGTGGCAGCTTCGGAGGGAAAGAGGCAGCCCCTACTTGGCCGTCCACTTCCCCATCCAGCCCAACACTTCCCCATACCATTGCCGCGAGTTCTTCGGCTTCAGCACCCAGTGGTTCTCGCCCGGGTTCACCAGCAACCGCGACGGGACTCCACGCCGCTGCAACGCGGTGAACGTCGCCAGCCCCTGCGTGTAGGGAATGCGGAAGTCTTTCTCGCCGGTGATCACCAGCATCGGCGTCTTCCACTTCGCCACGTAGTTGACCGGGTTCCATTTCTCGAACGCCTGCGGGTCCTCGTAATAGGCTTTCCCGCCATGCTCCCATTCGTCGAACCAGAGTTCCTCGGTCTCGTACGCCATGGCGCGCGCGTCGAACACGCCGTCATGCTGGACGATGCACTTGAAGCGATCGGGCCACTGCCCCTCGATCCAGTTCATCATGTAGCCGCCATACGACGCACCGAGCGCGCACGCATTGTCGGCATCGAGCCACGCGAACTTGTCGGTCGCGGCAGCCAGCCCCTTCTTCAGATCCTCGAGCGGCCAGCCGCCCCAGTTGTTGCTGATCGCGTCGGTGAAGCCCTGTCCGTAGCCGGTCGACCCGTGGAAATCGACCGCGACCAGGCCGTAGCCCGCGCCCGCGAACACCGCGGGATTCCAGCGATACGACCAGCTGTTGTTGCTCGATCCCTGCGGGCCCCCGTGGACCATGTAGGCAACCGGGACCTTCCCCGTGGAACCGTACGGCTTCACCGCATAGCCCCAGACGGTGTCCGCGTTCGCGCCCTTGAAGTTGAACCGCGTGACCGTCGGCATGTCGATCCCGGCAAGCTTGGCGGCGTTGACCTGCGTCAGCCGCTGCGGCGCACCGGAGCCGGCGACACGGTAGAAATCGTCCGGCGCGGTCAGGCTGTCGATCGCCACCACTGCACCACGCGGGGTAATCGCAACCGCGGCGACGTGACCTTCCTGCGTCAGCCGCGTGACGGCACCGCTCGTCGCGTCGACGCGGAACAGCGGCGTCTCCTGCGTGTCGTCCGCCGTCACGTAGAGCGACTTCGAGTCCGGCGCCCACGCGATCGAGCCGACCGACCGGTCCCAGCGCTCGGTCAGCGATACCGTCTTGCCGCTGGCGATGTCGCGCAGCGTCAGTACCTGGCGATCCGCCTCGAACCCCGGCCGGCGCATCGCGAAGTATGCAAGCGTGCGGCCATCGGGCGACACGGTCGGGAGGTTGTCCGTCGCCTTGTTCGCCGCGGTCAGGTTGACCGGCGCCGCCGAACCGTCCGCGGGCACCGAGAAGATGTCGAGATTGGTCGACAGCGACTCGATCCGGCCGGCTTCGCGCAGCGCGAAATAGACGGTGCGGCCGTCCGGGCTCCACGACACTTCCTCGCCGCCACCGAACGGCTTCGATGGCGCATCGCCGACCAGCGCGCCGACCAGCGGAACGCCGTTTCCGGTCGCACCGGCGGCGGTCAGCGGCAACACGAACAGTTGCGAGCGCGTGCCGTCCGCCCAAATATCCCAATGCCGCACGAACAACTGGTCGTACGTCCGCCCGGCGCCCGCATTCGGATCCTTCTTCACCATCGCCGGCTCGAGGCTCGGCGCACCTGGCTTGCGATCGGCCCAGACGAGCAGCTTGTCCCCCGTCGGCGCGACCTTGAAGCCGCTGAACCCGCCCTTGAAGCTGGTCAGCTTGCGCGGCGTGCCGCCCGTGACCGGCACCGACCAGACCGCATCCTCGCCGCCCTTGTCGGACGTGAAATATACGGTTGTACCAACGATCTGCGGGTCGTTCTCGTTGACCTGCGGATCGGCGAGCAGCTTCACCGGCGTTGCGCCCGGCGTGCTCAAGTCGAGCCGCCAGAGATCGTAGCGCCCCTTGTCCGCCGCGAGATCGGTCTCGCGCTGCGCCCAGACGAGCCAATGCCCGTCCTGCGACGCGGTCGGCGCACCAACGCGGCTGAGCATCGTCACGTCGTCGATGGTGAGTTGCCGGGCGGCGGCAGGGGCACTCGCAAAGGCGAGCACGGCGAGGCTGGCGGAGAGCATGATTTTCATGGCGTGCTTGATAGGACGCTTGCGAGATCGCGCGCAATCACCT
Source organism: Sphingomonas faeni (assembly GCF_040407505.1). Classification (GTDB taxonomy): domain Bacteria; phylum Pseudomonadota; class Alphaproteobacteria; order Sphingomonadales; family Sphingomonadaceae; genus Sphingomonas; species Sphingomonas faeni_E. Next base: position 128,828 of record NZ_JAPZPQ010000003.1, on the reverse strand, counting down.
CGATCGCTTGCGTGAAAGCACCGGTTCAGATCATGGCGGTATGACGCCTCAGAAGACCCGCGCGCCCAGGATTTCGTCGTTCATGTTCACTATATCTGTTCGGTGGTTTCTGGCGGCGACGTTGCTCGCACTCTGGGCCGGGCCGTCATCGGCGGCGCAAGTGCAACTGCCGGTCGATGCGCTCATGCAGGATGCGGGAGAGTATGCGATCCGGTTCGGCGTGCCGTTCGACGAAGCGCTTCGACGGATGCGTGCGCAGGGCGCCAGTGTGCCGACGACCGACGCGCTGCGCGAAACCTACAAGGATCGCTGGGCCGGCATCGCGATCGAGCATCAGCCGAATTACCGCATCGTCGTGCTGTTAACCGGCACCGATCCGGTCGCGGATCAGTCGGTGATGGCGGGCGGGATGGTCGTGCCGATCGTCTTCCGCACCGGCGCACTTGCGACGCGCGAGGCGGTGCTCGCGGCGATCACGGCGTATCAGGCGAAGATACGCGAGTCCCTCCCGCACCCGCCCGGACTGGGCGTTGATCAGCGAACCGGCGAACTGGTCGTGATGATCGCGTCGGGCGATGCCGATCTCGACCGCGACGGAGCGCTGCGCACCCGGATCGCGACGATGACCGGCGTTCCGGTGCGGATCGAAGCCGTTGATAAGCCGCCCGCGGACATGGCGCAGGATCAGGTCGCTCAGGTCCCCACGCTCATACCCACCCCGGTCGATAGCGGCGCGATCGAGGGCGGCGGGCGCGTCGTCGGGACGGTCGATGGCAAGCGCTATGCCTGCACGACCGGCTTCGTCGTGTCCGACGGCGTGCGCAACGGCGTGGTCACCGCGGCGCATTGCCCGGACACGCTGTCTTATGTCGGCAAGCGCCCCTCGGACGGCAGCCGCGAGGAATGGCCGCTGGCGTTCGTCGGGCAATGGGGCTGGGGGTATCAGGACGTACAGGTCAACGTCGCGACCGCGCCTGACGTCGGCTACGCACCTTTGTTCTACGCGGATACCGCCAAGACGGTTGCGCGGCCCGTCGCCACGTGGCGCTACCGCACGAGCACGCGCGCAGGCGACTTCGTGTGCCATCGCGGCGAGCGGACCGGCTACAGCTGTGCGGTGATCGCGATGGTCGATTTCGCGCCGGCGGGCGATCTGTGCGGCGGCGCGTGCCTGCCGACCTGGGTCGCGGTCGAGGGGCCGACGTGCAAGGCCGGCGACAGCGGCGCGCCGGTGTTCGAGGGCAGCACCGCGCTGGGCCTCGTCAAGGGCGGCACCTACCGCCGCGACGGGACGTGCCTGTTCTATTACTATATGTCGACCGACTACCTGCCGCAGGGCTGGACGCTGTTGCACCAGTAACCCGGTACGGGGCGCGCTGATTGTGTCTCCCCGCCAAGCGCTGTACGTCCCGCCGGGAACACGGTGCCGCCGAGCGCCGATCGGCGGCCTATCGACACGGGCATGACATGGACTCCTCGGGCCTTGAGGCCGTCTTCCTAGCAAATCGCGATACGCTGTTGCGGTTCATCCGTTCGCTCGGCGCGGGCGATGCGGAAGATCTGCTGCAAGAACTGTGGGTGCGGATCCAGACCGCCCCGACCGGACCAATCGCGTCGCCGCTGTCGTATCTCTACCGGATGGCGAACAACCTGATGCTCGATCGACACCGCGCGGTGCGGCAGGCGAAGAAGCGTGATCGCGAATGGACCGAGGCAACGGGGGGACCATCGCTGGACCGCTCCGAGGAGCCCTCCGCCGAACGCGTCGTGATCGCACGCGAGCAGGCGGCACTGGCGGAATCGGCATTGCAGTCGGTCGGCGACCGGGCGGCGCGTATCTTCCGACGTCACCGGATCGACGGGGTCGAGCAGCGTGTGGTCGCGGCGGAGTTCGGGGTGAGCCTCAGCACGGTCGAGGGCGACCTGCGCAAGGCGTATCGCGCGATGATCGATGCAAAGCGACGTTACGATGAGGCTTGATCGCAACGTCTCCGTCTTCGGCTATAGGAGGCCATGATGGCGGAGCATGACGACATCGAAGCACGCACGCTGAACGAGACCGCGCTGGACTGGGTGGTCCGGACCGGCAGCGATGCGTTCGACGACTGGCCGGCGTTCCACGCCTGGCTGGAGGCGGACCCGCGCCATGCGGCGGCGTATCATGCGATGGCGATGGATATCGAGGAGATGGCGGCGGCGGTGCCTCCCGTGCAGGCCGCGCCTATCGTCATGCAGCCTGCGCGGAGGCGCTGGCCGGTTTGGGCCGGTGGAGCGATCGCCGCGTCGCTCGCGCTGTTCGTGGGGTATGAGTCGATCGAGACGCGCGCGCATCCTTATGCCGTCGAAACCGCGGCGGGGACGATGCGGACGGTTCGGCTTGCCGATGGCAGCACGATCGCAATGGGTGGTGCGACGCGCCTGATGCTCGACCACAACGACCCGCGGGTCGCGACGCTCGAGCGCGGCGAGGCGATGTTCGTGGTCCGGCACGACGACCGCGATCCGTTCGAGGTGAGTGTCGGCGGCGCGCGTCTGGTCGATGTCGGCACCGCGTTCGACGTGAAGCGCGCGCGGGGCGAAACGCGTGTCGCGGTCTCGGAAGGCGCGGTCGACTATAATCCGGGCCGCGACGGCATCCGGCTCGTGAAGGGGCAGGGGCTGGTGGTGCGCGACGGCAAGGCGACCGTGACCACGGTCGATGTGGCCAGCGTCGGATCGTGGCGCGACAGCGTGCTGGCGTATGAAGGCGCGACCTTGGCGGAGGTCGCGGACGACCTGTCGCGCGCGCTGGGCGTGGACTTGCGCGCCGATCCGGGCGTTGCGACGCGCGCGTTCAGCGGCAGCATCGCGACCGCCAAGCTGTCCGGCGATCCCCGCCTCGCCGCGCCGTTGCTGGGTGTCGCGATCCGCAAGCGTGGCGGTCACTGGGTGATGTCCTCCCGCTCGTGAGGATGCGCGGATGTCTGGTCGTCGCGGCGCTCGCCGTCGCCGCTCCCGCGCAGGCGGGGCAGGGGGCGGTCGACTTGCCGGCGGGGCGTCTTGGGGACGCTGTGCTGGCGCTCGGGCGGCAGTCGGGGACGAGCATCGTCGTCGGCGATCCGGCCTTGTGGGCGCGGCGCGTGCCCGCGGTACGCGGACGAATGAGCGCGCGCGAGGCGCTCGACCGGCTGGCGACCGCGGCGCATGCGGACGTCGTCGCAGCGGGCGCTTTCGGGTGGCGGCTGACTGCCCGCACGCCCCGCGTCGTTCGGGTGAAGCGGCCGAAAGTCGTGCCGATTGCCGCACCGCCGGCGGTCCAGGGCGCGGACATCGTCGTCACGGGCAGCAAGCGCGACGTCCGGCTGCGCGATTTCGCAGGGCAGGTCGCGTTGCTCGATGGCGTCGATCTCGCGCTCGGTGGTGCGGGCGGGACCGAGGCGATCCTCGCGCGGCTGGCGAGCGTGTCGTCGACGCATCTTGGCGCCGGGCGTAACAAGCTGTTCATCCGCGGCATCGCCGATTCCAGCTTCACCGGACCGACCCAGACCACCGTCGGCCAGTATTTCGGCGACCTGCGGCTGAGCTACAACGCGCCCGATCCCGATCTGCGGATGTACGATATCGCCTCGGTCGAGGTGCTCGAAGGGCCGCAGGGGACGCTGTACGGCGCGGGGTCGCTCGGCGGGATCATCCGTACCGTGCCCAATGTGCCGGAGATGGGCGCGGTGTCGGCATCGATCGCGGGCGGGCTGTCGGCGACGTGGCACGGCGATCCTGGCGCTGACCTCGGCGCGACGCTGAACGTGCCGCTCGGCGAGCGGGTCGCGCTACGCGTCGTTGGCTACGGCGTGAGCGAGGGCGGGTATATCGACAATCCCGTGCTCGACCGGCGCGACGTGAACCGGACGCGGATCGGTGGCGGGCGGGCGGCGCTGCGGCTCGATGCGGGGAATGGCTGGACGGTCGATCTCGGCGGCATCGGGCAATGGACCAAAGGCGACGACAGTCAGTACGCCGACCGCGACGCGCCGCCGCTGACGCGTTCGAGCGCGATCGTGCAGGGCTTCTCCGCGGACTACACGATGGGGCAGGTCGTCGTATCGGGCGCGATCGGCGGATTGAAGGTCAAGTCCTCGACCGGGATCGTCAGCCAGACGCTGACCGAACGGTACGACGCGACCCTGCCAGCAGTCGATCCGACGCTACCGATCACCAACTGGCCTGCATTCGGCAGCCCCCTGACGACCGCCGCGGGCAGCCCGCGCGTGTTCGCGCAGCGCAACGCGACCGACATGATCGCGAACGAGACGCGGGTATGGCGGCCGATGCGGAACGGGTTCGGCTGGGTGGTCGGCGCCAGTTACACGCATAATCGCACACGGTTGTCGCGCTCGCTCGGCCCGGTCGATGCGCCTGCACCAGTGACGGGCGTGACCAACAGCATCGACGAGGCGACGCTGTACGGCGAGGGAAGCGTGCAACTGGTGCGAGGGGTGACCGCCACCGCCGGCGCGCGGGTGACGCGGGCATCGCTCGCGGGGACCGGCGAGGACATCGCGCCGGCGCGGCTGGAAACGGTCGCGCTCGCCCGTGCGCGCGTGACGGCGGACCGGATCGAGACGAGCGTGCTGCCGTCCGCCTCGCTGATCGCGGCGGTGTTGCCGAAGGTGTCACTGTACGGGCGCTACCAGCAGGGGTTTCGGCCCGGCGGGCTCGCGATCGAGAGCGATTTCGTCCGGCGGTTCGAGAATGATCGCGTGCGGACGCTGGAGACCGGCATGCGCTTCGGGCTCGCCGGGGTCGATCGCGCGTACCTGACGGCGAGCGTCTCGCACACGATCTGGCAGGATATCCAGGCCGACTTCATCGACGCGACCGGCCTGCCGAGTACCGCCAACATCGGCGACGGGCGGATCTGGACGTTCAGCGCGGCGGGCGGGTGGAAGCCGGTCGCCGGGCTGACGCTCGACGCGGGCTTTACCTACAACGACAGTCGCGTGACCGAACCGAGCGCAGCGCTGTTCGTGGCGCTCGCGCGGATGAGCCAGGTGCCGAACATCGCGCGTTATGCCGGGCGGCTGGGGGCGGATTACCGGCGTGATATCCGGCGGGATCTGGAACTGCGGGTGTATGGCTGGGCGCGCTATGTCGGGCGGTCGCGGTTGGGTGTCGGCCCGGTGCTGGGCGAAGAGCAGGGCGATTATCTCGATACGGCGCTGACGGCGCGGATCGGGCGGCCGTCGTTGGGCGTGACGCTCGGGGTTACGAACCTGACGGATAGCGTCGGCAACCGGTTCGCGCTGGGGACACCGTTCCAGGTCGGGAGTGGCCAGATTACCCCGCAACGTCCGAGGACCATCCGCATCGGCCTGGACGCCGCCTTCTAACTTCTCCTCTCCCTGGAAGGGAGGGGTCGGGGGTGGGTCGGCTTCCGCGTGTTCTAGCGGTGGTGGCTCGAGCGGGCCGACCCACCCCCAGCCCCTCCCTTTCACGGAGGGGAGCCCAGAAGCGCCTGATCAACTCACCCCTTCGCGTTCACCAGTGCTCGCTGATCGGCCGGCAGCAACGCCAGCGCCGTCTTGTAGCAATCCTCCACATGCGAATTACCGACCAGCTTCATCGCCCCGAAGCTGATCGTCGCCGCCACCGCCGAACCCGCGAACGGCACGAACTTCGCCATCGATCCCACCGCGATGCGAGCGCCGACGCGGCGGAGGAGCGCGACGACGATACGCTTCGTCACCATCCGGCCGATCATCGTGTTGCCGAGACTCGACGCCATCACAAGCGCCTGCTGCGCAAGCTGCGGCTCGAGCTTCTGCACCTGTTCGTGATCGAGCCCGAAGCGCTTGCTGATCTCGGGCAGCAGCTTGGTAAGCAGGCCGATGTCCGCGACGATGTCCGCGCCGGGGATCGGCACGACGGCCGCACCTGCCGACATCATCGACCGCGTCGTGACGAGGCGCTTGCTGTCGTCGCGGATGCGGTCGAGTTCGGCGATGGTGGTGATCATGCTGGCGTTTCCCTGAAGATATCCGCCGCACAACGCGCCGCCTCGGCCATTGTGCCGCACCATGCCGCATCAACGTTAAAGGTTCGCAGGCCGCGTCTCCGTCCTCTTCTCGAAAACACATCGAAAAGGGTTCCGTATGCGTCGTCTCCTGCTGACCACCACCTGCCTGTTCGCGGTAACGACGGGCGCCCAGGCGCAGACCGTGATCGACACCAAGCGGACCGACGCGGTGCGGACCTCGACGATCAAGGCCGGCGCCCCCGACAATATCCGCATCGCCGCCGCGGGTTCGGTGACGCCGACCACCGGCACGGCGGTAACCGTCGACAGCGTCAACTCGGTCACCAACGAAGGCACGATCCAGGTCACCAACGCCGACGGATCGACCGGCATCCTCGCCAACGCAGGTACCGGCGGCGGCATTACCAACGCCGCGACCGGCAAGATCATCATCGACGAAAGCTATGTCGCGACCGACACCGACAAGGACGGCGACCTCGATGGCCCGTTCGCGGCCGGCACCGGACGGACCGGAATCCGCACCGCGGGCGCGTACACGGGCGCGATCGTCAACAGCGGCGCGATCACCGTGAAGGGCAACAACTCCGCCGGCATCTGGCTCGGCGGGCCGCTGACCGGCGCCTTCACGCATGACGGCCAGACCGCGGTCACCGGCAACGGATCGACCGGCGTGCGGATCGCCGACGTCACCGGCAACGTCCGGCTCGCCGGTACGATCGCGGCGATCGGGCAGGGCGCGGTCGCCGCGCGCGTCGATGGCGACATCGCGGGTGCGCTGGTGGTGCAGGGCGCACTCGGCTCGACCGGCTATCGTTATGCGACGGCACCGGCCGATACAACCAAGCTCGACGCCGACGATCTGTTGCAGGGTGGATCCGCGCTGGTCGTCGCGGGCAACGTCTCGGGCGGCATCATCTTCGCGATCCCGCCCAAGGACGCGAGCACGACCGATACCGACGAGGACAAGGACGGTCTTCCCGACGCCACCGAAGGCTCGGCGGCGATTACCTCGTTCGGCGCAGCGCCGGCGGTGCAGATCGGATCGGCCACGCGTGCCGTCGCGATCGGCGCGGTCGCCGGCACAGGGACCGGCTTCGGGCTGATCGTCGACGGCGGCATCGCGGGCAGCGGCGTCTATGGCGGCGTCGAGGGCAATGGCCTGGCGATCGGTGGCCTTGGCGGCGCAGTAACGATCGCAGGCGGGATCGGTATCAACGGCACCGTAGCGGCAACCGCGAACGGCGCGAGTGCGACCGCGTTGAAGCTTGGTACGGGCGCGTCGACGCCCGAGATCCGCAACGCCGGCACGATCTCCGCGGCAGGCGGCGGCACGACCGCATCGCGTTCGACCGCGGTCCTGGTCGACACCGGCGCATCCGTCGCGACGATCCGCAACAGCGGCACGATCAAGGCGACCGCGCAGGCCGCCGACGGCACCGCGATCGCTATCCTCGATCGGTCGGGCACCGTCACGCTGGTCGAGAATAGCGGCGGGATCGGCGCATCGGGAGCACTCGCCACCTCCGAGCGCAACGTCGCGATCGACCTTTCGGCGAACACGACCGGCACGATCGTTCGCCAGACCGCAGTCGCGACCGGCATCGCGGCGCCCGCGATCGTCGGCGACGTCCGCTTCGGCAGCGGCAACGACGTATTCGACGTCGCGGACGGCACCGTCACCGGCACCGCGCGCTTCGGCACCGGCAACAACCGCCTCGCGCTGTCGGGCGATGCCAATTTCTCCGGCGGCGCAGTGTTCGGCGCTGGCAACGACGCACTTACTCTCGCCGGGACCTCGGTGTTCAGCGGCGCGGCGGACTTCGGCGGCGGTACCGACACGCTGACGCTCGGCGGCACGTCGCGCTTCTCCGGCACGCTCGTCAATTCGGGCGGCCTCGCGGTCGCGGTCAACGGCGGCACGCTCGACATCACCAAGGCCGCGTCGATCGCGTCGCTGTCGGTCGGCGGCGGCGGTATCCTCGCCGTGACGCTCGACAAGACTGGCGGCACCAGCACGGCGATCCAGGTCGCCGGCACGGCATCGTTCGACAAGGATTCGAAGCTCGCCCTGAAGCTCACCAGCGTCGTCGATGCGGAAGGCCGCTACACGGTCCTTCGCGCGGGCACGCTGACTGGTGCCGCAAACCTGACCGCAACCACGACGACGCTCCCGTTCCTCTACAAGGGCAGCATCGCGACCGGTACGGGCAATGACCTGGCCGTCGATATCGCGCGCAAATCGTCGATTGAGCTCGGGCTCAACCGCTCGCAGGCGTCGGCGTACGACGCGATCTACAAGGCGCTCGGTAACGACGCGAAGGTCGGCGGCGCGTTCCTCAACATCACCGAAGCCGAGGCGTTCCGCGGTTCGGTCCGCCAGATGTTGCCCGACCATGCCGGCGGCACGTTCGAGACCGTGACGATGGGCTCGCGCGCAACCGCCCGCCTGCTCGCCGACCCGCACGGCCCGTTCAAGGACGAGGGCAAATGGGGTTATTGGGTGACCCAGGTCGCGTGGGGTACGTCGAAGAGCGTCGCCGATACCGCGGGCTACGACGTCAGCGGCTGGGGCGTTTCGGCAGGTGCGGAGTACAAGACCGGTGTCGGCAATTTCGGGACCTCGCTCGCCTATCTGCACGGCCAGGATGCCGACGACGGCACGGACAACGAGGTGAATTCGGACCAGTATGAGCTGGCCGGATACTGGCGCGGGCATTGGGGCGGCCTGCAGGCCAATGCCCGCGCGTCGGGGGCCAAGGTGAAGTTCGACGGTGTCCGTCAGTTCGCCGGCGCGATCGGCGCCGAGGCCGTTGCCCGGACCGCCAAAGGCAACTGGGACGGCACGCTGTACGCGGCGTCCGGCGGCCTGTCGTACGAGGCGGGCACCGGCATGCTCACCTTCCGCCCGGTCCTCGCGATCGATTACTACAAGCTCAAGGAGGACGGCTACAGCGAGACCGGCGGCGGCAAGGCGATCGACCTCGTCGTCCGGTCACGGACCAGCGACGAACTGGCGGTCACCGGCAGCGGCGCACTAGGGCTGAACTTCGGCGGACCCAAGTTCGAGAACGGCTGGTTCCGCGTCGAAGCTGAAGGCGGCCGTCGCCAGATCGTCGGTGGCGGCCTCGGTGCGACCACAGCGTCGTTCGAAGGCGGCCAGTCGTTCACGCTGACCCCCGACAAGCGCACCAGCGGCTGGGTCGGCAAGCTGCGCGGCGTCGGCGGCAACGGCATCTTCCGGATGGGCGGCGAGTTCAATGCCGAGCAGCAACAGGGCCGCGTCGCGCTGTCGTTGCGCGCCAACCTCCAGATTGGGCTTTAGGCAACCGCACTTTTCGGGGGTGGAATGGCTCGATTCCGCCCCCGGACTGTTGTCGGCGCATAGCAGGAGCGAAGATATGGCCGAAGACCGTTTGAACATCGACACCAAGACCCTCGAGGACAATAGCGACCTGCGCCAGGTCGAGTTCGAGGCCGAAGTGAGCGAGGAACGCTATCAGTTCGCGGTCCAGTACGACGTGCTCGAAGCGCTCAGCACGGTATCGCCCGAAGGCGACGCCGTGACGATCTTCAAGCAACACGCCGAGGAGATCGCGGAGCTCGGCGTCGTCGCACTGGCGCGCGATCCCGACCAGGAGATCGTCGTCATCAGCGAAAACGATCTGGACTAGCGCCGGCTTCGGGTCGATCCTCCCCACCGAGCCGGCATTGTCGTCCGGACGGTGGGAGACGGATGATGAAAACGATCTGGACGAGCGTTGCAGTGGCGATGACCATCGCGGCGAGCACAACCGCAGCGCATGCGCAGAAGGTCAGCCCCGCGGTCACCAGCGCGCTCGCCGATCCGGCGCGCGCCGACCAGCAAGGCGATGATGCCCGCCGCAAGGCCGCCGACGTGCTCGCCTTCTCCGGCGTGCGGCCGGGTAACGTCGTCGTCGATTACTTGCCGGGTGCCGGCTATTGGACCCGCATCTTCACCGGCGTGGTCGGACCCAAGGGCCATGTCTATGCAGTGTGGCCGGCAGCCGGCGCGAAATACGCCGAGAAGACATTGCCCGCACTTCAGGCGCGCAATCTCGCCAACTTCACCGCCGTCGTCCAGACTACCAACCTGCCGACCTCGCCCAAGCCGGTCGACCTGTTCTGGACCGTGCAGAACTACCACGACATCGCCAATAACGGCGGCGGCGAGGGCGCGTTGAAGGCGTTCGACAAGGCGGTGTTCAACATGCTGAAGCGCGGCGGCATCTACGTCGTGATCGATCATGCGGATGCCCCCGGCAGTGGCCTTAGCGGGACCGAGACGCGGCACCGGATCGACCCGGCCACGGTAAAGGCGCAGGTCCAGGCGGCAGGGTTCAAGTTCGTTGGCGAATCCACCGCACTGCGCAATCCGGCCGACGATCACACAAAGCCGGTGTTCGACCCCGCGATCCGCGGCACGACCGACCAGTTCGTCTACAAGTTCAAGAAGCCGTAAGCGCATCGGCGACTGGTCGACGGCATCCTCGTCGTTCGATCAGTCGCCATCGCCTTCCCGTCATCGCGATCGAGTCCAGCGCTCGGGCATGGCGTTCGAGCCGGGACAGTCCTAAGCGACTTCGATGAACGACAAAATTGCTGCCCCATCGATGCGTCCAGGCGAGTTCGTCGCCTTCATCGCCGCGTTGATGGCGGTCAACGCACTCGGCGTCGACCTAATGCTGCCCGCGCTCGCCGATATCGGTCACCAGCTCGGCATCGCCACCGCGAATCACCGCCAGTGGATCATCACCGCCTACATGCTCGGCTTCGGCGCGGGGCAGCTCGTCTACGGGCCGCTCGCCGATCGCTACGGCCGCCGGATCATCCTGCTCGTCACGCTCACGGGCTTCGTCGCGGCGAGCATCTTCGCCGCCGGATCGCAGACCTTTGCCGCGCTGCTCGGCGCGCGCGTTCTGCAGGGGCTGATGTCCGCATCGACGCGCGTGCTCGCGGTCGCGATCGTGCGGGATCGGTATTCGGGCCGCCAGATGGCGCGCACGCTGTCCGTGGCGCAGATGATCTTCTTCCTCGTGCCGATCATGGCGCCCAGCCTGGGGCAGGTGCTGCTCGCATTCGGTCCGTGGCGGTTCATCTTCTACGCGCTGGCCGGCTTTGCGGCGTTCGTCCTCGCGTGGTCGGTGACGCGGTTGCGGGAATCGCTGCCGGTCGAGCGCCGCTCGCCACTGTCGTTCGCGTCGCTCCGCCAGGCGTACACGCTGACGCTGACCAACCGGTACTCGGCAGGTTATGCGGTCGCGGCGTCGATGACGTTCGGCGGGATCATCGCCTTCGTCTCGTCGGCACAACAGATCTTCGTCGACGAGTTCCATGCCGGCGAGCGGTTCACGATCCTGTTCGCGGTCTGTGCGTTTTCGATGGGGTGCGCGTCGTTCGCCAACAGCCGGCTGGTTGAGCGCCTCGGCACGCGCCTCATATCGCAGGCCGCGGTGCTGGGGCTGATCGCGCTCTCGGTGGTCCACATCGGCGTGATCGCCGCGGGGTCGGAATCGTTATGGACCTACATGCTGTTCCAGGCGCTGAGCATGACGTGCATCGGCCTGTGCGGCTCCAATTTCGGGGCAATGGCGATGGAGCCCGTCGGGCACATCGCCGGCACTGCGTCGTCGATCCAGGGGTTCATCACCAGCGTCGGCGCGGTGATCGTTGGCTCGCTGATCGGTCAGTCGTACAACGGCACGACCTATCCGCTGGCGATCGGCTATCTCGCGATCGGGCTGGGCGTGCTGGCGGTCGTGTACGTGGTCGAGGGCGGCAAGCTGTTCCACGCGCACCACAAGGCCTGATACGCGTTACGCCCCGACGCCGCGTTCGTGCGCCCACACGATCGCGGCGCTGCGCCGGTTGACGCCGATCTTGGCGTAAAGCCGCGCGACATGGTTGCGGACTGTGTTCCGCGACAGGTCGAGCCGGGTGGCGATCGCCGCATCGTCGAGGTCCTGGCAGATCAGTTCGAGCACCTCGCGCTCGCGCTTGCTGAGTTCGGTGGTGGGGGGCGTCGCGCCCGAGCTGGCGCGTGGATTTCGCAGCGTCGCCAGCTTGTCCATGATCGACCGGCTGAGCCAGTTGGCGTCCTTCATCACCGCGTCGATCGCCTCGACCAGTTCGAGTTCGCCGCGGCGGCGCGCCGTGATGTCCTGGTACAGCCACAGGACGCAGGGCGTGCCGTCGACGCTGATCCGTTCGGCGGAGACGAGGCAGTCCAGCGTCTCGCCGTTCTTGTGCAACAGGCGGACATCGTGGCCGCGAATGCCGTTCCGCTCGCGAATCTCGGTTTCCAGTTCCACCCGCTGCGCGGCGTCGTTCCACAGCTGGAGATCGTCGGCGATCCGGTCGACGACCGCGTGATCGGTGTAGCCGGTGAGGCTCTTGAACGCGGCGTTGACCTGCACGATGCGGTTCTCGTCGCCCTTGGTGATGACCATCGCGACGGGGGCCATCTCGAACACCGATGCGAAATGCCGTTCGCTCGCCTGTAACGCCAGTTGCGCGCGCCGCCGGGGCTCGAGGTCGGCGAAGGTGAACAGCAGGCAGTCCTCGTTGGCGAGTTCGATCGGCTGGCCCGCGAGGATGACCAGCGTCTTGTCGCCCCCCGCGAGCGGCAGTTCCGCCTCCAGTTGTGGCACGGTCTTGCCGGCCGCCACGCGTTCCTTGACGAACGGCTTGCGCTCGACCTCGGCGAGGAAGTCGAGATCGAACAGCGTCTTGCCGACGATCTGGTCGCGGTCGTAGCCGGAGAGATCGAGGAACCCCTGGTTGACCAGGACATAGCGCTGGTCGGCGACCCGCATGATGAGGGCAGGGGCGGGGTTCGCATGGAACATCGCCTGGAACCGGTCCTCCGCGTCGAACCGTTCGGAGACGTCGTTGATGACCATCCCCAGGCAATCGGGATCGCCGCCATCCTCGTCCATGACGATGTCGCGGACCTGATGCACCCAGCGCGGCTCGTCCGCATCCGGTGACGAGACTTCGACGATCAGGTCGGGAAAGCTCTCGCCGGCGAGCAACCGCATCAACGGATATTCGCGGCGCGGCAGCTTGCGACCGTCACGGTACCGAAGCCTGAAGCGCGCCGCGTAATCGTCCGCGGTCTCGCCCAGGTCGGCCAACGTCTTCACCCCGTGCATCTTCAACGCCGCCGGGTTCGCGCTGAGGATAATGCCGGTCGGGTCCATCAGGATCACCCCTTCGAGCAACCCGGTCATGAGCTGTTCGAGATGGTGCAGCGTCGGGGCGTGGAGCGGCTTGCCGTTGGTCTTGGTCATGCCTGTCCAGCGACCAAAAGGGGGCTCCGGTTCCGCGCCCGGCGCTACATTTGTACCAATACGACGGGTATGTGAGCACCAATCGCAAAATCCTGGCGCGGCGCCGAAACTGAACGGATCGGCGATCCCGACTGTTGAGCCCCCTGTACCATCAGCCAGTATCATCATCGTCCAGGAGCCTCATTATGAACCTCATCATTCTTCTCGTCGTCGGCGGGCTCATCGGTTGGGTCGCCAGCATGATCATGCGCACCGATGCGCAGCAGGGCATCTTCCTCAACATCGTCGTCGGCATCGTCGGCGCGTTGCTGGCCGGCTTCCTGATCACGCCGCTGATCGGTGGCGCATCGATCATGGACGGCGCGCTCAACATCCAGTCGATCCTGATCTCGCTGGTCGGCGCGGTGATCCTGCTCGCGATCGTCAACATGTTTCGTCGCGGTACGGTTCGCTGATCGGACCGGGAGGCGGCGTGGTCGACATGCCGCCTCCCACCCGGCGAACGCCCCCGTTTCCCAAACCAGAAACTCAGGAGAGTATCATGACCGTTCGAGCATTCATGGCATGCGGCGCAATGCTGCTGGCGTCCGGCGCCGTCGCGCAGACCGCAACGCATGCCGGCGCGCACAACCCCGCCGTCAAGAGCAACGATGCAGCCCATGTCGCGGCTCCGGCCAAGGGCGCCAATTCCTTCTCCGAGGACCAGGCCCGCGGTCGACTGACCAAGGCCGGCTACCAGTCGGTCTCGCGCCTGGCGAAGGACAAGGACGGCGTCTGGCGCGGCAGCGCGACTAAGGCCGGCAAGAAGGTCAATGTCGGGCTCGACTACAAGGGCAACGTGACCGCGCGCTGATCCATTTTTCCAGGAGAGAAACGATGACCAAGACCCTTACCCGCCTGTTCGACGACTATTCGGATGCGAAGTCCGCCCTTAACGATCTTGAGCGCCTCGGCGTACCGCATGACTCGATCAGCATCGTCGCGAACAACGCTGATGGCGCGCACGGCGATCACGATACGTCTCTGGACGACGTCAACGATCGTGGCGATGTCAGCCGCGGTGTCTCGACCGGTGCGGCCGTCGGCGGCGTCGGCGGTCTGCTCGCCGGGCTAGGCCTGCTTGCGATCCCGGGCCTGGGGCCGATCGTCGCAGCCGGCTGGCTCGCGTCGACCGTCGTCGGTGCCGGTATCGGTGCAGCGGGCGGTGCCGCCACCGGCACGATCGTCGGTGCACTGAAGGACGCGGGTCACACCGAGGACGAAGCGCACGTCTATTCGGAAGGCGTCCGTCGCGGCGGCACGTTGCTCAGCGCACGCGTCGACGACAGCCTTGCAACCGAGGCCGAAGCGGTTCTCGATCGTCATCGTTCGGTCGATGCGACGACGCGCGGCGCGGCCTATCGCCAGGACGGCTGGACGCGCTTCGACGAGGCAGCACCCGCGTACACGCGCGACGAAGTCGTTGCCGAGCGTGGCCGCTATGGTTCGGTATCGTCGACGAACTCGACGACCTACTGAACGATGCCGTCATGATCCTTGCCGCCAGCGTATCGGGCGGCGGGTGTGACAGCGTCGGAATAGCGAAGGGGTCGGTTTGGGTTCAATCAAACCGACCCCTTCGTCGTTCAACTACAGGCCGAAGACCTTAGCCGTGCAGTGACCGACGGAACGTTTCTGGCAGGAACACCAGCCCGACCAGCACCGTCACCGCGCAGGCGACGATCGGATACCAGAGGCCGTAATAGATATCCCCCGTCGCCGCGACCATCGCGAACGCCGCGGTCGGCAGGAACCCGCCGAACCAGCCATTGCCGATATGATAGGGCAACGACATGGAAGTGTAGCGGATCCGCGTCGGGAACAACTCGACCAGCAGCGCCGCGATCGGCCCGTAGACCATCGTCACGTACAGGACGAGCAGGACGAGGATCGCGATCACCATCGGCTTGTTGATCTGTGCCGGGTCCGCCTTTTCGGGGTAGCCTACTGCAGTCAGTGCGACCTTTACTTCCGCACCGAACGCCTTGATCGCCGCTGCCTTGTCAGGGCCCGACACGACCGCGGGGTTGACGACCGGGATGGTCGTGCCGCCGATGTGGATCTGCGCGACGGTGCCCGCGGGTGCGATCACGTTGGCATAGGAGATGCCGGCCTTCGCCAGATACGCCTTGGCGATGTCGCACGAGCTACTGTCGAACTTGTTCTTGCCGACCGGATCGAACTGCACCGAGCATTCGTCGGGATTGGCGACGACGCTCACCGGCGAATTGGCCTGTGCTGCATAGAGCGCCGGGTTGGCGGCCTTCGACAGCGCATGGAACAGCGGCATGTACGTCAGTGCCGCAAGCGCACAGCCGGTCAGGATGATGTATTTGCGCCCAATCTTGTCCGACAGCCAGCCGAAGAAGATGAACGCTGGCGTCGCGATCAAGAGCGCGATCGCGATCAGGATGTTGGTGGTGGGTCCGTCAACGCGCAGGTTCTTCTCGAGGAAGAACAACGCGTAGAACTGGCTGGTGTAGAAGATGACGCCCTGGCCGACGACCGCACCGAACAGCGCGATCAGCACGACCTTCAAATTGCTCCACTGCCCGAACGCTTCGGTCAGCGGCGCCTTCGAGGTCTTGCCTTCGTCCTTCATCTTCTGGAACACCGGGCTCTCTTCGAGCTGCATACGAATCCACAGCGACACCGCGAGCAGCGCGATCGAGACGATGAACGGGATACGCCAGCCCCATGCCGCGAACGCCTCTTCGCCTACGAGCGTACGCACGCCGATCACGATCAACAGCGCCGCGAACAGGCCGAGCGAGGCGGTGGTCTGAATGAAGCTGGTGAACAGCCCGCGCTTCTTGTCGGGTGCGTGCTCCGCGACATAGGTCGCAGCGCCACCATATTCGCCGCCGAGCGCGAGGCCCTGCAACAGGCGCAGCACGACGAGCGCGATCGGCGCGGCGACGCCGACCGACGCGTAGCTCGGGAGCAGGCCGACGAGGAAGGTCGACAGGCCCATGATCGCCATCGTCACGAGGAAGGTGTTCTTGCGCCCGACGACATCGCCGATCCGCCCGAACACCAGCGCACCGAACGGCCGCACCGCGAACCCTGCTGCAAACGCCGCGAGCGCAAAGATGAACCCGGTCGTTTCGTTGACGCCCGAGAAGAACTGCGCGGTGATGATCGTCGCGAGCAGGCCGTAGAGGTAGAAATCATACCATTCGAACACCGCGCCGAGCGACGACGCGATGATGATGAGCGGCTGGCTCTGCTTCACGTGCCCGAGGGGCGAAGCATCCCCTGTTGTAGTCGCCATGGCAGTGTCCTCTCAGGTGGAGCGATTATGTTTTAGAACGAGTAGCGTGCGGCGAGTTCGCCGCGGTCGAGCTTGCCGACCTGGCCGTCGACCAGCCGTCGTTCCGCGTGGCGGAACTCGACACCCAGATCGATGGCCTTGATCGGCGAGAAAAACAGGTTGGCAGACGTGCTCCACGCCGACGCGCTGGCGCCGATCGGTTCGCCGCCGGTCGGATAATCGATCGACTGGACGCTGCCGATGAAGGTCGAGCGCAGCTTGTCGGTCCAGCCGAGCTTAAGCGCCGCGAAGCCCGCGGTGAGGCTGGGCGTCCGCAACTCCGCTCCCGGCACCGCCGCGAAGACGGCGTCGGGCGCAAGGTTCAAGCCGACATACCGGCCGATGCCGTCGCCGTGCGTGACCATGAAGCGGATATCGGAACGACCCGACACGTCGAGCGGCACCTTGCCCGCGAACGACACACCCCAGCCCGTCGCACTCTCGTTTAGCGGTCCGGTGTCGATCGTCAGCTTGCGCGCCAGCCCCGCCAGCGAGAACTCGCCGAACGCGGCCTTGTAGTTCAGCCGAGCCGCGACGTCGGGCAGGCGATCGTCCGCATTCTCGACGATCGCGGCAGAGGTCAGGCCGGTCGACGCCGTCTCCGGGTTCTCGGCCGCGACCGACACCGTCAGCGTATCGCTCAACTTGCGTGTATACCGCACCTGAGCCTGCCGAACGAACACGCTACCCTCCGACGGTCCGATGAAGTCGGTCGTCTCGGGCAGTGCGCCGATATACTGGAAGGTCGTCCATTCCTGACCGAACAGCCAGTTGTCGTAGGTGAAGAACGCGCGACGCAGACCGGGGTTGTAGCCACTGACGACGCGCTGGTTACCCTGCGATCCCGGCACGACTTGGAAATCGACTTCCAGCAGACCCTTCAGGCTGTGTCCCGCGATCGGCGTGTCGGTCGCCAGCACGATCCGCGTCTGCTTGGCGTGCGATTCCAGGCTGTTGCCCTCGTTGCGACCGCCGACCGGGATCATGCTCGGGAAGTAGAAATCGCGCCCGACCGATTCTGGCGCGATGTTGCCCCCGCTGTAGCGACTGACCGATGCCCAGGTCTTGATGAAGCCGTTCAGCTTGACCGTCGTCCCCGCGACCTTGAACCCGTCGGTCGACGCTGCGGCGGGTGCTTTCGCTTCGGCAAGCGCGGTCGGCGCGGTCGGGCCGACGGGGGCCGTCGGATGCAGGTTGTTTGGCGCGGACGCGACCGCGGTCGGTGCGGCGGTCGACGTCGCCGAAGCGGCAGGTCGCGGCGCGGCCGCAGCCGTCGCCCGCGCTGCGTTCAGCTCGCCGCGCAGGTCCTGCACCGCCGCTTCCAGTGCCTTCAGCCGAGTTTCCAGCTCGACCTCGCGCGCCGTCTGCGCTTGCGCCACGCCGGGTACCAGCGCGGTGCCCGCGAGCAGCGCCGTCAAGGCCAGCCGTTTCTTGAACGCCATGAATGTCATCCCCGTCTCCGCACTTTTCCACTGGTCTTACGCGTGGAATTAGTACGGTCATCATGGCGCATTGCGTCCCCCGGTCCACCCCTTACTTTGGTGCGGGATGATCGCCCGAACGTGACCGCGTACAGCGCGGCAAAAGGAGAGCCAGATGACCGAGGCAAGCTATCCCGTCCCCGCGGCATGGGCGAAGGACGCCCTGATCGACGCCGCCGCCTATGACCGGATGTACGCCGAGGCCGCGACCGATCCCGACGCGTTCTGGGCGAAGGAGGCCAAGCGCCTCGACTGGATCGTGCCACCGACCAAGATCAAGGATACCTCGTTCGACGAGAGCGACTTCCACATCCGCTGGTTCGAGGACGGCCAGCTGAACGTCGCCGCCAACTGCGTCGATCGCCACGCCGACGCACGCCCCGACGCGACCGCGATCCTGTGGGAAGGCGACGACCCCGCCGACGACCGCAAGATCAGCTATGCCGAACTCCGCGACGAGGTGTCGAAACTCGGCAATGCGCTGAAGGCGAAGGGCGTCAGGAAGGGCGACCGCGTCACGATCTATCTGCCGATGATCCCCGAGGCGGCGTTCGCGATGCTCGCCTGCGCGCGGATCGGCGCGATCCATTCGGTGGTGTTCGGCGGCTTCTCCCCCGAGAGCCTGTGCAACCGCATCCACGACTGCGACAGCCGCATCGTCATCACCGCCGACGAAGGCCTGCGTGGTGGCAAGACCGTGCCGTTGAAGGCAAACGTCGACGCCGCGCTCGACCATGGCGACCTCGCGGTCGAGACCGTCATCGTCGTCCGCCGCACCGGCGGCAAGGTGACGATGACCGACGGTCGCGACTGCTGGTATGCGGACTGCGTAGAGGGCCAGTCGACCGACTGCGCACCCGAACCGATGAACGCCGAGGACCCGCTGTTCATCCTCTACACCAGCGGCTCGACCGGCCAGCCCAAGGGCGTGCTCCACTCGACCGGCGGCTATCTGGTGTGGGCGTCGATGACGCACGAATACGTCTTCAACTACCGCCCCGGCGAGATCTTCTGGTGCGCGGCGGACGTCGGCTGGGTCACCGGCCACACCTATTCGCTGTACGGCGCACTTGCGAACGGCGCGACCACCGTGATGTTCGAGGGCGTGCCCAATTACCCCGATCACAGCCGCTTCTGGCAGATCGTCGACAAATACCAGGTCAACATCCTCTACACCGCACCGACCGCGCTCCGGTCATTGATGCGCGAGGGCGACGACTGGGTGACGCGCACCAGCCGCAAGTCGCTGCGCCTGCTCGGCTCGGTCGGCGAACCGATCAATCCCGAGGCGTGGAACTGGTACCATAACGTCGTCGGCGACGGCCGCTGCCCGATCGTCGATACGTGGTGGCAGACCGAAACCGGCGGACACATGATCTCGCCACTGCCGGGCGCCACCGCACTGAAGCCCGGCAGCGCAACGAAACCCCTGTTCGGCGTGATGCCCGAACTGGTCGATGCGGACGGCAAGGTCCTGGAGGGCGCGGTCGAGGGCAATCTCGTCATCGTCGACAGCTGGCCCGGCCAGATGCGGACTGTATGGAACGATCACGAGCGCTTCTTCCAGACGTACTTCTCGACCTACCCCGGCAAGTATTTCACCGGCGACGGCTGCCGCCGCGACGAGGACGGCTATTACTGGATTACCGGCCGCGTCGACGACGTCATCAACGTCAGCGGCCACCGCATGGGCACCGCCGAAGTCGAGAGCGCGCTCGTCGCGCATTCGAAGGTCGCCGAAGCCGCGGTCGTCGGCATGCCGCACGACGTGAAGGGCCAGGGCATCTACGCCTACGTCACCTTGAACGCGAACGCCGAGCCGAGCGAGGAGCTGCGCAAGGAACTGGTCCAGTGGGTCCGCCGCGAGATCGGGCCGATCGCGACCCCTGACATCCTTCAGTTCGCGCCCGCGCTCCCGAAGACGCGCTCGGGGAAGATCATGCGCCGCATCCTGCGCAAGATCGCGGAGAACCAGCTCGACCAGCTCGGTGACACCTCGACGCTCGCCGATCCCGCGGTGGTCGACGCACTGATCGCCGGCCGCGAGGAGGCCGCTCCCGTACCGGCATGACCCGCACGATCCTCATCGCCGACGATCACCCATTGTTCCGCCAGGCGCTCAAACTGGCAGTCAGCCGCGCTGCGCCCGACGCGGTGGTGATCGAGGCGGGCCAACTCTGCGAGGCGGTCGACGCGGTGCGCGGCGCTGAGCGGCTCGACCTGATCCTGCTGGACCTGCGCATGCCGGGATCGGAAGGGTTCGCGGGCGTGGCTCTGCTCCATGCCGAGCGTCCCGACACGCCGATCATGGTGATCTCGTCGGCCGACGAAGCCGAGGCGGCACCTCGTGCGCGGGCTTACGGGGCGATCGGCTTCGTCTCGAAAACCGCCGACCTCGCGACTCTTGAAAGCGCCGTAGCCCGAGCCCTCGCCGGCGAACGCGACGCGCCGATCGAAGGCGCCTCCGTAGATGACATGGCGACACGCGTCGCCAGCCTTACCCCCACCGAACTGAAGGTCCTCCTAGGCGTCCTCGCCGGCCGCCTGAACAAGCAAATCGCCTTCGACCTCGGCATCTCCGAAGGCACGGTCAAAGGCCACATGACCGCCATCCTCCGAAAACTCGGCGTCCAGAACCGCACGCAAGCCGTCCTCGCGGCGCGGGCAATGGACATCCACTTCGCGGACTAAGGCAGATCATGCCACTCGGACAAGACCCAGTCCGCAATCCAACGGCAGCACATAATTCCTTGTTCTCCCGCTAAGGCGAGAGCCCAGTCTGGATCCCCGCCTTCGCGGGGAAACATGCCTTGCTCGAAAGGTAGAATACTGACTGGTTCCGACAGCCAGCCACTTCAGCTGAATGCCGCCCCATTTCAATCCTCCCCCGCCAGGGGGAGGTGGCGCCGGAGGCGACGGAGGGGGAGGAACACGCAACAGCAGTTCCCTCTTTCCTCCCTCTCCGTCAGGCAAACGCCTGCCACCTCCCCCTTGCGGGGGAGCCTCAACTCCCCAGCGCCGCCGCAGCAGACGCATCCTCGATAAACCGCCACAAATCCGCCGGCACCACCGGCTTCGTCAACACCACCAGCCCAACACACCGCGGATCGTCAGCAACCGCACGGTCCGCCGTCACCAGCGCAATAGCCGGCGCCGGCACCATCGCTCGTAACCGAGCGACCACATCCAACCCGTCCTCCACCTCGTCCAAATGAAAGTCGACCAGCGCCACATCCGGCTCCTCGTCCGCCGCCAATTCCATCGCCTCGGCGATCGTCGCCGCCAGCAACGGCACGCACCGCCGCGCGCGCAACGCCGCATCGAGCGCCGCGAGGATCGTCGCATCATTGTCGAGACACAGCACCCGCAACCCCGGCACCAGTGCGCGCGTCGCAGAGGGCGTCGGCAGCGCTACGTCCAGCCCGGCCGGCGCAAGCGGCACCCTCACCGCAAACGTCGTCCCCCGCCCCAATTCCGACCGCAACTCCACCGCAACCCCAAGCAATCGCGCGATCCGCCGAACGATCGCCAGCCCCAGCCCGACGCCACCGCCCGCGCTTCCCTTGCTTTCCAGCCGCTCGAACTCCTCGAAGATCCGCTCGCGGTCCCCAGCCGCGATCCCCGGCCCGTTATCCCGCACCTCGATCAGCACATCGTCGCCACGCCGTCGCGCCCCGATCCAGATCCGCCCATCCGCCGAATAGCGCACCGCATTCGACAGGAAATTCTGCAGGATCGACCGCAGCAACGACCGATCCGTCGCCACGCTGAACGCCCCCGGATGCGCCGCCAGCACCAGCCCGCGCTCCGCCGCCAACGGCCGGAACTGCACCGCCAGTTCCTCGATCAACGCCCCCAACGCGAACCGCTCGACCTTCGGCACCACGCCCCCTGCATCGAGTCGCGATACATCGAGCAGCGCGCGCAGCAACGTGTCCGCGGACCCGATCGCGCCATCGATCGCGCGCACCAGTTCCGCCTGATGCGGCGCCCTGTCTTCGGCCAGCGCCGCGCAGAACAGCCGCGCCGCGTGCAAGGGCTGCAACAGATCGTGGCTCGCCGCCGCCAGGAACCGCGTCTTGTCGCGCGTCGCGGTCTCGGCGATCGCGCGCGCCTCGCCGAGCATGTGGTTCGACCGCGCGAGATCCTGCGTCCGCGCCGCCACCCGCGCCTCGAGATCGGCCTGCGCCTCCTTCTCCGCGGTGATGTCGGTGAAGCTCTGGACGTACCCGCCCCCCGGCATCGGCCGTCCGACCATCTTGATCCACCGCCCCGATGGCCGCTGCCGCTCGAAACTATGCGGCGTCCCGCGCGCGAGATGGGCCACCCGCCGACCGACATGCGCCGCGATATCGCCCGCGATACCTTCGCGCTCGGCATTGTAGCGGATCAGGTCGGCGATCGAGCGGCCGACGACGACATAGCCCTCGGGATAGTCGAACATCTCGACATAGCGCGGATTCCACGCGACCAGCCGCAGGTCAGCATCGATCACGCTCACCCCCGGATCGATCGTCTCCAGCGTCGCGGACAATAGCGTGCGCGAGAACCGCAGCGAGCGCCCGCGCTGGTCGAGCAGCCGGACAACGTCGCTGACGTCGATTGCCGACCCGGCGATGCTCGACGCGACGATCTTGCGCGCCGACGGCGCGCCGATCACGCCCGCGATCAGCCGCTCGGCGGTACGCGCGGCAGGGCCATCGATCGGCGCGCGCAGGTCGGGAGACGCCACGCCGATCACCTCCGCCTCGCCATCGCCGACGAACCGCGCGACCAGCATCCGCAACTCGCCCAACGTCGTGACGTGGTCGAGCGCAGCGTTCCCCCGATGCCGATCGCGCAAATGCAGCCCGGCCATCAGCGCGACGTTTACGCCAAGGCTCCACACGGTGCCATTGACCAACGGCGAGCCGATCCGCCAGCCGAGCAACGCATCGGGATCGAGCCACCCCCGCGTGAACTGCGCCACCGCCGGGCCGACACCCTCGCCGATCGACGGCAGCAAGAGGCAGTAGATCCAGACGACCACGCCCCCGACTAGCCCGGCACGTGCGGCCGTATGGTTGGCGAAGTTCCACCCCACCGTCGCGATCAGCGCAGGCGCGAACTGTGCGACGCCCGCGAACGCGATCAGTCCGATCGACGCCAGCGGCAGGTCCGCACCGAGACTCCGCCCATACACCAGCGCGACCGCGACGATCGCGGCGATGATGACGCGCCGCACGCGCAGCATCCGTCGACCAAGCTCGCCTTCGCCCGCCTCGCCGTGTCGCCGGAGCAGCAGCGGCGCGAGCAGGTCGTTGGTCGCCATCGTCGACAGTGCGATCGTCTCGACCACCACCATCGCCGTCGCCGCCGAAAACCCGCCGAGAAACGCGAGCAGCGCGACCAAGTGATGCCCCTGCTGTAACGGCACCGCCAGCACGTACAGATCGGGCTCCGCATCGCCCGGCAACAGCGTCATCCCGGCGAGCGCCAATGGCAGCACGAGCAGCGAGATCACTACCATGTACGCGATGAACGGCGCGCGCGCTCGGGCGATGGGGTCCGGACCCTGCGCTTCGATCACGCCGACATAGAATTGCCGCGGCAGGCACAGGATCGCGAGCGCCGACAACAAGGTACGAACCCAGAAATCGGATGTCAGCGCACCCCAGGTGAAGCCGGACCGAAGCCGCGCCATCGGCGGCGCCAGTATATCCGCCGGCACGTCGGCCAGTAGCGCCACCGTCACCACCCCGAGCACGACGAAGCACAACAGCTTGATCAGCGACTCCGCCGCGATCGCCGCAACGACGCCGGGGTTGCGCCCGGCGACCTCATACCGCCGCGCGCCGAACACGATCGCGAACACCGCGAGCAGCAACGCGACGAACGTGCCAACTTCCGCCGAACTCCCTACGCCCGCGATCGCGCCGAAACTCAGCGTCACCGACCGCAACTGGAGCGCAATGTACGGCACCGACGCGAGCAACGCCGTCCCCGCGACGATCGCCGCGGTCCCGCGACTCCGCCCATAGCGCGCGGAGATGAAGTCGGAGATCGAGCTCGACCCTTCCTCGCGCGCCAACCTTACCAGCCGCGCGAGAAACTTCGGTGCTAGCAGGAACACCAAAGCCGGGCCGAGATAGATGGCGAGGTAATCCCACCCCCGCGTCGCCGCCGTGCCGACCCCGCCGAAGAACGTCCAGCTGCTGCAATACACCGCCAGCGACAGCGGGTAGGCGATCCGCTGGAGCCGCGCCGACAGCCCGCGCCGGTCGACGATCCAAGCGATCCCGAACAACAGCGCGCCATAGGTCAGGATCGCGACGATGACACTTGGCCCGACGATGGCAGCGCTCCGGTTCAGGATTGAGCCGACGATCTAGCACAGGACGCGCGCTCGGCGTCGACCGGTATGTGACGCGCCGCTACGGCTAGCGGCTTGCGCCGATCACCCGCCCGCGCTATCGCCGCACCGCTTCCGTGTTGGAAAACTACCGGGAGCCTGCTTGGAAACCCAACGGTTTCAATAGCATGCGGGTATAGTACAATGGTAGTACAGCAGCCTTCCAAGCTGAATACACGGGTTCGATTCCCGTTACCCGCTCCATCCCCGATCGAAATCACCGGACCGCGCGCGTAGCGACCGGTACGCGTGCGTTCGCGGTCATCACGCCAGAAACGTAAGCAACATTGACCCTTGCATTTCCCTGCTGCGCTGCCGCAAAGAGGGACTGTCGGGCAGGTCTGGCGGCTCCGGGAGTCGCCACCAGTCGTGCCGCGTTCGGATTGGAGTCTCTCCGTGATCGGTATCGTCAGGGTCGCCCTATCGCGCCCGCTCACCTTCATCGTCATGGCCATTCTGGTCGCGGTCATCGGCGTGCTGGCGGCCGTGCGGACCCCGGTCGACATCTTTCCGGACATCAAGGTGCCGGTGATCGCTGCGGCGTGGACATACCAGGGCCTGTCGCCCGACGACATGGCGGGGCGGATCATCACCCCGTACGAGCGCGTCCTGTCGACCACCGTCAACGACATCGACCATATCGAGAGCCAGTCGATGCCGGGCATCGGCGTCGTGAAAATCTATTTCCAGCCGGGCGCCGACATCCGCACCGCCACCGCGCAGGTCACGTCGGTATCGCAGACGGTGCTGCGCCAGTTGCCGCCGGGCGTCACCCCGCCGCTGATTCTCAACTACAGCGCGTCGACCGTGCCGATCCTGCAGCTCGCGCTGTCGGGCGTCGGGCTGTCCGAGGGCAAATTGTTCGACACCGCGGTCAATCAGATCCGTCCGGGGCTGGTCACCGTGCCGGGCGCGGCGATCCCGTATCCGTCGGGTGGGCGTCAGCGTCAGGTGCAGATCGATCTCGACCCGCAGGCGCTGCAATCGAAGGGTTTGTCCGCGCAAGACGTCGGCCTCGCGATCGCCGCGCAGAACCAGATCAACCCGGCCGGCTTCGCGAAGATCGGCGGGTTCCAGTATAATGTCCGCCTGAACAACGCGCCGGGCTCGATCGACGAGTTGAACAACCTGCCGGTGAAGGTCGTCAACGGCGCGACGATCTACATGCGCGACGTGGCGCATGTCCGCGACGGCAGCGCGCCACAGACCAACGTGGTGCATGTCGACGGGTCGCGGTCGGTGGTGATGACGATCCTGAAGAACGGATCGACCTCGACGCTGGCGATCGTCCAGGGAATCAAGGATGCGTTGCCGGCGATCCAGGCGACCTTGCCCGATAGCCTCAAGATCGTGCCGATCGGCGACCAGTCGCTGTTCGTGAAGGCGGCGGTCGAGGGGGTCGTCAAGGAAGGCGCGATCGCCGCGGCGCTGACCAGCCTGATGATCCTGCTGTTCCTCGGGTCGTGGCGGTCGACGGTCATCATCGCGATCTCGATCCCGCTGGCGATCCTCGCCGCGATCATCGCGCTGTCGGCGACCGGCCAGACGCTGAACGTCATGACGCTCGGCGGCCTGAGCCTCGCGGTCGGCATCCTGGTCGACGATGCGACAGTGACGATCGAGAACATCAACTGGCATCTGGAACAGGGCAAGAGCGTCCGCCAGGCGATCCTCGACGGCGCCGCGCAGATCGTGACGCCCGCGTTCGTGTCGCTGCTGTGCATCTGCATCGTGTTCGTGCCGATGTTCTTCCTGCCGGGCGTCGCGGGTTTCCTGTTCGTGCCGCTCGCGCTGTCGGTGGTGTTCGCGATGATCGCGTCGTTCGTTCTTTCGCGGACGCTGGTGCCGACGATGGCGATGTATCTGCTCAAGCCGCACGGGGGCGACGTCCATGCTGCAGGAACGCCGACCTCGCGCAACCCGCTCGTCCGGTTCCAGCGCGGTTTCGAGGCGCGGTTCGAACGGTTTCGTGGCGGTTATGGCCGGTTGCTGGAACGCGCGTTGGCGACCGGAAAGCCGTTCCTGCTCGGCTTCCTGGCGGTGGTCGCGCTGTCGATGCTGCTGATCCCGTTCCTCGGCCAGAACTTCTTCCCCGCGGTCGATGCCGGCCAGATCACGATGCACGTCCGCGCGCCGATCGGCAGCCGGATCGAGAGCACGTCGGCACAGTTCGACCGGATCGCGCGTCGCGTCCGCCAGATCATCCCCGCGAACGAACTGGTCTCGGTAGTCGACAATATCGGCCTGCCGGTCAGCTCGATCAACGCGACCTACAACAATTCGGGCACGATCGGTCCGCAGGACGGCGACATCCTGATCCAGCTCGCGCACGAGCATGCGCCGACCGCGGATTACGTGCGCAAGCTGCGCGAGACGCTGCCCGGTGCGTTCCCCGGCGCGACCTTCTCGTTCCTGCCCGCGGACATCACCAGCCAGATCCTGAACTTCGGTGCGCCCGCGCCGATCGACGTGCAGATCACCGGCAAGGATGCGGCCGGCAACTACGCCTATGCCCGCACGCTGCTGCGCAGGATCGCGGCGATCCCGGGCGTTGCCGATGCGCGCATCCAGCAATCGGCGCGGTATCCCGAATTGCGCGTCAACATCGACCGCAGCCGGATCGGCCAGCTGGGCCTGACCGAGCGCGACGTCACCGCCAGCGTCGGGTCGTCTCTGGCCGGCACGATCCAGACCGCGCCGGTCTATTACCTCAACCCCGAGAACGGCGTGTCGTACAGCGTCGTCGCGCAGACCCCCGAATACCGCGTCGGATCGATGAGCGACCTGTCGAACATCCCCGTCACCGGCACCAATGCGGGCGGTACGTCGCAGGTGCTCGGCGGGCTCTCCACGGTCGTCCGCGGCACCTCGCCCGCGGTCGTCTCGCACTACAACATCGCGCAGGCGATCGACATCTACGCGACCCCCAACGGCCGCGATCTCGGTGCGGTAGCGGGCGACATCAAGCGCGTGCTGGCCGACGCAAAGGCGTCCGCGCCAAAGGGTACGACGGTCGCGCTGCGCGGCCAGTATGCGACGATGAACAGCGCGTTCTCGGGGCTTTTCTTCGGGCTGATCGGCGCGATCGTGCTGATCTATCTGCTGATCGTCGTCAACTTCCAGAGCTGGCTCGATCCGTTCGTCATCATCACCGCGTTGCCGGGCGCGATCGCCGGCATCGTCTGGATCCTGTTCCTGACCGGAACGCCGCTGTCCGTGCCAGCCCTGACCGGCGCGATCATGTGCATGGGCGTCGCGACGGCCAACGCGATCCTGGTGGTGAGTTTCGCGCGCGAGCGGCTCGCCGAGCTGGGCGATTCGCACAAGGCGGCGATGGAGGCGGGAATGACCCGCTTCCGCCCGGTGCTGATGACCGCGCTGGCGATGATCATCGGCATGTTGCCGATGGCGCTGGGCATGGGCGAGGGCGGCGAGCAGAACGCGCCGCTCGGCCGTGCGGTGATCGGGGGGCTGATCGTCGCGACGTTCGCGACGCTGATGTTCGTGCCCGTCATCTTCAGCCTCGTGCACCGCAAGGACGCAGAGCGCGCCGCCGCCAAAGCCCGCCGCGACGAGATTCTAGAGGAAGCGCATGTCTGAGATCGTTCATCCGGATCCCGTCGCCACCGAACCGCAGCGCGGGTCGCTGAAGAAAATCGGCATCGTCGCGGCGGTGATCGCGCTGGCGCTGGTGGCGTTCGGCATCTTCACGCGGCATCGCTCGGACTCGCAGTTGGCGACCTGGACGACCGCACAGTCGACGCCGATCGTCACCGTGATCCGCCCGACCGCCGAGGGCGCGAGCGATGCGCTGACGCTGCCGGGTAACGTCCAGGCGTATAACAGCGCCGCGATCTACGCGCGGACCACGGGCTATATCCGCAAATGGTTCGTCGACATCGGCGATCCGGTCCGCGCCGGCCAGACACTGGCGATCCTCGACGCGCCCGAAGTCGACCAGCAGGTCGCGGCCGCGCAGGCCGATCTTCAGACCGCCCGCGCGAACCGCTCGCTCGCCGCGTCGACCGCGACGCGCTGGCGCGATCTGCTCGCCAAGGATGCGGTGTCGAAGCAGGAGACCGACGAGAAGATCGGTGACCTCGCCGCCAAGTCCGCGATCGCCAACGCGGCGTCGGCCAACGTCCGCCGGCTCGGCGCGTTGCAGGGCTTTACCCGCCTGACCGCGCCGTTCTCGGGCGTCGTCACGAGCCGCTCGACGCAGGTCGGCGCACTGGTGACGGCGGGCACCGCGGCCTCGACGCCGCTGTTCACGATCGCCGACGTCAACCGCATGCGGATCTATGTCCGCGTGCCGCAGGCCTATTCGGGGCAGACCCGGCAGGGGATGCACGCGACGCTGACCGTGCCCGAATATCCGGGACGCGACTTCGACGTGATGCTGACCCGCAGCGCCGACGCGGTCGATCCGCAGTCGGGCACAGTTCTGGTCGAGTTGCAGGCGGCGAACACCGATCGTGCGCTGAAACCGGGCGCCTATGCGCAGGTCAAGTTCCCGGTCGGTGCGGGCGGCACCGGCGTACGGCTGCCGTCGAGCGCGCTGGTGATCGGCGCGAAGGGCACGCAGGTCGCGGTCGTCGGCAGCGACGGCAAGGCGCATCTCAAGACGATCACGATCGGCCGCGACGATGGCGACAGCGTCGCGATCAGCGCGGGGCTCAGCGCAAGCGACCGCGTGATCGACAGCCCGCCGGACTCGCTCCAGACCGGCGACCCGGTCCGTATCGCGCCTTCGACAGGACCCGCCCGTGCTAAGCGCTAGGCTGGGCATGGCGGCGGTCGTGGCGGCGGGCTTGGCCGGGTGCTCGCTCGCGCCGCCGTACAGCATTCCGCCTAGCCCGGCGGCTGCGGCGTACAAGGAACTCGGACCGCAAGGGCAGGGGCCCTGGCAGCCAGCCGCTACCGACACGTCGCTTCCCGCCGCGTGGTGGACCGCGTTCGACGATCCGACGCTGACCGCGCTCGAAGCGCGGATCGAGGCGGGCAATCCCGACCTCGCCGCCGCCGTCGCGCGCTACGATCAGGCGCGCGGTCTGCTCGGCGAGTCCCGTGCCGCGCTACTGCCGTCGATATCGGTAGGGGCCGACGGTGGCCGTTCGCGCGTATCCGCCGGCCGACCGCTCTCGCCGGGCAACGCCGCGACCTACAACAATCTCTCGGTCGGTGCATCGCTGGCGTACGAGATCGACCTGTTCGGCCGCGTCCGCAATTCGGTCCGCGCGGATACCGCCTCGGCGCAGGCCAGCGCGCAGGACGTCGTCGCGGTTCGTCTCGGGCTCCAGGCATCGCTCGCGGATTCTTATTTCCAGATGCGCGGTCTCGATGCGCGGACCGTGCTGCTGCGGCAGACGGTGGCGGCGTTCCAGCGCGCCTACGACCTGACCGATACGCGCCACACCGGCGGCATCGCCTCGGGAATCGACGTCAGCCGCTCGGCCGCGTTGCTGTCGAGCGCACGCGCGGAGCTGTCGGCGGTCGCTGGCGCACGTGCGGCGTTCGAGCATTCGATCGCCGCGCTGGTCGGCGAGACCCCCTCGACCTTCGCAATACCCGTCGCGGACACATTGCAGCGTCCGCCCGCCATCCCCGTCGGCGTACCCTCCACACTGCTGCAACGCCGCCCCGACATCGTCGCGGCCGAGCGCCGGATCGCCGCCGCCAACGCCCAGATCGGCGTGGCACGCGCAGCCCAATACCCGTCGCTCACGCTCGGCGGGTCGGGCGGGTTCGAGGCGGGCAACGGCAACATCCTCCGCGCCTCCAACAGCTTCTGGGCGTTGGGGCCGCTATCCGCCGCGCTCGCGATCTTCGACGGCGGGGCACGGCGCGCCCGCGTCCGCATCAGTCGCGCGCAATATGACGAGGCGGCGGCGTCCTACCGCTCGACCGTTCTCACCGCCTTCCGCGAAGTCGAGGACGACCTCGCCCGCTCGCGTGCCCTGGTGGATCAAGAACGCGACCAGCTGGCCGCGACCCGCGCGGCCGAACGCACGCGAGACCTTGCGCTCATCCGCTACCGCGACGGCGCGTCCGATTATCTCGACGTGGTGACGGCACAGACCGCGGCGCTCGACGCGCAACGCCTGTTGCTCGAAGTGCAGAGCACGCGGCTACAGATCGCGGTCGACACCGTCCGCGCGATCGGCGGCGGTATCGCGACCTGACTATCGAACCGCCGCCGCCGGGTCAGACCCGCAGGTAGCGGTAGTACCAGACCTCGTGGCCCTGCCGCCGGGCTTTCCGCTCGTACCGCGTCTCGGGCCAATCGTCGGGGCGGGTCAGGAAGTCGTGCGGCGTCTTCGCCTGCCATTCGAAATCGCGGCGGGCGTTCATGATCATCATCGACCAGCGGCAATAGGTCGGATCGTCGGTGCCGAGGCGAAACTCTGCGCCTGGCTTCAGCTTGGCGGCGATCGTGTCGAGCGGGCCGTGGTTGACCATGCGGCGCTTCGCATGGCGCGCCTTCCGCCACGGATCGGGATGCAGCAGATACAGCCGGTCGAGGCTCGCGTCGGGCAGCCGCTCGATCACTTCGAGCGCATCGCCCATGTGCAGCCGGACGTTGGTCAGCTCGCCGTCGCGGATGTGCGCAAGTGCGCCGACGACACCGTTGAGGAACGGTTCGCAGCCGATGAAGCCGACGTCGGGGTTCATCGCGGCCTGTCCCGCCAGATGCTCGCCTGCGCCGAAGCCGATCTCGACATGGAGGGGGCGGTTGTCGCCGAACAACGTCATCGCATCGATCGGCCCTTCCTCGGGCACCGACAGGTCGGCGAGCGTTTCCTCGACGAGCGCGGCTTGGCCCAGGCGCAGCTTGTGGCCCTGGCGACGGCCATAGAGGCGGCGGATAACAAAAGGATCGTTCATCGCCGCGCGCTCTAGCGGGCGATTGCGCCGGAGCAAAGCGCGACGCGGACCGTTGCACGCTCGTAATGGTCGACAACGCTTCCAATCCGCCCGGCGAAGACGTCGAGGACCTCAAGGCCGCCGATGCGCAGGACCTGCACAAGGCGGTTCGCGAGGAGGGCGAGGAAGAACTCGACCGTCCGGTGTCGTCGCTGTTCTTCTCCGGGCTCGCCGCGGGCATGGCGATCGCCAGTTCGCTGATCGCGGAAGGCGCGCTGCACCACGCGCTGCCCGATACGCCGTGGCGTACGATCATCGTCTCGCTCGGCTATCCGATCGGGTTCCTGGTCGTGATCCTGGGGCGGATGCAGTTGTTCACCGAGAGCACGATCACCGCGATGTTGCCGCTGGTGACCAAGCCGTCGGGCTGGGCGTTGCGGCGCACTCTGCGGCTCTGGAGTGTCGTGCTGGGTGCCAACCTCATCGGGACGGCGCTGGCCGGCGGGATGATCGCCGCGGGCCTGCTTGGCGGCAGCGAGCTTCGAACCGCGATGATCGAGGTGTCGATGGCGATCACCGAACTCTCGCCGGGTGCGACGTTCGTCAACGCGATCCCGGCCGGATTCATGATCGCGATCCTCGCCTGGTCGCTGCCGAATGCGCGCGAACAGTCGTTCCTCGTGATCGTCGCGATCACCTATGTCGTCGCGATCGCCGCGTTCAGCCATTCGATCGTCGGATCGGTGGAGGCGTGGCTGCTGCTGTTTTCGGGTAAGGTCGGCGTCGCCCAGGCGCTTGGCGGGCTTATGATACCGGCGATCCTCGGCAACTTGCTGGGCGGTGCGGGGTTGTTCGCCTTGCTCGCGCATGCACAGGTGCGCGGTGAAATGGACGGACAGGGCGAAAACTGATGGGCAAGACCAAGGACGCCGCGAAGGCCGTCGAGAAGGCGGACCGCAAGGCGACGCACAAGGCCGCCGAGCACCGTGACCAACCGCTGGTCAAGGCGACCGGGTTCCTCGCCGAGATCGGTGACCAGCCGCAGCTTGTGGCGACGTCGATCGGCACGGTCGTGATCGGCCTGATCGCGCGCAGGCCGGACGTGATCCGTGGCGGCGTGCGGATGCTGGCGGCGCATGCGGCGGCGACCTTCGTCAAGTCGGCGATCAAGGCATCGGTCGACCGCACCCGCCCCGAAAAGGCGATCGAGGACGGCAAGGCGCGGTTCGAGCCCGGCAAGAGCGACGATCACGATCAGACGTCGTTCCCGTCGGGCCACACGGCGGGCGCGGTTGCGGTCGCGCGTGCCGCTTCGCGCGACATCACGGGCGCCGGGGGTCCGGCTGCGTTGATCTCCGGCGCGGTCGCGGCGGCGCAACCGGTGAACGGGAAGCACTACCTCTCCGATCTCGTCGTCGGTGCCGCAGTTGGGTGGATCGCCGAAGCGCTCGTCAGCGCGGTCTTCGACCGGGTCGCGCCCGCGGTCGAGACGGCGGTGGCGAACAAGGCGCCTCTGTTGATCGAGCATGCCAAGGCCTGAATGGTTCGACGCAACCGAGTGTTACCCGTTGACCACAGATTGCGGTGAAATCGATATTTGTAAGGATCGGCAAGGGGATAGCGGAACCGTTACGCCCGCGTGACGGTTGCCACCGCATCGTAACCAGAACGGACTATCCCCATGAAGAAGCTTTCCATCGCCGTCACGCTCGCCGCCATGGCCGTCTCGCTCGCAGCATGCGGCGGCAAGGGCGATGACAAGCTCGGCAGCCAGGTCGAAAAGGCCGCGGACAACCGTGCCGACGCACTCGAAGCGACCGCCGACAACCTCGAAGAGCAGGCCAAGGCAGTCCGCAAGGACGGCGACCGCCAGTCGGACGCGATCGACGATGCCGACGTGAACGCGCAGGCGATGCCGCAGGCGCAGAAGGATGCACTGGTCAACGGCAGCGAAAAGCTCCGCTGATCTTGTAGGCGCACACCAGCGCCGGCGTCTTGGCCGCCTTCCGGTACACACCGGAGGGCGGCTTTGACGTTTTGAAAGGGCCGGCTCGATCGGTCGCTATTATGACGGGGGACACGGCAATGATCGACAGGCATCGACTGGAAACGGGGGGCTTCATCGCCTTCCTGGTGGCGATCACGATCGCGTTGTGCGTGGTCGTGTCGACGTTCGCGGCGGCGCTGTTGTGGAGCGCACTCGCGGCGATCCTGTTCCAGTCGCTGTACCAGTGGCTGCTCAAGCGCTGGCCCGACCGCCGCAACCTCGCCGCCGCGCTGACGTTGCTAATCATCTTCGTCGCCGTGATCATCCCGACGCTGTTCATCGGCAGCCTGATGATAGACCAGTCCGCCTCGGTCTACGCCAAGCTGCAAAGCGGCCAGATAAACTTCGGCGCGTATTTCCAGCAGATCCATGATGCATTGCCGAACCGGATCCAGGGCGCGCTGGACAAGGCCGGGCTCAACAGCTTCGAACAGGCGCAGTCGCGGGTGTCCAACATCCTCGGCAACAGCGTCCGCTCGATCGCCGGGCAGGCGCTATCGATCGGCCGTAACGCAGCCGCGTTCCTGCTGTCGTTCGGCGTCGGCCTGTACGTCACGTTCTTCCTCCTCCGCGACGGCGACAAGGTCGGCCCCGCGATCCGCCGCGCGCTGCCGTTCGAGCATTCGGTGGCGGCGAAGCTGGTCGACAAGTTCGTGGCCGTCGTGCGTGCGACGATCAAAGGATCGGTGATCGTCGGGCTCGTCCAGGGTGCACTGGGCGGCCTGACCTTCTGGATCGTCGGCGTGCCCGCCGCCCTGCTCTGGGGCCTGCTGATGGCGCTGACGTCGCTGCTGCCTGCGCTCGGGCCTGCGATCGTGTGGGTGCCGGTTGCAGTGTATCTGCTGGCGACGGGCGCAATCTGGCAGGGCGTGGTCGTGATCGTCTCGGGCGTAGTGGTGATTGGCTTGGCCGACAACATCCTGCGGCCGATCCTGGTCGGGCGCGATACGGGGATTCCGGATTATATCGTGCTGGTGACGACGTTGGGTGGGATCGAGGTCGTGGGGCTCAGCGGCATCGTCGTCGGCCCGTTGGTTGCGGCGCTGTTCCTGACGGCGTGGCAGATCCTGACGGAGCAGCGGCATGCCCAGATTTCCCTCGTTCGTCCTGAGTAGCTGCTGAGCCTGTCGAAGTGGCGTATCGAAGGGCAGCTTGGCAAGCGGAACGCGCCACGTCCTTGATAACCCTCTCCCCTCGGGGAGAGGGAGGGGCCCGTACGGCGAAGCCGGGTGGGAGGGTGAGGGGGAGTGAGGCTCGGACCCTCTCCCCAAAGCCCCTCACCCTTCCGTCGCCAAAGCGGCTCCTCCCTCCCTCTCCCCAGCGGGGAGAGGGACCGGACGCTCAGCCCGAAACAAAAAAGCCTCCCGCGGACCGATCCGCGGGAGGCTTTTTCGTAACCCCAAAGGCGTCGCTATCAGGCGACGGCAGCCTTCAGCGCATCGACCAGATCGGTCTTCTCCCAGGTGAACGTATCACCCTCTGGCTCGCGACCGAAATGCCCATACGCCGCCGTCTTCTTGTAGATCGGCGCGTTCAGCTTCAGGTGCTCGCGAATGCCCTTCGGCGTCAGGCGAACGAGCTTCGGCAGGACCGCCTCGAGCTTGGCTTCCTCGACGGTACCCGTGCCATGCGTGTCGACATACACCGACAGCGGCTCCGCAATTCCGATCGCATAGCTCAGCTGGATCGTGCAACGACGCGCGAGGCCGGCGGCGACGACGTTCTTCGCCAGATACCGTGCCACATACGCCGCCGAACGATCGACCTTCGTCGGATCCTTGCCCGAGAACGCGCCGCCGCCGTGCGGGGCCGCGCCGCCGTAGGTGTCGACGATGATCTTGCGCCCCGTCACACCGGCGTCGCCGTCCGGGCCGCCGATCTCGAACTGGCCGGTCGGGTTGATGTAGATCGCGGTCTCGTCGGTGATGAAGCCGTCGGGCAGCACGTCCTTGAACACGCCCATGACATAGTCGCGCAGCACCGCGTATTTGGCGGGATCGGCGTTGTCGCCCTTCTCGCAATAGCCCGGCGCGTGCTGCGTCGAGACGACCAATGCAGTCGCGCCGACCGGCACTTCGTTCTCGTACGACAGCGTGACTTGGCTCTTGGCGTCGGGCTCGAGGAACGGCGCGGCGCCCGAGTGGCGATCTTCGGCCATCTTGGCGAGGATCTTGTGGCTGTAATACAGCGTCGCGGGCATCAGGCCTGGGGTCTCGTCGGTCGCGTAGCCGAACATGATGCCCTGGTCGCCGGCGCCCTCGTCCTTGTTGCCGCTCTCGTCGACGCCCATCGCGATGTGCGCGGACTGGCCGTGGAGGTTGTTCTCGAAGCGGAACGTCTCCCAGTGGAAGCCCGACTGCGCGTAGCCGATTTCCTTGACCGTGTTGCGAACCGCAGCCTCGATCTCTTCCAGCACGCCATCGGCCCACTGGTCGTTCTCGTAGATGCCCTTGCCGCGAATTTCACCAGCGAGGACGACGAGTTGCGTGGTCGTCAGCGTCTCGCAAGCGATGCGAGCCTCGGGATCCTTGGCGAGGAACAGGTCGACGATCGTGTCGCTGATCTGGTCGGCGACCTTGTCGGGATGGCCTTCGGAGACCGATTCGGAAGTGAAGAGGAAAGACTTGCGCATGCGGGCCTCTTTGCCATGCTCTGAAGCGAGCGTCATATAAGGAAAGCTTTATATGACCCTAGCGCTGGCGACGGCGCAGGGCAACCGCGGTAACGAGCATGAGTAGGGCAACGATCGCCGCCATCGCGTTGCCGACGCGCGAGAACAGCGTAGGCGGCAGCGCGGACGGCATTGGCTGCTCGATCGCACCGGCGGTCTCGTGCGGGACGGTCGCGACGAGGCGACCATCGGCAGCGATGATCGCCGAAATACCGGTCGGCGTGGCGCGAAGGATCGGCAACCCTTCCTCGATCGCGCGCATCCGGGCCTGAGCCAGATGCTGTGGCGGGCCCCATTTGCCGAACCACGCATCGTTCGAGGGATTGAACAGGATGCGGGGGCGGTGCGCGCGATCCACGACCTCACCCGAGAAGATGATCTCGTAGCAGATCTGCATGCCGATCGAACCGAAGCCCGGCAGCGTAAGGTTCGCAGGGCCCTTGCCCGAAGTGAAGTCGATATCGCCGGGCACGAGCCGCGCGAGGCCGAGCGGCTTCAGCAGCCACGGCATCGGGAGATACTCGCCGTATGGCACGAGGTGCGCCTTGTCGTAACGGCCACGCAGCCGCGCCTGCGCATCGAGCGCGAACACCGAGTTCGCCGCGCCGGAGATCTGGTCCTTGGCGTTGAACTCGAGCGCGGTGCCGCCGATCAGCAGGATGTCTTGCGGGCCCAGCAACCGCGCCATGCGGCGGCGGAGGTAGAGCGGGCTCGACCAGCCATAGGCGTAGAACGGGTAGCCGTCCTCGACGTAATCACGGACGACGCCCTCCGGCCAGACGACCAGGCGCGGGGTGGCGCCGCCTTGGCCAGATAGCTTTTCGAGCGCGGTAAGGACGCGCTCGCCATCGGTCTCGCTGCGGTCTTCCTGGCCGATATCGGGCTGGACCACGCGGACCAAAGGCGTGCCGGGAGCGGGTGGCGGTGCATTCGTCCAGAGCGCGGACAGTGCTGCGAGACCGAGCGCTGGAAGGGCGACGGCTGGCAGCGTCCAGCGGCGCACCGCGAGCATCAGCAATGCGCCCGCGGCGAGGATCGTCACACCCGACAGCGCATAGGTGCCGATCCACGCGGACAGCCGCGCGACACCGATCGCGGGGAGCCAGACGACGCTCAGTGGATCCCACGCATAGCCGGTGAACAGCGTCGCGCGCAGCCACTCGGTCGCGATCCAGGCTCCGGCGAAGACGAACACGAACGTCGCGTCGGGGGTGCCGGGCCGTCGTGCGATCCGCCACGCCAGGCCTCCTGCAAACATCGGGAACACCGCCAAGTACAGCGCGAGACCGACCGCCGCGAAGTACCCCAGCACCGGCGGCATCGCATCCTGGAAGTCGAACGCATGCTGGAACCAGTTGTTGTTCACGGTAAAATGCCCAACCCCGAACACCCACCCGCGCCACAGCGCCCCACGCAGAGTCGGTGCGTCATGGACGATCTTCATCCACAGCGCGAACGCGATCAGCGTCAGCGGCCAGAGATCGAGCGGAGCGAACCCGGTCGCGGCAAGCGCACCAAGGACGAGGCAGGTAAGGGCAGGGTAGCGGTTCACGCTCGCGCTATGGCGTGGCGGGGAAGGGGGGGCAATGTTTTCGGTGTGATGGGGCGGGGGGATGAGGAGCTCTTCCCGGCGTCTAGCAACACCCCGGCGAAGGCCGGGGCCCAATTGGAAAGGTGGGAGTAACGACGCGCTGCCTCCGTTAGCAACGTCCCCCAATTGGGCCCCGGCCTTCGCCGGGGTGGTGTTGCAGTATGTGAAGGTGTCCCCGCATCGAAGTTTGTTCTCCCGCGAAGGCGGGAGCCCAGTCTGGGCTCCCGCCTTCGCGGGAGAACAAGAGAGGGCCACCGTCCGGTAGGTGGAAAACCCCACGCAATCCTCCGGGTCGACGAACCCACCACCACGACCTATCTTCCTCCAATGACCCTACGCCCCTTCCACCTAGCCTTCCCGGTCCACGACCTCGCCGCAGCCCGCACCTTCTACGCTGCCACTCTCGGCTGCCGCGAAGGCCGCTCCAGCGACCACTGGATCGACTTCGACCTGTTCGGCCACCAGATCGTCGCGCACCTCGACCCCGCCGCCAAACCCGTCGCGGTCGAGAACGCGGTCGATGGCCACGCCGTCCCGGTCCCGCATTTCGGCGTCGTCCTGACGATGGACGACTGGACCGCGCTCTCCGAACGCGTCACCGCCGCCGGCGTCCAGTTCGGGATCGCACCGTACATCCGCTTCAAGGGCGAGCCCGGCGAGCAGGCGACGATGTTCTTTCTCGATCCCAGCGGCAACGCCCTCGAGTTCAAGGCGTTCGCCAACGACGACATGATTTTCGCGACTTAAGGAATAGACATGGGCACTCCCATCACCGTCGACGTCCCTCATCAGCTCGGCAAGACCGCGGTCCGCGCGCGGCTCGACGGGGGGATCGGCAAGATCAGCGACAAGATCCCCGGCGGGTCGGTGACTGAGCAGCGCTGGGATGGCGATACGCTGCACTTCACCGTCCAGGCGATGGGCCAGACGATCGCGAGTGCGGTCACCGTGTTCGAGACCAACGTCCACGCAGTCGTCGACCTGCCCGGCATCCTCGGCCTGTTCGCGAGCAAGGTGCAGGACATGATCCGCAAGGAAGCGCCGAAGCTCCTGCGCTGAGATCAGGCCGGGGCGCGTCGATACAGCTCGAACGCCGCCTTTGCGCCGACGATGGCCTCCTCGATCCAGGCGTCGTCGGCCGGCTCGCCGTCAATCGCGGCAAGCAACGCGCGCCACTCGCCCGACAGATGTTTCGCGCCGAGATACGCCGAGGGCATCCCGTCGGGTACCGAGCGCGACAGCATGATACCGCCAAGCCGCGAGCCCTCGACCACATACATCGCGCCCCAACCGGCGGCCGTGCTAGGCGAGACGTCGAACGTCATTGGCGCGGGCATATCCTCACCTAGCGCGGCAAGATCCTCGGCCAGCGCCGCTTCTCGCGACCGCACCGCCGCCAGCCCCGGGATTGCAGCGAGCCACGCCTCGACCGCCGGCAATGCTTTGGCGTGCGCAATCAGGAACGCGCGGTAATCATCCGCATCGGTCAGGTCGTAGCGACCGAACCCCGCATCGACCGCGTCGTGATCGCTCGCCGTCGCCGCTCGGAGTCGCGCGACGGTCGAAAGCACGTCGGTCAACAGCAACGTCCCCCGCCCTTGCTGCCGTACCGCGCCTCCTGCCGATCTCGGAAGAACGCGCGTTCGTCCATCGGCGCATGATCCGGATGCCGCTCCGCCATGTGCTGCCGATACGCGGCGTAGGACGGCACGCCGACCATCAGCAACGCGGTCTCGCGCGCCTTTGCATAAAGCGCGCGGATCATTCCGCGGCCACCAGTTGCGGCGGGACTTCGGTCACCGTCGGCCGATCGATCTTCAGCGCGGCAAGACACGTGCGGATCCCGAAGAACACGATCGACAGAACCACCGCGAGGAACAGCGCGCAAAGCCCCGCATCGATCCGGTCGTTGAGAACGATCCGCTGCATCTCCGCCATCGTCTTGGCGGGCGCGAGCAGTTCGCCCCGCGCCGCCGCGTCCGCGAACCTCGACGCGTGCGCAAGGAAACCGACCTTGGGATCGCTCGCGAACAGCTTCATCAGCCCGGCGGTGATCGTGCACAGGCACAGCCACGCGGCGGGCAAGATCGTCACCCACGCGTAACGCTGGCGTTTCATCCGGAACAGCACGACCGTCGCCAGTACCAGTGCGACTGCCGCGAGCATCTGGTTCGAGATGCCGAACAGCGGCCACAGCGTGTTCACCCCGCCAAGCGGATCGGTGACGCCTTGGTACAGGAAGAAGCCCCAGGCAACGACACACAACGCGGTCGCGATCAGCCCCGGCACGATCGCCGAGGCATTGCGGAACGACGGCACCGCGAGCCCGATCAGGTCCTGCAGCATGAAGCGTCCGGCGCGCGTGCCCGCATCGACCGCGGTGAGGATGAACAGCGCCTCGAACAGGATCGCGAAGTGATACCAGAACGCCTTCATCGCCTGCCCGCCGACGAGGTGGCTGAAGATCTCCGACATCGCCACCGCCAGCGTCGGCGCGCCGCCCGTGCGGCTGACGATCGTGGTCTCGCCGACGTCCTTCGCGGTCTGCGCTAGCAATTCGGGCGTAATCGGGAAGCCCATCGCGGTGACCTCGGTCGCGGCGGAGGCGAAGTCGGTGCCGACCACCGCCGCCGGGCTGTTCATCGCGAAATACACGCCGGGATCGAGGATCGACGCGCCGACCAGCGCCATGATCGCGACGAAGCTCTCCATCAGCATCGCGCCATAACCGATGAACTGCGCGTCGCCTTCGCTCGCGATCAGCTTCGGTGTAGTGCCGCTCGCGATCAGCGCGTGGAAGCCCGACACTGCGCCGCACGCGATCGTGATGAACAGGAACGGGAACAGCCCGCCCGACCAGACCGGGCCGCTGCCGTCGATGAACGGGGTCAGCGCAGGCATCCGCAGCGGTGGCGCGACGACCGCGATACCGATCGCCAGCGCGACGATCGCGCCGATCTTGAGGAAGGTCGACAGGTAATCGCGGGGGGCCAGCAGCAACCATACGGGGAGGACGGAGGCGACTGCGCCATAACCGACCATCAGCACGCAGAGCTGCACCGGGGTCAGCGTGAACAGCGGTGCGAGCGTCGGCGAGGCGGCGACGGTACCGCCATAGACGATCGCGGCGAGCAGCCCGATGACGCCGAGAACGGAGACTTCGCCGACCTTTCCGGGCCGGATCCAGCGCGTGTAGATACCCATCAGGAACGCCAGCGGAATCGTCGCGGCGACCGTGAACAGCCCCCATGGACTGCCCGCGAGCGCGCGCACCACGATTAGCGCGAGCACCGCGAGGATGATGACCATGATCGCGAACGCACCGATCAGCGCGATCACGCCGGGAACCGCGCCCATCTCCATGCGGATCAGTTCGCCCAGCGACCGCCCGTCGCGCCGCATCGAGATGAACAGGATCATGAAATCCTGCACCGCGCCGGCGAGCACGACGCCGGCCAGGATCCAGAGCGTGCCGGGGAGATAGCCCATCTGCGCGGCAAGCACCGGCCCGACGAGCGGCCCTGCACCGGCGATGGCGGCAAAGTGATGCCCGAACAGGACGTTGCGGTCGGTCGCGACGTAGTCGAGGCCGTCCGCGCGGCGCAGCGCCGGGGTAGGCCGCGACGGATCGAGCTGCATCACATGCCGCGCGATATATCGTGCGTAGAACCGATACGCGATCAGTTGGACCGAGACGGCGGCGGTGACAATCCAAAGCGCGTTGACATGCTCGCCACGCTCGAACGCCACGACCGCAAGCGCACAGGCCGCGAGCAGCGCAAGAGCTCCCCAACCGATCTTTTCGCGTAAAGTCATTGCGTTCGCGCTCCCGTGCTTTCTCGAAAGCGACATCGCGTATTCGCCGGGGGAGCGCTAGCCCCCCCCGCGACCGCGTCACAGCAATGCTCCCGGGAAGACGTGGTGGTGGGCCGACACGATCACTGGTTCATCGTCGACATGATGAAAAATTTCGGTGCCGTACCGGTCTGCGGACGGTTCTGTTAACCAGTCGGATCTATACGGGAACAGCCCGTCACGCAGAGGACGCATCGTGCGCATTACCGAACTTCAACCGACTCCCACCGGTGCCGAACCGCTCGATATTCCGGCGGAACTGCTCGACAGCGTCCTGCGTCATCAGAGCCACCTGGCGAGCCTCGTCGCGAGCCTGCGCGCGGCGGGCCTGTCGGAGGACATGGTGGAGTCGAGCGTCCGCACGCTCGTCGACAGCTATGCCGATGAATTGACGGTCGCGATCCGCGGGATGATGAAGGCACCCCCTCATGGATGACACGCGGCTGTACGACGACGATGCGCGGATCGCGGCGCTCCACCGTCTCAATGTGCTCGATACCGCCGTGGAGAAGCCGTTCGAAAAGATCGTGACGCTGGTGCGGACCGTGCTGGCGGTGCCGATCGCAACGGTGACGCTGGTCGATCGCGATCGCCAGTGGTTCAAGGCACAACGTGGCCTCGACCACCAGGAAACGCCGCGGGCGATCTCGTTCTGCACGCACACCATTCAGCAGCGCGAGCCGCTGATCGTCGAGGACGCGCATCTCGATACACGTTTTGCCGCCAGCCCGATGGTCGTCGGACCGCCGCATATCCGAAGCTATGCGGGCATCCCGCTGCGCACGCCCGAGGGTTATAACGTCGGCTCGCTGTGCGCGATGGATACGCGCGCGCGGCGGTTCAGCCCTGCCGACATCGCCATCCTCTCGAATTTCGCGAACATCGTCTGCGACGAACTCGAATTGCGGCTGATCGCGCAGGTCGATCACCTGACCGGCGCGCTTACCCGCCGCGGGTTCGTCGAACAGGCCGAGCGCGAGATGGCGCGGTCCCGCCGCTACGAGCGGCCAAGCACGCTGGTGATGCTCGACGTGGATCATTTCAAAATGGTCAACGACACCTATGGCCATACGACCGGCGATCAGGTGCTGCACCAGCTCGCCAAACTTGCCGAAGCCACGCTTCGGCCGATCGACGTG
This sequence comes from Sphingomonas faeni, assembly GCF_040407505.1. GTDB lineage: Bacteria > Pseudomonadota > Alphaproteobacteria > Sphingomonadales > Sphingomonadaceae > Sphingomonas > Sphingomonas faeni_E. The sequence goes on along the minus strand of NZ_JAPZPQ010000003.1, from coordinate 86,114 downwards.
TTCGGCCGATTGGGCGGCGAAGAATTCGGTATCCTGCTGCCGGAGACAGGCGCGGACGAGGCACTGATCGTTGCCGAGCGCCTGCGCGAATCGATCGCCGGATACGCGATGCAGTTGTCGAACGGTGCGACGCTCACTGTGACGGCAAGCTTCGGTGTCGCCGTGCTGGCGCCCAACATGACCTCGGTAGCAACCTGGATCGAGCAGGCAGACGCGGCGCTCTATGCCGCCAAGGCTGGCGGCCGGAACTGCACGCGGTTGGAACTCGTCGAATAAACGCCGACGTCGCCCACAGGAAAATACCGGCGACGTCAGGAGTACCGGCGCCTTAGCGCTGCGAGTGGTGGCCCTTCAGCTCGTCGCCGACGATCCGCACCACATGCAGCACGTTGGTCGACCCAGGCGTCCGGAACGGCACGCCCGCCAGCACGATCACGCGGTCGCCGGCCTTCGCCATACCGTGACGCAGCGCCATCCGCTTCGACTTCGCCACCATGTCCTCGAACGACTCGACGTCGCGTGTATGCACGGCATGCGTCCCCCACAGCAGCCCGAGCCGCCGCGCGGTCTCCTGGCTCGGCGTCAGCACCAGCAGCGGCACCGACGGCCGCTCGCGCGCGATCCGGCGCGCGGTCGAGCCCGAGGTCGTGAAGCAGATGATCGCCACCGCCGACACCGTCGCGGCGATCGTCTTCGCCGCCTCGGCCAGCGCGTCGGCAGTCGTCGGATCCGGCTTCATCACGGTGAAGTGCATCCGGTCGCCATGCTCGGGGTCGGACTCGACCGACACGCCGATCGCATCCATCATCGCCACCGATTCGACCGGCCACGCGCCCGCCGCGCTCTCAGCCGACAGCATGATCGCGTCGGCGCCATCATACACGGCCGTCGCGACGTCCGACACTTCCGCCCGCGTAGGGGAGGGCGACGTGATCATCGACTCGAGCATCTGCGTCGCGACCACCACCGGGCGGCCCATCCGGCGCGAAACCTCGACGATGCGCTTCTGCAGCGGGGGCACCTGCTGCGGCGGCAGTTCGACGCCGAGATCGCCGCGCGCGACCATCACGCCGTCGCAGGCCTCGACGATCTCCTCGAGCCGCTCGATCGCCGCCGGCTTCTCGATCTTTGCCATCAGCGCCGCCTTGCCGCCGATCAGTTTCCGCGCTTCCCACAGATCCTCGGGACGCTGGACGAACGACAAGGCGATCCAGTCGACGCCCTGGTCGACCGCGAAGTCGAGATCGCTGCGATCCTTCTCGGTCAGCGCCGCCATCGGCAGCACCACGTCGGGGACGTTCAGCCCCTTGCTGTTCGACAGTGCGCCGCCGACCTCGACGCGGGTCGTGATCTCGCGAGGGCTATGCGACACGACGCGAAGGACGAGCTTGCCGTCGTCGAGCAGCAGGCGCGCGCCCGGCTCGATCGCCGCGAATATCTCATCGTGCGGCAGTTCCACCCGCGTTGCGCCGCCCGGCGTCGGGTCGCGGTCGAGCACGAACGTCGAGCCGGTTTCGAGCACCGTGCGGCCGCCGTCGAACTTGCCGACGCGCAGCTTCGGCCCCTGGAGATCGGCGAGGATGGTCGACGGACGACCATATTCCTTTTCCAGCGCGCGAATCGCCTGGATCACGGCGATCTTCGACTGCTGGTCGCCGTGGCTCATGTTGATTCGGAACGCGTCGGCGCCGGTGCGGAAGAGCGTCGCGATCATCTCGGGCGTGCTGCTGGCAGGGCCTAGCGTCGCGAGGATGCGGACTTTCCGCAAACGGGGAGCAATGGCGTGGGTCATGCGGTGCGATTCCTGGGGGAGGTCTTTGCCGCGACGGGCCTTAAACCCTATCTCCGCGGGATCAACCACGGAGCACATGAATGAACCCCGAAACCGACTCGCTCGATACGCTCGACGATGCCGTAGCGGCACAGGCCTTTCGCCGCCTGATCCGTCATCTCCGCCACCGCGAGGATGCGCAGAACGTCGACCTGATGGGTCTGGCCGGTTTTTGCCGCAACTGCCTGTCCGACTGGGTCGAGCAAGCGGGCGGTCTGTCGAAGGATGCCGCACGCGAGACGGTCTACGGGATGCCGTACGCAGAGTGGAAGGCGCATCACCAGGGTGACGCGACGCCTGAGCAGCTCGAACGGATGAAGGCGAGCGTCGCGAAGAACGCGGTGGTCTGAGAACGGCTGCAATGGATTCGCGACGATCCCCCGCAGGGTCGCTTGAGCCGAACACGGTAAACGCCTAGACGCTGGCCCGCACCCAATTCGGCATGATTCAGGACGTCTCCGGACGGCGATCACCGGTGCGGGCTTGTATCTTGATTGGCTTTTGACCGGCGCGCGGGCGCTGGCGAGTGGGGAATTTTCGATGTCTGACGAACGGCAACACGGCATGGGCGGCGGCGCGGTCGCAGCGGACGAACTGCGCCTGCTGATCGAGCGCGCCGAGCGTCTCGAAGAAGAGAAGAAGGGTATTTCGGACGACATCAAGGACGTGATGGCCGAAGCCAAGGGCCGCGGTTACGATCCGAAGGCGATTCGGAAAATCCTGTCGATCCGGAAGAAGAAGAAGGAAGAGTATCAGGAGGAGGAAGCGATCCTCGAAGTGTATCTCCAGGCGTTGGGGATGATCTGAATTTCACGAGGGCGGTGAGACGGCCAAACGCGTTGGTTTTGACGTGCTTAACGAAACTGTCATCGGTTGCGGCTTAGTGTCCGGCTATGAACATCCGTTTCCTCGCCGCCCTCGCGCTGGCCACTATGGCCGCCCCCGCCCAGTCGGATGAGGGGGCGGCCAACGCCAGCTTCTGCCAGCGGATCGCGACCGAGCTCGGTATGAAGACGGCGAAACCGTCTGACGGCCACGCCGCATGGGAGCTGAAGACGCTCGGCGGCCTGGGTACCGCGCTGTTCGGTGGATCGAGCTATGTTTCGATGGGGCTCGGTCCGGCTGAAGACTCGGTCATCACTAACGCACGCCAATATGTCGATGCGTGTGCCAGCGTCGCCAACGGGATGGTATGCACTGTCACCGGGCCGGCGGAATTCCAGATTGGCGTGAAAAACCACATGGTCAAGATGCGCGCGAATGCAGGCGAGCGTGCACAGGTCAGCATGGTAAAGATGCGCATCCGATGCGAGGACCGTTGACCGCGCCGAATATTGCGCTTGCTGTCGTCATGGGCGTCCTCTTGCTGGTGCTGGTCAACGTCATCACGGTCGCCGCGTTCGCGCTCGACAAGCGGCGATCGCTGACGGGCGAATGGCGGATTCCTGAATCCCGCTTGCTCTGGCTCGCCGCACTTGGCGGCAGCCCGGGCGCGTTCTGGGCGCGCAATCGCTACCGGCACAAGACACGGAAGCAACCATTCGTCGGTCGGCTCCAGCTCATCGCGATGGTACAAGTTGGCGTCGTCGCAGGTCTCGCCATCGCGTTCGCATTCTAGGTTCGGCAACCGGCAGCGTCATTGCTGCACCCGAAGCTTAGGTGTATTGCCGTTATACAACATTGCATCGGGGGCAAGCATGCGGGTATTTTTGGGGATTGCGGCGGCGGCGTTGGTTAGTGCTCCCGTCGCGGCGCAATCGGTTGAGGTCGATACCCAAAAACTCGGTCAGCGGGCCGAGGCGTTCGTCCGGGTCCGCAACCAGTTCGATCAGGCGCCGATGATCGCGATGATGGCGCCCGAATACCAGGAGGTGTCTCCGGTCGGCGAGGTCGATTCCCGCGAGCGCGTGATCGGGTTCTACGCAGCCGACAAGAAATCGGCGGCACCGCCGATGACGATCACCGAAACCGTCGCGCGGCCCGCCGGCACGATCGGCGTCGTCACGATGCGGATCGCCTACACCATGCCCGGCAAGGACGGTCAGATGCAGACGCGCGCGCTGCGGGCCGGCTTCGTTGCGCGACGGATCAAGGGCGACTGGCAGTTCGTGTCGTTGCAGTTCACCCCGATCCGCGGATGACGACCTACGCCGCCTCCGCCGGCAGCGTCGTCCAGCCCAGCCCTGGGATTGTGATCGAGCGTTTGCCGGCCAGATCGGTCCGGCACACGATCAGTTCGCGGCTTTCGATGTAGCCAATCAGGCGCTTCACACGGCCGATCGAACTCGTACCATAGGTCGCTGCGATGCGCGCGTCAGACGGGCAGGGCTCGCCTTCACGTGCCGCGCGGGCCACCAAAAGGAACGCGCCGAGCATATCGTCGGGCAGCCCGCTCGCCACATCGAGCGCCGCCGTCCACGCCTCATCGGTCATGTCGAAGATGCCGGCGCGGGCGCAACTGAGACGCCGGACGAAGCCGGGCAAATCGAGCGGTGGTTTCGCCAAGCCCCCCATCCGGCACCGCACCTGGAAATCCTGGAACAGCACCGATGGCGGGCGCAGCGTCGACTCCGGATCCTCGACGATCGCGCGGAAGACGTCGGCGTAGACCGCCTCGACCTCGTCGTCAGTCTTCTCGGGCGGCGGCGGCGCCGCGGTGCGTGGCTCGGGCGGGCGGGCGATGCCGTCGAGCAGTTCCTCAGCCGGCACGCGACGCGGGCGCGAATCGAACATCAGGCCGAGTTCGGGCGCGTCGACCACCGGCTCGGACAACAGGTCCTGCAGGTCCATCGGCGCAGCGCTGGGGAGGGGGGTCAACTTCGGGCTCCCGCTGCGCGCGGAGGTCGCGACGTCGCCGATCTTCACGGTGATCGGACGCCGCGACACCGCGGGGCCGAGCGCCATGAACGTGCCGCGCTGGAGATCGCGAATCGCTTCCGCCTGGCGTCGCTCCATGCCGAGCAGATCGGCCGCGCGTGCCATGTCGATGTCGAGGAAGGTGCGCCCCATCAGGAAGTTCGACGCTTCCGCCGCGACGTTCTTCGCAAGCTTCGCCAGCCGCTGAGTCGCGATCACGCCGGCGAGACCGCGTTTACGCCCGCGGCACATCAGGTTGGTCATCGCCGCCAAAGAGGCACGGCGGACCTCTTCCGAGACCTCGCCGCCCGTCACCGGCGCGAACATCTGCGCTTCGTCGACCACCACCAGCACCGGATACCAATGCTCGCGCGGCGCATCGAACAGCGCGGACAGGAACGACGCGGCGCACCGCATCTGGCCTTCGACCTCAAGCCCCTCAAGGCTCAGCACCGCGGACGTCCGATGTTCGCGCAACCGCGTCGCGATCCGCGCGATCTCGCGTTCGCTATAGTCGCCCGCCTCGATCACGACATGACCATGCGGCCCCGCGAGCGTCACGAAGTCGCCCTCGGGATCGATCACGATCTGCTGGACGTGCCCCGCCGATCGTTCGAGCAGCCGGCGCAGCAGATGCGATTTTCCCGATCCCGAATTGCCCTGCACCAACAGGCGGGTGGCGAGTAGTTCCTCCAGGTCGACGCCGACGGCAGTACCATTGCCGTCGGTGCCCATATTCACGCTAACCGTCATGTCGCGCGTTTGGCAGGTGCGGGCGTGTGGGAGCAAGGAGTCTTTGTCGCTTGCGTCGCAAGCCCGGCTTTGCGCGCTGGCATAATCCGCATTCCGGGCTAGGGCGCAAAACATGGCTACGAAACAATCCCTGCTCGCCGATCTCTCGCAGCGACTGCTCGGCAAGGCGCCGGGCGACCTCGACGACGAGGAACGCCGCGTCCTCGCCGGCATCGAGGCCGGGACGACGGTCAGTCGCGACGCTGCCGACGTCTCGGACGAGCGATCGACGTTCGGTGAACGACTGTCGGACCGGGTCGCGGCGATCGGTGGGTCGTGGGGGTTCATCATCACGTTCAGCGCGGTGCTGATCGGCTGGATGCTGCTGAACTCGGACATCCTCGCGCATTTCGGGCGCGCGTTCGATCCGTATCCCTACATCTTCCTCAACCTGCTACTGTCGACGGTCGCCGCGATCCAGGCGCCGGTGATCATGATGAGCCAGAACCGGCAATCGGCGAAGGACCGCCTGGCCGCCAGCCTCGACTACGAGACCAACCTGCGCGCCGAACTCGACATTTTGCGCGTGCACCACAAGATCGATCATCTCGTGCTCGCCCGCCTGGACGCCATCGAAGCGAAAATCGACGGTCTGGCGAAATCTGCGCCTGACGCCTAAGAGCGGGGCCATCAGCTAAAGAGGCACCGATGGCAGGCCATTCCAAATACAAGAATATCATGTACCGCAAGGGCGCGCAGGACAAGAAGCGCTCGTCGGCGTTCAGCAAGCTCAGCCGCGAGATCACGGTCGCGGCCAAGATGGGCCTGCCCGACGTCGACATGAACCCGCGCCTGCGCGCGGCGGTCAACGCGGCCAAGGCGGCGTCGTTGCCCAAGGAGAACATCCAGCGCTCGATCGACAAGGCTAGCCGCGGCGATGCCGAGAATTACGAAGAGATCCGCTATGAGGGCTTCGGTCCCGGCGGCGTGTCGCTGATCATCGAGGCGCTGACCGACAACCGCAACCGCACCGCGACCAACGTGCGTGTCGCGGTCGGCAAGAACGGCGGTAACCTCGGCGCGGGCGGTTCGGTCAGCCACGCGTTCGACCGCGTCGGTCTGATCTCGTATCCGGCGAGCGCGGGCGATGCCGACACGGTGTTCGAAGCGGCGCTCGAAGCGGGTGCCGAGGACGTCACGTCGAGCGAGGACGGCCATGAGGTCTGGACCGCGCAGGGCGACCTGCACGAGGTGGCCAAGGCGCTGGAAGCCAAGCTCGGCGAGGCCGAAGGCGCGAAACTCGCCTGGCGGCCGCAGGTCATGGTTGCGGTCGGTGCGGACGATGCGGCGACGCTGTTCAAGCTGATCGACGCGCTCGACGACGACGACGACGTGCAGACCGTGTGGGGCAATTACGAAATCTCCGACGAGATCATGGAAACGCTCGGTTGAGATGAAGAAGGTTGGTTCACGCGGAGACGCGGAGACGCGGAGAGTTGTGCTTCGCGGCGACGTCCTCCGCGCCAGCGGCCTCATATCGGTAGGCCAGCCTAGCGGTGTGAGAGTCCCGCTGACGCGAGACGATAGCCAAAAGCGCGCCCCCTCCGCGCCTCCGCGTCTCCGCGCGAACCAACCTTCTCCCTTCTCGTGATTATCCTCGGACTAGACCCCGGCCTCGGCACCACCGGCTGGGGCGTCATCCGCGCCGACGGCAATCGTCTGAGCCATATCGCCAACGGCCAGATCAAGACCGACCCGTCGATGGCGCTCCCCCGCCGCCTCACCGCGCTCTACAACGCGCTGATCGACGTCATCCGCACCGAACGCCCCGACGGCGCCGCGGTCGAGGAAGTGCTAGGCAACACCAACGCGCAGTCCACGCTCAAGCTCGGCCAGGCGCGCGGTGTCGTGCTGCTCGCCGCGGCGGGCGCAGGGCTGCATATCGGCGAATACCACCCCTCGACCGTCAAGAAGGGCGTCGTCGGCACCGGTGGCGCGGACAAGAAACAGATCCAGGCGATGATGGCCGTGTTGTTGCCCGGCGCCAAGCTCGCCGGCCCCGACGCCGCCGACGCGCTGGCGGTCGCGATTACGCACGCGCATCACGTTGCCAGTGCCGCCGCCCTGGCGCGACGCAGCGGCGTAGGTGCCTGATCGACCACCTACGTTGATGCCCAACTAAAGCGAGGCGGAACGGCGTCGGCTTGGCTTAGGATTCAGGCGAGCGCGCCAGTGTTCGCTGGGCGCCAAAACTAAGGCCAAGCCATATCCGCTCGGACAAAACTTGGTTCATTTTGAATGAGATCGGCGCCTACCCGCTATAATTACACATCAATCAAGTTTTTATAGCCAAGCCCGTACCGCTGTGGCAGCGCGCCCATGAAGTTTAATTTAGATTAAGGGCAGCGCGATGCTTGTCGAACACGTACGAGGTGGAACGAACAGCAACAATGTTCCGGCCTCGGCGTTTGCGATGCCCGCGGGCATGACGATGCGGTACGATCTGCCCGATCCGACGCTGTCCGAGTATTTGACGGGGTATGCGATCTACGCCTCGAACGACCGCGCGCCGATGCTGAACTGGTATCTACCCGCACCGGCGATGATCTCCGTGCTGGTCGACGCCGGGCCGCTGACCGTGTCGGTCGGCAACCATCGCTTCGGCCCGCTCGATCGCGCAAGCTTCTACGGTCCGACCAGCCGCGCCTTCCGGACCGAGACGCATGGCGGGATCGCCGTGGGCATCGGCCTCAGCGCGCTGGGCTGGTCGCGGCTCACCGCGCGGTCGGCGGGCGAATTCCACAACCGAGTGGTGCCGCTCAGCTCGGCGCTGGGATCGGACCTCTCCGCGCGGCTGGTCGAAGGGCTCGACGCGCTCGACGACGACACGATGATCAAGCCGTTGCTCGATGCGGTGTTCGGTGCGTTTTTCACCCGCCCGCACCCGCGCGAGGATTTGATCCGCGCGTTCACCGCATTGACCGTCACCGACGGCGTGATCGAGATGAAGGACGTCGCCGACCGCCTCGACATCCCGACGCATGAACTGCGCCGCATGGCGACGCGCCATTTCGGCATGCCGCCAAAGCTGTTGCTGAGGCGCGCGCGGTTCCTGCGATCGTTCATCAGCCTGATCCGGACGGACGGCATGGCGGACTATTCGAAGATCGACAGCAGCTATTTCGACGCCTCGCATTTCCTGCGCGATGCCGGCACGTTTCTCGGTACGACGCCGCGCCGCTTCATCGCGTCCGACACCGTATTCCTGCGCGCCAGCCTGCGTGCCCGCGCGATGGTGATCGGCGCGCCGACCCAGGCGCTGCACGAAATCGCGAAGGCCGCTGCGCCCGTCCAGAACCGTCCGACGGGCGAGCAGGGTCGTCCGCAACCGAACGCCTGACCGGCGTGCGCGTCGATCGAGCCGGGAAGCCGGTATTTTGACGGGATGACGTCGCGCCGTCGATGTTCTACCGCCTGATCCAATGATCGTGCATCTCAAAGGACGGCTGGACTCGACCGGCATCGACCATGCCGTGATCGACGTCGGCGGCGTCGGCTATCTGGTCGGCGCCTCGGCGCGCACGCTGTCGGCCTTAGGCCCGATCGGTGAGGCTTGTACCGTGTTCACCGAATTGCTGGTGGGCGAGGATTTCCAGCGGCTCGTGGGGTTCTCCAGCGCGGACGAGCGCGACTGGTTCCGGTTGCTGACTGGCGTGCAGGGGGTCGGTGCCCGCGTTGCGCTGGCGATCCTGTCGGCGCTGGAGCCGGTCGATTTGAGCCGTGCGATCGCCAGTGGCGACAAAGCGATGGTCGCGCGCGCCAACGGCGTCGGACCCAAGCTCGCCCAGCGTATCGTGATGGAATTGAAGGACAAGGTCGGCGGCATCGCGCTTGGTCTCGGACCGGCGGTAGTCAACGCTGCGCCGGGCGCGTCAGCGGATGCGGTGTCGGCGTTGCTCAATCTCGGGTTCCGGCCGAACGAGGCGAGTGTCGCGGTGGCCGCGGCGGACGAGGAGTTAGGACCGGGCGCTTCGCTCGATGCACTGGTCCGGCTGGCGCTACGCAAGGCGTCGAAGTCTTAGTTTCGGACTCGTTCAGTCCGTTCTTAACCCTCCGCTCGTTCCCACCTTCCGTTCGTGCTGAGCGAAGTCGAAGCACCTTCTCTTGGGGCACACACTTCGACGTCGCTCAGGGCGAACGGAAAGGGGGGCTTGGTTTCCCAAGGTCCCTGTCTCAAAGTGCAGTCGGCAGTGGTCGTCCGGCAAAATGCGCATCGAGGTTCGCAACCACCAACGCCGCCATCGCCGCCCGCCCATCCACGGTCGCGCTACCCTGATGCGGTGACAGGACAACCTGATCCAGCGCCTTGACCGCGTCGGGAACCGCAGGTTCGTCGGCGAACACATCGAGCCCCGCCCCGGCGATCGTCCCGTCCTGAAGCGCCGCCACCAGTGCCGGTTCGTCCACCAGACTACCCCGAGCGATGTTGACGAAAATACCGTCCTCGCCAAGCGCCGCGAGAACACCCGCATCCACGATATGCGACGTCGCCTCGCCCCCAGGCGCTGCGATGATCAGCACGTCGCACGCCGCCGCCAGCGAAGCGATGTCGGCATGAAACACGCCTTCGAAATCCGGCTTGGCCGAGCGTGCGGTGTAGTGGATCTCGCTCGCAAACGGCGCAGCCCGCCTAGCGATGGCCTTGCCGATCCGCCCCAGCCCGAAGATCCCGATCCTCCGCCCGCTAGCCCGGCGCGCAAGATCGACCTGCCACCCGCCGCCCCGCACCGCACGATCGTTCGCGACGATCCGCCGCTGCACCGCCAGCATCAGCCCGATCGCAAGATCTGCGACATCGTCGGTCAGCACGTCTGGCGTCGTCGTCACCGCGATGCCCCGCGCCTTGGTCGCGGCGAGGTCGATCCCGTCATACCCGACGCCGTTGATGGCAATGATCTCCAGCGCGGGCAGGCGATCGAGCAACGCCGCATCGACCACGCTGCTCCCGCCACCTACGATCGCGCGCGTCGTCGTCGGCGGATTCGCACGGTGCAACGTGAAGCGCTCGGCAAGCGTCGCCTCCAGCGCGGGCGAGACTCCGCCCAGCAGATACAAGTCGGGGTGCGAGGTGTCGTTGGTCATCCCACACCCATAGCCGCCTTGCCCCCTTCACCGCGAGCGCGCTATCGCAGGATGTGACCGATACAGACCGCATCCTGACCGCCGCCAAGCGTCCCGAAGACGTCGACGCCGCGCTGCGCCCGAAGACGCTTGACGAATTCGTCGGGCAGAAGGCCGCGCGCGAGAATTTGCGCATCTTCATCCAGGCGGCGAAATCGCGCGGTGATGCGCTCGATCACGTGCTGTTCTTCGGCCCGCCGGGGCTTGGCAAGACGACGCTCGCGCAGATCGTCGCGCGCGAGATGGGGGTGGGGTTTCGCGCCACCTCGGGCCCGGTGATCGCCAAGTCGGGTGATCTCGCCGCGCTGCTGACCAATCTCGAGGACGGCGACGTGCTGTTCATCGACGAGATCCACCGGTTGCAGCCCGCGGTCGAGGAAGTGCTGTACCCGGCGATGGAGGATCGTGCGCTCGACCTGATGATCGGCGAGGGACCGAGCGCGCGATCGGTGCGCATCGACCTCCCGCGGTTCACGCTGATCGGCGCGACGACGCGGCAGGGCTTGCTGACGACGCCGCTGCGCGATCGCTTCGGCATCCCGGTGCGGCTGCAATTCTACACGGTCGAGGAATTGGAGCGCGTCGTCACGCGAGCGGCGGGACTGCTCGGACTGGGCATCGCCAAGGACGGCGCAATGGAGATCGCGCGACGGGCCCGCGGCACGCCGCGCATCGCCGGGCGGTTGCTGCGAAGAGTGCGCGATTTCGCCAACGTCGCGGGGCACGAGACGGTCGACGCGCGCGCGGCGGATGCTGCGCTTAACCGGCTGGAGGTTGATTCGCTTGGGCTCGATGCGATGGATCGCCGTTATCTGATGATGATCGCGGACATCTACCGCGGCGGCCCCGTCGGGGTGGAGACGCTGGCGGCAGGCCTCAGCGAACCGCGCGACACGATCGAGGAAGTGATCGAGCCATACCTGATCCAGTTAGGCTTGATCGCGCGGACCGCGCGTGGTCGGTTCCTTAATGCGGGTGGTTGGAAGCATCTTGGGCTGAATCCACCGGCCGGGAGCCAAGATGGTTTGTTCGACGCCTAGAGGGGCATTCTGATGGCTGACACAATAACCGAAGTTCATTCCTTGGCTTCGGCTGACAATTGGTATTTCGAGGATTACGCAGCGTCTAGCGCGGCTGGGCTTCGACCCGTTGCATGCTTTGCTTTAGTCTCCAGCATTGATCCTCAATACGCCAGCCTTGGACAATCTCGGTCTGTGGTTCCTATACCCTCGGAGCAGATTGGCGCCGCCCTGATCGGCGTTGAAATTCCGCAATCCGATATTGTCCATGTCAACGAATTGAAGGGAAGGTTCGGCTAGTTCGAGAAGCTGCATCCACGCTCCGCGATAGCTTCACTTCCGTCGAACTTCTTTTTTGCCCCGTGGCACCCAAGCGTTTCATCTGATAGCCAACGCGAATGCCCCTTTCGGCCGCCGCCTCCGCCCGCGAAATCCTCACCAGCCTTCACGACGTGATGGCGTCGCGCACGTCCGCGCAAGCCAAGCTCAACGCCGTCGTCGGCATCATCGCCACCGCGATCGACAGCGAGGTCTGCTCGATCTACCTGTTGCGCGAAGGCGTGCTCGAACTGTTCGCGACCCGCGGCCTCGACCAGGCCGCCGTCCACGTCACCAAGCTCGCGCTCGGCGAAGGCCTGGTCGGCACGATCGCCGAGGATGTCGAGGTGCTCAACCTCGACGAAGCCGCCAGCCACCCCGATTTCGCCTACAAGCCCGAGACCGGCGAGGACCGTTTCCACAGTTTCGCTGGCGTGCCGATCATCCGCCGCGAGCGCTCCGTCGGCGTCCTGGCCGTCCAGCACACCGACCGTCGCAAATATGCCGACGTCGAGATCGAGGCGCTGCAGACGGTGGCGATGGTGCTTTCCGAACTGATCGCCAATGCGGGGCTGATCGACACCACCGGCGGCGGCGCGGATCGGCCGCAGTCGACCGCGGCGATGCGCATCCCCGGCCAGAAGCTGGTCGACGGCATGGGCGCGGGCTGTGCGGTCTATCACCAGCCGCGCATCCACATCGAGCACACCGTCGCCGAGGACACCGATGCCGAGCGCCACCGCGTCTATGCGGCGTTCGACAAGATGCGCGAAGGCATCGACCGGATGACGCGCGAGGCCGAGTTCGGCGTCGGCGGCGAGCATGTCGAGGTGCTCCAGACCTACAAGATGTTCGCCTATGACGAGGGCTGGGCGCGCCGGATCAACGAGGCGATCGACTCCGGCCTGACCGCCGAGGCGGCGATCGAGCGCGTCCAGCAACGCACCCGCCAGCGCATGCGCCAGATCGACGATCCGTTGCTCGCCGACCGGATGCACGATCTGGAGGACCTGTCGAACCGGCTGCTCCGCATCGTCTCGGGCCAGATGGGCACCGCCGCGCAGATGGGCCTGCGCCAGGACACCATCCTCATCGCGCGCAACCTCGGTCCGGCCGAACTGCTCGAATACGACAAGCGGCGATTGAAGGGCGTGATCCTCGAGGAGGGCTCGCTCACCGCGCACGTCACGATCGTCGCGCGCGCGATGGGCGTACCCGTGCTCGGCCGCGTCCGCGACATCCGCCGCCTCGTGGCGGAGGGTGACATGCTGTTGCTAGACAGCGCTGAGAGCAACGTCTTCGCACGCCCCTCGGCAGCGATGGAGGAAGCGTTCGAGGCGCGCCTCGCGATGCGCCAGAAGCGCAAGGCGGCGTTTGCTGCACTGCGTGACGTGCCGCCGATCACCAAGGACGGCCACCGCCTGACCCTGATGGTCAACGCAGGCCTGCGTGACGATGTCGCCGCCCTCGACGTCACTGGAGCCGACGGCATCGGCCTGTTCCGCACCGAGTTCCAGTTCCTCGTCTCCGCCACGCTACCGCAGCGCGAACGCCAGCAGCGGCTCTACCGCGAAGTGCTCGACGCGGCGGGCGATCGCCCGGTGATCTTCCGCACCGTCGACATCGGCGGCGACAAGGCGCTGCCGTATCTTAACAAGGAAGATGCGGACGAGGAGAATCCGGCGATGGGCTGGCGCGCGTTGCGCCTCGGCCTGGAGCGCGACGGGTTGATGAAGGTGCAGGCGCGGGCGCTGCTTGAAGCCGCCGCCGGTCGCACGCTCAACGTGATGTTCCCGATGGTCAGCGAGCCATGGGAGTTCGACGAGGCGCGTGCGCTGTTCGAGGCGCAGCGGACCTGGCTCGAAGGGCGCGGGCGGAAGATGCCGCTCGCGATCCGCTACGGCGCGATGCTCGAAGTGCCGGCGCTCGCCGAGATGCTCGACATCCTGCTGCCGAAAATCGAGTTCCTGTCGATCGGCACCAACGACCTCACGCAGTTCCTGTTCGCCGCCGATCGTGCCAATCCGAAGCTCGCCGAGCGCTACGACTGGCTCAGCCCGTCGATCCTGCGCTTCATCGCGCGACTGGTCGCACCGGTCCGCGACGCCTCGGTCGACCTCGCGGTCTGTGGTGAGATGGGTGGGCGTCCGCTGGAGGCGATGGCGCTGATCGGGCTCGGCATCGAGCGGTTGTCGATCACCCCCGCCGCGGTCGGCCCGATCAAGGCGATGACGCGCTCGCTCGATCGCGCCGCGCTCACCGCATACATGGCAGGACTGCTGGCCAACCCGCCGCGCGACATGCGCGGTGCGCTGACCACGTGGGCAACCGAGAACGGCGTCGAAATCGTCTGATCGGCGGAAAGCTGCGGTTAAGACGTTCGGTGCGTTGACACGGCTAAGGGCCTCTGAAAGACGGGTGCCATGGCGGGCAACGCTACGCGCCCGCGCTCGGAGATAAGAATGGACGAGGTCGAGACCGGCCAGAACGCAGCACCCGCTCAACCAGAGCGTGCTGGCGACATTCTCCGCAAGGCGCGCGAGGCGCAGGGCCTGACTGTCGCGGACATTGCGACGCGGACCCGCGTGCCGCTGCGTCACCTCGAGGCGATCGAGGCGTCCGATTATTCCACGCTGCCGTCCTCGACCTACGCGGTCGGGTTCAGCCGTGCCTATGCGCGCGCGATGGGCATCGACGAGGTGCAGATCGCCAACATCGTCCGGAGTGACGTCGCCAAGCTCGGCAGCAAGAAGCCCGAATACGAACCGTACGAGATGACCGATCCGTCGCGCGTGCCCTCGCGCGGGCTGGCGATCGTCGCGCTGGGCATCGCGATCGCGGTGCTGGTGCTGGTCGGGCTGTGGTACGGTACCGACATGTTCCGCGGTTCGAACAACGCCTCGCCCACGACGCCGGTCGCCGAGACCGCGCCGAACCCTGCCGCGCAGACCGCGCAACCCGTCCCTGCGCCTGCCACGCCGGCCAACGGGCAGGTCACGCTGACCGCCTCGGACGAGGTGTGGATGCGCGTCTACGATGCTGACAACAAGACGCTCTACCTTGGCACGATGAAGCCCGGCGAGAAGTTCGACGTGCCGAAGGATGCCAAGGACCCGAAGATCAACATCGGTCGCGCGGACAAGCTGGCGGTGACGCTCAACGGCGCCGCAGCCCCTGCGCTCGGCACGGGCGAACGCGCGATCAAGGACGTGTCCGTGGGTGCCCCGGCGATTGCCGCGCGGATCGCCGGCACGCCCGAGCCTCAGGCCACGCCAACCGCGACCGGAGCGACTTCAACGCGTTCGCCGGAGCGGCCGCGGACTGCAAGCCGTCCCCGCACGCCGCGTCGCCCACTGAGCGAAACCCAGCGCGCCAACCTCGACGCGGCCGCCAACCCGCCGCCTGCCGCTACGGCAACGCCCAATCCGTGATTGCGGCGGACCGCCAAGGTCTAAGGCGCCAGGGTCTTAAGGCTGGCGACAGGATGGGTAGTGCAGCTATACCCGGACGATTAACCAATCCACCGGGGGGTGTGGCCCATGCGTAAGTCAATTCTGGTCGGCGTCTGCCTCGCGGCGCTGTTGCCCGCTGCCGTACAGGCACAAAATGTCGAGGGCCGCGTCGGCAAGCTCGAAAGCGAAATGCGCGCGGTACAGCGCAAGGTGTTCCCCGGTGGCGCGGGCCAGATGCTCCAGCCTGAAGTCCGCGCGCCACAGAGCGAGCAGGGCCCCGGACCTGGCTCGCCCGCGACCAGCGCGCTCGCCGACGTGAACCAGCGCGTCACGTCGCTCGAACAGCAGATGACCTCGCTCACCGAGCAGATCGAGCAGAACCAGAACCGCACCCGTCAGTTGCAGGACGCGTTCGACAATTACCGCCGCTCGAACGACGCGCGGTTGAAGACGCTTGAGACCGGCCCTGCACCGATCGCGACGGGGGCGGGGGCTGGTGGCCCGATCGAATCCGATGATCAGTCGAGTGGACAGTCGAGTGGTCCATCACGCCCAACCACGCGCCCCGAAGCCGCGAGCAAGCCCGGCGCGGCGACGCCGACCAAGGTCTCGGTCGAGAAGCCCTCGACCGGCGATCCGGCGGAGGACGAGTATATGTACGGCTATCGCCTGTGGGCCGCCAAGCAATACCCGCAGGCGGAGGCCCAGCTGAAGAAGGTCGTCGCCGACTATCCGAAGAGCAAGCGCGCCAGCTACGCGCAGAACCTGCTCGGCCGGTCGTATCTCGACGAAGGCAAGCCGAGCCTCGCGTCGATGGCGTTCTACGACAATTACAAGAAGATGCCCGAGGGGGAGCGCGCGCCGGATAGCTTGCTGTATCTGGGGCAGGCGCTGACCAAGCTCAACAAGCCGGCGGATGCCTGCAAGGTGTATGACGAGCTGAACGACGTCTACGGCGCCAAGATGGCGGCGGCGATGAAGGGGCAGGTCGCCGCCGGTCGCAGCGCGGCGAAGTGCAAGTAAGGCATCTTCCAGTGCGCACGCGTACCTGCCTGTCCGTGATCTCACGTCGCACTTTACCACCCCCCCGGCGGAGGCCGGGGCCCAATTGGCAAGGTCGTCGTAACGAAGGGCTACGCGCAGTCATCACCGTCCCCCAATTGGGCCCCGGCCTTCGCCGGGGTGGCGACCTTTCCACGGTCAGGACTGTCTTCGCATGACCGAAGAAGGACGCCGCTTCGCCGCCGACTTCGCGCGCTTGGCAGGCGACATCACCAACCCGCTGTTCGCCGTCTCCGGCGGCCCCGACAGCATGGCGATGCTCACCCTCGCGCACGAAGCCCTCCCCCCCGGCTTCACGGTCGCCAGCATAGACCACCGCCTCCGCCCCGAAGCGGTGGAGGAGTCCGCGATGGTCGCCGCGCATTGCGCCACGCTCGGTATCCCCCACGCGACGCTCGCCCCCAGCGAACCGATCACCGGCGCCAGCATCCAGGCGCAGGCCCGCACCACGCGCTACGCCCTCCTCACCGATCACGCCAGTGTGATCGGAGCAGGCGCGCTCGTGACTGGCCACCACGCCGACGACCAGGCCGAGACGTTCCTCATGCGCGCCGCCCGCGGGTCGGGGCTGGCCGGTCTCGCCGGCGTCCGCGCCCGCACCGAAGTCCACGGCGTAACGGTCGTCCGCCCCTTGCTCGACTGGCGCCGCGCCGAACTCCGCGCGATCGTCCGCCGCGCGGAGGTACCGTTCTTCGACGATCCCTCGAACCACGACGACCGTCACGATCGCACCCGCTTCCGCCGGTTGCTCGACCAGAACGAATGGCTCGGCACGCCTAATCTCGCGCGCGCCGCCGCGGCGCTCGCCGAGACCGACACCGACGTCCGCGCGATGGTCGACTGGATCTGGACCGAACGTGCCAAGGTCGGCGGCGGCGAGGTGAAGCTCGCGGTCGAGAACCTGCCTCGCGAAATCCTTCGCCGCCTCGCGCGCCGCGCGATCGGCACGGTCCGCACCGACGCCGGCATCGTCGCGCCCGAATGGACCGAGGCCGCCAATATCGAAAGCCTGCTCGACTCGCTGATGACCGGCAAACGGACCACTCAAGCCGGGATCATCGCCAGCGTTCGCGGCGACGTCTGGCGCTTCCGCGAGGCACCACCGCGCCGAACCGCTTAGCGCGCCCGTCCGTTCACACTGATCAACGCAAGTCGCGCGTTGTTCCATTGCCATTAACCTGCGCACGCTTATCTTGTGCGGTGAAAGGTATCGTGCACCCATGAGCGACAACGACAACCGCGGTCAGAAGCCCCAGGGCCCCGGAAACGGCGGCCCCGGCAATGGCGGTCCCGAAAACGGCGGCGGCAATCCTTGGATGAAAAGCCTGCTGATCTGGGTCGGCATCCTGCTCGCGCTGGCGCTGTTCGTGACCATGTTCGACGGCCGCACCGCGGCGTCGGGTGGTAACACGATCGCGTATTCGGCGTTCCTCGACAAGGTCGACGAGGGCACCGTCAAGGACGTCAACATCTCGCGCGATATCATCTCGGGGACGCTGTCCTCGGGCGAGAAGTTCAAGTCGTACCCAATCCCAGACTCGACGCTCGTGCCGAAGCTGCGCGAGAAGGGCGTCTCGATCAGCGCGAAGCCCGAAGAGGGCCCGTCGATGCTGGCGCTGCTCCTCTATCAGTCGCTGCCGTTCCTGCTGTTCCTCGGCATCGCGTTCTTCGTCCTGAAGCAGATGCAGAAGAATTCGGGTTCGGGCGCGATGGGCTTCGGCAAGAGCCGCGCGAAGATGCTGACGCAGAAGGAGGGCAAGGTCACCTTCCAGGACGTCGCCGGCATCGACGAGGCTCGCGAAGAGCTGGAGGAGATCGTTGAGTTCCTCAAGGACCCGACCAAGTTCGCACGCCTCGGCGGCAAGATCCCCAAGGGCGCCTTGCTGGTCGGTTCGCCCGGTACCGGCAAGACGCTGCTCGCTCGCGCGATCGCGGGTGAAGCCGGCGTGCCGTTCTTCACGATCTCGGGCTCCGACTTCGTCGAGATGTTCGTCGGCGTCGGCGCGAGCCGTGTCCGCGATATGTTCGAGCAGGCGAAGAAGTCCGCACCTTGCATCGTCTTCATCGACGAAATCGATGCTGTGGGTCGTCATCGCGGTGCCGGTCTCGGCAACGGTAACGACGAGCGCGAGCAGACGCTGAACCAGCTGCTCGTCGAGATGGACGGCTTCGAGGCGAACGAAGGCATCATCATCATCGCCGCGACCAACCGTCCCGACGTGCTCGATCCGGCGCTGCTGCGTCCGGGCCGTTTCGATCGGCAGGTCACGGTGCCGCGTCCGGATATCGAGGGTCGCATCAAGATCCTTGAAGTCCACATGAAGAAGGTGCCGCTTGCCCCCGACGTCGACGCTCGCGTCATCGCACGCGGCACGCCCGGCTTCTCGGGTGCCGATCTCGCCAACCTCGTCAACGAGGCAGCGCTGCATGCGGCGCGCAAGGGCAAGCGCCTGGTCGCGATGGCCGAGTTCGAAGAGGCCAAGGACAAGGTCATGATGGGCGCCGAGCGTCGCAGCATGGTCATGACCGACGATGAAAAGCGGATGACCGCGTATCACGAGGCCGGCCATGCCGTCGTCGCGATGCACGAGGCTGCTTCGGATCCGATCCACAAGGCGACGATCATCCCGCGCGGTCGTGCATTGGGCATGGTCATGCGTCTGCCCGAACGGGACTCGTACAGCTATCACCGCGATAAGATGTACGCGAACCTCGCCGTGTCGATGGGCGGCCGCGTCGCCGAGGAAGTCATCTTCGGCTACGACAAGGTGTCTAGCGGAGCCTCGGGCGACATCCAGTACGCCACGGGTCTGGCGCGCGACATGGTCACGCGCTGGGGCATGTCGGACAAGGTCGGCCCGCTCGAGTACGGCGAGCCTGAGGGCGAGTCGTTCCTGGGTTACTCGTCGAGCCGTCCGTCGCGCATGTCGAACCAGACCGCGCAACTGATCGACGACGAGATCAAGCGGATCGTCGAAGGCGGTCTCGACCGTGCCAAGCAGGTGCTGAGCGATCATGTCGACCAGCTCCACACCGTGGCCGGCGCGTTGCTCGAGTTCGAGACGCTGACCGGTGACGAGATAAAGAAGCTGATCGCCGGCGAGGATCTCGATCGTCCGGATCCGGGTGCCAAGGCGTCGACCGTCCCGCGTGCGGGCACGTCGATCCCCAAGACCCGCCGTCCGTCGGGACCTTTCGGGACGCCAACCCCTTTGGGGGCGTGATCCGGTTCACCGGACAGTCACTTAAGTAGCTCTATGGGCGGTCTTTTCTCGGAAAGGCCGCCCATGTCGTATTTGCGTTCCAAGGCTGTCGTCGCAGCATTGCTCATGGTCGGCGCGGCAATGCCGGCAAGCGCGGCGATAACCGTCGGCACCTTCCTGGCCCGCGCCAATGCGTTGCGCGACCAGGGCCCGATGGCGCTCATGTCGCCCGACCTCCCCGCCCTGAAGGCCGAAGCCAAGGCCGCAACCAATCAGTTGAAGGCAGAACGCGCCGCCCGCGCCGCCGCCGGCAAGCCACCGATCGCCTGCGTTCCGGAAGGCGAGTCCGTCGGCATCATGGACATGCTCGACGGCCTGAACGAACTCCCCGCCAGCTACCAGAAACGCCCCCTCAAGGACGGCTACGCCCGCGTCCTGGCGAACCTCTACCCCTGCCGTTGAGATGTCTGGGAGAGGTTGAGAAGGTCTTCTTTCATCCGTTCGTCCTGAGCGAAGTCGAAGGGCATGCCCCGCACGCAGGTGCTTCGCCTTCGCTCAGCACGAACGGGAGTTGGCAGGACCCGCCCTAATAACGTTCAGTCCGTCAAACCATGCAGCAACAGCAGTACGATAAACGCCAGCAAAACCGTGAACGCGAACGTCAACAGCGCCACCGTTCGCCAAGCCGCCGACCACTTCCGCAACTCATAAGCCCCCCGAAGCTGCGCGAACATGTGAACTGGCGGCACGAACATCGCCGCCATAACGATCCAGCCCTCCGCGACGCCTATAACGCCCGCTATGATCAACACGATCGTCAGGAGCATCATGAACGCGAGCGAATAGGTCACGAAAATAGCGTGGTCGTAGAGGTGATGTCGGCGTCGCCAGAGGAAAAGAAGCGCCATGAACGGCACGGATAATGGAATCAGCCCCCAGCTGTATTTATACGCGCTGGTCTGCAGTTTGTAGAACATCAGGCCCGGATTGCCGTTCGCCTTGGCGATCCCGTGGTCGAGCCGTTCCCAGCCGGTCTTGAAATCGCCCAGGTCGACCAGCGTACCGTTGGCGCCGCCATTTTGCATATCCGCGGCGACCCCGAGTGCACGGACAGTGGTACGGAGCGCGCTCGCCTGCCGATCGAGCGTGGCAAGCTGTTCTCCCGAATATTTGGCGGGTGCACGCTTCGCAACCTCCTGCTGCGCCTCGACTTTGTTCAGCGCGAGGCGAGCCCTGGCGGCCTCGCGCGCATAGTCGGACGTCTTGCCGGTGCGCTCGTCCCGGATGAAGTCCTTCGTCATTTCGCCGCCGACCGCGCCGATCGTCGCGAACATCAGGAAGACGGTGAACAGGAACAGCGCCAGCGGCGACACGAACCGCGCCCGCTCGCCATTGACGTACCGCCGCGTGAGCGCACCCGGATGCAGCACCAGCAGCGGCAAGGTCCGCCATATCTTGCCTTCGAAATGGAAAACCCCATGAGCAATCTCATGCCCGATCCCGCCCAGCGAGCGGTGGACGTGCGCCGATTGGCCGCAAGCATGGCAGTGCTCGCCCAGCAACCGCGTCCCGCAATTCAGGCACAGCGCAGCGGCCGGACCATGGCCGGTATGCGTGCCATGCGCTTCGCCCGCGCTCGGTTCGAACGCGCGCCCGACGATTGTACCCGTGGCGATATCCGCCGCTGCCCCGATATCCCCAGTCATGCGTCCCCCTGCAATATCGGTAGCGTAACGAGTTCGCGACGTTGGCGCGAGAGGCTTCGCATGTTACCGCGGCGACTATGGCCGACGTAGAAAACCCGACCGAAATGATCGCTGAAATGGGCGCGCGCGCGCGCTCTGCCGCGCTGGTTCTAGCGGCGATGCCGTCGGCGCTTAAAGCCGCGGCGCTTGCATCGGCGGCGGAGTCGATCCGAGCGGCATCCGCTGAGATCGTTGCGGCGAACGCGGAGGACATGACGCGCGCGGGCGAGGCAGGTTTGTCGGGTGCGCTGCTCGATCGGTTACGGCTTGACGAAGCGCGGGTCGCGGCGATGGCTGACGGCGTCGCGGCCGTGGCAGCGCTGGCGGATCCGGTCGGGCAGGTGATCGATTCCAGCGAGCGCCCGAACGGCCTCAAACTCTCGCGTGTCCGCGTACCGATCGGCGTCATCGGCATCATCTACGAGAGCCGCCCCAACGTCACCGCGGACGCCGCGGCACTGTGCGTAATGGCGGGTAACGCCGCGATCCTGCGCGGCGGGTCGGAAGCGGTGAAGAGCAATTGCGCGATCCACGCGGCACTGGTGGCGGGACTGAAAGAGGGCGGGGTGCCCGTCGACGCGGTACAACTCGT
This sequence comes from Sphingomonas faeni, assembly GCF_040407505.1. Lineage (GTDB taxonomy): Bacteria > Pseudomonadota > Alphaproteobacteria > Sphingomonadales > Sphingomonadaceae > Sphingomonas > Sphingomonas faeni_E. The sequence goes on along the minus strand of NZ_JAPZPQ010000003.1, from coordinate 64,123 downwards.
GCCGACTACCGATCGCGCGGCGGTCGGCGCGATGCTTAAGGCGGACGGGGTGATCGACCTGATCATTCCCCGCGGCGGCAAGAGCCTCGTGGCGCGCGTCCAGGCCGAAGCGCGCGTGCCCGTCCTCGCGCATCTCGATGGCATCAATCATGTCTTCGTGCATGCGTCGGCCGATCCCACGATGGCCAAGGCCGTGGTCGTCGATGCGAAGATGCGCCGCACCGGTGTCTGCGGGTCGATGGAAACGCTGCTGGTCGACCGTGACTATGCGGACGCACCCGCCCTGATCCGAAGACTCGCTGCAACGGGCTGCGAAGTCCGCGGCGACGCAAGCGCGCGTGTCCTCGTTCCCGAGATCGTAGCCGCCACGGCGGCCGATTGGGACTCAGAGTATCTCGACGCGATCGCCTCGGTAGCGATCGTCGATGGACTTGAAGGCGCGGTAGAGCACATCGCACGCCACGGCTCGCATCACACCGACGCGATCGTTGCCCAAGACGCGGCGGTTGCCGAGCGCTTTCTGACCTCAGTCGACAGCGCGATTGTCCTCTGGAACGCCTCTACCCAGTTCGCCGACGGCGGCGAGTTCGGGCTCGGCGCGGAGATCGGCATCGCCACCGGCCGCCTCCACGCTCGCGGCCCGGTCGCGCTCGAAGGCCTCACCACCTACAAATGGATCGGCCGCGGCACCGGCCAGGTGCGTGGTTGATTGTAAGAGGTGGAAAGCGCATGTTCGCGACATGACGGACGCATCGACCTTGATGATCGCGATCGAACCCGGCGTTGCCGACAAACTCGCAACACTGGCGCAGCGCCGCGGCGTCGGCGCTAGTGCCATCGCCGCCGAAGCGATCGCGCGTCGCGTCGACGAAGAACTCGAATTTCTCGACTTCATTCAGGCCGGCGAGGACTCGATCGCGCGAGGCGATTATCTCACCCAGGAGGAAATGGAAGCTTGGTTTGCGCAACGGCATAAGACCGCCGACGCTGCATGAGGGGCGTAAGATGGTCGCGCGACGCGCAGGCCGATCTTGCGACGATCAATGACGAGTTCGACAAGATCGATCCTAATACCGCGAGCCGGGTTGGCACCTCGGCGGTAAACGCAGCCAGATTTCTGGCGGATTATCCGGGCGCGGGGTCGGCGGTGCCAAATACCCGACTGCGTAAATGGCGCGTCGCAGGTACGCCTTACATCCTGCTCTATCGGTTGGCGGACGATGACCTGTTCATCGTCCGCGTCATTCATGTCGCGCGTGATCGACAGCAGTTCCTATGACCCACGTCGGCATCCTCGGCGGGTCGTTCAATCCCGCGCACGGCGGGCATCGCGGCATTACGCTTGCGGCGATCGACGCGCTCGCGCTCGACGAGGCGTGGTGGCTGGTGTCCCCCGGCAACCCGCTCAAGGACGCGGCCAACGACATGGCGCCGCTCCCCGCGCGCCTCACATCCGCCCGGCATATGGCCCGCCGCGCACCGATCCGCGCGACCGATCTCGAGGCGCGGCTGCACACTCGCTACACGCTCGACACGATCCGCAAGCTCAAGCGCCGCTACCCGAAAATCCGGTTCATCTGGCTGATGGGGGCGGACAATCTCGCGGACTTTCACCGGTGGAAGAACTGGCGGCAGATCGCCCGCGAGGTTCCGATTGCGGTAATCGCGCGTCCGGGATATGACGGGCGCGCCCTCGCGGCCCCCGCGATGGGTTGGCTGCGGCGCTTCCAACGGCGCACAGACCATGCGAAGAGCTGGACGACGTGGAGATTGCCGGCCCTCGTGCTGTTGCGCTTCCGACCCGACCCGACCTCCGCAACCGGCCTGCGTGCCAAAAATCCCGACTGGGTTCAGCACGTTGCTGGTCCGGTAGTCTTACCCAGGAGCTGACTTGGCCACTTCCCCTACTGCCCCTCGCGCGACCGACCCCGAAGAGGTTGAGGCGCTGCATCGCCTGATCCTCGCGTCGCTCGACGACGACCAGGCGGTCGAGACCATCTCGATCCCGCTCGCGGGCAAGACCAGCATCGCCGATTACATGGTGATCGCCAGTGGTCGTTCGACCCGTCAGGTCGCCTCGATGGCGCAGAAGCTGGCCGAGCGGATCAAGGCCGAGTTCAAGCGCCCCGTGAAGATCGAAGGCCTGCCGACCGCAGACTGGGTGCTGATCGACGCGACCGACGTCATCGTCCACCTGTTCCGCCCCGAAGTCCGCAGCTTCTACAATCTGGAGCGGATGTGGGCATTCGGCGACGCACCGGCGCCGCCGCCCGTGCCGACCTTTACCGACGAAGACTAGACCCACTTCGAGGCGGCGGTGCTGCTCCACATCGTCGCCCGCGGTCGGATCGGGCGCTCGCCCGAGGCCGACCTCGTCGACCGCTATCTGAAGCGGATCGTCTGGCGGACCAAGGTCAGCGAGCTTCCCGACACCGGCGGCAAGATCCCGCTGGTCGGTGAGCAGACTAGGCGCATCCTGCTCGACGAGAAGGGCGAGACGCTGTCCTCGACGCAGTTCGCGCAGAAACTCGAGCGATGGCGCGACGACGGCGTGCGCGAGGCGCGGTTCATGATCGGCGCTGCCGACGGCTTCGACGATGCGGCGCGCGACGAGGCGGACCTGCTGTTCTCGTTCGGCCGAGCGACCTGGCCGCATCTGCTCGCCCGCGCGATGCTCGCCGAACAACTGTTCCGCGCGACCAGCATCCTTGCCAACCATCCCTATCACCGCGAAGGGTGATGCATGAGGGTAGGGGGCGTTCTCGCGATCGCGGCGCTGTTCGCGGCGGCGGGCGTAACCGCACAGACTGACGCGCCCGAGTTGGCGACCGAGCAGCAACGGCTGGTCGCGGCGAAACGCGACGCCGCGCTCGCCGCCGCCCGCGCCGCCAAGCTCGCCGCAGCGGCCACGCAGGAGCGCAACGCCGCCGACAAGGCGCGCCGGGAAGAGCAGGCGCTCGCTGCCCGCGTGACCGCCGCCGAAGCGAATCTGGCCACCGCCAGTGCGCGCGTAACGCTGGTCGAGCGCCTGCTGTCCGATCAACGCGCCAAGCTCGGCCGTGCGCAAGCGCCCGTCGCACGGCTGCTCGCGGCGCTGCAATCGCTGGCACGCCGTCCGACGATCGTCGCGGTCGCGCAGCTCGGATCGGTCGACGACCTCGTCCATGTCCGCGCGGTGCTCGGCAGCGCGCTCCCCGTGGTCCGCCGGCGTACCGAAGCCGTCCGCATCGAACTCGCCGAAACGCGACGCCTGCAAGCCAGCGCCACGCTCGCCGCCAAGGCCTTGGCAGACGGTCGCGCGCGCCTGGAGAACGACCGCATCGCGCTGGCCACTCTTGAAGCGCGCCATCGCCAGCGCAGCCAGTCGCTCGGCCGCGGCGCGCTCAGCGAGTCCGATCGCGCGCTGGCGCTTGGCGAACGTGCACGCGATCTCGTCGACGGCATGGCGTCCACCACCAACGCCAAGGCGACCGCAGCCAGCCTGATCGCGCTCGCCGGCCCGATCCCCCGCCCGGTCGCGCCCGGCACCAGGCCCCCGGCGCCACCGCGCGGCGTGTACCGCACGCCGGTGACGGGCAGGCTTGTCACCGGCTTCGACGAGGTTTCGGACTCCGGTGTCCGATCGCGCGGCCTGACCTTCGCCACCGCCCCCCGCGCGCGCGTCGTCGCACCCGCGGCTGGCACGGTCCGCTACGCGCGTCGTTTCCGCGACTACGGGACGATCGTCATCATCGACCACGCCGACGGTTGGACCAGCCTCGTCACGGGCCTCGCGACAACCTCCGCAAAGCCCGGCGACCGCGTCGCGATGGGCGCGCCGCTCGGCACCGCCCCCCGCGAAGATCCGAGCATCACCGTCGAGCTCCGCCGTCGGGGGCGACCTGTCGATGTGGCTGCACTAATAGGGGTGCGCTGATCGGCGCGGAGAGATCAGCATCCGATTGCGTGGCCCGACTTTCCCAAAACCACCCCGTCACCCTGGATTGGTTCCGGGGAGCTACCGTTCCGCAAACCCAAGTCTCTCGATCGTGCGGAACCGTGGATGCCGGAACGAGCTCGGCATGACGGAGCACGGTGGAGGAGACTTGCCGCCCAAATCTGATGAGCGCCGCTTTCGATCCTCCCCTGCAAGGGGGAGGTGGCTGGTGTTAGCCAGACGGAGGGGGAGGCAAGCGAAACCGCTGCCCCGTGTCCTCCCCCTCCGTCACCTTCGGCGACACCTCCCCCTGGCGGGGGAGGATCGAAAGCGTCCCAGTCAGCCCCCATTAACCCCGACCCGCCTTCACTCCGCGCGCGCGTTGCCGCCAGCGTTCCGCTACGCTACGCCGTCACGACCGTACGACACGTCATTTCTCAGGTTGCAGGACCATCGATGCCTCGTCCTATACTGCGTACCCCGTTCCTTGCCGCGACTGCGATCGTCGGCGCGCTGACGCTGATCCCGCTCGCCACCTCCGCGATGGCGGCAGTCGACACCGACACCTACCGCGAGTTCGACCAGTTCCTCGACGTGTTCAACCGCGTGAAGGCGGAGTATGTCGACAAGGTCGATGACAAGACGCTGATCAAGGGCGCGATCCAGGGCATGCTCGCCAGCCTCGATCCGCACTCCAGCTATGTCGATGCGCTCGACTACGAAAACCTCCGGATCATGACCGAAGGCAATTACGGCGGCCTCGGACTGACGGTGCAGATGGAGGACGGCGCGATCAAGGTCGTCGCCCCGCAGGAAGACTCCCCCGCAGCTCGTGCCGGTGTCAAATCCGGCGACTACATCACGCATATCGACGGCAAGCTGATCTACGGCGATTCGCTCGACGAGGCGGTCGGCAAGATGCGCGGCAAGCCCGGCAGCAAGATCACGCTCGGCCTCGTCCGTCCCGGCCGCGACAAGCCGCTCGACGTGACCATGATGCGCGAGATCATCGTCCAGAAGCCGGTGAAGTGGGAAGTCCGCGGCGACGTCGGCTATATCAACATCAACACCTTCAGCGAGAACACCGGCGCCGATACGCGTGCGGCGATCATGGCGATCGACAAGTCGCTCGGCCACCGCCCGCTCGGCTACGTCGTCGACCTCCGCGAGAATGGCGGCGGCCTCCTGACCCAGGCGATCGAAGTCAGCGACGCGTTCCTCGATCACGGCGAGATCGTCTCGCAGCGCGGCCGCGAGAAGACTGATATCGAGCGCTATTACGCCAAGCCCGGCGACGACGCGCACGGCCTGCCGGTCGTCGTCCTCACCGATCCCGGCACCGCGTCCGCGTCCGAGATCGTCGCCGGCGCGCTGCAGGATCATCACCGCGCGCTGATCATGGGCGAGCGCAGCTTCGGCAAGGGCTCGGTGCAGACCGTGCTCCAGCTCGGCCCGGAGACCGCGCTCCGCCTGACCACCGCGCGCTACTTCACGCCGTCGGGTCGGTCGGTGCAGGAAGGCGGGATCGAGCCCGACATCAAGGTGCCGCAGCTCACCGATCCCGATTACAAGTCGCGCCCGGTGTTCCGCGAGGCGGACCTGCGCAAGCATCTGATCAACGAGGTGAAGGCGGACAACGCGGTGCTCGAGGAGGATACTAAGACCGATCCGCGCTTCTCGCAGACCCCCGACCAGTTGAAAAAACAGGGGATCGACGACTTCCAGCTCTACTATGCGCTGAAGACGGTCGCGCGCCTCGGCGGGGCAACGCAGGTCGCCGCCGCGACCAAGCCGCGCCCGATCAAGCCCGATCCCACGGACACCACCAAGGCGCCCACCAAGTGAGCGTGCGTCGCGGGCTTGGCATGACCAAGAACGAAGAGATCGCGCGCGCCATCGCGTTGTTGCTGCCGGCGTTCCTGCTGCTCGGCGCGCTCGGCTCGCAATATCTTGGCGGGCTCTATCCGTGCGAGATGTGTCACTGGCAGCGCTGGCCACACTATTCGGCAGTGCTGATAGCGGGCGCGACGTTCTTGGTCCCCGGCCGTTCGCTGCGGGCGTCGCTGGTGATCATTGCCGGGCTGTTGATCGGTCTCAGCGGGGTGATCGGCGTCGCGCATGCTGGCGTCGAATATCATTGGTGGAACGGCTTTACCGCCTGCACCACGACCGTGTCGATGGCCGGCACGACCGCCGCCGAGCGCCTCGCCGCGATCATGAACGCGCCGATGGTGCGTTGCGACTCGCCACAGTGGAAGCTGCTCGGCATTTCGCTCGCTGGGTTCAACGCGATCTTTTCCCTCGTCGGTGCGTTCACCATATTCGCACTCATGAGGAAGACGAGATGAGCGGCTGGAAGCCAGGAGACGCCAAGCGGGCGACGGATTCGATGATTCGCGTTGACCAAGCCGGCGAATACGGCGCGATCCGCATTTATGCGGGCCAGCTTGCGGTGCTCGGCGATCGCCACCCGGCATCGCGCTCGATCCATCACATGGCGCAGCAGGAAGAGCGGCATCGCGCGTTCTTTGACAAAATGATCGTGGAGCGCCGCGTGCGCCCGACGGTGCTGCAGCCGATCTGGAAAGTCGCGGGCTTCGCGCTAGGCGCCGTGACGGCCGCAATCAGCCCGCGAGCTGCGATGGCGTGCACGGCCGCGGTCGAGACCGAAATCGACAAGCATTACGAGGAACAGCTCGTTCAGCTTGGCGCCAGCGATCCCGAGCTATCGGCAGCGATCCTCGATTTCCAGGCCGAGGAACTCGAGCACAAGGCCACCGCGATCGCTGCGGGGGCCGAAGAGACTCCGGGTTATCCGGTGTTGAGCGCCGCGATCCGGCTCGGCTGCAAGGTCGCGATCGCGACCGCCAAGCGGATCTGAGATACTGCCGATACAATGAGATACGGCCAGTGACTGAAGTACGGATTGTGGGAGTGATGCGTATGAAAATGCTTTTTGCGACGGCGTTGCTCGTCGCCGGACCCGTTGCGGCGCAGACGGCGCAACCTGCTCGCCCCGTAGCGCCGCCAACGCTGGCGCAGATACCCGCCAAGGGACCGACGCTGGCGCCGGCTCTGCCCGGCGCTACCGGCAAGTCGAAGCCGATTTCGGCCCCCGGCGAAGTCTCGCGCAGTGCGCCCATCAACGGCGTCTTGACGCTATTCGGCAACGAACGCTGCCCGACCAACCAGAACGGCGAAGAGATCGTCGTCTGCGTCCGCCGCAGCGCGCAGGAGCAATACCGCGTTCCAAAGGAACTCCGCGAGTTCGTCGTCACGCCCGAGAATGCAAGCTGGGCGACCAAAGCGCAGGGCACGATGGACGCCGGGTCGGGCGTCAACACGATCGGCAGCTGCTCTGCAGTCGGCGCCGGCGGTGCCACTGGCTGCTTCGGCCAGCGCGTTCGCGAATCGCGCCTGGAAAACAAGACGCGCGCCGCAGAAGTGCCTGTCCTGCCCTGAACAGTATGATCATCGTTCCTCTTCCTGTTGGGAGGAGGAACGCAAATCCAAGGCTATCGTATAGAACAGCGCACCGCGGTTACGGGTGGTGCTTCAGTCCGCGCACCCGGTGCCATATATAGAAGCCGACGAGTGCGATCAGGACGACGCCGATCAGCAGGTCGGCGCTGTGGAAGGCGGCCTTCACGCGCGGATCGCTGTCCCATTTGTCGCCGAGCTTCATGCCGACCCACGCCAGCCCGAAGCACCACGGCCATGACCCGATGAACGTGTAGACGTGGAACGGCACCAGCTTCATCCGCGCCACTCCGGCGGGGAAGGCGATGAACGAGCGGATCACGGGGAGCAGGCGGCCGATCAGTACCGCAGCCGAGCCCCAGCGCGCGAAGAACCGGTCCGCCGCGTCGAGCTCGCCCGGCCCGATCAGGACGAAGCGACCCCAGCGCTCGGCCATCGGCCGGCCGCCGCGCTTACCGATCTCGTACGCTACGATCGAACCAAGATTGCATCCGATCGCGCCCGCGGTCGCGGCGAGATACAGGTCGAACCGCCCGGTCGAGACGAGATAGCCGGCGAAGGGCATGATGATCTCGGACGGCAGCGGGATGCACGCGCTCTCGATCGCCATGAGCAGCGCGATGCCGACATAGCCACCCGACGAGATGACGCCGATCGTGAAGGTGGCCAGCACGGCCAGAATCTTTTCGAACATGGCTCGGTCGATTGCGCGAACCGGGCGCGGAAGGGAAGAGCCAATCGGAACCGCCGGCCGTGTCGTGCGCTGTTTGCGGCATGACAGATATTACACTGAACGACGGCCGCACGATGCCCCAGCTCGGCATGGGCACGTGGCAGATTCCCGACAGTCAGGCTGCGGCGATCGTCCGCTCCGGGCTCGATATCGGCTTCCGGCTGGTCGACACCGCCGCGATCTACGAGAACGAGCGTGGCGTCGGTGACGGCTACAAGGGCTCGGACGCGTTCCTGACGACCAAACTCTGGAACGACCGGCAGGGTGACGCCGAAGCGGCGATGGACGAGAGCCTTGCGCTGCTCGGTGTCGAGTCGGTCGACCTGTACCTGATGCACTGGCCGGTGCCGAAGCAGGACAAGTATGTCGAAGCATGGAAGGATATGATCGCGCTGCGCGATGCCGGGAAGGCCAAGTCGATCGGCGTGTCGAACTTCCTTCCCGAACATATCGACGCGATCGTCGCTGCGACCGGCGTGACGCCGGCGGTCAACCAGATCGAACTTCACCCGAATTTCCAGCAGCACCAGCAGCGTGCGTATCATGAAGCGCATGGCATCGTGACGCAGAGCTGGAGCCCGTTGGGGCAGGGCAAGACATTGTTGCAGGACAGCGCGATCGTCCGGATCGCGGACAAGCATGGTCGGAGTGCGGCGCAGGTCATCCTGGCGTGGCATTTGGCAAACGGCTTTTCGGTCATCCCGAAGGCGTCGGATGCCGAGCATCTCGCGGACAATTTCGCGGCTTTGGATCTGACGCTGGATGACGAGGACATGACCGCGATCGAAGCGCTCGACGACCCTGCTGGCCGGTTGGGACCAGAACCGAACGTGATGTGAGTAGCGGAGACGCCGCTCTAACTTGCTCCGTCATCCTGACGAAAGTCAGGACCCAGGGTTACGGAGGATAGCGATTGTGGCTCTGGTTCCTGACTTTCGTCAGGATGACGGGGGGGGTAAACTGGTACGATATGCCGCCGAGGATCAGCCGATCCGCCCGCCTACCGTTCGCAAATCCTCGACGAACCGCGCGTATTCCTCCGCCGCATGCGCTGGGTCCGGCAGCCGCAGCAAATAGCTCGGATGCACCGTAATCCATGCTTCCCCGCCATCGGGCAGTTGCAATGCCCGTCCACGCTCGCGGCCGATCGTCATCACTTTCCCGAACAACGACCGCGCGGCTGTCGCCCCTAATGCGACAGTCACCTTCGGCTTGATCAGCATCTGCTCCTGCTCGATCCACCAGCGGCAGGCGTCGATCTCGCCGCCGCTGGGCTTGGCGTGGATGCGTCGTTTGCCGCGTTGTTCGAATTTGAAGTGCTTCACGGCGTTGGTGACGTAGGCGCGTGAGCGGTCGACGCCGGCTTCCGCCATCGCCTTGTCGAACATCTGGCCGGCGGGGCCGACGAACGGGCGTCCGGCGATGTCCTCTTGGTCGCCGGGTTGCTCACCGACGAACATCAGCGGGGCATCGACCGGGCCTTCGCCGAACACGGTTTGCGTCGCGGGTTTGTAGAGCGGGCAGCGGGTGCAACCGGCGGCCTCGTCGCGCAGCGCTTCCCATGCGATCAGGCTGTTGCCGCCGACGTTGTCGCGCGCTTTTTGGATCATGCCGCTCTCCCTTGCTTGCGCCGCTGCAAGCAAGCCCGGCACCAGCGCGGTCTCGGGCATGTTCTTCCAGTATTTCTTCGGCATCTCCTTCAGCATCGCGCCGATCTTCACGCGCGCCGGGTTGAAGATGCTGGCGTAGTACGTCTTCCAGACCTCTTCGGTCGGATCGCCGTCGGGGGCATCCGACTTGCTCGCGCCGGGGCCTTCGCTGAGCGCCTTGCCGTCCCAGTGGATCGAGACTTCGGGCGTCAGGATTGACCAGCGCATGCTGGCGAAGCGGTTGACGAAGAAGGCTGCATTGGCGCGGACGATGTGGTGGTCGGGTTCGAACCAAGCGACGAAGCGGGTGCCGCCGTCTTCCTCGACCTCGCGGAAGCGGAGGAAGGCGCGCATCTTGTGAATGTCGCGGCGGACGTCCTTGGCGATCCTGTCGAGGCGGCGGACGAGCGGATCGGCGCGGTCCTCGATCAGTTTTTGTTCGCGGCGGAGGCGGGCAAGTAGCGTGTAGAGCAGGGCGAACCGCTCGGGATCGCTGCCGAGGATCGCGCTGCGGGCTAGGTCTATAAAGGCGCGGGGGACGGAGAACGCGCCGGGGGGCGGGGCGGGCGCGGGTTCGGCGACGGTCGCGAACAGGTCGACGGGTTCGTCGCCGACTTGCCAGACGACGTCGTCGGGGGGGACGTCCTCGGCGATCAGGCCACGTGCGGCGTCACGCCAGCCGTCGAAGTCGTCGGGTTCGGATAGGGTTACGACGCGCATGTCTTCCCTCCTCCCTGGAAGGGAGGCGCCGGGGGTGGGTTGCTTTCGAGGGAATGCCGCGTCTGCCCCAAGCCGACCCACCCCCAACCCCTTCCTTCCAGGGAGGGGGGCAGGGTGCGCGTCGGCGTCACGCGAACATTTCCATCTGCTTGGGTTTCGGGGCGACGATGGGTCGGAGTTCGGCCTTGTCCGCTAGCGTCACGGGGCGCCAGTCCTCGGCGATGATGAAGGGGCGGAGCTTGGCGACTGACACGGTCAGCCGGGCGATGTCCGCCAAATGCAGGCGGCGCCAGCGGCGGCTGGTGAGGATGCCGTTGACGGCTTTAACGCCGAGTCCGGGGACGCGGAGGAGCATTTCGCGGGGCGCGCGGTTGACGTCTACGGGGAAAGACCCGCGGAATTTGAGCGCCCAGGCGAGCTTGGGGTCGATGTCGAGCGGGAGCATGCCGGTCGCGTCGTCGGCGGCGGCGACCACCTCGTGCGGTTGGAATTCGTAGAACCGCATCAGCCAGTCGGACTGGTAGAGACGGTGCTCGCGCATCAGCGGCGGTCGTTGCAGTGGCAACACTGCGCTCGCATCCGGGATCGGGCTGAACGCCGAATAATACACCCGGCGAAGGCCGAAGCGGTCGTACAAGGTCGATGCCTTCCGGACGATATCGCCGTCCGTCGCGGCATCCGCTCCAACGATCATCTGCGTCGACTGGCCGGCCGGGGCAAACTTCGGCGCCGACTTGTACTTTGCCTTGGCGTCCTTGCCGTCGATGATCGACGCCTTCACCTCCGCCATCGCGGTCTCGATGCGGACGCCGTCCTTTTCCGGGGCAAGACGCTTGAGGCCGTTTGCGGTCGGGAGTTCGACATTGATCGAGACGCGGTCCGCGTACAGCCCAGCCTGGTGGACGAGCTCGGGATCGGCGTCGGGGATCGTCTTGAGGTGGATGTAGCCGCGGAAATGATGGTCCTCGCGCAAATTCCGCGCGACCTCGACCATCTGCTCCATCGTGTAGTTCGACGACGCGATGATGCCGGACGAGAGGAACAGGCCCTCGATGTAATTGCGCTTGTAGAAGGCGATGGTGAGATCGACGACTTCCTTCGCCGTGAAGCGGGCGCGGCGGACGTTCGAGCTCTTGCGGTTGATGCAGTAGTGGCAGTCGAAGATGCAGCTGTTGGTCAGCAGGATCTTCAGCAACGAGATGCAGCGCCCGTCGGGCGCGTAGGCGTGGCAGATGCCCATGCCTTCGGTCGAGCCCAGCCCCTTGCCGTCCTTCGAATTGCGCTTGGTCGTCCCCGACGACGCGCAGGATGCGTCGTATTTGGCTGCATCGGCGAGGATCTCGAGCTTTTCACGGGTGTCGAGTTGGGCCATTCGTTCGTCTTACGTTCCGCGAAAAGGGGTGTCGAGTGATGGAGATCAACTTGTCGCTATGTCGCTGATGCGGGGCGGTTCTCGGTCGTGGCGGCAGAGTGAAGTATAGAAAGTGCAGACGCTGGGAGCGTTTTCGCAGGGCCGGTTTCCTAGGATGAAAGTCTAACGATCGAGGCGTCGGAACGCTGTCATGATCGGGGCGTGTAGGACAGCGATCAGTTAGCCGAACACGTAGCGGATCAGGTCGACCATGCCGCCCAAGCTGACGGGCAGGAGCAGCAACAGGAACAGATAGACGAAGACCAGGCGGGTAAGCGCTTTCTCGTGCCGATACACGGGCTTGCGCGGAGGCAGGTCCTCCTTGCGCGGCCAGATGCTGGATTCGTCGAGGAACATCGAGGGTCAACGTCGCGAACGGGGATTGTCTCCCTACGCGGTTGCAATGAGTCCGGTCGCGGCTTGTAGGTCGACCGAGACCAGCCGGCTGACGCCGCGTTCGATCATCGTCACGCCGAACAGGCGATGCATGCGGCTCATCGTGACGGCGTTGTGCGTGACGACGAGGTAGCGCGTGTCGGTGTCGCGCGACATGCGGTCGAGCAGGTCGCAGAAGCGCTCGATATTGGCGTCGTCGAGCGGCGCGTCGACCTCGTCGAGGACGCAGATCGGCGCCGGGTTGGTGAGGAACAGGCCGAAGATCAGCGCGACCGCGGTCAGGGCCTGTTCGCCGCCGGACAGGAGCGTTAGCGACTGGAGGCGTTTGCCGGGTGGTTGCGCCATGATCTCAAGGCCGGCTTCGAGCGGGTCGTCGGAGTCTATCAGTTCCAGATGCGCTGCGCCGCCGTCGAAGAGGGTGGTGAAGAGGCGCTGGAAATGGCCGTTCACCGCCTCGAACGCGGCGAGCAGGCGCTGGCGGCCTTCACGGTTGAGCGTGCCGATCGAGCCACGCAATCGGTTGACGGCTTGCCCGAGTTCATCGCGTTCGACCGCGTTGCCGCGCGCGGACTCTTCGAGTTCGGCGAGTTCGGTTTCGGCGACGAGGTTGACCGGGCCGATCCGCTCGCGGTCGGTGGCGAGACGGTCGTGGATGGCGGACTCGTCGGCTGGCGCGTGGACGTCTGCGACCGCGAAGCCGAGACGTTCGGGGAGCACCGGGGCGGGGCATTGGAAGCGCTCGCCCGAGAGGCGGCCGAGATCGAGGCGGCGTGCTTCGTGGTTTTCGACGCGGGCGATCGCGCCGGCGCGGGCTTCGCGGGCGACGGCGAGCGCTTCGGTGGCGGCGCGGTGGGTGTCGTCGGCGGTGCGGGCGGCGGTTTCCGCGGTGCGTTCGGTGGCGAGGAGCGCGTCGGCGGTTGTGCGCGCTTCCTGGTGTTCGGCGTCCAGCGTGGCGATCTCTGCGTCGAGGGCGGCGGGGCGAGCGGCGATCGCGGCTAAGTCGGTGCCGAGCGTGGTTTCGCGCGCGTCCATGGCGGCGATGCGTTTGGCGGCTTCACCGGCGCGCGCGCGCCAGCTTCGGGTGTCGGCTTCCGCTGCGGACAGGCGTTCGCGGTGGGCGGCGATGCTGCGGTCGAGCGTGGTGCGATCGGCGCGGGCCTGCGCGACGGCGGCGCGGGCGCGTTCGGCGTCGTATTGGAGCGTGGCGACCTGGCGCGCGTTGGCGGTGCCGTCGGGGACGGCGGCCATCGCGGCTTCGGCGCGGGTGCGGTCGGCGTGCGCGTCGGCGACGTCGTCGGCGATACGCTGCGCGCGAATGTCGAGGTCGGCGCGCTGGGTGGCGAGGCGTTCGAGCGCGGCGGCGGCGCGGTCCTCCTGGCGGATGGCGTCGCGCGCGGCGGTTTCGGCGCGTTGCAGGGCGGCGCGGGCGGTTTGTGACTGGCCTCTAGCCTGGGCGATCCGCTCGTCGATCACGGCGCGCGTTTGTTCGGCGTCGTCCAGCGCTTTGGCCGCGGCGGGGCGGGTGGCCTGGAGTGCGGCGAGGCGGTTGCGGCGGACGAGGCGTTCGGCGGCGGCCGCGCCGGTGCCGGTTGCGGTAAAGCCGTCCCAGCGGCGGAGTCGGCCGTCTCGGGTGACGATGCGCTGGCCGACGGCGAGGTGTTGCTGGCCGTCGGTGTCGACGACGAAGACCTGTGCGAGCCTGCGGGCGAGGGCGGGGGGCGCGTCGACATGCTTTGCCAGCGGTTCGGCGTCGGCGGGCGGGGCGGGGTCGTCTTCGCGGGGCGCGGCGCCGGCCCATGCATCGAGGTTGATGTCGAGATCGTCGCCGAGCGCGGCGGCGAGTGCGCGTTCGTAGCCGGTGCTGGCGGAGACGTGGTCGAGCAACCGGTCCCGACCGCTGCGCTGCGTTGCCTTGGTGAGTGCGGTCACTTCGCTGTCGATCGCGGCGAGGTCTGCGCGGGCGCTGGCACGGGTGGTTTCGGCGGCGTCCCGCGCGCTGGTCGCGGCGGCTTCGTCGGTGTCTGCCTGGGTGATGGCCTGACGAGCGGACTCTGCGGCGGCGGTCGCGGTACGTCGGGCTTCGGCGGCGGTTTCGCGCTCTGCGGCTAGCGGCGCGGGGTCGCCGAGGGCGCGGAGGGCGGCGGCGATCTGCGCAGCGTCACGATCGGCGCGGTCGGCGCGGGTGCGGGCGGCGGCGAGGGCTGCGCTGGCGACGCGGACTTCGGCGGCGTCGCGGGCTTGCGTGGCGAGCGCCTGGGCCAGCGCGACCTCGGCGTCACGGGCGCTGCGTTCGGTTTCGGCGAGTGCGGCGTCGAGATCGGGGATCGCGGCGGTGGCATCGGCGATCGCGGTGTCGAGCGTCTTGGCCTCGTCGGCGAGGCGGGCGAGCGCGGCGGCGGCGTCGCTGGCGAGCGATCCTTCGCGGGCGCGGTCGTCGGCGATCCGGGCGCGCGTGTCGGTGAGGTCGGCGATCCTGCGCTCGACGCTGGCCTTCTCGGTTTTGAGCGCGGCGAGGCGGTGGGCGAGGTCGCCGACGAGGTCGCGCGCGGCGAGCGCGGCGGTGCGGGCGGTGGAAACGGCTTCGATCGCACGATGCTGGTCTGCGGCGGCTGCGCGTTCCGCTTCGGTGAGTGCGCGGACACGGGTTTCTGCGGCGCTGGCTTCGGCTTTGGCGGCATCGGCTGCGGTGGCGGCTTCGCGCCAGCGGGCGAAGAGCGTGCGTGCTTCGGCGACGCGGATCTGCGCGGAGATGAGGCGGTAGCGTTCGGCGGCGCGGGCTTGGCGTTTCAGCGTGGCGGCGCGCGCGTCCTGGTCGGAGATGATCTCGTCGAGCTTGGCGAGATTGGCTTCGGTGGCGCGGAGCTTGCCCTCGGCGTCTTTGCGGCGGACGTGGAGGCCGGCGATCCCGGCGGCTTCCTCCAGCATCGCGCGGCGGTCGGCGGGTTTGGCGGCGATGACGGCGCCGATCTTGCCCTGGCTGACGAGCGCGGGGGAGTGCGCGCCGGTGGCGGCGTCGGCGAAGAGCAGGCCGACGTCCTTTGCGCGGACGTCGCGGCCGTCGATCCGGTAGGCGGAGCCGGCGCCGCGTTCGATCCGGCGGACGATTTCGCGTTCGTCACCACTTATTTCGGCGAGGATCGAGACTTCGGCGAAGTCGCGTGGGGGGCGGGTGGCGGTGCCGGCGAAGATCACGTCTTCCATGCCGGCGCCGCGCAGCGATTTCGCACTGGCTTCGCCCATCGTCCAGCGGAGGGCTTCGAGGAGGTTCGATTTGCCGCAGCCGTTGGGGCCGACGACGCCGGTGAGGCCGGGTTCGATGCGGAGATCGGCGGGGTCGACGAAGCTCTTGAAGCCGGTGATGCGGAGGCGCTTGATCTGCATTCTTGCGCCCCCCGACGACTAAAGTTGGATCCTATCGCGAACCGAACCCCGAACCTTGCGTCCCCGCGAAGGCGGGGACCCAGACTGGGCTCCCGCCTTCGCGGGAGAACAAGAAGGGCAGGCTGCCTTGGACACGCCCACCACACTTGGTGCTTCTCCCCACCCGTTCGTGCTGAGTAGAGACCGAGTAGCTTCGCTTAGAAGCGTATCGAGGGCTCGTATCGAAGCATGGGTTGCGCACGCCAACCTGTCCTTCGATACGCCGTCTCGATACGCTCCGTTGGAGCTACTCGACAGCTACTCGGGACGAACGGGGGTGGGGTGGGGCGTTCGTCCCGAATGGACTTAGTGGGCGCTTCAATGGCGTGCGGCTCACGCCCCAGCCGCCTTCAGCGCCTTCTCCATCTGATCCCAGCTCACGACCTGATCGAGCTTCCTGTCGTTGATCAGGAACGTCGGCGTGCCCGTGACTGTCCCGGCCTGCATCGCGTTCTCGGTCGGCTTGGCCATCACTTCGAGCTGCTTCTGATCCGCTAGGCACGCGCGCGCCTTCGCTTCCGGGATCCCGCGCTGCTTGACGAAATCGATTGCGCCCATCTGTTCGGCGAGCTTGGTCGCGACGACCGTCGGCGGCTGGTTGGCGAGCGCCTTCTGCTGGTCTGGCGTCATCGCCTGGAGCTTGTCGAGGAAGGCGATCTGGTTGCCGTACATCTGCTCGAGGATCGGGAAGAACGGTGCGACGCCGCCGCACTGGCCAAGCAAAGTCAGCGCCACGTCAGGTGCGCCGTGGACGAGGAAGTCGCGGAATTCGAAGCTGACCTTCCCGGTCGAGACATATTTTTCGGTCAGCGGCTTGTAGGCTTCGCGGCCGAACGCGCCGCAGGTCGGGCACGAGCGTGCGCCGTATTCGACGAGCTTGATCGGCGCGTTCGGGTTGCCCATCAGGTAACCCTCGGGGGTCTTTACGACCGTCTCGGTCCAGTTCTGGCCGGCGGGGGCTGCGGCGGCTGCTACCGGCGCGGCGGCGGGCTGGTCGACGTTGCCGGTCGAATCGTTCTTCGAGCAGGCGGCGAGCGCGAGCGGCAGGACGGCGAGGGCGATTACGAACTTCATGCTGTTACTCCAGTGGGTTACTTGGCGCCGGCCTTGCGGAGCGCGGGTTCGAGCTGTTCCCAGCCCACGTGCGGGACGATCTTGCCGTTGAGGTAGAAGGTCGGCGTCGAGTCGATCTCCTTCGGCGCGTCGGCGGTCAGTTTGACGATGCGGTCGATCTCGGGCTGGTTGGCGAAACACACGTTTATCGCGGCGTCCGATAGCCCGCGCGCCTTGATCATCGCGGTCAGGCCGGAGCCGTCGGCGTTGGCGCGGATCTGGGCGGCCGCGGGGTACATGGCGAGGCGCGCGGCGTTGCCCTCCTGATACTCGATCCCGCGCTCGAGCCATTTTGGCTGCGCGGCGAAGATCGCGGACGAGGTGGCGGAGAAGCCTTTCGGGCCGGTGCAGCGGGCGAGGATCGCCGCCGACAGGTCGAGCCGGTCGCGGATGAAGTGGCGGAACTCCAGGCTGGTCGAGCCCGATGCGATCATCTGGCGCTTGAGCACGGGTTCGGACTTCACCGAGAAGTCGGCACAGTGCGAGCAGGTGTAGCTGGCGTATTCGACGAGCTTCACGCGCGCGGCGGGGTTGCCAATCAGGTACGCGCCCGAGGGGAGGATGCGCGCGGTCTGCGACCAGTCGCGCTTGGGCGCGGCACCGGTCAGCAGGAAGAGAGCGAAGACGGCAAGGAGGACGCGCATCAGTTGATCCTGGGAAGGCCGTGCGTCGAGGCGACGCCGGCGGCGAGGGATTCGAGGACGGCGCGCAGTTCCGGGTCGGCGATGCCCTTCAGGCTCATACCGAGATCGACGGGGACTGGGCGGATCGAAGGCGGGGCCTTGCGTGGGACGGGGGCGGCGACCTCGCCCTGGCGGATCGCGACCTTCACGATCGCGGCGTACCCGAAGAAGCGGTTCACGCGCTCGATGATCTCGGGCGCGATGTGCTGCATCATCGGGGCGTGCGCGCCGCGGACGGTGAGGGTGAGGACGCCGTCCTGCTTCTTGCCGACCGGGAAGCGGATCGATTCGGGGATGCTCGCGCCCGCCAGTTTCGCGCCGACGATCTCGGGCCAGCGGCTGACGATCGACGATTGGACGAAGCCGAATCGCCGGAATGCCGCGCCGCCGATCGCGGGCAGCAGCTCGGCGACCGCGCGCGAGCGGTTCTCGCGCGGGGCGTCTGGGTCGGTCCTGCCTTTCACGCGCTTCGTCGCCGGCTTGGGCGTCGCAGATTTAGGCACAGAAACGGGCGGCTTGCTCATCTGCGAACCCATGCCATAGGCGACGCGTGAACGCCAAGCGCTCTTCGGTCTCCGGGGCCCTGCTCGACTGGTATGACGCGCATCGTCGCGACCTGCCGTGGCGCGCGAAGCCGGGCGAGGCGGTCGATCCGTACCGGGTGTGGCTGTCCGAGGTGATGTTGCAGCAGACGACGGTGGCGGCGGTGACACCGCGGTTCCTGGCGTGGACCGCGCGGTGGCCGGATTTCGCAAGTCTGGCGGCGGCGGACGATGCCGATGTGATGGCTGCGTGGGCGGGGCTTGGGTATTACGCTCGGGCGCGCAATCTGGTGAAGGCGGCGAAGGCCGTGGTCGCGGAGCATGGCGGTGTGTTTCCGCGGACCGAGGTGGAACTGCGCGCGCTGCCGGGGCTCGGCGCATATACTGCGGCAGCGGTGGCGGCGATCGCGTTTGGCGAGCGCGCGGTGGTAGTCGATGCGAATGTCGAGCGGGTGGTCGCGCGGGTGTTTGCGATTCAGACGCCTTTGCCGGCTGCGCGACCGGCAATTCGGGCGGCGGCGGATTCAATTACGCCGGATACTCGCGCGGGGGATTTCGCGCAGGCGATGATGGATCTGGGGTCGGGGATCTGCACGACGCGCGCGCCGAAATGTTTGCTGTGTCCGATCCGCGCGCATTGCGAAGGCTTTGCTCAGGGCGCGCCCGAGCGGTTGCCGGTGAAGGCGAAGAAGGCGGCCAAGCCCCAGCGGTACGGGACGATCTTCTGGCTGGAGCGCGACGGGCAGGTGCTGCTGGTGCGGCGGCCGGACAAGGGTTTGCTCGGCGGGATGCGGGCGTTTCCGACCGGGCCTTGGGGTGAGGCCGCACCCGGTTTCGAGGATGCACCGGCGCAGGCGGATTGGCGGATGCTGGACGAGACCGTGGCGCACGGATTTACCCATTTCGATCTGCAACTGACGCTTGCGGTGGCGACGGTCGAGGCGCATCAACCGCGCGTTCCAACGGCAAGCGAATGGTGGCCGATCGACGAGCTGGATACCGCCGGGCTCCCGACCGTTTTCGCCAAAGCCGGCAAGACCATACGGAGAGCTGCATGAAATTGGTGCACTGGATTTCGACGGGGGGCCTTGCCGCATTGGCTGCCGCCACGGCCTATGCCCAGCAGGCGCAACCGCGTCCGCAACCTTTGCGTCAGGCTCGGCCGACACCGCGGATGACGATCCCGGTCAACGCGCTGCTGCCTGCGACGTCTGCGCTGTTCGACGGCTATGTCGCGCAGGACAAGATGCCGGGGATCGTCGGTGCGTTCGGCGCCGGCGACGGTCCGACACTGTTCCCGTCGGCGGGGAAGATCAGCGACGCCCCCAATGCTCCGGCGGCAGGCCCCGATTCGCTGTGGCGCGTCTATTCGATGTCCAAGCCGATCACGGGGATGTCGGCGATGATGCTGGTCGAGGACGGCAAGCTCAACCTCGACGATCCGGTCAGCAAATATATCCCCGCGTTCAAGGACATGAAGGTCGCGACCAGCCCCGACACGTCGCTCGCCACGCGGCCCGCCGTGCGGCCGATCACGATCCGCAATTTGCTGACGCACACCGCCGGGCTCGGCTACACGATCGTCACCAAGGGGCCGCTGCTCAAGGAATATGAGCGGCTCGGGATCCTGCCGCTGTCGGTCAGCGCAGCGATGGAAGAGAAGATGCGACCCGCGCGTCCGAAGTCGCTCGAGGAGTTCGCCAACCGCGTCGCGACGCTGCCGCTGATCGCCGATCCCGGCACCAAGTGGAGCTATTCGATCGGGCTCGACGTGATGGGGCGGGTGATCGAGGTCGTGTCGGGCATGAGCTTCGAGCGGTTCGTGCAGACGCGGCTGTTCGATCCGCTCAAGATGAAGTCGAGCTTCTGGCAGGTGCCGCAGAGCGAGGTCGGGCGGCTGGCGACCAACTATGCGTTCGTCGGGGACGCGCGGACGCCGCTCGATCCGGCGGCGAACTCGGTGTTCCTGCAGAAACCGAGCTTTCCGTATGGCGGCGCTGGCCTCGTGATGTCGGCGCGCGATTACGACCGGTTCCTGCACATGATCCAGGACGGCGGCACGCTCGACGGCGTGCGCGTGATGAAGCCCGAGACGATCGCGCTGGCGACGTCGAACCTGTTGCCGGCGGGCGTCGTGTTCGGCGGAGTCGGTGGCGGCACCGGGGGAACGCAGGGGAGCAACATGGGCTTCGGCGCGGGCGGTTCCGTCGTGCTCGCGGATACGCCGAACGGGCCCGGCAAGGGCACCTATGCCTGGGGTGGTGCGGCGGGCACGATCGCGTGGGTCGATCCCGCGAAGCATTCGCGCGGCAACGTGATGGTTAATTACTTCCCGGCGGACCGGATACCGCTCCGCCAGCAGGTGGTCGCGGCGCTGCTCCAGGATGCGGCGAGGTTGCGCCGATGAGCGTGATGGACGCACCTGGGTTTACCGGTGGGACGCTCGACCGGTCCGATGCATTGCGTCACGATCCGGAAGGGCTGGCGGCGGCGCAGCGCGATTGGCGTGCGCGGTTGCTGGTGCTTGATGGGCTGCTGCCCGGCACGACCGACGACGGGCATCTCGCCTGGACGTCGATGGCGGACATGCCGGACGATGCCGAGCCGATCCTGCTTGGGCTCGACGAGACCGGGCGGCCGCATTTCGCGGCGCTGCTGGCGGGCATGCGCGTCGACAATGCGCCGGCGATGCGGTCGCCTGCGCTGATGGCGGTGCTGGCTGCGCTCGCGCCCGGTGAGGCAGCGACGTACGCAGGTGCGCGGAGTGTGATCGATTGGCACGTCCGGCATGGGTTCTGCGCGAAATGCGGTTCGCCGACCGAGATGTTCCGGGCGGGGTGGGCGCGGAAGTGCCCGAACTGCGGGACCGAGCATTTCCCGCGCGTCGATCCGGTGGTGATCATGATCGCCGAGCATGACGGGCGGGCACTGCTCGGGCGCGGCAAGGGGTGGCCGGCGGGGCGGTATTCCGCACTCGCTGGTTTCGTCGAGCCGGCCGAATCGATCGAGGAGGCGGTCGCGCGCGAGATCCTCGAGGAGTCGGGGGTTCGGGTCGGCAAGGTGCGCTATGTCGCGAGCCAGCCCTGGCCGTTTCCGTCGTCGCTGATGATGGCGTGCGTCGCGGAGGCCGAGGACGATGCGATCACGCTCGACGTGAACGAGCTCGAGGATGCGATGTGGGTGCCGCGCGAGATGGTGCGTGCGGTGTTGCGCGGGGAGGAGGGGCCGTTCGTCGCGCCGCCGCCCTATGCGATCGCGTACACGCTGCTCACGGAATGGGCTCAAGGAATGGGCGCTGCGTCAGCTTCGGATGGACGGCGCGGGGTATAGTCTCGTAACGGCGATGCATGACTCCGCTGACCTTTGATCGCCCGGACGAGCAGACTCGCGCTCGCCCCGATTGCCACCAGGCGATCAGCATCCTCGACCTGTTCACGATCGGGATCGGGCCGTCGAGTTCGCATACCGTCGGGCCGATGCGTGCTGCATGGTTGTTCGCCGACCTGGTCGCGGACGAGACGCCGGTGGCCGTGCGCGTCGACCTCTTTGGTTCGCTCGCGCTGACCGGGCGGGGGCATGCGACCGACAGCGCGGTCATGCTGGGCCTGAGTGGTGCGCAGCCCGAGACGATCGATCCGGACCTGATCCCGGTACGCCTCGCGGCGATCCGGTCGAGCGGGCGGCTGATGCTGGCCGAGCGGGTGGAGATCGGGTTCGAGGAGAGCCAGCACCTCCTGTTTCATGCGAAGACGTTCCTGCCAGGGCACCCCAATGCGGTGACCTTCACCGCGTCGTTCGGTGACGGGCGCAGCGTCGAGCGGACCTATTTCTCGATCGGTGGCGGGGCGATCGTCGAGGCGGGCTCGGGGCCGGTGAAGGCCAACATCCTGTTGCCGCGGCCGTTTTCGTCCGGCGCGGAACTGCTCGCGACCGGGGACGCGACGGGGATGACGATCGCCGACATCGTTCGCGAGAACGAGATCGCGTGGCGGCCGGAGAGCGAGACCGCTGCGTTCCTCGATGCCGTCCGTGGTGCGATGTTCGCGTCGATCGATCGCGGGTGTCGGCAGGGGGGTATCCTGCCGGGCGAGCTGAAGGTGCCGCGGCGGGCGAAGGCGCTGTTCGAGGGCTTGCAGGCGCGCGATACCGCGGCGGATCCGTCCGCGGTGTTCGAGTGGGTGAGCCTGTATGCGCTCGCCGTGAACGAGGAGAATGCCGCGGGGGGCCGAGTCGTGACCGCGCCGACCAACGGCGCGGCTGGCGTGCTGCCGGCGGTGCTGCGCTTCTACGAAACGTTTACGAAGGACTCTACGCCGAAGGGTGCGCATGATTTCCTGCTGACCGCGGCGGCGATCGGGTTTCTCTACAAGAAGCGCGCGTCGATCTCGGCCGCCGAGATGGGGTGCCAGGGGGAGGTCGGCGTCGCGTGCTCAATGGCGGCGGGGGCGCTGGTCGCGGCGCTTGGCGGGACGAACGAACAGATCGAGAATGCGGCGGAGATCGGCATGGAGCACAACCTCGGCCTGACCTGCGATCCGATCGGCGGGCTGGTCCAGATCCCGTGCATCGAGCGCAACACGATGGGTGCGATCAAGGCGATCAACGCTGCGTATCTGGCACTGCGGGGGGACGGTCGCCATATCGTCAGCCTCGATGCGGTGATCGAGACGATGCGCCAGACCGGTGAGGACATGCGCTCGCAATATAAGGAGACGTCGCTTGGTGGCCTGGCCGTCAACGTCGTCGAATGCTGAAGGATTTCCCATGACTGCCCCGACGAACCCGCTTCTCGATACGCTGTCGCTGCCCCGTTTCGCGGAGCTCTCGCCCGATCAGATCGCGCCAGCGCTCGACGAGGCGATCGCGCGGCATGAGGCGATGGTCGAGGCACTGACGACCACGCGGCCGACCGATTTCGCGGGCGCGTGGTTGCCGTACGAGCGTGCGAATACCGAGATCGGCGCGATCTGGTCGGCGGTGTCGCATCTGCACGGCGTCGCGGACACCCCCGAACTGCGCGCGGCGTATTCGGAGGGACAGAAGCGGCTCGTCGAGAACGACATGAAGGTCGGGCAGAACCGCGATTTGTACGAGGTGTTCGTCGCGCTGAGCGTGTCGCCTGAGTTTGCCGATTTGCCGACCGAAGATCGGGTCGCGGTCGAGCAGGCGATCCGCGACTTCACGCTGTCGGGCGTCGCGCTGGAGCCGGAGGCGCGCGATCGGTTCAGCGAGATTTCGGTCGAGCTTTCGGGGCTGTCGAACGAGTTCGGCAGCGCGGTGCTGGATGCGACCGACGCGTGGTCGGAGCTGGTGACGGACGAGGCGAATCTTGCGGGGATTTCGGACGCGGACAAGGCGATGTTCGCGGATGCGGCCAAGGCGAAGGGGCAGGCGGGCTGGCTGGTCACGCTGCAACAGCCGAGCGTCAACGCGGTGCTCACGTTTGCCGAGAACCGCGAGTTGCGCGCGCGCACGTACCGCGCGTTCGCGACGCGCGCGTCGGACCAGGGGCCGAACGCCGGCGAGTTCGACAACAGCGCGCGGATCGCGCGTATTCTTGAGTTGCGGCACGAGGGCGCCAAGCTGCTCGGCTTCACCGATCCGGTCGCGTGGTCGCTGGAGACCAAGATGGCGCCGAACGGCGCCGAGGTGATCGCGTTCCTGCGCGATCTGGCGCGGCGCGCGAAGCCGGCAGCGGAGCGCGACCTTGCCGAGCTGAAGACGTTTGCCGCCGAGCAGCTCGGGATCGCCGATTTCGAGCCGTGGGATGCGGGCTTCGTGTCGAACCGGTTGCGGCAGGATCGCTATGCGGTCGATGCGCAGGTGGTGAAGGCGTATTTCCCGGTCGCGCGCGTGATGGAAGGCTGGCAGACGCTGATGCAGCGGCTGTTCGGGATCAGGCTGGTCGAGCGCGACGACGTATCGCTGTATCATGACGATGCGCGATTCTTCGACGTGGTGGACGAGAGTGGGACGGTGTTCGCCGGGCTGTATCTCGACCTGCACGCGCGTACCGGCAAGCGTGGCGGCGCGTGGATGGCGCAGGCGCGGCCGCGGCTGCACGACGGCAATACCGTGACGGTGCCGGTCGCGTATCTCGTCTGCAATTTCGCGCCCGATGGCGGTGAGACGCCGTCGCTGCTGAGCCACAACGACGTGACGACGCTGCTGCACGAGACCGGCCACTGCATCCACCTGCTCTTCACCAAGGTGAACCGGCCGAGCATCGCCGGCACCAACGGTTTCGAATGGGACGCGATCGAGCTGCCGAGCCAGTTGATGGAGGATTTCGCCTGGGACAAGGACGTGCTGACCGGCATGTCCGGCCACTACAAGACCGGCGAGAAGCTGCCTGCCGACCTGTTCGAGCGGATGGTGAAGGCGCGGCATTTCCAGGCGGGGATGTTCATCCTGCGCCAGGTCGAGTTCGCGCTGTTCGACCTGTTGCTCCATCTCGGCACGATGGGCAGCGATCCGATCGAGGTGATCGAGGCGGTGCGCGACGAGGTGGCGGTGATCCGCCCGCCCGCATGGCACCGCTTCCCGCACGCGTTCAGCCACATTTTCGCAGGCGGTTATGCGTCGGGCTACTACAGCTATCTCTACGCGGAACTGCTCGCGGCGGATGGCTTCGAGGCGTTCGCGGAGGCTGGCCTCGTCGATCGCAAGACCGGCGACCGCTTCCGCGAGGAAGTGCTCGCGCGTGGTGCGACACGGCCGGCGGCGGACAGCTTCCGTGCATTCCGTGGGCGTGACCCTGAGCCGACCGCGATGCTGGTCCGTCACGGGCTGCAAGGGTGACGAAGCGCGTCGAGCGGCGTTGGTTGTCGGAAGCGGTACGGCGGATCGAGGCGGACTATAACCGGTCCGCCGACACGCATCTGATCCGCGTGGATTTGCCGCGGTATCCCGGCATCGTGCTGTATCTGAAGGACGAGAGCTCGCACCCGACCGGCAGCCTCAAGCACCGGCTCGCACGGTCGCTGTTCCTGTACGCGCTGTGCAACGAATGGATCGGGCCGGAGACGACGGTGATCGAATCCTCGTCGGGGTCGACCGCGGTGTCGGAGGCGTATTTCGCGAAAATGCTGGGGCTGCGGTTCATCGCGGTGGTTCCGGCGACGACGGCCAAGCCGAAGTTTGACGCGATCCGCTTTCATGGCGGCGAGATCCACATGGTCGACGATCCGCGCACCGTATACGCGGTCTCGCGCCGGCTCGCGGCCGAGACCGGCGGGCATTATCTCGACCAGTTCACCTATGCCGAGCGCGCGACCGACTGGCGCGGCAACAACAACATCGCCGAGAGCATCTTCGCGCAGATGGCCGAGGAGGAGCATCCGTGCCCGTCCTGGATCGTCTGCGGCGCGGGCACCGGCGGCACGTCGGCGACGATCGGGCGCTTCATCCGCTATTGCCGCCACGACACCAAATTGTGCGTCGCCGATCCGGTGCACTCGGTGTTCCATCGGCATTTCGAGGATCGTTCGGTGGTCGCATTGCCGGAAGGGTGCGCGTCGCGGATCGAGGGGATCGGGCGGCCGCGGGTCGAGCCGAGCTTCGTGCCGAGCGTCATCGACCGGATGATCGCGGTCGAGGATGCCGACAGCGTCGGTGCGATGCGCGCGCTGTCCAATCGGCTCGGCCGGCGCGTCGGCGGCTCGACCGGGACCAACCTCTGGGCGTGCTCGCAGATCGTCGAGGAGATGGCGGCGGCAGGCGAGACGGGGAGCATCGTCACGCTGTTGTGCGATGGCGGCGACCGCTATGGCTGCACCTATTACGATGACGCTTGGCTCGATGATCGCGGGGTCGCGTGGACCGGGGCAGCGGCGCGGATGACGCAATTTCTGGGCTGAGTAACCGATGACCGCATGGCAGTTCTGGATCGATCGCGGCGGCACGTTCACCGACGTCGTCGCGCGGCAACCGGACGGGCGGATCGTCACCGCCAAGCTGCTGTCGGAAGATCCCGAGCGCTACGGCGATGCCGCGGTCGAGGCGATCCGGCGGCTGACGGATGGGGCGGACGTGCCGCTTGAACTGCGCATCGGCACCACGGTCGCGACCAACGCGCTGCTCGAGCGCAAGGGCGAACCGACGGCCCTCGCGATCACGCGCGGGTTCGGCGATGCGCTGCTGATCGGCCACCAGGAGCGCTCGGATATTTTCGCGCGCGACGTGAACCGTCCGCCGCCGCTGTTCGCGCAGGTCGTGGAGATCGACGAGCGGGTCGGGGCGGAGGGCGATGTGCTCCGGCCGCTCGACGGCGATGCGGCGCGCGCGGGGTTGCGGGCTGCGTTCGACAGCGGTTTGCGCGCCGTCGCGATCGTTCTCATGCACGGCTATCGCTTTACGGCGCACGAGGAGGCGCTGGCGGCAATCGCAACCGAGATCGGCTTCACGCAGATTTCGGTCAGCCACCGCGTCGCGCCGTTGATCAAGCTCATCGGGCGCGGCGATACGACCGTCGTCGACGCGTATCTGTCGCCGGTCGTCGATCGCTATGTCGCGGGCCTCAGCGACGCGCTGGGGCAGGGGGCGCTGTTCATGCAGTCGTGGGGCGGGCTGATCGACGGCGCAGGCTTTCGCGGCAAGGACGCGATCCTGTCGGGCCCCGCGGGCGGCATCGTCGGCATGGCCGCGACCGCGCGCGAGGCCGGGTTCGAACAGATCATCGGCTTCGACATGGGCGGCACCTCGACCGACGTGTCGCACTATGCCGGCACTTATGAGCGCGATACTGAGACGCTTATCGCTGGCGCCCGCATCCGCGCGCCGATGCTGCGAATTCACACCGTCGCGGCGGGCGGCGGTTCGATCTGCCGGTTCGACGGCGAGCGGCTGATCGTCGGCCCCGAGAGCGCGGGCGCGGTGCCGGGGCCTGCGTGCTACCGCCGCGGCGGGCCACTGACCGTGACTGACTGCAACGTGATGCTGGGCAAGGTGCGCCCCGAATTCTTCCCCGCGCTGTTCGGACCGGAAGGTGACCAGCCGCTTGATGCCGAGGCGGTGACCGCCCGCTTCGCGGAATTGCCGCTCGATCCGCAGGTCGCGGCGGAAGGGTTCGTGGCGGTGGCGGTGGCGAACATGGCGAATGCGATCCGGACGATCTCCGTCGCGCGCGGGCATGACGTGACGCGCTACACGCTCGCCTGCTTCGGTGGAGCCGGGGGGCAGCATGCGTGCCTCGTCGCCGATGCGCTGGCGATGGACCGCGTGATGATCCACCCGCTCGCCGGGGTGCTGTCGGCGTACGGCATGGGGCTCGCCGATCGTCGCGTGCTCCGCGAGGCGACCTCGGGTGCGGCGTTCGCGAATTACGATGAGATCGGCGCAGCGTTGGACGGGCTGGCGGAGGCCGCGCACGAAGCATTGGTAGCGCAGGGCGTCACGGCGGACGACGTGCGGATCGAACGCCGCGTGCATCTGCGCCGAGGCCAGACCGACCACACCATCGAGCTCGATCTCGACGAACCGGCCGTGATGATCGCTGCGTTCGACGCCGCCCATATCGCGCAGTTCGGTTTCGCCAGCGAAGCACCGCTGATCGCCGACCGGATCGTCGCGGAGGCGATCGCCGAGAGTCCGCCGATCGACGCCGCGCTCGTCGCGTTCCCCGAAGAGCCAGCCGCGCCGCTGTCGGTCGCGCCCGTCTACATGGCCGGCGCATGGCACGACACGCCCGTCCTTGCCCGCGAAGGCCTCCCCGCCGGACACGCGATCGATGGCCCCGCGCTGATCCTCGACAGCGTCTCGACCACCATCGTCGAGCCCGGTTGGCGTGCGCGCGTCGATCCGATCGGCAATCTGATCCTCGACCGCATCGCCCCCCGTATCGGTGCCAGCGTCGGCACCGAGTCCGATCCCGTCCGGCTCGCGATCTTCGCCGGACTGTTCATGAGCATCGCCGAGGAGATGGGCGCCGCGCTCCAGCGTTCCGCGGCCTCGGTCAACATCCGCGAACGCCTCGACTTCAGTTGTGCTCTGTTCGACGCGCACGGCAACCTCGTCGCGAACGCGCCGCACATCCCCGTCCATTTGGGCTCGATGGGCGAGAGCATCCGCACGATCATCGACGCGCGAGGCGGCGGCGCAGACGGCCGCGGTATCCGCCGGGGCGACGCCTATGCGCTCAACGCCCCCTATCGTGGCGGCACGCACCTTCCCGACATCACCGTCATCATGCCGGTCTTTGCAGATGACGGCGATGCGCCCGCCATCTTCGTCGCAGCCCGCGGCCATCATGCAGACGTCGGCGGGATCACCCCCGGATCGATGCCGCCCAAAAGCCGCTCGGTCGAGGAAGAAGGCGTGCTGCTCGACGACGTGCTGGTGGTCGACGAAGGGCGTTTCCTCGAAACCGAACTACGCGCGGTGTTCGCCAGCGGGCCGTATCCCGCCCGCAACATCGACCAGAACATCGCCGATCTCGCCGCGCAGTTAGCCGCCTGTACGCGCGGCGCGACTGGTCTCACACGACTCGCGAACGAGTACGGCACCGAGGTCGTCGCGGCCTACATGGAGCACGTCCAGGCCAATGCCGACGCCGCCGTCCGCCGCCTGATCGCAACGCTCGACGATGGCGCGTTCGCCTACGAGATGGACGACGGCGCCGTCGTCCGCGTGGCAGTCCGCGTCAACCGCGATGCCGCGACGATGGAGGTCGACTTCGCCGGCACCAGCGATCAGCGCCCGACCAACTTCAACGCGCCCGTCTCGATCGTCCGCGCCGCCGTTCTCTACGTCGTTCGCGCACTGATCGACGAAGCCGTGCCGCTCAACGACGGCTGCCTGCGCGGCGTGACGATCCGCGTGCCCGACGGCTCGATGCTCAACCCGCGCTACCCGGCCGCGGTCGTCGCCGGCAACGTCGAGACCAGCCAGGTCGTCACCGACGCGCTGTTCGGCGCGCTCGGCGCGATGGCGGCGAGCCAGGGGACGATGAACAACTTCACCTTCGGCAACGACACGCACCAATATTACGAGACTATTGCGGGAGGAGCAGGTGCGAGCCCCGGCTTCGACGGGGCGTCCGTGATCCAGACGCACATGACCAACAGCCGGCTCACCGACCCGGAAATCTTCGAGACGCGCTTCCCCGTATTGCTCGAGAAATTCTCGATCCGCCGCGGTTCGGGCGGGGCAGGCGCACACCACGGCGGCGACGGCGCGACACGGCGTGTGCGGTTCCTCGAAGGCATGACCGCCTGCATCCTCGCCAACCGCCGTCGCGTCCCGCCGTTCGGCATGGCGGGCGGCGAAGGCGGCGGACTCGGCTCGGCGACGGTCGAGCGCGCGGATGGCGGCATCGAGCACCTCGGCTCGACCGCCAAGGTCGACATGCACGCCGGCGACGTGTTCGTAATCGAGACGCCCGGCGGCGGCGGCTTCGGCAAGGCTTGATCACGCACGGGGTGCGACGGCTGGTTGCGATACCGCGACGAACGCGGCACACACGGCATTCTATCAGCCTGGAAAGCCAGCCCATGACCGCATCCCGTTCCCGCGCCCTGGTCGTCCGTTTGCTCGCGGGATCGGTGCTGGCGATCGCAGCGCCCGCCGTGGCGCAGACGACCAACAACGCACCCGGTGCGGCGGCGGGGCGGACCGAGGCTCCCAAGGCGCGGCCGTGGATGAACACCGCGCTGGGCGCCGATGCGCGCGTCGATCTGCTCATCAAGGAGATGACGCTTGACGAGAAGTTGCAGCTCACCTTTGGTTACTTTGCGACCAATGCAGACTGGCTGAAGACGCCGGTCAAGAACTGGGTCTATCCCAAGGATGGCCTGCCTGCATCCGCCGGGATCGTCCCCGGTATCCCGCGGCTCGGCATTCCCAACCAGTGGCAGACCGATGCCGGCGTCGGCGTCGCCAGCCAGCGCGGGCCGACGCCGCGGCTGCGTACCTCGCTGCCCTCCGGGATCGCGACCGCGGCGACCTGGAACCCCGAACTCGCGCAAGCCGGCGGCGCGATGATCGGCAACGAGGCGTTCCTGTCGGGCTTCAACGTGCAGCTTGCGGGCGGGATGAACCTGACGCGCGAGCCGCGCAACGGCCGCAATTTCGAATATGGCGGTGAGGATCCGTTGCTGGCGGGCGTCATCACTGGCCACGAGATCAAGGGGATCCAGTCGCAGCACGTCGTGTCGACGATGAAGCATTACGCGTTCAACGGGCAGGAGACGAACCGCAACAACATCGATCACAAGATCGGCGAACAGGCTGCGCGTCAGTCCGACCTGCTCGCGTTCGAGATCGCCAACGAGGTCGGCCAGCCCGGCTCGGTGATGTGTTCGTACAACCGCGTGAACGGTCATTATGCGTGCGAGAACGATTGGTTGCTCAACACCGTCCTCAAGCGCGACTGGGGCTTCAAGGGCTATGTGATGTCCGACTGGGGCGCGACGCATTCGACCAGCGAGGCGGCCAATGCCGGGCTCGACCAGCAATCGGGCTGGGCGTTCGATCGCTCGGCGTACTTCGCGGATGCGCTGCGCGAGGCGGTCAACAACGGTCATGTTACTGAGGCACGCGCGACCGACATGGCGCGGCGCGTGCTGTGGGGGATGTTTTCCGTAGGAGCGTTCGACACCGTCGTGGCGGGCGATCGCGCGACGACGATCGATTACGCCGGGCATGCCGCGGTAACCCGCGCGGATGCGGAGGAGGGCATCGTCCTGCTCAAGAACACCGCGGGGCTGTTGCCGATCGCCAAGACGGCCAAGTCGATCCTGTTGATCGGCGCGCACGCGGATGTCGGCGTGCTGTCGGGTGGTGGGTCTTCGCAGGTCTATTCGCATAATGCCCCGGCCAATGGCCTAATCGTGGCAGACGAGTTCCCGAGCGGGTTCCCGGGGCCGAAGACGTATCACGCGTCGTCGCCGATGAAGGCGTTGCAGGCGCGGACCGGCGCGACCGTGACGTATCTCGACGGCAAGGACGTCAAGGCGGCTGCCGCGGCGGCGCGGAAAGCGGACGTCGTCGTTGTGTTCGGCGAGCAATGGACGGGCGAGTCGTTCGACGTGCCCGACCTGAACCTGCCGGCTGGCCAGAACGCGCTGATTGATGCGGTTGCGGGGGCGAACAGGAAGACGGTGGTCGTGCTCGAAACCGGTGGCCCGGTGGTGATGCCGTGGCTCGGTAAGGTCGGCGCAGTGCTGGAGGCGTGGTATCCGGGCACGGCTGGCGGCGAGGCGATCGCGCGCGTGCTGACCGGCGAGGTCAATCCGTCGGGGCACCTGCCCGCGACCTTCCCGGCGTCGCTCGCGCAGATCCCGCGCCCGAAGCTCGAGGGCGATCCCAAGCTCGACCGCGATTCGCATCCGATGGGCAATTACGACATCGAGGGCGCCGCGGTCGGCTACAAGTGGTTCGACAAGACCGGCGCCAAGCCGCTGTTCCCGTTCGGTTATGGGCTGTCCTACACGAACTTCGCGATGAGCGGTTTGACCGCGGCGCCTCAGGGCAAGGGGATCAAGGCCGGGTTCTCGGTGAAGAACACCGGTGCGGTGCAGGGCAAGGCGGTCGCGCAGGTCTATGTGTCGGGTGCGGGCTGGGAGGCGCCGAAGCGGCTGGGGGCTTTCCGCAAGGTCGATCTCGCGCCGGGTTCCGAGCAGCCTGTTTCGGTGACGGTGGATCCGCGGTTGCTGGCGACGTTCGACGTCGCGAGCGGCGGGTGGAAGATCGCTGGCGGCGACTACAAGGTGATGCTGGCAACGTCGGCGGCGGATGTCGTGCAGACGGTTACGGTGCGGGTCGCGGCGCAGACGCTGGATCGTGGGGGGAAGTGAGGGCTGGTCCGTTCGTCCCGAGTAGGCGGCGAGTAGCTTCGTAGGAGCGTATCGAGACGGCGTATCGAAGGACCGGTTGTCGCGCGGAACCTGTACCTCGATACGAGCACTCGATACGCCCAAGAGGGCTACTCGGTCTCTACTCGGCACGAACGGATGTGGGCTGGTGGCCTGACTAGACGCGAACAGGGTTGAGGTCTCTGGCGAGAGACGCGGCAGCAATGGTTGATTGCGAACCAAGCGTAGTTGGCACTCCAGACTTTCCGTGTCCTCCCCCTCCGTCACCTTCGGCGCCACCTCCCCCTGGCGGGGGAGGATCAGAGCGCTTCGGTTATCCCCGCGCCTTCATCGCCGCGATCCGCTCGTCGACGCGGCGTTCCAGGATCGTGAGCGGCATTGCGCCTTCCTTCAGGATGTCGTGGAACTGCTTCAGGTCGAACTTGTCGCCTAGCGCGGCCTTCGCCTTCATCCGTGCGCGCGTCCAGGCCATGTGGCCGACCTTGTAGCTGCAGGCCTGGCCTGCCTGCGTGCAATAGCGCTCGACCTCGCGCTGCGTGCGGGGCCGGGCAAAGCCGGTCGTCGCGACCATGTAGTCGGTCGCCTTCTCACGGCTCCAGCGCTTCGCGTGGATGCCGGTATCGACCACCAGACGCGTCGCGCGGAACAGGAACGACTGGAGATACCCGGCGCGCTCCAGCGGCGACGCATAGGCACCGAGTTCGTCGGCGAGTTGCTCCGCGTACAGCGCCCAGCCTTCCGAATAGGCCGAGAAGAAGCCGATCTTGCGGAGCGTCGGGATGTCCTTCGATTCCTGCGCGAGGCTGATCTGGAGGTGATGTCCGGGCACGCCCTCGTGATACGTGAGCGATGGCAGCGTGTATTTCGGCCAGTCGCCGACGTCCTTCAGATTGACGAAGTAGATCGCCGGACGGCTGCCATCGAGCGAGGCGCGGTTGTAATAGCCGTTCGATGCGCCGTCCTGGATCTCGACCGGGACCGCGCGGATCTCGAGCGGCTGCGTCGGCACTTCGGAGAAGGCCTGGGGAAGCTTGGCGTACATCGCCTTGATGCCGTCGTTCAGGCCGGCGATCAGCTCGGCGCGGCCTTCCGGCGTGTTCGCGTAGAGCTGGTCCGGCGTCACGTTCAGCTTCGCCAAGCGCTCGCCGACCGTGCCGGTCGTGAAGCCCTGCGACTTCAGGATCGTGTCGAGTTGCGCGGTGATCTCCGCGACCTGTGCGAGGCCGATGCGGTGCACCTCGTCCGGGCTCATCGTCGTGGTGGTCGCCTGGTTCAGCGCCATCGCGTAGATCGCGTCGCCATTGGGCACGCGCCAGATTCCGTCGCCGGGCTTGGTGGTCGGCTTCAGCCGCTCGATCAGCGCGATCTGGCGGTCGAGCGCGGGATAGACCTTCGCGTCGACGATCTTCGCGGCGCGTGCCTGCCAGTCACCGGTCAGGCCCTTCGCCGCCGCGCGCTTCACCAGCGACTGGACAATGCTCGACGTGGCGGCAGGCTGGCTGCGAAGTTTTCGCATCTGGCCGAGCGTCAGGTCGAGCGACCAGCCGGGTGCGAGCAGGCCGCGGGCTGCCTCTGCCTGCTGCATCGCGCTTTCCTGATCGAGCACCGTGCCGAACTGGTCGAGCCGCGACAGATACGCCTCGGCATCCGGGGTGGCGTTGATGGTGTGCGCGGTGTTGAGGAAGTCGGGTACCTGGAAATAGGCGCCTCCCTGCTGGAAGATCCGGTAGGGGCGGATCGGGCTGTCCATGCCGAATTTCTCGGGCGCGGCGATCTGCGTGCTGAGCGAATAGCGGACGACTTCGAGGTTGAGCTTGGCGGCCGGCGACAGGCCTGCGCCGTCGTCGCGGGCTAGGCTGGCGAGCGCGGCTTTGGTCTCGCTCACGTCGCGTGCGCGCTTTTCCGGCGTGCGCGGCGAAAGCTGGCTCTTAAGGCCCGCAAGAGGCCCCTTGTCGAGACCCAGCGATGTCGCGAGTTCGGGCGACCGGGCGACGCTCGCCTGGAATATCCGCTCGAAATCGGCGTTGAGCGCGGTGTCGCCGCTCGACTGCGCGAAGGCCGACGACGGCAGCGTAGTGGCGAGCGCGGCGACGCCGCCCGATGCGAGGAACTGGCGACGATCCATGACGAACTCTCCCGTGAACTTTTGCGCATCTAAGCCGATCGCCGCGCGGACCGCCAGCGCTTCGGGATCGGAATTTCGGCGCGTCTGCGACCGGAACCGGCGTGGAAGATGCGTTCGTCGCGAAACCGCCGGAACAAGCGCGGATATCGTCGGTTTGACCCGAGAGCCCGGCGGTGTCCTTACCCCCCCCGAAGGATGCCGTCGGGTGTATGCGTAGGTGAGGTAGACGTGCGAAACGAGACATCCAGGCGTGAAGCCGGCGCACGATTGCACGATGTCGGCGAAACGTTGCGTTCATCCTGGCAGACGCCGACGGACACGATGATCACCGAGGACATTCCGACGTTGCTGACGCGCCTGTCTCAGGTGCCGAAGACCCGCAAGAAACCGTAATTCGACCGGCCCGGCGTGCAGCCGGACCGATCGTGCATCCCGACCTCAGTTCGTCGGCGCTGCCTTCTTCGCAGAGTCCTTCATGGCCTCGATCAGCTTCTTCACTTCCTGGCTGCGGCCGCGCGGCATGATGAGGACGTCGTTGCCGCTCGCGACCACGATCAGGTCCTCGACGCCGACCAGCGAGACGCGGACGCCGTCGCTGCGGACGAAGCAATTCTTCGTGTCGATCGCGAGCACGGCGCCGTCACCGTGGCTGCGGTGCGCGTTGCCGTCGCCGTCGGTGTCGCTGATCGCGTGGAGCGCGTCCCAGCTGCCCACGTCGTTCCAGCCCATCGCGACCGGCACAACCGCGACCCGGTCCGCCTTTTCCATCACCGCGTAATCGATCGAATCGTCGGGCGAGGCGGCGAAGGCGACCGCGTCGGGGTAGATCCGCGAGCCCTCGGTACGTGCCTTGTCCATCGCCTCCTGCGTGGCGGTCAGGATGCCCGGATCGAACTGTGCGAGCGCCTCGAGATAGGCATCGGCGAGGAACAGGAAAATTCCGCCGTTCCAGGCATGGTCGCCGCTCGCCAGCATGGACTGCGCCTTGTCGAGCGGGGGCTTCTCGACGAACCGCGCAACGCGGTTGACGCCGGGTTGCAATTCGTCGCCGATCTGGATCCAGCCATAGCCGATCTCGGGCGCATCGGGGGCGATGCCGAACGTGACGAGCCAGCCTTGCGTGACGAGATGCATCGCCGCCTCGATCGCGGCATGGAAGGCCGGAATGTCGCCGATGACGTGGTCCGATGGCATCACCAGCAACGCGTCGCCGCCACCACCCGCGGCGATCGCGGCGAGCGCGATGGCGGGTGCGGTGTTGCGACCGATCGGCTCGAGGATCAGTGCCTGCGGAGTTGTGCCGGCCTCGGCCAGCTGCTGTTCGACGAGGTCCGCGTGACGCGCATTGGCGACAACGATCGGCGCGGCGAAGCGTTCGCCGAACGCGCGGCCCGCGGTCAGTTGCAGCATCGTCTCGTCCGCGGTCAGCGCCAGCATCTGCTTGGGCATTTCGGGGCGCGACATAGGCCAGAGGCGCGTGCCCGAACCGCCTGAAAGAATAACGGGAACGATCTTACGTGCGGTCATGAAGCCTCCTGCTGGCGCCGAGCTATAACGTGGCAATTTCGCGCGCCAATCGCCGAATGATCGGATTGGCATGCCGTCTTCAGGCTTTTTTGGTGTTTTACTGCGAAACGTGGCGTTCAGGTGTCGGAAGCGTTTACACTGGTGCGTCGGGATAGCGGACGATGATACGGCTCTTCAAGCATTACGTACCCTATGCGGTCCTCCTGCTCGGCCTCGTCGATGCGGTGTTGTTGATCGCGTCGGCGGAGATCGGCTGGATCGTCCGCGCGCATCAGATCGGCATGGAGGTCGGCCCGATCCATACCCGGATCGCGCAGTTGCTGACGTTCGCGCTCGCATTGCAGGTCTCGCTGGTCGCCGTCGGCGCGTACGGCGTCGCGTCGTTCCTGTCGCTGCGCTTTGCCGCGGCGCGGCTGGCAGTCGCGCTCTCGCTGGGCGTGATGTTCCTGTCGCTGATCTTCTTCCTCGTCCCCCCGCTCGCGTTGTGGCGATCGAACCTGTTGTACGCGACGGTGATCGCCACCGTCCTGCTCGTCACGGTGCGCGCGGTGCTCGGCAAGACGCTCGGCGGCGAGACGTTCAAGCGACGGATCGTCGTGCTCGGTGCCGGCACGCGCGCCGCGCGGATCGAGACGCTCGCTGCGCAACCCGGCGTGAACTTCGTCGTCGCGGGCTACGTCCTGATGGGCGAGGCGGACCCGGTCGTCCAAGGCGCGATGCCGCGCGCCGATATCCCCAATCTCGCCGCGCATATCGTCGACCAGAATGCGAGCGAGGTCGTGCTGGCGCTCGACGAACGCCGCAACGCCCTGCCGATGAAGGATCTGCTCCGCGTCCGCACAACCGGCGTGCAGGTCAGCGAGATATCGAGCTTCCTCGAACGCGAGACGGGACGCATCGACCTGAAGAGCGTCAACCCGTCCTGGCTGATCTTCTCCGACGGGTTCGCCTCCAGCCGGATGCTGTCGAGCGTGTTCAAGCGCGTGTTCGACATCGTCGCCAGCGGACTGCTGCTGGTCGTTACCTTGCCGATCATCCTGCTCACCGCGATCGCGATCAAGATCGAGTCGAAGGGGCCGGCCTTCTATCGCCAGCGACGCGTCGGGCTCTACAACGAGGGCTTCGATATCCTGAAGCTGCGGTCGATGCGGCAGGATGCGGAGGTCGCGGGCAAGGCGGTCTGGGCGGCGGAGGACGATCCGCGGATCACGCGCATCGGTCGCTTCATCCGAAAAGTGCGCATCGACGAACTGCCGCAGACCTGGACCGTGCTGAAGGGCGAGATGAGCTTCGTCGGCCCGCGCCCCGAACGCCCGCAGTTCGTCCAGCAGCTCGAGGAGCAACTGCCGTTCTACGCCGAGCGGCATATGGTGAAGCCCGGGATCACCGGCTGGGCGCAGATCAATTATCCATATGGCGCGTCGATCGAGGACGCTCGCCACAAGCTCGAATACGACCTGTATTATGCGAAGAATTATTCGCCGTTCCTCGACATGCTGATCCTGTTGCAGACTCTCCGCGTGGTGTTGTGGCCGGCGGGCGCGCGGTGATTTTTGTAGCTGACCGCGCGTGATCGCGACCCTGGTCCTGTGGAGCCATGCGCTTGCTGCGTTGCTGTTCGGCGCGGTGGCGCTTGGGCAGATGCGGCGGCCGAGCGGGCATTGGCCGCATCGCGCGTTGCTGGCGGCGCTGGTCGCAACGAGCCTGTGGGCGCTCGCGGTCGCGGGGATCGGGTCGCAGGACATCGCCGCGCGCGTCGCGGCGAGCGTTCGCGATGTCGCTTGGCTCGGGTTCATGCTGGCACTCGTCCGCCGCGATCGCACGGGCAACCGGGCGCTGGACGCGGTGTATCTGGTGGTGATGACGCTCGCCGGTGCGGCGGCGCTGCTTGCTTTCGTGGAAGTTGCCGTCCTTCACGACGAGGCGTTCGCTGCGGTGGCGTCCGCCCGCGCGATGCTCGGCATGATGGGGGCAGTGAGCGCGCTCGTCCTCACGCATCACCTGTATCAGGCGGCGCCGGCGTCGCGAGGCGGAGTCCGGCTGGTGATGCTGGCGCTTGCGGCGATGTGGGGCGTCGACCTGCTGGTGGCGGCCTTGGGCTATGCCTCGACGGTGGCGGCGCCGATCGCATTCGTCGCGCGGGGCGTCGTGATGATCGGCGTCGCGGCTCTGCTCGTCGTCGGCGTGCATCGCAGCGGCGAGTGGACGCTCGCCTTGTCGCGACCGATCGCGGTGCGCGCCTTGTCGGCGATCGCGCTGGTCCTCTACGCGGGTATCACCGCGCTTGCGACCGCCATCGTCGCCAGCCTTGCCGGGCCATATGCTCGGGTGGCGCAGACGGCGATCGTGTTCGGCGCGACGGCGATGGTGGTAGCGCTGCTGTCGACGCCCTGGCTGCGGGCATGGGCCAAGGTGAAGGTGGCCAAGCACCTGTTTCGCCATCGGTATGACTACCGTGCCGAGTGGCAGCGCTTCACCGATACGCTGGGTCGGCCCGATTCCGGCGCGGAGTCGCTCGATTGTCGCGTGGTGAAGTCGATCGCCGACCTGACCGACTCGCCTGGGGGGCTGTTGCTGGTGCCCGATGGAGCGTCGTTGGGACCGGGCGCGACGTGGAACTGGATTGGGATTGCCGATGGTCCGCGCGACGAGACGTTGGCGCGGTATCTCGCACAGCACGCGCGGATCGTCGAACTGGATCGCGTCCGTGCCCGCACCGCGCCGAGCGATGACATGGCGAGCGTTCCCGACTGGCTCCGCGAATGTCCCCAGGCGTGGGCGATCGTGCCGCTGGTGCACGGCGGCACGCTGATCGGCGCGATCGTGCTGGCGCGCCCGCCGGTGGACCGTGCGCTCGACTGGGAGGATTTCGACCTTCTCCGAGTCGCAGGGCGGCAGGCAGCGAGTTATCTTGCCGAGGATCGCGCGCATGCGGCACTGGCGGATGCGGCGCGGTTCGCCGAGTTCAACCGCCGGTTCGCGTTCATCCTGCACGACATCAAGAACCTCGTCAGCCAATTGACGCTGGTCGCCCGCAACGCAGAGCGGCACGCCGACAACCCCGATTTCCGCGTCGACATGGTCGCCACCCTCAAGGACTCGTCCGATCGCATGAACGCGCTGCTCGCCCGCCTTTCGCAGCACGGACCCATCCGGGGCGAACCGCTCCAGCCACTCGACGTCGCCGCGATCGTCGAACGAGTCGCGACCGGCCGCAAGGCGCAGCACCCGATCGTCGCACGCGGCGGTCCGGCCTGCGCGCTGGGGCACGCGGCCCGACTCGAACAGGTTCTGGGGCAGCTCGTCCAGAACGCGGTCGAGGCTAGCGCTGCGGATGCGCCCATCCTGTTGGCGGTCGAGACGATCGGCGAACAGGTCGCGATCGACGTGATCGACCATGGCTGTGGCATGACGCCGGGCTTCGTCCGCGACCAGCTGTTCAAGCCGTTCGTGTCGTCCAAACCCGCCGGCTTTGGGATCGGCGCGTTCGAGGCGCGGCAACTGGTGCACGCGATGGGCGGCACACTCGATGTCGCCAGCCGCGAGGGGGAGGGCACGCGCTTCCGCATCCTGCTGCCCGCAGTCGCGGCGCTGGAGGTGGCGGCGTGAGCAGTAACGAGCGCCCCGTCCTGCTGATCGTCGAGGACGACCTTGGGCTGCAGCGGCAATTGCGCTGGGCGTATGAGGGGTATGAAATCGTTGTGGCGAGCGATCGTGCGCAGGCGCTAGATGCGGTGCGCGCGCATGAGCCTGCGGTCGTCACGCTGGACCTCGGCCTGCCGCCCGATCCGGACGGAGTCACCGAAGGGTTTGCGACCCTGCGCGACATCCTCGCGATGAAGCCGGATACCAAGGTGATCGTCGCCTCAGGGCACGGCGCGCGCGAAAGTGCGTTGCAGGCGATCGCGGATGGTGCCTGGGACTTCTATGCCAAGCCGATCGACATCGACGCGCTCGGGATGATCGTCAGCCGTGCCTTCCATGTCCATGCGCTGGAGGCCGAGAACCGCCGCCTGGCAGCGCGGATCGATGCGGGTGGGTTCGGCGGGTTGATCAGCGCTTCTCCCGAGATGGCGGTGGTCACGCGCACGCTGGAGCGAGTCGCGCCCGCCAATGTCTCGGTGATGCTGCTCGGGGCGAGCGGCACCGGCAAGGAACTGCTGGCGCGCGGGCTGCACGATGCGTCACCGCGGTCGCGGGGGAATTTCGTCGCGATCAACTGCGCGGCGATTCCGGAGACTCTGCTGGAAAGCGAGCTGTTCGGTCATGAGAAGGGTGCGTTTACCGGTGCGGTGAAGACGACCGAGGGCAAGATCGAACAGGCCGCGGGCGGTACGCTGTTCCTCGACGAGATCGGCGACGTGCCGCTCACGCTCCAGGTGAAGCTGTTGCGGTTCCTCCAGGAGCGCGTGATCGAACGCGTCGGCGGCCGGAAAGCGATCCCGGTCGATACGCGCATCGTCTGCGCGACTCACCAGAATGTCGACGCGATGGTCGCGGACGGGCGGTTCCGCGAAGACCTGTATTACCGGCTCGCGGAGATCGTCGTGCGGATACCGACATTGGCCGAGCGGACCGGCGACGCGGTGCTGCTCGCGCGGCACTTCGTCACGCGCTATGCTCGGACGATGAACCCCGTCGTCACCGGCCTGGCCTCCGATGCGCGCGCCGCGATCGACGGCTGGGGCTGGCCGGGCAACGTCCGCGAACTGGAGAACCGGATCAAGCGCGCGGTCATCATGGCCGACGGCAAGCTCGTCACGGCGACCGATCTCGACCTCGACGGCAAGGGCGAGGAGGCCGCCGCGCTCAACCTGCGCGCGGCGCGCGAACTTGCCGACCGGAAGGCGATCCGCCAGGCGCTGGCGCGCGCCGACGGCAATATCTCGGGCGCATCGCGGTTGCTCGGGATCAGCCGTCCAACCTTGTACGACCTCCTGAAAAGCTATGATCTCCATGCCTGAGACCGGATCCGCGGCGACGCACACGCATCGGTATCCGTTGCTGAGCCGGGGCCGGCGGCGGCGCCTGAAAATGCGCAGCGTCGTTACCGCGAGATATACACGCCTAGTTGCGATCGGCATCCTGTGTCTGCTGATCGTCGGTATCGCGATCGCCCTCGCGACCCGTCCGCCACGGCCAGATGCGCGTCGGTCGCTGGTCGACAGCCTGACGACGCTGGCAGCAGGAAACTACAGTGCCGCGCGGACCAACGCGCAGGCCGCGATCAAAGCTGCCCCGACGCTGGGGATCGCGCATGCGGTACTGGCGCGCGCGTATCTCGAACTCGGCGACGGGCTTGCAGCGGAGGCGGAACTGGCGCGGGCGACCGATGCGGGGTTGCCCGCGGATCGCCTGCATCAGCTTCAGGCACATGCGCGATTGCTACAGGGCGACCCTGATGGCGCGATCGACGAGGCGGCGCAGGCGCAACCGCGATATACCGGGTACGCTGCGCGAATCCAGGCGCGGGCGCTGGCGTCGCAAGGCAAGCCGGTAGAGGCGCAGGCGGTGCTTCGGGCGCTGCTCCAGCAGGCGCCTACCGATGGCGCGGCGTGGACGGATCTCGGCCGTATCCGGTTGACGGCGGGCGATGTCGGCGGTGCGTCGGTCGCGGCGGCGCGCGGGGTGACGCTGGCGCGGGGCGAACCTGCGGCGCTGACGCTGCAGGGGGAGGTCATTCGCAGCCGCTACGGGCTCGTTGCCGCGCTGCCGTGGTTCGAGGCAGCGTTGCAGCGCGACGCCTATTATCACCCCGCGCTGATCGAATATGCGGCGACGTTGGGCGAGGCGGGGCGGAATGCCGATATGCTGGCGGCGACGCGTCGCGCGCTGTTGGCGCGGCCGGGCAGCCCGCAGGCATTGTACCTTCAGGCGGTATTGGCCGCGCGCGCAGGACGCGTCGATCTGGCGCGCGGGCTGCTGCAGCGAACCGGTGGCGCGGTTGCCGGTTTGCCGGGGGCGATGCTGCTGTCGGGCAGTCTCGACTATGCGGAAGGCAAGTTCGAACAGGCGGCGGTGACGTGGCGACAGTTGGTCGCGATCCAGCCCCTCAACGTGACGGCGCGCCGATTGCTGGGCGCGGCGCTGCTTCGGTCTGGGGACTCGCAGGGCGCGCTGGGCGTGCTGCGGCCGATCGGGATGCGCGCCGATGCGGACAGTTACGCGCTGACGACGATCGCGCGGGCGTTCGAGGCGACCGCGGATACGTCAACCGCGGCGCAATTCCTCGATCGTGCGGCGGGGGGGCGGACGGCGCCTTCTGCAATCTTCGGTACGGACGATTCGGTGGGCGCATTGTTGGCCGTGGCCGATGCTGCGTCGAACGACCCGACCTATGTGCTGGGGGTGATCCGCGGCCAGATCGCGCGTGGGGATACTGCCGGCGCAATTGCTCGAGCGCGTGCGCTCGTCACGGCGAGCCCCGGCGCACCTGCCGCGCAACTGGCGCTTGGGGACGCACTGGGTGTTGCCGGGCGCTATCCCGAGGCGGCCGGCGTCTTTGCGCGGGCGGCGGATCTATCGTTCGACGAACCGACGATGTTGCGTCTGGTCGATGCGCTTGGCCGGGCTGGGCGCGCGCAGGACGCAGCGGCCTCGCTGGCGCTGTATCTGTCGCAGAACCCGCAAAGCCTGACCGGATTGCGCCTGCTGGGGCATTGGCAGGTCGCGTCTGGGGATTGGGACAAGGCGATCGAAACGCTGGAAGGCGTGCGGCGGAGGGTCGGCAATCGCGATGGTGGCGTCTTGATCGACTTGGCGCTCGCCTATGCCGGCAGCGACGATGGCGCCATCGCGGTGCGCTATGGCAAGGCTGCGTACAGCCTCGCGCCGATGAACGCGGCCGCGGCGGACGCTTACGGCGTCGCCCTCGCCGCGAGCGGGAATAGTGATGGTGCGCGCCAACTGCTCGACAAGGCGGTCCGACTCGCGCCGGGCGATGCGGTAATCGCGAGCCACCGCCGCCAGCTTGGCTGAACGCTACCGGTCCTGCCTTCGGAACCCTTGCCTCTGGGAAGGCGTACCGTCAGAAGCCGCGCATGACCGATCCGCTGGACCGCATCGCCGCCGCACTCGAGCGACTGTCGCCACCGCCACCACCGGCTGCCGATCCGCGCGCCCATTCTGCGTACGTCTGGCGTGGTGGGGTGCTCCAGCCCGCGCGCGGGTTTGCGCCGTTGCCGCTCGATATGCTTATTGGTGTCGATCGCCAGAAGGCGTCGCTGCTGGCCAATCTGCGCCACCTCGCGGCGGGTCATGCCGCGCAGGACGTCCTGCTGTGGGGCGCACGGGGAACCGGCAAGTCGGCGCTCGTCAAAAGTGCGGTGGCGGACGTGCAGGGTTCGGGCGGCGATATCGCGCTGGTCGAGGTCACCGAGCTTGCCGGGCTGCCGACGCTGTTCGCGGCGTTGGCGCAGGTGAGGCGCGCATTCGTCGTATTCGTCGACGACCTCGGGTTCGACGTCCCGGCAGAGGCGCGTGCGCTTCGGTCTATGCTGGAGGGTGGGGCGGAACCCCGGCCTGCCAATGTACGATTGCTAGTTACCGCCAATCGCCGACATCTGGCGCCGCGAGA
Organism: Sphingomonas faeni; assembly: GCF_040407505.1. Lineage (GTDB taxonomy): Bacteria > Pseudomonadota > Alphaproteobacteria > Sphingomonadales > Sphingomonadaceae > Sphingomonas > Sphingomonas faeni_E. The sequence goes on along the minus strand of NZ_JAPZPQ010000003.1, from coordinate 21,021 downwards.
CATCGCCGAACAGGAAAGTGCGATAAATCCGCGCGATTCAGCGGACGACCATCTCGCGCTGTCGGACCGCTTCGGTCTGAGCCTCGGCTTCCATGCGCTTGATCAGGACGGGTATCTGGCGATCGTTGCGGCCTATGCGGCGACACATGATCTGGAGTTCGAACCGGGCGAAGCCATCGGTTGGGCTACGCGTCGTGGCAGCCGCTCGGGCCGTATCGCGTGGCAGTATGTCGTCGATCTAGCCGGTCGCGCTGGCAAGGCGTTGTAATCTCAAAACGATGGGCCGGTGCCGAAGCACCGGCCCGGCAACATCAGTTGCTGTCCGAGTTGTCGTCCTTGACGATCGCAATGACGCCGATGGCTGCAACGCCAGCTGCGATCAGGATTGCGAAGATGCCGCCGCCGCCAGCGAGTTCGCTCTTGCTGGTCGTTGCCGAACCAACACGTGCGTTCGAAACCGACAGTGCTGCCGGAGCAGCCGACGCTGCAACCGAGGTGGTCATCATTGCAACGGCGAGTGCGCCGCCGGTAAGGGCCTTAAGCTTCATAAATATCTCCAAAATAGTCGTAGTCCCATGCATCGCAACGCAACATTTGTCAATGAGTTCCAGCGTAAACTCATTCCGGTTCAACCTGTTCAGGACGCCCCTTCGACCATTTCGGCAAGCTCAAGCCACCGTAACTCGGCCGCTTCCTTTTCGGCGCGAGCGGTTTCGATCGCCTTCGTCAGTTTGGCGAACGTCGCATTGTCGCGCATATAGAGGTCCGGCTTGGCAAGCTTGACCGCATCGGCTGCCATCTGCGCGTCGAGTTCCTCGATCCGCTTGGGCAGCAACTCGTAATCGCGCTGGTCCTTGTACGTCAGTTTCGCACGCGGGGCGGCGGCTGGCGGCGCGGTGGCCGAGACCTTCTTCGAGGCGCGCTTGCCGGTCGTCGTCGAGACGCGACGCTTTTCCCAGTCCTCGTAGCCGCCTGCGACGACATCCACTGTGCCCGAGCCGTCGAGGCCGAGCGTGATCGTCACGGTCCGGTCGAGGAAGTCGCGGTCATGGCTGACGATCAGTACGGTGCCGTCGTAATCGCCAATCACCTCCTGCAATAGGTCTAGCGTCTCGAGATCGAGATCGTTGGTTGGCTCGTCGAGCACCAGCAGGTTCGACGGCTTAGCGAACTCGCGCGCCAGTAGCAGGCGGGACCGCTCGCCACCCGACAGCGAGCCGATCTTCGCGTCGACCATGTTGGGGTCGAACAGGAAGTCCTTCAGATAGCCGTGGATGTGCTTCCGAACGCCGAGCACGTCGATCCACTCGCCGCCGTCGACGACGACTTCGCGGACCGTCTTCTCGTGGGCCATCAGGCTGCGCTGCTGGTCGATCACCACCGCATCCAGGGTTTGGGCGAGCTTGATCGTGCCACTGTCGGGCTGGATCTCGCCGGTCAGCAGCTTCAGCAGCGTCGACTTGCCGGCGCCGTTGCGGCCGACGATGCCGATGCGGTCTCCTCTGGTTACACGAAGCGTCAGGTCGCCGATGATCGTGCGGTCGCCGTATACCTTGGTGACGTTCTTCGCGTCGATGACGACCTTCGACTTGGTGTCGTCGCTGGCGGTCGTCAGGTTCGCCGAGCCCTGCGGCCCGATCATCGAGGCGCGTTCGGCGCGCATCTCGTGCAGCTTGGTGAGACGGCCCTGGTTGCGCTTGCGCCGCCCGGTGACGCCGCGGAGCAGCCAATGCTCCTCCAGCTTCAACCGCGCATCGAGCTTCTCGGCCTGGCGCTGTTCCTCGGCGTACACCTGCTCGGTCCATGCCTCGAACCCGCCAAAGCCGATTTCCGCGCGCCGGATCGCGCCGCGATCGAGCCACAGCGTCTGCTTGGTGAGGCGAGTCAGGAAGGTGCGGTCATGGCTGATCACGACGAACGCGCCGCGGAAGCGCTTGAGCCAGTCCTCGATCCATTCGATCGCGCCGATGTCGAGATGGTTGGTCGGCTCGTCGAGCAGCAGCACGTCGGGATCCTGCGACAGCGCGCGGACGATCGCCGCCCGGCGTCGCTCGCCGCCCGACGCGGAAGCCGCCTCGCGCGACAGGTCGATGCCGAGCTGGTCGGCGATCGAATCCGCCTCGTAGTTCACCGGCGCATCGTCGCCCGCCATCACGTAATCGCGCAGCGTCGCGAAGCCGCGCAGATCGGGCTCCTGCTCGAGGATCACGACGCGGGTTCCGGGGACGATCGTCCGGCGCCCCTCGTCCGCCTGGACGCTGCCGCCGAGCAGTTTGAGCAAGGTCGTCTTGCCGGCGCCGTTGCGGCCGATCAGCGCGAGCCGGTCGCGCGGTCCGATATGGATGTCGAGATTGCGAAAGAGCCATCCCGAGCCCTGGACGAGTCCGAGGCCTTCGAATGCTAAGATTGGTGCTGCCATGTTCGCGCCACGTAGGGGTGCGAAGTGATGCAGGCAAGTTACACCGCGCGGGCTTCGTGCTGTCGGCGGCCTGTCGCGATCATTCACAGGCTGTTCAATGCGGGAGGCCTATGCCACCGCCATGAAGATGCTGCTTTTCCTTGCAACCCTGGCCGCTGCGCCGTTCCTGATGGGTGCCGCCCCCATGCTGGCGGGCGAACCCCCGCAGCGCCGCAGCGACCAGATGTCGGCGTTGCAGGCGCGCAAGACCGGAGCGCCGTCTTTGCGCGAGATCGAGTCGCGCGTGATCCCGACGATGCGGGGTGCGCAGTATCTCGGCTCCGACTATGATTCGGGCAGCGCCATTTACACGCTGAAATTCCTGCGCGATGGAACCGTCATCTGGGTCGACGTCGATGGTCGTAACGGCCAGATCGTCGGCCGAACGGGTCGCTGAACACTGTAATCGAGAGGATTGTCATGCGCGTTCTGATCGTCGAGGACGAGCCGAATCTCGGCCAGCAATTGAAGAATACCCTGGAAGGGGCCGGCTATGCGATCGATCTCGCGGTCGATGGCGAGGAAGGGCATTTCCTTGGTTCGACCGAGAATTACGACGCGGTCGTGCTCGATCTCGGCCTGCCCGAGATCGACGGGCTGACGGTGCTCGATCGCTGGCGCAAGGAGGGCAAGACGATGCCCGTGCTGGTGCTGACCGCGCGCGACAGCTGGTCGGACAAGGTCGCGGGCCTCGATGCGGGCGCGGACGACTATGTGGCGAAACCGTTCCAGAGCGAGGAGCTGATCGCGCGTCTGCGTGCGCTGATCCGTCGGGCGTCGGGCAATGCTTCGTCCGAGCTGACCGCGGGCGACATCCGCCTCGACACGCGCAGCGGCAAGGTGACGCGCGCCGGCGAGCCGGTGAAGCTGACCGCGCAGGAATACAAGCTGCTGAGCTACCTGCTGCATCACAAGGGCAAGGTCGTCAGCCGTACCGAGCTGATCGAGCATATCTACGACCAGGATTTCGATCGTGATTCGAACACGATCGAGGTGTTCGTGACGCGCATCCGCAAGAAGCTCGGCCAGGACGTGATCACGACGATCCGCGGGCTCGGCTACAGCCTCGAAGATCCGGACGCCTGATCGGCTGACGATGGACAGCGCGCCGGTCACAGACACGCCGATAGCGGACGGGCCGATCCGCGTGCCCGCCGCGGTCAAGGGATCGCTGTCGCGGCGGATGATCCTGATCGCGGCGGTGTGGATCGGCGTGCTGCTCAGCGGCGGCGGGTTCGCGCTCGACCGGGTGCTGTCGGCAGCGGTGACGCGCAATTTCGACGACCAGCTGGAATATGTGCTGCGGTCGCTGCTCAATTCGTCCGAGATCGGCCCTGACGGCGAGGTGATCTTCTCGCGTGAGGCGGCGGCCGACCAGCGCTTCGTCGAGCCGTATTCGGGGCTGTACTGGCAGGTGTCGGGCAAGGGTCGCGAGGATTTCCCGTCGCGTTCACTATGGGACCGCCGGCTCGCGTTCGGCGGCACGCATGACGACCGCAACGCGCATTTCTATGACAGTACGCAGTTTCCGGACGAGAAGCTCCGCGTTGTCGAGCGCGATGCGGTGATCCCCGGGTCGAAAGTGCATTGGCGGTTCCAGGTGGCGCAGAGCCGCGACGGGCTCGATGCGCAGATTACGACGTTGCGGCGGACGCTGGTGCGGAGCTTCGCGCTGCTCGCGCTCGGGCTGATCGTGATGGCCGCGTTGCAGACATTCTATGGGCTGTGGCCGCTGCGGCGGGTGCGCGAGGAGATCGCGCGGATGCGCGCGGGGCAGTCGAACCGCGTGTCGAGCGCCATGCCGGTCGAGGTCGCGCCGATGGTCGAGGAACTGAACGCGCTGATCGAGCATAACGAGCGACAGGCGGAGGAGGCGCGGCGGCATGCCGGCAACCTCGCGCACGCGCTGAAGACGCCGCTGACGGTGATCATGAACGCGGCGACGGCGCAGTCGGACGACCTCGCCGACACGGTCATCCGCGAGGCGCGGACGATGCGGCGGCAGGTCGACCATCACCTCGCGCGGGCGCGGGCTGTCGGGCGGCGTGGGTCTGCGCATAGTCGTGCGGATGTTTGGCCGAGCCTTGAGTCGGTCGAGCGGGCTGTCGGCCGGCTGTACCGGCATGTTCGGATCGACGTGACCGGGCCGCGTGGGTTGCAGGTGCATGTCGAGCGGCAGGATCTCGACGAGATGCTCGGTAACCTGATCGAGAACGCGGCGAAATATGGTGGCGGTAGCGTGTTCGTGACGGTCGGCGCGCAGTCGGGCTTCGTCGAGTTCCTGGTGGAGGACGACGGGGTCGGTATTCCGGAAGAGGAGCGGGTGCGTATCTTCGATCGGGGTGTGCGGTTGGATACGGGTAAGCCGGGGACGGGGCTCGGGCTGGCGATTGTGCGTGATGTGGCGGAGATTTACGAGGGGACCGTCGCGCTCGAGGAGAGCGAGGATCTTGGTGGGTTGCTGGTGCGGCTGAGGTTGCCGGCAGCTAATTAAATCGGCCCGTCAAACGCCTAATTTCCGTTCGTGCTGAGCGAAGTCGAAGCACCGTCGTTTTGGGCATTTCCTTCGACTTCGCTCAGGACGAACGGGGGTTTAGCACTCCCCCCGTATGGTCACCCCCGCGATCGTGCCTGCCGATACGTTCCTAGCACGCGCAGCCATTTCGAATGGAACCCCAGTTCCTCCAGCGCGTGGTCGAGGTTAGCGTCGCCCGGCTTGCCGACCACGTCCGCATAGAATTCCGTCGCGGAGAAGCTGCCGTTGCGCTGATAGCTTTCGAGCTTGGTGATGTTCACGCCGTTGGTCGCGAACCCGCCGACCGCCTTGTAGAGCGCGGCGGGGACGTTCCTGACCTCGAAGATCAGCGTCGTCATCCATTCGCCGCCGACCGGATCCTGCGCCGCGGGAGGCTTGCCGCCGCGCGCCAGCACGACGAACCGCGTGGTGTTGTGGTCCGCATCGGCGATATCCGTCGCGAGCAGCTCAAGGCCATATAGCGCCGCAGCGGCGGGCGGCGCGAGTGCGGCGATCGCAGGGTCGCCCAACTCCGCCACCACTGCCGCCGCGCCGGCGGTATCAGGATAGCTCACCGGCTCGATCCCGTGCGCCTTCAGCCAATGCCGGCATTGGCCGAGTGCCTGCGGATGGCTCATCGCCTTGCGGATGCCGTCGCGCGGGCCGCATGCCATCAGCGCATGGCGGATCGGCAGGAAATGCTCGCCGGTGATCACCAGCCCCGATTCGGGGAGCAGGAAATGAATGTCGGCGACGCGGCCGTGCAGCGAATTCTCGATGGGGATGATCGCGCAATCGGCGCGGCCGTCCTTCACCGCGTCGATCGCGTCGGAGAAATCGAAACAGGGCAGGGGCAGGCCGTCGGGGAACGCCTCGACCGCGGCGACATGGCTGTTCGCGCCCGGTGCACCCTGGAACGCGACGGCGCGCGCGGGCTCGGCGGCGGCGGCGTCGGTCATCCGCGCGACGATCGGGCGGGCGGGTGCGGCGAAGTTTTCCATGCGCCGAGCGCCTAAAGCGCGCTGCCTGCCTGTTCAAGCCGCGTAAAGCGCCGCCGCCCGCCATACACCCGCCCTTCAAGCGCGGCTTGCGGTGCGCGCTCGCGTTTTCTATGGCTATCCCAAACAGAACAGGGCGGATGCACAAGATGGACAATCGGACCAATACGATCGCCGGCTGGGTGCTCGCAGGCTGTGGTGCGGCGCTTGGGCTGTCGATCGTCGGCGGGATGATGTTCCACGGCGAGCGCCCCGAGAAGATGGGCTATGCGATCGAGGGCGTCGTTGCCGAGGGCGGCGAGGGTGCGGCCGCCGAAGTGCCGATCGCCTCGCTGCTGCCGACCGCCGACGCCGCCAAGGGCGCCGAAGTGTTCAAGAAGTGCGCCGCCTGCCATACCATCAACCAAGGCGGCGCGAACGGCGTCGGCCCGAACCTGTACGGCACGGTCGGCGAGGAAATCGCCAAGGGCAAGGCGGGGTACGCCTTCTCGTCGGCGCTGGCCGGGATCGGCGGCAAGTGGGACTTCGACAAGCTGAACGCGTGGCTGACGTCGCCGCGCAAGTTCGCGCCGGGGACGAAGATGACGTTCGCCGGGCTTGGCAATGCGCAGGACCGGGCGAACGTGATCCTGTATCTGAACCAGCAGGGCTCGAACCTGCCGTTGCCGGCGGCACCTGCGGCTGGCGCTGCTCCGGCGGCTGGCAAGGATGCGGCGGCTAAGGATCAACCGGCGACGGCGAATGCGGCGGAAGCGGCGGCTACGAAGGGCGCGCCGACTGCGGACATCGCGAACACCGGGACGCCCGCGTCGGGTGCGCCGTCGGTGGATCCGGAAGCAGCTCGCAAGGGCGCCCGCTCGGAGAAGTAATTGCTACTGGCGGGGATGATCAGCGGCGCCTTACCCTCCCCCCTTGTTGGGGAAGAATGGGGCCAAGATTAGGGGCGCCGTCTACGTTCCCATCCCGCTCCACTCCGTCATCCCGGCGGAAGCCGGGACCCACGGTTGCCGTGCGCTCCATAAGCGGACGCTCCGTGTCCATGGGTCCCGGCGTGCGCCGGGATGACGGAGTGGTGGTAGTTGGGAAAAGGGAAAGCTTAGCCCTCGGCGGCTTCCTTCTCCGCCCGCTCGCGGTAGAACGACTGGACCGCGTCCCAGGCCTCGTCGGCGGTCTCGACGTAGCGGAAGATCCCGAGGTCCTTCTCGCTGACGACGCCTTCCTCGACCAGCGCGTCGAAGTTCACGACCCGCTCCCAGAACTGGCGCCCGAACAGCAGCACGGGGATCGGCTGGATCTTGCCCGTCTGGATCAGCGTCAGCAGCTCGAACAGTTCGTCGAACGTCCCGAACCCACCCGGAAACGCGGCGAGCGCGCGGGCGTGGAGCAGGAAGTGCATCTTCCGCAGCGCGAAATAGTGGAACTGCACCGACAGCGACGGCGTGACATACGGGTTCGGCGCCTGCTCGTGCGGCAGGACGATGTTCAGCCCGATCGACTCGGCACCGACGTCGTCCGCGCCGCGGTTGGCGGCTTCCATGATCGACGGACCGCCCCCCGAACACACCACGAACTGCCGCCAGCCACGCTCGTCGCGGGGCAGCACGCTGACCTTGGCCGCAAGCTCACGCGCGACGTCGTAATATTTCGACTTTTCGACCAGCCGCTCGGCGATCTTCTTCGACTTCTCGTCGGTCGCGAGCTTCAGCAAGGCCTGCGCCTTCGACGGCTCGGGGATGCGCGCGGAGCCGTAGAACACGAAGGTCGAACCGATCTTCGCCTCGTCGAGGACGAGTTCGGTCTTCAGCAGTTCGAGCTGGAACCGCACCGGCCGCAGGTCTTCGCGCAACAGGAAATCCATGTCCTGGAAGGCGAGCCGGTAATGCGGGTGCTGCGTCTGGGGTGTGGAAACGGAGTCTCGGGCGGACTCGGCATCCTGGCTGGCGTTCGGAAAAACGCGCGATGGTACTCGTGTATCGGTCATTCAGGCGCGATTAGAGGAAACGCGGGGGGAGGGCTAGAGCGGTGCGCTAGCGGCAGAAATTGGCGCGGTCGTCTTCGAGGTGGAGGTGGTTGCGGTGCGCGGCGTTGTAGTCGGGGCTGAGCACCGTGCCGAACCGCTTGCACGCCGACGCGCGGATCGTCTGGAGGAACTGGCGGACCTGCGGGTCGGACGAGTTCCAGTCGTTGAGCACGGTGATTCGCCGCCCGTCCTTCAGCACGAACCCGCCGACGTCGATCGCGTTGGCGATCGCGTGGCCCGAGCGGCGGCTGGTGTTACGCGCGGAGCCGACGACGTTGCGACACGCGTAACTCCCCATGCTGTCGATCCGCGCGAGTTCGCTGCCGAGCATCTGGTACGCGGCGGGCGCGACCGCGTTGCGCGTCCAGCCGATGAACGCGCGCGCCGCGCCGCAGCGGACCGCGGTGAGGTTTGCGACGGGTACGCCGATGTCGACGAGCTTCACCGTACCGTTCAGGCCGCATCCGGGCCCGGTCTCGCGGTCGGGGAGGACCTGGAACGAGACGTGCAACTCGCGAAGGTCGGCGAGGCACTGCGCGGTCTCGCGGCTGCTGGGGACGGAGAGGTTGGGGCGGGTCTTGGTCGGCGCCGTGGGGCGATCTGCGCGTCCGCAGGCGGCAAGCGTGAGGGCCAGAAAAACGATTCCCAACCACTCCGTCATGCCGGGCTTGTTCCGGCATCCGTCCATCGTCTTGTCCCCCATGCCTAAGGCCGTGCGGCACGGTGGACCCCGGGACAAGCCCGGGGTGACGGAGCGAGTTTGGCGCGCGGTGGGGCGAGTCCCGTCGCCACGCGCTTGCAATCGAACGCGGTTGACACCCACGCGAACGCCGTTAGGGCCGGCGACGGGCCACGCGGTCCCAACGCCGCGCGTGCTCTCTGTGAGGAGAGATACATGACTGATACGACCTACGTACCCGCTACAGGTGCGCCTGCGCTGCCCGCTACGAAGCCGGCTCGTCCCTTTTTCAGCTCCGGTCCCTGCACGAAGCCTCCCGGTTGGTCCGCGGACAAGCTCGCCACCGATTCGCTCGGTCGCTCGCATCGCTCGAAGATCGGCAAGACCCGCCTCCAGTACAGCATCGACCTGATGCGCGAACTGCTCAAGCTCCCCGATACGCATCGCATCGGCATCGTCCCCGGCTCCGACACCGGCGCGTACGAGATGGCGATGTGGACGATGCTGGGCGCGAAGCCCGTCACCGCGCTGGCGTGGGAAAGCTTCGGCGAAGGCTGGGTGACCGATGCGGTCAAGCAGCTCAAGATCGACCCCACGGTGGTGCGCGCCGATTACGGCCAACTGCCCGACCTGGACGCGGTCGACTGGTCGAACGACGTGCTGTTCACCTGGAACGGCACCACCAGCGGTGTGCGCGTCCCCAACGCGGACTGGATCCCGGACGACCGCGAAGGTCTATCCTTCGCCGATGCGACCTCCGGCGTGTTCGCCTACGATATCGACTGGACGAAGATCGATGTGGCGACCTTTTCGTGGCAGAAGGTGCTCGGCGGCGAGGGCGCGCACGGCGTGCTGATCCTCGGGCCGCGCGCTGTCGAGCGTTTGGAGAGCTACACGCCCGCGTGGCCGCTGCCGAAGGTGTTCCGCCTAGTCTCGAAGGGTAAGCTCACCGAGGGCGTGTTCAAGGGCGAGACGATCAACACGCCGTCGATGCTGGCGGTCGAGGATGCGATCTTCAGCCTCGAATGGGCGAAGTCGCTGGGCGAGGACGGCTTGATCAAGCGGTCGGATGCGAATGCTGCTGCTTTGGACAAGATCGTCGCGGAGCGCGACTGGCTGGGGCATCTGGCGGTCGATCCGGCGACGCGGTCGAAGACCAGCGTGTGCCTCACGGTCGAGGGTGCGGACGAGGCGCTGATCAAGGCGATGGCGGCGGCGCTCGAAAAGGCTGGCGCAGCGTATGACGTGGCGGGTTACCGCGATGCGCCTCCGGGCTTGCGGATCTGGTGCGGCGCGACCGTCGACACTGCCGATATCGAGGCGCTCGGCCCCTGGCTCGACTGGGCCTACGCGACTGCCAAGGCGGCTTAACTAGCTACCGCGTCTTTTACGTCTTCCTTCCAACAACTGCCCCATTCCGTCATCCCGGCGCACGCCGGGACCCATGGACACGGAGCATTCGCTCATGAAGCGAACCGCTACCGTGGGTCCCGGCTTCCGCCGGGATGACGGGGGAGTTGGAATAGGGACGCGGCCCAATTCACCGAATTCCCAGGAGCAATCCCATGCCAAAAGTCCTCATTTCCGACAAAATGGATCCCCGTGCGGCGCAGATATTCCGCGAGCGCGGCGTCGAGGTCGACGAGATCACCGGCAAGACGCCTGCCGAACTCATGGCGATGATCGGCGAGTATGACGGCCTCGCGATCCGCAGCTCGACCAAGGTGACCAAGGAAATCCTCGAGCACGCGACCAACCTGAAGGTTGTCGGCCGCGCCGGGATCGGCGTCGACAACGTCGACATCCCCGCCGCGTCGGCGAAGGGCGTGGTCGTGATGAACACGCCGTTCGGCAACTCGATCACCACCGCCGAGCACGCGATCGCGCTGATGTTCGCGCTCGCCCGGCAACTCCCGGAAGCTGACGCTTCCACGCAGGCCGGCAAGTGGGAGAAGAACCGCTTCATGGGTGTCGAGCTGACGTCGAAGACGCTCGGCCTGATCGGGGCGGGCAATATCGGCTCGATCGTCGCCGACCGTGCGCGCGGCCTCAAGATGAAAGTCGTCGCGTTCGATCCGTTCCTGACGCCCGAGCGGGCGATCGAGATCGGCGTCGAGAAGGTCACGCTCGACGAACTGCTCGCGCGCGCCGATTTTATCACGCTGCACACGCCGCTGACCGACCAGACGCGCAACATCCTCTCGGCCGAGGCGCTCGCCAAGACCAAGAAGGGCGTGCGGATCATCAACTGCGCGCGCGGTGGCCTGATCGACGAGGTCGCGCTGAAGGCGGCGCTCGATTCTGGCCAGGTCGGCGGCGCTGCGCTCGACGTGTTCGTTGAAGAACCCGCCAAGGCATCGCCTTTGTTCAACACGCCGAACTTCGTCAGCACGCCACATCTCGGCGCATCGACGACGGAGGCTCAGGTCAACGTCGCGATCCAGGTCGCCGAGCAGATGGCCGATTTCCTGATGTCGGGCGGCGTTACGAATGCGCTCAACATGCCGTCGCTGTCGGCCGAGGAAGCGCCGAAGCTGAAGCCGTACATGGCGTTAGCGGAGAAGCTCGGGTCGCTGGTCGGTCAATTGACGACGGGCGCGGTGTCGCGAATCTCGGTGCATACCGAGGGCGCGGCGGCCGATCTCAACGCCAAGCCGATCGTGAGTGCGGTGCTGGCGGGCTATCTCCAGACGCAGACCGCGACCGTCAACATGGTGAATGCACCGGTGTTGGCGCGTGAGCGTGGTCTTGAGGTGCGTGAAGTTCGCACCGAGCGTGAGGCGGATTACCATACGCTGCTCCGCGTCTCGGTGAAGACCGAGGATGGTGAGCGTTCGGTGGCGGGCACGTTGTTTGGTGATTCAGCACCGCGGTTGGTGGAACTGCTGGGGATCAAGATCGAGGCTGATCTGGCCGGGCCGATGCTGTATGTCGTCAACGAGGATGCGCCGGGGTTCATCGGTCGTCTCGGGACGGCGCTGGGCGAGGCTGGGGTGAACATCGGGACGTTCCATCTTGGCCGTCGTTCGGCCGGTGGCGAGGCGGTGCTGCTGCTCTCAGTCGACGAAGCTGTGACGCCGGACTTGTTGACCAAGGTCCGCGCGCTCCCCGGCGTGAAGACCGCAATGGGCCTCAACTTCTAAGCCTGTTAGGCTTCTTGCTTAAGCCCTCTCCCCTCCGGGGAGAGGGTTGGGTGAGGGGTAGTTGGGAGGGGCATCGCTCGCGGCGCCCCTCACCCCGACCCTCTCCCCGGAAGGGGGAGAGGGAGCAGTGAAGGTCGACGACCTACTTCTCGATCGCGCCAAGCGGATGCGGCGGGAGCCGACTCCTGCGGAGGCTAAGCTCTGGCGTCACCTGCGTGGTCGACAGATAAGCAACACAAAATTCACTCGCCAGTTCGTCATCGGCCCTTACATCGCCGACTTCGCCGCCCGCGACGCGAAACTCGTCATCGAGGTTGACGGGGATACGCATAGTGACCAAGCGCGCGACGCAAGCCGAACGGATTGGCTCCAAAGACAGGGATATCGCGTGATACGGTTCAGCAACGCCGACATCATGTCCGAGATGGACGGAGTCTGGTGCGTCATTTCTGCTGCGCTTATTGCAGCTCCAGCACCGGAGGTTCAGCAGTGACCGCACTCCTCCCCGAAGGTTTCCGGGATCGCCTCCCCCCGTTCGCCGATTCGGCAGCGGCGCTGGAGGCCCGCGTGCTCGAAGCAGCCCGTCTCAACGGCTATGAGCGCGTCGATCCGCCGCTCGCCGAATTCGCCGATGGGCTTGAGATGCGACTGAAGGCTGGCGGCCTCCACGACGCAGTGCGCTTCGTCGATCCGGTGTCGCAGCGGACCCTGGCGATCCGGCCGGACATCACCGCACAGGTCGCGCGGATCGCGGCAACGCGGATGGGGCACCACCCTCGGCCGGTTCGGCTGAGCTATGCGGGGTCGGTGCTTAAGCTGCGGGCGTCACAGCTCGCGCCCGCGCGTGAGACCCGGCAGATTGGCTGCGAGCTGATCGGCTTGGACTCGGTCGCCGCCGCGCAGGAACTCGTCGCGGTCGCGGTCGACATGGTCGCCGCCGCGGATGTCACTGGCGCGTCGATCGACTTCACGCTCCCCGACCTCGTGCCGACACTCGCCGCCGGCCCGCTCCCCGTCGCACCTGAGCAGATCGCCACCCTGCGTGACCGCCTCGACGCGAAGGACGCCGGCGCCGTCGCTGCTCTTGCTCCCGCCTATCTTCCGCTGATCGAGGCCGCAGGGCCGTTCGATCAAGCGATGGACCGCCTCCGTGCGTTCGACACGACCGGTGCGCTGGCTTCGCGCCTTGACGGTCTCGCGCGCATCGCCGAGGCACTCGACGGCCGCGTCGCGCTCACGCTCGATCCGACCGAGCGGCACGGCTTCGAGTACCAAACCTGGCTCGGCTTCTCGCTCTTTGCCGACGGCAGCGCACGCGAAGTTGGTCGCGGTGGCACCTATACCGTGGTTCACGAGAACGGCGCAGAGGAAGCCGCTACCGGCTTCTCGCTGTTCGCCGACGCCTTGGTCGAGCGTGTCGCCACCGTCGACCGCCGCCGCCTCTTCCTCCCGTTCGGCACGCCCGCCAGCGAAGGCGCAGCGATGCGCGCGCAAGGCTGGGTTACCGTCGCCGCACTCGACGCCGGCGACACCCCCGAAGCACAAGTCTGCACGCATCTATGGGTAGCAGGCGAGCCCCGCGCGCTGTAGTCGCTGCGCGTAATCTCAGGAGATAGAGTTTGGCCAACGTAGCAGTCATCGGCGCGCAATGGGGCGACGAAGGCAAGGGCAAGATCGTCGACTGGCTCGCCGAGCGTGCCGACATGGTCGTGCGGTTCCAGGGCGGCCACAATGCCGGCCACACGCTGGTCGTCGGCGACAACGTGTACAAATTGTCGCTGCTCCCGTCGGGCATCGTCCGCGGCACGCCGTCGTTCATCGGCAATGGCGTGGTGCTCGATCCTTGGGCACTGAAGGACGAGATCGCGCGATTGGGCGCACAGGGCGTCGTAGCGACCCCGGAGACGCTGCGGATCGCCGACACCTGCGCGCTGATCCTGCCGTTCCACCGCGACCTCGACGGTCTGCGCGAGGATGCGAGCGGCGCCGGCAAGATCGGCACGACCCGCCGCGGCATCGGACCTGCATATGAGGACAAGGTCGGTCGCCGCGCGATCCGCGTGTGCGATCTCGCGCATCTCGACGATCTCGGGCCGCAGCTCGATCGTCTCACCGCGCATCACGACGCGCTGCGTGCAGGGTTCGGCGAACCGCCGATCGATCGCGCACGCCTGATCGCGGAACTGCGCGAGATCGCCGGTTTCGTGCTGCCGTTCGCCAAGCCTGTATGGCGCGATCTCAATGCCGCGCGCTCGGCCGGCAAGCGCATCCTGTTCGAGGGTGCGCAGGGCGTATTGCTCGACGTCGATCACGGCACCTATCCGTTCGTCACCTCGTCCAACACCATCGCAGGCGCCGCAGCCGGCGGGTCTGGCCTCGGGCCATCGGCGGTCGGCTTCGTGCTCGGCATCGCCAAGGCATACACGACGCGCGTCGGCTCGGGGCCGTTCCCGACCGAACTCGAGAACGAGACCGGCGAGCGTCTCGGCGTCCGTGGCCATGAGTTTGGCACCGTCACCGGGCGGAAACGTCGCTGCGGCTGGTTCGACGCGGTGCTGGTGCGCCAGGCGGCGGCGGTTGGCGGCATCACCGGGATCGCGCTGACCAAGATCGACGTGCTAGATGGGTTCGAGACCGTATCGATCTGCACCGGCTACAAGTTGCGGGGCGAGACGCTCGATTACTTCCCGGCGCATGCGGCGGACCAGGCGCTGGTCGAGCCGATCTACGAGACGATGGAAGGTTGGCAGGAGACGACTGCCGGTGCGCGCAGCTGGGCCGACCTGCCGGCGCAGGCGATCAAGTACATCCGCCGGATCGAGGAGCTGATCCGCTGCCCCGTGACGTTGGTGTCGACCAGCCCGCAGCGTGCCGATACGATCCTTGTCCGCGATCCATTCTCGGACTGATACGAAAAAAGCCGGGCGATTGCTCGCCCGGCTTTTCAGTTACTGTAAGACGGTGGGATCAGCGCGGGGTGGTCGTGCCGGTCGTCCCGCCTGTGGTCGAACCCATCGTCCCGGTGGTCGTGCCACCCATCGTGCCGGTGGTGCCGCCCATGGTGCCCGTCGTACCAGTCGTGCCGCCCATCGTGTCGGCGCCCATCGTGCTACCGGTCGTGCCTGACATGGTGCTACCCGTCGTGCCGGTGCCGCTCGTGGTGCCCGACGTCGTACCGCGCGTACGGCTGCGAGCCTTGGTGCCACGCTGGGTGCGCGTCGTCGTGGTCGAACGGGTGCTGGTCGAGGGGTTGGCCTGATCCATCGTGCCGGTCGACATGCCGCCGGTCGTGCTACCTGCGGTCGAACCGCCCATGGTACCGCCGCTCATCGTACCACCCGTGGTGCCGCCCATCGAGCCGCCGGTGCTCGTCTGTGCCATTGCAACGCCCGGAATGATCAACGCTGCTGCTGCGATCGAAGTCAGAATACGCATTTCGCTCTCCTATGTTATTGAAGAGCAAGCGCTTCAGTCCTGCATAGGTTCCGACGTCAGCCGCATTGGCCCCGATGCAGCAGCGCCTGGTCGGCGAGGACGAGCGCCACCATCGCCTCGACCACGGGGACTCCGCGGATGCCGACGCAGGGGTCGTGCCGTCCCTTGGTGGCGATCGTCGCGGCCTCGCCGGTCGGGCTGATCGTCTCGACCGGGGTCAGGATCGAGCTGGTCGGCTTGAACGCGACGCGAAGCCGGATCGGCTGGCCGGTTGCGATCCCGCCGGCGATCCCGCCCGCATGGTTGGCGAGGAATTCGGGGCCATCGACGCCCGGCCGCATCGGATCGGCATTCGCTTCGCCTGACAGCGCGGCGGCGGCGAACCCGTCGCCGATCTCGATGCCCTTGACGGCGTTGATGCTCATGCAGGCCGACGCGAGTTCGGAATCGAGCTTGGCGTAGAGCGGCGCCCCCCATCCGGCCGGCACGCCGGTCGCCTTGCACGCGATCACCGCGCCGAGCGACGAGCCGGATTTCCGCGCGGCGTCGACGAGCGCCTCCCAACGGAGTGCGGCTTCGGCATCGGGGCAGAAGAACGGGTTCTGGTCGATCTGCGCGTCGTCGAAGTTGGCCGGATCGATCGCATCGCCACCGATCGCCTCGACCCATGCGCGGACGCGGACTTGCGGGACGACGAGCCGCGCGACCGCTCCTGCGGCGACGCGTGCGGCAGTCTCGCGCGCGGAGGAGCGGCCGCCACCTCGGAAATCGCGAAACCCGTATTTCGCGTCATAGGCATAGTCGGCGTGGCCGGGGCGATAGGCCTTGGCGACGTCGGAATAGTCCTTCGAGCGCTGGTCGACATTCTCGATCATCAGGCTGATTGGCGTCCCCGTCGTCCGCCCCTCGAACACGCCCGAGAGGATGCGAACCGTATCTGGCTCACGCCGTTGCGTAGTGAAGCGCGAGGTGCCGGGGCGACGCTTGTCGAGCCAGGGCTGGATATCGGCTTCGGTCAGCGGAATGCCGGGTGGGCACCCGTCGACGATCGCACCCAGCGCAGGCCCATGAGACTCGCCCCAGGTGGTGAAGCGGAACAACCGTCCGAACGTATTGAAGCTCATGCGGCGTTGCGGTTCGTGCGTGTCATGTCACCGCGACCGGCAATCAGGCCCTGGACCGATATGTCCTCGTCGAGCTCGTCCCAGTGCAAGCCGCTCGGACTGATCCAGACTTTGCCCCGATCGGCGGGTGAGCCGTGCAGCAATCGTGGATACCAGGCGAGCGGAACACCCAACGTGCGGCCATCGTCGAGCCGGACCCACATCTGGTCCTCGTCGAATTCAACGCTCGTCGGGCGTACCGAAATGCTCATGCCATGCGCTCACGATCTCTGGCCTGCGAAGGCTTATCTGCTCGGTGAGCCATCGCAGGGTGCGTGCATCCAGTCCACGGTTATCGGCCATCGCCACTTCGGGATAAAGCCAAAACTTCGCATCACCCTCACCGCGCTTTGCGACGTGCACATGCATAGGCTCGCGCGGATCGCCTTCGCTTGAGTAGAAATGGAAGCGAAACCCACGATCGGAAAAGATCACGGGCATCGCCGAACTCTATACCAAGGCGATATCGGGGGCGTCTTCGGCTTTCATACCGATCACGTTGTAGCCGGCGTCGACGTGGTGAGTTTCGCCCGTGACGCCCGAAGCCAGGTCGCTCAGCAGATACAGCCCCGCGCCGCCGACGTCGTCGATCGTCACGTTGCGCTTCAGCGGCGAATTCAGCTCGTTCCACTTCAGGATCAGGCGGAAATCACCGATGCCGCTCGCAGCCAGCGTCTTGATCGGCCCCGCCGATATCGCATTCACGCGGATGTTGTCGCGACCCAGATCGACCGCGAGATACTGCACGCTCGTCTCGAGCGCCGCCTTCGCCACGCCCATCACGTTGTAATGCGGAATGACCTTCTCCGCGCCGTAATAGCTGAGCGTCAGCATCGCGCCGCCCTCGGTCATCATCTTGGCCGCGCGCTGCGCCACCGCGACGAACGAATACACCGAGATGTTCATCGTCATCAGGAAATTGTCGAGGCTGGTGTCGACGAACCGCCCACGCAGCTCGTTCTTGTCCGAAAAGCCGATCGCGTGGACGACGAAGTCGATCGTCGGCCATTCCTCGGCAAGCTTGTCGAAGGTCGCATCGAGCGTACCCATGTCCGACACGTCGCAATCGAACAGCCGCGCCACGCCCAATTGCTCGGCGAGCGGGCGGACTCGCTTCTCCATCGTCTCGCCCTGGTAGCTGAACGCGAGTTCCGCGCCCGCCTCGGACAGCTTCTTGGCAATCCCCCAGGCCAGCGACTTGTCGTTCGCCAAGCCCATGATCAGCCCACGCTTGCCCGCCATCAAACCGTTCACGCCGTCCCCGCCTATACCTGCATATCCGTAGCAGGCTGCTCTAGCGTTGTTTCGGGTGGTTCCGCCAGTGCTGCGTTGAGATGCGCGCCGAATACGAGACCGAGCCCGATGACATAGAAAAATAACAGCATGATGACGACACCCGCCAGGCTGCCATAGGTCAGGTCGTAGCCGCCGAGCCGCGACAGGATCACCGGCAGCAACGCGGTCGCGCTGACCCACCAGGCGGTCGTGAACAGCGCGCCTGGCCATTTACGGCACTTCGAATAGCGATAGCGCGACGGGGTGACCGAGTAGAACAGCAGGTACAGCGCGCCGAACATGAGCAGGCCGGGGATGAGTCGCGACAGCCCGACCCAGCCGGCGGCGTCCTGCGCGAAGGGGACGAGGCGATAGATGAACTGCTCGGCCGCGGTGAGGATGCCCTGGACGAGGAACGACAGCAGCGCGATCACCACGGACAGGATGATCACCGCTGACGAACCGAGCCGCGATTTCCAGAACGGTGCGGTCGCCTTGATCCCGTACGCGCGGTGGAAGATGTCGCGGATCGTCTCGACGAAGCTGCCGACCGTCCACAGTCCGACCAGCGCACCAAGCCACAACAGCGACCCGGTCCGCGCAGCGAGCACGTCGGCGATCGGCTTACGCAACAGGTCGCCGACGTTGGGCGGCAGGACGTTGAGGAACGACTCGACCGCGCGCACCGTCTCGACGCTCTGCCCGAAGATCGACAGGATCGCGGCGGCGACGATGAAGAACGGGAACACCGTCATCAACGCGAGATAGGCGAGGTTCCCCGCGTGGATGAAACCATCGTTGAACACGCCGACGGCCGCCCGCTTGACGATCTCGAACGCGTAGCTGCCTGGCCTGACCTTCGCCATGCCGCGAGTGAGACGGGCGCGCGTCGCACCATGATCGTGCGCGCGCGCTTCGGGCGTTAGGGTATTGTCATTCACAACGGGTTCAGACGCCCATGGCCCCCCGCGGGTTCCCGGCTTCGCGACCGTCCCAGCTTTCGATGAACGCGGTCAGCGCCGCATCGCTGGCGGGAATGTCGATCATGAGAGTGACCAACTGGTCGCCCCGCGTGCCGCCCTTCTTGTGAAAACCCTTGCCTTTGAGGCGCAGCGTCTTGCCCGAGGTCGTGCCCTTGGGGATGGTCAGCATCACCGGCTTGTCGACCGTCGGTGCCTTGATCGAGCCGCCCAGCACCGCCTCGGCGAGCGTAATCGGCAGGTCGAGGCGGACGTCGTCGCCGTCGCGTGTGAAGAACTTGTGCGGTTGGATTTCGATCGTCAGGATCGCATCGCCCGCGCCGCCCGGACCCTGCTCGCCCTTGCCGGCCAGCTTCATCTGCGTGCCGCTCTCGACCCCGGCGGGGAGCTTGAGATCGAGCGTCTTGCCGTCGGCGAGCGTGACGCGCTGCGGCTCCAGCGTCGCCGCCTCGACGAACGGGACTTGAAGGCGGTACGCGGCATTCTCACCCTTAGGCTGCGGCCGACGCCCGAAGCCGCCGGAGAACCCGCCCCCACCGCCACGTTGCGCGCCACCGAACAAGCCTTCGAAGATGTCGCTCATGTCGGCACCGCCGGCGCCGCTCTCATAGCCTTCGCTGCGGAAGCCGCCGCCGGGCTGGGGTCGCCCGCCGCCGCCGCCGAAGCCGAACGGCGACGCCGGATTGCCGTCGCCATCGATCTCGCCGCGATCGAACCGCGCGCGCTTGTCCTTGTCGTTCAGCAGGTCGTACGCGTTGGTCACCGTGCTGAACCGCTCCGACGCCTTCGGATTGTCCTTGTTGCGATCGGGATGAAGCTCCTTCGCGAGCTTGCGGTACGCCTTCTTGATGTCGGCTTCGGTCGCGTCGCGCGCTACACCCAGAGTCTTGTACGGATCGGCCACTTACGTCCCCATTCTAACTTGCGCGTCTATGTGGGGCGGTGCGCAGCGCAACGCAATTGCGCGCGGGGTGTTTGGTAGCACGAGAGGAACGATCATGACCGACAAACAACCGATGCAGGGCGTGCCCAAGAACGACGACGGTGCGAAGGAGAAGGACGGCGTGAACAACGCGCCGGCCAAGGACAAGGGCGGCGAGAGCGGCGGTGGCTCGTATCCGAACCCGCACGACGAGAAGTAACGCCGCTACATTCCAGACCCACCGTGTTCTCCCGCGAAAGCGGGAGCCCAGGGTAACAATGGATCACGTTCGTGGCCCTGGACTCCCGCTTTCGCGGGAGAACGGATTTCGGAAGTTACGCCTGAACTGTCTCATCCAAAGGCGCGACGTCGACGCTGACGTCCATGTTCTGCGCGCCCGACCCGAGCACCACCCCGTCGACCGGGGCGATCTCGGCATAGTCCCGCCCGACCGCCATCACGATGTGATCGCTTGCCATCCAGATCCCGTTAGTCGGATCGACCCCGACCCAGCCGCGCACCGGCCCGCACCACAGCAACACCCAGGCATGCGTCGCATCCGCCCCGACCAGCCGCGGCTGACCCTCGGGTGGGATCGTCCGGATATACCCCGACGCATACGCCGCCGGCAGTCCCGCTGCGCGCAGGCCCGTGATCATGATCTGCGCGAAGTCCTGGCACACGCCCTTGCGCTGGAGGAACGCCTCGTGCGGCGGCGTATCAACCAACGTCGCGTCCGCGTCGAATTCGAACTCCACCTGGATCCGCCGCGCGAGCGCGATTCCGGCTTCCAGTGCGCCCCGGGAAGGATCGAGATCCACCGCGCAATAGTCCGCGATCGCCTGGTCGAGCGGGATCAGCGGCGAGGGATAAATGTAATTCGCCGGGCTCGCCGCAGAGAGGTCGGTGCTCGCCCGCGCCATCGCCGCGATCTCTGCGAGCGTTGGATCGCTCGCGTCCGGGACGGGGACGAGCCGGTCGACCGTCATCCGCGACCGGCTCTCGATCGTCAGATGCCGCACCGGGCTGTCGACCACGAGTCGCGTGACATTGGCGAGTCCCGCCTCCGCGCGCGCCGGGCTGGTCCGCCCAGCCGGATGCACCGACAGCGCGTAGCTATCCAGCCGCTGACCCGGCCAGTCGATCGGCTTCAACCGCAGATTGCACCGCGCGAACTTCACGCTCGCGCCGTAGTCGAACGTCGTGACGTGGCGGATATCGTAGATCATGATCTGCTCCCTCTCCCCTCCGGGGAGAGGGCTGGGGTGAGGGGTAGCCAAGCAGCGCGGCGCCTGGAACAGGGCCCCCCCCCCCCCCCCCACCCCCCCGGGGGGGGGGGGGGGGGGGGGGCGGGGGGGCCCCCCCCCCCCCACCCCCCCCCCCCGCCGGGGGGGGGGGCCCCGCCGGGGGGGGGGGATCGGGGGCGGGACCCG